>NZ_VSSR01000021.1 GCF_008123515.1 Bradyrhizobium cytisi
TTGGGTTCCAGATGACTAGGGTGTGAGCTGGCATGACGTCCAGTCGGCTTCTGCTCGCCGCCAGTTGCCTGCTTTCCGCGTCAGCGCTCGAATTCGCAGGACAATGATCGAGGTCGTTTACTCATTTCATCGGCCCTTGCCACAATCTAGTGTCCCGAGTCACAAGTTCGCAATGTAGGCAGAAGGTTCGCGTCGCTGTACCAGAATGGGAGCTGCAGCAGCGAAAGAGTTTCTGATGGCGGTCCAGCAACTTGTGTCCTGATATCGAGCGATGACGAGCTTGCCGGACTGAAGTCGCTGCGGCGGAAGGCGACGCAGGAGCTGGCTCTAAGAGCCCGGATCGTGCTGACCTGCGCGGAAGGCAGTCAGAACAAGGAAGTGGCGGCCAAGCAGGCCTGGACCGGACGACGGTCGGTAAGTGGCGGCAACCGTTTGTGGAGCGTCGGGTGAACTGGCTGTATCACGAGCCGCGCTCCGGAGCGCCGCGCACGATTGACGATGCTCGTATCGAAGCCCTGATCGTGAGGACAGTGGAGAGGTGCCCTGAGAACGCCACCCGTTGGAATTCCCGCGACATGGCGAAGGCCAGCGGCCTCTCGTGGCGACAGTGGAGCGCATCTGGCGGGCCTTCGGACTCCAGCCGCATCGGATGGAGATGTTTCAAGCTTTTGACCAACCTAAGTTTCGTGGCCAAAGTGTGCGACGTCGTGGGCCTGTACGTCTTGCCGCCTGAGCACGCTATTGCTCCGCGTGTGGACGAGAAGTCTCCAAATCGAGGCGCTGGACCGCAGTTAGCCCATGCTGCCGATGCGTTTTGGCCGGCCGGCACGAAGAAGTCATGATACGCGAGGGACGGCACCACAAGTCGTTCATCGAGCCGGCACGAAACCAATCCGAAGAACCAGACCTCCGATGACCTCCTTGCTTCCATCGAGCGCTTCTGCCGCTACAATGCCCAGCAGCAGAATGCGACGCGGTGTTGCAAACTTCCGGTTCAGGACTCAAGGTGCGCTCGCTCCATCTCCGGGCTAGCATCGCAACCGTCGGGTCCGCTGCCCGAGCGGACAAATGTGATCTCTGGTGAACCCACGCCATGCCGAGATCGGCAGAGTCGCGGCGGTGGGCAGCCTGGAGAAGCTGTCCTTCGTGCCTGAGCTCGTCGTCGTCACCGCGCCGGCGCGCGAGGTCCCTGATATCATTGACCAGACTGGCCGTCGCAGCTCGGCCGGCGCCCTGATCGTCTCGGCGGGGCTTGGTCACGGACCGGGATCGCTTCAGGAAGCGGTCACTGCTGTCGCCCGCAAATACGGTATGCGGCTGATCGGCCCCAACTGCCTCGGCATCATGATGCCCGGCGCAAGCCTCGACGCGAGTTTCGCGGCGCACATGCCGGGGGCGGGAAACCTCGCGCTGATCTCCCAGTCGGGCGCGATCGCGGCCGGCATGGTGGATTGGGCCGCCCAACGCGGCGTCGGCTTCTCAGGCATCGTTACGATCGGCGATCAGATCGACGTCGACATCGCGGACCTGCTCGACCATTTCGCAATGGATCACAAGTCCCGCGCGATCGTGCTCTATATCGAAGCCATCAAGGACGCGCGGAAGTTCATGTCGGTGGCGCGCGCTGCGGCGCGCGTGAAACCCGTCGTCGTGGTGAAGTCCGGCCGCATGGCGCAGGGCGCGAAGGCCGCCGCCACGCATACGGACGCGCTTGCAGGCGCCGACGCGGTCTTCCGCCGTGCGGGACCGTCGTGCTCAAGCGCTCTGCGATGAGCTCATGCAGCTGCTCCTGCTCCTCGCTGACGGTTTCACGACCTCGTTCTACAATCTGCTCGAGGGGTCATGCGACTGTACAAGCTGCTTCCTGACGGCAGGCGTCAGATCGTGGGCTTTGCACTGCCCGGCGATTTCCTGGGGATGAATATTTCGGGCCGTCACAATTTCTCGGCCGACGCGATCGGCACGGTGGCCGTGTGCCAGTTCGCCAAGGCGCCGTTCGGTCGCTTCATCGAGGACCGGCCGCATCTGCTCAAGCGAATCAACGAGATGGCGATCCGTGAGTTGAGCCAGGCGCGCGCCCACATGGTCCTGCTCGGCCGTCGCTCGGCGGATGAAAAGGTCGCGGACGTTTCTACTCGGCTGGCGCGAGCGGCTGTTCTCACTCAAGGGGTCGTCGAACACGGTCCCACGTCCGATGAGCCGGCAGGACATTGCGGATTATCTCGGCCTGACCATCGAAACCGTCAGCCGCACCTTCACCAAGCTGGACGGCATGGAGCGATCGAGATCCTCCATGGCGGAATCAGCCTGCGCGATCCCGCACGGGTCGAGGCCCTGGCTGCGGCCTGAATTTTGCCCGGCATGCGGACACCGGCCCGGCCGATTCGCGCCTTTCGGAAGTGCCGCAGTTCCGCTGAGGCTTGCTGTCTCTGCAACTCTGCATAGTCTGAAACGCATCCGCGCACCCTCCGGGTGAGATTTCGCCGACGCGACCGGGGCATTTTAACTACACTTGCCTAAAGCCGTGCCTGTGCTTTCCGGTTGAAAAGCCCGGCAACACTGACTACGCAGGAACTCCAATGCCTCGCAGTCTTAGGAGTCCCGGCGTGCCTCAGGACAAGACCGGCGACCCCCGACAGTCGTCGGGCAACAAACTCTCAGTCCTGCGCAAGCACCCGATCTTCGCGGATCTGGAACCGGACGCGCTTGATCAGCTCTGCCGCTATGCCAAGCACACCACGGTCAAGCGTGGCTCGACCATCGCCGCCAAGGGCGACCCCGGCAACAATCTGTTCGCGGTGATCTCCGGAACAGTAAAGATTTCCTCCTCGTCGCCCGACGGCCGGAACGCCATTCTCAATCTGATCGGTCCCGGAGAAATCTTCGGCGAGATCGCCGTGCTCGATGGTGCACCGCGGTCGGCGGACGCGACCGCCAATACCAATTGCGAACTCTACATCATCGACCGCCGCGACTTTCTGCCGTTCGTGAAGAGTCAGCCGGCGCTCGCGATGAAATTCATCGAACTGCTCTGTGCGCGGCTGCGCTGGACCAGCCAGCAGGTCGAGCAGGTGATCTTGCAGAATCTGCCGGGCCGGTTGGCAAGCGCGCTGCTCGGCCTCACCGAGGAGCGCAAGTTCGACTCGGGCAGCGGCACACTCGCGATTACCCAGCAGGAGATCAGCGAGATGGTGGGGATGACGCGCGAGAGCATCAACAAGCAATTGCGCGCATGGTCCGGACGCAACTGGGTGCGCCTCGAGCATGGCGCCATCGTCGTGCTTGATACCGATGCGCTGCGCGCGCTCGCCGAGAGTGGCCTCGAGGGCGAGTGAGCTTCTCGCGGTGGGGCGCTCTGCCCACGTAGCGCTCCCTCGTGTCTGTATTCGGAAAAATTGAACTTTCTGCCGATTGTCCGCGGGGGCACCGCGTGGTTGATCGATGCAACTCCAGCATCGATCAATGCCGCATTTGGCTTGGACTCAGAATGCCGCCCGCCCTAGGGACGACGCTGGCGATATCGCGCCGGTGCGGCGCGTTCGTACAGGATGAGGCGATCGTCTCGCCCGAACCTCAAGCCGCAATCAATAGCGGTCGAGCACAATACCAGAGGAATGTCCATGGATACGATGAGCATCGCTACCGCGCATCCGGCATTGGCCGGTGACGCGGCCCGATTGCCGGGGAGCCGGCACTTGCCGCGCAGGTCCCCCGTAGGAGCGGGCGCGATGAGCGTCGCACTGTCCCGGGCAGACACTACCAACGAGCCAAATCCCCTCGACTCCGCTACGCAACCCTACGAAGGTGGTGCAGTTGCAGCGCTTGACTTCACACCCGAAGTGGAGCGACCCAAGGCGGCCCGCAGCACGTGCCCAACGACGACATAATCAACTCAGGAGGAAACCCCAGATGAAGACATTAATCGGTATCATCGCAGCCGCTGCATTGGCGGTGTCGGCGCCGCTCGCAACCGCACGCGATTTCCGCTCCGCCGACGTCCATCCGGCCGACTATCCGACCGTCGAAGCCGTCAAGTTCTTGGGCAAGCAGCTTGCGACAGCGAGCGGCGGCAAGCTTGGCGTGAAGGTATTTCCGAACGGAGCTCTGGGCTCCGAGAAGGACACCATCGAGCAGCTCAAGATCGGCGCGCTCGACATGATGCGGATCAACTCATCGCCGCTCAACAATTTCGTGCCTGAGACCGTCGCGCTGTGCCTGCCCTTCGTGTTCCGCGACACCCAGCATATGCGCAACGTTCTCGACGGGCCGATTGGCGACGAGATCCTGGCCGCCATGGAGCCGGCCGGCCTGATCGGCCTCGCCTATTACGACAGCGGCGCCCGTTCGATTTACACCGTCAAGGCACCGATCAAGTCGCTTGCAGACGTCAAGGGCCTGAAGATCCGCGTCCAGCAGTCCGATCTGTGGGTCGGCATGATCGAGAGCCTCGGCGCCAACCCGACGCCGATGCCGTATGGCGAGGTCTACACCGCCCTCAAGACCGGCCTGGTGGACGCTGCCGAGAACAACTGGCCTTCCTACGAATCCTCGCGCCACTTCGAGGCCGCCAAGTTCTACAACGTCACCGAGCACTCGCTGGCGCCCGAAGTCCTGGTGATGTCGAAGAAGGTCTGGGACACGCTCAGCAAGGAGGATCAGGCGATGATCCGCAAGGCGGCCAAGGAATCGGTGCCCGTCATGCGCAAGCTCTGGGACGAGCGTGAGCAGGCTTCGCGCAAAACCGTCGAGGCAGCCGGCGTTCAGGTCGTCACGATCGCGAACAAGCAGGAGTTCGTCGATGCGATGAAGCCGGTCTACGCCAAGTTCGCCGGTGACGACAAGCTGCAGAGCCTCGTCAAGCGCATTCAGGCCACGAAGTAGCACCACAGCGCATTCGGTCCGGCGTCGCCGCGAGGCGGCACCGGGCCCTTGCTAGGAGACGATGATGACAGACCCTCACGTTGCAAGCCACGAGCAGGAGGTAGAAGGGCGACCGTCCACCGGCTTGCTGTCGCGGATCAATGCCGTCATCGCCCGGCTCGGCATGTATCTGTCCGTGACCGGCCTGCTCGTCATCGTCACCATCGTGTTCTACCAGGTGTTCGGGCGTTACGTGCTCAATTCCAGCCCGACCTGGACGGAGAATCTCGCACTGGTGCTGATCCTCTACGTCACGCTGATCGGCGCCGCCGTCGGCGTACGCGATGCCGGACATATCGGCATGGACAGCTTGCTGGTGATGCTTCCGGATCATGTACGCGAGAAGATCGAGTTCGTGATCCACGTCCTGGTGGCGATCTTCGGCGTTGCGATGGTCTACAACGGCTGGATCCTCGGCGCGTCGGTCGGAACCGTGAAGATCCCCAATCTCGGCCTTCCCGAGGTCGTCCGTTACGTGCCACTGATCGCCTCCGGCGTTCTGATCGTCTCCTTCTCAATCGAGCACATCATTGCTCTCCTGCGTGGCGAAGAGGTCGTCCCCTCATGGAACTGATTATTCTCGGCGCCACCTTCTTCGGCTTCCTTGTCCTCGGCGTACCGGTCGCCTTCGCGATCGGGCTGTCGGCGATTTGCACCATCCTTTACGAAGGCCTGCCGGTCGCCGTCATCTTCCAGCAGATGATGTCGGGGATGAACATCTTCTCGTTCCTGGCCATTCCGTTCTTCGTGTTCAGCGGTGAGCTGATGCTGCATGGCGGCGTCGCCGACAAGATCGTGCAGCTCGCCAAGAATCTCGTCGGACACATCCGCGGCGGCCTCGGCATGTCGAACGTGGTCGCCTGTACGCTGTTCGGCGGCGTCTCCGGCTCGCCCGTGGCCGACGTATCGGCGATGGGCGCGGTGATGATCCCGATGATGAAAAAGGAAGGGTTCGACACCGACTACGCCGTCAATGTCACCACCCATGCCTCGCTGGTCGGAGCGCTGATGCCGACCAGCCACAACATGATCATCTATGCGCTCGCCGCCGGCGGCAAGGTCTCGATCGGCGCACTGATCGCCGCCGGCCTCCTGCCGGCGATGGTGCTGATGGTGTGCATGCTGGCCGCCGCCTACGCGGTGGCGGTGAAGCGCGGCTATCCGGCCGGCAAGTTCCCGGGCTGGGCCGAGGTGTTTCGCTCGTTCACAGCCGCGCTGCCCGGCCTTCTGATCGTCGGCATCATCCTGTCCGGCATCCTGTCCGGTGTCTTTACGGCAACTGAGTCCGCTGCCGTCGCGGTTACATATACGATCCTGCTGACGTTCTTCATCTACCGCACCATGACCTTGTCGAACTTCCTGCGCGCCGCAGCGAAGGCGGTGAAGACGACGGGCGTGGTGTTGCTGCTGATCGGCGTCTCCACCATGTTCCAGTATCTGATGGGCCTCTATGAGGTCGCCGACTTCGCTGGCGACCTCATGAGCAAGGTCTCGTCGCAGCCCTGGATGATCTTCCTGCTCATCAACGTCATCCTGTTCTTGCTCGGCACGTTCATGGACATGGCGGCGACCATCCTGATCTGCACCCCGATCTTCCTGCCGATCGCGATGAAGGCGGGCATGGACCCGGTGCAGTTCGGCATGCTGATGCTGATCAACTGCGCCCTCGGGCTGAACACCCCGCCGGTCGGCACGACGCAGTTTGTCGGTTGCGCCATTGGCGGCATCTCGGTCGGCGCGGTGATGCGCACCATCATGCCGTTCTACGCGGCCCTAATCGCGGCGCTGATGTTCGTGACCTATGTCCCGGCCTTCTCGCTGTGGCTGCCCCGTCTGCTGATGGGATATAAGGGATAGCAGTCGTGCGTTCGCCGGCATTGGCCGGCGAACCGCGCTTGCGATAGTTTGCGTCACAGCAACAGGGAGAATCTGTCCGTGACTGACTATCGCAAGCTCTTCGATCTGACCGGCAAGACGGCCGTGGTGCTCGGCGCCGCATCGGGCATCGGCAAATCGTCGGCCGAGGCGCTGGCCGGGCTTGGCGCCCGCGTTGTCTGCGCCGATCGCGCGCTTGACGCGGCAGAGGCGACGGCCGCGGGCATTCGCGACAAGGGCGGTTGGGCCGAAGCGGCCGCATGCGATGCTGCGAGCGCTGCCGACGTCAACGCGCTCGCCAAAACCGTGATGCAGAAGTTTTCGCGGCTCGACATCGCCGTGACCACGCCCGGGCTCAACATCCGCAAGACCATCCTCGACTACACCGAGGAGGATCTCGACCGCGTCCTGAACCTCAACGTCAAGGGAACGGTCTGGTTCTTCCAGGCCTTTGGCCGCATCATGGTCGAGCAAAAGGGCGGCAGCATCATCGCCTGCTCCTCGGTGCGTGCGGTGACCATTGAGCCGGGCCTCGGCGTCTATGGATCGACGAAGGCCGCGATTGGTCTGCTGGTGAAGGGCTTTGCCTCCGAGGTCGGCCGCTCCGGCGTTCGCGTCAACGCGATCGCGCCGAGCATCGCCGAGACCGCGCTGACCAGCCCGTTCAAGCAGCGTCCCGACATCTACAATCTCTACGCCGGCCACACCGTGTTCAACCGCTGGAGCAGCGCCGACGAGGTCGCGACGGCGGTGGCCTATCTCGCCTCGGACGCCGCGAGCTATGTCACCGGCAGCACGCTGTTCGTCGATGGCGGCTGGACCGGGGTCGACGGTCCGCCGACCGGTCTCACCCAGCTGCACACATAAGGTACACATCTAGCCGGCAAAGCCCACGCGCCGGCGCAGGTCCCTGTGATCTGCGCCAGTCAGCAGTGCGATCAGCGCGGCGGCTTCGTTCGGATGCGCCGCTTGCGCGGTCACGCCGGCGGTATACATCGTCACCAGCTCGCAGCCCGGCGGCAGCGAACCTGATAGTGCGATGCCCTCGGTTGCGATGATCTCGGTCGCCTGCGTGCATCCGATCGGCCGCGTCGCGGTGGACGCCGCCAGCTCGCGCATCGCTGTTGCGCCGTTCGGAAAGATCTTCAGCCGCGATGTGACCTCATAGGCGATGCCGAGCTGATCCAGCACTTTTGCGACGTGCTGGCCCGCGGTCGAGGCCTTGGTGTCGGGAACGTAGATGGCGTCCGCGGAGCGCAGGACCTCGCGCAGATCGGCCTCCGTGTTCACGGTTACCCTGGGATCGCGGCTGCGGACCGCCAGCGCGGTCTCGACCCGGCCGACATCGGCTATCGAGGAGGCGACGACAAGCTTCTCCGCGGCAAGTTTTGCCAGCAGAGCCTGCGTCAGGATCACGAGATCCGCCGGCGTGGCCGCGCGCAGCTTGTCCGCCATCACACCGACCGCGCCGAATTCGCCGTCGATACCGAAACCGGTCTGCAACTTGAAGGCCTCGCTGAGGCCGCGCACCAGGCCTTGCGCCGCGCCGCCGCTCAAAATGTTCACTGTGGTCACGATGCAAGCTCCATGGCTGCGATGATTTTGTCGCGTGTGATCGGCAGGTCGCGTATGCGCACGCCAAGGCAATCATGGACCGCATTCGCGATGGCCGCCGTCACAGGGCCGTGCGCAGCCTCGCCGGCCCCGACCGGCTCGATCTCCGGCCGCTGGATGATCTCCACATCGACCATTGGCACCTCGCTGAATGTCAGGATCGGATAGTCCGTCCACGAGGTCGATGTGATGCGCAACGGATCGAAGCGGACGCGCTCCTTCAGCACCCAGCTCGTCGCCTGGATCGCGCCGCCCTCGATCTGGTTGATGACGCCGTCCGGATTGATGGCTTCGCCGACATCGACCGCAAGCGTCAGCCGTCTCACGCGGATCTCGTCGGTGCCTTCGATCTCGGCGATCCCTGCACAATAGGCGCCGGTGTTCTTGTAGCGGGCAAAGCCGACGCCGTAGCCGATGCCGGATCGCCGCTCGGGCTTCCAGGCCGCGCGTCGCGCCGCTGCGCGGATCACCTCGCGTGCCCGCTCGTCGCGGAGATGCTGCAGGCGAAACGCGATCGGGTCTTCGCCGCGCAAGGCGGCGATCTCGTCGACCAGAGATTCGATCGCGAACACATTGCCCTGCGCGCCGAGGGTCCGCAGCGCCGAGGTGCGCACCGGCATGGTCAGGAGGCGATGGCTCGTGATCGTCCAGGCCGGGAAGTCATAGAGCGGAACGGAGTTGCGGTCTCCTCCGCCGCCATTGGCAGCGGGCGGATTCGTCGAGATCATGCGCGGATAGGGATTTGCGATCTCGCTTGCCGCCAGTAGCGCGGGCTGCGCCGCACGCCCGGGCCGCGCCGCGTGGCCGTTGCTCCAGATCGCATGGCGCCAGCCAATGATCTCGTTATCCGCATCGAGATCGGCCTCGATCTCGATGGCCATCGCGGCACCAAACGGCGCGTGTGACATTTCGTCATGACGAGACCATTGCACCCGCACCGGGCGGCCGTCGGCCGCCTTCGCCAGCAGCACGGCATCGAGCGCGACATCGTCAGCCGCGTTGTGCCCGTAGCAGCCTGCGCCTTCCATATGCTCGACGACGATGTTCTCAGTCGGCAGCTTAAGCACGATCGCGAGATCGGCGCGCAGCAGATAGACGCCCTGGCTGTGCGTCCAGACATGGACCCGGTCGCCATCCCATCGCGCCATTGCGCAGGACGGCGCGATCGAGGCATGTGCGATGTAGGGCCGCGTGTATTGCCGGCGGAGCGTGCGTGCAGCTTGTTCTGTCGCGGCGGCTACCCGGGTGTCGATGACCGTGGTCTCGACTGGCTGGCTTCTCAGGAAGTCAGCCAGATCGTCTTCGTCAGGAAGCGGCTCGCCGGCCGACCAGGTCGCATCCTTGCGCAGGGCCTTCAGCGCGGCTTCCGCCGCGACCTCACTGTCGGCCACGACGCCTGCAAAACTGCCGTCGCGGACGATGCCGATGAGACCGGAAACGCCGCGTGCGGCCGCTTCGTCGAGCGCGATCAGCCTCGCGCCCGAGATGTCCGGCCGCAGCACGCGTCCATGCACCAGCCCCGGCAACGCGCAGTCATGGATGAACCGCGGCCGCGCGAACACCTTGTCGGGAATGTCGACGCGCTGGATCGCATGCCCGGCGACCGCGCGCTTGGCGGCAGTCTTCGCCGAAGCGCCTGCGGTCGCATCGCGATCCAGCGAGACGTCGCCAGCCAGTTCCCAGTAGCTGGTCCTGATATTGCCGGGACCTGAGATCGTGCCGTCCTCGACACCGAGCAGCGCCGCATCGACGCCAAGACGTTCGGATGCTGCCGCGAGGAAGCGCTGGCGCACCTCAGAGCAGACGTGGCGCAGTGCGCGGCCGGACTGCTGAATCGACAGGCTGCCGGAAGTGACACCCTCATTCGGGCTCGCAGCCGTCGAGGCGCGGATCATGTCGATGCGGCCGATCTCGATGTCGAGCTCGTCCGCCGCGATCTGTGCCAGCGCCGTGACGATACCCTGGCCGATCTCGACCTTGCCGGGCGAGATCGCCACGCGGCCTTCGCCGGTGAACTTCACCCAGGACGACAGTCTAGGATTGGCTGCGAGGCTAAGCGGCAGTTTCGGGGCAGGGGGCGACGCACTCATGATGTTGCGATCTCCGATGCCGCCCGGAGCACGGCGCGGACCATGCGGTTGTGCGATCCACAGCGGCACAGATTGCGGTCGAGCGCCGCCCTGACCTCGGCTTCCGATGGCGATGGATTGCGCTTCAGCAGCGCCGCCGCGCTGATCAGGATCCCCGAGACGCAATAGCCGCATTGCATCGCCTGTTCGGCGATGAAGGCGCGTTGCAGCGGATGCGGTTGCTCGGCGGTGCCGAGGCCCTCCAGTGTGACGATTTCCTTGTCCGCCACCGACCACATCGGCATGTCGCAGGACGCCATCGCGCGGTTGTCGACCATCACGTAACAGGCGCCGCATTCACCGGCCCCGCAGCCGAAATGGGGACTGGTGGTGCCGAGCTGGCCGCGCAGCACGTCGAGCAGCGTTTGATCGGGATCGGCATCCACCGCCACCGTCGCGCCGTTGAGCTGGAATCGAATGGTGGGCATGATCGGCGCGGCCTCAGGATTTATCGAACTTCTTGACGATTTCGGCCCATTTCGCGATGTCGCCCTGGAGGAACTTGTCGAACTCCTCCGGCGTCATCGACATGGGCACGGCACCCTGCTCAGTCCAGAGTTTTACGATGTCGGGCCGCTTCACCATCGCGTTCACGGCCGAATTGAGCTTGTCGATGACAAGTTTTGGCGTGCCCACTGGCGCCATCAGGCCGAGCCAGATCGTCGCCTCGTAGCCGGGAACGCCGGCCTCGCCGGCAGTCGGCACATTGGGCAGCACCGCGGACCGCTGCTGGCCGGTGGTCGCGAGGGCGCGGACCTGGTTTTCTCCGATGTTCGGCGCCATCGCCGGCACCGCGTCGATCATCATCTGCACCTGGCCGCCGATCACGCCGCTGCGCGCCTCGCCGCTGTTGCGGTAGGGGACGTGGACGATTTCGATGCCGGCCATCGCTTTGAACAGCTCGCCGGCCATGTGATAGGGCGTGCCCTGGCCGGAAGAGGCGTAGTTCAATTTGCCCGGCTGCGCCTTGGCGAGCGCGATGAACTCCTGCAGCGTCTTCGCCGGAACTTGCGGGTTCACCACGATCACGAGTTCGGAATAGTTCACGGGCGCAATCGGTGCGAGGTCACGCATCAGATCGTATTTGCGCTGCTCCGGCGTCAGCAGCGATTCATTTGCGGTCTGGGTGTTGGACATCATCAACAGGGTGTAGCCGTCGGCCGCCGACTTCGCAGCCTCGACCGTGCCGATGACGCCGCCCGCACCGGTGCGGTTCTCGACCACGAAGGGCTGGCCAAAGCGCTCCTGGAGCGCGTTGCCGATCAGCCGCGCCGCGACGTCGGCCGGCCCGCCGGCGCCGAAGGGGACGACAATGCGGACTGCGCGCGCAGGATAGCCTTGCGCCAGGGACGGAGTTGCGGAGCATGCGGTGAGCAGGCCGGCGGCGAGCGCCAGCATCAATTGTCGAGCCGTCACGCCCACCTCCCTGAACTCGTTTTTGTTGGCCGGCACTGTAGCGACAGGGCGCGCGGGCTGTCGACGCCTCATAAAGTCGATCTCGGCCGGAATATCGGACCGTTTTCGGTGTGGCGGCGGGGCCTTTCGCGGTCGCGGGAGGAACACGCCACGCGCATGGCTTGAGCATTTTGCATGGGCGTTGCCGGATAAATGCCCTCGGCTGCCCGGTATTTTGGTGTTACGAAATTGGTCATGAACCAGCACGCCAAGATCGAGATCCGTCACTCCACCTGTCCGCACGATTGCCCGTCGGCCTGTGCGCTCGATATCGAGGTGGTCGAGGGTCGCAGCATCGGCCGCGTCCGCGGCTCGAAAAAGCAGACCTACACGGCTGGCGTGGTCTGCGCCAAGGTCGCGCGCTACGCCGAGCGCATCCATCACCCGGAGCGGGTGATGTTTCCGATGCGCCGGACGGGTGCGAAAGGCTCCGGCCAGTTTGCGCGGATTTCCTGGGACGAGGCGCTCGACGAGATCGCCGATCGCTTCAACCGGGCAGAGCGCGAGTTCGGCGCGGAGTCGATCTGGCCGTATTACTACGCCGGCACGATGGGGCTGGTGATGCGCGACGGCCTCAACCGTCTCACGCATGTGAAAAAATATTCGCGCTTCTACCAGACCATCTGCGCCAATGTCGGGCGCATCGGCTTTGCGATCGGCACCGGCAAGATCGCGGGCGTCGATCCGCGCGAGATGGCGCTGTCCGATCTCGTGGTGATCTGGGGCACCAATCCGGTCAACACGCAGGTCAACGTGATGACGCACGCTGCGCGTGCCCGGAAGGAGCGCGGCGCCAAAATCGCTGCGGTCGACGTCTACGACAACGAGACCATGAAGCAGGCCGATATCAAGATCCTGCTGCGGCCCGGCACCGACGGCGCGTTCGCCTGCGGCGTGATGCATGTTCTCTTCCGCGACGGTTATGCCGATCACGCCTACATGGACAAGTACACCGACTGCCCGGCTGAACTCGAGGCGCATCTGAAGTCGCGCACGCCGGAATGGGCCTCCGCAATCTCTGGCGTGCCGGTGGCGGAGATCGAGGCCTTCGCCAAGGCGGTCGGCGAGACCAAACGGACCTTCTTCCGTCTCGGCTACGGCTTCACCCGTTCGCGCAACGGCGCGACGCAGATGCATGCGGCCAACTGCATTCCCGCGGTGACCGGCGCCTGGCAGTACGAGGGCGGCGGCGCCTTCTTCAACAATTACGCGCTGTGGCACTTCAACGAAGCCGTCATTGAAGGCCATGACGAGATCGACAAGGCCACCCGCGCGCTCGACCAGTCGCAGATCGGCCGCATCCTTACCGGCGACGCCGAGGCTCTGCTCGGCAAGGGCCCGGTCAAGGCGATGCTGATCCAGAATACCAATCCGATGACAGTGGCTCCGGAGCAGGCGCGGGTAGCCCAAGGCTTTGCGCGCGAGGATCTGTTCGTCGCGGTGCACGAGCAGTTCATGACCGAGACGGCGCAAATGGCCGACATCGTGCTGCCGGCAACCATGTTCATGGAGCATGACGATCTTTATTACGGCGGCGGCCATCAGCACATCTCGGTCGGCCCGAAGCTGATCGATCCGCCCGGCGAATGCCGCTCGAACCACCAGGTGCTGCAGGCGCTGGCGCCGCGGCTTGGCGCAAAGCATCGCGGCTTCGAGATGACGCCGCGCGAATTGATCGACGCGACGCTGAAGCTCAGCGACCACGGCGACATCGCCGGCCTCGAAGCCGACATCTGGCGCGATCTGCAGCCGGACTTCCGCACCTCGCACTATCTCGATGGCTTTGCTCATCCCGACAAAAAATTCCATTTCAAGGCCGACTGGGCGCATCCGCCGTTCGGCCAGACCATGGGCGATTTCGACAAGATGCCGTCGCTGCCGGACCATTGGGCCGTGATCGAGCACACCGACCAGGCCCATCCGTTCCGGCTCGCGACCAGCCCGTCGCGCAGCTTCCTCAACACCACCTTCAACGAGACCCCGTCCTCGCAGGCGCGCGAGGGCAAGGCGAGCGTGATGATCCATCCGCTGGATGCGGCTGCACTCGACATCGCCGACGGCGATGCAGTGACGCTCGGCAACACCCGCGGCGAGACCACGCTGACTGCCGTGCTGTTCGAGGGCGTGCGGCGCGGCGTGCTGATTGCGGAATCTGTGCATCCGAACAAGAATCATATCGGTGGCCGGGGCATCAACATGCTGACCGGTGCGGACACGATTGCCCCGATCGGCGGCGCAGCGTTTCACGACAACAAGGTCTGGATCAGGAAAGCGGCCGCGGCCTGAGCTGCGCTCGCGCTTTGATCGCGCGCAGATTTGCGTCGAGGCGCTAAAGCGGCGCCGCATGGCAGTTTGCCCTTGCACCTCACGCCGAGGCTGCCGCAGATGGCTGCAAAACGGGAGCAAGGATATAGCGTCATGACCGACACCGCAGGCGTCATCACCGAGAAGCGCGGGCAGGCGCTCTGGATCACCATCAACCGGCCGGAAAAGCGCAACGCGCTGAACGGCGATGTCATCGCCGGCATCGCACGCGGCTATCGCGACGCGCATGACGACAAGGACGTTCGCGTCATCGTGTTGACCGGTGCGGGCGACAAGGCGTTCTGCGCCGGCGCCGATTTGCAGAATTCCGGTGCGGCTTTCGCGATGGATCATTCCAGGCCGAACGTCGATTATGCCGATCTGCTGCGGCTGTCGCAGAACGCCACCAAGCCCGCGATCGCGCGCGTCGGCGGCGTCTGCATGGCCGGAGGTATGGGCCTTCTTTGCATGACCGACATGGCGGTCGCGGCGGATCATGTCATCTTCGGCCTGCCTGAGGTGAAGGTCGGCGTGTTTCCGATGCAGGTGCTGAGCCTGTTGCAGGAGATCGCACCGCGACGCCTCGTCAACGAATGGGCGCTCACCGGCGAGCCGTTCGATGCGAAGGCGGCGCAAGCGGCTGGCCTGCTCAACTACGTCGTGCCCACGGCCGAGCTTGATGCCAAGATCGACTGGCTGATCGGCCGCATCGTCGATAAATCCCCGACCGCGATCCGCCGCGGCAAATACGCGATGCGCGCCATCGCCTCGATGTCGTTCGACGAGAGCATCGCCTACACCGAAAGCCAGATCGCACTGCTCGCGATGACCGAGGACGCCAAGGAGGGGCTGAAAGCATTCGGCGAGAAGAGGAAGCCGGTCTGGACGGGACGGTAGGCGTAGATGTTCGGTAGTTTGGAATATCAGAAATCCAAGAAAAATACCTCAATTTGTTGGTGCCGCGAACTGATCTTCTGAAGAAGCTGTTCTAGAGCGCTGGAGCCGGCGCTTTTGAGAGGCAGCGATCAGCTGCTTCTGTGTACGCTTTGCATACGTTGGCAATTGATGTCTGGAGCGATGACGGCCGGCGGTCCGTAACTCAGCGTCCGTGAGGTCGCTGTCAGCACCTTCCGTGAACCCGCCGTGGCGAAATGATGTAAATGAAAGCTCGTTTCGGAGCCCGGCTGTGACGATAATTTTCTTTACGACCGATCGGAGGTAGCGCAGATCTTTGCGGGGTGTAATCCACGGAAGTGCAATGCATGATCTTCGATGAGGATGGTCACGCCGAAAGGCCAATCCGGAAACGAATCTCTCTTTGATCGAATCGAGTTCCGCCATCAACTCGGGGAAAAGAGGCGCGCCCGTTTCGTCGAAGAGAGGCCACCAAGCTTCTTCTCCATTCTTCGGGTGTACAATCCTCACGCTGTCTGGTCGCTCCTCTGGCCGATACCCTCGGAGGCCTCGGCTGCTCGGCCGCCAGTCCAAGATCCCAATGACGCGCCAAGCGCCGTTCTCCCTGGCTGCCGCCGCAACGAAATCGCAATGAATTGGACGAAACGAGCGTGAACAAAACGGGTCGAAAAGGCCATCCAGATCAAGAAAAATCAACGACTTAGAAGTTGTTCACTGCGTTCGGGACGCAGGCATCCCTCAGTCAGATCGCAACTTGGACCGAATGTCGGTATCGGTGGTTGCGCCTCCTGGATTTGAGCTACAATGCGAGCTGGGTGTAGTTCCGAAGAGACACTGTGCTGTGCCGACGAAAGCGGGCATCGAAAATGCGCGTCTTCGATTTTGGGCGGCGGAGGTCGCTTTCACCTGACCGGCAGCCCAGGGCTTCGATATTCGTCTAAGCGTAGAGCTGCGGTCGTCCTGAGGCTCACGCACCGCCCTATGGATAAGATTGGATGAGGTATCGTAGCTTGGGCTGGTATGGGAAAGGCGGTTAGCGCTCCAGGGATTCGAACCCCGACGATCCAGCGGCACACTATCTCTTGGCATCTTAGAATGCGCAACGCTCCAGTAGCATGGACAAGGCTACCCCGCGTTCGCCTTCCACCCCGCCGCCTGGATGCCCGCCACGGCACACGCCTCGTCATTGTCCGACGTGTCGCCGGAGACGCCGACGGCGCCGAGAAGGGTCGTGCCGTCCATGATCAGCACGCCGCCGGGGACCGGCACCAACGCGCCTTTTGCAATCGTGTTCACGGCGTCGATGAAATAGGCCTGCTCCTGTGCCCGCTGGTACAAAGCGCGCGAACCCATGCCCATGGCGAGCGCGCCAAAGGCTTTGCCGTGGGCGATCTCGGCGCGCATCAGGCTGGTGCCGTCCTGCGCGGCTGCGAGCTTGAGCACGCCGCGGGCGTCGAGGACGGTGACGACGAGCGGCTTGAGCTTCAGCTCGGCCGCCTTCGCCAATGCGGCGTCGAGTATCTTGCGGGCGGTGTCGAGCGTGAGGTCAGCCATAACTGGGTTCCTTTGCAATAGGAGTGGAATTGGTCTCGGCGCGATCGAGGCTCATCGCCAGCACGCGGGCGACGTGAAGCGCCTCGCGCTGCGCGCCGTCGTGGATCTGGTGGCGGCAGGAGGTGCCGTCGGCGACGACCAGCGTGCTCTGGTCTGCGCGGCGCACCGCCGGCAGCAGCGACAGCTCGGCCATCTCGATCGAGGCATCATAGGTGTCCGCGCCGTAGCCGAAGGCGCCCGCCATGCCGCAGCAGCTCGACTCGATGGTCTCGACCTCAAGGCCGGGGACGAGCCGCAGCACCTGCTCGACCGGCTTGAAGGCGCCGAAGGATTTTTGATGGCAATGGCCGTGGACGACGGCCTTATCAGTGACGGTGCCGAGCGGCAGTTGCAGCCGGCCGGCTTCCGCCTCGCGCACCAGAAACTCCTCGAAGGTCAGCGCGTGGGCGCCGACAGCCTTGGCGTCATCGTCCTTGCGCAGCGAGGCGAGCTCGTCGCGGAGCGTCAGCAGGCAGCTCGGCTCGAGGCCTATGATCGGCACCCCGCGCGTGGCAAAGGGCGCGAAGGCGGCGACGAGACGATCGAGCTCGGACCCGGCTTCATCGACCAGCCCGGCGGACAGGAACGTGCGACCGCAGCAGAGCGGGCGGCTGCCGCTGGCGGGCTTCGGCATATGCACGCGATAGCCGCCAGCGGCGAGCACGCGCAACGCGGCCTCGAGATTTTCGCGCTCGTAGATGCGATTAAAAGTGTCGGCGAACAGAACGACTTCGCGGCCGGCCTCCGGACCGACGCTGTCGGCCGGCGCCACGAACACATCGCTACGGAAGGCGGGCAGGCGCGGCGCGCGCTGATGCCGGCGAAGCGCTCGAACAGCTTTCGCAGCAGCGGGCTTCGGTTGCGCAAGTTCGCCAGCGGCGCAAAGCGCGACGCGAGGCCGGCGTAGCGCGGGAGATAGCCGACCAGCCGATCGCGCAGCGTCAGACCGTGCGAGGCCGCGCGCGCGGCCAGCACCTCGATCTTCATCTTGGCCATGTCGACCCCGGTCGGACATTCGTGGCGGCAGGCCTTGCAGGAGACGCAGAGTTTCAGGGTCTCCATCATTTCGTCGGAGGACAACGCGTCGGGGCCAAGTTGGCCGGAGATCGCGAGCCGCACGGTGTTGGCACGGCCTCGCGTGACATCCTTCTCGTTGCGTGTGGCGCGATAGGACGGGCACATCACGCCGCCCTCGAGCTTGCGGCAGGCCCCGTTGTTGTTGCACATCTCGACCGCGCCCTGGAAGCCGCCGCCGGCGCCGGGATAGGCGGACCAGTCGAGCTTTGTCCTGATGTCCGCGACGCGATAGTCCGGCTTGAAGCGGAACAGCGAGCGGTCGTCCATCCTGGGCGCATCGACGATCTTGCCGGGATTGAGCGTACCGTCGGGATCGAAGCGGTGCTTCACCTCCCTGAAGTCGGCGACGAGGCGCTCGCCGAACATGGTCTCGTGGAATTCGGAGCGGACCAGGCCGTCGCCATGCTCGCCGGAATGCGAGCCCTTGTATTCGCGCACCAGCGCAAAAGCCTCTTCGGCGATGGCGCGCATCGCCCTGACGTCCTTCTCCAGCTTCAAATTTAACACGGGCCGCACATGCAGGCAGCCTTCGGAGGCGTGCGCGTACATCGTGCCGCTGGTGCCGTGCCGGGCAAACACCTCGTTCAGCTGCGCCGTGTAGTCGGCGAGATGCGGCAGCGGCACGGCACAGTCCTCGACGAAGGAGACCGGCTTGCCCTCCTGCTTCATCGACATCATGACGTTGAGGCCGGCGGCGCGGAAATCGGCGATGCCGCTCTGCAGGGCGGGCTCGGTGATCTCGACCACGCCGCCCCATTTGCGCGTGTCCTTATTCCAGCCGAAGCCGAGATCGCCCATCAGCTCGCCGAGCTGCTTGAGGCGCAATAGATTGTCGGCCTGGTCCTCCTCGGCGAACTCGACCACCAGTACGGCGTCCGGATCGCCCTTGATCGCCGCATTGATGATCGGCTTGAACATCGCGATGTCGCGGCCGAGCGCGATCATGGTGCGGTCGACCAACTCAACCGCGATCGGCTTCAGCTTGACCAGGTGCTGGGCCGCGTCCATCGCCGCGTAAAAACTGCCGAAATGGCAGACGCCCAGCGCCTTGTTGCGGATGACAGGCCACAGCTTCAACTCGACCTTGGTGGTGAAGGCGAGCGTGCCTTCGGAGCCGACCAGGAGATGCGCCATGTTGTTGCGCGCATTGCGCGGGATGAGCGCATCGAGATTGTAGCCGCCGACGCGGCGCTGAACTTTTGGGAAGCGCGCCGCGATCTCGTCGGCCTCGCGCGAGCCCAGATCGAGCATGTCGCGGAACAGGGCGCGCATGCTGCCGCTGGCGTCGAGATCGGAGAGATCGCGCGAGACCTCGCCGAAGCGGCTCAGCGTGCCGTCGGCGAGCGAGGCCTCCAGCGACAGCGTGTTGTCGCGCATGGTACCGTAGCGAAGCGAGCGGCCGCCGCAGGAATTGTTGCCGGCCATGCCGCCGATGGTGGCGCGGGACGCCGTCGAGACGTCGACCGGAAACCACAGGCCATGCTTTTTGAGCTGCCGGTTGAGGTCGTCGAGCACGATGCCGGGCTCGACCACGCAGGTCCGGCCCTCGACGTCGAGCGACAGGATGCGGTTGAGGTGTTTTGAGAGATCGACGACGAGGCCATCGTTGACGGTCTGGCCGCATTGCGAGGTGCCGCCACCGCGCGGGGTGACCTTCACGCCCTCGTCGCGGGCGATCGCCAGGGCCCGCAGCGCCTCGTCCATGGTCTTGGGGACCACGACGCCGGACGGCACGATCTGATAGAACGAGGCGTCAGTAGCGTAGCGGCCGCGGCTGAAGCGATCGAACAGGACGTCGCCGGTCATGTCCGCGCGCAGGCGCCGTTCGAGCGAGGAGGCGTTGGTCATCCCTGGTCCCGGATTGATCCTACAAGGCCCCGGCCCCGTCGGATTATTCATTCTTGTTTCTGACCGATTATATTATGAATTCAAAATGAGCAAGCCGGCTACCCCTTAGGGTGCCGCCGGTGCGTCGTCTTCGGATTCGGCCAGGTGCTCGATCGCGGCCGTCCGCTTGTTGCGCAGGTGCTGGAACAGGATGTCGCTGAGCTCGCTCGCGGCGCGGCGGCGCAGTGCGTCCAGGATCGCCTCGTGCTCGCGCATCGCCTCCGCCCAGCGCTGCCGCTTGCGGGCGAAATTGGCGGAGTAACGGACCCGGCGGATTCGTCCGGCAAAGTTGGCGTAGGCGGTCTTCAGCGTCTCGTTGCGCGCGGCCGCGACGATGCTCTCGTGGATGCGCTGGTTGGCCTGGAAATAGCCGTGCATGTCGCGATGCAGATAGTGGCCGTACATCTCGTAATGCAGCTGCTCGATCGCGCTGATCTCTTCGTCCGTAATGGCCTCGCAGGCGAGGCGCCCGGCGAGGCTCTCCAGTCCCGCCATGACGTCGAACAGCTCTTCCAGGTCGCGCTGGCTGAGCTGGCGGATGCGGGCGCCGCGATTGGGTAGCAGCTCGATCAGGCCCTCGGCCGCGAGCACCTTTAATGCCTCGCGCAGGGGCGTGCGGGAGATGCCGAACATCTCGCAGAGCTGGCGCTCGGGAACGCGGGCACCGTCGGGAATGTTGCCTTCCACGACGTAGTCGCGCAGCCGCAGCAGGATCTCGCCATGGAGCGAGGCCTCGTGACGGTTTTCTTGGCGGTCGCCGCCATTTGTGGCGGGCGGGGTGATCGGAACCCCGGTGTCGGGAATCGTGGATTTCATTTGCAGCACAGTAGTTTGCCCGTTGGGTCGCGTCGACGGCCGCAATCGAATACCAAATTTCGATTGAAATGACAAAAAATGAATGCAAAATGGCCAACAGAGCCGGCCAGAATCCGCCGCCAGGGAGGTTTTCATGCATCAGGGACGCCATTTCCTTCAAATTCCGGGCCCGAGCCCGGTCCCCGAGCGCGTTCTTCGCGCCATGGACATGCCTGTCATCGACCACCGGAGCGCGGAATTCGGCGAGCTCGGCCGCACCGTGCTCGAAGGCAGCCAAAAGATTTTCCAAACCGCGGGCCCCGTCGTGATCTTCCCTTCCTCGGGGACCGGCGCCTGGGAGGCCGCGATCGTCAACACGCTGTCGCCGGGCGACAAGGTGCTGATGGTCGAGACCGGCCATTTCGCCACGCTGTGGCGGCAGATGGCGGGCCGCTTCGGCATCGAGGTCGATTTCGTGCCCGGCGACTGGCGCCGCGGCGCCGATCCGGCCGTGATCGAAGCCAAACTCACCGAGGACAAGGCGCGCGCGATCAAGGCAGTGATGGTCGTACACAACGAGACCTCGACCGGTGCGACCAGCCGCATCGCCGAGATCCGTGCCGCGATCGACCGCACGGGCCATCCGGCGCTGCTCATGGTCGACACCATCTCCTCGCTCGGCTCGGTCGACTACCGCCACGACGAGTGGAAGGTCGATGTCAGCGTCAGCTGCTCGCAGAAGGGGTTCATGCTGCCGCCCGGCCTTGGCTTCAACGCGATCTCGGAGAAGGCCCGTGCGGCTGCGAAGACCAACAAGATGCCGCGCTCCTATTTCGACTGGGAGGAGATGCTCAAGCCGAACGCCAACGGCTTCTTCCCCTACACGCCCGCGACCAACCTGCTTTACGGCCTGCGCGAGGCGATCGCGATGCTGCTCGAAGAGGGGCTCGACAACGTGTTCGCGCGTCATCAGCGGCTCGCCGCCGCAACG
This sequence comes from Bradyrhizobium cytisi, assembly GCF_008123515.1. Lineage (GTDB taxonomy): Bacteria > Pseudomonadota > Alphaproteobacteria > Rhizobiales > Xanthobacteraceae > Bradyrhizobium > Bradyrhizobium cytisi. The sequence goes on from NZ_VSSR01000021.1 coordinate 21,556, forward strand.
CGCGCCGCCGTCAATCATTGGGGGCTCGAAGTGCTGTGCCAGGAGCCAGCCGAATTCTCGCCGGTGCTGACCGCGGTGCTGATGCCGCCCGGCCATGACGCCGACCAGCTCCGCAAGATCGTGCTCGAGAGTTACAACATGTCGCTCGGCTCGGGCCTGTCGAAGGTTGCCGGAAAGGTCTTCCGCATCGGTCATCTCGGTGAATGCAATGCGCTGACGCTGCTCGGCGCGCTCACCGGCGTGGAGATGGGCCTGTCGGTTGCCGGCGTGCCGCACCGCTCCGGCGGCGTCGACGTCGCGATGAAGCTCCTGGAGCAGCGCCCGCAGGGCAATGCATCGCCGCATCTGAAAGTGGTCGGCACCTAATTGCGCAGGGACACGCAAAGCCAATCATAAAAAGCGATCAGGAGGGGTGGAGATGGGAATTCGGTTCAAGGCCACGCACGTCGTGCTGGCGATGCTCTGCGCGATGTATTTCATCACCTATGTCGACCGGGTGAACATCGGCACCGCGGCGAGCGAGATCCAGAAGGAGCTCGCTCTCTCCAATACGCAGCTCGGCCTGGTCTTCTCCGCCTTCGCCTATCCTTATCTCTTGTTTCAAGTGATCGGCGGCTGGGTCGGTGACCGTTTCGGGCCGCGCAAGACGCTGTTCTGGTGCGGCATGATCTGGGCGGTTGCCACCATCTCGACCGGCTTCGTCAACGGACTTGCCGCACTGTTCGTCGCGCGCTTCGCGCTCGGCTTCGGCGAGGGCGCGACGTTCCCGACCGCGACGCGCGCGATGCAGTACTGGACACCGGCAAACCGCCGTGGATTTGCGCAAGGCCTGACCCATTCCTTCGCCCGGCTCGGCAATGCCGTGACGCCGCCGGTGGTGGCGCTCCTGATCCTGTGGCTGACCTGGCGCGGCGCGTTCGTCGTGCTCGGCTTCGTCAGCCTCGTCTGGGGCGTGATCTGGGTCTGGTACTTCCGCAACGAGCCGAAAGACCACGCTGCCATCACGGAAGCAGAGCTCGCCGCACTGCCGCCGCGCCCGACCGGCGAGCGTCCGCGCGTGCCCTGGGGCCCGCTGTTGGGGCGGATGTGGCCGGTGACGCTGACCTATTTCTGCTACGGCTGGTGCCTGTGGCTCTATCTCAACTGGCTGCCGCTGTTCTTCAAGAACAACTACAATCTCGACATCAAGAACTCGGCGTTGTTCGCCTCCGGCGTCTTCTTCGCCGGTGTGATCGGCGACAGCGTCGGCGGCGTGATCTCGGACAAGATCCTCGACCGCACCGGCAATGTCCGGCTGGCGCGGCTCAGCGTCACCGTCACGGGATTTGCGGGGGCGCTGCTCTCGCTGTTCCCCATCCTGTTCGTCCACGACATCACGATCGTGGCGCTGTGCCTGTCGGCCGGCTTCTTCTGCGCCGAGCTCGTGATCGGCCCGATGTGGTCGATCCCGATGGACATTGCCCCAAAATATTCGGGGACCGCGTCGGGACTCATGAACACCGGCTCAGCCTTTGCAGCCATCGTCCCCCGCTGGTCGCCGGCTTCGTGATCGATGCGACCGGAAACTGGTACCTGCCGTTCCTGATGTCGATGGGGCTGCTGCTGCTCGGCGGCCTCTCGGCCTTCCTGATGCACCCGGAACGCCCGTTTACTGAGGCCGAGGGGCGCCTGCCGTCCGGCAAGGTGGTGGCCGCGGAGTAGGAGCGGCGGAGGGTCCCCGGTTACGCATGGGAGTCGCCCTTTGGAGAGGGGACAAGCCGGTCAAATGGTGCTATTCGGCGGCCATCAAAACAAGGCTAGACCGGGAAGGACGCCTATGACCGTGCATACTGGAAGGCATTTTCTCCAGATTCCAGGACCGACCAACGTGCCCGACCGCGTGCTGCGGGCGATGGACATGCCGACGCTGGACCATCGCGGTGCGGAGTTTGCCGAGCTTGGTTTTGCCGCGCTTGCGGCGATGCAGCGCGTGTTCCGCACCAAGCAGCCCGTGATCATCTTCCCCTCGTCCGGCACCGGCGCCTGGGAAGCGGCGATGGTGAACGTGCTCGCGCCCAGCGACAAGGTTTTGATGTGCGAGACCGGCCAGTTCGCCGTGTTGTGGCGCGGCATCGCCGACAAGTTCAAGCTCGACGTCGACTTCATCCCGAGCGACTGGCGCCGCGGCGCCGACCTCGCCGAGATCGAGAAGCGCCTCGTCGCCGACAAGCAGCACGCGATCAAGGCGGTCTGCGTCGTCCACAACGAGACCTCGACCGGCTGCGTGACGCCGCCGCTCGAAGTGCGCAAGCTGCTCGACCGCACAAAACATCCGGCGCTGCTGATGGTCGACACCATCTCCGGCCTCGGCTCGATGGAATACGAGCACGATGCCTGGGGCATCGACGTCTCGGTCGCCGGCTCGCAGAAGGGCCTGATGCTGCCGCCCGGTCTCGGCTTCAACGCCGTCTCGGAGAAGGCGCTCAACGTCGCCAAAGCCAATCCCGGCATGCGCTCCTATTGGGACTGGCAGGAAGTGATCTCCTTCAATAAGCTCGGCACCTTCCCCTACACGCCTGCGACCAATCTGCTCTATGGCCTGCGCGAAGCGGTCAAGATGCTGGAAGAGGAGGGGCTGGAGAACGTCTGGTCCCGCCACAAGCGTCACAGCGCGGCGACGCGCGCGGCGGCCAAGGTCTGGGGTCTCGAGACGCAGTGCGCCGATCCCGCCGCGCATTCGCCGGCGCTGACCGGCGTGCGCGTGCCTGACGGCCACGACGCTGACGCCTTCCGCAAGGTGGTGCTGGAAAACTTCGACATGTCGCTCGGCACCGGCCTGAACAAGGTCAAGGGCAAGGTGTTCCGCATCGGCCATATCGGCCATTTCAACGATCTGATGCTGATGGGCACGCTCGCCGGCGTCGAGATGGGCCTGGATCTTGCAAAGATTCCGCACCGGAGCGGCGGCGTGCTGGCGGCCATGGACGTCCTGAAGGGACGCGACGCGGTGCCGATGGCCAAAGCTCAGGTGGCCTGAACTAACTTGGAAAGTGAGCGCGCGATGAACGCACCGACGACTGCTAACGAAGACCTGCTCTACTCCGTCACGGACGGCATCGCGCGGATCACCTTCAACCGCCCGCAGGCGCGCAACGCCATGACCTTCGCCATGTATGACCGCATGGCGGAGATCTGCCAGGAGATCAAGGCCGACCGCTCGATCAAGGCGCTGATCCTCACCGGCGCCGGCGACAAGGCGTTTGCCTCCGGCACGGACATCTCGCAATTCCGCGCGTTCAAGACGGCGCAGGATGCGCTCGACTACGAGGCGCGGATCGACCGCGTGCTCGGGACGCTCGAGCAGTGCCGCGTGCCCGTGATCGCGGCCATTGCGGGGGCCTGCACCGGTGGCGGCGCCGGCATCGCCGCCTGCTGCGATCTCCGGATCGGCACCGAGACGACGCGCATGGGTTTCCCGATCGCGCGCACGCTCGGCAACTGCCTGTCGATGTCCAATATCAGCCGCGTCGTTTCGCTGGTGGGTCCCGCACGCACCAAGGATCTGATCTTCAGGGCGCGGCTGGTCGAGGCGCAGGAAGCGCTGTCGCTCGGGCTGCTCACCGAAATCGTCCCTGATGTCGAGACGCTGCAGCGCCGCGCCGACGAGACCGCAAAGCTCGTCGCGAGCCACGCTCCGCTGACCCTCGAAACGACCAAGGAAGCGGTGCGCCGCATCCGCCCCACGCTGTCGCGCGAACAGGGCGAGGACCTGATCCTCAAGGCCTATATGAGCGAAGATTTCCGCGAAGGCATGGACGCCTTCCTCAACAAGCGCACGCCGAACTGGAAGGGCAAGTAGGGGCAAGTAGCGCGCGCTTCGTCAGCCGAAAGTCATATGCGGCCGAATGTCCGCCTGCTTGAACTCGCGATCTTTAGTCCGCACAATGCATCGATAGATTTCCCGGCGTCACAAAGCCAATAAGAACCAGGGGACGAAACTCGTGCGAATTCCAGTGAAAGCCGTCGGAGCTGCGACGGCCTTGTTGTTGAGCGCGCCAGCCTTTGCCGGCTGGGAGCCCACCAAGCCGGTCGAGATCGTCGTGGCCGCGGGCGCGGGCGGCGCCTCCGACCAGATGGCGCGGATGATGCAGGCCGCGATCCAGAAGAACGATCTGATGAAGCAGCCGATGGTGGTCTCGCTCAAGGGCGGCGCGTCGGGTGCGGAAGCGCTGATGTACATGAAGTCCAGCGAGGGCGATCCGAACAAGGTGCTGATCGCCTATTCGCTGATCTACATGCTGCCGCTGTCGGCCAAGATCCCGTTCAACTGGCGCGAGCTGACCCCGGTCTCGGTGATCGCGCTCGACCAGTTCGTGCTGTGGGACAACAGCGCCGGCCCGAAGACGGTGAAGGAATTCGTCGACGCCGCGAAGGCGGCCGCCGTACCGTTCAAGATGGGCGGCACCGGCTCCAAGCGCGAGGATCACGTGCTGACCGTTTTCCTCGAGCAGAAGACCGGTGCGAAATTCTCCTACCTGCCCTACAAGTCCGGCGGCGAGGCCGCGACCCAGCTCGTCGGCAACCACACCGAATCCAACGTCAATAACCCTAGCGAAAATCTCGAAGTCTGGCGCGCCGGCCAGGTGCGACCGCTCTGCGTGTTCGACAAGGAGCGCATCGCCTACACCAGCAAGGTGACCGACACGCAGTCCTGGGCCGACATCCCGACCTGCAAGGAGGAGGGCATCGACGTCCAGTATCTGATGCTGCGCGCGATGTTCCTGCCCGGCAAGGTCACGCCGGAGCAGCAGGCGTTCTATGTCGAGCTGTTCCACAAGGTGACGCAGACCGTCGAATACAAGGACTACATGGAAAAGCAGGCATTGAAGCCGATCTTCCTCACCGGCAAGGACATGATGCAATTCCTCGAGGAGGACGACGCCACCAACAAGTCACTGATGATGGAAGCCGGATTCGTCGCGAAGTAACTTTCCCTTTTCTCCCTCTTCCCGTTCTTGCGGAGAGAGCGAGAATTGACCGCACTCCGTCCTTAAGAGAGCATGTCCCAAACCGATCTTGAAATCGTCGTCGACGATCCGACCGCGCCTGAGGAAAACTCGCCTTCCGTCACGAGCTCGGGCACGGTCGAAATTATCGTCTGCCTGCTGCTGCTCGCGCTGGCCGCAATCCTCGGCTACGACAATTGGCGGACCGGGGCATCCTGGGATTCGACCGGGCCTGAGCCCGGCTATTTCCCGTTCTATCTCTGCCTCGTCCTCGGCGGCGGCAGCCTCTATGGCCTGATCGCCGCGCTCCTCGCGCGCCGCGGGGCCGCCGAAACCTTCGTCACGCGCGCGCAGGCGCGCCGGGTGATGGCGGTGTTCGTGCCGACGCTGCTGTTCTGCCTGGTAACGCAGTTCCTCGGTCTCTACGTCGCGAGCTTCCTGCTGATCGCGGGCTTTATGCGGGCGATCGGCAAGATCGCGCTGTGGAAGTCGCTGGTCACCGCCTTCCTGTTCACGGCGATCATGTTCGTCACCTTCGACATCGCCTTCGACGTCATCATGCCGAAGGGCCCGCTCGAAGCGGCCTTCGGCTACTAGGCGGACCCGCGATGGAAGCTTTCGGTCTCCTGCTCCACGGCTTCGCCGTCCTGCTCACGTGGAAGACGCTCGTGCTGATGATGGTCGGGCTCGTGCTCGGCATCTTCGTCGGCGTGCTGCCGGGCCTCGGCGGCCCCAACGGCGTTGCGATCCTGCTGCCGCTCACCTTCACGATGGATCCGACCTCGGCGATCGTGATGCTGTCCTGCATCTACTGGGGCGCGCTGTTCGGCGGCGCGATCACCTCGATCCTGTTCAACATCCCTGGTGAAGCCTGGTCGGTCGCCACCACCTTCGACGGCTATCCGATGGCGCAGCAGGGCAGGGCGGCGGAGGCGCTGACCGCGGCGTTCACGTCGTCCTTCATCGGCTCGCTGGTCGCGGTGCTGCTCATCACCTTCCTCGCGCCGATGATCTCATCCTTTGCGCTGAAGTTCGGCCCGCCCGAGTTCTTCGCAGTGTATCTCTTGACCTTCTGCTCCTTCGTCGGCCTCGGGCGCGAGGCCAAGCACAAGACGCTCATCTCGATGTCGCTCGGGCTGTTGCTCGCAGGCATAGGCATGGACACGGTGTCGGGCCAGCTGCGCATGACCTTCGGCTCGTCCGAGCTCTTGCGCGGCATCAACTTTCTCGTGGCCGTCATCGGCCTGTTCGGCATCAGCGAGATCCTGCTGACGATGGAGGAGCGGTTGGCGCTGCGTGGCCACGCGGCCAGCATTTCGCTGCGCGTGGTGCTGAGCGTGTGGAAGGACCTGCCGAAATACTGGGTGACGCTGTTGCGCTCCTCCTTCATCGGTTGCTGGCTCGGCATCACCCCGGGCGGCGCGATTGCGGCGTCCTTCATGGGCTATAATCTCGCCAAGCGTTTCTCCAAGGATCCCGAGAGCTTTGGCAAGGGCCGCATCGAGGGCGTGTTCGCGCCGGAGACGGCAGCGCATGCCTCCGGCACCTCGGCGCTGCTGCCGATGCTGGCGCTTGGCATTCCCGGGTCCGGCACCGCTGCGATCCTGCTCGGCGGGTTGATGGTGTGGGGGCTCAATCCCGGACCGCTGCTGTTCGTCGAGCACAAGGATTTCGTCTGGGGCCTGATCGCCTCGATGTATCTCGGCAATGTCGTCGGTCTCGTGCTGGTTCTGACCACGGTGCCGATCTTCGCCTCGATCCTACGTGTGCCGTTCGCGGCGGTGGCGCCGATGATCGTGGCGTCCTGCGCGATCGGCGCCTATGCGATCCAGAATGCGATGTTCGACATCTGGCTGATGCTCGGCTTCGGTGTCGTCGGCTACGTCTTCAAGAAGATCGGCATTCCCTTGGCGCCGTTCACACTGGCACTCGTGCTCGGTAGCCGCGCCGAGGACGCCTTCCGCCTGTCGATGATCGGCTCGGGCGGCGAGCTCAAAGTGTTTTGGTCGAACGGATTGGTCGGCTCGATCACGACGCTGGCGATCGTGTTGCTGTTCTGGCCGGCGATCGATGGGCTGCTCGCCCGCATCGGATGGATGCAGCGGAGCAGGACGATATCGCGCTAGGCCTGCGGGACAATGTTCTTTGATATCAATTATATATCGTTCGACTTGAATGGCGCCGTCGCGGGCGGCCAGGCCGCTACAACTGGCAGAGTTCGCACTGGGTGTTCGATATCGCGCCGATCACCGCGTTGACTGACCATCAGCAAAAATCGATGCAGAATTCCGGCGCGGATTTTTGCAGTATAATTATACCCCTTCTTCGATTGACCCACGGTGAAATCTGCCCGCGGGGCAACGCAAGGAATTGTGTGTGGCGGGGCCGAATGTGGCCCCTACGACCGCGGCGTTTCAATGCCCATCGTAGGGCGTCGGGTCGTCGTGCATTTCCCTGATCATGGTTTGCCAGTCGGATGCACGGAATCCGGTTCGCTTGGCGAAGTTGCTGCCGTCAAGCCTGCGATCGCAGAAAAACTTTTCGTCGCGCTCGAGGGCCACGCCGAGCCCGTATTGAGCGTTCACGATCTGCAAAAGCTCGTATTTGCTGATCGGCTCCGAGGCAACATGCCAGACGCCATCGACGTCCGGATGCTCTGTAATCAATTTGCCGACCAGATCCGACATGGCGTTGGTCGTAAGACCGGTATAGCGAGCGCCGGCGAATCCCTTCGCGTGCCCGCCGCGTTGCGACAGGAACCATTCGATCAGACTGGAGCGTCCGCGCAGTTCCCTGCCGACGATGGACGACCGAATGGTCAGGCAGTCTGGCCCCGAAACTTCGCCCAGCAGCTTGCTGCGTCCGTACAGATCCTCGGCATCGGTAGGCGAGTTTTCCGCGAATGGACCCTTCCGGCCAGCGAACACGCAATCGGTGCTGAACTGGATCAGGCGGGCGCCTCGCTTCCTGCAAAGTGCTGCGGCTCTGTGCGGAAGCATCGCGTTGGTCGCGATCGATGTAATGGCGTCCTTGGCCAGATCAATCTGCTTGATGACGCCGACCGCATTGATCACGACATCAGGATTTGCCGCCTCGATCGCGGCCTGGAGCGCCGTGTCCTGCAGAACATCTACATTCGGCTGGATCTGGTGTGCGCCAGCCAGGGCCAATCGGGCCGCGGGCGTATCGGGAATCGAAGACGAACGGATCGTTCCGGAAACCTGCAAGCCCTGCGCCGCCAGCCTGTGGACAAGCTTGTGCCCAAGCATACCCGTCGCCCCGAGCACGAGCACGTGCGGGGCGCGGCGAGCCGTGCGTGGATCAGGCGGCAATTCCGACGACATTCTTCATTTCCACTCACGATTGACGTGGCCGAATATCTCAGCGGATGGCATCTATCTCACCGGTCTGTCAAGAAAATCCGGACTTCATGGCAAACGCAGGCAGGATTTTTCATGACCAATCACACCAGGTTTTCACCTCCTCATCCGCAACGGGCAGCTTCCGAGACACCAGTTCCCGCCGATTGCGCGCAGGCTCCGCGAGGGGCCCGCGCCTTTTTGCGGGTTGGCCGCGCAGACGCCTACACCACCTTGGCCTGTCTTAGCTTCGCGATTTCCTCGGCATTGAAGCCGAACTCGGTGAGCACCTCGTCAGTCTGCTCGCCGAATTCCGGCGGCCGCGCCGCCATCTTGCTCGGCGTGCGCGACAGCGTGACGGGCTGGCCGACCAGGCGGATCTGGCGGTCTTCTTCGTTCGGCACGTTCTGGGCGATGCCGAGATGCCTGACCTGGGCGTCCTCGAACACCTGGTCGATGGCGTAGATCGGCCCGCAGGGCACACCGGCCTCGTTGAATTCGCGTACCCAGGTCTCGGTCGACTTCGTCAATGTGCGCTTCTCGATCTCGGCGTTGAGCGCATCGCGGTTCTTGGAACGGGCGGGGGCCGTCGCATAATCGGGATGGCTGTAGAGTTCCGGCGCGCCGATCGCCTGCGCACAGCGCTCCCAGATCCGCCCGCCCGTCGTGGCGATGTTGATGTAGCCGTCCGTGGTCTTGAACACGCCGGTCGGGATGCTGGTCGGATGGTTGTTGCCGGCCTGCCTGGCAACTTCCTTCTCCATCAGCCAGCGCGCGGCTTGGAAGTCCAGCATAAAGATCTGGGCCTGGAGCAGCGACGTCTGCACCCACTGGCCCGTGCCGGAAACCTCGCGCTCGAGCAGCGCGGTGAGGATGCCCATGGCGCAGAACAGGCCGGCGGTGAGGTCGGCAACGGGAATGCCGACCCGCATCGGGCCTTCGCCCGGCGCGCCGGTGATCGACATCAGCCCGCCCATGCCCTGCGCGATCTGATCGAAGCCCGGCCGCTTGTGATAGGGGCCGTCCTGGCCGAAGCCGGAAATGCTGCCATAGACGATGCGCGGGTTGATCTCGCGCAGGCTCTCGTAATCGATGCCGAGCTTCTTCTTCACGTCGGGCCGGAAATTCTCGACCACGACGTCGGCCTTGGCGGCGAGACGCGTGAACACGGCGAGGCCGCGCTCGTCCTTCAGGTTCAGCGTCACCGCCCGCTTGTTGCGGTGCAAATTCTGGAAGTCGGCCCCTTGCCTCGGCCCGCCCGGCTGCTCGCCGCCGGCATCCTCGGTGAGCGCGTCGATCTTGATGACATTGGCGCCCCAGTCCGCCAGCTGTCGCACGCAGGTGGGGCCGGACCGCACGCGGGTCAGATCGAGCACGGTGAAACGCGACAGAGCCTGGGAGGCATGCGGGACTGGCATTTTCGGGAGTCTCCGGGGAGGGGCTGGCGGTACTGCAATCTTTTGATCGAGCAAATCTAGCAGAAGTTCAATGGCGTCCCCGCGGGAGACGCTGGCAAGGCTGCCCCGGCGCACAGCAATGAGGGTTTCCGCCGGGAACCCGCAACTCACGGCAGCTGTCCTCGATTTGGTGCATGGCACATGATAAATAAATTGTTTGCTCCGTCGGTCGCCTTTACCGGTTCCGTTGAAACCGGAATTTAACGCCGCCGGGGCAATCCTTTAGGCTCCAGGCACGATATTGTCGCTGTCGAGCGTGGCGATTCGTATCTGGCCAGGCTTTCGCGCCGCCTCTGAGGGCCACGAACCGAAGTCGAGATGAGACGATGAGAAGGGCATCTACCCAGGACAATCTGCTTTCCGACGATCCCTTCTACACGGTTGTCGGCAACAGCATTCAGGGGAGCTACATCCCCGCCGATGCGGGAGGCTCGACATCGGGCAACTCCACATCCGGCCCGGTCATGTCGGTCACCGCGGGTGGCATCACCATCAACCTGATCCTCGATGCGGCGGCACAGGCGGCGCCAGCCAGCTTCAAGAACGGCCTACAGCAGGCAGTTGCGATCCTGGCTGCCAATATCACCGACAAGATCACCGTCAACATCAACATTGACTATAGCGGCACGGGCGGCGGCGCCGCAGCCGGCCCCGACAGCGGCTATTATGAAACCTACGCGTGGACCCGCTCGGAGTTGATCAACAACGCGAGCGTCGGCGACACCACGTTCAACAAGTTGCCGACCGGCTCGACGATTCAGGGACAGTCGAACGTCGCGATCTGGAACGCGCAGCTCAAGCTCTGGGGCGTCATTGGCGCCAACGACACCACGACCGACGATGCCAGCGCGAACTTTTCCACCGACATCAATTCCAACCTGCTGGTGGGCGTTGCGCTGCACGAGCTGACCCACGCAATGGGCCGCGTGCCCTATGGTTCGGCGCCCGACGTCTTCGACTTCTATCGGTTCACGAGCCCCGGCGCACGTCTGTTCCAGGGCAGCGCGACCGCGCCTGCGGCATATTTCTCGCTGGACGGCGGCGTTACCAAGATCGCCGATTACGGCCAGAACTCCGACCCGAGCGACTTCCTCAACAGTGGCGTGCAGGGGCCCAACGATCCCTTCAACGAATACTACACCAGCACCACCATTCAGGGCTTGACGACGATCGACCTGAAGCAACTCGACGCGCTCGGATTTCATCTCGCGATCGACTCGCCGACGACGATCGAGGCGTATGGCTCGACGAGCCTGCTGCAGGCCGGCAGCAATTACTTTATGAACCCGGTCGCCGGTGGGGCTGGGCCTGAACTTAAATACAGCGGCTCGGGGGTGGTTGTTGGACAGTTCGGCGGCTATACGCCGATCGGCGTAGAAGCTGTCACGAACGGCTATGAGGTCGCTTGGAAGAACACTTCGACGGGCCAATATTCGGTCTGGAGCACGGACACGAGCGGCAACTACACCGGCAATTTCTACATGCCGGGTCCGGGCAACTCTGCTGCGTTCGAAACGCTGGAAACCAGCTTCCACCAGGATCTGAACGGTGATGGCATAATCGGGCTTGCCAGATCGGCGATGATCTCCTCGACCGAAGCGATTGGAACGACCGCGTTAGACCTTGTGGGAGGTAACTACTCCCTCGATCCGGTCGCCGGCGGCACAGGGCCAACAGTCAAATATCAGGGGGCCCCTGTTACGATAGGTCAGTTCGGCGCCTATGTGCCGCTTGGCGCCGAGCAGATTTCGAACGGCTACGAGGTCGCGTGGAAGAATGCGACCACCGGCCAATATTCGGTCTGGTCCACCGACAGCAATGGCAACTATACCGGCAATCTCTATATGCCCGGTCCGGGCAATGCGACGGCATTCGAGGCGCTGGAAACCAGCTTCCATCAGGACCTGAACGGCGATGGGACCATTGGAGTCCGTTCGTCTGTGATCGAAGCGATCGGTGCAACCGCGCTGGTCTCTTCGGCGAACAATTACCTTCTCAATCCCGTCGGCGGAGGCACTGGACCGGCACTGAAATATCAGGGCGCCGTGGTGAACGCCGGCCAGTTCGGCAGTTATGTTCCGATCGGCGCTGAGGCGGTTTCGAACGGCTACGAGGTGGCATGGAAAAACGCGGCCACGGGCCAGTATTCGGTCTGGAGTACAGATAGCGACGGCAACTACACGGGCAATTTCTACATGCCTGGGCCGGGTAATACCAACGCGTTCCAAAGTCTGGAGATCAGCTTCCAGCAGGACTTGAACGGCGATGGGACGATCGGCACTCCCCGCCTTTCGAACACCGTGGCGGCCGTTGCCCGCGATGGTTTTACTTTCGCGGTTGACGCCAGTGGGCCATCGAGCCCAGGTACCGTCGGCGCCTCGCAACTACAAATCCGGACGACTGATGCGGGGGACGTGATCGGCCAATTGGAAGCCGGCACTGGATCGGGTCTCGGCGAACCCATCGTCGGTGACGGTGGACACCACTTCACGTTCCATCAAGATCTGCTTGGCGCCTTTATCCTGTACCACTGAAGCGCCTGATGTTGCGTCGGCGCGCTGGCTCCGACCGACGGCTAGTCTCCCACGAAACGGATTGGACGCGGCGGATTGCTTCGGAGTAGGATGCCGACGCAAATTCCGCGGTGCCGACGCCGCTGTGGTCGGGCGTGGTAGCATCGATGATCAGGTGCTTCACGATTGAGATGTGCGGCAAATCGCGATGGGAAATTTCACTGGGAGTTGTCGTGCAGAAGCAGCCTATTGTCGTGTTCGGAACGGGTGAAATCGCCGAGTTGGCGGATTTCTATTTTACGCATGATTCGAACTACGAGGTCGCCGCATTCACGGTCGATGCTGCCTTCGTGAAGCAGCTTGAGTTTCGCGGGCGGCCGGTCGTCGCCTTTGAGGATATTGCCGAAAGGTTCCCGCCGGAGCGTTTTGACTGCTTTGTGGCCGTCAGCTACGCCAAGATCAACGCGGTACGGACCGAGAAGGTCGCAGCCGCGCGGGCAAAGGGCTATCGACTCGCGAGCTACCTGAGCAGCAATGCGACCGTCTTCCCCGGCTTCGAGCTCAAGGAAAACTGCTTCATCCTCGAAGACAACACGATCCAGCCGTTCGCGACGGTTGGTGCCAACGTGACCTTGTGGAGCGGCAACCATATCGGTCATCATTCGACGATCGAGGATGACGTGTTCATCGCTTCGCACATCGTGGTGTCCGGTGGCGTGCGGATCGGGCAGGGGAGTTTCGTGGGCGTCAACGTGACGATCCGCGATCATGTCACGATCGGCAACAAATGTGTCCTCGGCGCCGGCGCTCTGGTGCTGGAGAGTCAGCCGGACTTCTCGGTCGTTGCGCCGCGCGGATCCGAGCGCTCGCCGGTGCCGAGCAATCGCCTTAGAAACCTCTGAGATACGCGATGTCGTGGCGGCGCCTCGGTCTGGTCCATGCTTCGAGAGGAATGCTGCCTTGGGCGCGTAGCCATGCGGCGCTGCCTACGCCGGTCCATCTGGCGGGCGACACCTTTCGCTTCTTCTTCAGTTCACGGGATGCGGACAAGCGCTCGCATGTCGGATGGGCGGATGTAGAGATATGCGAGACACCTCGTGTCCACGAGGTGGCGCAAATGCCCGTCCTTGCACCGGGACCCGACGGCGCGTTCGACGATAGCGGGGTTGGCATCGGGAGCGTAGTTGTGACGGAAGACGGGGTTTCGCTCTACTATATGGGCTGGAATCTCGGAATTCGCTCACCTTGGCGAAATGCCATCGGGCTTGCACGGTCCTCATCGCCGAACGGCACATTCACGCGGTACTCGCCCGGTCCAATTCTGGACCGCTCGCCGGAAGATCCTTACACGCTGTCCTATCCTCATGTGCTGCTGTTCGGTCCCGATGACTGGCGGATGTGGTACGGTTCAAATGTCGCGCCTGCAGTCGGCAATGCCGACATGCAGCACGTGATCAAGCAGGCTCGATCGGCCGATGGGATCGACTGGACAAGGGACGGCAAGACGGTGATTGGGTTCGCCAACGAAGCCGAGTACGCGCTGGCGCGTCCGAGCGTGGCGAAGATCGGTGACAATCTCCTGATGTGCTTCGCTTGCCGCGGTGCGACCTACCGCATCGGCGCCGCCATATCCCGCGACGGCGGATTGAGTTGGAAGCGGTACGATGCCGAGATGGGACTTGGTGTTTCGGAGGGCGGATGGGATAGCGAGATGACCTGCTACCCCGCACTGTTCTGGCACAAGGCGCGCCTATGGCTGGCCCACAACGGCAATGGATACGGGGCGACCGGCTTTGGCCTGGCGGTATGGGAAGGTTCGTTGCCCCTCTGAGAATGTCAGGACTTTTGCGGGCGTGCGGCGAGGTACTCGGCGACAGATTCGGGCTGACGCACGTCGTAGCCGAGCAATCGGCGCAGCTTGCTGTCGCTGGTGAAATCATCTCCCAGCGCGCGCGGCAGGTCAATCTGCTGGCGGATCAACGGAATGGTGTAAACGTGATTGACGGCGCGCCGCGGTCTCACCGTCGTGTTGACGCCACCGCTATGGAATACCATGCAGTCGAGCACGATAAACGAGCCCGCAGGCGCGGCGACAGGCAGGGCTTGCGTGCTCACGAAATGATCCGACGGAAAGGCTTCCTGACGGTGCGAGGCCGGCAGCACCATCGTAGCCCCATTTTCCAACGTGAACGCGTCGAGGCAGAACAGCGCATTGATGGCCAGCGGGCGCGAAGCAACGAAATGCTGATACGGCAGATCCCTGTGCCATGCCCCCTGGTTGTATGGCTTTCCGTTCGGCGGATTGATGATGCCGTTCTGCTGGTTGAGCACCGCGTAACCGGAGATCAGGCGGCTGCATATCTCTAGGACTCTGGCGTTGGTTGCGAGTTCGAGAAAGACTGGATCGCGGGCCAGAGGCAACCTGATCGTGTTGTGCTCGTCGATCGATCTCAGCACATCGGCGCCGTGACGGATGGTATAATCCTTCTGCATCCGGTCAAAAGCATCGGCCAGCGCTGCCAACTGTTCGGGGCCATAGCTGCCATCGATCACGCCATATCCCAACTGGCGAATGGACTCGCACGTCCGCTCGACCTCGGTGGTCGATTGAGCTTGCTCGAGGACGCCGTAGCGCCTGGGGGCTTCGTCTTGGGAAGTATTCATCTGGGGATCAATTCGTTCCAGGTGACAGGGTGAAAGCCATCGCGTTTCAGACGCTTGGCGACAGCTTGCTGAACGTGAGGCGTGGTCGCGATCAGCGCGGTCCCGCCGGGATTCTGAACTGCATCCCGATAGGATGCAACAGGCCGCCCAAGATTCCAGGCCTCGGTCGGATCGTCGAGCACGAGCGAGGCGACCCGCGCCCAGGTTTGCGGCGCATAAGCCCGCAGCAGGGCCGCCGTCTGGCCGGCACCGAAGCTCAGCAGGTCCACAGCGGATCGCGACCTTTCGAGGAGAAACTGGTCTAGCATTCGCCAGCTCTCCAGATAGGACCGCCGCTCGGAACGAAGCCGTGCTGGATCGGTGTCATCCGCTGGAGGCGTGTCGCGATCATCGGTCTGCCCAGTGAAGACCAACATTTGGAAATCGCCGATGTTGCTCGGTGCCGACATCTGCCTTTCCGCTTGCAGCCCCGCGCGTCTGCCGCAGATCCGAAGACCCTCTCGCGTCAGGCTGTAGAGATGGTCGAAGAACAGCAACTCCACGTTCGGCGAATGTCCCTCCGGACATATGATGACGATGCGTCCGTTCGGGGCAAGATGATCACGGAGCGACCGAAGGAAGGCGCTCGGGTCGATTGTATGTTCGATAACATTGACTGCGACTATTAGATCGAAGGGACCGGCGCCGGAGGGGACATCATCGACAAAGCCGCGAACAAGCCTGATGCTCTGCTGTGATCCGGCCGTCGCCGGCAAGGCAGGATCCAAGCCGCAGGCATGCGCATCGGGCCAGATTCGTAGGAGCTCGGACAGCAGAGCTCCCGAGCCGCAGCCGATTTCTAGAACGGCCTTCGCTGGATTGAATTCAGTGCGGATCCAGTCGCCGTACGCCCGCGCCCGGGCGGCATCCGACTTCGGAGCAGTCGAGGCGAGCGTGTAGCCATCATCGTAAATGGCGCGAATGTCGGCTTCTGCCGTACTCGACGCGTGGAAAGTCGAGCCGCAGGTCAGGCAAGACATTTTGGCGAGTGCGCGGGGTATCACCCTTCCGTCGCTCAGCATCGATCGGCTCGGATGCGGGAGCGTTAGTGCGACAGCGCCGCCCGCGCAAAGCGGGCAGTCTGTCGATGAGGATGCGTCGATCAAGGCTTCACCTCCGGATGCCGCACCAGAACGGTGAATTCGTACAGTCCATAGTCCTGCAAGAGCGCGACAGACCGGCCATACCGTGAAAGGCAGTAGCCGAGCATCTCCGTCGGGTCGGCATAGTACAGGTTCGGTCTTCGCCGGTCAGGATCGCTCGACAGGCTCAGGACGTTGAAGCCAAACCCTTTGCGCCCGGCGTGGGCGAGCACGTCCAGAGTTTCGCAAATATAGCCTAGCCATACGTCGTCCCCGACCTCCCCCCGGACGTTGAATATCCCGCTGGCGATGGCGAAGTCGGCCGTTGCTTCCGGAGAAGCGCCGACATGCCAGCACCGGTCATCGCCGTCTCCGTGAAGCTTGCGAGCCGTCTCGATCATGCTGGGCGCGACATCATACCCACTGAAATGTCCGCGATGGCCCACGCTTCTGAGAAATCCTAGAAAATCTCCAAAACCGCAGCCGAGATCGATGACCGATCCGTCTAGTTCGTGCTCGATCAGCCGGAGAAACTGGCGGTGGCGAATCTGATGCGATTCGGCTCCGTTCCAATCGACGCCGCGCGACGTCGCGCCGTGCGCCTTGAGCCTTGCGGCATAGTACGCGGCGACCTCGGACAGGATTCGTTCTTGTCTCGCGTCTGTCACTCCGAGCCTTTGGCATCAAGGACGGAAACGGGCTGCATTCGCTTCCCGGCAGGCGGGTCGGATGAGCGGTGGACGGAGCGCACGATGGTGTAGGGCCTGCGCTTGGTTTCGGCCAGGATGCTAGCCATGTAGATACCCAAAATGCCGAGGATCAGTGTGATGAGTCCTCCGAGAAACCACAGAGAAATGATCTGCGAGGTAAATCCACTCACCCCGATTCCATTCGTGAGGTAACGCAACAGAAAGTAGATCACAACGCCTATCGAGGTGATGAAGATCGACAGCCCAGTATAAAAAACAAGATACAGCAGCCGGGTTGACGAGGTCGTCAGGTGCTTCACCGCAAGATCGATCCGCCGCCAGATCGAGTAGGTCGACGGCGAGCTCGAGAGCTTTGCGACGATCATCGGGATCTGGCGAAAACCGGTGATCTCCCAGAGATCGGACATGACGAATTCCCGGTCGCGATGGCGGACCAACGCCTTGACATAGGCGGCGGTCATCAATCGCGAGGTCACGAGGTTACGAGGCAGCGGGCGGTCGCCAAGCGCATCGACCAGTGCGAAAAACACCGCGCCTCCAGTGCGCTCCAGAAAACCGCCGCGTCGCGTCTGCTGTATACCGTACACGACGTCGCAATCGTCCCGGCGAAAACGTTCGTAGAACGAGGCAAGATCTTCCGGCTGCTCCTCGAGGTCGCTGTCGATCAGGAATACGAGCTCGCCCGAAGCGTGGGCTAGGCCAGTCATCATCGCCTTGTAGTGTCCGAAGTTGCGGGAAAGGTCGACGATGACGACGCGTGGGTCCGATCTCTGCACCTGCAATGCAATCTCCAGGCTATCGTCCGGGGACCCGTCATTCACCATGATCAGTTCGACGTCTTCGGTGATCTTGCGCGCCGTCTCAATCGCGCGCCGATGGAATTCCTTGACATAGGAGGCGGACCGATAGAGCGTGGTGACAATCGAGATCTTCATTTCCAGAGCTCCCGCTCAGGGAAATCCGTTGGACGCGAGCGATTCCTGCCCCCCCGGCGTTTCACCGCAGTAATTGCCATTTGCAACCCGGGCCGAGGCAGTCCGGTTGCGCGGAACGACGGTGTTGCGTCGCTGTATCCAGTCAACTCTGCAGTCTGCATCAGCTTCTCTATGGGAACCGCGACGGTTAGTAAACACCGTGGACTTGCAACACCTTACGGGCATGCGGAGTGACCGCGAGCCCTACCTTTCATACGGCAAGTGTGCCGGGGGCGCAAACGCGCCGTGATCGGAATCAACCCGAGGGTGGTGTGCGAAAAAAGTGCACGAGCATTGAACCGCTGTCGCATTTTGGGGACATAGCAGCAGGGTGCGGTGCCGTCATTCGGCGAAGACCTGCGACCTCGGCTTGATCTACTCCCGAAATTTTGTTGTTTGCTTAACCTTCCACCCCCATCGACCCGTCGGGCTGCAATCTGTGGAGCGATTGTCATGCCTGTTCCTTTCCCGAAAATGCCGAACTACACAATCCCGGGGGGCAGCTCCGGATTCGACGAATACTGCATTCATTTCAGCAGGCTGGAAGGAAGTTCCGGTCAACAAGGAGGGTTCATTATGCGCCGTTTAGCCTTTCTCGCATTCGCCATCGGTCTATTTCTACCATTGCTTGCGTCGGCTCCGGCCCATGCCCAGGCGTCACGCACTTGGGTGTCTGGCGTGGGCGACGACGCCAATCCTTGTAGCCGTACCGCTCCGTGCAAGACGTTCGCAGGCGCGATCTCCAAGACCGCAGCCTTCGGAGAGATCAATTGCCTCGATCCGGGCGGATTCGGCGCACTGACGATTACCAAGTCGATCACGCTGAACTGCAGCTCCACCATCGGATCGGTGCTGGTCGCAGGCACGAACGGCATCGTCATCAATGCGGCTACGACCGACAAGGTCACCCTCCGCAGCATCCAGGTTCAAGGTCTCGCGGGCACGGCTTCCCCCGGTCTCAACGGCGTCAGGATCCTCTCCGCGGCATCGGTCTCGATCGAGAATTGCGTGATCACCCAGTTCTCGCAAGCCGGCATCAGCGACGCGCGAACCGCGGGCAATACCCAGCTCTACATTCGCAATACCATCGTCAGCAACAATACCGGCAGCGGAATAGCTCTCGGCGCGACCGGCCCGAACAAGGCCATCGTTGATGGCACCGAGTCAGTTGGAAACCTATTCGGCATCGCGGCGGGTAGTGGCAACAGTGCGATGGTCACGCGCTCGGTATTTTCCGGCAACACCAATGGCGTGGAGGCGGACGCCGGCGGCGCGGTCAATGTCGACAGCAGTTCGATCACTGGCAACGGCACCGGTGTGCAGTCCGCCAGCAACATCCGTCTGTCGAACTCCGACGTGTCGTTCAACGCGACGGGATTCAGCGGTGTGTCCATCACCTACGGCAACAATCGGATGCAGGGGAATACGGCCCTTGGAACGTCGCCTTCGGCGGCCGGCGGCGCTGTCAGCAATCTCGGCGAGCAATAGACGCTGTGCCCGTCGATTGACCGTCAATGCGGTGAATCGCGGCGCCTGATGACAAATCCCGGGACCTGGTCCCGGGAGTTTTATTCACCGCAGGTCGGCGTCAGGCCGTGACCTCACGGCGAGCAAACAGAGGTGCTTCGGGACCGGTGTGGAATAACAAGTCGAGCACGCTGACGGCGTGCTCGAATCCGCCGTGAAGCTGCGGATATTGCGGATAGCCGTCGTAGCGCATCCACTCCGCGGTGACCCCGCCCGCGACGAGAAGCGGTTCGTCGAGATAGGCGCGTGCGGAAGGGCCGCTGAGATAGGAATTGGCGCCCGCGGCCTGCGCGATCGCGAGAAGCCGCGCAGTCTTTGCGCCGTCTGCCGGATAGGCGGTATCCCTGACGATCCGAGTCCTCAGGCTGAGCAGTCCTGCGATCTCACGCGTGAACAGCTCGTTGATGTCGGTTAGACGCCTCTCCTTGTCGGCCCTCTCGTACCAAGCTTGCACGCGGGGTGCCAGAGCGTCAAAGAACGGTGCGTGACGGTACGCAAGTTCCAGCGCCCGCCAGTGCTTTTCTGCCCAGGGCTTCTCGATCAAGACCTCGTCGATCGGCTGACTAAAGCGCCCCTTGGTGATGACGGGGATCGTGAGCCACTCGATGCCATTGGCGGTCTTGATCCGGTTCCGATTGTGCCAGTGACGCTTCACGAATTGCATACGATCGTAGATGACGTACTCGTCGCACTGCCCGATCAGGTCGAAAAAACCCTTCCACGGAATGTAGCAGGACTGGATGATCGAGATGCGCACTTTCGGTATCCTGTCAGAAGTCACGTTGTCAAACGTTCAAGAATGCGTCGGTTGGCTTCGCCGCTCGCACCGGTTCGGACGGCGAGGCCTCCCGAGCCAGCACCCCTCACGTCGGCTGCCGGCAGGGCCCGGTACACCTATTGAGCCGAACTTGCACAGCTTGCATTCTTTATCGTCCACAGTGGAGTTCGCGTTGCAACCGACGTCTTGAGCGGCGCCCCGTAGTGCTCCACACAATAGGTGTTTAGAAGAGATTCCTCGTAAGCGTTGGCGATCAGGGGAATGCCGGCCTGAGAGCGCAATCGTATGAGAAACCCTTGACCTCTCGCCTCGTCTGCGGTGGGTACGGAGTAGGGCGCGAGGGTCAGTACGCCCAGCCCGTAGATCCGGGTGGAATGAACGTCCCGCTCACGTGTAAACAAGGGAAACACCAATTCATAGGGCAGCGAGGCGCCCCAAACGAATATTGATTCCGGCGAGACAAATCTGTTTTGACGGGCCTGCGCGACGGCTCTATCGCTTGCCATGGCCTCGCCAACCAGATTCCAGGTATTGACGAGAGCGCCGGCGAGCAGCGTGACGAACAGGATGAGGCGTCTCCATCGCGGCACTCGAATATCCATCGTAACCGCGGCGATGGTTAGAAGAGCCAAGAGCGGGAGGCAGACGCGAACCGGGGGGCTGCGTCCGGCCGCCGTAAAGGCAAGAAAGGCTGCGAGGCAGATGAACCAGGCGACAAACAGGCGCGGTTGCAGCAAGATCATCAGCAGCGCGGCCCCGAGCAGCGTCAATGTTAGCAGCTGGGGCCCGAGCAGCAAGGAAAGGTCAGAAACGCTGGATGTGAGGTTCTTCTCAAGGGCCGTCCGCGGCGGGATCTCCCTCATGAGTGCCCACAGTAACTCCGGATTGGAGAGATGCGGGTCGACGAAGAACCAGCGGCTCACCAGCACAATGTCGTTTGGGGACAGGCCATGACGTTGCATCAGGTCCGGTCGCTCCAGAATGAACTTGGCAGCACCGAAATCGGTGAGCGGGGCCCGCGCGAGGTTCTGTTGGCGGAATGTCTGCCATTCAGGCGACGAGTATGCACGGACGTTGGCGACGGTCGCGGCGAGCATGCAAATCGCAAGCCCCGCTGCCGCAATGCGTGCGGCGCGGGACGCGGCCAGTTTCCGCCACGGCACCAGAGGCAGGGCCACGGCGACCACCAGAGCCAGCTCCTGGTCGCGGACGAGATAGGCGAGGAACGCCAGACAGCAGGCGAGCACGAGATCGAAAGCCGATCTGTGGCGATCATAGGCCAGCAGCCCTAGCACCCCCGCGATAGCCAGCAGTCCAGCTGTCTCCGTGAATTGCGGGAACAGGATCGGACGCGTGAAAGCGACCGTCAGGATCAAACCGGCGACGATCGGCCTGACGCTGACGCGGAGCAGGAAATAGACGACTGCGGATCCTGCCAACGTCAACGCCAGCAACGTTGCGATGGAATAGCCGAGTATATCATCGATCGAGGGAAGACTACGGACGATGAGACCCCACACTACATTAGAAAAGAGCAGGAGATCGGAGCCGTAGTCGACACTCCCGTAGCCGTGCGCAATCATCGACATCCCGACGTCGTCGTTGGTATCCCATTTCGGATCGAAGGTTGCGCAGAGCAGGACCACCCAGGCGATCGAGATCGCGGCAGCCATGAGCAGATGGCGGACCAACCGCGCGTCGCCATGTCGGCGCGCTGCCGCCGGCATCAATTGGCTGGTCGAAATGTTCGTATCCATTGATCGGATCGGAGCAATTTCCGCTGTCTCGGCCGCCCATCACGACCGATTGGCAGATCGCCGGTTCGTGCCGATGGATATCCGGGTCATAGTAGAATGAACAATCGTTGGCAATGCTGACTGGCGCGGATGACTCGAGCGAAGGCATGGATTCCGTTAAGGGACCAGAATAGTCTGCCGGGCGTTACCGACGAGAAGGCTGGATGATGAGCATGATTAGTCCCGATCAGAGCGGGCGCGGCCGCGTTCTGAGGCTTCGAGGTTCGCTTTTGGCGTTTGGCGTCGCTGGGCTGATGGTCGTATGCGTCGCTGGCGCAAAGGCCCAATCCCTCGGTCAGGGCATCTCGGCGTTCCATCGCCAGGACTATGTGACGGCTGTACGCGTCTTCATTCCGCTGGCTGAGCGCGGCAACGTGGCGGCGCAGTCCTATCTCGGCTTCCTGTTCGAGACCGGCCGCGGCGTGCCGCAGAACTACACGGAAGCTGCGATGTGGTACCGGCGGGCAGCGGAGCAGGGCGACAGCCGCGCGCAATACTCGCTGGGGCTGCTCTACGATCGCGGCCAGGGCGTGCCGCAGGACATCGTCGAAGCCTCCAAATGGCTGAACCTGTCGACCGCCGCGTCGCCGCCGCGGATGCGCGAGTCCCGGGCCCGGATCCGCGACGCCGTCACCACCAAGATGACGCGCGGGGAGATCGCCCAAGCCCGCCTGCGGGCGCTGCAATGGGCGCCGAGCCGCGAACCGTGACGCCGGGCGCCTGGGGTTCCACGACCCCTCCGACCAAAAAGTCGAAAACAACCCCATGCATAGTAGGCGATGGCAGCCGGCGGGATGTCCCGCGCCTGCGCCACGATGAGGATTCACCCTGAGAGCGCGTCAGGCTTTAGTTAGCCGAGCCAGCCGCCGAGCCAGTTCAGATACCAGGTCTCGCCCAGCCAGCCGATCCAGATGGACGGCGCCAGGAACAGGCCGAACGGGAGGAAGGCGGTCCCGCGCAGCGGTTTCCTGTGCAATGCAGCATTGGCGACATAGACACCGATCGCAAGGAGCGCCGCGAGCTCGATCACCGCAGCCACCGTTGCGAGGTCGAGCCAGGCCCCGCTGATGGCGGCGAGCTTGACGTCGCCGAGCCCGAGCCCGTCGCGGCCGCGCCAGTACCGGTAGGCCAGCATCAGCAGCAGCAGCGGAAGCGCCACGGCCAAGGCGCGCGCGACCGGCCAGAGCAGCGCCTCGGCACCGACATCGGGCACGAAGGCGGCAGCGCGGAGCAGGGCGAGCGCGAAGGCGGCCCCGGTCAGCTCGTTCGGGATCAGATAATGGCGGGCATCGTTCGCCGCGATGGCGAGCATGAGAGCGGCCAGGAACGCGCCATAGAGGCCTTCCGCGGCGGGGGCAGTGACGAGGCTTGCGAACACGGCGACGAGCAGCGCGAGGCTGACGACGAGCGGAGCGCGTATCCCGTCATGCGCATCTTCCCCGGTCACGCCGTCAGCGCGCGGCCTTGGGCGGGCTGACGGTGACCACGGGATTGCTGGTCCCGACCAGGCGGCTGTTCATTTTGCTGCGCATCTCCTCGGCGATGACATGCGCATCGACGCCGTCCTTGATGACGGTCGGGCGGATGAACAGGATCAGCTCGGTGCGGGCGCGCGCAGTGGTCTGGTGCGAGAAGGCGTCGCCCATGCCGGGAATGGAATCCAGGATCGGCAGGCCCTGGCGTTGCTTGTTTTCGGTCTCGCTGATCAGGCCGGCGAGCAGCACGGTCTGTCCGCTCGTCACCGCGATCGAGCTCTTGACACGGCGCTGCGAGATCGTCGGCGTCAGCGAGTTGGCACTGCCGGCGGCCACGCTCGAGATTTCCTGCTCGATATCGAGCACGACATTGCCGTTGGCATTGGCACGCGGCAGCACGCGCAGGATGATGCCCGTGTTCTTGTAGTCGATGGTGTTGACCACGGTGTTGTTGGCGGTCAGCACCGTTGCGGTGCCGGTCGAGAACGGCACCTGGTCGCCGACCTGCAACGTCGCCGGCTGGTTGTCGAGCACCACCAGCGACGGGTTCGACAACACCTTGACATTGGTGACGCCGTGCAGCGCGTCGAGAATGACACGCGGCGAGTTTTCCGAGCCGATCAGGAAGTTGAAGCCCGGCAAGACACGTCCGAGCAGCGCGCCGGACGCGGCGTTGACGGCGTTGGACGCCGCTTCGACGGCACCGCTGCCAACAGTCGCGGCATTGCTGACGCCGGAGATGGTGTTGGAGATCGAACCTTTCTGGCTCGCCAGGAAGAACTGCACGCCGTAATTCAACTGGTCGTTCAGCGTCACCTCGGCGATCGTCGCCTCGATCGCGATCTGGCGCTGCGGCCGGTCGATCTGGCGTATCGTCTGCTCGACGACGCGCTGTGCGTCCTGGTTGGCATAGACGAGAACGGCATTGTTGGTGACGTCGGCGGTGATCCGCACGTTCTGCAGGATGCCGTTGATGCCGGACTTCGCACCGTTGCCGTTGCCCGACAATCCACCGGCGCTGTTGTCCAGCGCAGGTGTTGCGGCCGCGGCAGGCGCGGGGCGGGCGCCGAATGATGATCCCGGAGCTCCGGTGACCGGGGTCGCGGCGCCGGACGCAGCCGTCGGCAGTGCGCTCAGTGAGGCGACAGGATTAGTTGAGGTCGACGTCGCGATGCCCACACCGGGCGCGACCTGGCTCGACCCGCTGTCGAGCGTCGAGCTGCTCGTCGCGCTCTGGTTGAACAGCATGTCGTTCAGCATCGCCACGACCAGCTTGGAATTGCCGTAGCGCAAAGGATAGGATTTCAGGTTCACGCCGTCGGTATCGGAACGGTCGAGTCGCGCAATCCAGGTCTGCGCGCGCTTCAGATATTCCGGCTTCTGGCTCACCACGAGGATCGAGTTGAGCCGTGCGATCGGCTGGAGCTTGATGACGTTCTGGCCCATGCCGCCTTCGCCGGAATCCATGATCTTCTCGATCTCGGCGATGACAGGCTCGGGCGAGGAATTGCGCACAGGGAAGATGCCGACCGATTGTCCACGCATCCAGTCGGCGTCGAATGACAGAATTGTGTCGACCGCAGTCGCCCGGTCCGTTCCGCTGCCGCTGACGATCAGGGTGTTGCGGGAATTGTCGGGGCGCATGGTCGAGGCTTTCACGCCGAAAGCATCGAGCAGCTTGAAGATGTTCTGTGCCGACGTATAGCGCAGCGGCACAACGGTGATGCCCTGGCCGGCTTCGGTGCTTGCCGAGCGGTCGATGCCGCCGGGCCCGGCCTCCGGCGCCGGTAGCAGGCGATAACCGGTGCGGTCGCGCACCAGCGCCACGCCGGACATGCGCAGCGCATTCTCCAGCACATAGACCGCATCCGCCTTGGGCACCGGACGCACCGAGGCGAGCGTCACGGTTCCCTGCACGCGGGGATCGATGGTGTAGCCAACGTTGAGTACGTCACCGAGGATGACCTTTGCGACGGTCGCCACTGGGGCGTTCTCGAAATTGAGATCGTAACCACTGCCGCCGCCATCGTCGCGCTCGACAAGCCCGCCGCCCTGCGGCGATGCACTATCGCTGAGATAGATCGCAGGTTTGGACGATTTCGCCTGACCGATGCCGCTTGCCCCTGCATCCGCAGGTTGCCGCGGCTGGAGATCGAGGGCGCGGATCTTGTCGACAAGATCCTGGGCGCGCGGATCCTTGGGGTCCGCTTCGACGGATTGGTCGGCTGTGACGATGCAGGCGGTGAGCAGGAACGCGGACGACAAAAGGACAAGCGTACCAGTCAACGCTGAGCGCAGGCGCAAAAGCGGCTGGACCACTTCAAACAAGATACGCCTACCAACGCTGCGAGAATAAAGCATCCGATCCCCCTTGGCTCGGACGCGCAATAATTTGCCGCACGATTATGTTTTTGCTAAGAAATAAGTCAAGGGCAAAGGACCTTCCGTGCTCCGCCAAAGCTGTTGTATTCAAGTAACAAGGTCAACGCCGTGAATGCGATGCGCGACCGTTCTGCCGATAGCTTCAGGCAGCACCTCCTGGAAAAATATTCGCTGCCGCCGCGAGCGCATGCCCGTGTGGAACGGTCGGCCAATCCGGCACTGACGCGTCCGCTGCGCGAATTTTGGGAGGCTACTGATCTGTCGGCGGCGGAATTCGCCGACGAGCTGTCCGATTATTTTGCTCTGCCGCGGATGAGCCTTCCACAACTGCTCACGACCACGCCCCGCCTCGAAGGTTTTTCGCGGCGATTCCTGCGAGAATCCACCATCTTTCCCTTTGGCGCGCCGGATGGTGGATTTCGCCTGGCTGTTGCCGATCCCTCCGACACGGCGGCCGTTCGTGCCGCCGAAATCGTGTTCGGAACGCCGGTCGATGTCGTGGTAGCGTCATATGAGGACATTACGACAGTCCTAGACCAACGAGCCGATGCCGACGATGCAAATGCAGACCAAAGCACTGGCCGCGCGGCGCAGTCCGACGACGACATCGAGAGCCTGCGCGATCTCGCCAGCGGTGCGCCGGTGGTGCGCGCGCTCAACGATCTCCTGGAGCGCGCGGTCGATCTGCGTGCCAGCGACATCCACGTCGAGCCGTTCCGCGCTGGTCTCGTAGTGCGCATGCGCGTCGACGGCTTGTTGCGCGCGCTACCGTCGCCGCACGGCATCCCGCCGCAGGCGCTGATCTCGCGCATCAAGATCCTCGCCAGCCTCAATATCGCTGAGCGGCGATTGCCGCAGGACGGCGCGGCGCGTGTCCGCGTCGGACGCAGCGAGCTCGACGTCCGTGTTGCCACCATGCCAACGCAGCATGGCGAGAGCGCCGTCATCCGCCTGTTGCCACGAGACCGCGGCCTGCTGGAGATGAGCAAGCTCGGGCTCGGCGCGCGCGACGAGAACGTGATGACCCGGCTGCTCGCGATGCCGCATGGCATGATCGTGATCACCGGGCCGACAGGCAGCGGCAAGACCACCACGCTTGCGACCATGCTGTCGATCCTCAACGAGCCGACCCGCAAGATCCTCACCATCGAGGATCCCGTCGAGTACGAGATCCCTGGCATCAACCAGTCCCAGGTCAAGCCGTCGATCGGCCTGACCTTCGCATCCGCCATGCGCGCCTTCGTGCGTCAGGACCCCGACGTGATCATGGTCGGCGAAGTCCGCGACGCGGAGACCGCGCATATCGCGATCCACGCCGCGCTCACCGGCCATCTCGTGCTGACGACGCTGCACACCGAGACAGCGGCTGCGGCCGTGCCGCGCCTGATCGATCTCGGCATCGAGGGTTTCCTGCTCAAGTCGACGCTGCGCGCGGTGGTCGCGCAGCGGCTGGTTCGAATGCTGTGCGACCGTTGCAAGGTGCCGCACGCGCTGACCGAGGCCGATCTCGCCAAGGACCCGCGCTTTGCCGTGATCGGCTTCAAGTGCGGCGAGGTCGTGCACGAGGCCGGCGGCTGCGAACGCTGCGGCGGCACCGGCTATCGCGGCCGTAACGGCGTGTTCGAAATCCTGGAAATGTCCGACGAGGTCCGTACGCTGATCGGGCCGCAGACTGACTCCCACTCCATCGACGCCGCCGCGATGCGGAGCGGCATGACGACGATGCTCGAGGATGCTGTCGCCAAATGCCGAGCCGGGTTGACGACGGTGCCTGAGGTCTTCCGCGTCACGACGGTGCGGTAGAACCATGCCGAACTATCGCTATCGCGCGCTCAATGCCAATGGCGAACTGGTCTCCGGGGCCATCGCCGCGCCTGCGCCTGGCGACGTGGCGCAGCGGATCGAGCGGCTCGGCCTGGTGCTGGTCGACAATGTCACGCCGGAAGAGGGCGGCGCGACGCGTGGCGCGCTCAGCCTCTTTAACAGGCCGAAGGCCGAGGACGTCACCATCTTCACCCGCGACCTCGCGCTGCTGCTGCGCGCCGGCGCCCGCATCAATGACGGGCTGGAGCTGCTCGCCGCCGATCCGGATTTCGGACGGCTGAGGTCCGTCGTCGCCGACATCCGCGCGCACGTCGTCTCCGGCGAGAGCTTTGGCGAGGCGCTGGCGCGACATGAGGGGCTGTTTCCACCGATGTACATCGCGCTGGTGCGGGTCGGCGAAGCATCGGGATCGTTGGACCAAGTGCTGGAGGTACTGGCCGGCGAACGCGCGCGCGGCGAGGCGCTGAAGCGGCGCCTGACGGATGCGATCCGCTATCCCATCTTCGTGCTCGGCGCGGCTGGCTGCGTGCTGCTGTTCTTCCTCACTTTCGTGCTGCCGCAATTTGCCAGCGTCTTGCAGGATTTCGGCGCCAAGGTCGATCCGATCGTCGGCGTGTTTCTGAACATCTCGACGTTTTTGCGCGGCAATTCAGAGGCGGTGCTGGCCGGGCTTGCTGCCACGATCCTCGCCGCTTGGTTGCTGTTGCGTCAGGAGCGCGTCCGCAGCGGCATGACCAATGCGATCACGCGGCTGCCGGCGATCCGCAACGTGATGCGCTCGTACCGCACGGCGCTGTTCTGCCGCAATCTCGGCTTGCTGCTCGGTAGCGGCGTCAACCTCACCACTACGCTGCGCATCCTGATCGACATGATGGCAACGACGGGCCCGTCCGCGGTCTGGAGCGATGCTGCCGACCGAGTCCGCCATGGCTCAAAGCTCTCCGACGCGCTCGCCGAAACGGACGCGCTGCCGACGATGGCGGTGCGCATGCTGAGGCTCGGCGACGAGACGGGGCAGTTGCCGATGCTGTCCGGCCGGGTCGCCGAGTTTTATGAGGTGAAGCTGCAGCGTACGCTCGACCGCGCGGTCGGCATTGCGGGGCCTGCGGCGATCATCGCGATCTCGCTCGTTGTCGGCGGCCTGATCACATCGGTGATGACGGCGCTGATGTCGGTGAGCCAGATTGTCGGCTAGACGGATGTAATGGGAGGGGCATGAAGTGACCAGATATCCATCGTCAAGGCGACGCCTGCGGCACGCCCCCTGCGGAGAGGCCGGCTTCACCCTGGTCGAGATGCTCGTCGTCATCACCATCATCGGCATGATCATGGCGCTGGTCGGCCCGCGGGTGCTGAACTATCTCAGCGAGTCCAAGGCCAAGGCGGCGAAAATCCAGATCGAGAGCTTCTCCAGCGCGCTCGACCTCTACTATCTCGATCTCGGCCGCTACCCGACGTCGAATGAGGGCCTCACCGGGCTGACGCGCAGCAACAACCAGACCGGCTGGAACGGGCCTTACTTGCGCGGCGGCGTGGTGCCTAACGATCCCTGGGGCCACCTCTATGTCTATCGGTCGCCGGGCGCCAGCGGTCCCTATGACATCATCTCGCTCGGATCAGACGGTCAGGAAGGCGGCAGTGGAACGGCAGCCGACATTGTCAGCGGTGCACGCTGAGCCAGTTCGCGATGTGCAAGCCTTCGATGCAGAAGGCTTCGCGCTGATCGAGATCCTGTGCGTGCTCGCGATCATCGGACTGCTTGCGGCGATCATTCTGCCGGCGATCCCACGCTCGACGACGCGGGCGAAGCTCGAGAGTTACGCGGTCGAGACCGCGGCTTTGCTGAAATCCGATCGCAACAGCGCGCTGCGCCGTCAGGTCAGGGTCGCAACCCAGGTCGATGCGGAGGCGCGCGCGATCCGCTCCGGTGTCACTGGGCAGACCATCCGCCTGCCGCGCGACGTGGTCATGGAGGCGACGCTGGCTTCGCGCTGCGCCGATCGCGCCACGGGGCGGTCGATCGATTTCTTTCCGTCGGGCATGTCGTGCGGCGGGACGATCGCGCTGGCGCGGCCCGGCATGGGTTATGAGGTGCGCGTCAACTGGCTGACCGGAGGCGTCGAGATTGTCCCGCAGAAGCTGCTCTGACGGCGCCGCCGGCTTCACGTTGATCGAGGCACTGGTCGCGCTCGCGATCATCGCCATCGTGCTCGGAACCATCGGCTCGGTCATATCAGTCACGACCAAGGGCACGCGCTCGATCGACCAGCACCTGGCGCTGGCCAGCACGGCCGAGACCTTGCTTGCGGATTTGCCGGCGCGTGGACTGCTGAAACTCGGCCGGCAGAGCGGGCAGCTCGCCGGCAGCCGCTGGCGCGTCGATATTGCGCCGATGAATGTTGCCGGCGGCAATCCCGCCACCGATCGCTTCGTGCCGCTCGCAGTCAGTTTGCGGCTCCAGCGCGCCGACGGTAGCGCGATCCAGGTTACGACGGTGAAGCTGGTGCCGAGGTCGACGCAATGATCCGCGCCAAGAAACGCGTCATGAAACGTGTCAGGAAACGCCTGCACCGCGCGTGCGCTTCCGAGGCGGGCTTCACTCTGCTCGAAGTGCTGCTGGCGACGCTGCTGATGACCGTGATCCTGGCCGCGCTCGCGACGGTGACAGCACAGTGGCTGCCGAACTGGAATCGCGGTATTGCGCGGGTGCAGCGCGCGGAGCGTCTCGCCACCGGGCTCGACCGCATCGTCGCCGATCTCTCCGTCGCGGAGCAGATGACCGTGAACGGCGACGCCAGGGTGCCGCTGTTCGACGGTGCCGAATTATCGGTGACCTTCCTGCGCACCGCGCTCGGCCCGAGTGCGCGCCCGGGCCTGGAATTCATCCGCCTGATCGAGAAGGCCGACGCGCGGGGGTTGGCATTGGTGCGTGAGCGGGCGCCGTTTCAGCCGATGCCGACCGACGGACGGATCCGTTTCGTCGACCAGGTGGTGCTGATCCGCGCGCCGTTCCGCGTCAGTTTTGCCTATGCCGGGCCCGATAGGCAGTGGCAGCCGACCTGGCAGGGGCAGTCGCAACTGCCGGATCGCATCCGCATCACGGTGCGCGACGGCGCCACTGGTCAGGTGCTGGCGGTCTCGGCCGCCGTGCTGCCGCATATTACGGCGCCGGCCGAATGCGCGCGGGCCAAGAATCCGACGACCTGTGTGGCGGGCACAAGGCCGCAACAGGCGGAGAAAAAAGAGGAGCAGCAGTTGTGAGCACCGCGGCGCATGATCGGGGCGCGCTTCGCCAGGAAATACTTGTCGATGACCGCGGCTTCATCGTCATCGCGGTGCTCTGGATGCTGGCTGCGCTCGCCACGCTCGCGCTGATCTATCTGACCTATGTCACCAACACCGCGGTCACGGTCGCCGTTAACACCGACCGCTTGCAGGCCGATGCATTGATGAATGCGGGCCTCGAGCTCGCGGCCTACCGGCTGACCGCGCAAGGCGAGGCAACGCGCCCGACCAGCGGCACCTTCAACGCCCGCGTCGGGGCGGGCCGGGTGGCCGTGACGTTCCGCTCGGAGGCCGCGCGCATCGATCTCAACATGGCGCCGAAAGCCGTCCTCGCAGGCCTGATGACGGGGCTCGGCGTCTCTGCGTCGGACGCGCCCGACTACGCCGACCGGATCCTGGCGTGGCGGTCGTCGACGGAGACCGGCCAGGACAATCCGGAGGATTCCTACTACCGCACGCTCGGCGCGCCCTACCTGCCGCGCCACGCGCCGTTTCCGCACAGCGACGAGCTGTGGTTGGTGCGCGGCATCCCGTCAGCGGTGATCGAGCGCGTGCTGCCCTTCGTCACCGTGTTCAGCAACATGCGCACCGTGAACGTGCTGGATGCCGCGCCGCAGGTGGTGGCGGCGCTGCCGACTATGACGCCGGAGACCCTGCAACGCCTGCTGCGCGACCGTGCCGATCCCAACCTAGACCCGCGGTCCCTGATTGGGCTCGCCGGCAGCGCCAGCGCGACGATCGAGGGCTCGAAGGCCTACCGCGTGACGGTTGCCGCCGAGGCGCCATCGCACCGGCAGAGCTCGGCCGAGATTGTCATCCTGCTTCTCGAAAGCGGCGATGAGCCTTATCGTGTATTGTCGTGGCACAATGCCTTCGACGGCTCCGCCGGAAAGCCTCTGTGAGATGAGCTCGCTCAGTTCTATCCGTACCATTGTCGACGCCTGGACGGGCACGGTGGCCGGTGCCATCGTCGCTGGACTGGAGCGGATGGTGTCGCCGCGCCTGGTGCGGCTGATCGAGGATGAGAGCGGCACCTTCGCGCTGGAGGCTGCGAAGCTGGAGAACGCGGCGAAGGAGATCGCGTTCGAGGACGGCAAGTTTGCGTCCGCCAATCTGGCGCAGATCGTCCGCGGCAGCCGCGTCGAGATCGTGCTGCGGCCGGCGCGCTTCCTGTTCCGTCCGCTGGAGCTGCCGGCGCGCGCGGCCGATTTCCTCGACGGCATCGTGCGCGCGCAGATCGATCGGCTGACGCCGTGGAGCGCGGGCGACGCCGTGTTCGGTTGCAGCGCGCCGGTGGCGCAGGGCAGCGAGGGCATCACCACGATGATCGCGGCCGCACCGCGCCGGCTGGCGATGGGCTATGTCGAGGCGGTGTCCGGATTTCATCCGTCCGCGATCGCGGTTCTGACCGAGCCGGCCGAGGGCGGGCGCATCAAGGTGTTCGAGCAGAAGTCGCGCGGCGCGATCGACCCGGTGCGGTTGAGCCGGACGCTGCAGGCGGTGCTGGCCATCGCCGCGATCGCCGCCGTACTCGGTTCGATCTTCGCGGGCTATCTGGCCGACAGTTTGAGCGCGCAGGAGAGCGAGCTCGAGCGACAGATCACCCAGCGCCGCGCCGCGATCCGCGGTGCCGACGGCGGCGAGCGATCGCCGCTGGCGCTGCTGGAGCGGCGCAAGTACGACACGCCGGCGAGCGTGATCGTGCTGGAATCGCTGAGCCGTCTGCTGCCGGACCACACCTACGTCACCGAAATGCATCTGGCCGGCAACAAGCTCCAGATTGCCGGCATCACCCGCGATGCGCCCTCGCTGATCCCGCTGATCGAGCAGTCCCAGCATTTCACCCGCGCGACCTTCTACGCCCCGACCACGCGCAGCTCCACCGATCCCGGCGAGCGCTTTCACATCGAGGCGCAGATCGAGCCGAGGAATGCGCCATGAAAAACGGCATGAAAAGCGGCATGAGCAGCGGCGGGATGGCAAGCGGAAACGCGGTCGCGCGGTGGCTCGCCGCCTCGCCGCTGATCGCGGTCACGCTCTATGTCGCGGTGACGGCCGGGCTGTTGCTGACGGCGGGCCTGTCGATCGCCGACGTCATCGCCCACCGCCAAGCCCTGGCGCAGACCTCCGACCTGCTCGACCAGCTGCGCGGCCGCAAGGGCGCCGCCAAGAATGCCGCGGCGATCTCGGCCGAACATCCCGGCACGCCGTTCCTGGAGGGACCGACGGTGACGGTCGCCGGCGCCAACCTGCTGCAGCGGGTTGCGGCCGCGGTCGCCAATGTCGGCGGCTCGGTGCAGTCCTCTCAGGTCGACGTCTCGGGCGCGCAACTGAAGGACGGCTTTGTCGGCCTCGTCGTCAGCTGTGAGCTGGAGCAGCCCGCGCTGCAGAAGGTGCTGTACGATCTCGAGGCCGGCATGCCGTTCCTGTTCGTCGATCAACTCGACGTCCAGGTGCCCCAAGCCACGGCCCTGAACGAGGCCAGCACCGGCCGCGTCAGGATGATTTTGGGTGTTTCCGGCCAGTGGCAGGCAGGGAAGTAGGACGCCGGCTCACCAGCTGTACTTGAGCACGCCCTTGCCGGAATAGCTGGTGACGTTGCCGGAGAACTCGCCGTCGAAGGTGCCGGCGATCGAGAAGCCGCTCAGCCATTTCATTTCCGCGCTGGCGCTGACAAGGGCGGAATCGGCGTCGACCCTGGTGCCGTTCACGACGAAGCTTGCGCCCGGCAAGGTCTGGAACAGCGCGGTGACGGCGCGGCTCGGATTGTAGTCGTGCGCCCAGGCGGCGCGGCCGCGCAGGGTCAGCACGCCGTTCTGCATCGCGTAAGATTTGTCGGTGCGCAGACCGAGCTCGGAGCGGGTGTCGGTCAGCGACTGCGCGGCATAGTTCAGCGCGAACAGCCCACCGCCATTGAGGCTGACTTCGGAATAGTTCGGCAGGCTGAAATTCGTCACCTGCGCGGCTGCGTAGGGCGTGATGCCGATCAGCGGTGTCGTGAAGCGATAGCCGCCCTCGAAGCGGGCCGAGAAGGTGTCGGCCTTGAACCGACCCTGGAGCTGGTCGGCGCCGGCCAGCGCTACGGTGCGAGTGGTGGTGACGTCGTGCCAGCCATAGGCCAGCGCGGCGGCGATATAGGCCGGGCCGAAATTGTGCCGGCCATAGACGCCGGCCTGGAACAGATCCGCGGAGCCTGCGCCCATCGCGTTGGCAAGCGCGTAGTTCAGCCCGCCGCCGCCGAGCGAGAAGCCAACGAGCGTGTCCAGCGAAATCCGGTAGTCGGCGCCAGCCGCGCCGCCCCAGACCCGCGCGGTGAGGTCCTGCGAGCCGACCGCGGCATTGCCGCCGACCTGCGCCGAGCCGCCATAGCCGGCCGCCCAGACGCTCCAGCGATTGATCGGCTGCGACGACAGCAGCGGCGCCTTGGTCGCCATCGCAAAGGCCTCGCGCTCGCGCGCGGTGGCCGGGCGCATCGACGCGTAGGCGGCCGCATCATCGCTGTCGGCGAACTGCGCGACGCTGCCGGCCTTCGTGAAGCCGCTCGAGCGTCCGACGACAGTCGGATCGAGCATCAGGTTGAGGAACTGGCCGTCGGCGTTGATCGCGGACTGGATGATGCCGGTGCCGAGCTCGCCCGAGGCGGTGGTCAGGCCCGCAGGCGTCAGCGCGGCGAAGGCGGCGGGAATGCCGCCGGTCGAATTGAAGAAATTGGTCAGCGTGTTGGCGACGTTCTGCTGGTTGACGGTAAGGCTGCCGCCGCTCGGGGTGAAGTTGACGCCGATATTGAGGAAGACGTTGTTGTTGTCGTAGCTCAGCGTCGCGTTGATCGACGGCATGTTGGAGACGACGGCCGAATTGAAGGCTGAGCCGCCGAAACCACTGGCCGCGGTCAGGATCGTGTACTGCTTCTTGACGGTGCCGGAGCCGAAGATCGCGCTCACCGTCGCGCCGCCGAGCGTGGCTGCGCTCGTGACATTAGCGAGGCTGGACGTGGTGGAGGAGACCTGCACCATATAGGTCGAGGCCGCCGTGAAGCTCAGCGATCCGTTGATCGTCAGCGTCCCGGTCGGGCTCGCCGCGCTGCCCGGCGCAAGCGTGCCGCCGTTGGCCGCGACGCTGCCGACGCTGCCGGCGCCCGCGAGCGTGCCGCCGGCATTGACGGTGGACGCGCTGACGATCGAGCCGTCGACGACAAGCTTGCCGCCGTTCACGATGGTCGCGCCGGTATAGGTATCGGCGCCGGAGAGCGTCTCAGTGCCGCCAGCCATGGTGAGGCCGCCACCGGCGCCGCCATCGCCGATGACACCGGCGAAAGTGCCGTTGCCGTTGGTGATGGTCAGCGTGTTGGCGCCGAGATTGACGTTGCCGGATCCCGACAGCGACTTGATCGAGGTGCCGCCGCTCAGGCCCGTGATGTCGAAGAAGCCGTTGGCGATGACGTTGCTCGAGGTCGCGATGCTGCCGTTGCCGCCGAAATTGATGAGATCCAGCTCGCCGCCGCTCGCTATCGTCGTGGTGCCGGTATAGGTGTTCGTGCCGTAAAGCTGTTGCGTGGCGCCGTTGGCGATTGCAAGGTTGCCGCCGGTGCCGCCGGCGATGCCGCCATCCTGGATCACGCCACCGAAGAAGCTGCCGTTGGTGATCGTCAGCGTCTTCGATCCCAGCGCGACGATGCCCTCACGCGCCAGCGAGAAGAGCCCTGCAACCGATGTGCCGGACGTGGTCTGGGAAATATCGAGCGTTGCTCCTACATTGGCGAAGCCGACGAACGCGGAGCTCGCGATCGATCCGCTACCCTTTAGCGCCAGCGTCGCGCCCGCGTCGATCTGGGTGGCGTTCGTATAGGTGTTCACGCCCGACAGCGTCTGAATTCCGTTGGAGACGTCGATTCCGCCAGTGCCTTGAATGACGCCCGCGAACTCGGTCGAGGCGTTGACGAGGACGAGCGCCTTGCTGCCGAGGTTCACGATGCCGCTGGAATTGCCGGCCAGCGTCGAGACGGCGGCAAAACTAAGGGAGACCGCGGAGATGTCGAGCGTCGCGTTCACGGTCACGAGGCTGGAGCTCTGGATGCTAGTAGAGCCGGACAGCGCCAGCGTTCCGGCCGAGACCGTCGTCGCGCCCGTGTAGGTGTTGACGCCGGTCAGCGTCAGCGTGCCGGTGCCGACCTTGGTCAGTCCGCCGCCGCTGCCGGAGATCACGCCGTCGACCTGGGTCGAGGTGTTGAGGCTGCCGGTGGTAAGCGTGTTGGTGCCGAGCACGTAATTGCCCGCGCCTTCGATCGACCCGGACGTCATGCCGCCACTGGTCAGGCCCGAGATATCGACGGTGCCGCCGGCGTTGGTGATGAAGCGAGCGCTGCCGCCGCTCGACGTGCCCGTGAAATTCGTGGTTGCGGCGTTGTTGGTGGTGATCGTGGCATTGCCGGCGGTGGCGGAGCCGTCGAAGGTCGCGGTGCCGTCGTTGGTGATGGTCGAGCCGGCGGCGGTGGTGTTGTTGTGGAAGTTCAGCGACGCTCCCGCGGCGTTGCTGATCGTCGCGGTGCCGGCCGAGGCGCTGGTGAAGAAATCGATCTGGCCGTTGAGGTTGTTGGTGATGAAGGCGCCGCCGGCCGAGCTGAAATCCTCGAACGTGACGAAGCTGTTGTTGGTGAGGGTTACGTTTCCGGCCGTGCTGTTCTGGATGAAGTTGACGGTGCCGCCGGCATCGTTCGTGATGGCCACCGGCCCGGCGCCCCCGTTCGCGGTGCTGCTATTCTGAAAGACCAGATTGTTGCCGGAGGTGACCTCGAAAGTCTGCGTGTTGCCCGAATTGTTGATGATACCCGCTGCGTTGATGATGAACGGGTTGAACAGCGTGAATGCGTAGGCTTGCGCGGTGTTCGTGAACTGGAGCGTGCCGATGGTGACGATGCCGTTGAAGTTGTCGATCGAGGTGGCGCCGGTGCTGGTGAACGTCGCGGTCCCGTCCGGCACGCTCGGGGGGAACGACCAGTTGGCTGGATCCGTCCAGTCGCTGCTGACGCCGCTCCAGGTGGCGTCCACGGCGTGCGCGGCGACGACGCCGAGCGCCGTGGTCGCGAGCAGGGTCGCCAGCGAGTGCCGGACGATGGCGCGCAGCCGGCGATCCATCCTTCCGCGCGCTATGATCGATCCTGCCATCGGCCTTCACAAACCGCCAAAATAAATCAACGCAATCGAGCCAGCGCTAACAGCGTGCCCCGGCGCCATGATCTCATGGCGTCGCAACCGGCCGCAATGAACGGCCATCAATTTGCATGGAGTTCCCGGCCGTTTCGTTTGCAATTTCAGTGATCGTGGCCATTGGGCAACAATTTCATGCATCGCAACATGCCAGACGGCGCAGCCGTTCCAGCCAAGTCTAGGCAGGTCTAAAGGGATGGCGGCGGGTTGATCGTGAGGCCTATCAGAACTAGTTTGCTGCCTCTGGCTCGCCGCGCGCTGGCCGATCGCAGGGGAGTTCGATGTCGGGGTGGCTGAGATCGGTCGGATTGGCTGCATTGTGCGCGGTCTTCGGCATCACTGAAAGCGTAGCGGCGACCTCGTCGCGCATGGACATCCTGCCTGACGATGCCGCCAGCAGTCCTGCCGAGAGCGTCGATGTCGGTGCGGTCAGACCGATTGCCCGGCCCTCGCCGGCCACGAGCAAGCCTGCGCCTCGCGGAAATCCGCTCTGGTCGGTGCCGCTGTCGGCGCTGACGGGGACCCAGGAGCGCCCGATTTTTTCGGCGACGCGGCGGCCGCCGCCGCGCGCGGTTGCAGCCGCTCGGGCCGAAGAGGCCCAAACGCCGCCGCCGAGGCCGGTCGAGGCGCCACCGCCGCTAATGCTGGTCGGGGCCGTGGTGGGCGAGGGTGATGCGATCGCGATCCTCGTCAACCGCACTGACCAGAAGATCATTCGGATGCGGCAGGGCGAATCGCTGGACGGCTGGTCGCTGGCCTCGGTCCAGCCGCGCGAGGTGACACTCAAGCAGGGCGATCGCAGCGAGGTGCTGGCGCTGCAGCGGCCTGACGGATCGTCCGCACCGGCAGGGCCGCCCGCAACGGCCGGTGCGCCTGCGGACAGCGGCGGCAAGCTGACGATGCCGACGACGGCCAGCACTTCGTTCGCGCCCTTCGTGCCGCGCGCGATGCCAAAGAACGGCGAGGCGGACGGGCTCTGAGCGCTACCGTCCGAGAATCGTTCCGAGCGTGTGGCAAATTCGCTGTTGATGCTGCTCCTGCAGGCCAACCCAGAACGGCAGCCTGATCAGGCGTTCGGACAAATCGGTGGTGCGCGACAGATCACCGTGCGCGCGTCCGTACTGCATCCCGGCGGGCGCTGAATGCAACGGGACGTAATGGAAGACCGCCTGGATTTCTGCTTGCCGCAACTTTCCGAGCACGGCGCTGCGGTCGGCGCCTTGCGGCAGCAGCACGTAATAGAGATGGCCATTGTGTCGGCAGTGAGCGGGCGTAATCGGGCGCCGCAGCAAGCCCCGCTGCTCGAGCGGAGCCAGCATGGCGTGGTATCTGTCCCAGATCGCGAGCCGCTCGCGGGTGATATACTCGGCCTGTTCCAGCTGGGCCCACAGGAAAGCCGCGGTGATATCGCTCGGCAGATAGGAGGAGCCGATATCCTGCCAAGTGTACTTGTCGACCTCGCCGCGGAAGAAGCGGCCGCGATCGGTGCCTTTCTCGCGCATGATTTCGGCGCGCAGCGCAAACTCAGGATCGTTCACCAGCAGGCAGCCGCCTTCGCCCGACATGATGTTCTTGGTTTCGTGGAAGCTGAAGCTGCCGAGATCGCCGATGGCGCCGAGCGGCGAGCCTTTGTAGCTCGCCATGATCCCCTGGGCCGCGTCCTCGACGATCCGCAGATTGTGACGCCGCGCGATCGCGACGATCGCGTCCATCTCGCAGCCGACGCCGGCATAATGCACCGGCGCAATCGCGCGCGTGCGCGGGGTGATCGCGGCCTCAATCTGCCGTTCGTCGAGGTTGAGGGTGTCTTCGCGGATATCGACGAAGACTGGGACCGCGCCGCGCAGCACGAACGCGTTCGCGGTCGAGACAAAGGTGAACGAGGGCATGATTACCTCGTCGCCGCTCTTGAGGTCGAGCAGCATCGCGGCAAGGTCGAGGGCCGAGGTGCAGGAGTGCGTCAGCAACGCCCGCACACATCCGGTTCCCTGCTCGATCCATTGATGGCAAAGCTTGGTGAAGCGACCATCGCCGGACACGTGACGGCTGTCCAGCGCATTCTGGATGTAGCCGTGCTCTTGCCCGGTCGCGTAGGGCCGATTGAACGAGATGAACTCTGATGCCATTGCCTAAGCCGTTTAACCTCCTTAAGACCAGCCCTAAACGCTCTGGTTCGAATCCACATTGACGTTTCCCGTTACGGAAATCAACGGATGATCGTGTGCAGTCCGGTGGAAAGGCGCAATCCCATCGCGGGCACTCGCGACGGATCGCGGCGCGTTTTCGCAGGGAAGGATGCGGCTTGACCGACACGCAAGTTGATGCGCCAGGCAGGATGGGCGGCCCCAAAAGTAAAGAGGGCAGCGGCCGCCTTCACCGGCTCATTCATGGCTGGTCGGCAAACCTGGTGCAGATGCTTCTAGCGCTGACGCAGCAATTGCTCCTCATTCCCGCATTCCTGCAATTCTGGAGCAGCGACATGCTCGCGGCCTGGCTTGCCCTCTTTGCGGCCGGGAACGTCGTCATCGTCGCGGATGGCGGCTTGCAGCTTCGCTCCATCAACCGCTTTCTCGCCTTCAAATCCTGCGTCGATTGCGATGGGCGCACGGCGAACTTCTACGCGCGCATGATGCGGATCTACCTGCGGATCGTGGTGGTGCTCGGTGCGTTGCTGATCGTCGGCACCGAGCTGTTTCCGCCCGCCGCAGTTCTCGGATTTCGGGGGCTGCCGACCTTCGACACGGCAATGCTCGCGATCACCGTCGGCACGCTGCTCGCGCTGCCGGCCAATCTGGTTTCCGGCCTCTATCGCGTGCATGGCAAATACGGCCGGGCCGTGTGGTCGCAAAATGTGGCGCTGGCGCTCGGGCAGGTCGGGCAGCTCGTCGCGGTCGCCTGGTTCGGCAGCCTGCTCGCGGTCGCGATTGCCTATGTCTCGACGCAGATCCTGTTTGCGCTGTTCCTGATTGCCTATGACGCGCCACGCCAGTTGCCGTTCCTGCGGCGTGGCCGTGACCGCTCCACTGCGTCCCTGTCCTGGCGCTGGCGCAGCGGGCAGTTCGGTCTTGGTTTTCCTTTCTTCATCGCCAACCTCACCGAGCTTGCACTCGCCAACGTCCCGATGCTGCTGGTCAGTGCGATGGTCACCGATCGCGTGGCCGTAGCGCAATGGGGCCTGGTCCGCGTGATCTCGAGCTTCTTGAGAGGCCTCTGCATCCTGATAACGCTGCCGATCGGCGCCGAGCTCGGTCACGACCATGCGAT
Source organism: Bradyrhizobium cytisi (assembly GCF_008123515.1). GTDB lineage: Bacteria > Pseudomonadota > Alphaproteobacteria > Rhizobiales > Xanthobacteraceae > Bradyrhizobium > Bradyrhizobium cytisi. The sequence continues at coordinate 61,873 of NZ_VSSR01000021.1, forward strand.
TGGCGACAAGGTGCGGCTGCGCAGGCTCTATGCAAAGGGCTCGCTGCTCGTGACCGCGATGGCCAGCCTGATCGTCGCAGGGCTGTTGCCCTTCTGGCCGGATTTCTTCGCCCTGTGGACGCATGGTAGCATTCCGAACGACGCTACGCTCGCCATCACGCTGCTGCTCGGTTCTGCCGTCGTTGCGCCCTCGCTGATGGCGTTCGTCTTTGCCAATCACAGCAATCGCGGCGATCTCCTGGTTCGCACAAAGGGGCTGCAGCTGATCGCATTTCTGATCCTGTCGGCGTTGCTCATTCCCAGGCTGGGACCCCTCGGCGCGGCAATCGCGATCGTGGCGAGTGATCTCCTGACCCAGTTCGGAATCCTGACGCTCGTCATCATGCGCCAGACGCTCGCCCATCCGCTTCGTTACATGCTGGTGCTGATCGCGATCATGGTGACGATCATGCTCGGTGGATCGGGGCTAGGCTTGGCGATCCGCGCCGTGGTGCCGGGAACGGGGATGCTCCACTTCCTGGTGGAATGCACGATCTGGCTCGTCGTCGTGAGTGTCGCGGCGAGCTCGTTGCTCATCGGGCGCGTGCGCCTGCGCGTATTGGCGGCGGTGCCGACTTGAAGCAGGGGTAATTTGATCCGTCAGTAGATTTGAGGGTAACGGCGATATCGCAGCCGCATCAGGTGCCGGGCAAGCTGCTGATGCCCTTCGTCGATCCGTTCCGCGCAAGAGGCAAGCCGTTGCTTGCCTGCGACGGCGAGCCGGGTGCGCTCTTCGGCCGACCCGACCTTCACGATGGCTTTCGCGAGCGAGGCCGGATCGTCATAGTCGAACAGGATGGCTGCGTCGCCGGCTTGCGCCTGGAAGGCTTCCGGATAGATCACCGGGGTGCCAACCGCCCACGCCTCGAGTGGAGGCAGATTGGTGGGGCCGAAATAGGTGGCCATCACCAGCGCACTTGCGCCGCGATAGAGCGCGCCAAGCTCCGCGGAGGGGACGAAGCCGAGAATGTGCACGCAATCGCCCAGACCGTGCTGTGCCACCAGCTCTTCGAACGCGGCGCGCGCGCCGCGATCGGAGCCGCACAGCACGAGCCGGTGCCTCTCGCCCCGATCCCAGAGCAGGCGCATCGCAAGCAGGACGGTTGCATGGTTCTTGTGCGACCAGAATTGCGCCGGATAGAACAGGTAGCCGGGCTCGATGCCGTACTTCATCAGGATTGAGGTGTCCGCGGCTTGATCGGGCGCGCCTGTTCGCGACACGTAGAACGACGGTGAGAACGGGATGCAGACGGCGTGGTCGCGCTCCATGGCGTAGCGCCGGCACAGCATGTCGACCAGTTCGTCGGCGTTGGTGACGACCACTGCGGCTTTGGTGGCGGCGCTGCGCCACACGATGTCGCGGCGCTCGAACTGGGCGAATTCCCGCACCTCGTCAAATTCAGGGCTGTCGCGGAAGCAGCCGTCGAAGATCGTGATGATGAACGGAAGCTTGTAGAGCACCAGGTTCCAGTTCGACGTGGTGGTGAAATAGACGATGTCGATACCGGCCCTGATCAGCTTCTTCTCGAATGGCGCGCAGACCCGCATGGTATATTGCAGCAGGTCGAACGCACCGGAATATTTGAGGAACAGGAACAGGCGGTCGAGCCAGCCAAGCTTCAGATACACGCTGTTGACGCCGAGATCGGCGAGGATCGCAACATTTTCGGGCAGGGTCGTGAACATGGTGACGTCGATATCGGCGGTCCTGGCCCAGTCGCGCATCCACATGATGTCGGTGAGTGACTGCTGGAAGCCGCCACCGACGTCGAGCGGTAGCTCGAGAAAAATCCCGACGTGGTAGCGCTTCACGACTGCGCGGCCTTTCTCGCGATGGAATAGGCGGCCCAGTTCTTCGTGTTCGGCACAGCGTCGGACAGCCAGGCATGGCTGCCGGCCGGCTCGAACCCGCATTGCCTGAGTGCGGCTTCGACCTCGAAGGGGAACCAGTAGCGCATGTGGTGCGCTTCATCGACGCGGTGGATCGTGGCGCGATCCGTGTCCTCGCAGAACAGGGTGTAGTTCACCGTGACGGTCGCCGCCTGTTCGTCGTGATCGGATTGCGCAATCCGGGTCAGGCGCAGCGGTTTTTGCTCGATCACCTTGACCCGCGTCTCGACGCCTTGCGCCAGCACGGCGCCGCCATACCAATAGTCGAAAAAGAAGATGCCGCCCGGCTTCAGCGCTGCATGCGCCGTGCGAAACATCGCCGCCAGGGCATCGAGGCTGGTCTGATAGCTCGCAACATGGAACAGCGACACCACCGTGTCGTAGTCGCGTTCCGGGCCGGTCGCGCAGACATCGCCCTGCCGGAACGGAATCGAAAGCCCGGCCTGCGCGGCGCGCGCCTTGGCGCTCGCGATCATCTCATGGCTGAGATCGATGCCGGCGACGTTCCAGCCCTGGCGCGAGAAGGCCAGCGCGTGCAGGCCGGTGCCGCAGCCGAGATCGAGCAGCTTTCCGGAAGAGACGCCGTGGTCGCGCAAGCGTGCCTCGACGAACGATGTCTCGGCCGCGTAGTCCTTGTCCTGATAAAGCAGGTCGTACCAGGGCGCGTAGTCGGCGAACACCGTCACGCCAAAATCTCCTTGAGCGCTTGTGCGGAGCGCGCGATCTCGTCGTCGGTCAAGGCAAGTCCGCTCGGCAGGTAGAAACCGCGACGGGCAATGCATTCCGCGTCCGGATGGGATTCATCGCGCATCAGGCCCATCCGGCGCAGCACCGGCTGCTCGTGCATGCACCAGAAGAACGGCCGCGTGCCGATGCCTTTTTCGCCGAGGCGGCGCATCGCCTCCTTGGCGTCGAACGGCACGCTGTCGTCCAGCACGACGCCGTAGACCCAGTAGATATTGTCGGCATAGTTGGTGCGGGCGACCGGGCGACGAATGCGGTCGACACCGGCGAGATGCTCGTCATAGAGCCGGCCGATCCGGCGCTTGAGCTCGACCGTGCGCGGCAGGCGCTCGACCTGGGCGACGCCGAGCGCGGCCTGCAAATTGGTCATGCGCGCGTTCCAGCCGAACTCCTCATGGACGAAACGCTGCTGCGGCTGGAAGCAGAGATTGCGATAGCCTCGCAGCCGGTCGGCGAGCGCGTCGTCGTCGGCGAGGATCATGCCGCCTTCGCCGGTGGTGACATGCTTGTTGGGATAGAAGCTGAAGGTCGAGACGTCACCGAAGCTTCCGCAGGGCGCGCCACGATAGGTCTGACCGTGCATCTCGGCAGCGTCCTCGATCACCCTCAGATCATGCTTGCGCGCAAGCGCCATGATCGGTTCGAGGTCGACCGGCAGGCCGTAGATGTGCACCAGCATGATCGCGCGCGCGCGCGGCGTGATCGCGGCCTCCACGCCCTCGACCGTCATGTTCCACGTTGCGGCATCGCAGTCGACCCCGACCGGGACAAGGCCGGCGCGCACGACGGCTGCAGCGCAGCTGATGATCGTGAAGGTCGGGATGATGACTTCGGAGCCTTGCTCGAGGCCGAGCGCATGAACGGCGATGTCGAGCGCAACCGAGCCGTTGGTCACCGCGACGCCGTGGCGCCGTCCGGCGGCCTCCGCCATCGCCTGCTCGAAGCGCTTGATGAACGGTCCTTCCGACGAGATCCAGCCGGTGCGGATGCATTCGGCGAGATAGTCGGCCTCGTTGCCGTCGAGCAACGGCGTGTTGACGGGAACGAACGGCGCGGTCACAGCCCCGGACCTTTGACCCGGATTTCCGACTGGGCAACTTCGGCGAATCTCGTCTTGTCGTTCTCGCCGGAATAGGGGCCCTGCTTGATCTCGAACATCTCGACCGGCTCGAGCACGTGGAAGCCGTGGGCGCCGCTGCACAACAGGATGATGTCGCCGGCACCGAGCACGCGGCTTTCCAGATAGTTTTCTTCGACCGTGTAGAAATCGACCTGGAGCTTGCCCTTCTGAATCAGGAGGACTTCCTGGGTGTAGTGCACCTCCCGCGTCACCTTGTTGTGGCGGTGTGGCTCGATGCTCTTGCCCTTCGGATGATTCATATAAGCGAGCTGCTGCGACAGTTCCGGCGACGAAAAGAAGTGGATACCCGGCTCGCGGAACGAGGCGCGCACGATGATCGCATAGAGCTGGTCGCCGAATCGAACATGTTCGACGTGTTCCATCTGAGCCTCGACAAAAAACGCTGTAATTGTAGTGACATAGCGTCACGCAAGAGCACTTTGGCCATTTTGGCCCACACCGTCAAGGGCGCGTCGGCGGCTCCTATTTGCGGTCGGCGAGCTGCAAGATCGTGCTCACGCGTTGGCGGAACGTGTGGGTCGAAAGCGTGCGGGCCTGTCCGGCCGCAGCGATCGCCAAACGCGCGGGCTCATCGTTGAGATAGCGATCGATCAGCGCGATACAGTCATCGGCCGAACGCCAGACGGCGACCTCGCGGCCGGGCTCGAACAGCGTGTGAAGATTGTCCTTGAAGTCCGTGAGCAGGAAGGCGCCGATACCGGTTGCTTCGAACAGGCGCGCATTGCCGGCTTCGGGTCCGGCCATGTCGATATGCGAGTTGAGCGTCACCCGCGAGGCTCGCAGCGCCTGATACATGTCCACGCCCCACACCTCGCCCTGGTAACAGCGGTGAAGCGGTGACGAGGCGGGCAGCGTATGCAGGCCGCTGCCGAACAGTTTCAGATCGTAGCGCCGCGCGACAGCTTCCAGCTGCGCCACGCGCTGCTGGTGATCGGCCGATACGGCGCCCACGAATGAGACGTCGATGCTGCGCGCTGGTGCAGGCGGAAGAACGTCGAGGATCGCGGGCTCGAATCCCAGATGGATGACCTCCGAGCGGGCGCCTTGTTGACGAAAGAAATCGACCACCGCAGCGATTTGCGAGATCAGCAGATCGTAGACCGACCAGTCCTCGCCGCGCGAGGGCACGATTCCAACCTGGCCGACCATGATGGGGCGGCAGATCTGCTTGATCCGGCGGACCAGGCGCGTGTCGACATGGAACAGGTCCTGGTTGAGGATCAGGTCCGGCTTGAAGTCCTCGATCTGCGCCAGCAGGATCTGTTCGGACTGCGCGTCAAGGCGCGGGCTCAAACCGATTCTGCGGGCGAGCGGCCTCAACACCGGCTTGAATGGTGCAACGGCGCGTTGCAGCCATCCCGGGATGGCATCGCTCACGGCGGCGCCCGGCGGCTGCGATGGGGTCACGCCGATGCCATGTTCGCGCGCCCATGCCGTCTGCATCCAGCCGTTGTTGACGTGGATGTTGGCGGCCGTGTGCCCGAGGGCTTCGAAATTGCGCGAGTAGAAGTCGGCCACGCCGAACAGGCTGGCGCTGCGCGCTGCCATCTGCGCGTCGTAGCTCGAATTCTCGAGACCCGGATGGCGCCGGTACAGCCAGGCGAGAAAGCGCTGATAATCGGCGTTGAGGATGAGGACGCGCACGGGCCTAGCGTTTCCCGCTCGCGGTGTTGCGATTGCTGATGTTCCGACGGTGCCTCATGTCAGGGTCGAATAGCCCATCCGATGGGCGCACACAATGTCCGTGGGCGATCTTCTACCGCTCGTCCGCGATCACCTTGCCGTCGTTCGGTAGCGCGCCGGGGCTGACCAGCTCGACTGCGCCGCCGAGCTTGGTCACGGCCCGCAGGCTGGCCGCGATCTCCTCGCGCAGTGCATCGCCCGATGTGCCTGCCTCGGCCTTCAGCGTCATCGCATCGGCCTCGCCCTGGCGGGTGACGACAAGGCGCAGCCGTCCGAGCGCGGGATGGCGCTTGCCGATCTCGGCGACCTGCTCGGGGCGGACGAACATGCCCTTGACCTTGGTGGTCTGGTCGGCGCGGCCCATCCAGCCGTTGATGCGCATATTGGTGCGACCGCAATTACTTGAGCCCGGCAATGCCGCGGTGAGGTCGCCGAGCGCAAGCCGGATCCAGGGATGGTGGGGATCGAGCGAGGTCACCACGATCTCGCCGACGTCGCCGGGGGAGACGGGATCGCCGGTGCCGGGCTTGACGATCTCCATGATCAGGTCCTCGTTCACGACCATGCCCTCGCGCGCCTCGGTCTCGAACGCGATGAGGCCGAGATCGGCGGTGCCGAAGGCCTGGTAGGCGTCGATGCCGCGCGCCTTGATCTCGGCCTGCAGCGAGGGCGGGAAGGCGGCGCCCGAAACCAGCGCGCGCTTGATCGAGGAGACATCGCGGCTCGCCGTTGCCGCGGCATCGAGCAGGATCTTGAGGAAATCGGGGGTGCCGCTGTAGCCGACAGGACGATAGGCCTCGATCAGCTCGAACTGCTGCTCGGTATTGCCGGGGCCGGCAGGGATCACCGCACAGCCCAGCGCGCGAGCCGAGGCGTCGAAGATGAAGCCGCCGGGGGTGAGGTGGTAGCTGAAGGTGTTGAGCACGACGTCGCCCGGTCGAAACCCTGCGGCAAACAGCGCCCGCGCTCCGCGCCAGGGGTCGGCCTGGGTGCCCTCCGGCTCGAAGATGGGGCCCGGGGAGGTGAAGAGGCGGGCAAACGACCCCGGGGTCGCCGCCACGAAGCCACCGAAGGGCTGGGAGGCCTTGTGCAGGGCGGGCAGTTCCGACTTGCGCAGCAGGGGAAGGTCCGCCAGCGCCGTCCTGGACGTTACCGAGGCAGGATCGATGCCCTTCAGCCGCTCAGCATAGGCGGGCGCGCTCATCGCGCTGCGCAGGACGCCCGGCAGGCGGGCGAGCAGCTCGGCCTCGCGCACCGCTGGCTCGCGCGTCTCGAGGGCGTCGTAATGGGCGGTCATGGCAGGTCTTTCCGGGTTGGCATCCGTTGCACGCCGCCGCTGGCATGGGTATCAGACGGCCATTGGCGGGGCGTGGAGAGGACGCAATGGCGGACGAGAGCATCATTCCGGCGGAAGAGGCGGCCGACGTCGTCGTGCGCCTGAAGCGCCGCATGATCGAGGACGCGATCCCGCTGTGGTCGACGGTCGGCTGGGACCGCCAAGCGGGCGGTTTCATCGACCGGCTGCATCGCGACGGCACGGCGGATGCCTCGGCGCCTCGCCGGGTGTTCGTGCAGGCCCGCCAGATCTGGTGCTACGCCAAGGCGGCGCAGATGGGCTGGTACCCCGAAGGGCGCGCCATCGCGCTGAAGGGGCTGGAGCATCTGCTCAGCAAAGCGAAGGCGCCCGACGGCCGGCCTGGCTATGTGCATCGGCTGGCGCCGGACGGTTCTGTGCTGGACGCGCGGCGCGATGCCTACGACCACGCCTTCATCCTGTTTGCGCTGGCGGCCGTTTATGCGCTCGACAAGGACGCGCAAATTCGCGCCGAGATCGACGCGCTGCTCGCCTTCCTCGACGGCCATCTGCGCTCGCCGCATGGCGGCGTGCACGAAAGCCTGCCGGTGTCGCTGCCGCGCCGGCAGAACCCGCACATGCATCTGTTCGAGGCGATGATCGCCTGCTTTGATGCGACCCACGATCTGTCGTTCCAGAATCGCGCCGGCGAATTCTTCGCGCTGTTCCTCGCCAATCTCTACGACAAGCAGAAGCGCGCGCTCGGAGAATATTTCGAGGAGGACTGGTCGAAGATCGAGCCGGTCAGCGTCGAGGCCGGCCACCAGGCCGAATGGGTCTGGCTGTTGAAGGGGTTTGAACGCATCACGGGCTGCCCGACCGGACAACGGCGCGCAGAGCTGCTCGCGACCGCGCTGCGCTATCGCGATACGGCCACCGGCTGCCTCGTCGACGAGGGCGACGACACCGGCAACATCCGTCGCTCGACGCGTCGGCTGTGGCCGCAGACCGAGATGGCGAAAGCGTGGATTGCGCAGGCCGAGTCCGGCGAGGCGGGCGCGGCGGACGAGGCGCGCGTGGCGCTGGTGCGGCTCGAACGGCATTATCTCAGCCATCCCGTGCGGGGCGGCTGGTACGACCAGTTCGACAGCGACGGCAAATCGCTGATCGACACCATTCCTGCGTCGTCGTTCTATCATGTTCTCTGCGCAGTCACTGAAGCGGAGCAGGTTTTGGGCTAAAGCTCTTTTGTTTTGACGCGTTTTCTTCACGCGAACCGGCTCCCACTTCGCTCGAAAACGCTATAGCCATCGCTTGCGCCGCTTGAAGCTCTTCAGGTTCTTGAAGCTCTTGCGCTGGTCGCCGGCGCCGCCGAGATAGAACTCCTTGACGTCCTCGTTGTCGCGCAGCTCGTCGGCAGTGCCGTCGAGCACGACCTTGCCCTGCTCCATGATGTAGCCATGGCTTGCCACCGACAGCGCGGCGCGCGCATTCTGCTCCACCAGCAGGATGGTGACGCCGAGGTCGCGGTTGATCTTCTGGATAATGGCGAACACCTCTTTCACCAGCAGCGGCGACAGGCCCATCGACGGCTCGTCCATCAGGATCATCTTCGGGCGCGCCATCAGCGCGCGGCCGATCGCGAGCATCTGCTGCTCGCCGCCGGAGAGATAGCCGGCCAGTCCCGTGCGCTCCTTCAGGCGCGGGAAATAATTGAAGACCATGTCGAGGTCGGCATCGACCTCGCGATCCCTGCGGGTGAAGGCGCCGAGCCTGAGGTTTTCCAGCGACGTCATGTCGGCGACGATGCGTCGGCCCTCCATGACCTGGAAGATGCCGCGGCGGACGATCTTGTCGGGATCGATGCCGGCGATGGGCTTACCCTCGAACAGGATCTCGCCGCGCGTGACCTCGCCGTCCTCGGTCTTGAGCAGCCCCGAGATCGCCTTCAGCGTGGTCGACTTGCCGGCACCATTGGCCCCAAGCAGCGCCACGATCGCACCCTTGGGCACGTCGAGGCTGAGGCCGCGCAGCACCAGGATGACGTCGTCATAGACGACCTCGATGTTGCGCACGGCGAGGAGGGGCGGTGCGGGGACTGCGGTTGGCTTGGTGCGAGATGCTTCGAGAGTGTCGCTCATGCGTCATCATTCTCCGCGGTCGTCGCCCGGCTTGACCGGGCGACCCAGTATTCCAGAGACGCCAGAGATTCACCGAGAAGCTGCGGCGTACTGGATCCCCCGCTCCAGTGCGCGTTGCGCACAAGGCGGGAGATGACGGTTGCGTGTGGGGAAACGGCGAGGCTCACCAGCCCAGCAGTTCCGGCTTGCGTGGCAGCTCGACGGTCTTGACCTTCTCGAGCTTGATCGTGCCCTTGGCCATGACGTCGTTGAGATCGCCGTCGGTCGCGCCCGAGATCTTGGTGCGATAGAGCTCGACCTTCAACGTTCCGCGATGGTCCTTGTCGGTCCAGGTCGAGGGCGCGCAGACGCCTTCCATGCCTGATGGCACCCAATCCTTTTTCTGGTAGAAGCCCTTGGCGACGTTGTCGCCGGTTGCGCCGCCGTTCTTGGCGGCCCAGTCGAGCGCCTCCTTCATGTAGAGCGCCGAGCAGACCGCCGCGACGTAGTGCACGGGGCGATAGACCTTGCCGGTAGGGTCGGACATCTTCGATATCTCCATCACCGTCTTCATGCCGGGCGCATCGCCGCCCCAACTCACCGCGGTGCGCAGCGGGAAGATCACGCCGTTGGCGGCGTCGCCTGCGGTCTTGGCAGCGTTCTCGTCCATGCCCCAGACATTGCCGAGGAACTGCACCTCGGCGCCCGCGGTCTTGCAGGCCTTCATCACCGAGATGTTGGAGGCCGCGGTGTTGCCGAGATAGGCATAGTGGGCGCCCGAGGATTTCAGGCTCAGGCACTGCGCGCTGTAGTCACCCGGCGTAAGCGCGAACACCAGCGGGGGGAGCACCTCGAAGCCGAGCTCCTGCGCCATGGCTTCGCCGGCGGCCTTCGGCGCGTTCGGGTAAGGGTGGTTGGCACCCATGTGCACGAATTTCGGCTTGCCGGGCTTGCCCTTGGCCTTCCAGTCCTCAGCCGCCCAGATCAGCATCGCGCGCAGCGAGTCCGAATAGCTCGGGCCGTAGAAGAAATTGTAGGGCGCGGGCTTGGCCTTGCCGCTGGTGCCTTCGGGATCGGTCAGGGCCGCGGCATAGGAGCCCGACATGTCGGGGATCTTGTCCTGGGCGAGGAAGCCGGTCAGTGCTTCAGTATCCGCAGTGCCCCAGCCCATGATCGCGGCAACCTTCGAGTCCGGTGCCGACCACTTCTTGTAGAGCGCGATCGCGCGCGGCACCTGGTAGCCGTAATCGTTGGTGTCGACGCTGACCTGCTTGCCGCCGATGCCGCCGTTCTTGTTGATCCAGGCAAAAGTGTCGGCGACGGCCTGCCCGTAGGGCGTGCCGACGTCGGAGGTGCCGCCGGAATAATCGGCGAGATGCCCGATCGCGATCTGCGCTTGCGCGCTCGCGGAGAATGCCGCGATCACAAGAGCGAGCGATGCGGTGCTCAAAAGGGCCTTCATTGTCATGGGTCGGTTCCTCCGGTTTATTGTTTCAGTGAAGTTTCCGCGCTCAGTGCGAGAACGGGTAGAGTTTCCAGTACGCCTTGATCTGCCGCCAGCGATGCGCGAGCCCGTCCGGCTCGAACATCAGGAACGCGATGATGATGACCCCGATCGCGATCTCGCGCAGGAAGGTGATGTTGTTGTTGAGCGACAACGCCTTGTCGATCGCGCCGCCCTTGACCGACAGACTGATGAACTCCATGGACTCCGGCAGCAGCACCACGAAGGCCGTGCCCATCAGCGTGCCCATGATCGAGCCGGTGCCGCCGATGATGATCATGGCGAGGAACAGGATCGAGCGCTCGATGCCGAAACCTTCCTGCGACACCACGAGCTGGTAATGCGCGTAGAGCGCGCCGGCGATGCCGGCGAAGAAGGCGGCGAGCCCGAACGACAGCGTGCGGTATTTGGTGAGGTTGATGCCCATGATCTCCGCGGAGAGATAATGGTCGCGGATCGCGACCAGCGCGCGGCCGTCGCGCGTGCGCATCAGATTGGTGACGAGAATATAGCTCGCCAGCACATAGGCCAGCACGACATAGAAATATTGCCGGTCGCCGCGCAGCGTATAGCCGAAGATCGAGAACGGCTCGGCGCTCGCCGGCACGGAGCCGCCGGAAAACCAATCGGCGCGAGAGAAGAAGTCGAGCAGGATATATTGGGCCGCCAGCGTCGCGATGACGAGGTAAAGACCCTTCAGCCGCGCCGCCGGAATGCCGAAGATCAGCCCGACCAAAGCGGTGACGACACCCGCGAGCGGAATCGCGAAGAACACCGGGATCGGCGCGTTGTTGGAGATGTAGGCAGAGGTGAAGGCACCGAGCAGGAAGAAGGCGGCGTGCCCGATCGAGATCTGGCCGGTGAAGCCGACCAGGATGTTGAGCCCCAGCGCCGCAATCGAGAAGATGCCGATCTGGATCAGGATGCTGAGCCAGTAGCCGCCGAGGAATTGCGGCACGAGGCACAACGCCAGCACGCCGGCGATCGCGAAGTTGCGGCTGGTCGTGGTCGGGAAGATCGTGGTGTCAGCCGCGTAAGAGGTGCGGAAATCACCAGCAGGGATGAGGGCAGGGCCGGCCATGGATCAGATCCGCTCGATGTCGTGGGTGCCGAACAGGCCGTAAGGCTTGATCATCAGCACGATGATGAGGACGTAAAACGGCGCGATCTCGTAGAGATTGCCCCAGTGCAGATACTCGCTGTCGACATATTGTGCGATGTTTTCCAGGAGCCCGATGATGATGCCGCCGAGCACCGCGCCGCCGACGGAATCGAGCCCGCCGAGGATCGCCGCCGGGAACACCTTGATGCCGTAGCCGGCAAGACCCGAGGACACGCCGTTCACCACGGCGACGACGACGCCGGCGACCGCGGAAACGGTGGCCGAGATGGCCCAGGCCATCGCAAACACGCTTTTGACGGAAATGCCGAGCGACTGCGCCACTTGCTGGTTGAAGGCGGTGGCGCGCATCGCAAGGCCGTACTTCGAGGCGCGGAAGAACCAGGCCATGCCGATCATCATCGCCACCGACACGACCAGGCTCATGACATAGACGGTCTGGATCTGGAGGCCGAACAGGCCGACCGACTGGCTCTCGAACACGCGCGGGAACGGCTGCGGGTTGACGCCGAACATCCATTTCAGCGTCGCCTGCAGCACGGTGGAGAGGCCGATCGTCACCATGATCACGGAGATGATGGGCTCGCCGATCATCGGCCGCAGGATCAGGACCTGGATCGCGATGCCGAACACGAACATGAACACCAGCGTCATCGGCATGCCGATCCAGAACGGCACCTGGTATTTCGCGAGCAGGGTCCAGCACACCCAGGCGCCGACCAGCAGCAATTCCCCTTGCGCGAAATTGACGACTTGCGTCGCCTTGTAGATCAGCACGAACGACATCGCGACCACGCCGTAGAGCGTGCCGACCACGAGACCGTTGACCAGGAGCTGGATGAGGAAGGCTGTGTTCATGTGGTGCTATCCTTCGCCTCTCCCGGCCTGCGCAGGAAGGGGTGGATCGATTGCCGGCCCTGGATCGGAAGCAAGTTCACTCTGCAGCCTCCGCCATGGGACCGTGTCCGCCGAGATCCACGACCCGCAATGTGGTTCGCACGCGCTGGGTGGTACCGTCCTGGAAGCGGATCACGGTATCGACGGGGATGTCGGCGGAGCCGCGGTAGATGGCGTCGATAATGCCTTCGTATTTCTCATTGATGACGCTGCGGCGTACCTTTCGGGTGCGGGTGAGCTCGCCATCGTCAGCGTCGAGCTCCTTGTAAAGAAGCAGGAAGCGCGAGATGCGTTGCGCCGGGGGCAGCGTCGCGTTGACGGTCTCGACTTCCTTTTGCAGCAGCGCATAGACTTCGGGGCGCGAGGCGAGGTCGCTGTAGGTCGTGAACGAGAGCCGGTTCTTCTCCGCCCATTTCGAGATGATGGAGTAGCGGATGCAGATCATCGCCGCGAGCGCATCGCGACCGGCGCCGAGCACCACGGCCTCCGCGATGTAAGGCGAGAACTTCAGCTTGTTCTCGATGAATTGCGGCGAGAAGCGTTCGCCGCGCGATGTCTCGGCGAGATCCTTGATGCGGTCGATGACGACAAGCTGGCGGTTCGCGTTGAAATAGCCGGCATCACCCGACAGCATCCAGCCGTCGCGGATGTCGGCGACGCTCGCTTCCGGGTTCTTGTAGTAGCCGAGAAACATGTTGGGGTGGCGCACCACGATCTCGCCGACGCCATGGATATCGGCATTGTCGATGCGGATCTCGACGCTGTCCGCCATCGGCACGCCCGTCGTGTCGGGGTCGACCTTGCCCGCGGGATGCAGCGTGTAGGCCCCCAGCAGCTCGGTCTGGCCATAGAGCGTGCGCAGCGGCACGCCCATAGCCTGGAAGAACTTGAAAGTATCAGGGCCGAGCGCTGCGCCGCCGGTGGCGGCCGAACGCAGCCGCGTGAAGCCGAGCCGGTCGCGCAGGGCGCGGAACAGGATGGCGTCGGCAACGCCCGAGCGCTTGCCCTGTTCGAGCGCGGCGAGACCCGATTTCATGCCGATATCGAACAGGTGCTGCTTGAATGGCGTCGCATCCATCACCTTGGCGCGGACGTCGGCGGCGATCGATTCCCAGACGCGCGGCGCAAACAGCACGAATGTCGGCGCGATCTCGCGCAGGTCGTTCATCATCGTATCCGGCTCTTCGACGAAGTTGATCTTCATTCGGCAGAGCAGGCCTTTGCCGAGCACGTAGACCTGCTCCATGATCCACGGCAACGGGAGCACCGAGACGTATTCGTCGTCCGGGCTCTTCGGGTCGAAGGCGAGATAGGTCGCGCAATGGCCGAGCACGCGGCCGGCTGCGAGCATCGCGAGCTTCGGATGCGACGTGGTACCCGACGTGGTGCAGAGGATGGCGACATCTTCGCCCTTGGTGGCGTCGACGAGCTTGTCGTAAAGCTCCGGCTCGCGGGTCGCGCGGGCACGCCCGAGCTCGGCGAACTTCTCCGCCGACATCAGCCGCGGATCGTCGTATTTCCGCATCCCGCGCGGATCGGAATAGATGATGTGCTTAAGTCGCGGCACGCGCTCGGCGAGCGCCAGCAGCTTGTCGACCTGCTCCTCGTCCTCGGCAAAGACGAGCTGGGCCTCGCCGTAATTGAGCAGATACGAAGCCTCCTCGTCCAGCACGTCGCGATAGAGCCCGAGGCTCAATCCGCCGATCGCGTGGGTGGCCACTTCCGCCGCAACCCAGTCCGGCCGGTTGTCGCCTATGATTCCGATGACGTCGCCCCGGCCAAGGCTCAGTTCGATCAGCCCGAGCGCGAAATCGCGCACGCGGGTCTGGTAATCGCTCCAGGTGAAGGGGCGCCAGAGGCCGAGATCCTTTTCGCGCAGCGCGATCTCGTCGCCGTGCTCTTTTGCATTAAGCCGGAGCATCTTTGGATAGGTGTCGGCCTGGGCGACGCGGCCTGCATAATCCATCATGCCGCGCTCTCCTGGGCCGGCGGCGCATCGTCGGGATCGACCAGCAACTCGTCCTCCTCGCCGAGATAGGCGCGCCTGACGTGGGGATCGGCGAGCACGGCGGCAGGATCGCCCTCGGCGATCTTACGGCCGAAATCCAGCACCATGACGCGGTGGGAGATGTCCATCACCACGCCCATGTCGTGCTCGATCATCACCACCGTCATCCCGAACTCCTCGTTGAGATCGACGATGTAGCGGGCCATGTCCTCCTTCTCCTCGAAGTTCATGCCGGCCATCGGCTCATCAAGGAGGATGAGGCGCGGCTCCAGTGCCATGGCACGCGCAAGCTCGACGCGCTTGCGCAGGCCGTAGGGGAGAGTGCCGGCCGGCGCCTTTCGCACCGATTGGAGGTCGAGGAAGTCGATGATCTCTTCAACCTTGCGGCGGTGCTCAAGCTCTTCCTTGCGCGCGCCGGTGAGCCAGTACAGCGAGCCCGTGAGGAAATTGTTGTTCAGGAGGTGATGGCGGCCGACCATGACGTTGTCGAGCACGCTCATGTGGTGGAACAGGGCGAGATTCTGGAAGGTGCGGCCGATTCCGAGCGTGGGACGCGCATTCGGCGTCAGGCCGCTGATGTCGCGGCCGTGGTAGAACAGCTGGCCTTCAGTCGGCTTGTAGCGGCCGGAAATACAGTTCACGATCGAAGTCTTGCCAGCACCGTTGGGGCCGATAATCGAGAACAACTCGCCCTCGTTGATGGCGAAACTGACGTCGGTCAGCGCGCGAACGCCGCCGAACCGCAAGGACACGCCGCGCACTTCGAGACTGGTAGCCACCAAAAAAATCCCTCCCGGTGATGGCGCGTTCAGCGGCGCTCTTCGTTCGTTCCTCTCGGGCGATCCTAGTACGGTCGTGCCGGTGAGGCCATGCAGCACATGGTTCCGACCGGAGCCGTGCCACTTTCGTACCCGTTTGGGATCAAAAGCCGCATCACCCGAGGTGGCCCTCAATAGGGGAAAGCGCTATTTTGAAATGTCTCCGGCCTGACAATTCTGCGACAAAGTTTTTGGGGCTGCAGCGGCTTGCATCTTTCGTCGGATGGTGGCCGGAACAATTGTGTTGCAGTGCAGCAGAAGGATGGGGTGACGAAACGGTGCGGCTGGCCCCTCGATCATGATTTCAGAGGATCAACTCAAGCGCGTCGCCGCCTGGTCGCGCGAACTCACGCTGGCGGAGATCGAGGTGGCGCGCGCCGGGATTACGGAGCGGTCCTACGGCACCGGCGAGACCGTGTTCATGCGCGGCGACAAGTTTGGTTATTGGGCCGGCATGGTGAGCGGCCTGGCCCGCATGGGCGGCGTTTCGCGCGACGGCAGGGAGACGAGCCTTGCGGGGCTCACGGCAGGCGCCTGGTTCGGCGAAGGCAGCGTGCTGAAGAACGAGCTGCGCCGCTACGACGTGGTCGCTTTGCGCGACAGCCGCGTTGCGTTGATGGAGCGCTCCGCCTTCATGTGGCTGTTCGAGAACAGCGTCGGCTTCAATCGCTTCCTGGTGCGCCAGCTCAACGAGCGGCTCGGACAGTTCATCGGCATGCTCGAGGTCAACCGCACGCTCGATGCCACCTCGCGCCTCGCGCGCAGCATAGCCTCGCTGTTCAATCCGATTCTCTATCCGGAATCGACCGCGCATCTGGAGATCACCCAGGAGGAGATCGGCGCACTGTCCGGCATGTCGCGCCAGAACGCCAACCGAGCGCTGAACCGGCTGGAGAAGGAGGGCCTGCTGCGGCTGGAATATGGCGGTGTCACCATTCTGGATATCGATCGGCTGCGCGGGTATGGGGACTAGACGACCGATTCCGTGAACTTGGCAGTAATGGAACGAGATGTTTGTTTGTGGATTCCTCGTTTGCAATTGACTGAACGAGGAGTTTTATCATGGCAGGATGGCGGCAAGCGGTCGAGTTGGCGATGACCGACGAAGAGATTGAAACGTTGACGGCTCTTTCGCGATCGAGGAGCGAACCGGCGCGCCAGGTGTCGCGGGCCGCGATGCTGCTTGCCTACCGCGAGACCCCGTCATTCTTTGCGGTGGGACAGAGACTTGGCGCCCATCATCAGACGGTCCAGCGCTGCGTCGAGCGGGCGGTGGCCGATGGTGCGCTGGCGGCGCTCGACGAGCGCCCTCGACCGGGCCAGGAGCCGGTGATCACGCCGGCGGCAAAGACCTGGCTGGTGTCTCTGGCGTGCGACAAGGCCAGGGAGCATGGCTATCCACACGAGGTGTGGACGACGCGGCTTTTGGCCCGCCATGCCCGCGAGCACGGACCTGAGGCTGGACATGAATGTCTCGCCCGCCCGGTAGCGATCGCCTCCTACGACGAGAAGCCGGGAATCCAGGCCATCGCGACGACGGCGCCGGATCTGCCGCCAGTGCCGGGCGGGCATGCGGCCTTCGCGCGCGATCATGAGTACAAACGCCACGGCACGCTCAGCCCGTTGGCGGGCATTGACCTGCTCACCGGGAAGGTCCACGCACTCGTCAAAGACCGCCACCGCAGCCGAGAGTTCGTAGAATTCCTCAAGCTCCGCGATGCCGCCTATCCGGCCAGGACCGCGATCAAGTTGATCCTCGATAGTCATTCCGCGCACATATCGAGAGAAACCAGAGCCCGGCTCGATACACGACCGGCAGGCCGCTTCCAGTTTACCTTCACGCCCAAGCACGGCTCCTGGCTCAACCTCATCGAGGGCTTCTTCTCCAAGTTCGCCCGCTCCGTCCTGCGTCACATCCGCGTCAGATCAAAGCACGAACTCAAACAGCGCATCATCGCCGGAATCGATGACGTCAATCGCCATCCCGTCGTCCATACCTGGTCCTACAAACTCGCCGACGCCGCATGATATGATTCGAACCAAGAAAACGCTGACCTAGACAGCGAAAAGCCGCCCGAAGGCGGCTTTACAGGCCGGAACAGATACTGGATTGGTTACTCTGCTGCTCGAAGCAGCCCTGGCTCCGCCGAGGGTTGTGGGGCTCGTTTCGGCAACTAAAATCTGAGGAACGCCATGGAATCACAACGCCGGGTAATCGCTGCATGGCGCCGTCATTGACACTTTCGCAGGCCCTCAAAGCGATCATTGTGGTGCTCGCGATCTATTTCCCTGTCGCGATCCATCTTCACTACAGTTACATTCCCCAGCCTGATCTGCCGAAGTCCGCACAGTTGTCCGGCCCCTTCCAAAGGGTCAACGAGACCGCCTGGCACGCTGACCTGCCGCCAAAGCTTGATGCAATCGCCGACGTCAACTGGGGCCCGTCAAGATCTACCCTTGTCGTTTTAGAGAATGGTCATCCGCTCGGGCCACCGCACGCGCGGTGGCACGCGACCAACGGCAGTTATTGGCATTGGCGGGGTGAAGGCCTCGTCTTTTCCGCCAGCGACAACAGCGATCCAAACTCGAACGGCCGAACCTACTCGGTGACATGGAAGTGAGCGCACCATCAAGATGCTGCTGCCGCATGATGATGCTCTCTGTCATCGTGCTCCTCCCCCTCATACTGATTTTCTGGACATGCAGATGCCTTCGCGCCGCCACTAGTCGCCTCCGAAAGTGTTAGCTGCGGCCGTACCGGTAATGTGGGCGGCGGCGCCGACGCTCCAATAATTGGGGCCGAGCTGGAATGTCATCGAGGCGTTGGAAACAGGAGTCTAGGGCGTGGCGGCGCGGTCCGTCAGCCCACATTGGCCGGAGCGTGCGCCGGCCACAGATCCTCGCGCCAGAGCACCGCGATCGCGGACATCGCGATGATGCCCGCGACCGCATAGACCGAGCCCATGGCGGAATAGCCAATCAGGTCGATCAGGCTACCCGCCGCAAGCAAGCCGATCGGTAGGCCGTAGATCACCATCATCCGCACGCCCATGACGCGGCCGCGCAGATGGGCGCTCGCCGTCCGCATCAGGATCACGGCCGCTGAGATCATCGACATGCTCTGGGCAATGCCGGCGAGCACGAGGCAGGCCATGGCGACCGGCATAGTCCTGATCTCGACGAACATCAACAGCATCGCGTACCAGGCCAGCGTCGCGCCGATCAAAAGCCGGGCGATGCGGACCCCACTGACGAGGCTCAGCGTGATGGAGCCCGTCAGCGAGCCCACGCGGCAAAGCTCGCCGAGAGATAGCCGACACCGGTCTGGTCGGTGTGGAAGATGTCGCGCGCAACAAAAGGCAGCAATCCGTTGGTGATCGGAAAGGCCGTGAGGTTGGCCAGGAAGGCGACGCACAGCGCCGCGCGCATTCCAGGGCCGTTCCAAGCGTAGACGATGCCTTCCTTCAGGTCACCCAGCAATCGCGAGACCGCATCGCTGCTTGCAGGGAGATCCGTCGTCGTGACCGACTTTTCCGGCCGGCTCATGCAGAACATCAGAATTGCTGCGATGAGATAGAAGCTCGCGATCGCGGCGTAGACGAGGCCGATGCCGAGAAGGGCGAACAAGCCCGCGCCGGTCAACGCGCCGGCAATGCGCGCGCTATCCTGGGTCGTGCGCGCGAGGCTGATGGCGCCGACAAGTTGCTCGGCCGGCATGATGTCGGCAAGGAGTGCCCCGCGCACGCCGAGATCGGATGGGCGGATCAGGCCCATGATCGCGACGATGATCATGACGTTGAACGGTGCGAGCTGGCGGGTCAGCGCCAACACCATGATGGTCGAGGCGAGCAAGGTGTAGGTGAGGCGCAGCGCGACCAGGAGGTCGCGATGACCGACGCGGTCGCCGACCATCCCGAGTACGGGCGCAACCAGCGTCCCGACATATTGCAGCGAGGCCATGACGGTCAGCAGCAACACCGAGCCGGTCTCGACCATGATGTACCAGCCGAGCACCAGCGTCTCGACCTCGAACGCCCATGAGGTGAGAAAGTCGGACGGCCACTGGAAGCGGTAGTTGCGAATGCGGAATGGTGCGAGCGCCGAACGCCGCGCGGTTGTGCTCACAGCGCGATGACTCGTGTCACGGCGATTCCCTTGCGCTTGTTGTTTCTTCTTGCTGTTCGGCAACGTAGCGCCGACGATCCGCGTGTCAATCGCAGCCGCCGCGGGCCGCCCCTGCGCCGGGCTCTTACCTCACTGCTGTCTCGGCTTCCGCTCCGCGAGCGCCGCGGCCATCGCCGAGATCAGTGGACGCATGAAATAGGCGTCGTCCGCAGGCGAGATGTCGGTGCGCAGGCCGTGCGCGGCGAGCTCACCTGAGACTGCCGGTCCCACCGAAGCGATCAACGTGCGTTCGAATCCTGCGCGCAACTTCGCCTCGCCGCCATGGGTCTTGGCGGCCTCGATCAGGCGCCGGACCTGGCCGAGATTGGTCAACGCGATGGCGTCGATCCGTCCCTCCGCCATGTCGTCGATGGCGGTGACGAAATTGGCGTCCGCCGCTTTGGAATCGTAGACGTAGGGCAAGACGGTATCGACCTCGGCACCTTGCGCGGCCAACGCACCGGTCAGCGTGCTGTGATCCTTGTCCGGATAAAGCTGAAGCCCGAGGCGGCGTCCCCTGAGGTCGAGCTTGCCGAGCATCTCGATCACGCCCTCGGTGGTCGGCTTCTCCGTGGTCTGCTGCGGCTCAAGGCCGTTCTCGCGTAGCGCCTTGCCAGGCTTCGGGCCTCGCGTGAATTTTCGCGACTTGGCCAGCGCCGCGACAAAGGCCTGGTCGATGCCGCGCGCGCGAGCGAGCTTCATCATCCGCCGCAGGCCTTCGCCGGTCATCAGCACGAGATCGTTAAACGGCTTGTCGATGGCGCGGCGGATCCAGGCCTCGACCGGGGCGGCGTCCGGCGCGTCGTGGATGGTGAACATCGGGCATTGCACGACCTCGGCGCCTTGCTCGGCCAGCAGCTTTGAGAACTGCGCTTCCTCGCGTGTCTCCAGGATCAGGATGCGGGTGCCGGTCAAGCGGTCGGCCATGGGCGTGCTCCGGTCGGTCAAAATCGCAATCGTCCGTTCATCCTGACTCCGTTGCCGGGATTGGCGCAAGGGGCGCGTCGGTGCTAGAGCAGGGCGCAAATCGCGGGTCGTTCCGCAACCCTATTGCCCAAACCTTCATCAAGAGCCATGCCCGACCATCAGTATGTCCTGACCCTGTCCTGCCCGGATCGCCCCGGCATCGTCTCGGCGGTGTCGACGTTTCTCGCCCATAACGGGCAGAACATTCTCGACGCCCAGCAGTTCGACGACGTCGAGACCAAGAAGTTCTTCATGCGGGTGGTTTTCACCGCGGCGGACCTCGCCGTGGAGCTCGCCGCGCTCCAGACCGGCTTTGCCGCGATCGCGGAACGCTTCGGCATGGAGTGGCGGATGCGCGACCGTGCGGCGCATCTGAAGGTCATGCTGCTGGTGTCAAAATCCGACCACTGCCTGGTCGACATCCTCTATCGCTGGCGCACCGGCGAATTGCCGATGACCTTGGCTGCGATCGTCTCCAACCACCCGCGCGAGGTTTATGCCGGGCTCGATTTCGGCGGGATCCCGTTCCATTATCTGCCGGTCACCAAGGAGACCAAGAGCGAGCAGGAGGCGCAGATCCTCGATCTCGTCGCCGAGACCGGGACCGATCTCGTGGTGCTCGCCCGCTACATGCAGATCCTGTCGGATGACCTGTCGGCCAAGCTCTCCGGCCGCTGCATCAACATCCATCACTCGTTCCTGCCGGGCTTCAAGGGCGCAAAGCCCTATCACCAGGCGCATGAGCGCGGTGTGAAGCTGATCGGCGCCACCGCCCATTACGTCACGCGCGACCTCGACGAAGGCCCTATCATTGATCAGGACGTCGAGCGCATCAGCCACCGCGACACGCCGGAAGATCTCGTCCGCAAGGGCCGCGACATCGAGCGCCGCGTGCTGGCACGGGCGATCCGGTATCATCTCGACTATCGCGTCATCCTCAACGGTCGCAAGACTGTCGTGTTCGTGGACTAACAGTCTGCTGAAGAACCCCCTCGCCACGGAGGGAGCTTGATGATTCACTTTATCATATCGAATCGGCGGAGGCGATCATGCGCGGCAGGTTTACGGATCAGGGCGGCCTGTTTTCGTACATCGCACCGGATAAGCGTGTGCCAGTGAACCATCCCCTGCGGAAGGTTCGGGAACTTGTCCGGGATGTTTTGAGCGATTTGAACCGCAGCCTTGGGAGACTGTACGCCAGCGAGGGACGTCCTTCGATCCCTCCGGAGCAATTGCTGAGCGCCTTGCTGCTGCAGTGTTCTACGGCATCCGCTCGGAACGCCAGTTGATGGAGCAGCTGGACTACAATCTTTTGTATCGCTGGTTCGTGGGGCTGTCGCCGGACGATCCGGTCTGGGACCCGACCACCTTCACCAAGAACCGGGAGCGGCTGCAGAACGGCGATGGACGAGCATTTTTCGGTGGACGGAACGCTGATCGAAGCCTGCTTCACAGAAGAGCTTTCGTCACAACGACGGCAGCGGTGGCGATGATGACGGCGCCAACTTTCACGGTCAGAAGCGCAAGAACGACACCCATACCAGCACCAGCGACCCGGACAGCAGGCTTTATCGCAAGGCGGCCGGACGGGAGGCCAGGCTTTGTTATATGGGCCACGCCACCATGGAGAACCGGCATGGGCTGGCGGTGGCCGGCAGGGTTACGCATGCCAATGGCACCGCCGAACGCCGGGCTTCGGAGACCATTCTGAAGGCGAGGCGCAAAGCCGCGGGCCGCCGCATCACGGTCGGTGAGGACAAGGCGTACGATACCGCCGATCATGTCGCCAACCTTCGCGCCATCGGCCTCACGCCGCATGTAACACAGAACCGGGCCGTCACCAAAGCCGGCAAGACCCGCAACAGCGCCATCGACGAACGAACCACGTGGCATCCGGGATATGGCATGTCGCAATCGCGCGGGGCGATGTTCGAGTGCATCTTCGGATGGTGCAAGCAGCACGGCACCATGCGCAAGACCAAACATCGCGGCATCGTTCGCGTCGCCGCCGACTTCCTGCTCAATCTGATCGCCTATAACCTGATCCGAATCCCCAAATTGCTGGCCGCTCAGCCACCCCGCGTCAGAGGCCACCAACACAAGGCTAGAAAATTACATCCAGCTCCGCCGCGTCGCCCTAAACCGAACCGGCACGAATACAGAAACTCTCCAATTCAAGGTTTTTCAGCAGACTGCTAAAGCGGAATGGCTTAGACTGAATCAACCGGCCACGGCCTCGTTCGCCTCTCCCGCTTACGGGAGGTCGGCATAGGTGGCCCTCGGCCGCCGTTCTTCAAGAACGCCGATGCTTCGCATCGGCTATGGCGCCCGCAAGCGGGTTCGCCTTCAGCTCGACGGCTGCACGCCGCTTTGGCTGAACATCGCGCGCGGTGTCACGTACCAGAGCAGGAAGAGTAGCGCGGCCCCATGCGTCAGAAGCGCGGTCGATAGAGGAACGTTGAGCAAGACCTGCGGCAGGATTGCGCTGGAAATCAAGACAAAGCTGGGCGGCAGATCCGCAGACAGGCGATTGCCAAAAGCGAAGACCAGGCCGCATGCAAACGCCGCGATCGGTGCAAACAGGGGGCCGACAGAGGCGACCCCTTCGGTCGCAAAAAGCGACGCATTCAAATATCCGAGTTCATAGACCCGGTTCATCACGATCGACAGCGGCTCGTTGTAGGCGCATGGAACGAACGACTTCAGGAATCCGATCTGACAGAAATAAGTCAGCTCGTGCCTGGAGAAATAATCATTGTAGATATCGAGAGCGTTCGACGGGACGGTCATCATCCGGAAGTTGACTGTGTAAAAGAGGGTTGGCAGCACCACGAAAATGGAGGTCAGGAGCCCTGCTAGCATCGGCAGCAACAGGGAAAGAATGACTACCGTCCTGGATCCGAAATATCTGGTGAGAAAGGCAACAAAGACCAGCCAGACCGGCGTGAAAATAGCGAACTTGGTCAACGTAACCGGATAAAACAGCAGAGAGAGAACCAACGCCGCGCCCGCGCGCCAAATGTTTTTTCGCGCAACGAAACAGGCAAAAGCGAAGGGCAGCAAGGTGGTGGAGGTGATCCCGATCGCGTACCTAAGTCCGGTGGGGAAATCGAGCTTGTCACGGTAGCTGTAAATATCCCCTATGGCCACAATTCTGAAATTGTAAACTGCGCCCGCTGTGATCGTCAGCAAAGACAACAGCAGGATGAGGGTCAGCAAGTGCTCGAACATTCTGGCGGGCAGTTCGTAGGCTCTGCCAACGGGTGAGACGATCAGTGCGGCGGGGACAAGGAACGCCGCAGCCGAAAATGCCGCAGACCATCCAGCCAATCGGTGATCGTAGTTGAAGTCGCTGAAGCAGTTTAGCCAGAGATAGCCGAGGATCATCGAACAAAGATAGAATCCGACCAGATACCCGAAACTGAAACGAGCTACCATGAAGATCATTCCGACCAAGGCGAAGGCCGCGACCACCGCGGCTGCCATCGGCACGCGGGCCGGGTCGTAGAAGATATGGAACGCAGCAGCGCTAAAATAGTGGGGGCTGAAAGTTGTGACGGCCCTCAAAGAGAAGCAGGCGGTGAGAATGTACAGGCAGATCAAGACGCCGATTCCGCCTGGAGATTCGACGAGACCGGCCATTGCCCGCCATCTATCCTTTAAAGTCATTCACCGGGATTCCTTAGGGATCAAACGATCTCGATACGGGCGAGGGGAGCGCCTGGCAACCGGGGCGAAGGCGGCATCGCTTGCGGGCCGCCATGCCCTGCATCTTCGGGGACGCCATGGCGCCGTGAATGCTCTCGATCACCTTGCGGGTCAGAATGCAGCACGTTCCGAACGGGTTTTCGCCCAGGCCGGAAAATCTTCGAGCCGCCAGACGCCGATGATCCTGCTGACGCTGACGGAGTCATCCGCAATCTCCATGACCGGTGGCCCGAAATTGTATGGAGATATCTGCAGATTGAGAATGCGGAAGTCTCCACTGTCGATGTCGGAGTTGTACCCGGTCGCTCGTTCTGTCGTCGTCAGAAAGAACCTGCTTCCTGATTTGTAGACGTTTCTGATCAGGCTCATGCTATCCGCAAAGCTCAGGTGGAAAAGCACCTCCCGGCACAGCACCGCATCCGCAGCCGGAATAGCTTCGGTGATGGCGTCCAGGCAAATGAAATTCCGCTGCGGCGTGGAAAACTCCTTCTGGTTGTGCGCAATGACGGATGGAACGATATCGATGCCGGTGTATGAGCAAGGCAGCTCTATCTTCTTCATCCAGGTGAAGTCTCCGCAGCCGATGTCCAGCAGCGACGTTATGCCGAGCTCGGATATGACTTTTGGAAGAGTCGCAATGACGTTCTGTGCCGAGCGCTCGCTTGATCCGGCTCCCGAAGAGGGCTGGCCCTCATTCATCTTCCAGAGATCGTTCTGATAGATTGCAGCGAAGCGATCCCGCACGGGAGCGCGTTTGTCGATGGTGAATCTGTTTCCCCTCGCCTGGCGCAGCCAGCCGATGACTTCCGCCAGGCCAAGACGATGAAGTGTTCCTCGCAAGAATTCGCGCGCCGTGACCCTAAGCGACATTTACAACTCCAGCCGGGATGTCGGGAATAGAAGAGCCAACAGTACTTGAAAGCCGGTCGCTGTAGAAGGGGAGGCGACGCTGGTTTCCGGGGACCGCGAGGCGAATTCAGCGACGTCCGTGTCGAAGCGCGGATGCTCCGGGACTAGGCCGTGAGGCCTGCGGCGGAGAGCGGCTCGCTCACTTGTCGATGTCCGAATTGATGTATAAACGATCCGCTTCAGCCGCGAATTTGCGCTCGTGTTGCCGCCGAACCGTTCCGGGGGTCGGACCCAGATCGACCCGATTGTGAGTCTCCTTATAATGTCGAGAAAATTCGTGACGATGCCTGACCGCCCCGACTGGGTCCTTGGGGTCGGTTTCGCCCTGTTGGGCGCGGTGCTGGGCGCCGCCGTGCTTCACCAATCGACCATGTTGTACTTGTATCAGGCGTTCATGCCGGAGATGGTCTATTCGGCTTGTGGTTACGGCTTCGTGCGTTCCCCGGTCACTCCCGCGTCGATGGTCGATTTCCTGTTCGGGCGCAGTGCTGTGTTCGACTGCGCGACGATCGGGATCGCTCCGGAAGAGCCGGCCGGCATTTTCTTTCGTTCCCAACTTTATCTGGGTTGGGCGGTCTCTGCCTTGTGGCGCGTGACGTCGATTCGCTACTCGAACCTTTGGCCGCTGGTCTCGACGCTGGTGGGTGCCTATGCGTGTGGTTGCTTCGTTCTGGTTCGTCTCTTTTTCGCGAGATGGCCGGCTGCGGTAGGGGCAATTATCCTGGCTCTGTCGCCGGTCATGCTGTCGATGGTTCCGTATTTTCGGGACTTCTCCAAGGCGCCATTCTTCATCTGGGCTCTCGTGTTTCTGATTTTGACCATTCGCGCCGAGTCGCCGCGCATGGCTTTGTTGTGGGCGGCGCTTTCCGGCGTGGCGGTAGGCTTGGGGGTCGGCTTTCGCTCCGACGTTTTCATCCTGTTGCCAATCGGAATGATCGGATTGGTGGTCGGTTCGGGATCGAAGAGATGGAAAGTCGGTATCGCAACGATCGCCGTTTTCGTCGCGTCAGCCTTGGTATCCGCCGCGCCGCTGTTGGGGGTCGGAAAGGCCGGAGCATCCGGCACGTTGCTGATGCAGGGCCTGTCCGATCCGTTCCAGAGTTATCTGGATTTGGGGCCTGTGCCGTATTCGCTTGGAGCGCGTTATTCGGACGAGATCGTGCTGTCGTCCGTGGCCGCAGACTTGCGTCCAACTGATCCGGGTTGGGATGAAAGGGAAGGCCAACTTGGCCACACGGTTTCTCAGGCTGCGACACGATCCGGTTCTTACGTGCTCAGTTGGCTTCCATATTTCGTCGGGGACGTGACGACGCAAGCGCTGAAATCCGCCGCCTGGGTGATCGTATTTCCGGAACTCGTGGCGCCTGGGCGTGTCAATCTGGATCCAGGTGTTCCGGTGCGCGCGGCGCCGTGGATCGCGCGCTTGCTCAATCGGCTCTACGATCGACTGGCGAACTCATGGGTTGCGATCATATGTGCGGCAGGATTTGTCGCGTTCTTCTGGCGAGAGGCGGCAGTCAGGCCGCGTGAAGCGTTCGCTCTGTTTCTGATGTTCGGCGCGCTTTTGACATATCCAGTCGTGCAGTTTTCGGTTCGGCACGTCTTTCAGCTCGAGTTCATCTGGATACTGGCAGTTCTCTCGTTTTTCAGTGTTCCCTTTGAATGGTCACGGCTGCGTGGCGTCTTGCCTCGCTTCTTGATCGTTGCCGCGGTCGCGTCACTCGGACTGATTTCGGCATACGCTGGCATGACGATGTATCAGGATCGCGCCCTGCGACATCAATTGGAAGCGTTGCTGGCTGAGCCGAGAGAGCCAATTGCGCTCGTCGCAAAACCATCCACAAGCGAGACGACGATCTTTGGTGTGCCGCTGCCCGACAGATATCGCGCACTTGTCGAAAGCGTCCCGGACAGTATGACCCCCAAGCTTGGGGAACAAGGCCTGCAATGGGATGTGCGCGCTGCCGCAGACCGTATCCTGCTGACTTTCGGCGGAGAAAGCTGTCAGCAGGGCAGGGCGACGGTTTCCCTTCAGTATGCGAAGCGCGAAGGCATATGGCAGCCTCTCGATCACAGCATCTCGGTGGACCTTCCGCGGGACCGGGCTTCGTTCAGCACGGTGCTGGTGCCGGCGTTCTATCGTCCGACGCAATATTTGTCGGATATCCAGGTTCCGGCCGAATACTCGGCCTGTCTTGTCAAGGCCGAGAGATTGATCGGGCCAACAAAACTTCCGATTCTCCTAGATGCCGCGCTTGCCCCGGGATGGCAGAACCGGCCGTTGCATCGTGCCTTTGGGGGATTCTCCACATTCGGGACCAAATGACAGGTCGGATCCGCTCAAACCAAGCCTTTGGCTGCCAATTTTACCCCCGTATCAGCCTGATATGAGGGCAATCGGCGGTTGCGGAAGCGCGGGGGGTTCTGTAGCAGTTTTCGGAGCGAGCTGGACCGCAACTGTTCGCAGCTCCGCCAACTTTGATAGATCGCTTAGGAACGTCAATGTTCGAAGACAAATGCTTGCTTATCACGGGTGGCACCGGGTCTTTTGGCAACGCAGTGTTGCGTCGCTTTCTCTCGTCGGAAATCCGCGAAATTCGCATTTTCAGCCGTGACGAGAAGAAACAGGACGATCAGCGCAAATTTTACAATTCCGACAAGCTCAAGTTCTATCTTGGCGATGTCCGTGATTACTCGAGTCTTCTCGGCCCGATGCGCGGCGCTGATTTCGTGTTCCATGCCGCCGCGCTGAAGCAGGTGCCATCCTGCGAGTTCCATCCCATGGAGGCGGTCAAGACCAATGTCGTGGGAACCGAAAATGTGCTCGAGGCGGCGATTGCCTCCCATGTCAAGCGTATTGTCTGCCTCTCGACCGACAAGGCCGTGTACCCGATTAATGCGATGGGAATATCCAAAGCCCTGATGGAAAAGGTCATGGTCGCCAAGTCGCGCAATCTCGATGCGCGATCGACAGTGATTTGCGGAACGCGCTACGGGAACGTCATGGCCTCGCGCGGCTCGGTCATTCCGTTGTTCGTCGATCAAATCCTCGCCGGCAAGCCTATCACCATCACCGATCCGAACATGACGCGCTTCATGATGTCGCTGGGCGACGCAGTGGATCTCGTGCTCTATGCGTTCGAACATGGCGACAACGGCGACATCTTTGTCCAGAAAGCCCCGGCCGCGACGATCGAAGTTCTTGCCAAGGCGATGGTGAAGGTTCTTGGCCGTCCCGATCATCCGATCCAGATCATCGGCACTCGTCACGGGGAAAAGCTGTACGAAACGCTGCTCTCCAGGGAGGAGCGTGCCAGCGCGCAGGATCTCGATCTCTATTTCCGTGTTCCGCCTGATCTGCGCGACCTGAACTACACAAAATTCTACGAAGAGGGCGAGACACAGATCTCGATCAGCGAGGACTACAATTCTCACAATACCGAACGCCTCGATGTCGCCGGCATGATCAAGTTGCTCAATAGCCTTGATTACATCCGCACCGTCGTTGCAGGCCGCATACCCGTCAACGAAGGATGACGAAGCGGTGTGGTAGATCCGACGGAGCCGGGCGCGCCCTTGCTGCTCGGAACCGGTGGCCGGTCAACAGGTCGAGACAGATGAGATATAGGGTATCGGGTTCATGATCACCGGCAAGCTGAAGGTACTTACCGTCATCGGCACCAGACCCGAGATCATCAGGCTGTCGCGCGTCATAGCCAAGCTCGATCAATTTTGCGATCATACGCTGGTTCATACCGGACAGAATTACGATTACGAGCTGAATCAGATCTTCTTCGATGATCTTGGTATCCGAAAGCCGGACGTCTTTCTTGGGGCTGCGGGCGCGACGGCGGCCGAGACGATCGGCAACGTCATCATCGCGACGGACCGGGTCTTGGCCGAACGAGGGCCGGAGGCTCTGCTTATCCTCGGCGACACGAACAGCAGCCTCGCGGTGATCGCGGCCAAGCGTCGCAGGATTCCGATCTTTCACATGGAGGCCGGCAACCGCAGCTTCGACGACCGCGTTCCCGAAGAGATCAATCGACGAATCGTCGACCACACCGCGGATATCAATCTCACCTATTCGACCATCGCCCGCGACTACCTGCTCCGCGAGGGATTGGCGCCCGACCGCGTCATCAAGACCGGAAGCCCGATGTTCGAGGTGCTGGAGCACTACCGTCCGCAGATCGATGCTTCTGGCGTACGGGCGCGGCTCGGGCTGGAGGCCGGCCGCTATTTCGTCGTCAGCGCGCACCGGGAGGAGAACGTCGATTCAGAGACGAATTTCGCCAAGCTCCGGGAGATGCTCAATGCTGTCGCCGCGCAGTTCAACCTGCCGGTCATCGTCTCGACCCATCCGCGCACCCAGAAGCGCATCGACGCGAGGGGCATGTCGTTCCGGCCGGAAGTCCAACTGCTGAAGCCGCTTGGCTTCAGCGATTATGTCAATCTGCAGATCGGAGCCCGCGCCGTACTTTCAGACAGCGGCACCATCACCGAGGAGGCGTCGATTCTTGATCTCCCGGCGTTGAATATTCGAGAGGCGCACGAGCGTCCCGAAGGCATGGAGGAGGGAGCCGTGATGATGGTCGGCCTGGACGTCGACCGCGTCATGCAGGGGATTGCGATTCTCGATGCACGAGAGCGCGGCACCGATCGAGCCCTGCAGATCGTCTCCGACTATGCGACACCTAATGTGTCCGACAAGGTCGTTCGCATCATTCATAGCTATGCCGATTACGTCAAAAGGGTTGTCTGGAGAATGGATCGTTAGAAGACATAGCGCCGGACGCCGCCGGTCGTCCGTACCGTAAGATAGCCTGGATTGGTGCTCCTTGAAGTTGCTTGTCGTCAGCCAGTACTTTTGGCCGGAAAATTTCAAGATCAACGATCTCGTGGAAGATCTCGTGGCTCGAGGTCACGAGGTCACGATCCTGACCGGGACGCCCAGCTATCCCAATCGCAGCGGATTCGGTGGCTTCTACGCTGCGCCCAAACAGTACGAGCGGTACAAGGGCGCGCGGATCGTGCGCGTTCCTCTGCTGGCGCGATCTGCCGGGCCCGGGCTTTTGCTGAACTATCTGAGCTTCGTTGTGACTGCGACTATTCTTGGTCCTATCATGCTCCGATCGACGCCGTTCGATTGCATCTTTGTCTTCGAGCCGTCTCCGGTCACGGTCGGCATTCCGGCGATGCTGGTGCGTCGGCTGCGCCGGGTGCCATTGGCGTTCTGGGTGCAGGACCTGTGGCCTGAAACGCTCTTCGCCATCGGCGCGGTGACGTCGCCCCGATTGCTGGCGCTGATCGGTCGGTTGGTCCGGCTCATCTACAATCGCTGCGATTTGATCCTGGCGCAGTCGCGCAGCTTTGTTCCGCGGATCGCCGGCAATTGCGATCATCCGGAACGCATCGTCTATTTTCCGAACTGGGCCGAACTGATCTATGAGGCGCGCGATCAGGCCGCCGCGCCCGAGGTTCCGCCGGCGCATGGCAAATTCACGGTGATGTTCGCCGGCAACATCGGCGATGCGCAAGACTTTCCTGCGATTCTCGATGCCGCTGAGCATTTGCGCGGCCGTCCGGATTTCCGCTGGGTCCTCGTTGGCGACGGCCGCGTGTCCGATTGGGTCGCTTCCGAAATCAATCGTCGTGGCCTCGGTGACGTGTTTTTGATGCTTGGACGGTTTGCAGTCGAGCGGATGCCGTCATTTTTTCGCTGTGCCGATGCGTTGCTCGTCTCACTGAAGCCGGACCCGGTGTTGTCCTCAACCATTCCTGCAAAGCTGCAGACCTACCTCGCCGCTGGTATCCCGGTTCTCGCCATGATGGACGGCGAGGGTGCGGCGCTGATCCGGCAGTCAGGAGCCGGTCTCGTCTGCTCCGCTGGCGATGCGAAAGGACTCGCCCATGCAGCCGTGCAGCTTGCGAGTTTGACGCCGGATGAGAGACGCGCGATGGGAGCGCGCGGACGCGATCTTGCAACTGCCGAATTCGATCGCAAGAAGCAGATCGACAAGCTCGTCGGCTGGTTGTCCGAATTGCGTTACTCGGGTGACGGGAAGCGGGAGAGACATTGATAGGAGCGACTTCGGCCATCGAAGACCCGGGACCCGTTACGATGTGATCTCACTGCGGCCGAACGATGGTATACCGCCTGCCGTTTGTGTTTGGGGTGGTGGCGTCGCTGGACGAGAAAATGATTCCGAGTCCTCGCCAATGCAAAAATCGTCCGAGACCATTCTTGCTGATATCATCGTGCGAGCTGTGCGCAGGCCCGAGCGGCTTGTTGTTTTCGTAGATCACGATCGGAGACCTGGCTCGATCGTCGGCGGAATCTGCGAGTTTCATCAAGCGATGCGATGTATTCCGTTGATGCCCGATATGCCCGCCCGTGGCCGTCAAACTTTGCGAACGGCGCGAGCACGAAGCTCCGGATCACTGGCGGATCCGGCTGCGGGATGTAGGAATATTCCTGGTAGATCGCCACCGGAAAATACATGCCAGCAGCCCAATCCCACCGTCAGTGCGGTAATGTGTTTCGCAAGCTTTTCGGCGTGTGAGACAACAGCCGACCGACGCGCAAGGGATTTATCAGCCTTGCATTCGCAGTGAGTCCGAAAAAGTTCCGAACGAGAAGGACATTTACGAGCGCTTGCGTGGTCGAACTTGCGGCATATACGGTCGCGACGCCCAAAATCCCGAATTTGAACATGGCCCAAGCAGCCAGCGGCACCGTCACGCTCGCGATGATCAACGTAATGACCATTGCGGCTTTCTGCCTGCCCAGCAGAATGAGCGCGTAACCGGCAACGCCGCCGGCTGAAAACATGACTTGGCCAAGACCTAGGATGAGCGCGGCGCGGAAGGCCCGCGAATACGCCTCTCCCCAGATGATCAATATCAAGCTTCGTCCGAAGCCCGCAAACAACACAAATCCAACAAGTGCCGCGAAGGTCGCGCCGGTGGCCGAGAGCGTTAACAACCATTGCAAATACAAGCGGCGGTGACGTGCCCAGTTGGTCACGATATGGGGCAGGATTG
Organism: Bradyrhizobium cytisi; assembly: GCF_008123515.1. Taxonomy (GTDB): domain Bacteria; phylum Pseudomonadota; class Alphaproteobacteria; order Rhizobiales; family Xanthobacteraceae; genus Bradyrhizobium; species Bradyrhizobium cytisi. Next base: position 93,925 of record NZ_VSSR01000021.1, read on the forward strand.
TGAGCGATACGATCGTGAGCGGGACCGCAAACATGCTTCCTATTCTCAGAGCCAATCCGTAGCATGCGACGTCTGCAGGGTGACCCCCTAGCCCCACGACCCAAATGTCAAGCTGGGAGGCGGCAACGAAACTCATGGTGGTTACGAGATTTGGCCAGCTTTCTGCGAGAATGTCTGACGGGGGCGCCGGCGTGACCGGTACTCGTTGCCAAGGACGCATCATTCGCCCCAATTGCACCAGTCCGAGTACGATCCCGGCCATGGCCGCGAGCACGCTGGCGGCCAGAAGGTTCGAGATCGATAGGGGGATTTTGAAAGCGAGCGCAAATACGAGATAGGCGCTGACGATCAGCCCTTGAAGGGCGGGCAGGAACGAAGCGGCTACCATGCCGTAGAGTGCGCGGTGGATTTCTGCCAGCACGCCAAGCACAGCGCCGGCCGCAATCATCGGAATTATGAGCGGAACGAGACTCCAGATCTGTGGGCTCAGTGCGTTGGCAGCAGTGCCGAAAGCGAACGCACAAATTCCAACCAGGCATCCGACAGCCAGGCCGGAGATGACGGACATCTTGATCGTTTCGATGGCGACGATCCGAGCTCGTCCCGTGTCTCCAACCGCCGTCGCGTGTGAGACGATCCCGGGGATCGTGACGGGCAGCCCCAGTTGAGCGAGGACAACGCTCACATTGACAATGGCTTGGACGAAAAAGAACAGGCCGACCTCGTGCAAACTCAGACCGAGCGGAAGCAGCAGCCCAATCCCGACGCCGGTCACGAGTTGGAAGACTTTGCCGGCCATGGCCGTACTACCGGATCGGCCCGCATTTCCGCCGCTCGAAGATCCGTCGGTCGGGCGCTTGCGTAAGAAGGTCACGGCCGCATCTCTATGATCCGTTGCCCATGCTGTCGACGTCTTAACCTGACTGGGCACGAAGGCCGGCTAAAACTGATCCTTGGAGGGGTGATCAAAAGCGCCAGGGGCTGAGGGCGATGTTCTCATGAACTTCAGCTTGAAAAAACCGGCAATGAAAGTCAGGGATAGAACCAGGAAGCCGAAAAGCGTGTCGGCTGACTGCAACAGTTGATTGTTGGCCGGAAAATAAAACACCATCGTGTTCAGCAGATAGAACATGGATAGAGCAATGACGGACCCTGTCATCAGAAGACAGCGCCATACCAGGCCATAGAGGGCACCAATCATCAGAACGACGATCAGCGAACCGGATACGCCGAAGTCCGAGATGAACCATGTGAACGCGGAATGCCAGGTTGTCCAGAGACTCCAATCGTATTTCTGTTCGATTACCGGAAGAAGTGTATGGAAGTACCAGCTGTCGCCAAGGAGGAACTTGGCCTTCCTCAAGACAACCAGGGAGTTGGTAAGCCCCCACCCCAGTCCATAGTCGGTTTCTGCCAGCGCGAGGGAAAGTCCATAGTAACCGACGCCGAGGTATCGCGTGACTGTCTCATAGCCCGGGAACAGCGTCGGCGGAAGGATTGCATAGATCGCGCCGGATCTCTGCGCGTCAAGATTCAGTGGCGTGAAGTGGCCTACGTTGGAGGCTGGATCGCGGAACGAGATGAAGAAAACGAAGATCCACAAGAACAATGCGGTGCCAACGACCGCGGAGGAGATCAAGATCCAGATTGTGCGGCGTGAGGTCAGTCCTGAAAAGAAGTAGTATAACCCAAAGGTTAGCGGCAGCAGCACCGACAATTGGAATAGACCGCGATTGACGCCAATATGAGTGTAGATCAGCAGAAAAGTAAGACAGGCGAAGATGTATGCAATCCGGTAGGGCCACCCTAGCCGACGCCAATGCTGGATTGCTCCGGTCAACGCAACAAAGAAGAACGGGCTGAGCAGGGCGAACGCGTACTCGAAATATGTCCACCATCCACGCGTGAAATTCCTCGCAACGAAGATATCGTAGTTGTAGTTCGCGCGCGACAGTTGAAGCGAAACCGGCGGTAGGACCGAGTCGGTTCGCGCCACCGACAAGATGAGCACACTGAGAACCATGAGCAGAATCGCGACTTTGATCGTCGCAGTTTCGCGATGACTTGCGATAGGCGATCGCCATGGCGGGGACACGAAGGCTCCACCGATCGCCCCAATGAAGAACAGGACGATGGCCGCCGTGAGGTAGAGGTAGAGGTATTCCGGCTGTTGCACTGGCCAGGGCCACGGGCCGAAACGAAAGGCCAGCACGGTCAGTGCAAGATAGATCGTCATGGCCACTGGAGCGCCGGTCAGCCGAAGGGCGCTGAGACGCTCGGGAGTCTTAAGAACCATGTGCGCAGAGCTCTGTGACGATTAGAATCATGACGGCATCAGCTGCGGCGTCGAAAGCGTCCAACAAGGCGCGCGATCGGTTGCTTTAGCTGAGGGGGGATCACCGCGCGAACGAGTCTCGACATCGATTTCAGGTTGAGGCTTGCAGGGTCGTATCTGTGGGCGGTCATGATTGACCGGGCAAATCGGGTCAGGTGACCGTTGCGCAGATGTCCGCGAGCGGCGACGAGGTTGGCGTTGGCTACCGCGAGGTTCTTGCTTGCCCGCAGCGAACTCGGACAAAACGGGCCATCGAAGAACTTGTCGGCAACGTAGATGAACTCATCGACCAACTTGTCCGACACGATTCCGCTGATTGAAAGGGATCCGGAATGGACCCTATAGAGCGCCAGCACTTCCGGATTGAAATCAATGCGGCCAAGACATCCCACCCGCATCCAGAATTCGCGATCTGGTCCGAGCCTGCAGCGAGGGTCCCATCCCCCGACCGCGTCATATACGCTCCGACGAAAAATGGCGCCTGGGCCAATGTAGCACTCCTGTTCGATCACGAGTTCTGCCAGAGAAAATGGCCGCCCCCCGTGCTCCCTGACAATCCTGCCGTTCTGATCGATCAGATTCGTGTTTGGGAACGTTGCTACCGCCTCAGGTTCTGCTTCGAGATGCTTGACCAGGGTAGCGACCGCGTCCGGTAGCAGGATGTCGTCGTCGCTCAGGTAACCGAGATATGTTCCGGCCGATGCGCCCCAGCCCGCCGTCAACGCTGCGACTTGTCCGGCGTTCGATTGCCGCAAGACCTTGACTCTCGGCGGAAGCGTCGCGAGATACTCTTCGGTCGAGTCGGTCGAGCCATCGTCGACGACGATGAATTCGATGTTGCGATAACTTTGATTAAGTACCGAGTTCACGGTCTCCGGCAGATATTTGGAGCGGTTGTAGGTGGGCGTCACCAAGCTTATCAGTGGCAGTTCCGTCAACATATATCTCCAACTTTATCCCTGCCACGCCCGAGAGTTGCCGGTGATCCGTGATTACTACAGGCTGGCCATCCGGCGCAATTCCCAGTAAATCAATCAAATCCATCTTGCGGCCCGGAATCTCGATTGCCTTCCTTTTGGAAGGGATGCTCCGCGCCTGACGTTGCCAAATATCGATATTGTCGCGACAGTGTCGTTCACTTCCAGCGTGCGAAACCAGATCATGATGAAAGTCTTGGCATTTAACAGGCACTATCTGCCAGGATTCAAAGCGGGCGGTCCGATCAGGTCGCTGGCGAACATGGCGGAAGCGCTCGGCGACGAAATCAGATTCTTCATCGGGACACTTGATCGCGACCTGGGCGACGCCGAACCCTATCCGGAGCTTGATGCGAATGCCTGGATCAAAATGGGCAAGGCCGAGGTTCGATATTTTGAGCCCGAAAACATCTCCATCCGGGCCATCCGCGCCTTGATTGAAGAGGTTCGGCCTGACTGCATTTACCTCAACAGCTTTTTCGATCCGGTTTTTAGCTTGCGCGTCCTGATCGCTCGGCGAGCAGGTCTTATTCCACGCATACCGTTGCTTCTTGCTCCGCGTGGAGAGTTCTCGCCTGGAGCCCTGACGCTAAAGAGCCTGAGGAAATCAGCTTATATCAAGGGCGCCTCAATGTCTCGGTTGACCCGGGACGTCATGTGGCATGCTTCGACGGAAATCGAGGCTGACGATATTTCCCGAGCGATGTCGATCGGCTCGTCTTCGATCGCAATCGGATCTGATCTGGCCACCGCGCCGCCGGCAAACGTCGTTTCAGCGTGGGAGCCACGTGAGAGCGGTAGTCCATTTCGTCTTTGTTTCCTGTCGCGCATATCGCCCAAGAAGAACCTGACCGGCGCGTTGCGGGCAGTCAGCCTCGCAAAGGCAAGAGTCGTTTTCGATATCTACGGGCCAAAAGAGGACGAGACCTATTGGGAGGAATGCCAGAAGCTCATCGACGGGCTGCCGCCGCATGTCAGCGTCGCCTATCGCGGTGAAGTTGCGCATCAGGATATCGCATCGGTCTTTGCTTGCTATGACCTGTTCTTGTTTCCGACTTTGGGCGAGAACTACGGGCACGTCATTTTCGAGGCAATGAGCGTAGGGCTCCCCGTGCTCACCAGCGATCAGACCCCGTGGAACGATCTGTGTGAAGCGGGCGCAGGATGGGCGATCGCGCCAGATCCCGGCTCCGTCGCGGCTTGCATCGATGAGGCGTCGCGTTGGACGTTGGCCGAACAGTCCGCAGCGAGAGCAGCTTGCATGCGATACGCTGAACTTATCTTGCAGGATTCGCAAAGCATCGAGCAGAATCGTCAGTTGCTTTTTGCCGCCGCGGGGATTGCCCTCCGGTGATCGACCTCCATGCCAGATCTCCCGTGAATTCCGCCGTGGTGGGTCGCGCCGCAGGGGCGTTCCATCCTGCAAAATTAGTGGGAAACAGGCTGGCCGGGAGGACCGCCGGGCGGGGAGGGGGTCCTCGTCCGGTGATCGTCGCTCCAGGGCGAGCAAGGCCGATGTTCGGATCCGTTGACAGCTATCTTGGGTGTTCGGGCCAGGCTGGCTGTCAGGTTCGTGTCGATGGAACATATCTCGGGGGGTCTGAGTGTCGACCGTGATTCTCGGCTCAAACGCTCGGCCGACGATGCTTCGAGGCAGGACTGCAGACGGGCTCGTCAATGCCGTTGAGCCGCGACCAATCCAGTCAACTTCTCGTCGGAATGGTGCGGAAACTTGGTCGTCTCGGACCTTTACCGTGGGTTGCATATCCGCTTTAAGACATTCGGCAAAAGCCGTGAGCGGGGCGGGACATTAGGATGCCATTTCGAATACTGGTCACCGGTTCTTCAGGCTTCATTGGCGGAGCGATTTGTTCCGCCTTGACGTCCGCCGGACATCACGTCAGGGCGGCTTCGCGCCAGCCGGGTGGGGCGGGGAACATTGCGGAATGGGTAAAATTGCCCGATCTCGAAACCCAGGTGAACTGGCATCCGCTCCTCGAGGGCATAGACATCGTCGTGCATTTGGCCGCAATCGCCCACCGCAGCCGCGTCGATAGCGGCAACTACACGCGAGCTAATCGGGTTGCGACAAAAGGCCTGGCAGAGGCCTGCCGGCATCACGCGATCAAACGTTTGATTTTCATGTCGTCCATCGGTGCTCAGGCGGGCTCGGCGGCAGATGGCGTAGTGACCGAAAAAGACAAGGCGTGCCCGGTCACGGCTTACGATCGAGCAAAGCTTGAGGCGGAAGAGGAAATCAGACGCGCTGGCGTGCCATTTACGATTCTCAGGCCCGTGATCGTCTACGGGCCTGGAGCCAAGGCCAATATCGCCTTGATCGTACGCATTGCGGCGCTACCCATTCCGCTACCGTTTGGGGCGTTCCGTAATCGACGCTCTCTTCTATCAATCGGGAATCTGTCGGAAGCAGTCTTGTTCTGTCTCAACGGATCCGCCACGCTGAACCAGACCTTCATCGTGTCCGATCCGGAATCCATCACTATCGCCGAGATCTTTGCCACGCTACGAGACGGAATGGGACGTCCGCCTGGACTTGTTTCGATACCGCCGCAGGCACTCAAGGCCTTGGTGATTGCAACGGGACGCCGGTCGCTTTGGGACCGGATCGGACGGGAGCTCGTTGCAAGCTCGGCGAGCTTGCAGAAGGCTGGATGGTGTCCTCGAGTTGGGACTAAAGCGGGCCTCCGTGCCATCGTCGAGCCGCGGTCGGGATCGTTGGAGTGATTGATCAATGAAGCGGGCGTTCGATTTCACAGCCTGCGCGCTGTTTCTTTTGATTTGCTGGCCGGTCCTCCTCGCCATCGCCATCGCCATTCGGCTCCAGAGTCCGGGTGCAGCGATCTTTGCGCAGGTTCGCGTCGGAAGAGGCGGGCATCCATTTACTTGTTACAAGTTTCGGACGATGCATACGGGAACCGCGAATGTTCCAACCCATCAGGTCGAGGCGTCGTCAGTCACCGCGCTCGGGGAGTATCTTCGACGTTTCAAGGTCGATGAAATCCCACAGCTTTTTAATGTGCTAACCGGCGATATGAGTCTTGTCGGACCTCGGCCGTGCTTGCCATCCCAAGCGGCCCTGGTTGAGGCGCGCAGGCGATTAGGAGTCTTGGCGGTCCTGCCTGGTATCACGGGCCTTGCGCAAAGCCGGGGTATCGATATGTCTGACCCCAAGCGTCTGGCTGAAGTGGATGCCGAATATATCCGCAGGCAGAGCTTTGCCGGAGATCTGAAGCTGATTTGGTCGACCCTTCGCGGGCACGGCGTGGGAGTCGATCGGGTTGTTCGGGACGAGACCTCTGGCTAGCAACCCAGGCAGCCGGACCCTGCGTTCAAGTGACGATCAAGACGGCTTCTTGACGGGCGGTTGATCAAACAACGGGTGGAAGGTCCGGGGCGCCCAACCGAAGTCCCGTGACGCAGGTTTCGAATCGAAAATCATGTCTTTCGTCATGCGAGTGCCCATCGCCACGTTCGCACCTGGAAAGAGTGGTTTCGCGAAAACGAAGGCGACCTTCCAGATGGAAGCGGGAATCGAAATGGTTCGTTGGGGTACCCCCATTCCTTCGAAAATCCGACCGATCATTTCACGATAGGTCAGCGTCTCTCCGCCCGGGAGAGAATAGAACTTGTTCGCAGCGGATGCGCTTGATGCCGCTGCAATGGCTCCGCTGGCGAGGTCGTCGGCATGCACCGGCTGTCGGAGGCCCGAGCCGCCGCCGACCAACGGCATGAAGCCAAATCGCCGGATGAGGCGCGAGAGCGGCGTAATGTTTGTGTCGCGACCAGGATCGTAGATCAATGTCGGACGCAAGATCGTCCATTCAACATCGTTGCGCTTGCAAGCCAGCACGATCTTCTCTTCAGCTTCGGCCAGCCTTCCCAACAGCTCTCGCTCTTCGGCGACCTCGCTGTCATGCTTGGTCATGACACTGGTGGAACTGAATACGACGATCCGCTTCAGCGAAGGATTGAAGATATAGGGAAGCGCGTCCGCCAACAGAATGGCATCGGCGGTACAGTAGAGGGTCGTGAATGCCGGGAAGTTCAGGGCTTCAGGCTTTGCCAGGTCACCGCAAAACCAATCGACATTTGCAGCGCTCTTTCGTGATCTGGAGAGGGCGAGCGGTCGTTGTCCGCCCTCCAGCAGCAGCCGAAGAATATGGCCGCCGACCAGCCCTGTGGCGCCAATGACCAGGCATCTTTTTTCGTCCGCCGAACTCATTCCGTAAATCATTCTTGAGCGATCCAGATTCACACGCCCAAAGGGCAGCGTCCAGTGGCGCGCTTCGGGACTTGACGCACGCCGTGTTGCTTCAACGTCGTCAGGCCGTCAATCCGTGCGCGATGGAGTCCGGCCACGAACTCCTCCTTCTTCCGCTTTGCAGCGGCTCAAGCTCGGGTTCGCCGGCGCTGCTCTAGCGAACCCCGTCCTTGGTCGCTCCGGTCGGTTGCTCGGCCTGTCCCGCCTTCTCGCGTTCGGCAGCCGGAATCTGGCGCAAGCGTTGGCGCTGCTTCATCCATGCGTCGTATTCCGGCGTGCCTGGTCGCGGTGGGGCGTCCGCAGGCAGGCCGCCGGCCCATTGCGGGACATAGTCGCCCATGCCCGCCGTGAGCTTCTCGTTGACGGTGCCGCAGCCGGACAGGCCCGCGGCAAGCCCGACGAGAAGCAGGAGAGAACGGAAACGCATGGACATCGTACGGCGCCGGGTTCGGAGCTTGGGGTGGTGAGACGCCGGGTAAACCAGCGGGTCAGGAAGGTAGCCTTCAACAAGATAAAATTGGCTTATTCGAGGTAGGTATCCAAATACCGGATGCGCACCTCGTTTGCCAATGTTCAAATTCTGCAAATGAAAGACGAAATTCTCCATCCACCTGCCGGGTCGCATTTCTAGACTGCGGCTATCGGCTCGCGACAATCTGACTTGTCCGGCGAGGGGGCTTTTTCGTTGACATGTCCATTTTATTTGTACAATCGTACAAATTGATATAGCTAGGATCGAGGTGGTCGTGTTACCCCGGCGTAACCGCGACATCGCGCTTCACGCTTGGTCATTGGCACGCGCCGCTTGCGCCGCATGGTCGCCAAACGTCCGATTGACAATGAGGGCGCGGAAGACGCCTTGTGACGCGCGACATCGCCCGTGCGTGGGTTAAGGTGAGGCAAGGACCGGGCACTCGGTCCGACGCACAAGAGGCCAGGAATGAAGGGGAGGGACATCTGATGTTCGAACGCAAATACTTTTCTCGGGTGGCCGCGCTTGCTGCCGTCGCCGGCCTTGCGGCCCTCGCACCGGCCAAGGCGGAAGACACCGTCAAGGTCGGCCTGATCCTGCCGATGACCGGCGGGCAGGCCTCGACCGGCAAGCAGATCGAGAACGCGATCAGGCTCTACATGCAGCAGAAGGGCGACACCGTCGCCGGCAAGAAGATCGAGATCATCCTCAAGGACGATGCGGCGATCCCGGACAAGACCAAGACCGCCGCGCAGGAGCTGATCGTCAACGACAAGGTCAATTTCATCGGCGGCTTCGGCGTGACGCCGGCAGCGCTCGCGGCCGCGCCGCTGGCGACGCAGGCCAAGATTCCGGAAGTCGTGATGGCGGCCGGCACCTCGATCATCACCGAGCGCTCGCCCTATATCGTGCGCACCAGTTTCACGCTGGCGCAGTCCTCGACCATCATCGGCGACTGGGCGGTGAAGAACGGCATCAAGAAGGTGGCGACGCTGACCTCGGACTACGCGCCGGGCAATGACGCGCTCAACTTCTTCAAGGAGCACTTCACGGCCGGCGGCGGCGAGGTGGTCGAAGAGGTCAAGACGCCGCTCGCCAACCCCGATTTCGCGCCGTTCCTGCAGCGCATGAAGGATGCCAAGCCCGACGCGATCTTCGTGTTCGTGCCGGCGGGCCAGGGCGGCAACTTCATGAAGCAATATGCCGAGCGCGGCCTCGACAAGGCCGGCATCAAGGTGATCGGACCGGGCGACGTCACCGACGACGACCTGCTCAACAATATGGGCGACGCCGTGCTCGGGACCGTGACCGCGCACATCTACTCGGCCGCGCATCCCTCGCCGATGAACAAGGACTTCGTCGCCGCCTACAAGAAGGCGTTCGGCACGCGTCCCGGCTTCATGGCGGTGAGCGGCTATGACGGCATCCACCTGATCTACGAGGCGCTGAAGAAGACCAATGGCGACACCGACGGCACCAAGCTGGTCGAAGCCATGAAGGGTCAGAAGTGGGAGAGCCCGCGCGGCCCGATCTCGATCGATCCGGAGACGCGCGACATCATCCAGAACGTCTACATCCGCAAGGTCGAGAAGGTCGACGGCGAGCTCTACAACGTCGAGTTCGCGACCTTCGAGGCCGTCAAGGATCTCGGCAAGACCAAGAAGTGACCCGCGAAAGCGGGTCATCCCCGAGCGCGCTTAGCGCGCATCGGGGATCCAGAAGTTGTTGAAGCAAGATTCCGGGTTCAGGGCATTCGTGCTGCCCCGGAATGACGAACGTCTACCAGGATCGCTCGACGCTCGATGACCTCAATCCTCACCAACCTGTTCGATGGCGTTGCCTACGGCATGCTGCTGTTCGTGCTCGCCTGCGGGCTCGCGGTCACGCTCGGCCTGATGAACTTCGTCAACCTCGCCCATGGCGCCTTCGCCATGGCCGGCGGCTATGTCTGCATGGTGCTGGTCAACAGGATGGGCTGGCCGTTCTTCGCGGCGCTGCCGCTCGCCTTCGTCTCGGCTGCCGCGATCGGAATTGCGCTCGAGCGTACGCTCTATCGCCATCTCTATGCACGCAGCCATCTCGACCAGGTGCTGTTCACCATTGGTCTCACGTTCATGTCGGTCGCGGCCGTCGACTACATCCAGGGCTCGTCGCGGGTCTTCATCAACCTGCCGGCCGCGCTGCAGGGCCAGTTCGACGTATTCGGCGTCGGCATCGGCCGCTACCGGCTGATGATCATCGTGATCTGCGGCCTGCTCACCATTGGTCTGCAGATGGTGCTGGCCAGGACCCGCTTCGGCAGCCGCCTTCGTGCCGCCGTCGATGATCCCCGCGCCGCGAGCGGCCTCGGCATCAACGTGCCGCAGGTGTTCGCCTTCACCTTTGCTTTTGGATGCGGGCTCGCAGGTCTCGGTGGTGCGCTGAGCGCCGAGATCCTCGGCCTCGATCCGTATTTCCCGCTGAAGTTCATGATCTACTTCCTGATCGTGGTCACCGTCGGCGGCTCGTCCTCGATCACCGGACCGTTTTTGGCCTCGCTCCTGCTCGGCATCGGCGACGTCGCCGGCAAATATTACGTGCCGAAGATGGGACCATTTGTGATCTACACCATGATGATCGTGATCCTGATCTGGCGCCCGAACGGACTGTTCGGCCGCACGGCTGCGCGTTGAGTTTGCCGATGAACGCTTCTTCCGACGTCGGTTATCACGCCCAACGGCGGGCGCGCTGGCACTATGGCCAGGCCGCCTTCTGGCTCGTCGTGCTCGCTTGCGGCTTTCTGTTCCCCACGCGCTATCTGATCATGACCGACATCCTGCGGCTGGCGCTGTTTGCGATGTCGCTCGATCTCGTCCTTGGCTATGCAGGAATCGTCTCGCTCGGTCACGCCGCCTTCTTCGGCGTCGGGGCCTATGCCGCCGGCTTGCTGGCGCTGCACGGCATCATCAACGAGCCGGTGCTGGCGCTGATTGCCGCAGGCCTCGCCGCGATGGTGCTCGGCTTCGCCACCAGTTTCCTGGTGATCCGCGGCGTCGACCTGACCCGGCTGATGGTGACGCTCGGCATCGCGCTGCTGCTGGAGGCGCTCGCCGAGCGCTTCTCCAACATCACCGGCGGCACTGACGGCCTGCAAGGAATCGAGATGCAGCCGATCTTCGGTGAGATCCCGTTCGACATGTTCGGCAAGGCCGGCTTCTTCTATTCACTAGCCGTGCTGTTCGCGCTGTTCCTTCTCGCCCGCCGCATCGTGCATTCGCCGTTCGGCCTGTCGCTGCGTGCGATCAAGAACAATCCGCTCCGCGCCGCGGCCATTGGCATCCCCGTCAACCGCCGCCTGATCGCGATCTATACGCTCGCGGCGTTCTATGCAGGCATCGCCGGCGCCCTGTTCACGCAGACCACCGCGATCGCTTCCCTCGACGTCTTCGCCTTCGAGCGCTCCGCCGACCTGATGCTTGTGCTCGTCATCGGCGGCACCGGCTATCTCTATGGCGGGCTGATCGGCGCGGTGATCTTCCGCATGCTCCAGGAAGTGTTCTCCACGATCACCCCGCAATATTGGCAGTTCTGGATCGGCCTCGTGCTGGTCGTGATCGTGCTGGTCGGCCGCCAGCGCCTGCATCGCTGGGTGCTTTATGTGCCGAACCTGATCATCAAGCAGGTCGCCGGACGCAAGGCCGTCGTCGCTGTACCGGAGAGCGACGCATGACCATCGCGCTCGAAACCCGGAATCTCGAAAAGACGTTTGGCGGCCTGCGCGTCACCCGCGACCTGTCGCTGAAGATCGAGCAGGGCGCCCGCCATGCGCTGATCGGTCCGAACGGCGCCGGCAAGACCACTGTCATCAACCAGCTCACCGGCGTGCTCAAGCCTAACTCCGGCCGCATCCTGCTCGAAGGCCAGGACATCACCGATCTCCCGGTGCACAAGCGCGTGCTGCGCGGCCTGTCGCGCACCTTCCAGATCAACCAGCTCTATCCTGATCTCACCCCGCTCGAGACCATCGGCCTTGCCGTCTCCGAGCGCCTCGGCCATGGCGGCGACTGGTGGCGGCGGATGGGCACGCGCAACGACGTCAATGACGAGATCGCCGATCTCCTGACGCGTTTCCATCTGCTCGATGTCATGAACGAAGAGACCGTGACGCTGCCCTACGGCAAGCAGCGCCTGCTCGAGATCGCGGTCGCGATCGCCGCCAAGCCGCGCGTGCTGCTGCTGGACGAGCCCGCCGCCGGCGTGCCGGAGAGCGAGCGCCACGACATTCTCGCCGTTGTAGGCAGTCTGCCGCGCGACGTCACCGTGCTGCTGATCGAGCACGACATGGACCTTGTGTTCTCCTTTGCCGATCGCATCTCGGTGCTGGTCTCCGGTGCGCTGCTGACTGAAGGTGCGCCCGACCAGGTCGCGCGTGATCCGCAGGTGAAGGCGGTCTATCTCGGCGAGGAGGCGGTCAATGTCTGACCTGCTCGCAATCGATTCACTTCGCGCCGGCTATGGCGAGGCGGTGGTGCTGCCCAACATGTCCCTGTGCCTTGCCGAGGGACAGGTGCTGGCGCTGCTCGGGCGTAACGGCACCGGCAAGACCACGCTGATCAACTCTATCGTCGGCGTCACCCGCCGTTTCTCCGGCAACGTCACCCTTGGCGGCACCGACGTCACGACCATGCGGCCGGACCAGCGGGCGCGCGCCGGCATTGGCTGGGTGCCGCAGGAGCGCAACATCTTCCGCTCGCTGACGGTGGAGGAGAACATGACCGCGGTGGCGCAGCCCGGTCCCTGGACCGTCGCGAAGGTCTACGAGATGTTCCCGCGGCTGAAGGAGCGGCGGGGCAACTTCGGCAACCAGCTCTCCGGCGGCGAGCAGCAGATGCTGGCGATCGGCCGTGCGCTGACCCTCAACCCAAAAGTCCTGCTGCTGGACGAGCCAACCGAGGGTCTGGCCCCCATCATCGTCGAGGAGCTTCTGAAGGCGATCGGGACCATCACCCGGGCCGGCGGCATCTGCTCGATCATTGTCGAGCAGAACGCCCAAAAGATTCTGGGGCTCGCCGGCCGTGTTGTGATATTGGAGCGCGGAACGATCGTCCACGACGCCCCGAGCGCCGCGCTGAAGGCCGACCCGTCGGTCCTCGAGCGCCATCTCGGTGTCGCCGGGGCGGCGGCCCACTAAAAAATCCTCGGGAGTTCAAGAATGCAGCGAACCAAAGCCCCCTTCCGCGCCGACGAGGTCGGCAGCCTCCTGCGTCCCGCCAAGATCAAGGAAGCCCGCGCGAAGCTCGAGAAGGGCGAGATTTCGCCCGACGATCTGCGCAAGATCGAGGACATGGAGATCGAGAAGGTCGTGCACAAGCAGGCCTCGGTCGGCCTGAAGCTCGCGACCGACGGCGAATTCCGCCGCTCCTGGTGGCATTTCGATTTCCTGGCCAAGCTCACGGGCTGCGAAATGTTTCATCCGGACACGGGCATCCAGTTCGCAGGCGTCGAGACGCGGCATGACGCGGTCCGCGTGATCGGCAAGCTCGATTTTCCCGACGACCATCCGATGCTGGACCACTTCCGCTTCCTGAAGAAGTCCGCCGACCAGGCCCACGTCACCGCCAAGATGACGATCCCCTCGCCAGCCGTGCTTCACTTCCGTGGCGGCCGCAAGGCGATCTCCAAGGACGTCTATCCGGATCTCGACGCTTTCTACGAGGACCTCGGCAAGACCTACCGCAAGGCCGTCAAGGCGTTCTACGACGCCGGCTGCCGCTATCTCCAGTTCGACGACACCGTCTGGGCCTATCTCTGCTCGCAGGACGAGTTGCAGAAGGCGCGCGAGCGCGGCGACAATCCGGAAGGCCTCCAGCAGATCTACGCACGCATCATCAATTACGCGCTGGCCGAGAAGCCCGCCGACATGGTGGTGACCACGCATGTCTGCCGGGGCAATTTCCGCTCGACCTGGATTTCTTCGGGCGGTTACGAGCCGGTGGCCGAGACCATGCTGGCCGGCACCAATTACGACGGCTACTTCCTGGAATACGACAGCGACCGCGCCGGCGGCTTCGAGCCGCTGCGCTTCCTGCCCAAGGGCAACAAGGTCGTCGTGGTCGGCGTCATCACGTCGAAGTTCGGCGAGCTCGAGAAGAAGGACGATATCAAGCGTCGTCTGGAAGAAGCCTCCAAGTTCGCCCCGCTGGAGCAGCTCGCGCTGTCGCCGCAGTGCGGCTTTGCCTCGACGGAAGAGGGCAACATCCTCTCCGAGGAGGAGCAGTGGGCCAAGCTTAGCCTTGCTGTGGAGATCGCGAAGGAAGTGTGGGGCCAGTAAGTCTCCACACCGCGCTGTCATTCCCCGCGAAGGCGGGGAATCCAGCACGCCGCGGCTTCTCGATGAACCACGGACCTCTCGGAATACTGGATCGCCGGTCAAGCCGGGCGATGACCACTGAGGGCGGAGAGTACTTCGCGTCACTAGGCAACGAACCCGCTGCCCTCACTTCTCCGCCAGATAGACCTCGCCCAGCAGCGACGAGTTCGACCACGGCACCTGCTTGTTTTTCGTCCCCGAGACCACCTCGGCCCGCACCCGCGTCAGCATCTGCTGCACTTCCAGCCCCGGCGTGCCGATGTGGCGGGACAGCGCCGCGGAAAATGGCGAATTGGCACCTTCACCGTCGAGCGCCACCTGGCCCGGTGCGGTCGCGAACGCGATCAGCGTGCCGGCCCCTAACGTCGCGCCGGACCCGAGGCTCGACGAAGCTGCGAGGCCTGGCGTCCCCTCGATGCCGCGACTGCTGCCTGCGGCTGCGACCTGCTGCGCCATCGGATTGTTGCGGCAGGCATCGAAGATCAGGATGTTGGTACGAACCTGGTCGTCGAGGCCAGCCATGATCGTGTCCATGTCGATCATCGCCTCGGTCATGCTCACACCGGGCTTGAGCTCGACGTCAACGGGAATGAGGTAGTTGCGACCGTCGACCTGCACGCCGTGACCGGCATAATAGACCAAGGCCACCTGCGCCCGCGCCGCCTCGCGCAGGAAGTCGCGTGTCACCTTCTGCATCGCGGCGCGGTTGAGATCGACGCCCTCCGATACAATGAAGCCGATGTCACGCAGGCTCTTGGCGACGGCGCGCGCGCATCGTTGGGCGGATTGGGCAGTGCCTTCACATGCGCGTAGGCGCCATTGCCGATAACGAGCGCCATGCGCTTGCCTGGCGTTGCGGGAACAGGCGAGGGCGCAGGCGCGGCGTTACCCTGCTGCTGCGTGGGCGTGGTCTGCTGTTGTCCTGACGGGGCGGGCGCATCGCGCGGGATCGGCACGGCTGGGTCCGTCACCAGCGACAGCCGCACTTTTGCGGTGGCCTGATTGGCCTTGCTGCCGGCGTCCGAGGCCACGATCGCGAGCGTTGCGTTGTAGTCGTTTTTCGCACGCGCGTAGTCGCCCTTGGCCTCATAGGCCAGCGCGCGATGGGTGTAGGCGGAGATCAGCACGCTGTTCGGCGGTGTCATGATGTTGACCGGCGGCTTCTCCTTCGCGAGCCGGATCGCCTCGCTGCCGTCGGCAATCGCGCGATCGAGATCGTTCTTCGCGCGCCAGATCGCGGTGCGGTTGATCAGCGGCTGCGGCAGCGTCGGATCGAGCCGGATTGCCTGGTTGATGTCGGAGAGCGCGCCGTCGAGATCGCCCAGCGCCCCCTTCGCGATGCCGCGGTTCTGGAACGAGAACGCCGATCTCGGATCGGCCTTGATCGACATGTCGTAATCGGCGATCGCCTTGGCGTAGTCGCCCTTGCCGCGCCAGGCATTGCCGCGGTTGTGGAACATGATGCCATCAGGCGGCCCGAGCTTCAGTGCGTCGTCGAAATCCGCGATCGCGATGTCGTAGTCGCCCTTGTCGTAATAGGCCGAGCCTCGCAAGCTGTAGACCGCCTGGCTCGGCCGCAGCCGGATCGCTTCGGTGGTGTCGGCAATGACACGGGCGTAGTCGCCCTTCTTGTTCCAGCCCACCGCGCGCCAGAAATAGACGGTCGCGAGCTGCTCGCCCTTGAAAACCTTCAGCGCGATGATCTTGCTGCAGGCGTCGACCATCTGGTCCGCCGGCGTGGCCTCGGTGGTGCAGAGCGGTCCGAGCTGGCTGCGCGCCTGGGCGGAGCAAGGCGCCGACCACAGGGGCGCCAAGAGAAGGGAGAGCGCGACGAGCAGGCGGCGCATGGAGCCTCGGATGCTGACGATATACCAGAAGGAGGACGTGACCCTTTTGTCGGTCCCAGGGGATCGTCGGTTCAGATCCTGCGGTTGCGGGGGCAGGCTTACTTCTTCGGTTGGCGGGTGCGGACCTCGATGAAGCCGCCGGCCATTTGAACTTCGAACCGTGACAGGAAGCTCATGCCGAGCAGGCCATCGATGCCGGCGCCGTAGCTCTTGTCATCCGTCGTCTGGATCGCCACGGGCACGTTGATCGCTTCCAGCTTGCCGAGCGCAACCTTGTCGGCTCGGGATAGTTTCGCTTTGCTCTGGCCGTTGGCCGTTATGAGCGTGATCTCACTGGTGCCGGCGTCGGGGATCTTGGCGCGGCTGGCAAAAGTGGACTTCACGGACACGTAGCTCGCGCCGGTATCGAGGACGAACAGTCCGGAGACGCCGTTGATCGCAGCCTTCACCGTGACGACGTCCTTCCCCCCGCGTAGGGGGAAGCTTTCTTTGCGTAATCCTGTCGAAGCGACGCAGTTGCCCTGGCTTTCGTAGTCGGCGATGATCTTCCGGGTCTGGCTGGTATCGCGGGTGGCCGGATCGAGCGCAACCCATAGACTGATCGGCGCTGTTGCCTCGCAGAACTGTTTGAGAGCCGCATAGGCGCCTGCCATGCGCAGGAAGACACGGCTCGAGATCGATTTCTTGTCCGTGCCATAGAGCTCGATGGCATCGGAATAGTCGGCCAGCGCACGGTGGTAGTCTTGCAGGCCATCAAGCGCGACGCCGCGCAAGTAGTGTGCGTCGCGATTGGTCGGTGCGCGCCGCATGAACTCGTCGGCGACCTCCGCGGCTCTGGGATAGTCCGTGAGCTTGAGATAGATGTTGATCGAGCGGTGCAGCGCGGTGATCGGCGCGCCACAATTCATGACGAACTTGTAGAGCCCGTCAGCGGCCTGTCGCCGGTAGCCGAGCTTGTCCAGCATGAGCGCGAGATCACTGATGCTTTTCTGGTCACACGGCTCGCGCTTCAACTCTTCCAGGCGCAGCCAGACAAATGGGTCGCGCGCGGCTGCGACGGGCAGGACGCCGATCCTCTCATAGACTGACGCGAATAATTCGTCGGGATTCTCGTCCAGATAACCTGCGCGTGCGCCGCCCGATAATGCCGCCAGCAGACAGGCGGCGAGCCAAAACAACCTGAACATACCGTGCCCCGAACACCCCGTTCGCAATGTATACCGGTAAGTGTAGGCGCGGCCAAACGCACGATGGGAGTGCCCCCAAGGATCTGGTTGGCCTGCCAATGAGGGGGGAGCAATTCCAGAGGGTATTCCCTGAGTGGGCAGAATTTGCTAGGAGGCGGGTCCCAACTTTTCTGCCCACCGTTGTCCCACTCATGAAAAACGACGAAATCCTGAGCCAAATCACCGAGTTCTGCCGCAAGGCGGACATGGCGGAATCGACGTTTGGCCGGCGTGCGGTGAACGATGGGAAGCTCGTGCAGCGGCTGCGCGAGGGCAAGCGCATCACCATCGACACGCTGGAACGGATCCAGGCCTATATCGCCGCGTCCACGACGGGTGGCCTGCCGCCGCCGCGGGGGCTCCAGGTGCCCCCGGAAAAGCGCGATCCGCGCGGCAATTTCCGCTTCTTCGAGAACCGGCAAAAGTATCTGCTGTTCGTCCACACCTGCAGCGAGAAGCGGGTGGTTGCGGAGCGTGTCGCGCTGGAGCTCGCCAGCATCCATCCTCGGCCGCCCGCCCTCCGCATCTTCGATGCCGGTGTCGGTGATGGCACGGTGCTGGCGCGAGTGCTGCGCGCCACGCACCAGCGCTACCCGCACATGCCGTTCTATGTGGCCGGCAAGGAGCTCAGTCTCGAGGATCTGCGCCTGACGCTGGAGAAGGTGCCGGACCGCATTTTCGAGCATCCGGCGTCGGTTTTCGTCTTCACCAACATGTTCTACTCGGAGGCGCCCTGGCTCACGCCGGCGTCGCCTGCGGCAGCGGCGGCCACCGTCTGGCACGAGGTTCCGCTGCGGGGCGCCTCATCAGGCGAGTTCGAGCAGCAGATCGCCGAGCTTCGGCCGTTCCTGGAGCAGAACTGGCGTGCCGCGATCAGCCCGCGCACGGCGATGCCGCTGTATGAGCGGCCGGTCGTGCTGGTGCTCTACCGCGAGGACCAGCGGTTTCTGCTGGATTCGACGATCCCGCGACCGGGCCAGACTGAGGCCAATTTCGACCTCGTGATCGCATCCCAGCCATACCGCGCGCTGTCCTCGGTCAATTTCCGGGCCAAGCGGATCATTGCACCGCTGGCGCGGGCGCTGCGGCCGGGCGGCCGCCTGATCGGTATCCACTCCCACGGTCACGATCCCGGCATGGAAATGATCCAGGCGATCTGGCCCGGAGAAAATCCTTTCTCGGTGAGCCGTCATGAGCTATTGCGCGCCGTTAAGTACGAGCTTGGGTCGTTGGGCCGCGACTTAAATTTTAATGCTTACGCGGACAACCGTTCGATCTTCAGGTATGATATGGAAGCGCTGCCCAACGAGGTGACTGGTACCATCGGAACCTCGACGGCCTTTGCAGCGTGGAATGCGGCGGTGTATGTCGCTCAGATTGAGGACGACCGGTTGACAGATATGACTCAAAACGGCCGCACTCTGGATGCCGCCAGGGATGTGCTGCGAAAGTACAACGGGCTCTGGTTTCTCGACGAATCCTACGTCATCTCGCGCCGGCGTGATTGACATAATCCAAGGGTAAACATCGCAAACTCCGCCTGAAGCGGCGGAACAAGGGGTTACTGATGCGCGCGTCCTATCTTTTCACCAGCGAGTCCGTGTCCGAGGGCCATCCGGACAAGGTCTGTGACCGGATTTCCGATGAAATCGTCGACCTGTTCTACCGGGAAGGGCCCAAGGCCGGCATCGATCCGTGGGCTATCCGCGCGGCCTGCGAGACGCTGGCCACCACCAACAAGGTCGTGATCGCCGGTGAGACCCGCGGTCCGAAGTCCGTCACCAACGAGCAGATCGAGAGCGTCGTGCGCGACGCGATCAAGGACATCGGTTACGAGCAGGACGGCTTCCACTGGCAGAAGGCGGACATCGAGATCCTGCTGCACCCGCAGTCGGCCGACATCGCGCAGGGCGTCGACGCGTTGCAGCCGGGCGAAGTCAAGGAAGAGGGCGCTGGCGACCAGGGCATCATGTTCGGTTATGCCACCAATGAGACGCCCGACCTGATGCCCGCGCCGATCTTCTACGCCCACAAGATCCTGCGTCTCATCTCCGAAGCCCGTCATTCCGGCAGGGAGAAGGTGCTGGGCCCGGATTCCAAGAGCCAGGTCACCGTGCAGTACGAGAACGGCAAGCCGGTCGGCGTGCGCGAGATCGTGGTGTCGCACCAGCATCTGGTCGAGGACATCTCGTCGAAGCAGATCCGCGACATCGTCGAGCCCTATGTGCGCGAGGCGCTGCCGAAGGACTGGATCACGCCGAAGACGATCTGGCACATCAACCCCACCGGCAAGTTCTACATCGGCGGTCCCGATGGTGACTCCGGCCTGACCGGCCGCAAGATCATCGTCGACACCTATGGTGGCGCGGCCCCGCATGGCGGCGGCGCGTTCTCCGGCAAGGATCCGACCAAGGTCGACCGCTCCGCGGCTTACGCGGCCCGCTACGTCGCCAAGAACATCGTCGCGGCCGGCCTTGCCGATCGCTGCACGCTGCAGCTCGCCTACGCGATCGGCGTGGCGCGTCCGCTGTCGATCTACATCGATACCCACGGCACCGGTAAGGTGTCGGAGGACCAGCTCGAGAAGGCCGCCGCCAAGGCGATGGACCTGACCCCGCGCGGCATCCGCAGCCATCTCGATCTCAACCGCCCGATCTACGCGCGCACCTCGGCCTATGGCCATTTCGGCCGCACGCCGGACAACGAGGGCGGCTTCTCCTGGGAGAAGACCGATCTCGTCGAGGCGCTCAAGCGCGCGGTCTAGTTCACTTGCGTCATTCCGGGGCGCCGCGACAGCGGCGAACCCGGAATCTCGAACCTCCGGATTCCGGGTTCGCTCGTTTCACGAGCGCCCCGGAATGACGAGCCCAACAAACAGGAACCCCCTATGAACGCGAAGCCCGGCTTCACCGATTACATCGTCAAGGACATCTCGCTCGCCGAGTTCGGCCGCAAGGAACTCTCGCTGGCCGAGACCGAGATGCCCGGCCTGATGGCCACCCGCGAAGAGTACGGCCCGAAGCAGCCGCTGAAGGGCGCGCGGATCGCCGGCTCCCTGCACATGACGATCCAGACCGGCGTGCTGATCGAGACGCTGGCAGCCCTCGGCGCCGACATTCGCTGGGTCTCCTG
The DNA here is from genome assembly GCF_008123515.1 of Bradyrhizobium cytisi. Classification (GTDB taxonomy): domain Bacteria; phylum Pseudomonadota; class Alphaproteobacteria; order Rhizobiales; family Xanthobacteraceae; genus Bradyrhizobium; species Bradyrhizobium cytisi. Next base: position 114,545 of record NZ_VSSR01000021.1, read on the forward strand.
CAACATCTATTCGACGCAGGACCACGCTGCGGCTGCGATCGCAGCCGCCGGCATTCCAGTGTTCGCGGTCAAGGGCGAGACGCTGACCGAATACTGGGACTACACCGCAAAACTGTTCGACTGGCACGGCGGCGGTCACCCGAACATGATCCTCGACGACGGCGGCGACGCCACCATGTATGTCCATCTCGGCCTGCGCGCCGAGAACGGCGACACCGCGTTCCTGGACAAGCCGGCTTCGGAGGAAGAGGAAGTCTTCTTCGCGCTTTTGAAGAAGCAGCTTAAGGAAAAGCCGAAGGGCTACTTCGCCGAGATCGCCAAGAGCATCAAGGGCGTCTCCGAAGAGACCACCACGGGCGTGCATCGTCTCTATGACATGCAGAAGGCCGGCACGTTGCTTTGGCCCGCCATCAACGTCAACGACAGCGTCACCAAGTCGAAGTTCGACAATCTCTATGGCTGTCGTGAATCGCTGGTCGACGGCATCCGCCGCGGCACCGACGTGATGATGTCGGGCAAGGTCGCGATGGTCGCGGGCTTCGGCGACGTGGGCAAGGGTTCGGCGGCTTCGCTGCGCCAGGCCGGCTGCCGCGTGATGGTGTCGGAAGTCGATCCGATCTGCGCGCTGCAGGCGTCGATGGAGGGTTATGAAGTCACCACCATGGAAGACGCCGCGCCCCGCGCCGACATCTTCGTCACCGCGACCGGCAACAAGGACATCATCACCATCGAGCACATGCGCGCGATGAAGGATCGCGCCATCGTCTGCAACATCGGTCACTTCGACAACGAGATCCAGATCGCGTCTCTGCGCAATCTGAAGTGGACCAACATCAAGCCGCAGGTCGACGAGATCGAGTTCCCCGACAAGCACCGCATCATCATGCTGTCGGAAGGCCGGCTCGTGAACCTCGGCAACGCGATGGGCCATCCGTCCTTCGTGATGTCGGCGTCCTTCACCAACCAGACGCTGGCGCAGATCGAGTTGTTCGCCAACAACAAGGACGGCAAGTACAAGAAGGAAGTCTACGTGCTGCCGAAGACGCTCGACGAGAAGGTCGCGCGCCTGCATCTCGCAAAGATCGGCGTCAAGCTCACCGAGCTCCGCAAGGACCAGGCCGACTATATCGGCGTGAAGCAGGAAGGTCCGTACAAGAGCGATCACTACCGCTACTGATCCGCAGATCACATCGATCATCGACGCAAAGCCCTGGAGCGATCCGGGGCTTTGTTGTTTCGGCGCATGGAATTCAATTCGCTTTGCAGTCGCTGCGCGGCTGTTTGGCGATTGACGGCCAGCAGCGACGGGCGGACTATCGCCGCGGGCGGAGGAAACCATGCAACAAGAGCATTTCGACGTGCTGATCGTCGGTGCCGGCCTGTCCGGTGTCGGCGCGGGCTATCATCTTCAGACCAAGTGCCCGGGTAAGAGCTACGTCATCCTGGAGGGGCGCGACTGCATCGGCGGCACCTGGGACCTGTTTCGCTATCCCGGCATCCGCTCCGACAGCGACATGTTCACGCTCGGCTATTCCTTCAAGCCGTGGACCGATCCGAAGGCGATCGCCGGCGGGCCGCAGATCCTGAACTATGTGCGCGAGACCGCAACCGAGAACGGCATTGAGGCGCACGTCCGCTTCCGCCATCGCGTCAAGCGCGCGGCATGGTCGACGCAGGAAGCGCGCTGGACCGTCGAGGTCGAGCGTACCGCAGGGGAGGGCGCGACCGAGCTCGTGCGCTTCACCTGCAATTTCCTGTTCATGTGCTCAGGCTATTACAAATACGAGGCGGGCTATACGCCGGAGTTCAATGGCGTCGCGGATTTTGCCGGCCGCATCGTGCATCCGCAGAAATGGACCGAGGACATCGACTACGCGGGCAAGCGCGTCGTCGTGATCGGCTCCGGCGCGACCGCGGTGACGCTGGTGCCGGAGCTCGCCAAGACCGCGGCGCAGGTCACCATGCTGCAACGCTCGCCGACTTATGTGGTGTCGCGCCCGGCGCAGGATCCCGTCGCCAACGAATTGCGCCGTAATTTGCCGGCGCGGCTGGCCTATCACCTGATCCGCTGGCGCAACGTGATGTGGGGGATGTTCTTCTTCCAGCTCAGCCGGCGGCGGCCGGACAAGGTGAAGAACCTGATCCTCGGGGGCGTGCGTATGGCGCTCGGGCCGGACTACGACATCGCCACGCATTTCACGCCCCGCTACAACCCCTGGGACCAGCGGCTCTGTCTCGTGCCCGACGGCGATCTTTTCAAGGCGATCCGCGAAAAGCGCGCCGCCGTGGTTACCGATGAGATCGACACCTTTACCCGCGACGGCATCCGCCTGAAGGACGGCAGCGAGCTTGCGGCCGACATCATCGTGACGGCGACGGGCCTGGTGCTCCAGGTGGTCGGCGGCCTCGAGATCAGCGTCGATGGCCGCGCCGTCGATTTCGCGAGCACGCTGACCTATAAAGGCATGATGTATGCCGATGTGCCGAACATGGCTTCGGCCTTCGGTTACACCAACGCGTCCTGGACGCTGAAATGCGATCTCACCTGCGAATATGTCTGCCGTCTCATCAACTACATGGACCGGCACAATTTCCGTCAGTGCATGCCGCACAATGACGACCCCGAGATCACCGCGCAGCCGTCGCTCGATTTCACCTCTGGCTATGTCCAGCGCTCGGTCGCGAAGATGCCGAAGCAGGGCTCGAAGCAGCCGTGGCGGCTGTACCAGAACTACGCCTTCGACATCGTCTCGTTGCGGTTCGGCAGGATCGACGACGGCGTGATGCGATATTCCTGATCACGCCGCCGCCGCTTCTATGCCTTGCGCGGAGTGAGCTCGCTGAGTTGTCGCGTCGCGGCTGCCAATGCGTTGTTTTGCGTATACGGCCACCCGGCTGAATCGGGGATGGTTCCGAACAGTTAACGCCGGATTAAGGGATGAGTCCTAGCCTGTCTCGGCCGGGGTTACTCGCAAGGCCGAGGTGAGCCCAATGGAAGCCCAGAAGATCGCGGTCGACGCCGTCGTCGCGCTGACCGATTGCGACCGCGATGCCGTCGTCGCCTTCATCCGCCGGCTCTATCTCGCCGGCGTCACCGACCCCAAGCGCCTGACCTTCAAGGGTCTCCAGGCGTTGGCGCGGGCATGAATCGGGTCGTTTCGGTCCGCTTCGGCCCGATCTCTCCTCGGATGTTCTCCCCAGAGTGACCGCAACCCAGCGGTGAATATCTTGCCGCTCGGGCTGGGTCGCGTTAGATCACGTCCCCGGTTGTGTCACTCGGGAACTTGGGGAATGCTAAAGCAGCTTTTTGCGCCGCAACTTGTCATTTTGTATGTGCTCGCGGCCTCGACGATTTACGTTCACTTCCGTGGCAAGCAGCGGTTGCGCTTCGCGCGCCAGCTCGGCGATCACTCGACCTATCTCGCCCCCTACAATGTGCTGATGTACGCGGGCTCGGCCGTGCCGAACAAGCCCGTCATCTCCGTCGAGCAGTTTCCCGAACTGAAGCCGCTCAGCGAGAACTGGGAGACCATCCGCGACGAGGCCGTCCGCCTGTTCGACGAAGGTTTTATCCGCGCGGCAGCGAAGAACAACGATTGGGGCTTCTATTCGTTCTTCAAAAGCGGCTGGAAACGCTTCTACCTGAAATGGTACGACGACTTCCTGCCCTCGGCGCGCACGCTGTGCCCGAAGACGGTGGAGCTGCTCAATTCGATTCCGAGCGTGCATGGCGCGATGTTCGCGATGCTGCCGCCGGGCGGCAAGCTCGGCGCGCACCGCGATCCCTTCGCGGGCTCGCTGCGCTATCATCTCGGCCTGGTGACGCCGAACTCGAACAAGTGCCGCATCCTGGTCGACGGCGTCGAATGCGTCTGGCGTGACGGCGAGGCCTTCATGTTCGACGAGACTTTTATTCACAGCGCGGAGAATGCGACCGACGTCAACCGCATCATCCTGTTCTGCGACGTCGAGCGTCCGATGAAATACGGCTTCATGACCGCGATCAATCGCTGGGTTAGCCATCGCATCGTCAAGGCATCGGCAACCCAGAACGTCGACGGCGAGAGCGTCGGCGTGCTCAACAAGGTGTTCGGCAAGCTCTACGAGATCCACCTCGGCAGCCGCAAGATCAAGGAGTGGAACCGTAACGTCTACTACACGCTGAAATATTCGCTGACGGCGTTGATCCTCGGCCTGATTGTGCTGTCAGCGCTGCGGTGACGATCTCGGAATCAAAAAGCCCCGGAGCGATCTCCAGGGCTTTCTGTTTGTGGATACGCTCCAGCCGCAATCAGGCAGTCTTAGCGCCTGTCTGAATGGTCGAGCCCACATGCTGCCCGCGCAGTGCCGCGCTGATCCGGCCGGGCACGAGGCCGTTGACCACCTGCACGCGCGCGATGTGCCGTGCATTCGCCATCACCTCGAGCAGCGCAGGATCGAACGGCAGCGTGCCCCTCAGCTTCGCGAGTTCGGCGAAGCTGGTTTCTTTCAGCAGCTCGGCCGTTTTGCCATCAGCGCCATTGGGATCATTGGTGTAGACGCCGTCGACGTCCTCCACGATCGTGAGGCCGGCGGCCCCAAGCGCATCGGCGAGTAGGAAGGCGCCGGTGTCGGCGCGATGCAGCGGGATGCGCGAGGTCGGGAATTCGTGATGGTGGTAGGGCGGGAAGGCGCTGCCGACGACCGCGCGCGCCGCCGCGAGGTGGATCGCGAGCTGGCTCGCAATGGTCGGATGCTCGACATAGGAGACGCCCTCGGGTGCAAGCAGGCTCGCCAGGATATGGCCGTTCTGGCCGGCCTCGCTGGCGGCGAGCGGCGCGAGCGAGCCGACCGGCAGGCCGAGGTCGAGACCGACGCTGTAGAGATGGCGAGCACGGATGCCCGCGCCGGTCAGGATCAGCAGGCGATGCTCGGGCAGCAGCGATCGCAATTCATCGACGAGCGGCAGGATCGCCTCATGACCGCGATCCATGATGCGGCCGCCGATCTTGATGACCTGCAGCCAGGGCAGCAGCTTGATCGGGCGATTGCCGGCGACAGGACGGGTGAGATCGCTGTCCAGAAGGGTCTGGCGGGCGAGCGGCGAGGCGACGTGCTTAATCTGGTTGGTGTCAGCCATAACTGCTCTCTTCAGCTCGCGGTGATGATGGTGCCGACATGCTCGCCCGCGAGCGCGCGGGTGAGATTGCCGGGGACGAGGCCATTCACAACCTGCACCTGACTGACGTGGCGCGCCGCGGCGAGGAGATCGAGCACCGGGAATTCCAGGATGGAATCCTGCAGACCCTTGGCCTTCATTTCCGCCACCGAGATTTTCGGAATGAAGGTCGCATTCTTCGATGTTTTCGGGTTTGCTGTGTAAAGGCCGTTCTCGTCCTTCACATAGATCATCGCCTTGCAGCCGAACTGCTCGGCGACGAGGAAGCATCCGGCGTCGGTGCGGTAGGGCGGGATCACGCCCTCGGCCGCCGGCCGCATCCACAGGCTATAGGGCGGCATGCCACTGAAGATCACCGCGTTCACTTCGGCGAGGAACAGCGGCACGGACGATAGCCCGGCGCTGCTGACCGCAGAGATGCCGTGCTTGGCAAGCAGCTGTCCAAGCATCGCGGCGTTCTGGTCGGCCACGGAAGCGCCGAGCTGCGACAGCACGCCGGCCGGCAGGCGAAGCCCGGCGGCGATCGAATAGAGATGCCGCGCGCGGGTGCCGGCGCCGGTGCCGATCAGGAGCTTGTGGGCTTTACGGGCCGCAACAATCTCCTCGACGATCGGATAGACTGCGGCCCGACCGCGATCGATCATGCTCTGTCCGCCGATCTTGATGACGGTTGCGTCCGGCAGGATGCGGAAGTCCGAAGCTTTCTCCGCGGCGGCGACAAGCTGTGGGTCGGTGAGCGAGCGCTGCATCAGCAGCGCTTCAAGCTCGGTGGTCGTGGTCGACATCAGAGACACCTCTCGTTGTCAATGCATTCTCTGCGGCGACCCCTCCGGTCCTAACCGCGTGTGGGAGTCTTGCTGGATAGTTCGGCCCGTGGCAACAAAGATTGCCGGGATTGAGTTGCCCGAATATGGAGCAGGCGATGGCCTCCTTGCCGACCGCGAATACCGATATAACGCAGTTCTTTCGTCAGTGGCTGGAAACCTTCGCGGATTATGTCCGCGAGGTCGACTATGCCTCTGCGCGGCCGCTCTTCCATCCTGACGCGCTGGCTTTCGGCACGCATAACGATGTCATCCCCGGCCTCGATCAATGGGTCGCGACGCAATGGGACAACGTCTGGCCGAAGACGACCGACTTCCGCTTCGTGCTCGATCAGATCGCGATCCTGGCATCCCGCGACGGCACGATGGCGACGGTGATCGCGCCCTGGACGAGCACGGGCTATCATCCCGATGGCAGCGCATTTCCGCGTCCCGGCCGGGCGACGATGGTGTTTTCAAGAGACCGAGATGGTTGGCTGTGTGTGCATTCCCACATGTCGCTCAATCGCGGTGTGCCGCAGACGAGCCACGCCAATCGGCCTGTGAAGGCTTGGTAGAGGGCGGTCACCGCGGGCTCCATCGGCGACTAAAGTCTTAGCCTCTCGTTCCAGCCTGCTGGAACCATTGGAACCTGATATCGTTTGTTCCGCAACGAACAATCGATGAAAATGCGCAAGTGGGGGTCTATCGGAGGGAGCATTCCGATGGCAACACTCGACCTTGATGTCACCCAACTCACCACATCCGAGCATCAGCGCCAGCTTCGTCGCGCCGTGATCGCCTCCACGATCGGGACTGCGATCGAATGGTATGATTTTTTTCTCTACAGCACCGTCACGGGTCTGGTTTTCGCAAAGCTGTTCTTTCCGCACTCCGATCCCTGGGTCGGCACGCTGGAGGCGTTTGCGATCTACGCGGTCGGCTTCGTCGCGCGCCCGATCGGCGCGGCCATCTTTGGGCACTATGGCGACCGCATCGGACGCAAATCCACTTTGATCGCGACCCTGCTCTTGATGGGACTGGCGACTGCCGCAGTGGCCGTGGTGCCGACCTATGCAAGCATCGGCATCTGGGGCGCCGCGATCCTGACCGTACTGCGATTCATTCAGGGCGTTGGCGTCGGCGGCGAGTGGGGCGGCTCGGTGCTGATGTCGATGGAATGGGCCCGCAACGATCAATCCCGAGGATTGATCGCATCATGGCCGCAATTCGGCGTGCCATGCGGCCTGTTTCTCGCCAATCTTGCCGTGCTGGCGTTCAGCCAGATGGCGGGCGATCAGTTCCTGGCGTGGGGGTGGCGCATTCCGTTCGCGCTCAGCATCATCCTGGTCGGTGTCGGCCTCTACATCCGGCTCGGCATTCTCGAAACGCCCGTGTTCTCAAAGCTCGTGGCTGAACGTCAGGTCGAGCGCACGCCGATGCTGACCGTGATCCGGGAATATCCGAAGGAGATTCTGCTGTCCGCGTTCGCGCGCATGTCGGAGCAGGCGCCGTTCTACATCTTCACTGCCTTCGTGTTCTCCTATGGCATCGGTACCCTGCACGTTTCGCGCGACTTCCTGCTGACCGCGGTGCTCTCGGCCTCGGTGCTGTCCTTTGTCTCGATCCCGCTCTGCGGCCACATCTCCGATCAGATCGGCCGCAAGAACATGTACATGCTCGGCGCTGCCGCCACGGGCATTTTCGGCTTCATCTATTTCGCGATGCTCAATACCGGATCACCGACCATCATCTTCCTGGCGATCATCCTGTCGCTGATTCCGCATGACATGCAGTATGGGCCGCAAGCCGCGTTGATCGCCGAGAGCTTTACCGGGCGCCTGCGCTACAGCGGCTCCTCGCTCGGCTATCAGCTCGCATCCGTGATCGCCGGCGGCCCCGCGCCGCTGATCGCCGCCTGGCTATTCGGCACGTTCCACTCGGCGATCGCCATTGCGGTCTATATCGCGATTTGCGCAGTCATAACGCTGGCCGCAACCGCGATGATGACCGATTACACCGGGAAGGACATCAACGCGGCGGGCGCGCACGAGCGGCGAATTTGAGACCACAAAAAGCCCCGGACGCCATCTCCGGGGCTTTGCTTTTCCCGTGATCTCGAGGTCAGCCTTACTCCGGCTGGCCGATGCTCACCTTCAGCGTGCCGACGCCGTCGACGCCGCATTCGAGCTTATCGCCGGGCTGGAGCTGCGACACGCCCGCCGGCGTGCCGGTCATGATGATGTCGCCGGCGGCGAGCTTCACCTGCTGCGACAGCTGCCAGATGATTTCCGGCACGTTCCAGATCAGCTCGGTGAGGTCGCCCTTCTGGGCTTCCTTGCCGTTGACCGTGAGCCAGATCTTGCCCTTGGCGGGATGGCCGATCTTCGAGGCCGGCTGCACCGCGGAGGCGGGCGCCGAGCCGTCGAACGACTTGCCGATCTCCCACGGGCGCTCCTTCTTGCGCGAGGCGATCTGGAGGTCGCGGCGGGTGAGGTCGATACCGACGGCGTAGCCGTAGACGTGGTCGAGCGCCTTGTCGGCGGGGATGTTGAGGCCGCCGCTCTTCATCGCGACGATCAGCTCGACCTCGTGATGCAGATCCTTGGTCAGCGGCGGATAGGGGATGGTGGCGCCATCGGGCACCAGCATGTCGGCGTGCTTGGCGAAGAAGAACGGCGGCGCGCGCTCGTCATTGCCCATCTCGCGGATGTGCTCGAGATAGTTGCGGCCGACGCACCAGATGCGGCGCACCGGATAACGGCCGGCCTCGCCGACGACGGGAAGCGAAGCCTGCGGCGGAAGCGGAATGACGTAGGAGGCGGCGTTCATGAAGCGATCTCGCTGCTCTTGAGGTGGACAGAACTCTATGCGGTGGCGCTGATCGGCGCCAGAGCGCCGGCATCGTGATGCTGCAGGCGGAAGAACGAGGCGTAGCGGCCCGAGCGGCGCAGCAGCTCGTCATGCCGGCCCTGCTCGACGATCTCGCCGCCTTCGACCACCAGGATCGCATCCGCATGCATGATGGTGTGCAGCCGGTGCGCGATCACGATGGTGGTGCGGTTCTGGCAGAGATGCTCGATCGCCTGCTGGACCTGGCGTTCGGACTCGGAATCGAGCGCGGCGGTGGCTTCGTCCAGCAGGATGATCGGGGCATTCTTGAGCAGCGCGCGCGCCACCGCGATGCGCTGGCGCTGGCCGCCCGACACTTGGGTGCCGTGCTCGCCGACCGGGGTGTCGTAGCCGAGCGGGAAGCTCATGATGAAATCATGCGCGCAGGCTGCCTTCGCCGCATCGATGATCTCGCTCTCGCTCGCGCCTGGTTTGCCGAAGGCGATGTTGTTGCGGATGGTGTCGCGGAACAGATAGACGTCCTGGCCAACATAGGCGGTCTGCGCCCGCAGCGATTTGCGCGACACCGCCCCGATCGGCTGGCCGTCGATCACGATGTCGCCTTGCGTCACCTCGTAGAAGCGCAACAGCAGCGCCAGCACGGTCGACTTGCCGCCGCCAGAGGGGCCGACCAGCGCGGTGACCTTACCGGGCTCGGCGACAAAACTCATGCGGTTGAGCACGGTCTCATTGGCGCGATAGCAGAAGCTGACGTCGCGCAGCTCGATCCGCGCATCGGAGAGCTTGAGGGCCGGCTTGTCGTCGTCGGAATGCTCGCTGGCCGGGCTGTCGACGACCTCGAGCAGCATGCGCGCGCCGACGAGCTGGCTGTTGAGGTCGATGTTGAGCCGCGCCAGCCGCTTGGCCGGTTCGGTCGCCATCAGGAAGGCGGTCATGAACGAGAAGAACGCGCCGGGCGTGGCGTTAAGCGCGACCACGCTGTAGCCGCCATAAAGCAAGCAGCCGGCGACCGCGAAGCCGCCGAGCATTTCCATCAGCGGGTTGGAACGGTTGGCGACGCGGGCCATCTTGTTGGCGTTGCGCTCGACGACCGCGATGTTCTCGTCGATGCGCTTCTGCATGGTCTCTTCGAGCGTGAACGCCTTCACCGTGCGGATGCCCTGCAGCGATTCCTGCATCGTTTCCATGATGTCGGCGGTGCCGGTGAACTGGTTGAAGGCGAGGCCCTTGATGCGCTTGACCAGCTTGCGCAGCACCAGCATCGCCGGCGGCACCGCGACGAGGCCGATCAGCGACATCAGCGGATCCTGCCACACCATCACGCCGATCATGGCGAGCAGCATCAGCAGATCGCGCCCGATGGCGTTGACCAGCATGTTGAGCACATCGGTGATCGACTTGGCGCCGGCCGTCAGCCGGGCCAAAAATTCGGACGAATGCCGCTCGGAGAAGAAGCCGACGCTCTCGCGCATCAGCTTGGCAAACAGCTGGCGCTGGTTGGTGGCGAGGATGGCGTTGCTGATCTTGGTCAGGATCACCATGTGGCCATAGGTCGCCACGCCCTTGATGAACAGCAGGATCACGGTGACGCCCGAGAACATCGCGATGCCCGGGATGTTCTTGTCGACATAGGCCTGGTTGATGACCTGGCCAAGCACGTAGGTCGCGCCTGCGGTGGCGCCTGCGGCCGCCGCCATCAGCGCAAAGGCGACGAGGTAGCGCCGCCAGTAGACGACGCCCTGTTCCGTGACCAGGCGGCGAATGAGGACCATCGCCTCATAGGGATCGTCGGTGATTTTCTTTGGAAACTGGGCCATCCGTAGTCCATTGACGGCCAAGGCGAAAAGCCTGCCCGCGCGTCAGGGATCGAATGGCCTCTGTGCCCGCTAAAGCTACGCTTTTCAAGCCCAATTAAGGGCTTGCGCCTGGAGAGGTTTTAGGCCGAGACGGCGTGGCGGAGCTCGCCATGGCGCTCGCGGAACAGCTTGTCCTCCCAGGCCAGCGCGTGCGCCGCGATGGTCTCGAGGTCCTCAAATTGCGGTTTCCAGTCGAGCAGGCCGCGGATGCGGCTGGTGTCGGCCACCATGGTCATGATGTCGCCGGGCCGCCGCGGGGCGTATTGCACGGCGAAGCTGCGGCCCGACACCCGCCGCACGGCGTCGATGGTTTCGAGCACCGAATAGCCGCGGCCATAGCCGCAGTTCAGCGTGGTCGAGGCACCGCCATTGCGCAGGTAAGCCAGCGCCGAGCGATGCGCCTGCGAAAGATCCGTCACGTGGATGAAGTCGCGGATGCAGCTGCCGTCCTGGGTCGGGTAGTCGGTGCCGAACACGTCGATCTTGGCGCGCTGGCCGGTCGCGGCTTCCACCGCGATCTTGAGCAGATGCGTGGCGCCGGCGGTGGCGAGGCCAATGCGGGCCTGCGGGTCGGCACCGGCGACGTTGAAATAGCGGAGCACGACGTACTGCATGCCGTAGGCGGCGGCGACATCGTGCAACATGATCTCGGTCATCAGCTTCGACGAACCGTAGGGCGACAGCGGCCGCGTCGGCGCGTGCTCGGGCACCGGCACCTGGTCCGGATTGCCGTAGACGGCGGCGGTCGAGGAGAAGATGAAGCGGCTGATGCCGCGCTTGACCGCGACGTTGAGCAGGTTGCGCGCGGTCATAAAATTGTTGCGGTAGTAGCCGAGCGGATCGCGCATCGACTCCGGCACGACCACCGAGCCGGCGAAATGGATGATGCTCTCGATGCTGTGCTGGGCGATCACACCCTCGAGTAAATTCTCGTCGCCGGCATCGCCAATGAACAGCGGCACGCCTTCGGGCAAGTAAGCGGAGAAGCCGGTGGAGAGATCGTCGATCACGACGACGTCCTCGCCGGCTTCCGCCAGCGCGAGGACCGTGTGACTTCCGATATAGCCGGCGCCGCCGGTGACTAGCACAGTCATGATCTCACCCGTCTTCGATCAACGCACCAAGTTAACGTTTGCGCAGTGAAGAGGGGGTTTCGGCAGCCCTGAACTGGTCACTATGCTTAATGTTGCGTATAGGGAGCGCACCAGACGGAGCATGACGTGGCGAATTTCCCGGACGATCTGCAGGTGATCGTACCAAATCTGCACAGGCGCTATTCCGGGGTCACCGCGACCAACCGGATGGTGGCGCCGCGGCTGGCAAAACTCTATCGCGCCGCATGGTTCGGATCGGACGCGCCGGAGGGGATTGTGCGGCTGGGCGCCGCCGATGTCCTGAAACTGTGGCGCCGCAAGTCGCCGCTGATCTGGCATGCGCGCCGCAACAACGAGATGATCGCAGGCGTCGTGCTGCGCGCGCTCGGCTGGCCGCTCAAGCTCGTCTTCACCTCGGCGGCGCAGCGGCATCACAGCTGGATCACGCGTTGGCTGATCCGGCAGATGGACGCGATCATCGCGACGTCAGACATCTCGGCCTCGTTTCTCAAAGTGCAATCGACCGTGATCCCGCATGGCGTAGACACCGATGTCTATGCGCCGCCAGCAGATCGCGCCGCCGCGTTCGCGGAAAGCGGCTTGCCGGGCCGTTACGCCATCGGCTGCTTCGGCCGCGTGCGTGCGCAGAAGGGCACCGATGTGTTCGTCGATGCGATGTGCCGATTGCTGCCGCGCTATCCGGATTTCACGGCAGTCATCGTCGGACAAGTCACGGCCGAGCAGACGCCGTTTGCGAATGATCTGAAGAAGCGCATCGAAGCAGCGGGCCTCCAATCGCGCATCGTCATCACCGGCGAATTGCCGATCGAGGATGTGCAGCGCTGGTATCAGCGGCTGACGATCTACGCCTTCACCTCGCGCAACGAAGGCTTTGGCCTGACGTTGATCGAGGCGATGGCCGCCGGCAGCGCGCTGGTCGCTGCGCGCGCCGGTGCGGCCGAACTCGTGGTCGAGGATGGCGTGAGCGGCGTGCTGATCCCGACCGGTGATGCGGAGGCGCTGATGGCTGCGCTCGAGCCGCTGATGCGCGACGTGGCTCTCGCGACCGCGATGGGCGAGCGCGGTCGCGAGCGCGTGCTCGAAAAGTTCAGCCTCGATGCCGAGGCGGCACGGATCGGCGAGGTCTATCGTCCGCTGCTCTGAGCGAGCGCCATCGCGACAGCAGATCGAAAACGCGAAAACAACCCCATGCACAGTAGCGGGGGGCGGCAAAATCAACGGCTTGCCGGGCGCGCGCGATGCAAATGCGGATTTTGCGAATTTTGGTTGACGCGTCGGGCAAAACACCTCTAGAGTGCCAACATCACGAACCGTCGACAAATTCAAACTGGCCACTGAGGCCCGCCGCATTACAGCCCTCTACCCCCGCCTGATCCGCGCCAGCACCTCTTTCACGAACGCGTCGAGGTCGCCGCCTGGAAAGAGAAAGCCCGGCAGCCCGAGCGCCTTGCCGGCCTCGATGTCCCGGGGCTGATCTCCGATTACGAAGCTGCCGTCGAGCTGCACGGGCCAGTGCTGGACGAGATCGCGCAACATGCCGGGCGCGGGCTTGCGCCAGTCATGCTCGGCGATGTAGCCGGCGACTGTTCCTTGCGGATGATACGGACAGAAGCGGATGTCATCGACACGAGCGCCTTCGCGGGCGAGCTCGTCGCGCATCCAGCCGTGCAGCCGGTTCACGTCCTCTTCGGTGAAGAGGCCGCGCGCGACGCCGGACTGGTTGGTGAAGACGAACACCCAATAGCCGGCCTCATTGAGACGGCGGATGGCTCTGGCGACGTTGGGCATCCAGCGGATGCGGTCTCGCGTGCCGATATAGCTATCGTCATGGTTGATGACGCCGTCGCGATCGAGGAATGCGGCGGGCTTCGCTGCGCGGCCGTCAGACATTTGCAAGTCCCTGCGTCCTGGCAAGCACGTCTCTTGCGATCTCGACCACGTCCTGTGCCGTGATGTCACGCATGCAGCGGTGGTCGTTCATCTTGCAGATCGTGCTCTGGCAGGGCTGGCAGGCGAGCGCGCTCTTGGTCTGGACCACGGTCGCGGCGAGGCCGTTGAGGGGCGCCCAGAGAGAGGGGCTGGTCGGGCCGAAGATGCCCATGGTGGGCGTGTCGAGCGCGGCCGCGATATGCATCAGGCCCGAGTCGTTGGAGATCGCGACGCCGGCCGCGGCCATGGCGAGGACGCCGTTGCGCAGATCGTTACCGGTGAGATCCCTCACCCCCGCGCCACCGGCCGCGACGATCTCCTGGGCGAGGCCCTTTTCTGCGGGGCCGCCGACCACCCAGACCTCGAGCCCACGCTCGACCAGCAGGCGGGCAGCCTCCGGATAGGAGGTCCAGCGTTTTGACGCCCCGACCGAGCCGGGGGCGAGCGCCACGGCGGCACCGGTGCTGAGACCATTGGCCTGCCGCCAACCGGCGATCTCCTCGGCCGGCACCCGCAATTGCGGCACCGGCCATTCCGGGGGCAGGGGCGCGCCGTCGGGCTGGGCCAGCGCGGCGTTCTTGTCGATGAAGCGGGGCAGCTTCTTCTCGCCCCAGCGCCAGCGGTTGAGCAGGCCGAACCTGAATTCGCCGACGAAGCCGACCCTTTCAGGGATGCCGGCCAGCGCCGGTGCAATGGCCGCCTTCCAGGTCCGCGGCAGCACCAGGGCGGTGCCGTAGTTCCGCTCGCGCAGGAGCCGCGCCAGGCCGAGCTGGCGGCCGACGGCGAGGCGGCTGCGGGGCAGGTCGCAGACGAGCCCAGCGCGCACGCCGGGCATGTAGTCGATCAGGGGGGCGCACAGGGACGTGGTCAGGAGATCGACCGGCCGATTCGGCCATCGCTCCTTCAGCACCCTGACAACGGTGTGATTCCGGACGAAATCGCCGATCCACATATAGGGGACAATCAGGATCGGGCTTGTGTCGCTCCGATCCTCAGTTCCGCCAAATTGTGAATCTATATTCATTCGTTAATTGTGCCGCGGGCGCTCTGATGTGGCGGTTCGGTTAGCCGCTCCCGGCCGGCAGGTAAAGCCGCAGAAGTGGGGTCCCAAAATGCTTACACTTTGGCAGATGATGCGCTAGGGCAGGTATCGGGGCCGCAAAAATCGGGCAGGGTGATTGGAATGTTGCTGGTGACCGGCGGGGCCGGTTTTATCGGATCGAATGTCGTCGCGGCGCTGAACGACGCCGGCCGCAGCGACATCGTGGTCTGCGATCTCCTCGGTAGCGACGGCAAATGGCGCAATCTCGCCAAGCGGCAACTTGTGGATATCGTTCCCCCGGCCGAGCTTCCTGACTGGCTGAAGGGCCGCAAGCTCGATGCCGTGATCCATCTCGGGGCGATTTCCGAGACCACCGCGACCGACGGCGACCTCGTGATCGAGACCAATTTCCGCTTCTCGATGCGCCTGCTTGACTGGTGTACGGCCAATGCGGTGCCGCTGATCTACGCGTCGTCGGCTGCGACCTATGGTGACGGCGCGGAAGGTTTTGACGACGATGCCTCGCTGCCGGCGCTGAAGAAGCTGCGGCCGATGAATCTCTACGGCTGGAGCAAGCAGCTGTTCGATCTCGCGGTCGCCGAGCGCGTCGCGCGCGGCGAGAGGCTGCCGCCGCAATGGTCGGGCCTGAAATTCTTCAATGTGTTCGGCCCGAACGAATACCACAAGGGCACGATGATGAGCGTGCTGGCGCGCCGCTTCGACGACGTCAAGGCGGGCCGCGTCGTGCAGCTGTTCAAGTCGCATCGCGATGGCATCGCCGACGGCGACCAGCGCCGCGATTTCATCTATGTCGACGACGTCGTGCGCGTGATCCTGTGGCTGCTGGCGACGCCATCGGTGTCGGGGCTGTTCAATGTCGGCACCGGCAAGGCGCGCAGCTTCCGGGAGCTGATGCTGGCTGCCTATGCCGCGCTCGGCACCAGGCCCAATATCGACTATGTCGACATGCCCGAGCAGATCCGCGGCAGCTATCAATATTTCACCGAGAGCAAGGTCGATCGTCTCCGCCGCGCCGGCTATAACGGCGGCTTCACGACGCTCGAGGACGCGGTGAAGGCCTATGTCGCCGATTATCTCGACCGGCCCGACCGTTTCCGTTAAGGCCCCAAGGATCTGAGGCCCAATCACCATGCCGACGCCCATTCTCGATTTCGATGCCCTCGGGCAAGCTATCTCCAGCCGTACCGTGCTCTGCATCGGCGACGTCATGCTGGACGAGTTTGTCTATGGCGAGGTGTCGCGGATTTCGCCGGAAGCCCCGACGCCCGTCATCGCGGCCCAGCGCAGCGAGATCCATATCGGCGGCGCCGGCAACGTCGCGCGCAATATCGCCTCGCTCGGCGCGCGCTGCATCTTCGTCGGCCTTGTCGGCGAGGACGATGCAGGGGCGCGGCTCAAGGCCGCGCTGGCGGACCATGCCGGCATCGAGAGCGTGCTGGTGTGCGACCCGTCGCGGCCGACCACGCGAAAAGTCCGCTTCGTCTCCGAGCACTTTTCCACGCATATGCTGCGGGCGGATTGGGAGCAGGCGATAGCGGCCTCCGACGAGGTCGAGACCAGGCTGATCGAGGCGATCCTGCCACAGATCGCGCGCGCCGACATCGTGCTGCTGTCCGACTACGCCAAGGGCGTGCTGACCGCGCGCGTGATCCGCCACACCATCGACGCCGCGCGAAAGCTCGGCAAGCCCGTGATCGTCGATCCCAAGAGCCTGAACTGGGCGATCTATCGCGGCGCCACGTTGCTCACGCCCAACCGCAAGGAATTTTCGGAAGCCACCCGCAGCCGCGCCGACACGGTGCAGAGCATCGTCGATGCCTCGGAAGACGTGATGCGGCTGGCCGATTGCGAGGCGATCCTGGTCACCCAGGGTGAGCACGGCATGACGCTGGTGCCGCGCAAGGGTGAAGCCGTCCATGTTCCGGCTTTCCCGGTGAAGGTGCGCGACGTCTCCGGCGCCGGCGACACCGTGGCCGCCGCGCTCGCGGTCTCGATCGCGGCGGGCGCGGATTGGGACACGGCGCTGCGCTTGGCGAGTGCGGCCGCCGCCGTCGCTGTCGGCAAGCAGGGCACCGCCAGCGTAAGCGCCGACGAACTGCGGCGGAAGATCCTGCCGCATGCCACTCTCGCGGCCGAGGAGAAGGTCGTGAGCGCGCCTGATACGCTCGAGGCCCGGCTCGCCGAATGGAAGGGGCAGGGGCTGCGCGTCGGCTTCACCAATGGCTGCTTCGACATCCTGCATCCCGGCCACGTCAAGGTGCTGACCGCGGCGCGCGCCGCCTGCGACCGCCTGATCGTCGGGCTGAACAGCGACGCCTCGGTGCGGCGGCTGAAGGGCGCGGATCGCCCGGTCCAGGACGAGCGGGCGCGTGCCGAAGTGCTGGCCGCGCTCGAAGCCGTCGATCTCGTCGTGATCTTCGAGCAGGACACGCCGATCGACCTGATCGCGCGCATCACGCCGAGTGTGCTGGTCAAAGGCGGCGATTACACCCGCGAGCAGGTGGTCGGCCACGAGGTCGTCGAGGCCGCGGGCGGCACGGTCGTGCTGGTCGACATCCTCAAGGGCTTCAGCACGACGGCGCTGGTCCATCGCGCGCGCGGAGAGACGAAGTGACGGAGCTCGTGCGGGACACGATGTGGGGGACGACGCTGCGGCGCTTGCGCAGTCCGGCGGCATGGTCCGAGACGGTCGACCTGTTTGCCATCCTGACCGCGGCCTCGCTGCCGTGGTCGACGTCGCTGGCGGCCATCTTCAACGTCACGATGCTGATTTGCATGGTGCCGTTTCTCGACGTCAGGGACTTCCTTCAGTCGCTGAAGCGACCGGTCTGCGCACTGCCGATCGCCCTGTTCCTGCTCGCGCTCGTCGGCACGCTGTGGTCAGGGGCGCCTTGGGGAGCGCGGCTCTACGCCGTGAACCCGACGACGAAGCTGCTCGTGCTCCCGGTCCTGATCTATCATTTCGAACGCTCGTCGCGCGGGCACCTTGTGTTCATCGCATTTCTGGTTTCCTGTGCGCTGCTCTCAGTGATGTCCTGGCTCGTGGTTTTCCATCCCACGTTCTCCCTGAAGCCGCCTGACGAACCCAACTCGCGCGGCATCTTCGTGAAGAACTACATCGACCAGAGCCAGGAGTTCACGCTGTGCGCGGTCGCGCTCGCGTTTCCGATCGTGAAGCTGCTGCAGCAGAACAGGGTCTGGCTGGCCGGGCTGCTGGCGGCGGTCGCGCTCAGCTTCTTCGTCAACATGGCCTTTGTAGTAATCTCGCGCACCGCACTCGTGACCGTACCGATCATGCTGGCGGTGTTCGGGCTGCTGCATTTGAAATGGCGCAGCATCCTGATCATCTTCGCAGCTCTCGTAGCCCTCGCCGCGCTGACGTGGAAGACCTCGTCGACGCTGCACAACACGATTGAAACATTCTCCGTTCAGTACGAGCTCTACAAGGACAAGGGCATCCCGACATCGATCGGACTTCGGCTCGAGTTCTGGCGCAAATCGCTGGGTTTCTTTGCCGAGGCGCCGGTCGTCGGTCATGGAACCGGCTCGACGCGCGGCCTGTTCGAGCTGGCTGCGACCGGCGGCCCCTACCAGGCCTCAAGCGAGGTGATCGGTAATCCCCATAACCAGACGCTGAACGTGGCCGTGCAATGGGGCGTTGTCGGCATCATCATCCTGTATGCGATGTGGGCGGTGCATCTCCTCCTGTTCCGCGGCGACGCGCTCGCCAGCTGGATCGGCTTGCTGGTCGTTGTCCAGAACGTATTCACCTCGCTGTTCAATTCCCATCTTTTCGACTTCCATGAAGGGTGGATGTACGTGCTCGGTGTCGGTGTGGCCGGCGGCATGGTGCTCAATTCGCGCCGGAACGGCCGCAGCCCGGGAGAAGCCCGCGCCTGAGCTTCGGAGCGCTGGCAAGTCCCGGCGAGATGCGCTATCAGCGCGGTCAGGTTGTATGCAGCATTGGAGATATTCGGCCGCAGATGACGCGTCTTTCGCATCTTACCTTGCGTAACTTCCTGATCGCGCTTCACGACCTGGTGGCGACGGCCGCGGCCCTGTTCGTTGCGTTCTATCTGCGCTTCGAGGGTGGCGCGGGCTTCACGGCCCGCCTGCCGCTGCTGCTGCAGATACTGCCATATTTCCTCGCCTTCAGCGTGGTCGTCTTCTACGTCTTCAACCTGACGACCACGAAGTGGCGCTTCATCTCGCTGCCTGATGCGCTCAACATCATCCGCGTCGCCACGGTGCTCACCGTCGCCCTTCTCGTGCTCGACTATGTCTTTGTCGCGC
Source organism: Bradyrhizobium cytisi (assembly GCF_008123515.1). Taxonomy (GTDB): domain Bacteria; phylum Pseudomonadota; class Alphaproteobacteria; order Rhizobiales; family Xanthobacteraceae; genus Bradyrhizobium; species Bradyrhizobium cytisi. The sequence continues at coordinate 133,615 of NZ_VSSR01000021.1, forward strand.
CGAACGTGCACGGCACCTTCTTTCTCGGCAAGATCACCATCGTCCTTTACTGGTTCCTGGAAATCTCCGCGCTGAGCGCGCTGCGGCTGACCTACCGCTATTTCCGCTATACCCGCGTGATGCATCACGTCAGGACCGAAAATGCCGCGACGACGCTCCTGATCGGGCGCGCTGCCGATGCCGAGGTCGTGCTGCGCGGCGTCGAGAGCGGCGCCATCAAGCACCTCCGTCCGGTCGGGGTGCTGTCGCCGTCCCGGGCCGATCTCGGCCAGCTGATCCGCAACGTGCCGGTCGTCGGCGCGATCGACGACATCGAGGACGTTATCGCCAGCTTCGCCAAGCGCAACAAATCGATCGCCCGGGTGGTGATGACACCCTCGGCCTTCGAGCCGGAATCGCATCCCGAATCCGTGCTGATGCGGTCGCGGCGGCTTGGCCTGATCGTCAGCCGCCTGCCGTCACTCGAGCAGGGGGATATGCCGCGGCTCACCTCGGTTGCGGTCGAGGACCTGCTGCTGCGGCCGAGCGAGACGATCGACTACGTGCGGCTGGAAGCCCTGATCAGGGACAAAAGCGTCATCGTCACCGGCGGTGGCGGCTCGATCGGCTCGGAGATCTGCGAGCGCGTGGTTGCGTTCGGCGCGGCGCGTCTTCTGATCGTCGAGAATTCGGAGCCGGCCCTTTATGCGGTCACCGAGGCGCTCGTTGCGCGCGGTTCCGGCGCCGAGATCGAAGGCCGGATCGCCGATATCCGCGACCGCGAGCGCATCACGCGTCTGATGGCGGAGTTCAAGCCGGACATCGTGTTCCATGCCGCCGCGCTCAAGCACGTTCCGATCCTGGAGCGGGATTGGAGCGAGGGCGTCAAGACCAACATCTTCGGTTCGATCAACGTGGCCGATGCCGCGCTTGCGGCAGGCGCCGAGGCCATGGTGATGATCTCGACCGACAAGGCGATCGAGCCGGTCTCGATGCTCGGCCTGACCAAGCGATTCGCCGAGATGTATTGCCAGGCGCTCGACCACGACCTCGTGGCGCAGGCCGGCGGCAGCAGGCCGGCGATGCGCTTCATCTCGGTCCGGTTCGGCAATGTGCTGGCCTCGAACGGGTCGGTGGTGCCGAAATTCAAGGCGCAGATCGAGGCCGGCGGTCCTGTCACCGTGACGCATCCCGACATGGTCCGCTATTTCATGACGATCCGCGAGGCCTGCGATCTCGTCATCACGGCCGCCACCCACGCGCTCGGCGCCAAGCGTTTCGACGTTTCGGTCTACGTGCTGAACATGGGCCAGCCGGTGAAGATCGTCGATCTGGCGGAACGGATGATCCGGCTGTCCGGTTTGCAGCCCGGCCACGACGTCGAGATCGTGTTCAGCGGCATGAGGCCGGGCGAGCGGCTGAACGAGATCCTGTTCGCCTCCGAGGAGCCGACCGTCGATATCGGGGTCGCAGGCGTCATGGCGGCAAAGCCGAACGAGCCGCCGATGCAGACGTTGCGCAAATGGATATCCGCGCTCGAGCTCGCCATCGCGCACGATGATCGCGCCACGATCAGGACCATCCTGAAGGATGCGGTTCCGGAGTTCGGCCTCAACGCGAGCGCTGCATCCTGAGGGACGCCGGCGAGCGGAGCTGAAAGATCCGCCGGGCAAAGCGCAGGAAGAACGCGGCGTCGACGAACGGCGCGTTCAGATGCTGCCGGCGCGACCGCAGGCATTCCAGATTGGCGCGCAAGGTCACGCGCCAGCCACTGGTGCTGATGCCGCCCATCTGGAAATCGGCGATGACGCGCGGAAGGTAGGCGACCCTGTAGTCGTTCAGCGCCAGAGCACGCAGCATGTAATCGTAGTCGGCGGTCGTGACGTAGCTCAGATCGTAGTCGCCGACCGTCTCGGCGACCTGGCGCCGCATGTAGAACGTCGGATGCGGCGGGACCCAGCCGAGCTGAAACGAGTAGCGACCGTAGTGTCCGCCACGCCAGGCACGCACGAGGGTCTTGGATTGGTGATCGGTGACCATGTCGAGGTCGCCATAGACGACATCGGCCTGCTCCAGCGCCGCCGCGATCGTCGCCAGCGCGCTGTTGTCGTGGAACGTGTCGTCCGAATTGAGGAAGCCGATCGCGTCGCCCTTGAACAGATGCAGCCCCTTGTTCATGGCGTCGTAGACACCCTTGTCGGGCTCGGAGATCACGCGGATCTCGCTGGAGCCGAACGACTCCACGATCTTCAGCGTCGCATCCTTTGAGGCACCGTCGACCACCAGCATCTCCTTGTCGGGATGCGTCTGGGCGAGGAAGGATTCGATGGTGGCGCCGATCGTCGCCTGGGAGTTGTAGCTGGCCGTGATGACGCTGATCTTCATTCCGGATCCGTGATGCTACGCGCCGGAGATTATAGGAAATAACCCCGAGGGTTGATAGATCGGCGCAGAAGTCGCGGTGCTTCCGTGCCGGACCTGTGAACGCTTATTCACGCGCTGCGATCGGAGCCGAGCCGTGCGCGGCTTTCTCCGCGCTGAGGATCCAGACCAGGCCGCCGAACGCGCCGACGATGAAGGAGACCGCGCCGAACAGCAGCGAGACGTTGACGCCTTCGTTGGCGGCCAACCCTGCGAAACCGAAGGCCAGCCCCATGCTGGCCTCGCGCACGCCCCAGCCGGCGATCGAGATCGGCATCAGCGTGATCAGCATCACCGGCGGCACCAGCAGGAAGACCTGCACGAAGCTGACCGGCGCTGCGATCGACTGCACCACGCACCAGGCGATGACGACGGCAAGCACGTGAACCAGCAGCGACAGGATCGCGATAACAGGTCCGCGCGTGCGGTTGAAGATCACGCGGTTGGCGATCACCGCGCAGGCGTGGATGTGGTGGGTGGCCCACCACGCCTTCAGCCACGACCATTTCAGCGCGCCGAAGATCAGGAAGCCGATGCCGCCGGCGAGTGCGGCGAAGTCGACGAGCAGCAGCGCCGAGCGGCCGTGCGGATCGGCGATGAGCGTGTAGCTCCAGGGCAGGCTCGCGACGATGAGGACGGCCAGCGCGACCAGGCCGATCGCGCGATCGACGAAGATCGAATAGGTCGCCGCGCGCCATCCGGCGCCGGTGCGCGCCACCAGCCATAGCCGGACCGCATCGCCGCCGATTGCGGACGGCAGGGTCTGGTTGAAGAAGGAGCCGATCACGTTGTAGCGCATCGCGCGGCCGAGCTCGAGCGGCGCACCGCATGCGGCGCTGACCTCGCGCCAGCGCAGCACGCCGACGAAGATTTGCAGGAACGTCACCGCGATCGCCATGCCGATCCAGAACAGGCTGGTCGCGGTGAAGCGCGAGAGCAGCTCGGTCAGATCGACCTTGCGCAGCGCCAGATAGAGCAGCGCCGCGGAGATCAGGATTTTGGTCGTCGACAGAAGGATTCGGCGCATCTCGCCCGCTTGAACAGGGTTTCGGGAGCAACCCGACGCGAGGCGCCGAATTCGGCCGCTTTGGTATGGTTTTGGCGCCGATCTTGCAATAGCTGTCATTGAGGCGCCGCGGGCTCACGTTAAGGATGGCTTGGGATCGCTTGGGAACAGGATGACGGATCAGGCGATTTTGGTCACGGGAGCCGCCGGTTTCATCGGCTTTCACACCGCCCGGCAGCTGCTGGCCGAGGGGCGGTCCGTGGTCGGGCTCGACAATCTCAACAGCTATTACGATCCGGCGTTGAAGCAGGCGCGGCTTTCGCTGCTCGGCAACGAGTCCCGTTTCTGCTTTGTCCAGGCCGATCTCGCCGATCGCGAGACGATGGCGGCGCTGTTTGCGCGGCATCGCTTTTCAGAGGTCGTGCATCTCGCCGCCCAGGCCGGCGTGCGCCACTCGATCGAGCATCCGCAGAGTTACGCCGATTCCAATCTGCAGGGCTTTCTCAACGTGCTCGAGGGCTGCCGGACGTGCGGTTGTCGTCATCTCGTCTACGCCTCGTCATCGTCCGTTTATGGCGCCAACACCAAACTGCCGTTTTCCGCGCAGGACCGGACCGATCATCCTGTGAGCTTCTACGCTGCGACCAAGAAGGCCAACGAGGTGATGGCGCAGTCCTACAGTCATCTCTACCGGCTGCCGGTCACGGGCTTGCGCTTTTTTACCATCTACGGCCCGTGGGGCCGGCCTGATATGGCCATGTTTCTGTTTGTAAACGCCATCATGGCGGGCCAGCCGATCCGGCTCTTTAACCATGGCAAAATGCGCCGCGACTTCACCTATATTGACGACGTGACCCGTGTAGTGTCCAAGCTGATCGATCTTGTGCCTGCGGACAATCCGTCTGCCGCAAATGCGCCGTCTCGGGTCTACAATGTCGGAAATCACCGTCCCGAAGAGCTGGTGGATGTCGTCGGACTTCTGGAGCGGGAGCTGGGTCGGACGGCGGTCAAAGAATTGCTGCCGATGCAGCCGGGAGACGTGGTGGAAACGTTCGCGGATGTCGAGGATTTGATGCGCGACACCGGCTTTGCACCGTCAACGCCGATCGAGCACGGGGTCCACAAATTTGTCACCTGGTATCGCGACCACTTCAAGGTTTGAAATGACGATGGACAAACGCATTATCCCCCTGATCATGTGCGGCGGCGCCGGCACGCGGCTGTGGCCGGCTTCGCGCGAGGTGCGCCCGAAGCAGTTTTTGCCGCTGTTCGGCACGCGCTCGACCTTCCAGGACACGCTGTTGCGCGTCTCGGACGCTTCGCTGTTCGATCGCCCGATCGTCATCACCAATGCCTCCTATCGCTTCATGGTGCTGGAGCAGCTCGCCGAGATCGGCATCGAGGCCGACGTGATCCTCGAGCCGATGCGGCGCGACTCCGGTCCTGCGATTGCCGCCGGCGCGGCGTTCGCGCAGAACCGCAGCAGTGAAGCGATCGTGCTCGCGCTCGCTGCCGACCATGTGGTGCAGGACAAGGCCGCCTTTGTTGCGGCGTGCCGCGAGGGCCTCGTTGCCGCGAGCACCGGGCGCATCGTCACCTTCGGCGTCAAGCCGGAGCGGCCGGCGACCGAATACGGCTATATCAGCCCGGGTGAGGTGATCTCCGGTGAGGTGCACGCGGTCGCGCGCTTCGTCGAGAAGCCGGATGCCGTGAAGGCTGCCGACTACGTCAATTCGGGCTATCTCTGGAACAGCGGCAACTTCATGTTTCCCGCGGCCCTGCTGCTCGACGAATATCGCAAGGTCGATGCGGCAAGCGTGGAGGCGGTGTCCAATGCGGTTGCCGGCGCGGGGCGCGATCTCGGCTTCGTGACGCTCGAGCCGCAGGCTTTCGGCGCGGCGAAGGCGATCTCGATTGATTATGCGGTGATGGAGAAGACCTCGCGCGCAGCCGTGGTGCCGGTGTCCTGCGGCTGGTCCGACGTCGGCTCCTGGCACGCGGTGTGGGAATTGTCGGACAAGGACGCGCAAGGCAACGCCTCGCATGGCGCTGCGGTGTTCGAAGACTCGCGCAACTGCAACGTCACGACGGATTCGGCGCTGGTCGCACTCGAAGGCGTCGATGATCTCGTCGTGGTGGCGACTGCGGACGCGGTCCTCGTATCGCGCCAGAAAGACGCCAACGGGCTCAAGCGGCTGGTCACAAAACTCAAGACCGTTGCGCCGAAGGTGACCGAGGAGCATCTCAAGGTGCATCGGCCCTGGGGCAGCTACCAGTCGGTCGACAATGGCGAGCGCCATCAGGTCAAGCGCATCGTGGTGAAGCCCGGCGGGCGGCTGTCGCTGCAGAAGCATCATCACCGCGCCGAGCACTGGATCGTGGTCCGTGGTGCCGCCCGCGTCACCGTAAACGAGACCGTGAAGACGGTGCACGAGAACGAGTCGATCTACATCCCGATGGGCGCGGTCCACCGGATGGAGAATCCCGGCAAGATCATGCTGGAGCTGATCGAGGTCCAGACCGGCTCCTACCTCGGGGAAGACGACATCATCCGGATTGAAGACGACTATCAAAGGTCGTAACCAGCAAGCTCCGAATCATGCGATCCGGGCCTGAAAACTCCGCTTCATGCGGCTTAAGGCCCGGAGAACGTGTAATTTTTTGAATCAAATCGTGTCCGGGCAGTTTTGCCGGCATTCGCCACAAATGTGGCACCCGTGCTAGAAGCGGCCCGGGGATTTGCGGTGAATCGGGGTTCGATCAGATGAGTTCCAAAGGGTCACAACCGGCAAAGGCCGGCTTGCGCGTCGGCGTCATCGGCGCCGGCGTGATGGGCAGCAACCATGCGCGCGTGCTGAGCGGTCTGCCCGGCATCAGCCTGGTCGGCATAGTCGATCCTTCGCCGGCGCACCGCGCGCGCGCCACCGAGCTTGCCGGCTGCCAGGGCTTCGAGACCATCGAGCAGCTCTTCGCCGAAGGCGTCGATGCCGTCACCATCGCGGCGCCGACCCATCTGCATCACGAGGTCGCGCTCGCCTGCATCGCCAAGAACATCCATGTGCTGGTCGAGAAGCCGATCGCGTCCACGGTCGCCGAAGGCCGCGAGATCGTCGCTGCCGCGCAAAAGGCCGGCGTCACCCTGATGGTCGGCCATGTCGAGCGCTTCAATCCGGCGGTTGCCGCCGTCAAGCAGGCCATTGCGGGCGAGGACATTCTCTCGATCGCGATCACCCGCGTTGGTCCGTTTCCGCCGCGCATGTCCAATGTCGGCGTCGTCATCGATCTGGCCGTGCACGACATCGACCTGATCCGCTGGTTCACCGAATCCGACATCGTCGAGGTGCAGCCGCAGCTGTCGAGCGCGGTCGCCGAGCGCGAGGACATCGCGCTGCTCCAGTTCCGCACCGCCAGCGGCGTGCTCGCCCACATCAACACCAACTGGCTGACGCCGTTCAAGGCGCGCAGCGTCACGGTCGCGACCCGCGGCAAATACGTGATGGGCGATCTCTTGACGCGTCAGGTCACCGAATGCTTCGGGTTCAAGCCTGACGGCAGCTACTCGATGCGGCATCTGCCGGTCGGCCATGACGAGCCGCTCCGCGCCGAGCTGATCGCCTTCCTCAAGGCCGTGCGTCACGGCGAGACGCCGGCGGTCACCGGCGACGAGGGCGTCGCCAGCCTCGAGATCGCGACGCAGTGCCTCGAGACGCCGTCGCGGCCCGCAGCCACGTCGGCCGCCCTCAAGGGCCCGCGCCGCGTCGCCGGCTAAAACCATTTCCATGTCGACCGCTCAAAACCCGCAAGAAAATCGACAAGGCGCCATGAACCAGCATCTGCGTTCCGAACCCATTCCCTTTGTCGACGTGGCCTCGCAGCGCCGCCGGCTCGGCGCCTCGCTCGATGAAGCGGTCAAGCGCGTTCTCGACCACTGCCAGTTCGTCAATGGTCCTGAGGTCGCCGAGCTCGAGGCGCAGCTTGCGGCCTATTGCGGCGCCAAGCACGTCATCGGCTGCGCCAGCGGCACCGATGCGCTTCTCATGGTGTTAATGGCGAAGAACGTCGGTCCCGGCGATGCCGTGCTGTGCCCGTCGTTCACCTTCATCGCGACCGCGTCGCCAGCGGCGCGAATGGGCGCGACGCCGGTCTATGTCGATGTGGACGAAGCGACCTTCAACATGAGCCCGGAGTCGCTCAAGCGCGGCATTGCGACCGCGCGCAAGGCTGGCCTGAAGCCGGTCGCGGTCATTCCGGTCGATCTGTTCGGACAGCCTGCCGACCACGATGCCATCGCCGAGATCGCCAGCGACGAAGGCCTGTTCGTGATCGATGATGCCGCGCAAGGTTTTGGCGCAAGCTACCAGGGTCGCAAGCTCGGCACCTTCGGGCTCGCCACCACGACCAGCTTCTTCCCGGCAAAGCCGCTCGGCTGCTTCGGCGACGGCGGCGCGATCTTCACCGATGACGACGAGCTCGCCGCAACGCTGCGCAGCATCCGCGTGCACGGGCAGGGTGTCGACAAATACGATAATGTCCGCCTCGGCCTGACCGGCCGGATCGACACCATGCAGGCCGCGATCCTGATCGAGAAGCTGAAGATCTTCGACGACGAGATCGCCGCCCGCAACAAGGTCGCCGAGCGCTACGCGCGGGGCCTGTCCAACGTCGTGACCGTGCCGCGTCTGGCGCCGGGCAATACCTCGGTCTGGGCGCAGTACACGATCCGTCTCCCTGAGGGGACCGACCGCGATGGCTTCGCTGCCGCGCTAAAAGCCCAGGGCGTGCCGACCGCGATCTATTACGGCAAGTCGATGCATCAGCAGACCGCCTACAAGCAGTATCCGGTCGCCGACGGCGGCCTGCCTGCTTGCGAGAGCCTGTCGCGGGACGTCATCAGCCTGCCGATGCACGCCTATTTGACCGAAGCCGATCAGGAGCGAATCATCGCCGCCGTACACGGCGCGCTTTCGGCCTGATTTGCCCTGATTTTGCAGCGAGCCGTCTCTTCCTCTAAAACAGACGCATGCTCGGACGCATCTTCACGGTCGGTGGTTATACGCTGCTCTCGCGGCTGACGGGATTTGCCCGCGACATCATGCTCGCGGCGATCCTCGGCGCCGGCCCCGTGGCCGACGCCTTTTTTGTGGCGCTGCGGCTGCCCAATCATTTCCGCGCGATCTTTGCCGAAGGCGCCTTCAATGCCGCCTGGGTGCCGGCCTATGCCCATGTCCATGGCGAGCGCGGGGAGGGGGCGGCGCGGCTGTTCGCCGACCGCATCTTCACGCTGCTGCTGGCCTCGCAGGTTGTGCTGCTGACCGTCGCCTGGCTGTTCATGCCGCAGGCCATGAGCATTCTGGCGCCCGGCTTCGGCGATGATGCCGAACAGCGCAAGCTCGCGATCGAGCTGACCCGGATCACCTTTCCCTATCTGCTGCTGATCACGCTGGTGACGCTCTATGGCGGCATGCTCAACGTGATGCAGCGCTTTGCCAGCGCAGCCGCCGCGTCGATCTTCCTCAACGTCGCGATGATGATGACACTCGCGCTCGCCGCCTGGTTTCCGACCGCGGGCCACGCCGCCGCCTGGGGCGTCCTGATCTCGGGCTTCCTGCAGTATTTCCTGCTCGCAGGCGATCTCGCCCGCCATGGCGGCCTGCCGCGCTTTGCACCGCTCAGGCTCGACGAAGACGTCCGCGGCTTCTTCAGGGCACTGGGACCTGCGACGCTGGGCTCGATGGGCACGCAGGTCGCGCTGTTCGCCGACACCATCATCGCGACCTTCCTGCCGGCGGGCGCGCTCTCGGCACTCTACTACGCCGATCGTCTCAATCAATTGCCGATCGGCGTCATCGGCATCGCGATCGGCACGGTGCTGCTGCCGGAGATGTCGCGGCGGATCACGGCCAACGACCATGACGGTGCGATGAAGGCGCAGCGCCGCGCGTTCGACTTCACGCTGCTGTTCTCGGTGCCGTTCGTCGCGGCCTTCCTCACCGTGCCCGACGAGATCATGCGCGCGCTGTTCGCCCGCGGCGCGTTCTCCAGGGACGATGCGGTTGCCGCAGGCAGCACGCTCGCGGCCTATGCCATCGGCCTGATCCCCTTCGTGCTGATCCGCAGCGCGGTCGCAACCTTCTATGCGCGCAAGGATACCGCGACGCCGGTTCGCGCGTCGCTGTCGGGTATCGCGGTCAACGTCGCGCTGAAACTCGCTTTGATGGGATCGTTCGCCCAGATCGGCCTGGCGCTGGCAACAGCAATCGGGGTCTGGACCAATCTGCTGCTGGTGCTGTTCTTCGCCGTGCGCCGCGGCTTTCTCGTGCTGGACCGCGCCTGGCTATTGTCGCTCGCCAAATTCCTGCTGACTGGACTGATCCTCGCCGCCGCCTTCTGGCTGATCGCACGCTTTGGGGGTTCTGCGCTGGGCGCCATGCACTTCCGGGACGAAGTGATGCTGGTCCTGTTGGCCGCCGGCGGCACCATAGTCTATGCGCTTGCGATTCTCGTATTGTTTGGCCGCAACTGGCTGGTCGCGCTGGTGCGCGGCTAGCTCGCCTCCAGGGTGCAGCTGGCCTCCGCACATCTCTTGATTTTGTACGATTGCCGTGCTATGAGCCGCTCATGATCAAATGGTCGCGCAAAGTCAACTTCTCGCACATGACCCGCTTCGGCTGGGCCGTGGAAGGAGTCGCGCGCTAGGAATTCGTCGACGACATCTTTTCCACCAGGCCCCGCCGGCATCGGACGGGGCCTTTTGTTTGGCCACGCTTCCCTGCCGGCACGACAGCAGGAGCGTTCGATGCCACCCCAACTGACGAACACCTCACCCGGGATTGAGGGCGACGCCGCGAGGCGCGGCCTCACCCTTACGATCTTGTCGGCGAAGAGCGCAGTCGACCAAGCACTGGCAGCACGCCTCAAGGCGTCCGCTGCGGCGCTGGACGACGCTTTGCAGGATAAGGATGCTGCCGGACCAGCGGGCGGATCGACGCCAAGCGTCCCGGGCTTGCTCAGGCGATATTGGCTGGCGTTTCAGGAGCGGCGGCGGCGCCGGAGCCTGCGCGTCAACTTGCACGAGTTGAGTGACAGGGAGCTGATGGACATCGGCTTGACGCGCGGTCAAATCGACTACCTCACACCTCAGCGAGCGATCGATACGCTGAGGGATAGCACGATTTATCTCTGGAGCCGCCGTGGGATGTAGCGGATTTACCGCCAGAGGCGGACATGCGTTTTGAGAGCAAGCAGCGGCTAGCACGGCTGCTTGTTCTCACATGCCGTTGCATCGCGACACAACGTTTAGATAGCGCCTAAACATTTGATTAATTTAGCCGCGGCGGCTTCGACGAATCGAGCCTCTGTGGCTCCATAAATTGATGAACAATTAACCGGGCCTCATTGATTATCGCACGCAGCACTTCGCACCGATTCATTGCCGGACAGGCTGCCAAACCCATGGAAATTCAGGACGGGACGCCACGCCCCGGCAGGATGTTTCTGTCCATCGTTGTACCCTGCTACAACGAAGAGGAAGGCTTGCGCGAATTCCACCATCAGATGACGGCCGCGGCGCGCGCGCTGTGCGGTCAACGGTTCGAGCTGATCCTGGTCGATGACGGCTCGACCGACAACACCTGGAAGCTGATCAACCAACTCTCGGCGGAAGACCGCAACGTGGTCGCGGTAAGGCTCTCCCGCAACCACGGACATCAACTGGCGCTGACGGCGGGGCTTTCCACTGTGCGCGGTGACCTCGTGCTTGTCATCGACGCCGACCTGCAGGACCCGCCGGAACTGCTGACACCGATGTACGAGATGATGGCGCGGGAAAGCGCCGACGTCGTCTACGGCCTGCGACGCAGTCGCGCCGGCGAAACCCGCTTCAAGAGGAAATCGGCCGAGGCCTTCTATCGCCTCCTCGCCCGGATCACCCGCGTCCACATCCCCGTGGATACGGGCGACTTCCGCCTGATGAGCCGCCGCATCTCCGACCAGCTGGTGCAGATGCCGGAGCACGATCGTTTCATCCGCGGGATGGTGGCCTGGCTCGGCTACAAGCAGGTCGCCTACGAATACGACCGCAATCCGCGTTATGCCGGCAGCACCAAATATCCGCTGGCAAAGATGATCGGCTTTGCGGCGGACGCACTGGTCAGTTTCTCGATGGTGCCGCTGCGGATTGCGACCTATGTCGGCGCGCTCCTGACCACCGTCCTCACTTTTGTCGGTATCGGTGCCGTCATCAGCTGGATCTTTTCAGGCACCGTGCCGGGATGGACCAGCCTGACCCTGCTGGTCGTGATGATCTCCTCGGTCCAGCTCCTCGTGCTCGGGCTGATCGGCGAATATGTCGGTCGCATCTACATTCAATCGAAGAACCGTCCGCTGTTCGTGATCTCGCACATTCACCGGCGCGGACGGCTGCCGCACAGCGCGACCGACGGCCGGGACGATCAGGAAACGGCGCCGTTGATGACGTTGCTGGCCCAGTCGGAATCGAACAGGCGCAGCGAAATATATGAGGCCTCCTGATGAAGGCGATGATCCTGAGCCATCCCGTCCTCTATCAGGCCTATCAGGCTGCCGGCGGCTTCTTCGGCGCGCGGGTCAAGGCGATCGCGGATTACCTGACCATGCGGCCGGGCATGCGGGTGATCGACATCGGGTGCGGACCGGGTCATATCCTGCAATATCTGCCCGAAGGCACCAACTATAACGGCTTCGACATCGACGAAACCTATATCGCCTACGCGAAGCGATCGTTCGGCCATCTCGGCACCTTTCATTGCCGTTATTTCGATGCCGCCGCCGCCCGGGAATTCGCCGGCGCAGACCTCGTCATGATGAACGGCGTCTTGCACCATATCGGCGACGAAGATCTGAGGTCCACGCTCGCCAACATCCGCGACGTCCTGAGAGACGACGGCGTCCTGTTTACGACCGATCCCTGCTATCGCGAAGGCCAGTCGCCGATCGCGAAATGGCTGCTCGACAACGACCGCGGCGAGTTCATCCGCGATCAGGACGGCTACTCCAGGGTGCTCGGCAACGCGTTTGCGAGGGTGAAGCTCGCCATCCGAGAAGACTTGTCGCGCCTGCCCTATACGTTCGCCATCGGCGTCGCACAGAAATAACGGCCGGCGCGCCGGCTAACACGGATCATTCAGTCCGGCGCAGGATGTCGATCCCCTCGACGGATCGTACCAGCGAATACGGTTTGAGAAGTTGCGACAGTTCGGCATCGGCGCGCACCCAGTCCCCCCATCCGTCGCGCAGATTGTCAACCAGGACGATGTCGGGCGGCAATTTCCTGAAATCCTCGATCAACCATTTGCGCTCGAGCGCCAGATAGTCGTTCAGCCGGGCGGCCGTCGCGGCGTCGACCGAGGTCTTTTCGCGCGTCAGCCGCCCGAATACCCTAAGCCACAGATTCTCCTGACGAGAAACCCAGACGCCGCCGACATCCCGCACCAGCGGGTGACCAATGGCGGCCTCGCCGCTCAGCACGAGGATCCGCGGATGCGGCATGAGACCCTCGATGGCTTCCCTGACCGGCCCGACATAGACTTTGCCGTTGAACCATTGCGCGCCGAACAAGAAGGTCGCGGCCAGGATCAGCGGCGCCGCCAGGCCAAGGCGGCGGCGCGACGGCGCGTCGCCCGCGACCAGCAGCGCGTATCCCATCGCGAGCATGGCGACCGCCACCATCGGATAGGAATGATAGGCCCAGCCGCGCCGCTGCAGGAAAAACGAGATCGCAAAGCCGCCAGCGGCAAGAACAGCCGCAACCAGCAGCGAGTCGGGCGTTCGTCCCCACGTCGTCAACAGCACCGACAGCATTGCGACGGCGAAGAGCAGCGAGGCCGCATTCAGGAAGATGACGGAGAGCGGCATCGACCAGGACAGATACGTATCGCGCACCAGCGGATAGGTCACCGTGAAATATTCGGGATAGAGGAGGTAGGTGCCGATACTGACGGCGGCTACCAGCACGCCCGCGATGATGTTTTCCGGCGCAAACAACACAAGCCACGAACGCGCGCGAACGGCGCTCGCCAGCATGCACAACGCCACCGGCACAGCGAAGAACGGCTTGAAGGCGAGCGTGATCCCGGCTCCCAAGCCGGCAATCAGGATCGCCCACAGCGGAACCGAAACGCGATCGCTGCGCAGTGCATAAACCGCGAGCGCAGGCAGGAAGGTCAGCGTAGCCATATGTTCGCGCTGGCCGAACACGTGCATTGGCAAGAGGGTCACGACGGCCGCGGCCCAGACCGCGAACGGTCCCCAGTTCGCCTGAGCCCATGCCGGCGACAGCCGCACGATCCGCGACACGGCATAGAGCGAAGCTACCGCCAGCAGCAGAAGCTGAACATCGATGACGTGTCTCGGATCGACGCCGAGCAGGCGGCCCAGCGCAACGCCGGGGAGATAGGCAAACGCCGCCATCGGCGGATTGATCTCGATAATATCGCCGTAGAGGTGCTGGCCATCCAGCATGCGCTCGCCGACCACGAGCAACCAGCTGACGTCGGTATTCAGCGGAACGAACTCCCGCATCAGGAGTGCGAGCCCAAACACGGCGCCGATCAGCAGCCAGGGCGTCGGGGCCGACCGTTCGCGGTCATGCGGGCTGACATGCGCCTGGCGGGAAACGTCTGCGATCTTCGAACTGCTCTCCGAACTCATGTCCAAACTCATGGGCCTATCCTGCGAGGAAACGCAGCCACGCTACCCGAGGTGCGTTAACGAGTGACTTTCGCGCCAAACTACAGCGCGGTCGGAGTGCCTGAAGAGTTCGATGGCAATTTTGGGGCTTGATTGAACGAACGTAGGGCGTGGAAAGCCCTGGAAGGCACACTGCTGCACGATCTCCAAAGATGCCACTTATGGGGGCGAATTCCTAAAGCCATTTGCGCTCTCCCTCGTTCCACGGCAATATGGTTGGCAAAACAACCATAGGACGGGACAAGACAATGGCGGCTCCCATCAAGTTCGGCGTTGGCCAAAGCGTGCTGCGCAAGGAGGACGACGCGCTGATTCGCGGCAAGGGCCGCTATACCGACGATTACGCGCCGCAGGCCGCGCTTCGCTGCCTGATGCTGCGCTCGCCGCACGCGCATGCCAAGTTCACCATCGATGCGGCCCGCGCCCGCACCCTTCCCGGGGTGGCGCTGATCCTGACCGCCGCTGAGGTTGCGGATCTCGGCAATCTGCCCTGCCTGTTCAATCTCGAGACCGATCCCTTCACCGGCCCGCCTTACCCGATCCTTGCCAAGGACGAGGTGCGCCATGTCGGCGATTCCGTCGCCTTCGTCGTCGCCGAGACCATCGATCAGGCCCGCGACGCGATCGAGGCGATCGAGGTCAAATGGTCGCCGCTGCCATCGGTGACCGGCCTCGTCAACGCCGTCAAGAAGGGCGCGCCGCAGGTCTGGCCGGACAAGCCCGGCAACGTGCTGTTCGATGTCTCGATCGGCGACAAGGCCGCCACTGAAGCTGCGTTCGCCAAGGCGCATACGGTCGCCGAGATCTCCATCGTCAATCCGCGCGTGGTCGCGAGCTTCATGGAGACGCGCGCGGCGGTCTGCGAATACGACGCCAAGAACGATCATCTCACGCTGACAATCGGCAGCCAGGGCAGCCACCGCCTGCGCGACATCCTGTGTCAGAACGTGCTGAATATCCCGACCGAGAAGATGCGGGTGATCTGCCCCGATGTCGGCGGCGGCTTTGGCACGAAACTGTTTCCCTATCGTGAATACGCCCTGGTGGCGGTCGCGGCGCGCAAGCTGAAGAAGGCGGTGAAGTGGTCGGCCGACCGCTCCGAGCACTTCGTGGGCGACGCGCAGGGGCGTGACAACGTCACCACCGCGAAGATGGCGCTGGCCGAGGACGGCAAGTTCCTCGCGATGGATTGCGACCTGATGGGCGACATGGGCGCCTATCTCTCGACCTTCGGGCCCTACATCCCGCATGGCGGCGCCGGCATGCTGCCGGGCCTCTACGACATCCGGGCGTTCCACTGCCGGGTGCGCACCATCTTCACCAACAGCGTGCCGGTCGATGCGTACCGCGGCGCGGGCCGCCCTGAAGCGGCCTACGTGATCGAGCGCCTGGTCGATGCCTGCGCGCGAAAACTCGACATGACGCCGGATGCGATCCGCCGCAAGAATTTCATCCAGCCGAAAGCGCTGCCCTACAAGACCGCAACCGGCAAAGTCTACGATTCCGGCGACTTCGCCGCGCACCTGAAGCGCGCGATGGAGATCGCCGACTGGAAGGAGTTTCCCAAGCGCGCCAAGGCGGCCAAGAAGAATGGCCTGATCCGCGGCATCGGGCTTGCGAGCTATGTCGAGGTCTGCGGCGTGATGGGGGAAGAAACCGCCAATGTGCGGCTCGACCCCAATGGCGACGTCACCGTCTTGATCGGCACCCAATCAAGCGGGCAGGGCCACCAGACGGCTTACGCGCAGATCGTCGCCGAACAGTTCGGCTTGCCGCCGGAGCGCGTGCACGTCCGTCAGGGCGACACCGCCGAGATTGCGACCGGCCTCGGGACAGGCGGTTCGGCCTCGATTCCCACAGGGGGCGTCTGCGTCGAGCGCGCCTCGAGCGAGCTAGGCAACAAGCTGAAGGAGTTCGCCGCGCAAGCACTGGAGGCGAGCGTCGGCGACCTTGAAATCACCGACGGCGTGATCCGCATCGCCGGCACCGACCGCTCGATCTCGTTTGCCGATTTGGCCAAGCGGCCCGGCGCCGATCCATCGAAGTTGAACGGCAGCGCGACCTTTGCCAGCGCTGACGGCACCTATCCCAACGGCACGCATCTGGCGGAGGTCGAGATCGATCCGGCCACCGGCATCATCAAAATCGTCAACTATGTGATCGTCGACGATTTCGGCAAGACGCTCAATCCGCTGCTGCTTGCGGGGCAGGTGCATGGCGGTGCCATGCAGGGCATCGGCCAAGCGCTGATGGAGCAGGTGATCTACGGCGCGGGTGACGGCCAGCTCATCACTGCCACCTACATGGATTACGCGCTGCCGCGGGCGGCCGACGGCCCGTCCTTCGTGTTCGAGACCGCCAACGTCCCCTGCACCACCAATCCGATGGGAGTGAAGGGCGCGGGCGAGGCCGGCGCGATCGGCTCCTGTCCGGCGGTCGTCAACGCCATCGTCGATGGGCTTTGGCGCGAATACAAGATCGACCACATCGACATGCCGGCGACACCGGAACGTGTTTGGATCGCGATCAACGAGCATCATCGTCGCCATAGCCTGTAAAGCTTGGCCCCCCGCGGCGGGAATAATCGGCCGCCGCCGGGTTCTAACCATGAATGACCTTCCCCCCAAAACCGACTTGCGAGCCGGAGAAACAAGCCGATGAAACGAATTTTGATTGTCGCGGGCACCCTCATTCTGGGTGCGGGCGCCGTCATGGCCCAGCAGGAGATTGCCGTCCAGCAGGACAACCTGATGCGCTCGCAGGCCAAGAGCATGTACGGCGTGATCCTCAAGATGACGAAGGGCGAAATCCCCTACGATCAGAAGGCCGTCGACGCGGCGATCGCCAGTCTCGAGGCCGACGTCGCCAAGATCGCAAAGACCTTCGAGGTCAATCCCAAGCAGGACGTGGTCAACGCAACTTACGGTGCTTCGCCCAAGGTCTGGCAGAACAAGGCCGATTTCGACTCCAAGATCCCGCCGGTGCAGAAGGCGATCGCCGAGGTCAAGGGCAAGATCACCGATGTGGCGAGCCTGAAGGCCGCCTACACTGCGATGAATGATCGCTGCACCGACTGTCACGAGACGTATCGGCTGAAGCTGAAGTAGAGCGGCGCGGGCGCATCACTACAAGTTCGGTGTCATCGCCCGCCTTGTGCGCACTTGCGCACTGGGGCGGGCGATCCAGTACGCCGAGGCGGTTCGGGGAACGTTTGATGTCTCTAGAATACTGGATTCCCCGCTTTCGCGGGGAATGACAGCAGTGGGTGAGGCTTCGCAATCGCGTTCATGCTGCTGCATCACCGGCGCGCAGCTCATCAGCAAATTCTCCTCTCATGGCCTGACGGATCGCCGTCAGAGTGGTTATGTTTGCTCGCGCCGCTGCAGCGTTGATGCCTCACGATGTCTGGAGTTCCAACGCGCGGCGCGGATCTCGAGCAACAGCGAGGCAGGCCATGGTCAAACCGTTCCCGTCGAAAACCCATATCGGCAACCATATGCTGCATCCGGAAACGCTGATGCTGACCTATGGCTATGATCCGCAGCTGTCGGAAGGCGCCATCAAGCCGCCGGTGTTCTTGACCTCGACCTTCGTGTTCAGGACGGCCGAGGACGGCCAGGACTTCTTCGATTTCGTCGCGGGCCGGCGTGAGCCGCCGGAGGGCATGGGCGCGGGCCTGGTCTATTCGCGCTTCAACCATCCCAACAGCGAGATCGTCGAGGACAGGCTCGCCATCTATGAGCGCACCGAGAGCTGTGTCCTGTTCTCATCCGGCATGGCGGCGATCGCGACCACGATCCTGGCTTTCATACGCCCTGGCGATGTCATCCTGCACTCCCAGCCGCTCTATGGCGGGACGGAAACCCTGTTGACGAACACGCTTTCGCGTCTTGCGATCGGCGCAGTCGGCTTTGCCGACGGCATCGATGAATCGGCGGTCGGCCATGCTGCGGAGGAGGCCATGCGCAAGGGCCGGGTCGCGATGATCCTGATCGAAACGCCGGCCAACCCGACCAATGGCCTGGTCGACGTCGCGATGATGCGCCGCGTCGCCGAGACCATTGGAAAGGCCCAGGGCCACACGCCGATCATCGCCTGCGACAACACGCTGCTCGGCCCGGTGTTTCAGCGGCCGATCGAGCATGGCGCGGATATTTCGCTGTACTCGCTGACCAAATATGTCGGCGGTCATTCCGACCTGATCGCGGGCGCGGCGCTCGGCTCGAAGGCGATCATGAAAAGCATCAAGGCGCTGCGCGGCGCGATCGGCACCCAGCTCGATCCGCATTCCTGCTGGATGATCAACCGCTCGCTCGAGACCTTGAGCCTGCGCATGGAGAAGGCCAACAGTAACGCGCGCCTCGTCGCGGACTATCTGCGCGACCACGCCAAGGTCGCCAAGGTCCACTATCTCGGTCATCACGACGAGGCCTCGCCGGCCGGACAAGTGTTCGCGCGGCAGTGTCTCGGCGCGGGATCGACATTCTCGTTCGACATCGTCGGCGGCCAGGCGGCGGCGGAGAAATTTCTCAACGGCTTGCAGATCTTCAAGCTCGCGGTCAGCCTTGGCGGAACGGAGTCGCTGGCGAGCCTGCCGGCGACGATGACCCATTCCGGCGTGCCCGCCGACATCCGCCGCAAGATCGGCGTGCTGGATTCCACGATCCGGCTGTCGATCGGCATCGAGCACCCGTCGGATCTGATCGCGGATCTCACGCAGGCGCTGAGCGCGGCGTAGGGACAGGCATGCTGTGAGCAAGCGTCCCGTCTGACACGCTCAGCCGGAATCGAAAAGGCCGGACGCGCAACTCGCGCCCGGCCCCCGCGGAAAAAATTGCAACAAAGCTTACTTGGTCACCTGGCCGCGGATTTCGCCGCCCGGGTTGGCCGCGGTGTGAATGTTGACGTAGAGCTTGCCGGCGAGCAGATCGGAGGCCTGCGCGTCGGTCAACGTCGCCGAGCCCTCAGCCGGGCTGTTGGCAGCACCCGGGATCGGCACCGCGACGCCGGCATTCTTGCCGGCCTCGGCGGGGCCATGGAAATGGGCGGCGGTTGCGGGGCCGGAGAGGCCGGAATAGCTCAGCTTCCAGGATAGCTTCTTGGTGGCGGCGTCATAGTCGAGATCGGCCGTGCCGGTGCCGCTGCTGGTGGTGGCGGGCACTTCGGACTTGCCGTCCAGCGTCGCCTTCAGTTTCTCCGCGCTGGCCGAGCCTGCGAATGCGACGGCGGCTCCGAGCGCCAGCGTGGCAAAAAGCGCTTTGTTCATGGGTCTCTCCCTGTTGACGCCTGATTGCGGTCAACTTGCAAACAGTGCGGTTCCGACTTTATTCCCGGATTCCGATCAAACCATCTAAATTATTCGTGGCTGGAGCGGCTGCGGGATGATCCGTAAATTCGCCGGAGCTCGATGGGATCCTCAATGCCGCGACGAATAATTTCTGTCATTTTGATTGCTGCTGTTGCAGCACTTGTCGTCTACTGGTGGCTGACCGCGCCGACCGCTTTGGCCTTGCCGGCGCCGATGCGCGGGCCTGATCTCGCCAATGGGCAGGAGCTGTTCAATGCCGGCGGCTGCTCGTCCTGCCATGCCGTGCCCAACCAGCCCGACCGTCTCAGGCTTGGCGGTGGCCTGGCGCTGGGCTCGCCGTTCGGAACGTTCTATGCCCCGAATATTTCGCCCGATGCCGCCGACGGCATCGGCCGCTGGAGCGAGGCCGATTTCGTCAATGCGGTGATGCGCGGCATCTCGCCTGCGGGTACGCACTACTTCCCGGCATTTCCCTACACGTCCTATCACATCGTCAAAGTCGACGACGTTCGCGATCTCTTTGCCTATCTGAAGACGCTGCCGCCGGTGTCCGGCCGGGTGCGCGACCACGATCTGCCATTTCCCTTCAACATCCGCCGCAATGTCGGCATCTGGAAATTGCTGTTCATGGAGGTCAGGCCGTTCATGCCGGATGCAGCGCGATCCGCACAATGGAATCGCGGCGCCTATCTCGTGAACGGTTTTGGCCATTGCGCCGAATGCCACAGTCCGCGCAATTTTCTCGGCGGCGTCATCACTTCGCAGCGCTTCGCCGGCGGCCCCAATCCCGAAGGCGAGGGCTGGGTGCCGAACATCACGCAGAAGGGTATTGGCGGCTGGAGCGAGAAAGATATTGCCGACTTCTTAGAGACCGGCGACATGCCCGAAGGCGACAGCGCATCGGGCTCGATGCGGCCGGTGATCAAGAACCTCGCGCAGTTGACACCGGAGGATCGCGCCGCGATGGCGGCGTATCTGAAGTCGTTGCCGCCGGTCGACGGTCCGACGCCGCCCAAACGCAAGGAGGCTGGCGGTTAGCTGGTGCCGAACGCCTTGAAGGTGATGATGGTGAGCGTGTCCTGGATGCCGGGCAGCACCTGCACCTTCTCGTTGATGAAGTGGCCGATGTCGGTGTCGTTGTCGACATAGAACTTCACCAGCAAATCGTAATGGCCGGCTGTCGAGTAGATCTCGGAGGCGATCTCGGCTTCGGCAAGCGCATTGGCGACCGTATAGGACTGGCCGAGCTTGCATTTGATCTGGACGAAAAAGGGAACCATTGCAGTCACTCCGAAGGGGTATTCTTCCGGCTAATAGGCCAAAACCGGCCGGATTTAGCAAGCGGACTTGCGGCCTGCGGGGACAAGCCGCCCGCGCGCAAATACGGTTTTGCCCTACGAAGTCACAGTCACCGCGGCGAAGGCGTGCCTGAGCCGCTGGGCGAGCTCGGCCTTGCGATAGGGCTTGGTCAGGACCACTGCGTCGGCTTGCGCGCGGCCCTGCTCGACCAGGGTCTCCAGCGCATAGCCTGAGGTGAACAGCACCGG
This sequence comes from Bradyrhizobium cytisi, assembly GCF_008123515.1. Taxonomy (GTDB): domain Bacteria; phylum Pseudomonadota; class Alphaproteobacteria; order Rhizobiales; family Xanthobacteraceae; genus Bradyrhizobium; species Bradyrhizobium cytisi. The sequence continues at coordinate 154,601 of NZ_VSSR01000021.1, forward strand.
CAAGCCGGGCCGAATCCGCCGGGCCTGATCGGCGAGCTCCCAGCCACTCATTCCGCCGGGCATGACGATATCGGTGAACAGCATGTCGATGCCGGGATCGGTGCGCAGCCGTTGCAATGCCTCCTGGCCGTTGACGGCGGCGACGACGCCATAGCCGAGAGCTTCCACCTGGAGGATCACCGAGGAGCGCACGAACGGATCGTCTTCCGCGATCAGGATCTTCTCGTGCCCGCGCGGCGCGGCCTCCTCGCCTTCCAGCACATCGGCCAGCGATTGTCCGGCACCAGCACGCGGCAGGTAGATCCGAACCGTCGTTCCCAGGCCCTGTTCGCTATAGATCGAGACGTGACCGTCTGACTGCTTGGCGAAGCCATAGACCATGCTCAGCCCGAGCCCTGACCCCTTGCCGACCTCCTTGGTGGTGAAGAATGGCTCGAATGCGCGCTCGATCACCTCGGGCGTCATGCCTTCGCCGTCATCAGTGACGGAAAGCAGCGCGTAGGCGCCCGACGCCACTTCCGGGTGCAGGGCGCGATAGTCATCGTCGATCGCGGCGAGTTCCGTGCTCAGCGTCAGGTGCCCGCCTGACGGCATCGCGTCCTGCGCATTCAGCGCAAGGTTCAGCACGGCGGATTCGAGTTGGGCGCGGTCGGCAAAGGCCAAGATCGTGCCGGGCCCGAAGGCCGTCTTGATCTCGATGTTCTCGCGCAAGGTGCGCTTGAGCAGCTTGAGCATGGACCCGAGCAGCTCGCGGCAATCGACCGTCTGCGGCTGGAGCAATTGGCGGCGACTGAACGCCAGCAGCCGCTGCGTCAGCTCCGCGCCGCGTTCGCCGGACTCGCAGATGTCGTCGGCAAATTGCCGCAAATCGGGCCGCGTCTTGAGCTGCTCGCTGAGATGCTCGGCGTTGCCAATGATCACGGTCAGGAGATTGTTGAAGTCGTGCGCGATGCCGCCGGAAAGCTGGCCGACCGTCTCCATCTTCTGCGCCTGCTGGAGCTGTTGCTCAGTCAGCTTGCGCGCGGTCAGATCGTGGATGATGCCGACGTAGATCAGTTCGCCGTCCTGCCACGCCTGGCCGACCGACAGACCCATCGGAAAGCTCGATCCGTCCTTGCGCAGGCCGGCGGCTTCGCCGGTCGCGAAGCGCCGCGCATGACCGGTGGATGAGGGCCTCTCCTGGTTGGACATCAGCATGCCGATGTCGAGATTCATGACCTCGGCGGCGTGATAGCCGAACAGCCGTTCGCAGGCGGGATTGAACAGGAGAATGCGGGCTTGCGCGTCGAACAGGATGACACCGTCGACGGCGGTCTCGACGACCGCGGTGAGACGCGTCACGCTTTCGCGCATCGCGCGCTGGGCGTCTCCGACCTGCCGCAGCAGCAGCGTCGCGTCCCGGCTCTTGATCTCCTCCTCCTCGAGCGCAGCCTGAACCTTCTGCAGCTCAAACGGGGAGGGGATGGTTAGGATTTTCGGCAAGAGCGGCCAAAGTGCACCGGCGGTGAAGATGGAGGCCGCAGCCGTGACCGCCTTGACCAGGCCCTCGATGCCGTAGATCGGGACCCAGAGCGTGTAGATCGACAGCACATGGGTCAGGCCGCAGGCCATGATGAAGATCGCGAACGCCCAGTAGACCCAGCCGAATTGGAGGTCTCGCCGCTTGGTGACGAGAATGGTGAGAGCGAACGGGATCGAGAAATAGGCGGCGGCTATGATGGCATCGGAGACGACGTGGAGCCAGATCAGCTCAGGTTCCCACAACAGGCAGATGCCGTGCGGTGAGAACATCGAGGAGTCGAGAATGCGTTCGAAGTAGGCCCACATGATACAGTCCCGAGAGGGTTGCAGGCCGGGGGCGGCCCGCAACATGGCATCGCCAGCGAATCGATCAATCTTTCACTGATTTGGATGGACCCGCCAAGGCCGGGCGATGACTAGGTCTTATTTCTCCGGATGTGCACGTTTCCGGGACGACGATACTGCGTGGCACCGCGCGTGCACGATTCGCGGCTTGCTGGTGCTCCGAGCGCGCGGTAGGAGAAGCCATGACTTCGAAATGCCTGACTTTGAAACGCCTGGCTTCGAAAACCCGGAAAACCGCCCGATGACCACGCCCGTGGCGCTCACCATCGCCGGCTCGGATTCGAGCGGCGGCGCCGGCATTCAGGCCGACCTGAAGACCTTTGCCGCGCTCGGCGTCTACGGTGCCTCCGCGATCACGGCGCTGACGGCGCAGAACACCAAAGGTGTCAGCGGCATTCACGCGGTTTCCGCGGCGTTCGTCACCGCGCAGATCGATGCGGTGCTCTCCGATCTCGACGTCGGCGCGGTGAAGATCGGCATGGTGGCGCAGGCCGAGACTATCGATGTGATCGCCTCTGCGCTGGCGCGCTGGAAGCCTCGCAATATCGTGCTCGATCCCGTGATGGTCGCAACCTCCGGCGACCGCCTGCTGGCGTCCGAAGCCGTCGAGGCCCTGCGCAAGAAGCTGATTCCGCTGGCCTCGGTCGTTACGCCAAATCTGCCCGAGGCCGCCGCTCTGCTCGACGGGCCGCTTGCGCGAAGCGAAGCCGAGATCGAGAGTCAGGGCCGCCGCCTGCTCGCGCTCGGCTGCCACGCTGTCCTGATCAAGGGCGGGCACGGCGAGGGCGCCGAGAGCATCGACTATCTCGTCGATGCCGGAAACACGATTGCGCTTGCCGCGCCGCGCGTCGCCACGAAGAACACCCATGGCACCGGCTGCTCGCTCTCGTCGGCGATTGCGGCGGGTCTCGCCAAGGGCGAGACCCTGGAGCAGGCGGTGCGCAACGCCAAGGCCTGGATCAGTGTTGCGATTGAAGCTGCCGACCGCTTCAGCGTCGGCCACGGCCACGGGCCGATCCATCATTTCCACAAGTTTTACTGACGCCGGCTGCGAGCTGCGTGTCGGCCCCGCCGTTAACCAGCAGGACCAGGGTGTTCCGGGCTTTTGCGGGCAACCAATGCCGCCTCATGTCGCCTGATTGTCGCATGCGACTGATATTCGCGGGGAGGGCGAGGCGAGGTTTGATTCGTAGCTGAGGTGCCTCAAAGGTCCAATTGGTCATCCCCCTGTCACGGGACATTGTTACAGGCTGTCGCATGGGAAGTTACGATGTGAGTGACGAGAGCCCTGAAAGGCGCTTTCGCACCTTGTTCATTTCCGATGTCCATCTCGGAGCCCGCGGCTCGCAAGCCGACCTGCTGCTGGACTTCCTGCGCTACCACGACGCCGACACCATCTATCTCGTCGGCGACATCGTCGACGGCTGGGCGCTGAAATCGAGCTGGCACTGGCCGCAGTCGCACAACGACCTGGTACAGAAGCTGCTGCGCAAGGCGCGCAAGGGCGCCAAGGTCATCTACGTGCCCGGCAATCACGACGAGTTCCTGCGCAACTATTACGGCACGCATTTCGGCGGCATCGACGTTGTCGAGAACACCGTCCACACCGGCGTGGACGGCAAGCGCTATCTCGTCATCCACGGCGACATCTTCGATCTCGTGGTGCAGAACGCGCGCTGGCTCGCCCATCTCGGCGACAAGGCCTACGACTTCGCGATTCAGATGAATCGCTTCGTCAACTTCTTCCGCCGCATGTTCAAGGTGCCCTACTGGTCGCTCTCGCAGTGGGCGAAGCAGAAGGTCAAGAACGCCGTGAACTATATCGGCGCGTTCGAGCAGGCGCTCTCCGCCGAGGCACGGCGCCATGATGCCGACGGGGTGATCTGCGGCCACATCCACTACGCCGTGATCCGCGACGAGAATGGCATCCGCTACATGAATTGCGGCGACTGGGTCGAGAGCTGCACCGCGCTGGTCGAGCACGATGACGGTCGTTTCGAGATCATCACCTGGTCCGACCACGCCCAAAAGCCTGCAGCCGTACCGCAGGTGGCAGCAAGGGCGGCTTGATGCGTATCCTGGTCGCGACCGACGCCTGGCACCCGCAAGTCAACGGTGTGGTTCGGACGCTGACCAAGCTTGCTGACGCCGCCAAGACGCTCGGTACCGAGTTTACGTTCCTGACGCCGCAATCGTTCCGTACCTTTGCGATGCCGAGCTATCGCGACGTGCGGCTCGCGATGCCGCGCCCGGCGCGCATCGCAAGACTGATTGAGGAAGCGCGGCCCGACAGCATCCACATCGCGACGGAAGGGCCGATCGGCCTGATGGTCCGCCGCTATTGCCGGCAGCGCAAGCTGCCGTTCACGACCAGCTTTCACACCCGCTTTCCCGAATATGTCCGCGCCCGCGTGCCGGTCCCGGAATCCCTGATCTGGCGGGCGCTGCGGCGCTTCCACAGCGCCAGCCGCGCCGTGATGGCGGCGACGCCAGCACTCGCCCGCGAGCTCAGCGAGCGCGGCTTTGCCAATGTCGTGCTGTGGCCGCGCGGCGTCGACACAAAGCTGTTCCACCCTCGCGCCATCGATCTCTGCCTCCCGGCACCGGTGTTCCTTTCCGTCGGCCGGGTCTCGGTCGAGAAGAATCTCGAGGCGTTTCTCGACCTCGATCTGCCCGGCACCAAGGTGATCGTCGGCGATGGCCCGGCGCGCAACACGCTGGAAGAGGCCTATCCCGACGCGATTTTCCTGGGCGAAAAGCACGGCGAGGAGCTGGCCGACATCTATGCGGCAGCCGACGTCTTCGTGTTTCCGAGCAGGACCGACACGTTCGGCCTGGTCCTGCTCGAGGCGCTCGCGAGCGGCCTGCCGGTTGCGGCGTTCCCGGTGAAGGGGCCGCGCGACGTCATCGGCGATGCGCCGGTCGGCGCGCTGGACAATGACCTGCGCAATGCCTGCTTCGCGGCGCTCGATGTCTCCAGGCCAGCCTGCGTCGAATTCGCCGCCAATTACACCTGGGAAGCCTCGGCGAGGGCATTTGTGGACAGCATCCGGGCGGCCGGCGCGGTGCTGCCCGGCCGGACCGGCACGGAACAGCCGCGCTTCGTCGCCTGAACGGATAAAAATCCTCGCGCGGAGGTGTCTTGCCGGCGCCGCGTCCGCCGCGATAACATCGCCCCCATGTCCGAACAGCCCCTTCCGATCGGCCCCGCCGATATCGATGCCGCAGCGCGCGTGCTCGCGCCTTTCGCTGTCCGCACCCCGCTGTTGTCCTTTCCCGTGCTCAACGAGCGCGTTGGCGCGAAAGTGTTCCTGAAGCCGGAGATGCTCCAGCGCACCGGCTCCTTCAAGTTCCGTGGCGCCTTCAACAAGGTGTTCTCGATCCCGCAGGACAAGCGTGCCGGCGGCGTCGTCGCGTTCTCCTCCGGCAATCACGCCCAGGGCGTGGCGGCGGCGGCCAAGATACTCGACATGCGGGCGACCATCGTGATGCCGGCGGACGCGCCGCTCTCGAAGCGTGAGCGCACCAAATCCTATGGCGCCGAGGTCGTGCTGTACGATCGCGACCGCGACGATCGCGAGGCGATCTCGCGCGGCATCGCCGAGAAGCGCGGCGCGACGCTGGTCAGGCCCTATGACGATCCTTTCGTGATCGCAGGGCAGGGCACCGCGGGCCGCGAGATCGCGGAGGACATGGCAACGCTCGGCCTCTCACCTGACATCGTGGTGGCGCCGGCCTCCGGCGGCGGCCTGATCGCAGGCGTCGCAACGGCCGTGAAGGCGCGCTACCCACTAGCCGAGATCGTGGTGGCCGAGCCCGAGGCGTTCGACGATCACGGCCTGTCGCTGACCGCAGGCCATCGCGAGCCGCACGCGCCGGCGGGCCGCACCATCTGCGACGCGCTGATGGCGCTGATCCCGGGCGAAATGACCTTTGCGATCAACAGCAAGCTTCTGGCGCGCGGCGTGACCGCGTCGGACAAGGAAGTCGGCGCGGCCGTCGCCTTTGCCTATCGCGAGCTGAAGCTCGTGGTCGAGCCCGGTGGTGCGGTGGGCCTTGCCGCGCTGCTTGCGGGGCGTCTCGACGTCGCCGGCAAGAACGTGGTCATCGTGCTCTCCGGCGGCAACGTCGATGCGGATCTGTTCGCTGAGCTGGTGGCCTGAGGTCTCGAGCTTTTGACATGAAGAAGGGGCAGAGCGTCGCCGCACTGCTCCTTTGTCGCGTGCGGTCGCCGCCATCAATGCATGAAGCCGCGGTGGTTGTTGCCGCCATTCATGTTTGACTGGTTCATCGATTGACGGACATTGTTGCCGCCGCCATTCCCCATCGCATTGAACTGCGGCCGGTTGTTATTCTGCACCTGCACTTTGTTCACCGGGTTGTTGTCGAGCTTCACGCCGTTGTTGATGCGGATCGGATTGTTCTGGCTTTGAACGTTGGTCACCTTCACGTCGATGGGCTTGGCATCGACAGTCGAGCTGCCCTTGCCGGTCGTCACGGGCATGCTCACGATCTTGCCAGGAGGGGTGTTGGCAGTGCCGGCATGGCTGTTGCCGGTGTTCTGGGTGGTGGTGGTCACCGGCAGTGTGGTGATCTTGCCGATGCCGCCAGTGTTCGTCGTCGTGCTGGTCGGCGCGGGCAGAGTGACGATCTTGCCCGGGATCTGCGACGGCGTGCCATTCTGCGAATTGCCGGCAGGCAGGGTAACGATCTTACCGATTCCGTCGACCGGCTTCTGCACGACCGGCGGGTTGACGTTGATCTGAGAGCCGCCGTTGCCCTGCTGGATCAGCGGCATGTATTTGGGCTGGCCGAGATTGCCGATCTTGAGCGTCGGGGCAATGTTCTGCGGAGCCAAAAACTTCGTCGCCTGCATCAGGGGGATCAGCTTCGGCTGCGTCTCGAGCTTGTGCGCCATCAGCGCATATGGGCTGTTGCCGTAGCTGTCGTAGAAGGCCTTGTAGCCGATCGGCGAGTTCGCGAGCACCGCCTGGTGCCAGGCCTGCGAGATCAGCAAAATCGACAGCAGCCAGCGGATATGATCGCACAGCGGGTCGTGCGGATACATCTGGAGGAACTCCTGATAGTACTCCGGCCGTCCCTCGGACACGACGTAGTCATAGGCCTGTCGCGTTGAACGGCTCGGCAGGTTCGAGGCCATCTGCACCACCGGCGCATTCACCGGCGCGCGATTGGCGGCAACGGCCGTGTCGCCGAAGAAGGTGAAGTCGGAGGTCAGCGAGGAGCTCTCCCACGGAATCTGCGCGCCGCTGGTGGTCTGGTTGACCTGGAGCCGCACGCGCTTGAAGAGCTGCTCGATCGGCACGTTGGGCTCGCGCGCGACGTTCAGGAAGGCCTGCGTATAGGGGCTGTGGCCGGCATTGCCATCGAGCGCTTCGGCGCCCGGCGCGGTCGAATAGCCGACGATGGAGCCGTTCGGCGCATCGACGATGGCAAGGCCGCGGCCGGCGTCGTTGACGTCAGGGAACGGGTTGTTGCGGCAGGCATCGAGGATGACGATGCGCATCCGGCTCGGGATCGTCTCCAGCGTCGACATCACGTCGACCAGGCGGACCGAATCGTTGACGAGCTCGGTCTGGTTCGACACCTTCGCGTCAACAGGGACGAGATAGTTCTCGCCGGCGAGCTGCACGCCGTGACCGGCGTAATAGACCATCGCCACCGTGTTCGGACCGCGCGCGGAGACCTTGGCCGAGAAATCCTGCACCACGCGCAGCATGTCGTTCTGACCGAGATCGGTCGCCGAGATCACCTCGAAGCCGGCCGAGTTGAGGAACTGCGCCATCGACTGCGCGTCATTGTCGGGATTGGCGAGCTGCGGCGCGTTCTGGTAGTTCGAATTGCCGATCACCAGCGCCACTCGCTGCTCCGGGCCTTGCAGCGCGGCAGGCGCAGCCGGTTCGACAGGGGCGACCTGTGCGGAAACGGGGCCGCAGCCGAAGCCGAACAGGCTTCCCAGCAGGCCGGCAGTCATCAGGGCGGATTTCAGACGGAACATGGCGGGCTCCCTCGGGGCTCATCTCGATGCGAGATTGGTTGCGAGGAAGCTAGGCGGCGTTCGATCCCTGGTCCGTGATCGCGATCACCGTCGGATCCTGCGTGATCTAGATCACGCGTAAGGGCGTGGGGCGCTTGCCTCGCGCTCCGTCATTGCGAGCGGAGCGAAGCAATCCAGAATCTTTCCGCGGCGGCAGTCTGGATTGCTTCGCTCCGCTCGCAATGACGGTGGAAAGAGTGCGAGCGCCTTTACGAGAAGAACGCGATCTTCTCGGCCTGGGTCATGCGGCGGATCGGCGCCAGCGCGTCGTTGGCCGCAGGGCGGGGCTTTTGCACGATGCCGCTGGCGAGAATGGTGGCGCCGAGCGAGGGTTCGGGCAGGGGGGAGGGCATCGGCAGCGACGCGGTCGGTGCTGCGCCGTAGGTTGCTGCGGCCGTCATCATGGAGGCCGGTTGCTCCATCGCTTCGGCTGCGGCTTCGGCGATGGCATCGGTGAGACGCGCGAGCGATTCCATCGCGATCGGGGCTTCGACGACCGGCTCCTCAACAACCGGTTCCTCGACATGCGGCGCGATTGGCGCCTCCATGGCGACCGGCTTCGCGACCCCCGCGGCCATCGGCTCCGGCTTGGGAATAGCCGCTTCCATCTCCATCGGCTCGACGATCTCGTCGAACTCCGGATCAGGCGCAGCCATCTCCAACGCGATCGCCGCGAGCACGGCGTCGTCTTCGGCCTCCGCGGCGGCATCGAACGAGAACTCGTCCGTGATCTCGGCGACGGAAGCGGGATCGGCGAGGCTGTCCTCGACCGCAGCAAAACTCTCTTCGACGGCGGCGTGGCTTTCGGCAATCTCGGGCGCGATCGCGACGTCCATCGTCGCGTTCTCGGCGATGCTGCTCGCGTCAGCGGTCGCCTCGGGCTCCGGCGCGATGTCCTGCCGGGTCTCCGTCAAAGCCACGGATGCTTCGCTCGCCATCGCAACGGGCGCTCCGACGCCGTCAGCGTCCGTCTGCTCGACCCGGTCCCTGAGCAGATCGAAGGCGGCCTTGAGGTCGGCGCGCGGGTCGATGGTCGACACCTGGGCGCAGGCCGCTTCGATCGAGGCGAGCTGCGAATCAATCAGGTCGCAGATTCGCCCGTCGGCGCCGATCTCGCGCCAGCGCCAGGAGATCTCCTTGATGATGCGCACGCCGCGCGGAATCGGCGCGAGGCTCGCCTCGAGCACGGCCGGATCGCAAGCCTTGCCGGCGGCGCTTTCTGCGTCCTCGACCGCGCGGCGGATCGCGACCAGCGCCTCGGGCAGGCGGTCCTCGACGACGGGTTGTCGCTGTGCCGCAAGGGTTTCTTCGATTTTGGCGACCGCGTCGAGCACCATGCTGGTGTCGGCATTGCGGTTGCGCTTGGCGTACTCGCCGAGGAACCAGCGGCCGCGCGCGGTCTCCATGAAGGCTTCACGGATCGCGTCGTAATCCTGCTCGTTCGGCTCGGCCGCGCGGGCCGACATGGGCGAGAGGGCGAATGCTTCGTTGGCCATGACAGTCTCGTCGCGCAAATCACCGCGCGTTACTGTAACGATCACCACGATATCGACCGAATCGCAATTGGTTTGATGGCAGGCGAATCACAAATCCCCATCGCGACATCCGTCAAGCGGCGATTCACCGTGCGTCTTGCGCTGTTCTACGCGGCCGTGTTCGCGGTGACGGGCACGCATCTGCCGTTCTTCCCGGTCTGGCTCAAGGCGATCGGCGTCGATGCGGCCTGGATCGGGATCATCAACGCGCTGCCGGGGATCACGCGCTTCACCACGCTGCCCTACGCAACCGCCTTTGCCGAAAAGCGCCATGCGATTCGTGCCGGCATGATGGTTTCGGTCGTCGCGACGGCGGCGGGATTTGCGCTGGTCGGCGTGCAGCACCAGCCGCTGGCACTCCTGCTGATCTATGCGCTGACCTGCATCATGTGGACGCCGGTCGTGCCGCTGACGGATGCGTATGCGCTGCGCGGCGTCATTCGTTACGGCTTCGACTATGGGCCAATTCGGCTGTGGGGCTCGGCGGCCTTCGCGGCCGGCGCACTCGCCTGCGGCTATCTCGTCGACAGCATCGACACGCGCGAGCTGATCTGGGTCATCGTCGCTTGGGCTCTCGTTGCGGGCGTCGCGGGCCTGTTGCTCCAGCCGCTCGGCGATGTCAGGCGAAGGAGCGCGGAAAAGCCCGCTGGCAATGCCCTGCTGCGCGATGCCGGCTTCTGGTCGGTCATCATTTCGGCCGCGCTGATCCAGGGCAGTCACGCTGCCTATTACTCATTTTCGGCGATCAGCTGGCAGGCCCATGGGCTCGGCGGGTTCACAATCGCCGGACTCTGGACGCTGGGCGTGATCGCCGAGATCGTCGTCTTCGCGCTGTCGCCGCGCTTCTCGCTGCATCCGTCATCGCTGATGGCGATCGGCGGCGCAAGCGCGGTGCTGCGCTGGATCGTCACGGCGCAGGAGCCGTCGCTGGCGCTGCTCGCGATCGCGCAGCTCGGCCACGGCCTCACTTTCGGCATGACCATCGTCGGCACCATGAATTTGCTGGTGCGGCGCGTATCAGATTGCGCGGGGGCAGGGTTACTATGCTGCGTGCAGCGGCTTGCTGGGCGCGACGAGCTCGATCGCCTCAGGCGCGATCTACGCCAGCATCGGCGACAGCCTCTATTACGTCATGGCGGCGATGGCGGCGGCCGGCGCGATCGTGATCTGGTCGGCGCGGCATCGGCTCATGGCTCAGCCCCAGAGCGAAGCGTCCGGCGGATAGACCAGGCTCTCGTCATAACGCAGTCCATGATCGCGATCGCGCGCCAGCAACAACGGGCCGTCGAGATCGACGAAGCGCGCCTGCGGGGTCACCAGCATGGCGGGCGCCATCGACAGCGAGGTCGCGACCATGCAGCCGATCATGATCTCGAAGCCGAGCGCCTGCGCGGCATCGGCCATGGCCAGCGCCTCGGTGAGACCGCCGGTCTTGTCGAGCTTGATGTTCACGGCGTCGTAGCGCGCGCGCAAGGGGGCCAGCGAGTTGCGGTCATGCACGCTCTCGTCGGCGCAGACCGCGAGCGGCCGCTTGATCCGCGCCAGCGCGTCGTCCTTGCCGGCCGGCAGCGGCTGCTCCACCAGGGTGACGCCGACGGCGGCGCAGGCCGCGAGGTTGGCTTCCAGATTGGCCTCGGTCCAGGCCTCGTTGGCGTCGACGATCAGCTCCGACTCGGAGGCCGCCTTGCGCACGGCCGCGATCCGCTCGGGATCACCGTCGCCGCCGAGCTTGATCTTGAGCAGCGGCCGGTGCGCCGCCCTGGCGGTCGCCGCCGCCATGGCCCCAGGCGTGCCCAGCGAGATCGTATAGGCCGTGGTGCGCTCGCCCGGCACAGGGCGGTCGAGCAGGTTCCAGGCCCGCAGGCCCGAAGCCCTGGCCTCGAGGTCGATCAGGGCGCAATCCAGCGCATTGCGGGCCGCCCCTGGCGGCATGGCGGCTTGGAGGGCCTGCCGCGTCAGCCCGCCCGCGAGAGCCGCCTGCATGGCCTGGATCGCGGCCAGTGTTGCCTCGGGCGTCTCGCCATAGCGGGGATAGGGGACGCATTCGCCGCGGCCGATCAGTCCGTTTTGGCTCACCTCGGCCACAACGGTCACGGCTTCCGTCTTGGCGCCGCGGCTGATCGTGAAACTGCCGGCGATGGGAAACCGCTCGATTCGGGCGGCAAGCACAGGAACTTTGCTGGAAGTCATTTTGAACTCTGGCGAAATCTGAACCTGCTGGTTACCTCTAGCAACTAACATTAACCAGTTGGGGATACCTTTTCTGGGTAAGGGCGCGTGCGCAATGATTTGATTTTCTCCGCCCCGGCACGGGAGCGGACACCTTGAGCGGCGATCCAAAGCTGGAGCGGATTGCCAAAGGCAACGCGCTGGCCCTCTGCGCCACCGGAACCTGGACCGCGAGCTTCGCGCCGGTCCTGGAGCGGATGGTGGCCGACGCCGAGAAGCTCGCCGGCAGCCCCCAAAGCATCTTCATCGACGTCTCCGAGGTCGCCAAGCTCGACACGTTCGGGGCCTGGCTGATCGAACGGCTGCGTCGCACCCTGACCCAAGGCACCGTCGAGACTCAGATCGCGGGGCTGTCCGCGAACTATTCGAGCCTCGTCGACGAGGTGCGGCGGGTCCGCGCGACGCCCGTGATCGACACCACCTCGATCACCATCACCGGCATGCTGGAGCAGATCGGCCGCGCCGTGGCGGGCATCGGCGGCACCATTGCGAGCCTGATCGACATGCTCGGCGCGGTGCTCGCGGCGGGCGGGCGCGTGCTGATCCATCCGCGCTCACTCCGCCTGACCTCGACCGTGCATCATCTGGAGCAGGTCTGCTGGCGCGCGGTGCCGATCATCGTGCTGATCACCTTCCTGATCGGCTGCATCATCGCCCAGCAGGGCATCTTTCATTTCCGCCGGTTCGGCGCCGACATCTTCGTCGTCGACATGCTCGGCGTCCTGGTGTTGCGCGAGATCGGCGTGCTGCTGGTCGCCATCATGGTCGCGGGCCGCTCGGGCAGCGCCTACACCGCCGAGCTCGGCTCGATGAAGATGCGCGAGGAGATCGACGCGCTGCGCACCATGGGGTTCGACCCGATCGAGGTCCTGGTATTGCCGCGCATGCTGGCGCTGGTGCTGGCGCTGCCGATCCTCGCCTTCCTCGGCGCCATGGCCGCGCTCTATGGCGGCGGTCTCGTCGCCTGGCTCTATGGCGGCGTCGATCCCGAGGCGTTTCTGCTGCGCCTGCGCGACGCCATCTCGATCGATCATTTCATCGTCGGCATCGTGAAAGCGCCCGTCATGGCCGCGGTGATCGGCATCGTCGCCTGCGTCGAGGGCCTTGCGGTGCAGGGCAGCGCGGAATCGCTCGGACAGCACACGACCGCGTCGGTGGTGAAGGGCATCTTCTTCGTCATCGTGATGGACGGCGTGTTCGCCATCTTCTTCGCCTCGATCGGAATGTGACGATGGCGCAGGAAACTCAAAACGCGATTCAAGACCCCATCATCCGCGTCCGCGACATCACCGTGCAGTTCGGTGCGACGCGTGTCCTCGACGGCCTCAACCTCGACGTCCAGCGCGGCGAGATTTTGGGATTTGTCGGCCCCTCGGGCGCAGGCAAATCGGTGCTGACGCGGACCATCATCGGCCTGGTGCCGAAGATCGCGGGCTCCATCGAGGTGTTCGGCGTCGATCTGGATTCCTCCAACACCTCGCAGCGCCGCAATGTCGAGCGGCGCTGGGGCGTGCTGTTCCAGCAGGGCGCGCTGTTCTCCTCGCTCACGGTGCGGCAGAACATCCAGTTTCCGATGCGCGAATACTTACGCGTCTCGCAGCGGCTGATGGACGAGATCACCATGGCCAAGCTCGCCATGGTCGGCCTCAAGCCGGAAGTGGCCGAGCGTTTCCCCTCGGAACTGTCGGGCGGCATGATCAAGCGCGTCGCGCTGGCCCGCGCGTTGTCGCTCGATCCGGACCTCGTCTTCCTGGACGAGCCGACCTCCGGCCTCGATCCGATCGGCGCCGGCGACTTCGACGATCTGGTCAGGACGCTGCAGCGTACTTTGGGGCTGACCGTTTTCATGGTAACCCACGACCTCGACAGCCTTTACACGGCTTGCGACCGGATCGCCGTTTTAGGGAACGGTAAGATCATTGCGGCAGGGTCGATCGCCGACATGCAGGCCTCGCAGCATCCCTGGCTGAGGCAGTATTTCCATGGCAAGCGCGCCCGCGCGGTCGTGACTTGAGTAGCCGGAGCAGCTGATGGAAACGCGGGCGAATTACGTACTGATCGGATCCTTCACGCTGGCGGTGCTCGCGGCTGCGATCGGCTTCGTGCTGTGGTTCCAGTCGCTGCACACCATCAAGCAGCGCAGCCCCTTCCGCGTCGTGTTCGAGGGCCCGGCCGCGGGCCTGCGCAACGGCGGCAGCGTGAACTTCAATGGTATCCGGGTGGGCGAAGTGGTCTCAGTGAAGCTCGACAATCCGCGGCGGGTTGTCGCACTCGCCATGATCGAGAACAACACGCCGCTCCGCAAGGACACTCTCGTCGGCCTCGAATTCCAGGGCCTGACGGGTGTGGCCGCGATCTCGCTCAAGGGTGGCGAGGAGGCGGCTCCGCCGCCGCCGCTCGACGAGGACGGCATCCCGACGCTGACCGCCGACCCCAACAAGCTCCAGGACGTTACCGAGGCGATCCGCGGCACGCTACAGAACATCAACAAGATCGTCGCCGACAATCAGGAATCGGTGAAGAACTCGCTGAAGAATCTGGAGACCTTCACCAACTCGCTCGCCCGCAATTCCGAGAAGATCGACGGCGTGATGGCCAAGGTCGACGGCGTCATGCTCAAGGCCGACAACCTCATGCTCGGCCTCAACACGCTCGCCGGCGGCAAGGACGGTGGCGAGCTGTTCCTGACGGTCAAATCGATCCGCGAGCTTGCCGAGGATTTCGACAAGCGCTCGGGTGCGCTGATGACCGACGGCCGCCGTACGCTCGGCGACATCAGCCGCGCCGTGAACAACTTCGACCGCAACCCGACCCGCGTGCTGTTCGGCGCCAGCAACAGCGCACCGGCCGCCGCCGCGCCGTCGGCCGAGGCGCCGAAGCCGGCGCCGGCCAGCGAGCGCAAGCGGCAGTAGCGCCTCTCTCCTCCGTCATTGCGAGCGAAGCGAAGCAATCCAGACTGTCTCCGAGGAGGCAGCCTGGATCGCTTCGTCGCAAGGGCTCCTCGCAATGACGGAGCTTGTGGGGGCGTCGTAATTTCCCAACGCGCGGTGAACTGCCGGCGCAATAACGGCCAAAACAAAACGGAGCCCGACAGGGCTCCGTTTTTTCATCCGCTATTCGCCACTCGCGAGCTTTCGTTTTACCCCAGCCGGCCTGCCGCGTGAGCAAGCAGCGTATACACCAGGCCCGTCTCCGAGGTGAGGTGGCTGCGTAGCTCCTGCGGGCCGCGGCCGTCGCGGGCGACTTCGTCGAGCAGACGTTCGAACTCGCTGATGTAGCGGTCGACCGTCGCCTTGAAGTTGCGGTCGGCGCGATACTTGCGGGCGACCTCGTCAAAAGCCTTCTGGCCGGCGGGCGTGTACAGGCGCTTGGTGAAGGCCTTGTTCTCGCCGCGCTGGTAGCGGTCCCACATCTCGGTGGCGAGGTTGCGGTCCATCAGCCGGCCGATGTCGAGCGACAGCGATTCCAGCGGATTGCCGCCATTCTGCGGGGCCTGCGGCTGCGGAGCGGGTGCGGCCTGGCGGCCACGCGGGGCCTCACGACCGGTTGGAGCAGCCTGGTTGGCGTCCGTGCGGTTCAACAGATCCGACAACCAGCCGTCGCGGCCGGGATCGTTGCCGCCCGGTGCGACCGGCGGCGCCTCGGTGCGCCGCGAGGAGGCGGGCATGCCCAGGTCCGGCGGCGGCAGCGTGGAAGCGCTGCCTGTGTCGCGCGTGCGGGTCTCGTTACCCCGTCCGCCCGCACTTGCCATCACCGGCTCTTCCTGACGCTGGACGGCGACAGAAGCGCGGCCCGTCGTGGTGACGTCGAGGCCGCGGCCGTGCTGGGCCACGATGCGGTTGAGCTCGGCGAGCGCCTCGATCTGGTCGACGATCACCTTGCGCATCTGCGCAGTGCTCTCGGCGGCCTCCTGCGGCATCTCGAGCACGCCGCGGCGCAGCTCGTTGCGGGTGGCTTCGAGCTCATTGTGCATCTCGAACGCCATCTGCTTCATGCTGGAGACGAGGTTGCCGAACTTCTCGGCCGACTGCTTGAACATCGCATCCGCCTCGTCGGTGGTCTGGCGGTAGATGTCGTGCATGGCATCGATGGTCTGGCGATGCTCCTCTTCGGAGGCCGACCGCACCGCCTCGAACTGGCGGGTGATCGCGGCCGAACCTGCGCCGGCGGTCTCCGCGACCACGCGGGCGATGTCGCGGGCACGCTCCTCGGCCGCAGCGAGCGACTCATCGAGCAGCCCGGTGAAGCGCGACAGCCGCTGGTCGAGATCGGTGGTACGCAGGTCGATGGTGGTGACGAGCGATTCCAGCGCCTGCTTGCGCTCGGCGAGCGAGGCGGTGGTGTTCTTGTTGCTCTGCTCGACGACCTGGGCGGCATCGACGAGTGCCTTGCCGTGCGCGTCGAACTGCGTCGACAGCTCGCCGAGATCCTGGAGCGCCCGCGTGGTCTTCGTGTTGAAGACGTTGAGCTGGTCTTCCAGGTTCTGCGTCGCAGCGCCGTTGCGCGAGGTGACGTCGTTCATCGCCGAGACGAAGTCGGCGACGCGCGTCACCAGCGCCCGCTCGAGCGAGTTGAGGTTGTCGTGCGCACCGGTCAGCACCTCCTGCAGGAGGATGTTGCCTTCGCGCAGACGCTCGAACAGGGCGACCGTGTCGGTGCGCAGGATCTTGCTGGTCTCCTGCATCTCGGTGACGGCCGCAATCGAGACCTGGCGCGACTGGTCGATCGCCGCACGCGAGGCCTGTTCGAGGTCCTTGAGCGACCGGCCGACCGCGCTGGTCGCGACCTCGCTCGCCGCGTTGATGGTGCGGGCGACTTCGTTGCCGTTGCCCATCATGGTCTGCGAGAACGCCGTGCCGCGCGTCTCGATCGACTTCAGCGCGTCGGAGGTGACGCGGTCGATGTCGAGCGTGAGCTGGCTGGTCTTCGAGCCGATCGCATCCACGAGCGAGCCGCGCTTGGCGTCGATCATGTTCGAGAGGCGGTCGGCCTGCTGCTGCACGTAGGTGACGATCTCGTCGGTCTTGCCGGTCATGGCCTGGCCGAAGCTGCTCGAGGCGGAGAGCACCGAGCGCTCGACGTCGGCCGAGCTCGACTTGACCCGCGAGCTCGCTTCGTTGGAGGCGTTGATCAGCGCATTCTGGGCGTTGAGCGCGCTGGTCTGGATGTCGTTGGTCGCGTTCGCCGTGGCCGTGCTCAGCGCGCGCTCGATCTCGGTCGAGATCGTGCGGATCTGGCTTGCGGCATCTGCCGAGGTCGAGGTCAGCGAGGTCTGGGCCTCGCGTGCGCTGTTGAGGATGGTCGAGGCAGTGTCGGCGCCGACTGCGGTCAGCGTGCGCTCGATGTCGGTCGTCAGCGACTTGATCTGGCTCGCCGCATCGGTCGACGCAGTGATCAGCGTGCCCTGGGCCTCGCGCACGCCGCTGGTCAGCGCCTCGATGGTGGCGCCGCCGGCAGTCGCCAGCGCGCGCTGCATCTCGGCTGCGAGCGAACGGACCTGGCCGGTTTGTTCTGCTGAGACAGCAAGAAGGGTGCTCTGGGCGTCGCGGGCGCTGGCCGTGATCGTCTCGGCAGTGCTCTGGCCGACCTGCGAGAGCGAGCGGTGCACCTCGGCCGCGAGCGACTTGACCTGGCTCGCCGCATCCGAGGACGCGTTGACCAGCGTGCTCTGGGCTTCGCGTGCACCGGTCATGATGGTCTCGGCCGTCGAGGTGCCCGCCATCGAGAGCGAGCGCTGCACGTCGGAGGACAGCGCCTTGATCTGGTTGGCGGTCTCGGTCGAGGCCGCGATCAGCGTGCCCTGCGCATCGCGGGCGCCGGCGGTGATCGATTCCGCCGTGCTGGTGCCGGCGAGCGACAGCGAGCGCTGCACGTCGGCGGTGAGCGTCTTGACGTGGTTGGCCGCGTCCGAAGAGGCGGTGACGAGCGTGGTTTGCACCTCGCGGGCGCCGGCCAGGATCGAGGCCGCGGTGGCCGAGCCGGCTGCGGACAGCGTGCGTTCGACGTCGGCGGCGAGCCCCTTGATCTGGTTGGAGGCATCGCCCGAGGCCGCGACCAGGGACGACTGCGCCTCGCGGGCGCTGGTCAGGATCGAGTTCGCAGCACCGGTGCCGACCGCGGTCAGCGCACGCTCGACCTCGGCGGAGGTCATCTTGAGCTGGGCGTTGACGTCGGAGGAGACCGTCATCAGCGACTGCTGCGCGGTGCGCGCACCGGTCTGGATCGTCTCGCTGGTGTTGACGACGAGGTTGGTGAGCGAGCGCTCGGCGTCCTCGACATGCGAGCGGATCGCGGTCGAGATCATCTCGGCGCGGGACATCATGTCCTCGCTGGCCTGGCGGCCGCTGCTCTCGATGCGGCCGGCAACGGCCTCGACACGCGAGCCGAGCAGGTCTTCGAACTGCGCGACGCGCACGTCGATGTCGCTGGCAACCGAACCGACCTTGGTCTCGATCGCCTGGTGGATGTCCTGGAAGCGCGCCGTGACCGTGTCGGTCAGGTGCATGCTGCGACCGTCGATCAGGTCGGCGACGCTGGTGATGCGGCGGTCGACCGCCTCGATCGCCTGCGCGGTGCCGTCCGTGAGCGTCGAGGTCAGCAGGGTGAGGCGGGTGTCGATCGACTGCACGGCCTGCGTGGCGCCGTTGGTCAGCGCGGTCGTGAGGTAGGTGAGGCGGCTGTCGACGGACTCCAGCGCCTGCGATGCGCCGCTGTTGAACGTGGTCGTGAGGTGCGTCAGCCGCGTATCGATCGCCTGGATCGTCTGGGAGGCGCCGTCGGTCAGCGTCGTCGTGAGGTGGGTGAGGCGGGAGTCGATGGACTCGAGCGCCTGCGATGCGCCACCGGTGAGTGTCGTCGTGAGGTGCGTCAACCGCGTGTCGACCGACTGGATCGCCTGCGCGGCACCATCGGTCAGCGACATCGCCAGCGTGTTGAGGCGCACGTCGATGGTCTCGGTGACGGACTTGGCGCGGGTGTCGAACGACTCTTCGAGAGCGGCGACTCGGCCAACGAGCTGTTCGTCGAAGGTCCTGATGTGGCCTTCGATGGTGCCGTCGAGGCTCGTGATCTTGCCGTTCAGCGAGGCGTCGAGGTTGGTGACGCGTTCGCCGATCGTGGTCTCGAACTGCACCAGGCGCTGGTCGAGGACGGCCGTGATCGCGCCGCCGTTGGAGGTGAAGCGGGTGTCGAAATTGTCGACATAGGTCTTCAGCGACTCATGGATGTCGTGGGTGCGCTGGCCCATGCGTTCGACGATCTCGCCGCCGAACGTTTTCACGGTGCGGTCGAACTCGGAGATGTGGCGCGTGATCAGGGCACCCAGCGTGCCGGAATCGCGGGCGAACTTCTCGACCAGCTCGGAACCCTGGTTCTTCACCAGCTCGTCGAACGCGCTCATCTGCAGCGACAGCGAGTCGTGCGCGGTCTCGGTCTGGCTGACGACCTTGGCGACGAGGGTGTTGACCGTGGCGTCGAGCGCCTCGCTCGCCTTGTCGCCGGAGGTCATGATCTGGCCGGCGAGGCGGTTGCCGGCGTCGTCGATCTTGGCGGAGAGGTCGTTGGAGCGCAGCTCGAGCTCGAGCAGCAGCGAGTCCGACGAGTTCTTCAGGCTGTCATGCACCTGCTCGGTGCGCTCGGAGATGCCGTCGACGATCGCGGCGGAACGCTGCTCGAACTCGCCGGTGATGCGGTCGATGCGCTCGTTCAGCATCTCGTGGACGCGGTCGGCGAGGTCGACGAACTCGTCGTGGACGTGGCCGGTCTTGAAGTTGAGGCTGGTGGTCAGCCGCTCGCTGGCGTCGAGCACCGCGCGCGTCGTCTCGGCGCTGGCCTCCTCGAGGCGGTCGAGCAGGTCGCCGCCGCGCTCGCCGAGCGCCAGGATCATGTTGTCGCCGGCGTGGCTCAGCGCGCCGGTGATGTGGGCGCCGCGCTCTTCCAGCGCGCCGGTGATGGATTTCGCGACCTCGTCGACGCGCGAGGCGATCGCGTCCGAGATCAGCGCGATGTCATGGCGGAGGTCGATCTGCACGCCGGAAATGGCGCTGCGGACCTGCTCGGCCTGGCCGACCAGGTTGTCGCGCTGATGCGCGATGTCCTGGAGCAGGGCGCGGATGCGGACTTCGTTGTCGGAATAGGCGCGCTCAAGCGCGGCGACCTCGTTGGCGACCAGCGTCTCGAGCTCACCGGCGCGCGCGATCGCCCGCTCGATGCCGTCGCCCATCGCCGCGACCTCGCGGCGGATGGCCTGGCCGACGGTGACCATGGAATCGGACGCAGAGCCTTCCGGCTCGGAGAAGCGGATCGCGACCTGCGCCATCGCCTGCGCGACCTGGCTCATCTGCTGGCCGCGCCAGACCAGGCTTGCGAGGAAGTAGAACAGCATGATCGGCGCGAAGAACATCGTGACGAGGCCGGCGATCGCCAGCACGCCGCCGCTCTGGCCCATGGCGGCCTGGATCGAGGGCAGGAAGCCGACCGTCAGCGCGGCGCAGGCCGCAAGCCAGACGACGGTGAAGATGGTCGCGCCGGTGTAGATGTTGCGGGCCGGGCGGCCCGTCTGCAGCGACTGGAGCAGCTGGCCGATGGTCTCGCGGTCGTCATTGGCGGCGCGGCGCGAGGTCCGCGGTTCCTCGATCGGATCGAACACGTCGCGCTCGTTGGCAGCAGGGCGCGGCTCGAATGTCGGCTCGTCGAACACGGAAGGTGCCGGCGGCGCCGTTTCGTTGCGCATCGATGCGTTGCGGCTGGTGTCGGCAGCCGTGTCGCTGATGTTGAGGGCTTCCTGGATCGCAGAAAGCGCAACTTCTGTGGGATCTTTGACCTTCTTGGGAGTGTTGGCCATGTGCAGTCGAGCCCTCGTTACTTGTACGCGTCCCCCCGCGAGCCCTGCGCGCTGCGCAAGCCCACAGTCCGGATCATGCCGCTTGCGCGGATCTCCGAGCCATCCCCACCCGGATGGCTTGTCCGCCAATTTCCGAAACATCCTATTGGCAGAGCGTCGCGAATGAAATGCCCGCGGTTAAGACAATCTTAATCATCGTTAACAGGATCGCGCCGTAACACCTTAGGCCTAAATGAAATTCTCCACGGAACTTGGCCGATTGCGGCAACTTTTCGTCAATAAACGGGCGGATTTGCGTAAAACGGTCCGAACACTTCGTTAACCATTTCCGTGCTTCGGTGGGGCAAACCGCCGAACCGGCGGACCGTCGCGCGATGCCGGGGCCTGCGCCATGCTGCCTGAACTGCAACGGATGGACTGGATGCCCTCGCCCCCGCTTGCGCCCATCGATAGCCCCCTCGACCTCGACCACCTCTCGCGGATGACGCTCGGCGATGCCGAGCTGGAACAGGAAGTGCTTGCGATGTTCGCCGAGCAGGCGGTTCGGCTGATCGCGGCGATGACGGCGCTGCCGGCCGAGACCGGTGCGCTCGCGCATAAGCTTAAAGGCTCGGCGCGCGGGATCGGCGCCTTTGCGGTTGCGGATGCCGCTGCCAGCCTGGAAACCGCGGCCCGGATCGGCCACAACCAGCCCCGCGCGTTCGCCGTGCTGAAAGAGGCGGTTGCCGAGGCTCGCGCGGCCATTGCGGCGATCCTGAAGCATTAGGCGGCGCTGCCACGAATGCGGGTGGACTGCGCACTAGCGCTGCCCTGACCGACCCGTTATAGGACAGCCCGGACCCTCCTTTCTCCCTAGATCGCGGCAGCACGAGCACTCATGGCCAAAATTCACTTTGTCGACCACAAGGGCGAAACCCGTACGGTGGATGTCGAGAACGGCGCGACCGTGATGGAAGCCGCCATCCGCAACAGCGTCCCCGGCATCGAAGCCGAGTGCGGCGGCGCCTGCGCCTGCGCGACCTGCCATGTCTATGTCGACGAAGCCTGGCGCGAGAAGGTCGGCAGCCCGACGCCGATGGAAGAAGACATGCTCGACTTCGGCTTCGACGTGCGCCCGAACTCGCGCCTGTCCTGCCAGATCAAGGTCTCCGACGAGCTCGACGGGCTCGTGGTGTCGACGCCGGAACGTCAGGCCTGATCTTTCTTACGATATGCTCGGCCGCGCGACCTCGATGCCGCGCTTGTGCCAGGGGCTGAACCTCTCGACGATCTCCATGGTCAGCGGCGCCGGCCGCCGCGTCGCCTCGTCGAGCAAGACGCCGACTGACGTTGCCGAGGCGATGCATTTTCCCTGCGAGAACACGACCTGCTCGAAGGTCACGGACGTCCGTCCCAGTTTCACGACGCCAAGGCCGAGCTCGATCGTGTTCGGCCAATGCAGCTCGGCCCGGAAATGGATGTCGAGCCGCACCATGATCCAGGCGAGCCCTGGCGGTGTCAGCCCGTATTCCGGGAGCTTCATCAGCGTGACACGGCCGGTCTCGAAATACGTGGCGTAGACCGCATTGTTGACGTGCTGGTTCGGATCGAGATCGCCGAAGCGGACATTGTCGCTGAGGCGAAAGGGGAAGTCTTCCAGACGCAGCGTCGTATCGAGGCGGCTTGGTGCGTTCACCGATTGATCTCCGTCATATCCAATCTCGTTACAGCCCAGTTATTTTGACCCGGCAAGTGGGCGCGGCTGCGGGGCGCTCCCGCTTTTATGCCTTCCCTGATCCATCCCCGTTGGATAGACAGGCAGGGTCACCTCTGTCCGCAGGGCGCCGTCCAACCGATAACGACCGATAAAGAGACGACATGAGCGACGTGATCAAAACCGATGTGCTGATTATTGGCGCTGGCCCTTGCGGTCTGTTCGCCGCCTTCGAGCTTGGCCTTCTCGACATGAAGGCGCATTTCGTCGACATCCTCGACAAGGTCGGCGGCCAGTGCGCCGAGCTCTATCCGGAAAAGCCGATCTACGACATTCCCGGCATTCCGCATGTGTCGGGGCAGGGCCTCACCGACGCGCTGATGGAGCAGATCAAGCCGTTCCACCCGACCTTCCATCTCGGTGAGATGATCGAGACCGTGGAGAAGATCGGCGATCCCCTGTTTCGCTGCACCACCGATACCGGCAAGGTGTTCGAGTGCAAGGTGGTGGTGATTGCGGCCGGCGGCGGCTCGTTCCAGCCCAAGCGTCCGCCGGTGCCGGGGATCGAAGCCTATGAAGGCACCTCGGTGCACTACGCCGTGCGCAAGATGGAAAATTTCCGCGACAAGAACGTGCTGATCGTCGGCGGCGGCGATTCCGCGCTCGACTGGACGCTCAATCTGCATCCGCTGGCCAAGCGCATCACGCTGCTGCACCGGCGCGACGATTTTCGCGCCGCGCCCCACAGCGTCGAGCAGATGCGCGCGCTGGTGGCCGGCGGCAGGATGGATCTGCGGCTCGGCCAGGTCACCGCGCTCTCAGGCGCCGATGGCCAACTGACCGGCGCCACCGTCAAGGGCAACGACAACAATGTCAGCGATATTGCCTGCGACACCATGCTGCCGTTCTTCGGGCTGACCATGAAGCTCGGTCCGGTCGCGAACTGGGGCATCGCGCTGGAGAACAATCTGGTTCCGGTCGAGACCTCAGCGTTCGAGACCAACGTATCGGGCATCTTCGCCATCGGCGACATCAATACCTATCCTGGCAAGATCAAGCTGATCCTGTGCGGCTTCCACGAGGGCGCCCTGATGTCGCAAAAAGCCCACCGCTACGTCTATCCGGAGAAGCGGCTCGTGTTCCAGTACACGACATCGTCCTCCAGCCTGCAAAAGAAACTCGGTGTCAACTGATCGCGACGGAAGCGGACGGGCGATGCCCCATGTTTCTGGTGCTGGAATCGTTCGCGAAATCGCCGTAGTCTGCGGCCATTGCAGTGGCGGCTCAGCAAGGTGATCATGATGCGGAATCTCTTTACCGGCTTTCGGCTGCTCCCGTTGCTCGCGCTCGCGCTGTCGCTCAATGCGGTGAGTCCGGCTGCGGCGCAAGCGCAGCAGCCAACTGCGGCGGGCCTCTGGCAGAAGGTCGAAGACGGCAGGACCGTGGGATGGTTTCTCTTCATCGACCACAACGGTATCTTCGAAGGCGTGATCGCAAAGACCTTTCCGCGTCCCGGCGACGATCCGAACGAGGTCTGCGCGAAGTGCACCGACGATCGCAAGAACGCGCCGGTGCTGGGGCTCTCCTTCATCCGCGACATGAAGCGCGACGGCTTGAAGTATGACGGCGGCAACGTGGTCAATCCGCGCGACGGCAACATCTGGAAGGCCAAGATGACGGTGAGCCCGGATGGGCAGACCCTGACCATGCGCGGCTTCCTCGGCATTTCCCTGTTCGGCAAGGACGAGACCTGGCAGCGTTTGCCGGATGCAAATATCGCGGAAGTCGATCCCGCCATCGTCGCCAAATATCTCCCCGCACAGGCCGCCGCGGCCAAACCGGTTCCCGCGCCTGCGACCAAGAAAGGTGGCGCGACGATGATGGCGCCGGCAGCGAAGAAGTAGGGCTGCTTTCACGCCGCCCGCTCTAACAATCTCAATATGTCCGCGCCTTCTTGCAAGGCGCATAGAACGTGCCGTTGCCGGCAACGACCCGCTCGAGGCATTGCCGGGGATCGGTGATCTCGCCATCGACCTGAAAATAATAGGCCTGCGGTCCCAGGCTCAGGACGTAATGTCCCGGCGGAAGCTCTAGCTCTGCATCGCCGGCGTGAAGCTCGTACATTTCGGCTTTCCCCGGAATCGGCGAGATCCGGAACGGATAGGAGAAGTTGCGGATCACGCCGACGTCGTCTCCGCCACTTGTCGTCTTGCCTGCAGCGTCGGTCGAAAACTCTTTGACCTTCGCGACAACACGGACCTCGACCCGCTCGGGGATCACATTTGCAACGTCCCGGCGGAACACGATGAACTTGACGTGGCCGTTCGGCAGATGCGGCCGATCGGGCTTCTTGAACTCCGGTGAAATCGCAATGCGCATGTCCGGCGCCATCACGCCGGTCGCGTTCAACTCAGCCAGCGACTTGTCGTCGATCAACGCATAGGTGCCGTAATCGCTCGGGAGCACGCGCACTGGTGGAGGCGGGGCGGAGGGGACCATTTCCGGCTTGGCGACCGCGATCGTCGTCTCCGGCCTGGGCGCGACCTGCGCGATCTCCGGCGTCTGCGACGACATCAGCCGGCGCAGTGCGGCGATCCTGTCTCGATGCGAGACGGTCACGATGACTGCGCCAACGACAACAAGGATTGCCACTGTACGCTTGATCACCGGTAGAAGCGGGCCCGAGGCCGCAGGCCGCTTGCTGCTGGACGTCCCGATCGCCGAAGGCAAAACGGTCGCATCGCCGGACACCAGAAGAGTCCCTGCTTCGGTCACCCCAGATGATGTGAGGTGTTGCGACGGCAAGCGCTCCAGCGGTGCCCGTTCGCGCGAAAACTTCTCGACCTCATTGATCGCGACCTCGAGGGCCTGCTTCATCTTGTCGACGTTTTTCGCGTCGGCGTAGGTGAACTGTTCCTGGAGCTTGTAGCGGGCGAGATCGTAGACCATCTGCCGCCGGGCTTCGGCGTCGTCTTTCACCGTCTCGAGCATGCGCGAAATCACCAGCGCAAATTGCACCTGGTTTGCGGGCAAATCGGCCGGGTCCTGTTGACCGGGAAGCAGCTCTTTCGAACTCATAGCGCTGACGGTCCAATGCCTGTCACGCCAACACCCAATTTTTGCATTCGAAACAGTTGGTTAAACGATGCGGTCGCGTCCGCGCCAGCTTGGTACACGTCCTGACACAACAAGGAAAGCCTCCGAACGAGCTGCGGCAAGCCGCAGAGACGTCACACTTGCACGGGGTGCAGGCCGGCCGAGGCCGCCTATCGCGCCAGTAGTTCCCCGGAATGTGCGCTGGCGCCGGATTTGCATAGCTGTCGCAAAGCTGCTGGGGGAACGGGTCGCCACATTTCCACGCCTGCCGCCGTTGCGCGGGTGGGCGGGCGGCCTTGTCTGTCCCTTGCGGCGCCGATTTGATCCGCAGGAAGACGATATGAGACTTGCAAGATTGTGTGCGGCGACGTTGCTGGGGCTAATGACGCTGCTGGCGACATCGGCGCTCGCGCGCGACGATGGACGCTACGCCAACTCGCCGCTCAAACCCTGGTTCGAGAGTCTGCGCAGCGAATACGGCCAGTGCTGCTCGGATGCCGACGGCTATATCGTCGCCGATGTCGACTGGGAGTCCGATAAGGGACACTACCGCGTGCTTCTCGACGACGAATGGATCGTCGTGCCCGATGGCGCGGTGATCACCGAGCCGAACAAGATCGGCCGTACCATGGTGTGGAAGCACTATATCGACGGCCACCCGCGCGTGCGGTGCTTCATGCCGGGCAGCATGACGTGAGAGGTGCGCGGCATTGCGGGCGACGCGTCGCGTCGAACCCGGAATGAAAGAATGAGGCGCAACGCGACGCCGATCGTGCCTCATGCCAGCTTGGACTCTCGCACCACTGCATCCGCGCGGCGGCCTCTTTGTCTTGCTCTTCGTCTTGCGGTCGCCGTCGCAGGCGCTCAGGTCACTGGTGCCGGATTAAACAGCGTGAGGTCGTTGTGGATGCCCCAGCGATCCGACCACGGCTTGGTGCGGCCGCTCGCAACATCGAGGATCAGGTGGAACAGGTCCCAGCCGGTTTCCTCGATAGTCTTCTCGCCGGTGGCGATTCCGCCCGCGTCGAAATCGATCAGGTCCTTCCAGCGCCGCGCCAGCTCGCTGCGGGTCGCGACCTTGATCACGGGCGCAGCCGCGAGGCCGTAGGGCGTGCCGCGGCCGGTGGTGAATACCTGCAAGGTCATGCCGGAGGCAAGCTGGAGCGTGCCGCAGATGAAGTCGGAAGCCGGCGTCGCCGCAAACAGCATGCCCTTCTGCGTCGCCTTCTGGCCGGGCGACAACACGCCGGTGATGGCGCTCGAGCCGGACTTGACGATCGAGCCGAGAGATTTCTCGACGATGTTGGCGAGACCGCCCTTCTTGTTGCCGGGCGTGGTGTTGGCGCTGCGATCGGCACCGCCGCGCGCCAGATAAGAGTCGTACCAGGCCATCTCGCGCACCAGCGCGCGGCCGACGTCCTCGTTGATGGCGCGGCGGGTGAGGAGCTGGATGGCGTCGCGCACCTCGGTGACTTCGGAGAACATCACTGTGGCGCCGGCGCGCACCAGAAGGTCGGCGGCGAAGCCGAGGGCGGGGTTCGCGGTGACGCCGGAGAAGGCATCGCTGCCGCCGCATTGCAGGCCGATCACCAGATCGGCAGCCGGGCAGGTCTCGCGGGTGCGCTTGTTGAGGATTTTCAGGCGGGCCTCCGCCTGGGTCATGATCGCGTCGACGATCGCGCCAAAGCCGTCAAAGGCTTCGTCCTGCATGCGCACGATGGCGTCGCTGACGCCTTCGGGCACCAGCCGCTCGGGCGCGAGCTTCTCGCAGCCGAGACTGATGACCAGGATCTCGCCGCCGAAATTCGGATTGAGCGCGAGATTTTGTAGCGTGCGGATCGGCACGACCGCGTCGGGGGCATTGATGGCAACGCCGCAGCCATAGGCGTGCGTCAGTGGCACGACGTCATCGACATTCGGATATTTCGGTAGCAGCTCAGTGCGGATGCGCTTCACCGCATATTCCATCGTGCCCTTGACGCATTGCACGGAGGAGGAAATGCCGAGGATGTTCTTGGTGCCGACCGAGCCGTCGGAATTGCGAAAGCCTTCGAATGTAAAACCTTCGAGCGGCGGCAGCGGCGCAGGCACGGCGGTGGAGATTTCGAGCTTGTCCAGCGCTGGCGCCTCCGGCATGCGGATGCGCGCCTCGTCCACCCACTCGCCGGCCAGGATCGGCGAGAGCGCGTAGCCGATCACCTCGCCATAGCGGATGATCGGCTGGTCTTGCGCGATGTCGACCAGAGCCGTCTTGTGCCCTTGCGGCACGAAGGCGCGCAGCGTCAATCCGCAGGCAAAACGGGAGCCGGCGGGAAGCCCGAAATCATTCACCACGATCGCGACATTGTCGCGCGCGTTGAGCTTGATGTAGCGGGGCTGTTCTTTCGCTGCGACGTCCTGGTCCATGCGGACTCCGGGGATTTGTAGGGTGGGTTAGCGCAGCGTAACCCACCAATGTCTCTGTCTGCAGGTGGGTTACGCTGCGCTAACCCACCCTACGATGTCTACGATATCAACCTATCAGCCCGGATAGGTATAGGCGGTCTTCACCGTGGTGTAGAACTCGCGCGCATAGGAGCCCTGCTCGCGGGCGCCGTAGCTCGAGCCCTTCCGGCCGCCGAACGGCACGTGATAATCGACGCCGGCGGTCGGCAGGTTGACCATCACCATGCCGGACTCGCTGTTGCGCTTGTAGTGCGAGGCGTATTTCAGGCTGGTGGTGCAGATGCCGGAGGCGAGGCCGAATTCCGTGTCATTGGAGATCGCCAGCGCTTCCTCGTAGTTCTTGGCGCGGATGACGGTCGCGACCGGGCCAAAAATCTCCTCACGCGCGATGCGCATGTTGTTGTTGGCTTCCGTGAACAGCGCTGGCTGGAGGTAGTGGCCGGGCGTCTCGCGCGTGAGCAGTTCGCCGCCCCAGGCGAGTTTCGCGCCCTCTTCCTGGCCGATCTTGATGTAGCGCAGGTCCTGGTCGAGCTGGCTCTGATCGACCACGGGGCCGATATGAACGCCCGCCTTGAGTGCGTCGTCCACCGACAGGCCCTTCAGGCGCTCGGCCATCGCCGCGACGAAGCGGTCATGGATGCCTTCGGTGACGATCAGGCGGGAAGACGCCGTGCAGCGCTGGCCGGTCGAGAAATAGGCCCCGTTGACGGCGACCTCGACGGCGGTCTTGAGGTCCGCGTCGTCGAGCACGACCAGCGGATTCTTGCCGCCCATCTCGAGCTGGAACTTCTTCATCGGGTTCGACAGCACGCAGGCCTGCGCGATCTTGCGGCCGGTCTGCACCGAGCCGGTGAAGGAGATCGCGGCGACATCCGGATGGTCGAGCAAGGTCTGGCCGACCACCGAGCCGGAGCCGACCACGAGGTTGAAGACGCCTGCCGGGATGCCGGAGCGGGCGATGATCTCGGACAATGCATGCCCGGAGCCCGGCACCAGCTCGGCCGGCTTGAACACCACCGTGTTGCCGTAGCAGAGCGCGGGCGCGATCTTCCAGGCCGGGATCGCGATCGGGAAATTCCAGGGCGTGATCATGCCGATGACGCCCACCGGCTCGCGGGTGAGCTCGACGTCGAGACCGGGGCGGACAGAGGCGCCTTTCTCACCGATCAGGCGAAGCGCTTCACCTGCGAAGAACGCGAAGATCTGGCCGGCACGCGCGACCTCGCCGATGCCCTCGGGGAGCGTCTTGCCTTCCTCGCGGGCAAGCAGGCGGCCGAGCTCTTCCTTGCGGGCGAGGATTTCGAGAGAAATCTTGTTCAGCGCGTCATAGCGCACCTGCGGCGTCGACTGGGCCCAGGCGGGGAAGGCGGCTTTCGCGGCCGCGATTGCCTTCTCGGTCTGCGCCTTGTCGGCCTTGGCGTATTCGCCGACCAGATCGTTGGTGTTGGAGGGGTTGATGTTCTTGGTGACGCCGGAGCCGTCGACCCATTCGCCGCCGATGAAGTTTTTCAGGATCGCTGTCATCTTTTTCCTCCAGGGAAGTTCTTAACGCATGAGGCAGGGACGCTTGTCGTCAAAGGTCCAGCCGGGGATCAGGTCCTGCATGGCAGTAGCGTCATCGCGGGCTCCGAGTCCATGCTGCTTGTAGAGCTCATGCGCGGCCTCGATGGCCGCACGGTCGATCTCGATGCCGAGGCCCGGACGATCCGGGACCGCGATCCTGCCGCCCTTGATTTGGAGCGGCTCTTTCGTCAGCGCCTGGCCGTCCTGCCAGATCCAGTGGGTGTCGATCGCGGTGACCTTGCCGGGGGCCGCGGCGCCGACATGGGTGAACATGGCGAGCGAAATGTCAAAATGGTTGTTCGAGTGCGAGCCCCAGGTCAGGCCGTTGTCACGGCAAGTCTGGGCGACGCGCACGGAGCCTTGCATGGTCCAGAAATGGGGATCGGCCAGCGGAATGTCCACTGCACCCAGGCGCAGTGCGTGGCTGAGCTGGCGCCAGTCGGTGGCGATCATGTTGGTTGCGGTCGGCAGGCCCGTGGCGCGGCGGAACTCGGCCATGATCTCGCGGCCGGAGAAGCCGGCCTCGGCGCCGCAGGGATCCTCGGCATAGGCGAGGATGCCGTGCATGTTCTTGCAGAGGCTGATGGCCTCGTCGAGCGACCAGGCGCCGTTCGGATCGAGCGTGACGCGGGCGTTGGGAAAGCGCTTTGCGATGGCCGTGACGGCCTCGATCTCCTGCTCGCCGCGGAGCACGCCTCCCTTGAGCTTGAAGTCGGCGAAGCCGTAATGGTCCTGGGTTGCTTCCGCCAGGCGCACCACCGTCTCCGGCGTCATCGCCTCCTGATGGCGCAGGTTGAACCAGTCGGGTTTGCCGGTTTCGCCCTTGACGTAATCGAGCCTGGATTTGCTGATGTCGCCGACGAAGAAGAGATAGCCGAGCGTCTCGACGCTCTTGCGCTGCTGACCTTCGCCGAGCAGCGCCGCGACGGGAAGATTGAGGTGCTGGCCGAGCAGGTCGAGCAGGGCGGATTCAATCGCGGTAACAGCGTGAATCATCACGCGAAGGTCAAACGTCTGCTTGCCGCGGCCACCGGCGTCGCGGTCGGCGAAGGCCGTGCGGACGTCCGCGAGGATGTTGTTCAGCGCGCCGACGGTCTTGCCGATCACGAGATCGCGGGCGTCCTGGAGCGTCTGCCAGATCTTTTGCCCGCCCGGCACCTCGCCGACGCCGGTGTGACCGGCATTGTCGGTGAGGATGACGATGTTGCGGGTGAAGAACGGCGCATGCGCGCCGCTCAGGTTGAGGAGCATGCTGTCGCGGCCCGCGACCGGGATCACCTGCATCGTT
The DNA here is from genome assembly GCF_008123515.1 of Bradyrhizobium cytisi. Classification (GTDB taxonomy): domain Bacteria; phylum Pseudomonadota; class Alphaproteobacteria; order Rhizobiales; family Xanthobacteraceae; genus Bradyrhizobium; species Bradyrhizobium cytisi. The sequence continues at coordinate 185,216 of NZ_VSSR01000021.1, forward strand.
GTGACGACCGGTGCGCCGGCGACTGGCGCGCAGGAGATATCAGTCTGGGCCATCGCACGCTCCTCCCTGTCGTTTGTTATTCTGCAGCCTGTTGTGACGATCGAATGGCGGGCAGATTTTTGACCAGCGCGGTCAGTTCCGCAATCTCCTGCTCGGAGAGATCGGTCAGCGGCGGACGGACCGGGCCGGAATCGCGGCCGATGACCTTCATGCCGGCCTTGATGATCGACACCGCATAGCCCTTCTTGCGGTTGCGGATCGCGATCAGCGGCAGGATGAAATCCTTCAGGCCGGCGTGGATTGTCGCATGGTCGCGCTTGCGTACCGCGGCGTAGAAGTTGGTGGCGAACTCCGGAACGAAGTTGAACACGGCCGACGAGTAGGTCGTCACGCCCATGTCGAGATAGGGCAGCGCAAACGTCTCGGCGGTCGGCAGGCCGCCGACATAGGTCAGGCGATCGCCGAGCTTGGTGTAGACGCGGGTCATCAGCTCGATATCGCCGATGCCGTCCTTGTAGCCGACGAGGTTCGGGCAGCGCTCAGCGAGGCGGGCGACCGTGTCGGGCTGGAGGATGGCGTTGTCGCGGTTATAGACGATGACGCCGATCTTCACGGCGGCGCAGACGGCCTCGACGTGGGCGGCAAGGCCTTCCTGCTCGGAATGGGTGAGGTAGGGCGGCAGCAGCAACAGGCCGTCAGCGCCGGCCTTCTCGGCGCCGATCGCGATCTCGCGGGCGATTGCGGTGCCATAGCCGGTGCCGGCGAGCACGGGCACGCGGCCCTTGGTCTCCTCGACGGCGACCCTGACCACCTCAGGGACTTCGGTCGGGGTCAGCGAGAAGAACTCTCCGGTGCCGCCGGCGGCGAATAGACCTGCGACATCATAGCCGCACAGCCAGTCCATGTTGGCGCGATAGGTGGTCTCGTCGAAGGAATAGTCAGCCTTGAACGGCGTGACGGGGAAGGACAGGAGGCCGGATCCGATCTTCTCGGCCATTTCCTGCGGGGTCATCTTGCTCATGGGCGCTGCTCCCTGTTTCTCGTGTTGTGGCGGCCGCAACAAGGCCGCGCGTCCATGCGCCGCTGTTTAGGAGACCGTTCGATGCGCGTCCAAGCCAAAGCCTATATCGACCGATGCGGATTGAGCATCAATCTTCCATCACCTCGGCCGAGGACAATTCGCTGGCGATCTTGACCAGCGCGGACAGCAGCGGATTCTCGTCGTCGCGGCGCCAGACCATGAAGAGCTCGACCGGAACGCGGTTGCGCAGCTTCAGCGGCCGCAGCCGAACGTCGGAGATTTTCAGGCCGGCGGCCGCGGCCGGCACGATGGCGAGGCCAAGGCCGGCGCGCACCATCGCGAGGATCGAGTGGATCTGGCTCAGATGCTGGACATAGCGTGGCAGGATGTCGGCGCGGGTGAACAGCGCGACCAGGAGATCGTGGAAGTAGCGGCTCTCATAGGGCGAATACATCACGAAGGGCTGGCCGTCGAAGTCCTTGATGGTGATGCTGTCGGCATTCGCCAGCGGATGCTTCTTCGGGATCGCGGCGAGCAGCGGCTCGGCGACGACGCGGCGGCTGGCAAGCTCGGGTCGCGCGATCGGCGGGCGCAGCAGGCCGGCATCGATCTGGCCCGAGGTCAGCGCCTCGAACTGGTCGCCTGAGACCATCTCCTTCAGCGAAAAATCGACCTCCGGCAGCTTGGCGCGGCAGGCCGCGACCAACTCGGGCAGGAAGCCGTAGGCGGCCGCGGCCGTAAAGCCGATCTTCAGCGAGCCGATTTTGCCGAGCGCGATGCGGCGGGCGACCTGCGAGGCGCTTTCCGCGAGCTTCAGGATGCGGCGGGCCTCGGGCAGAAAGCTGCGCCCCGCCGGCGTCAGGCGCACCGAACGGCTGGTGCGCTCCAGCAGCGGCGCGTCGATGATGTGCTCCAGCACCTGGATCTGCCGCGATAGCGGCGGCTGGGTCATGTTCAGCCGCGCCGCGGCACGGCCAAAGTGCAGTTCTTCGGCCACCGTGACGAAACAGCGGAGCTGGTTGAGGTCGAACATCGATACATGCCTTAGATGAATAAGGCGTTTCCCCGGCACTTCTAGCATCGATCATCCCCAAAACAAAGACGGCGGCCTTGTGAGCCGCCGTTGAGTTGCCTGTCCCGCTCCGATCACTCGGAGCGCTCAGGAGGAACGTTTGAGCACCACCCGCTCGATCTTGCCGACCACCACGAGATAGGCGACCGCGGCCACCAGCGCGTTGATGCCGACGAACACCAAGGCACCGTTGAAGGAGCCGGTCGCGGCCACGATGTAGCCGATCACGATGGGCGTGGTGATCGAGGAGAGATTGCCGAAGGAGTTGAACAGGCCGCCGGAGACGCCGCCGGCCTCCTTGGGGGAGGTGTCGGAGACGACCGCCCAGCCGAGCGCGCCGATGCCCTTGCCGAAGAAAGCGAGCGCCATGAAGCCGACCACCAGCGCCTGGCCGTCGACATAGTTGCAGGCGATGATTGACATCGACAGCAGCATGCCGCCGACGATCGGGATCTTGCGCGCCATGGTCAGCGATCCGGTCTTGCGCAGGATGGCGTCGGAGATGACGCCGCCGAGTACGCCGCCGATGAAGCCGCACAGCGCGGGCAGCGTCGCGACGAAGCCGGCTTGCAGGATCGACAGGCCGCGCTCCTTGACCAAGTACACCGGGAACCAGGTCAGGAAGAAATAGGTCAGCGTGTTGATGCAGTACTGGCCGAGATAGACGCCGAGCATCATACGGTTGGAGAGCAGCTGGCGGATATGGTCCCATTTCGGGCCGGAATCCGGCGCACGCTCGCTCTTCACATCGTCCTTGGGCGCGTCGAGATCGACCAGCGCGCCGCCTTCCTTGATGTAGTCGAACTCGGCCTCGTTGATCGAAGGATGCTCCTTTGGTCCGTAGACGGTCTTGATCCAGGCGAGGCCCATGATGACGCCGAGGCCGCCCATCACGAAGAACACGTAGCGCCAGCCGTAATCATGGGCGATCCAGCCCATTAGCGGCGCGAAGATCACGGTGGCGAAATACTGTCCCGAATTGAAGAAGGCCGATGCGGTGCCGCGCTCATTGCCGGGAAACCAGGCGGCGACGATGCGGGCATTAGCGGGGAAGGACGGCGCTTCCGCGACGCCGACCAGGAGGCGAAGCGCGAACAGCACGACGATCGCAGCGCCGGCGCCGAAGAAGCCGACCCAGCCCTGCATCATCGTGAACAGCGACCAGACGATGATGCTGAAGGCATAGACGAGGCGCGAGCCGTAGCGGTCGAGCAGCCAGCCGCCCGGCACCTGCGCGGCGACATAGGACCAGCCGAACGCCGAGAAGATCCAGCCCATGGCGACGGGATCGAGATGAAGTTCCTTGGCGAGCGCGGGGCCCGCGATCGAGAGCGTGGCGCGGTCGGCGTAATTGACGGTCGTGACCAGGAACAGCATGGTCACGATGAACAGCCTGACGCGAGACCTCCTCACGTCGGTTGCGGACACGACTGCGCTCATCAGGCGCCTCCTTAGAACTCGAAATGTTTCCTCACCACGACTCCTAGAGGCGCACGCGGGAAAGTGTCCAAGTTCAAGGGAGTATCGATTGATACCGTTTTTGAATTGATGGAACGAGGTGGCGCCAAGAACCAGGATCGCTCGCTTCGCGGGCGATGGCGTGAGTGTGCGGCGGAGGGCTGTCGCCCTCCGCCGCCTCGGGGATCAGTCGCGAAGGATCAGTCCTTCAGCCGTACGCCCGGCAGCAGGCGGGTATGGTCCTCGCCGCGCACCGCCTCGAGCTCGTCCGGCTCCAGGCCGAGCGCCCTCAGGATGGTAGGCGCGACCTGCCTGTTCGCGACGCGCTCATCGACGACCGAGGGACCCAGTTTCGGATTGGAGACGACGAGCAGGACGTGCGTATCGTCCTCGGCGAAGCCGCCGTGCTCGGCGATCTTCTTCTTGCTCGCGCTATAGATCGTGCCGGCGATCGGCTGGATGATGATATCGGGCGTACGGCCGGCCGCGGGATCGCCGAACCGATCTACGAGCTCCTCGCCGGCATAGATCTTCTCGATGTGAGCCCGGTTGCTGGCCTTGCGGTCAGCCTCGAGGATCGCGGCGGCTTTAGCAGCGTCATTCTGGTCCTTGAGCCAGATCAGGGCAACGTCATCGGCAGTTTCCTGGGCCAGTGCAACGCCGCCATTCGTCAGCAGGTCAGCCGGATCGGTTACGTCGGCGCGCGTGCCGCCGCCCAGCTTCGGGTTGGTGCTGCCGGTCAGCATGTGAAGCTTGTTCACGTCGATCGGCGACTGGCCATGCTTGGCGCCGACGATGATAAGCGTGTCACGGGCGAGGTGCTGGTCCGCCAGCGCATCCAGCATCTGGCCAAGCGAGGCCTCGACGAAGTCGAGCGACGCCTGTAGTTGCGCACTCGGCGTTGCCGCGGCGTCCAGATAGCCGTCGGCGGTCACCTTCTGGCCGACGCTGACGGCCTGAAAATTCATGCCAAAGATCGCGGGAACGCCGACCTTGGTTGTACCGGTGTGATCGAAGCCCTTGATCCAGTTGAGCACGGCCTTGACCTTGAGCTCGTCATAGGTGCGCGTGAAGCTCGGATCGGTGGTCCAGTCTGCGCCGGGCTGCCCCGGCACCGAGGTCGAGTTGATCTCGGGCGTATAGAGCTCATCGAGTCCCTTGCCGGACGGACCGCTGACGATTTCGTAGGCGGGGTGCTTGTCCGACCAAGCGGTGCGCCGACCCGCCTCGTGGATTACTTCCATAATGGTGTTGAGCCGCTGGAATTGATGCGGATAGACCGGCTCGCATTTACCGGCCTTCAGGCGCATGGGCAGGTGCGTCGGATCGATATGGTTGGAGCCGGCAGGGCCGCCACCGTCGAGCTTCGTCAGGTCATAGTCGATCGATTCATCGAAGAGCGTCTCGGTTCCGGGATTGCCCTGGCAGTTGCTGCCGGGGGCGAACAGTGTGCGGTCGTAGGAATCGTCATAGAACACGCCATGGGTTTTCGGCGAACCGCCGGTCATGAACGCAAGGAGGCCCGGGAAGGAGTCCGAGGGCCGGGAGGTATGTGCATCGGTAAAGTGGACCCCATGCGCGAGCAGCCTGGCGAAGCTCGACGCAGGATGGGAACCGACATAATGCTGAAGGTCGACCTCATGCATGCCGTCGACGCTGATCAGCAGGACGTGCTTGACGTTGCTCTTGTCCTTGTCCTTGTCCCTGTCGTCGGCGTGCGCGAATGATGGTGCCAAGAGCGAAAGACTCAGGGTCGAAGCAAAGGCAAGAGCGACGGCCGCATGGGGCCGCTTTACGATCGTCATTATTGGACTCCCCAGTGGTGTCTGTTGTTGGTTGACGTGCAGTCGGGCGACACCGCGCAGCGGAGAGCCTGCGCTCCCGTCGCGTGCGTCAATTTGTAGCGTTGGGAAAACTAGGCAGCGGCGATGAACGTTGGATGACGCTGCGATTACGTGGCGCGCGAAAATTTGCCTGTGTGCGGCGGCGTCAGCTCCTCAAGTCGGATGAACGCCAACGCCAAAACACCTATTGCTGCGCGCTCGGCAGAAGCGGAGCCAGCAGTCCGCGTGTGACGCCTGGGGGCACCGCATCCAACCCGAGCACCGCGCTCGCAGCCGGCAGTGTGGCGTCTGCCATCGCGGCGTGGCCTTCGGCGCTCGGATGCACGGCGCCGCCATAGACCGCCGAGAGCACGCCCCAGGTCGCGTCGTGGATGTCGGTCGGCTGGCTCGCCGACGGCAACCCTTGCGGATAAGTCATCGCTGCAAAATAGCTGTCATTGGCATCGCGGATCCAGCGCGCGCGCGGCAGGTAGGCGCGATATTCCGAGGCGCCGCGGCCGCACAGCATCGGCTGGCTCGCCGCGCTGACGATATCCGGATTGAAGCTCTGGCCGTTCTCGGCGAAGCAGGTGCGATCGAATTCGGGATCATTGCCGGAATGAGCGCAAAAACCGTGATCGGCGAACGCAGCCTGATGCGTGTCGACGAAGGTCATGCGGTCAGCCTCGGGATCGCGGCACAGCGCGCCGTTCGTGCAGGTGGCGAGCCCCTTCAGTTGTGGCAGGAACTCGGTGTCGACGAAGGTCGAGACGCGGGCGAGACGTTGCGGATCGGCATTGAACGCGGGATGGATGTCGAAGCCGCCACGGCCACCGCGGCAGGGCACGCCGCCGTCGGCCAGCGCCGGATTGCCGTAGGAGACGTAGACCACGTGCGAGAGATCGTCGCCGACCAGCGGCTTCAGCGCCTCGCGCAGCTTGACGAAATTCTGCGGCAGCTCGCGCTGGAGCGCATCGCGGGACTCGTCGACGCTCGCCATCACGCCGGAGCGGCGGAACAGGGCACGCTCAGTTGCGGTATCGACGATGACGTCGGCGACGAGACCGGAGAAGTAGACGTCGTTGGCGCCAATCGAGAGCAGCACCAGATCGAGATTGCGATCCGGCTGGCGTTTCTTGGCCGCGGTGAGCGCCTCGCGCAACTCCGCGACCTGGGCATTCACGCTGGTGTTGCAGACGCCGCTCTTGCCGGGCGGGCATTCGCGGGCGCGCTGCGAGCCGAGCAGCCCGTCGCTGATGCTGGCGCCGGTGCAGGCGAGCGGCAGATAGGTGACGGCGATATGGGTGTAGCGCACCGCGAGCGCGAGCGCGGTGCGGGCCTGGTAGCTGTAGAGCGAGCGGTGGCAAGGTGAGTTGAACCAGAGGGCACCGTAGCGCTGCCAGTTGGCGAGCGTATCCGGCGCCTCGCAGGCGCGACCGCCCTTGAAGCCAGCGCGGCTCGGCCGGTAATACTGTCCGCCGGCGGTGCCGAGATAGGAGCGGAAGCAAAAGCCCTCGTCCGACAGCGCCAGCGGCCGGTCCGGATTGCCTTCGCCGGAGGCGATGCTGTCGCCAAGGCCGGCGATGAAGATGTCGCGGACCTGGATCTCGGTTTGGACGCGCTGGCTCGGATCGGAGCCGGAGGAGACGTCGACGCTCGCGACCGTCTGCTTGCCGTAGCGGACCCGCAGATTGACCGGCTCGGCGCAGTCGAAGGTCGAGGTCTGTGGTCCGTCGCCGTCGTCGAACGACCAGGCGCAGGTGGCGCCGACCGGCACCGCGCCGGTCAAGCGCACGGTAATGGGGTGGTCGATCGGGGTGATGTAGTTCTCTTTGACGTTGTCGCGGGTGCAGGGCTGGTTGACCCGGCCCTGGAGGTCGATGCAGAGCCGGTTGACCATGTTGCGGGCCCAGCCGCGGCCCTCGCTCTGCAGCTCCAGGGACTGTTCGGCGGCGAGGATGCTGCGGTTACGCGCATTCTCGACATGCAGCAGGAAGTCGCGCTCCTCGCGAAACAGGCGGAAGCGGTTGCGGACCTCCCAGTTGATCTGCATGGCGCCGGCATCCTGCGCGACTGCGCGCTGAAGCGGCAAAACGGTAAGGAGCCCGGCCAGCAGCAGGGCGCCCGAGAGAAAACGGCGAAGGGAAACAGGGATCATGGCCCGCGTCTTCAACGGCAAAGTTGAGGCGGAAATAAGAGAGCATAGCTCTCCGCCCCGCAACCTTTGTCTGCCGCCTTTTACGGGCTGCCGGCGTGACCGCTGGCTGGCCGTTATCGTTTGCTGGCCTGGCGCACCAGCCGCTCGCGCTCCATCGGCGCCACCTGCTTGGGCAGGTTGGCTTGCGCGCAGGCTTCCGCCAGCCGTCGCCGCTCCTGCCAGGGCCGGACGACGTTCATCCAGAGCTCGCGGGTGCCCATGATGGAGATGGCGAGGCCGAACGGGATCACGAAATAGAGGATGCGGAAGACGAGCAGGGTCGCCAGCAGCTGCTCGCGGCCGAATTCGGGCAGTGCCACCAGCATGGCGGCGTCGAACACGCCGATCGAGCCCGGCGCATGGCTGGCGAAGCCCAGCAGCGTCGCCAGGATGAACACCACGGCGAGCGACAGGAAGTCGATCGGCGGATTGGCCGGCATCAGCAGGTACATCGCAAGAGCGCAGAAGCCGAGATCGACCACCCCGATCAGGATCTGCACCAGCGTTAACGGCGCGGACGGCAGCACGACCTTCCAGCCCTTTTGGCCGAGCTCGCGGCGTTTGTCGCCCATGCAGAGCCAGACCAGATAGGCGGCAATCGAGGCGAGGCCGCCGAGCGCGATCAGCCGATTGATCCACGACGGCAGCTGATCCATGTAGGAGGCCGCATCCGGGTGGATGGTCATGCCGATCGAGAGCACGAAGATGTTACCGAGCCAGAAGGTCAGTCCGGAGAGGAAACAGATCTTGGCGACGTCGATCGCATTCAGCCCGTAGTCCGAGTAAATCCGGAAACGGATCGCACCGCCCGTGAACACGGTGGCGCCGATGTTGTGGCCGATCGAATAGGACGTGAAGCTCGACAGCGCTGCGATGCGGTAGGGCACGTGCTTCTTGCCGATCGTTCGCAGTGCAAAAAAATCGTAGAAGGTCAGCGTACAGAACGCGAAGAACACGCAGATCGCGGCCAGGCCGATATGCCCGCGGGGAATATCGCTCAATGCGGTCAGGATGACGCCGGTATCGATGCCCTTGAGGGTCCGCAGCAGCGTGGTGACCGCGAAGGCGATGATCATCACGCTCGCGGCAATACCGAGCCGTCGCCAGCCGATCCATCTCTTGAGGCCGCGTTTCAGCGCGGGCAGCATTCCGTGCATTCATCCTCCCGGCGGGGGGCAAAACCGACCGGCCAGACATTGGCCGGTCGGTTGCGATCAGTGCCCGAAATGAGCGTCGATCGCTAGGCATGATGTAGCTCATTTAAGGCAAAAACAGCGGCTTGTGCAGCCCTTGACAACGATAGGTTCTGCGCCGCACCGGCTGTTTTGTCATAAGTGGTTCACATGGCGCGCGCGTTAAGCATATGAGTCGGGGACCGATTTGCATCTTGCACCCCGGACGTTCAGATGGTTTCAAATCCTGCGGTCGCAAGCATTGTTCCAGCGCAACGCTGCGGGCTTTCTTTGGAACGACGGCGCCGTGGACAGGTTAGCGCCCCATCAGCGATCGAACACGGCGAAACAGCGGCTTTGCGTGCAAGCCGATGCCGTCGTGTTCCCGAAACCCAGGAGGATCGGAACGATGGGACTGTTCACAAAAGACATCAAGACCATGAACGACCTGTTCGTGCATCAGCTGCAGGACATCTATTACGCCGAGCAGCAGCTCACCAAGGCGCTGCCGAAAATGGCAAATAAGGCGACCGATCCGCAGCTGAAGCAGGGCTTTTTGACGCACCTTGAAGAAACCAAGCAGCACGTCACGCGGCTCGAGGAAGTGTTCAAGATGCATGGTGCCCAGGTGAAGGCGGTCGACTGTCCCGCAATCGACGGCATCATCGAGGAGGCCGCCGAGACCGCGGGCGAAGTCGCGGACAAGGCGGTGCTCGACGCGGCGCTGATCAACGCTGCGCAGGCCGCCGAGCATTATGAGATCGTCCGCTACGGCAGCCTGATTGCCTGGGCTAAGCAGCTCGGCCGCAGCGACTGCGCGTCCGTGCTCGCGAAAACGCTCGAGGAAGAGAAGGCGACGGACAAGAAGCTGACCTCGCTTGCCGAGAGCAAGGTGAACCTGCGGGCGGCGAGCTAAGGCTTAGCCGCAAGAGCGCCGCGCGGTCATCCGCGCGGCGCTCGCCTGTCGCGCATCCATCATTCGGTCATTGTCGAAACATGACGGCTGGGCGGTGGCGTATATGTCGCATGGGGCTGCAATCGAGGTGGCAGCATGCGAGCCAGCACCATCAAATATGAAACATTCGACGCAGATGGTGCCCCACGCACCGCATCGCACCTTGCAACCTCGCTCACGCTGGCTGCGATGAGTCTCGGCTATGGCGTGGTGCAGCTCGATGTCACCATCGTCAACACCGCGCTCGATGCCATGGGCAAGTCGCTCGGCGGCGGGGTCGCCGAGCTGCAATGGGTGGTCAGCGCCTATACCATTGCTTTTGCCGCCTTCATCCTGACGGCCGGCGCACTTGGTGACCGGATCGGCGCCAAACGCATCTTCATGGCCGGGTTCGCGATCTTCACAGCGGCCTCGCTGGCCTGCGCGCTATCTCCCAATGCCATCGTGCTGATCGGTGCACGGCTGGTTCAGGGGCTGGCGGCGGCGATCCTGGTGCCCAATTCGCTGGCGCTGCTCAATCATGCCTATACGGACGACCGCGCGCGCGGTCGTGCCGTCGCGGTCTGGGCCGCAGGCGCGAGCCTGGCGCTGACAGCCGGTCCCTTCGTCGGCGGCGCGCTGATCACGCTGGTCGGCTGGCGCGCGATCTTCCTCGTCAATCTGCCGATCGGCCTCGCTGGTCTGTGGCTGAGCTGGCGCTTTGCGACCGAGACCACGCGGGCGCGCTCGCGCGAGATCGATCTGGCTGGCCAACTCGCGGCGATCGGCGCGCTCGGAGCCCTCGCGGGCGCGATCATCGAAGGTGGTGCGCTCGGCTGGCAGCATCCGCTCGTGCTTTCGGCTTTCGCGGCGGCCGCGGTCCTGGCCACGCTGTTCGTCTGGCGCGAGAGCCGCGCGGCGCAGCCGATGCTGCCGCTGTCCTTGTTCGGTCACCGGCTGTTTACCCTGACCACGGTCGTCGGCCTCCTCGTCAACGTCGCGATCTACGGCCTGATCTTCGTGCTCAGCCTCTACTTCCAGCGGATCAACGGGCTCTCGGCCTGGTGGACCGGGCTTGCCTTTGTGCCGATGATGGGCGCGGTGTTGCCGGTCAATCTGCTGGCGCCGCGCTTGGCCGAGCGCATCGGCCCGTGCCCGACCATCGTCGTCGGCGCCTGCATCTCGGCGCTTGGTTGTCTTGGTCTGGTCTGGATCGAGGCGGGGACGAGCTATTGGGCAATCTTCGCGCAGATGATCGCGATCAGCGGTGGACTTGGCCTCCTGGTGCCGCCTCTGACCTCGACCTTGCTCGGCAGCGTCGAGAAGGCGCGCTCCGGTATCGCTGCGGGTGTGCTCAACGCGACGCGGCAGACCGGCAGCGTCCTTGGTGTTGCGTTGTTCGGTTCGCTGGTGGCGTCCGACAGCGCGTTCATGATCGGCCTTCATCAGTCGCTAATCATATCGGCGGCCGTGCTGCTGCTGGCCGCCGGTGTGATCGGCCTCGGCGCAAAGGCGCTCGGGCGAGCAATGTGAGCAGCCGCGCACATTCCCTGTTCACCATTCCGGCAACCGGCGCACAGCCGGTTACCGACTGTCCATCTCTGCCGGTTCTAGTGCCCGATGGAATAGGGGCCGGCAATGTATCAAGTTCTGTTTTGTCTCACGGACCAGCATGATTGGCGTCTGGTCGTCCTTGGCGGGGCGGTATGCCTGCTCGCCAGCGCGGCGGCAATCAGCCTGTTTCATCGCGCGCGTGCGGCGAGCGGGTCGGCTCGCCTGGTTTGGGTTGCGCTCGATGCCGTCGTCGCTGGTTGCGGTATCTGGGCAACCCATTTCATCGCGATGCAGGCCTACGGGCCGGGCGCCGGTGGGGCCTACAACATCCCCGTAACGGTCCTGTCGCTGCTCTTTGCGATCGCAGTCACCTTCATCGGTCTCAGCATCTCGGTTTCGACGACGCACAGGGGTCTGGTCGCGGTCGGCGGCGCCGTCGTTGGCACCGGCGTTGCCGCGATGCATTACACCGGCATGATGGCGTTCGAGATTCCTGCCCATGTCGGCTGGACCACCGGGACCGTGACGGTGTCGATCTTGCTCGGCATCGTCTTTGGATCGTTCTCCCTACACGTCGCGGGACGAGGCGATAGCCTGTCCAACGCGCTTGCCGCGACGACCCTGTTGACGGTCGCCATCGTCTCTCACCATTTCACCGCGATGGGCGCGCTGGAATTGACGCCCGATCCGACGCTTGTGATCAGCAGTCTTTCGATCCCGCCGACGTCGTTGTCGATCCTGACCGCCAGCGCGGCCGCTGCCATTCTCGTCATTGCGCTCACGGCGGCGGTGCTCGATCGTCGTGCCAAGGGCGAGATCGGACGCCAGCAGGTCGTGCTCGACACCGCGCTCGAGAACATGTCGCAGGGGCTCTGCATGTTCGATGCCGAAGGCAAGATCATCCTGTTCAACGAACGCTATGCGACGATGCTACGCCGCTCCGACATGCAGCTTACCGGCCGCGTCCTGCTCGACGTGGTCCGCGAGGAGGCGGCGAAGGGGCAGTGGAATGGCGAGCCCGAGCAATTCTTCGCACGCCTTGTCGAGGACGCCCGGGAGGGACGTACGACGACGGACGTCGTTCGACGGTTCGACCGCTCGATCCGCGTCGTCAACCAGCCGATGCAGGGCGGCGGCTGGGTCGCCACCTTCGAGGACATCACCGAATGGCTGGAGGCGCAGGCCAAGATCTCGCACATGGCGCGCCATGACGCGCTGACCAATCTGCCGAACCGCGTGCTGTTCCACGAGCAGCTCGAACAGGGGCTGCGCCGGGCTGGTGTGAACGACCAGCTCGCGGTGCTCTGCCTCGACCTCGACCATTTCAAGGACATCAACGACTCGCTCGGCCATCCCATTGGCGACGCGCTGCTGAAGGAAGTCGGCCGCAGGCTGAAGGCCACCGTCGGCAAGCACGACACCGTGGCCCGCCTCGGCGGCGATGAGTTCGCCGTGGTCCAGATCGGTCGCTCGGAGGAAGCCGCGGCGAGGGCGCTCGCCGGCCGCCTCGTCGAGGTGATCTCCGCGCCTTACGAGATCGACGACCATCAGATCGTGATCGGCGTCTCGATCGGCATCTCGCTTTCGCCGCAGGACGGCAGCAATCCCGACGAGCTGCTGAAGAACGCCGACCTCGCGCTGTACCGCGCCAAGGCCGACGGCCGCGGCACCTATCGCTTCTTCGAGACCGGCATGGATGCGCGGGCGCAGGCGCGGCGCTTGCTGGAAATGGATATGCGGGCGGCGCTCCAGCGCGACGAGTTCCAGCCGTACTACCAGCCGATCCGCGACGTCGCCAGCGATCGCGTGGTCGCCTTCGAGGCGCTGTTGCGCTGGAATCATCCGCATCGCGGCCTGATCTCGCCCATCAACTTCATTCCGCTTGCCGAGGAGACCGGCCTCATCATCCAGCTCGGTGAGCTCGTGTTGCACGCTGCCTGCGCGGATGCCGCGACCTGGCCCGACGATATCGGCGTCGCCGTGAATCTCTCGCCGGTGCAGTTCAAGAATCCGAACCTGATTACATCCGTGACCGACGCACTGGAGAGATCGGGCCTCGCGGCGCGCCGGCTCGAGCTCGAGATCACCGAATCCGTGCTGCTCCAGAACAGCGAGGCGACGCTGACCACGCTGCACGAGCTGCGCGCCATGGGCGTGCGCATCTCGCTCGACGATTTCGGCACCGGCTATTCCTCGCTGAGCTATCTGCGCAGCTTCCCGTTCGACAAGATCAAGATCGATCGTTCGTTCGTGTCGGAGCTTGCCACGCGCGAGGATTCGGTAGCGATCATCCGCGCCGTGACGGGCCTCGGCCGTAGCCTCGGCATCGTCACCACGGCGGAGGGCGTCGAGAACGACGCGCAGCTCGAGCTGCTCAGGCGCGAAGGCTGCACCCAGGCGCAGGGCTTTCTGTTCAGCAAGCCCAGGCCCGCATCCGAAGTGGCTTTGATGCTGGAACGCCTGCGGCTGCTTGCCTCGGCCTAGAGAGGCCTAGCCGCGGCGCAGCGCGAAATGCGCGCCGCAGAACGCCATCACGGCGCCGAGACACAGTGCCGCGAGGCCCGCCAGCACGCCGGAAATGGTCGGGATCGGGCTCGGCGCCGAAGCGGCTTGCCCGGCGCCGGCGAGCAGGAGCACGCCGACCGCGATCAGGAATTGGCGCATCCGTTGCGGGATCTGGCCGGAGACGGCGCTTTGCATCAAGGACGCGGTGAAATAGCCGCCGGAGAATCCGACGGTCGCGATCAGCCACCAGGCCATCGCCGCGCCCGTCGGCATGAACTCATGCGTGTCCGAACGCCAGAGGCCGCCGAGGTCGAGCCCGTAGCGCGCGCCGAGCATATGCACCGCGAGCGCGAGCAGCACGCCCGAGATCATGGCGGCCCCGAGAATCAGCCGGCGCGGAAAATAGATCGTCTCAGCCATGGCCCGCTTGTAGGATGGGGGAGGGCGATCGCGCAAGCGGATCGCGGACGGGATTGACAGATGCAGGTTTCGGACGGGCAGGGCCAGTCGGTCACGAGCTATGCCTACAAGGCGTCGCTGATCGGCTCGGCGCATCGCTTCGAGCTGACCGATGAGGGATTGTCCTGGCACATCGCCGGCCGCTCGGGTGTCTGGCGCTATGATGAGATCAGTACCGTCAGGCTGTCGTTCCGTCCGGTCTCGATGCAGCAGCACCGCTTTCGCGCCGATGTCAGCCGTACCAGTGGCGGCCGCATCGCGATCCTGTCGACCAGCTGGCAGACCGCGGCGCTGATGGCGCCGCAGGACAGAGGCTTTCGCGATTTTCTCCTCGAGCTGCACGCGCGGATGGCGAAGGCCGGCAGCCGCGCCGAGCTGACCGCCGGCCTCGGCCGCAAGACCTATGCGGCGGTGCTGGCGTTCCTCGCTATGCTGGCCGTGGCGATGGCCGGGTTGTTGATCCGCGCGCTGATGATCGGGGAATTCGCCGGCGTGCTGTTCATCCTCGGCTTCGCCGCGCTGTTCGCCTGGCAGGTCGGCGGCTTCGTCCGGCGCAACCAGCCGCGCAGCTACAGTTTTGATCGGCTGCCGCCCGGCTTGCTGCCCTAGCACTTGCAATCGGCCGCAATCAAAATTGACTTCGTAGCCGTGCGCCGGTCCCGCATCGTGCCGCGATGACAGTCATGGATCGCAGCACGCGCCTGCCGACGGCGGACGAGATCGCCGAGATCAATCGCACCCATCTGATCGATACGCCGCTCCGGCCGGTCGACCTGCTGTTTCTGTTCGGCACCCGCGAGGACGTCGCGCTGCGCGTCGAGACCGCCGCGCGGCTATGGCGTCAGGGCCTTTTCCGCTGGTCGATTGTGAGCGGCGGCGTGACGCCCGGCTCGGAGCAATCCGAGTGCATGATCATCAAGGCGGCGATGGTCGATGCGGGCATTCCGGCGGATCGAATCCTCGAGGAGCATCGCGCGATGAACACCGGAGAGAACGTGATCTTCTCGCTGCCGATCATCGATGTGGCGCTGGGACTGCGCAGCATTCGCAGCGTGATCTGCCTCGGCAACACCTGGACCGCGCGGCGCTATCCGATGACATTGCACCGGCACTGGCCCGAGGTGACGAAGCTGCTGCTCACCGTCGACAGTTTTGCGACGCCACGCGCGCTCTGGCATACCGACGCCGAATTTCGCCGTCGTGTCCTGCACGAATGGGACAAGATCGAGCCGTACAAGGCGACGGGTTTTATCGCGGAATGGCCGGAGCGCTGACCGGCGAGGGGCTACTCCGTCGAGTCGAAATCTTCCTCCTTGGTGCCGAGCAGCGAGACAATCGTGCGCAGCCCGGAATCGAGCTGCTCGAACGAGGGCGGGGCGAGCGCCAGCCGCACCGCATTCGGGGCATGGCCGTGCGCGACCGCGAAGGTCGAGGACGGCGTCAGCGCGATGCCGCGCCGGGCCGCCGCGGCAACGAATGTCTGCGAACGCCAGTGCGATGGCAGCGTCAGCCAGAGATGATAGGAGCGCGCATCGGCGGCGATCTGGTAACCGGCGAGCAGTCGTGCCGCGGTCTGCTGGCGGCGTGCGGCGTCGATGCGCTTGAGCCGGGTCAGCTCGGCGACGGTGCCGTCGGCCATCAATCGCTGACCGGACGCGAGCGCGTGGCCCGAGGCGATCCAGCCGCCGGTGCGGACCGCGCTCATCACGGTCTCGCGCAAGTGAGGCGGCGCGACGAGGATGCCGAGCGCCAGACCCGGCGCGACTTTCTTTGAGAGGCTGTCGAGCACGATGCAGCGATCGGGTCCCAGCGCCGCGAGCGGCGTGTCGTCTGCGAGGAAGCCGTAGACGGTGTCCTCGATGATGGTGAGATCGAGCTTCTCGGCGACACGCATGATGTCGGCGCGCCGCGTCGCGTTCATGGTGACGCCGAGCGGGTTCTGGATGATGGGCTGAAGATACAGCGCCGAGAGATGCGCCTCGCGATGCGCCTTCTGGATCGCGTCAGGCCGCGCGCCAAATTCGTCCATCGGGATCGGCACCAGCGTGATGCCGAGCCGCGCGGCGATGCTCTTGACGTAAGGGTAGGTCAGCGCCTCGACGCCGCATCGGCCGCCGGTCGGTACGAGTGCTGCGAGCGCGGCCGCGAGCGATTGCTTGCCATTGGCGGTGAACACGATCTGTTCGGCCTGCGGCGTGAAATCCTTGCGCGCGAGATAGGCGGCGGCCGCATTGCGCGCGCTCTTGGTGCCGGTGCTGGTCGATGCGCGCAGCGCGGATTCGAGCGCGTCGACCCGTTCGAGCCCGGCGAGGCTCTTGGCGATCATCGCCCATTGCTGCGGCAGGAGCGGATAGTTGACCTCGAAATCGATACGCGCATCGCGCGGCTCGGTGATGATCTCGATCTCGCGCCTGATGTCGCCGGAGATGAAGGTGCCGCGGCCGACCTCGCCGACCACTAGCCCGCGGCGCAACAGCTCCGTGTAGACGCGGCTCGCGGTCGAGACCGCAATGCCACGGTCATAGGCAAAATTGCGCTGCGGCGGCAACCGGTCGCCGGCTCTTAACGTGCCGTTAGAGATATCCGCGGCAATGGCATCCGCGAGCTTCACGTACTCAAACTTGGACATATTGCACCGAGAGCAATGTTTTCCTTGCTCCGAGCAATGTACTGGAGCATTTAAGTTCCATCAAGGTCCGCGATTGAGCCGAGGAAAGCGAGAGCAATCCGACGGCAAATGAGGTGCAGGCGCTCAGGCGTTTGCGCCAACGGCATCCGCTTCGCCGCGCAGGACCAAAGGCCGGAGAAGAAAAATGACCACGATCTCGCAAACTGCCGGGCGGAGCTTGCGCCCATCCTCGTCGAGCGGATTTTTTGGCACGCTCGCCACCGCTGCCTATGCGCTGTTCGACCGCCTGGAGCGCCGTTCCGCCGTCAAGACGCTGAACGAGCTCGACGACCGCGCCCTGCGCGACATCGGGATCAACCGCAGCCAGATCGAAGACGCCGTCTACGGGCAGTTCAAGGACGAGCTGACGCGGTATCTGTGAGCCCCTTCGCCTGTGTCCCGGACGCGCTGCAGCGTTCTTACGCTGCTGCGCAGAGCCGGGACCCAGAAAGCCGCAGAGCTCGCTGCCGCATGGGCCCCGGCTCAGCAGCGCACCGCTGAAGTGGCGCTGCGCTGCGTCCGGGGCACGAGACCTTTGCTCGACGTTAGACACGCCTTCGCCTTCTCGCGGCTGATCTCGCCCGAGCTTTGCTTCGTCGCCTTGCCCTCAATTGAAAGAGGGCGCAGGGAAAACCGGGTGCCGGCTGGCACCCGCGGTCCACTGTGCGAATTTGCGCTACGAAAAGCTGCACAGCGGCATACAGGTGAAGCCAGGACATCCGGCCTTCCCTGCGCAGTGGCTTTACGGCTTATGTCGTGCTCTCCCCGGGGAGCGATGCACTATTGCCCCCGTCGCCTTGCGGATGATCGATACGCATGTCCGGTTGGACACAACGCATCAGCGCAAATCTTGACGCACAGGCTCCGGGCGCCAGGACCACACGATTTTGCCGTACGCGGATCACACCGGTCGTATGCGCGAGGCCTTCGCTCACGGTTGCCCCCCCTGCAAAACCCTTCGCGCCGACGTGACCCACGTCCACCGCCATCCGGCCCGCGTTCGTGACGATCGCGATACGCCCCTCTTCCTTGGGCCGGGTTGCGCGACACATACGCCGTTTCCGAATTTCGGTAAAGCGGTATATTTTTTGTGATGCGGATTGACTGAGAGTTCGGGTGTTTTGCCCGTCGGGCAGCGCAAGACCTTGTAGCCAGGATCAGGCCAACACGACCTGGCCCCACACGCCGCCAAAAGCTCCATCGTCCTCGGACTGGACAGGCTTGCGGCGAGGCCGCATCGGAGTGCTGCGTTGCCGCCGGTGCCGGACATCGAGGCGCTGCAATTGCGTGGCAACGTGGCCTGCGAGCGATGCGATGCGGGCCGCCGCCTGCTTCACGACGAACAAGATCGTCGTGATGCGACTCAGCACGCCGAGCAGGAACAGCACCGAGAAGATGTCGATATAGGCCAGGAAATCGCCGATCAGCATCAGTTCCGGCGGAATCGGGATGCTGTGATAGTAGGCGGCTATGAGGATGACGACGGGGATGAAGGCGATGACCTTCCGCACCGTGAGCCTATCCAGCAGCGCGGCCAGTTGCACGACCAGCACCTCCCACAATGCATCGCCAATTGCGAGCGGGACCTCGTAGGTCCATCTCCGCCACCATTGCTTCACGACCTTGCTCCGCGTTTAGTGTCTCACCACCAGCACCGAGCACTTGGCATAACGCACCACATGCCCGGCATTGGAGCCGAGGAAATAGGTGCGCATCGCAGGCCGGTGCGAGGTCATGACGATCAGATCGGCCTTCATGTGCACGGCTTCCTCCAGGATCTCGTGATAGATGCCGCCCTGGCGCACCACGCTGGAGATGTGAGAGGCGTCGATGCCGGATTCGCGGGCGACGATGGCGAGTGCCTCTTCCGAGGTCTGGCGCTGCTGCTCGTCGAAATCGGCCGGGACGTATTCGGCCAGCATCACCGGCGTCATCGGCAGCACATTGAGCAGCCGGATCGATCCGCCCCAGTTCTGCGACAGCGTTGCCGCGGTCGCGATCGCCGGTTTTGCGAGATCGGTATCGGCGAGGTCGATGGGTACGAGGATGGACTTGAACATCTGCGCCTCCAAATCTTCCAGTCAAGATCCTGGGACCAAGCTGGATCAACCGGTCGAGACGGTGCCCGCGCGTCTCATCCCAGTCGAAGCAACTTGGGGCTGACGAACAGCACCAGTTTGCCGCGGCGGTAGGCCACGTCACCCCAATCCTTGACGTCAAAGTCGAGGACCGCAAGCCCCGCGGTAGGAAGATTGTCGGCAAGCGCCTTGGCGCCGGCCCGATCGCCGCTGCCCATCAGCATCAGGCCGGCCTCGTGCATGCCCGGATTGTGCCCAACCAGCAGCAATTGCCTGGGGTTGGCGGGAATCGTTGCAGTGCGAATGGTTTCGAGAATCTGCGCGGGATCAGCGCCGTAGAGCTCCGGCAGGATCTCGACCTGCGGCGCTGCGACGCGGTCCTTCATCGCCTGCCAGGCGATGTCCCAGGTCTGCCGGGCGCGGACGGCGTGCGACACCAGCACAGTCTCGGGCACGGCTGGGTGGGCGGCGATCCAGTCGCCCATCTCGGCGGCATCCCGCTGGCCGCGGTCGTCGAGCCGGCGGTCCTGGTCGCGGCCGCTCGGCGCGTGGGTCTCGGTCTTGGCGTGACGCAGCAGCATCAAACGGCGCATGGCATTCTCGAATCGTTCCACGTCCAGGATAATCTAAAAGGATAATCTACAGGTGTCGGTTGAGGACAAGGTGACAAGCGCCCGATTGGTCCTTTAAGAAGATTGCTCCGTTAACAAAAATGACATGAGCGAGACTTTCACAAGCGTGTCCCAGGAAGAAGCCGGCTTTCGTGAACGTGCGCGGCTGTCGTTCGATCTCGACGCCGACATTTGCGTGATCGGGGCGGGGCTTGCCGGCCTCTCCATTGCGCTGGAGGCGGCCCGGCTCGGGGCCAGCGTGGCGGTGCTCGAGGGCCGCCATGTCGGCTGGAACGCCTCCGGCAACCAGCTCGGCGCCGTGACGCCGGGCTTCGCGCTGCCGCTCACCGAGCTGATCGAGCGCATCGGCTTTGAGGACGCCAGCGAATTGTGGACGCTCTCGAAGCAGGGCGCCGAGTTCGTCCGCGCCAATGCCACCGAAGAGAACATGCCGGGCATCGGCCTCACAGACGGGGTGCTGGAGGTCTCCAACGTCGATGCCGGCGACCGGCTGATCAGCCGGCTCCAGATGCTGAACGAGGATTTCGACACCGAGGCCGAGGGCTGGCAGGTCGATCGCGTTCGCGCGGCGCTCAAGACCGATCGTTACTTCCACGGCGTCTACTACCCCAAAGCGTTCCAGGTCGACGGCCGCAAATATGTGCACGGCCTGGCCGCGCTGGCGCGGCGCGCCGGCGCCCGCATCTTCGAGGATACGCCGGTCGTCAGCATCGATCATTCCGGCATCCGCAAGCGCATCGTCACGCCGTCGGCGCGGCTGCGCGCGACGCACATCGTGCTCGCCGGCAACATCCATCTCGGCGCGCCGTTGCGGCGGCTGTCGGAGACACTGCTGCCGGTCTGGCGCTACGCCGGAATCACCGCGCCGCTCGGCGAGCGCCTGCACGAGATCATCGGCTTCAAGGGATCGGTGATGGATTCCGACGGCGTCGATCATTTTCGTATCGTCGACGGCGACCGCCTGATGTGGGAGAGCCCGGAGACCACCTGGGCCGCGCGGCCGCAGCGCTTTGCAGGTAGCGTGAAGCGGCGGATCCGCACGATCTTTCCGCGGCTCGGCGATGTCGAGATCACCGAGACGTTCGGCGGCGCCACCGGTCAGACCGTGCACGGCATGCCGCAGATCGGCCAGCTGCGCAGAGGCCTGTGGGTGGCGAGCGGGTTCGGCCGCCAGGGCATGAACACCTCCGCCATGGCCGGGCAGCTGATCGCGCGCAGCATCCTGTGGGGCGACGAGCGCTGGAAGCTGTTCTCGCCGTTCGAGCTGGTCTGGGCCGGCGGCACCACCGGGCGGGTCGCGGGCCAATTGGTCGGCATCTGGGGCAGGACGAGCTCGGCGGCTGCAGGGTCGCTCGCCCGCTATCGCGAGCGGGCACGGATCAAGGACAGGGAACGGGAGGCGCGGGTGGCCGAGGCCAACCGGGCCGCCGGCACCGGCCCGCGCCGTCCGCCGCCGCCCGAGGTTCGGCCGCGGCTGGCGCCAACGCCGCAGCCGGCTGCGACGGAGGAGGCGGAACCGGTTTCCCACGAGCAGGGCGTCTCGCAATAAGTTGAGAAAATTCCCGCCTGGACGTGTAACGTCCGCCGTTAGAACCCGTATCTCAGGGCGTGAACTTCCTGCGCACGGAGAAAGACATGTTTGACCGCCGCATCCTGTTGACGACCGTCGCCGGCCTGTTCGGCCTTTCGGCCTTCCGCTGGCTGAGAGCAACGCCGGCTCAAGCCGCCGAGAAGTTCGAGATCGAGAAGACCGACGCCGAGTGGCGGGCCCAGCTCACGCCGCAGCAATATGAGATCCTGCGCAAAGAGGGAACCGAACGGCCGGGCACCAGCCCGCTGCTCAAGGAGCATCGCAAAGGCGTCTTCGCCTGCGCCGGTTGCGATCTGCCGGTGTTCGCCTCGGAGACCAAGTTCGAGAGCGGCACGGGTTGGCCGAGCTTCTACCAGCCGATCGAGGGCAATGTCGGCAAGACCGAGGACCGCACCTTCGGCATGGTGCGCACCGAGGTGCATTGCCGGCGCTGCGGCGGCCATCTCGGCCACGTCTTCGATGACGGTCCGAAGCCGACCGGATTGCGCTATTGCATCGACGGTTTCGGGCTGGTCTTTCACCCGGCGTCGCCGTCGGCTACGTGAGCTTTGGGTGACGTTTAATCCCGGCAATTGTTGCCGGCCCGGCAATTGTGCCCCGGTCATGTGACCGGGGCCTTTCTATTCAAGTCATTGATTTCCTGAGAATACCCGCATTGGCATAGGCCTTGCGACGTCTCCTCCGAATGCGGCCATTGGTCTGCCGGCCGCCGAGATCGGATCTGGAGACAAAGTTATGGGTATCTTCGATGCAATGAACACCTCGGTGGGTGGCCTGCAGGCGCAGTCCTACGCGCTTCAGAACATTTCCGGCAACATCGCGAACTCATCCACCACCGCTTACAAGGGCATCGGGACCAGCTTCGAGGATCTCATTCCCGATTCCTCGGTGCCCAACAAGCAGGTCGCCGGCGGCGTCACCGCGCATGCGCAGGCAACGATCACCACGCAGGGCACGATCTCGGGCTCCAGTGTCGCCACCAACATGGCGATCACGGGCGATGGCTTCTTCTCGGTGCAGAAGGCGACCGGCGTCGTCGACAACGTGCCGGTGTTCGACGGCGTCTCCTATTACACCCGTCGCGGCGACTTCCAGGTCAACGCCAACGGCAATTTGATCAACGGCGCCGGCTACTATCTGATGGGTGTCACGGTCGACCCGAAGACGGGCAATCCGACCGGCAGCGTGCCGACGGTGCTGCAATTCCAGAACAACTTCGTCCCGGCGCAGGCGACCACCTCGATCCAGTATGCGGCGAACCTGCCGACAACGCCGAACACGGTGGCGAGCTCGACAGCGGCGAGCCACACGCTGCTGGCCAATGGTGGTCTCGATCCGACTGACTTCCTCGCGTCGAACCCCCTGCCGGTCGGCAGTCCGCCTCCGCGCACGGACGCCACCATCACGAGTGCGGGTGCCAACAACAGTGTGCCCGGTCCGATCACCGGTGCGACGAAATTGTCGGGCACCGCGCCGAGCGACTCGCTGACAACGAGCTTCGCGGCCGGTGACACCATCATCGTCGGTAGTTCCCCCGCGACGACAATCACGATTACTGCGGCGGGCACCGGCCTGCAGGACGCGACGCACGTTCGCGCCGACGACACCGTCGGCGACCTGCTCACGGCGATCGGCACCGCCACGGGCGTAGCGCCATCCATCAACGCCTCGAACGGCAAGATCACATTCCACACCGGCACGGCGCAGGACCTCAACATCACGAGCACGGCGCCCGCGTTCTCCGCGCTTGGATTGACGAGCCCGGTGACCCAGGCACGTGGCACCGGCATGACCGCAACCGGTGTGGTGATGGGCAGCGACGTCGCCACCTTTACCAAGGAGTCGATCAGCGGCGGCGCGGTGACGGCCTACAATGCGGCCGGTACGCCCGTGAACCTGCAGTTGCGCTGGGCCAAGACCGACAGTTCCGCACTGGGCGGCACACACAGCGATACATGGAACCTGTTCTACCAGACCGACCCCAGTGCGACCGGCAGCACGCAGCCGGCCTGGGTGAACACCGGCCAGACCTTCGCTTTCGCCAGTGACGGCTCGCTCACCTCGCCGAGCGGCTCGGGCATCACCATCAACAACGTCAGCGTCAGCGGCCAGTCGCTCGGCTCGGTCGCCTTCAACCTCTCCTCCGGCGGGCTGACGCAATTTGCGAGCACCAGCGGCGCGGTGACCATCAACACAATTACGCAGAACGGCTACGCCGCCGGCCAGCTCCGCTCGGTCGCCGTCAACAACAACGGCCTCGTTGTCGGCACCTTTTCCAACGGCCAGAACCTCGATCTCGCCTCGGTAACGCTCTCGCACTTCAACGGCACCAACTACCTGAAGGCATTGGACGGCGGCGCTTATGCCGTGACCGATCAGTCGGGCCCGGCGATCGCGGGCGCCTCGGGCACCATCAGCGGCTCGTCGCTGGAGGGATCCAACACCGATATCGCCGACGAGTTCACCAAGCTGATCGTGACGCAGCAGGCCTATTCGGCCAACACCAAGGTGATCACGACGGCGAATTCGATGGTGCAGGACCTCTTGAACGTGTTGCGCTGATCGGTCCGCCGGCGCGTAACGTAACCAAAGACGGCAGGTCAACATGGGTTTGAGTTCAGCCCTCGCCAGTGCGATGAGCGGTCTGCGTGCCAACCAGGCCGCGCTCTCGATCGTCTCGTCGAACGTCGCGAATTCGCAGACGCCGGGTTACGTCGCCCAGACGCCGAACCAGGTCGAGGTTACCACCGCGGACTTCGGATCGTCGGTGATGACGACCGGCGTCAGCCGGGAGCTCGACACCTTCGTGCAGAACCAACTTCGCACCGAGACCGGCGGTAGCGGCTACGCCGACCAGATGGCCAACATCCTGAAGCAGCTTCAGAACGTCTATGGCAACCCCGGTGGCAGCGGCACGCTCGAAACGGCGCTGAACAACTTCACCAGCTCGCTCCAGGCGCTATCGACGAGCGCGGGCTCGTCGTCGGCGCAGACGGTCGCGGTCGGGGCGGCGCAGGCGCTGGCGACGCAGCTCAACGTCACCACCAAGGGCATCCAGTCGCTGCGCTCCAACGCTGAGCAGGATCTCGGCACCTCGGCACAGCAGGCCAACGCGGCGATGAACCAGATCGCCGACATCAACACCAAGCTACAGGGCCTGTCTTCGAGCGATCCGTCCGCCGCAACGCTGATGGATCAGCGCGACCAGGCCATCAACTCGCTGTCCAAATATGTCGACGTTCGCGTCACCACCGACGGATCGAACCAGGCCAACATCTACACCACCACGGGCATCCAACTCGTCGGCGCGGGGCTCGCCTCGCAATTCACCTTCGCCTCCGCCGGCGCACTCTCGGCGACCTCGCTCTACAACACCAATCCGGCCAAGTCCGGTGTCGGCGCGTTCAACATCAAGCTTCCGAACGGGTCGCAGATCGACGTCGTCGCCAACAACGTGGTCTCCTCCGGCCAGATCGCGGCGGATCTGAAGCTGCGCGACCAGACGCTGGTGCAGGCGCAGACCCAGATCGACCAGCTCGCCGCGACGATGTCGAGCGCGCTGTCGGACAAGACCACGGCGGGCACGACGGTCTCGGGCCCACCGGCGGGCTTCGACGTCGATCTCGCCGGCGCCGCACCGGGCAACACGGTCAACCTGACCTACACCGATACGACGACCAACACGCAGCGCCAGATTACGCTGGTCAACGTGACCGACCCGGCGGCGTTGCCGCTCCAGAACGCGACGAATGCGAACCCGATGCAGGTCGGCGTGAATTTCTCCGGCGGCATGGGCGCGATCGCCTCGGCGCTCAACACCGCGCTATCCGGCACGCACCTGTCATTCTCCGCGGCGCCGCTGCCCGCCACGGCCACGACGCTGCGGATGACCGATGACGGCACCGGCCTCGCCAAGATCAACTCGTCCTCGATCACCAAGACGATCTCCTCGCTGACCTCGGGCAGTCCGCAGCTGCCGCTGTTCACCGACGGCGGTCAGGCGCTCTACACCGGCGCGATCACGGCAGCGGGCTCGCAGATGACCGGCCTTGCCGGGCGCATCGCGGTGAACACGCAGCTCGCCACCGATCCGACCCGGCTGTCGGTCTATAGCACCTCGCCGGTGACACCGGCCGGCGACACCACGCGCTCGGACTATCTCTATTCGCAGCTCACCAATGCTGTGTTCTCCTATTCGCCGCAGACCGGTCTAGGTTCGGCGAGCCAGCCGTTCAGCGGCAGCGTCTCGAACTACCTTCAGCAATTCCTGAGCGTCCAGAGCAACGCATCGACCCAGGCGACGCAGCTCCAGCAGGGCCAGAGCGTCGTGGTCTCGACGCTCCAGGCGAAATTCAACTCGACCTCCAGCGTCAATCTCGACGCCGAGATGTCGAACCTGATCCAGCTCCAGAATGCCTACGCGGCCAATGCCCATCTCATGTCGGTGGTGCAAAGCATGATGAACACGCTGCTCCAGGCTCAAGGGTAACCGCGCGTATCAAGTGTAGGGGCGACGAAACATGTCGATCAGCAGCATCAACTACTCCTCGTCGGTCCTCGGCGCGCAGATCCGCAACATCAATCAGCAGCTCACGGATCTGTCGACGCAGCTCTCGACCGGCAAGCTGTCGCAGAACTATTCGGGGATGGGCACCAACGAGGGCTTCGCGATCGCCTCGCGCGCGCAGTTGTCCAACATCGACGCCTATACCGACACGATCACCAACGTCAACGTCAACATCAACCTCACCAACACGGCGTTGCAGGCGCTGACGACGATCCGCAGCACGGCGCAGACGGGCGCCGCGAATACGTCGCAGGATCTCAACGTCAACGGCCAAACGGTTGCGCAGAACACCGCGGCCGCCCAGTTCGGCTCGATGATCGGCGTCCTCAACACGCAGTCCGGCAACCGCTATCTGTTCTCCGGAACCGCGGTCAACACGCCGTCGGTCACCGACGCCGGCGACATCATCAACGGCACCACGACGCAGGCGGGCTTCAAGACCGTGATGGCGGAGCGCCAGGCCGCAGATCTCGGTGCCAACGGAATGGGCCGGCTGGTGCAGACGCAGCCGACGCCGAGCTCGGTGAAGGTGTCGGAGGACGTCGCGGGATCGCCGTTCGGCTTGAAGATCGCCGCGGTCTCGTCGACGCTGACGGGCGCGACGGTCACCGGCCCAAGCGGCTCGCCGGTGTCGTTCTCCGTTGATCTCAACGGCGTTAACCCGAACAACGGCGACAAGCTCAGCGTTCAGTTCACGCTGCCGGACGGCTCGACCGAGCAGATCGACCTGACTGCGTCCAGCGCGACGCCGACGCCGGCGGGAAGCTTCGCGATCGATCCGACCATCCCCAACAACACCGCCGCGAACCTCAATACGGCGCTGAACACCGCGATCACGAAGCTCGCCAACACCTCGCTGGTGGCGGCATCCGCCGTGACCGCCGGCGACAACTTCTTCAATACCGCGAGCTCTGCGATCGGCACTGCCAAGAACAACCAGGCGGCCCCGCCCGCACCGATCAGCGGGGCGACCGCGCTGTCCGGCACGGCTCCCTCGAACTCGATCTCGCCCGGTTTTGCTGTCGGCGACACCATCACGGTCAACGGCACCACGCTGAGCTTCGTCGCGTCAGGCGCGGCCGGCAACCAGCTCAACGTCACCGACAGCATCCAGACCCTGATGAGCAAGATCGACCAGATCACGGGGACCTCGAAGCCGTCGACCGTCCATGGCGGTTCGATCACGATCAACACCGATGATGCGGCGAGCCTGAGCATATCGGGCTCGACCCCGGGCGCTGTGGCCGCGCTGGGTGCGCTCGGCTTCAGCACGTTGCCGATCACCGCCACGCAACCGCCGCTGCGCGTCGGCTCTTCGCCGGCGAGCTCGGCGACGACGCTGGTGAACGGCTCGGCCACGACAGTGAAATGGTACACCGGCAATGACGGGCCCGGCTCGCCGCGCTCGACCGCGGTGGCACGGGTCGACGATTCCATCACGATTCAATATGGCGCACAGGCCGATGAGGACGCGATCCGGCGGCAGTTGCAGGCAGTCGCTGTGTTCGGCACGTTCTCGACCTCGCCGGCCGGAAACTATTCCAGCGGACAGGTCTCGGCGCTGAGCCAGAGGGTGGCTCAGGCGCTTGCGCCGCAGCCTGGACAGCAGCGAATCGAGGACATCCAGACCGATATCGCGATGGCCCAGAACACCATGAAGGACGCCACCGCGCGGCAGACCCAGGCCAAGGCGCAGCTCCAGACCATGATCGACCAGGCCGAGTCGGCCCCGCCGGACCAGGTGGCGAGCGAAATCCTGTCACTTCAGAACGCGCTCCAGGCGTCCTACCAGACCACTTCAAAGCTCGCGCAGCTGTCGCTCGTCAAGTTCCTGTAGGAGCACGCGTTAAGGTTCCATTAACCATGCCTGTTTACCTCTTGGTGAGGGTTTGAGCGGGGGCGGAGCCATTGATGTGGGATCGGATGCAACTCGTGGCGGTCACGCCGTGCTTCGGCGGGCACGTCCTGCCGCGGGTGTTCCATGGCGACATCGCCTCGCAATTCGCGCCGGCCCCTGCGGCTGCGGCCGACGCGGCGTGAGCCTGGCGGGATGAGCATCGGCGCATCCCGCCTGCCAGACATCGAGCGAGCGTCCGAGGGCGGCTCGCGCTATCGCCTGCGCGATCTCTTCACGCCGCTGGATACGCTGCTCGCCTCCGGCGGAGACCAGCGGCTGGCGCTCGATCCCGGAGATCGCGTCAACGCTTATGGCTGCGGACCGTCCCCAGAACCCGAGATCTGGAATTTCGCTTCATCTACGGCATCGCCGATCTCGCAGGCGGCCTATGACCGCGCCGCGCTGGCGCGCGAGGAGCTGGTCCACAAATCGCTGTTCGACGAGGTCGAGATCGCCTTCGACCGGCGCTGCGAGGACATGCGCGACGAATTGCGCGGTCACTTCCAGCTCCCGCCGCACGTCGATGTCGTGTTCTCGCCGTCGGGTACCGATTCCCAGCTCCATGCCTTGTTCCTGGCGCACGCGGTGCTCGGCGGACCGCCGGTGTCCATCGTGGTCGGGGCCGACCAGACCGGCAGCGGCACGGCGCATACCGCACGCGGGCACCATTTCAGCGCGATGACGGCGAGCGGCGTTGCGGTGCGCAAGGACGCTGCGATCGCGGGCCTCGCCGGCGACAGCATCGCGGTGCCGCTGCGCGACGCCAATTCGGGCCTCGCGATGCGCACCGACGCGGACGCCGAGGTGATGCGTGCAACCGAGGACAGCCTCGCGCAAGGCCGGCGCGTTTTGTTGCACATCATGGATTCGTCAAAGCTCGGCTGGCGCGCGCCGAGTGCCGCCTGCCTCGATGAGATCGCGCGGCGCTGGCCGCGCAAGGTTCAGGTCGTCGTCGATGCCTGCCAGGCGCGGCTCGGCCGCCGGCGGCTGCGCTCCTATCTCGATCGCGGTTACATGGTGCTGATAACAGGCTCGAAGTTCTTTGGCGGGCCTGCCTTCAGCGGTGCGCTGCTGGTGCCGAAGGGCCTGTCGCGCGCGCTCGACCGGATTGAAGGTATCGCGCCGGGCCTTTTCGACTATGTCGGCCGTTGCGACTGGCCGATGACATGGACGGCGCTGCGCTCGCGCTTTGAACGGCGTCCGAATTTCGGCCAATGGTTGCGCTGGGAAGCGGCGCTGGTCGAGATCGGCAACTACTACGCCGTGCCCGGGGCGTTCCGCGCCAGGGCGGTCGCCGAGCTTGCGGCCGGCATCGACAGCATGATCGCGTTGTCGCCGTCGCTGCGCGCCGTACCCGCAGCCTTCGACAAGGCGGATGCGGACGATGAGGAGTTCGCGCAGCGTACGATCTTTCCATTCACGCTGCTACGTAACGGCAAGCCCGTGTCCATCGCCGACACCAGCACCGTTCATCGCGCGCTGGCGCGCGACATGAACGGCGACATCGTCGGGAGCGCTGCGGACCGGCAGGTTGCCGCACAACGCTGTCTCGTCGGCCAGCCGGTGCGGCTGGAGCAACCGGACGGCGTGCCGCAGGCTGCGCTGCGCCTGTGCATCGGCGCGCGGCTCGTCACCGACGCCTGGTCGGCCGACAGCGCGCAAGCGCAACGCAATGTGCAGCAGATCCTCGATCGCATCGCCCACGTCCTGGTGAAGACCGAGCTGCTGCTTGACCATACCGCCGCTGTGCCGGCGTAGCCCTCATAGGTGTGAGATGTTGCATACGCTTGCCGCGCCGAACTTTGCCGACCGTATCGGCTTTGCGCATTTGACGCGCCAGGCCTTCGAGGGCGTCGATCTGCATCCGTTGCGCGAGCGGCTGCTGGCCCGGATCGCGGAGGGCACGGCGCAGGCGGGCGAGGGCCTCGATCTGTCGCTGATTGCCCAGCTGATGGGCGAGAAGGAAGCCGGGCTCGTGATCCAGTCCGAGGTGCTCTCCTTCCACCAACTGTTTCGTACGCCCGCCCCAGTGCCGAAGCCGGGCTTGCGCGTGCTTGCGCTGGCGGCCGACATCGACATGGGCGGCAACACGCCGATCGAATTTTTGCTCGAAGGCTCCGACATCGAGCTCCTGACGCTCTATGTGACCAAGACAACAGGCTTGCCCGAAACGCTGCCCGATCACGACGTTGCCATCGTGGTCGCATCCGATTCCGAGGAATGCCGCGAAGCGCTGGCGCTGATCGAGAAGGCCGCGCCGTGCTGGCCGCGTCCGTTGCTCAATCGCCCCGAGCTGATCGGCAATCTCGATCGCGACAAGCTCTATCGGTTGCTGGCTGATATCCCCGGTCTCGATATTCCCGTGACCGCCAACGCGACGCGTGCGCAATTGACGGCTCTCTCGGAAGGACGGATCGCCTGCGCTGAGATCTCGGGCGAACTGCACTTTCCGATGATTGCGCGGCCGCGCGGCACGCATGCCGGTGTCGGGCTTGCGAAGATCGACGATGCTTCCGCGCTCGCGGCCTATCTTGCCGAACGGGAGGAGCAGGATTTCTTCGTCGCGCGTTTCGTCAACTACGCTGGTCCCGACGGGCTCTTTCGCAAGATCCGGCTCACCATGGTCGACGGCAAGCCTTATGCCTGTCACATGGCGATCGCCGATCGCTGGGACATCTGGTATCTCAACGCCTACATGGCGTTCAGCGAGGAGAAGCGCGCCGAAGAAGCCATCTTCATGCAAGACTTCGATCGCGCCTTCGCGTCACGTCACAGGAATGCGCTCGACGAAATGAGCCGGCGCGTCGGCCTCGATTACTTCATCGTCGACTGCGCCGAGAACCAGAACGGCGAGCTTCTGGTGTTCGAGGCCGACAACACCGCCGTCGTGCACAACATGGATTCGCCGGTGGTGTTTCCGTACAAGCCGCCGCAGATGCGCAAGATATTTGCCGCGTTCACGGCGATGCTGTCGCGGCATGCAAGAACGAGCGTGGGGAGCGCAGCATGAACGAGATCATCCGCAACACGCAGATATCTGCCACGAACGGATCGCTCGATCCGCAGGACTGGAGCGAGTTTCGTGCACTCGCCCATCGCATGCTGGACGAGGCGATCGACGGCATCGCCAATGTCCGCGCGCGTCCGGTCTGGCAGCCGATCCCCGACGAGATTCGCACGGCAATCCGGACTGACGTGCCGCGCGAAGCGACTTCTCTCGCGGACGTGTATCGCGAATTCTCCGAGCACGTCGCGCCTTACGCGACCGGCAACGTTCATCCCGGCTTCATGGGCTGGGTGCACGGCGGTGGCACCGCCGTCGGCATGGTCGCGGAGATGATCGCGGCCGGCCTCAACGCCAATCTCGGCGGCCGCGATCACATGCCGATCGAGGTCGAGCGCCAGATCGTCGAGTGGATGCGCGGCCTGTTCGGCTTTCCGCAAGGCGCGAGCGGCATTTTCGTCACCGGGACGTCGATGGCCAATCTAATGGCGGTGCTGGTTGCGCGCACGAGCGCGCTCGGCGCGCCGGCGCGGCAACACGGTATCGGCAATGACGGCGCGCTGCTCACGGCCTACGCGTCGAAGGCCGCGCATGGCTGCATCTCCCGCGCGATGGACGTCGCCGGGTTCGGCACCGATGCGCTGCGCAAGATCGATATCGATGCCGATCATCGCATCGATGTCGCCGCGCTGCGCGCGCAGATTGCGATCGATCGCGAGGTTGGCTTCAAGCCGTTCCTGGTCACGGCATCGGCCGGCACCGTCGACATCGGCGCGATCGACGATCTCAGGGCGCTCGCGGATCTGTGCCGCGAAGAAGGTCTCTGGTTTCACGTTGATGGCGCCTTCGGTGCGCTCGCGATCCTCTCGCCCGAGCTTGCGCCGCTGCTCGAGGGCATCGAGTTCGCGGATTCGATTGCGCTCGACTTCCACAAATGGGGGCAGGTGCCTTACGATGCCGGCTTCCTGCTGGTGCGCGACGGCGAACGGCACCGGCAGGCCTTTGCACAGCCGGCGGCCTATCTGAGCCGCGAGGCGAGGGGGCTTGCGGCCGGCGCTGTCTGGCCGTGCGATCTCGGTCCGGATCTGTCGCGCGGTTTCCGCGCGCTGAAGACGTGGTTCACGCTGAAGACATTCGGCACCGACCGTCTGGGTGCGGTGATCGCGCGCAGTTGCGCGCTCGCAAGATATCTCGAGACGCGCGTGCTCGCCGAACCGCGTCTCGAGCTGCTTGCGCCGGTCAATCTCAATATCGTCTGCTTCCGCTATCGCGCCGACGATGCGATCAACCGGGAGATCGTCGCCGATGTCCAGGTATCAGGCATCGCCGCACCGTCAGGCACGACGCTGGACGGCAAGTTCGCGATCCGCGCGGCGATCGTCAATCATCGCACCGCGGAGATGGATATCGACGCGCTGATATCGGCCGTGATCAGGTTCGGTATGCGGCGAACCGGCGGATTGATCGACGTTGAGGCGCCGCCGCTCGCGGCGCCGTAAAAGCGACCCGCTGGAACGACAACGGCCCCGGAGATGATCCGGGGCCGTTGTCGTTTGCGCGGGTCGTCTAGCTTAGGTCTTAAGACCTTGGATCAGGCGGCCGTGCTGACGTCGCTTTCGGGATGCGCTGCATTGTACTGGTCGCGCAGCTTCTCTTCATAGGCGATCAGCTTGCGGGCATCCTTCAGCGCCCGGTACAGATCGCCGCTCATGATATGGTTGTTGATGCCCTCGATGATCGGCCAGGCGCTCGGTACGGCGGTGACGATGTCGCGCACCAGGTTGAAATAGGTGCCGTGCTGTGACTGCGGATCCGGCGAGATGTACATCAGCTGGACCGCGAGATAGACGAGCTTGGCCGGCGTATCGGCGGTCTCGGGCGTGAGGATATCGCGCTCGCGCAGGATCGGCACATTCTCGCCGTTGATGAGAAGACGGGCGCGCTGATCGGTGTTGGTGATCACGCAGTTGCCAATGATGATGCGTTCGTGCGGTCTGAGCTCGACCTTGAGAGCCATGCTTGTTCTCCATCGATCTTTTGCAACTAGCGACCGCGGCGCCACCGCTGAGATTGTAATCTGGCATGCGAGCCATTGCTTCTGCAACATGTTCGTTGCTCGTTAACCATGTGATCAGCGTGTGATCGGGCGGCCGCCGTGGATCGCATCATGTTTTGTGGAGAATCTTTATCCTTCCTAAAGCATGCGCTCCGAAGGGCGTCGGGATCAGGAATTCCTGCGGGACCGATTCAGTTTTCGTTGATCACTTGCTTCGTACGGTCCGGTCCTCGGCCAAGAAGGCCGATTGTTGCGTAACGCCAGAAAGGTTGTTTCCATGTCCCTCTCCACCGTCACCCTCTCCGCTGCAGTCCGCCAGAACCTGCTCTCGCTGCAGGGCACCGCTGACCTGCTCGCGACGACGCAGAGCCGTCTCGCCACCGGCAAGAAGGTCAACAGCGCGCTCGACAATCCGACCAACTTCTTCACCGCCGCCGGTCTCGACTCCCGCGCCAGCGACATCAGCAATTTGCTCGACAGCATCGGCAACGGCGTGCAGGTCCTGCAGGCCGCCAACACCGGCATCACCTCGCTGTCGAAGCTGGTCGATACCGCGAAGTCGATCGCCAACCAGGTGCTGCAGCAGCCGTCGGGCTATTCTGCGAAGGCCACGTTCACCGGCAATGCGCCGGCAACTGGCGCCGCCGGTACTGCGACCGACCTGGTCAACATCGGAAGCGGCACCGCCAACGCGCTGAAGGGCCAGACCGTGGTCTTCAAGACCGCAGGTGGCGCGAGCAACACGCTGACCATCACGGACGTGATCGGTGCCAACAGTGCCAACTCGATCACCGCCGTCAACAGCTGGCTGTCGAGCAAGGGTATTCAGCTCACCGCCAGCCTTAACACCAACGGCTCGCTGACCTTCACCTCGTCCAATGATGCCGCCTCGCAAACGATCACCAACACCGGCACCTATGCGGCGCCGGGTGCCGGCTCGTCGAGCTCGGTGGACATCTCGGGCGGTGCGGCCTTCACCACCGGTACGGTGGTTGCGGCTGTCGCCGACCCGGTGTCGCAGGCCACGCGCTCGTCGCTGGTCACCCAGTACAACCAGATCATCCAGCAGATCACGACCACGGCGCAGGATTCGTCGTTCAACGGCATCAACCTGCTGAACGGCGACTCGCTGAAGCTGGTGTTCGACGAAACCGGGAAATCGACCTCCACGATCACCGGCGTCACCTTCAATCCGGCCGGTCTTGGTCTGGGTTCGCTCACCGCCGGGACCGACTTCATCGACAATACTGCGACCAACACTGTCTTGACGGCGCTCAACACCGCCAGCACGACACTGCGGTCGCAGGCGTCGGCCTTCGGCGCCAACCTGTCGATCGTGCAGATCCGCCAGGACTTCAACAAGAGCCTGATCAACGTGCTTCAGACCGGCTCGTCCGCCCTGACGCTGGCCGACTCCAACGAGGAAGCGGCCAACAGCCAGGCGCTGTCGACCCGCCAGTCGATTGCGACGTCCGCGCTGTCGCTGGCCAACCAGTCGCAGCAGAGCGTTCTGCAACTGCTGCGCTGAGCCCGGCGCAGTTCTCGATCTGGAAGAGCGGCGGGGCCTCGGCCCCGCCGCTTTTTTTTCGCGCTGCAGTTTGTGTTTTCCGGAATCGATCGAGGCCCGGCGCCGCGGAGGCTGCTTAACCGATCGACCGGCCTTGACCGTTTGTTAACCATAATTTTTCGAAAGCGCCTCGGCCGTTAACCAAGACCGGTCTGCTTTATCCTTTGTTGACCATAGCGTCCCTAGGGTTCCCCCATGCGCGGCCAAGGAAGGCCCGCTGAGTTACACCAGAAAGGTCGTTTCGCATGTCTCTGTCCAACATCACGCTCTCCGCGGCAGTCCGCCAGAACCTGCTCTCGCTGCAGGGCACCGCTGATCTGCTCGCGACCACGCAGGGCCGTCTCGCCACCGGCAAGAAGGTCAACAGCGCGCTCGACAATCCGACCAACTTCTTCACCGCCGCCGGTCTCGATGCCCGCGCCAGCGACATCAGCAATTTGCTCGACAGCATCGGCAACGGTGTGCAGGTCCTGCAGGCCGCCAACACCGGCATCACCTCGCTGTCGAAGCTGGTCGATACCGCGAAGTCGATCGCCAACCAGGTGCTGCAGCAGCCCTCGGGCTACAGCTCGAAGGCCACCTTCACCGGCAACGCGCCGGCCACTGGCGCTGCGGGCACCGCGACCGATCTGGTCAACATCGGCAGCGGCACCGCCAACGCGCTGAAGGGCCAATCGCTGGTTTTCAAGACTGCGTCTGGCACGACCACGCTGACCGTCACGGACGTGGCCGGTGCTGGCAACGTCAACTCGATCAGCAGCCTTAACGCGGCACTTTCGGCGGCGGGGGTTCAGTTGATCGCAAGCTTCAACACCAACGGCTCGCTGACCTTCACCTCGGCCAACGATGCCGCCTCCCAGACCATCACCAACACGGGTACCTATGCCGCCCCGTCGGCCACTTCGTCGACCTCGGTGGATATCTCTGGCGGTGCAGCATTCACCGCCGGAACGATTGTCGCCGCGGTTGCCGACCCGGTGTCGCAGGCCACGCGCTCGTCGCTGGTCACCCAGTACAACCAGATCATCACGCAGATCACCACCACGGCGCAGGACGCTTCGTTCAACGGCATCAACCTGCTGAACGGCGACTCGCTGAAGCTGGTGTTCGACGAAACCGGCAAATCGACCGTGACGATTGCGGGCGTGACCTTCAATCCGAACGGTCTCGGCCTGAAGTCGCTCACCGCGGGCAGCGACTTCATCGACAACACTGCAACCAACACCGTTCTGACGGCGCTCAACACCGCCAGCGTCACCCTGCGGTCGCAGGCGTCGGCCTTCGGTGCCAACCTGTCGATCGTGCAGATCCGCCAGGACTTCAACAAGAACATCATCAACGTGCTTCAGACCGGTTCGTCCGCCCTGACGCTGGCCGACTCCAACGAGGAAGCGGCCAACAGTCAGGCGCTGTCGACCCGCCAGTCGATTGCGACGTCCGCGCTGTCGCTCGCCAACACGTCGCAGCAGGGCGTTCTGCAGCTGCTGCGCTGAGTTCGACAAAAGTCTTGCTACGGAATTGCGGCGGGGCCTCGGCCCCGCCGTTTTGTTGGCTGCATGAGAGTCGTCCTGGAAACCGTGCGCCACTGCCTCGCGTCGGCCGCTGTACGAGTTTCTCGTTTAGCCTGTCAGGGCGGTCGAGTTGTCGTCGTGCCCACAGGTTTTTGCTACGAGAACGAGAACAAAAACAAGAAGCGGCGAAGCCAAGCCTCGCCGCCCCAATTTTATCGCCCGCAGAGAGGCCGGACTCAGCTGTCAACGCAAGAGCTGTAGCACACTCTGCTGCGACTGGTTGGCGAGCGAGAGCGCGGACACCCCGATCGACTGACGAGTCGACAGCGCCTGGCTGTTGGCCGCTTCCTCGTTGGTGTCGGCGAGCGTCAGGGCGGACGAACCGGTCTGCAGCACGTTGATGATCTGCTTCGAGAAATCCTGGCGGATCTGCACGATCGACAGGTTGGCGCCGAAGGCGGAGGCCTGCGACCGCAGCGTGGTGCTGGCGGCATTGAGCGAGGTCAGAACCTTGCCGGTCAGGACGTTGTCCGTGAAATCCACGCCGGCGGTCAACTGGCTCAGGCCGAGACCGTTCGGATTGAATGTCACGCCCGCGATCGTCAGCGTCGACTTGCCAGTCTCGTCGAAGATCATTTTCAGAGAGTTGCCATCGAGCAGGTTGACGCCGTTGAAAGAGGCGTCCTGCGCTGTGGTGGTAATCTGCTGAAGGATCTGGTTGTACTGGCTGACGAGGGTCGCCCTGGCTTGCTGCGAGATCGGGTCGGGCACCGCCGCAACGACGGCACCACCTGCGCCACCGCCCGCGGCATTGCCGCTGATATTGATGGCGTCCAGCGTGACGGGAGCAGCGGGAACGGCGGTACCCGTGATCACCTGTCCCGCACCGTCATTGGTCGACGTAAGAGTCAGACTGTCAGGGCCGGTGATTGAGCCCGCGAGGTTGACGCCCGCATCCGCCAGTGCCTGATTGAGCTGTGCCAGCGACTGGACCTGTGCGGTCTTGGTCACCGGATTGAAGCTTGACGGGGCAGTGCCGATGGTGATCGTGGCAGCAGTGCCGGCGGAATTGGTAAACGTATAAACGCCGCCGTTGAGCTTACTTGTCGTGAGGTCCGCGGAAGTGGCTCCGCCCGTCCCGGTGGGAGCGCCCGTGCCGGTGAACTGGATGTTTGATTTGGTGCTGTAGCCCGTGGGCTGCTGCAGCACCTGGTTGGCGATCGACTTCGCGGTATCGACCAGCTTCGACAGCGAGGTGATGCCGGTGTTGGCGGCCTGCAGGACCTGCACGCCGTTGCCGATGCTGTCGAGCAAATTGCTGATGTCGCTGGCGCGGGCATCGAGACCGGCGGCGGTGAAGAAG
This sequence comes from Bradyrhizobium cytisi, assembly GCF_008123515.1. Lineage (GTDB taxonomy): Bacteria > Pseudomonadota > Alphaproteobacteria > Rhizobiales > Xanthobacteraceae > Bradyrhizobium > Bradyrhizobium cytisi. The sequence goes on from NZ_VSSR01000021.1 coordinate 222,345, forward strand.
TTGGTCGGATTGTCGAGCGCGCTGTTGACCTTCTTGCCGGTGGCGAGACGGCCCTGCGTGGTCGCGAGCAGATCAGCGGTGCCCTGCAGCGAGAGCAGATTCTGACGGACTGCCGCGGTAAGGACGACGTCGGACATTTGAATGACTTCCCTTGTGTGCACCGCCGGCGTCCTAGTCCGGGTCAATGCGCTTTGTGGTTTCAGCCTCCGCAAGAGTGAACAAAAGCTTTTAAAATATGATTAACCACTGCTTACGAAATGTGGTTAACGATACGTTCCGATCGGCGACGGCTGGGGCAGTGCTGGACAACGCCGCGGTTCTGGCCGGGGAATCCTGCTTCGGCCGAAACAGACCGGTCAGCGATGATCTCGAAAGCCGCGCTCGGTTCGAGCCCGAAACTCCCCTGGGTCAAATCTGATGACGCGAATTCGGGCAGCGAGTAAGTTAATCTTAATTGGCCGCCTTTAGGGGTTACAACGAGGAAGTCCGGAAACTTGTCAGACGGAACAAGGTTTGCTGAGGTGACGAATGTCTAGTGCTGCCGCTCAAGCCTACGCGCGCGTCGCGAGTACCACCTCATCCCCGCGCGATATTGAAGCCCAGACATTGTTGAAAGCGGCGAACAAGCTGCAAGCCGTCGTATCCGACCCCGAAGCGAGCTATGTGCAGATGTCCGAGGCGTTGATCTATAACCGCAAGCTCTGGACAATCTTTCTCAGCGAAGCTCAGCGCGATGGGAACCCGCAGCCAATGGATGTTCGGCAGAACATCGCCAACATCAGCATCTTCGTGCTGTCCCAGACAGCGGCGCTGCAGATCAGCCCCCAGCGGGAGCACTTCAAGTCGTTGATCGAGATAAACCGCAACATTGCAGCCGGATTGAGCGGGCGCGCCTGAGCGGACGTGCCGATTGAGGTGAATTCAAGCGATGGCGGACATCCTTAGCATTCTGAGCAACAGCTATAAGACAGCGCCAACGGCTTCGTCATCGAATGTGAAGTATGTTCCGGTCGATTCCACCCTTTATACCGGAACCTGGAAGGGGACGTATTCCACAGGCGAGAAGTTTTCGTTCTCAATCTCTGACGTTCAAGGATTTCGCGCCAAGGTCAAATACCAGAGCGGCACGGGCCCAGTTCAGTACCAGGACGTGCTGATCAAGGAAAATTCCTTCCGAATCGGCGACTCCAAGTTCCTGCTGAAGAAGATCGGTCACGCGCAGATCAAGACGGTCGTCACCAATCCTGCGACCGGAGCGAACGTGCTCAATACGGCGTACGCCGACCTGGTCTGATCGCGGCATCGCGAAGCGTCCTGGTCACCGATCCGCGTTGTCGCGCCGCGGTAGTTAATGTCTCGTTAACCAAACCCATTTACCGTTTGGCAACGGAAATCCGCGCTACGGCCGGCAAGCCGACCGTTCGAAAGTAGCTCAGCCGGCCCGTGCGCAGCCGGCGGTGGGGTTCCCTCCGACGAACCTGGTCAGCTCGCTGGAGCAGGAGTCTTTCATCTCTCGCTTCGTCGCAGACGGCTTGTTTTTGGTATGAGCGCAGGAGGTAACAGCGATGGCGCTGAAAGTTGAACTGAAGCCCTTCGAGCGAATCATCATCGGCCAAAGCCTCATCACCAACTCAGATGCGCGAACCAGGCTATTGATCTCGGGAGAGGCGCCGATTATGCGGGAGAAGGATCTCCTGACCGCGGAGACCGCCGACACGCCGGTGAAGCGGCTCTATCTTTGCGTTCAGATGATGTACCTCGAGAACGACATCCCGAAATACCAGGAGCTCTATGTGAGCTTCGTCAAGGATCTGCTCGAGGCGGTGCCAAGCTTCAGAACGTCGATCGAGGCTGCAAGCAAGCTGATCCTGAGCGGCTCTCTGTACAATTCATTGAAGGAGATCCAGAAACTCGTCAAACGGGAGGACGAGTTGCTGAAGCAGAGCGTTTAGCTCTGCTGATCAGCCTCCACGACTTCAGGCGCTGCGGTCGGTCGACAGCGGGCGTTCTGCGTCGGCCTTGCTGAGGTCGAGCGCGTGAAAATAGGCGCGGCGGCGCAGCATCGCTTCGTCCGGAAATTGCTCCACGACCTGGTCGGTCTTCTCGTTGACGACCTGGAAAACGAAGGATGCGGCGGCCTGGTTGAACACGACCTGGCGCGAAACGTTCTGACTGTACAGATCATTGCGCGCGGCGGCGCCAGCGTCGCTCGCGCTGACGGTCTGGCTCGCGGGCAAATCGGTCCGCACGGCGTCGTTGGCCGCCGCGCTCGACGTCGCTATGGGTAGCGCGGCGACCGGTATCCCCACCGGCCTGATGCTGAAATCTGTACTCATGGCAGCCTCCTGGTTGCCTCGTGTGAGTCAAATCCCAACCCCTCTCAATACGCAACCATGGAACACCAGGATTGAACACCGGGTAAGCAAACGTGACTAACCGCGCGACGCTTTCGCCGCACGGTTTTTCGTAAAATTGGATGGAGTTCCTTGTCTGCGCTCAGAGCGTGCGGCTGACCGCGAGCGGCGTGATGTGACGCGGGCCAGGCGTGGCGCGGCGGCCCGCCGCCGTATAGGTGTTCGGCACGTTGCGCTTCTGGATCTCGGCATTGACGCCGCGCACGACGCTCTCGGAGACCGCATGGGCGGTCGCGAGCACTGTAAGATTGACCTGAAGCATGGCGCGGAAGGCGTCGTGGTGGCGGTGCAGCGTCGAGAGTAGCTCGGGCGCGGATTTCGAAAGCTGCACCTGGTTCGCCTTCAACTGGCTGACGGCGCCGGCGTAGCGCCGCGACAGCTCCTGCTTCTGGCTTTCCATCATCATCGCTTCGCGAACCTTGCCGGCACGGACGAGCTCGGTCTCGCGCTCGATCAGGCCGAGCAGGGCGCTCATCGCGTCCATCAGGTCCTCTGCGAGCTTGCGCGCAGCGGCGCTCTCGGGCGTATTGTTCGGGCGCTGCGCTGGCATCGGCCGACGTGACGCGTTGAAGTGGTTCATCTCGTTTGACCTTATGCCGTACGAAGAGTGGTTTTGGCCTGCTGCATGATCAGGGTACGGTAGACGTCGCGGGCTACACCGACGCCGCCGGCATTGGCGAAGTTCTTGGAATATTGCTCGGTCAGCATCGAGCGCCAGACGCCGGTGCCCGGCGTATCGCCGAACGGGCCTTCGCCCTTCAGCCCCGAAGTCATCTGCGCGAACATGCTGTTGAGGAACATGCCCTCGAAGTCAGTGGCGGTCTTCTGCGTCTTGGCCTGCTGCTGCGGCGAGACCTTTTGCAACGCTGCGGCGAGCTCGAAATCGGGACGGCCGTTGCGGCTTTCCACGGAGAACGCTGGGTTCGAGAGTGCGGCGGTGACGACGTGCGCGGTGTTGAGCATGCCGGTCTGCATCACATCACCTCTATGTCGGCTTCGATCGCACCCGCGGCCTTGATCGCCTGGAGGATGCTGATGAGGTCGCGCGGGCCGATGCCGAGGCCGTTGAGGCCGTCGACGAGCTGCTGCAGCGAGACGCCGTCCTTGACGACGGCGAACTTCTTGCCGTCCTCGGTGACGCCGACGCTGGAGCGCGGCGTGACCACGGTGCGACCCCGCGACAGCGGGTTGGGTTGGCTCACTTGCGGGCTCTCGGAGATCGTGACCGTGAGATTGCCCTGCGCGACCGCGACGGTGGCGACGCGGACGTCGCGGCCCATCACGATGATGCCCGAGCGCTCGTCGATGACGATCTTGGCGGCGAGATCCGGATCGACCTGAAGCTGCTCGATCTCCGTCAGGAAGGCGACCACGTTGCCCTTGAACTCCGGCGGGATCGTCAGCTGCACTGTCGAGGGATCGATCGGCTCGGCGCTCTTGACGCCGAGATAGTCGTTGATCGCCGCTGCAATGCGCTTGGCGGTGGTGAAATCGGCGTTGCGCAGCGCGAGCCGCACGTTCGGCAGCCGGTTCAGCGCGAACTCGATCTCGCGCTCGATGATGGCGCCGTTGGCGATGCGTCCTACGGTCGGAACGCCGCGTACGATTTTGGCCGCTTCACCCTCGGCCTGAAAGCCGGAGATCGCGAGCGAGCCCTGTGCCACTGCATAGACGTTGCCGTCGGCGCCGAGGAGCGGGGTGACGAGCAGGGTGCCGCCGCGCAAATCCTTGGCATCGCCGAGCGCGGAGACGGTGACGTCCATGCGGGTGCCTTGCGTCGCGAATGCCGGCAGATTGCCGGTCACCATGACGGCCGCGACGTTGCCGGTGCGGATGGTGGCGCCGCGGATGTTGACGCCCATGCGCTCGAGCATCGCTTGCAGCGACTGCTTGGTGAAGGGGATGTTGTTGAGGGTGTCGCCGGTGCCGTTGAGGCCGACGACGAGGCCGTAGCCGATGAGCTGGTTCTGCCGCACGCCTTCGATATTGGCGAGATCCTTGATGCGCGAGGTCGCACGCGCAGGCGCGACCGAGAGCGCCAGCGCTGACAGCGCGGCGCAGGCCACCCCAACAATCCTCACCCAACGAACGCCTGGCATCCTCTGCTCCCCGAGGCTCCTCACATCTCGGACCATCTGCGACACTCCCATGACGAGCTGGTCCGACGCTTTCCTTGCGAGCGCTGTGCCAACACGGGGCAGAGGGTGTAGTCGATTGAATAGGTTGAATAAATCTCTTCGGATCGGTGCCAGCCGGCATTCGCCCTAAGGAGCGAAACTGCCGCCTGTCGGCAGATTTTGCCGGGCCGTTTACGCCCCGTTAACCATAAAGCGGCGAATGTGGCGCATCGATCACCCGGATTGCTCCGATGCGCATCTACGGACCGAATGGCACCACGCTTGGAACGCCGGCCAGCCAGGCCAGGCGAACGAGCTCCGGCACCTTCGTGCTGCCCGACACGAATTCGGCGCAGGAGACCCGCGCAGCGGCCGCACCCAAGGCCTCCGCCAACATCGATGCGCTGCTCGCGCTGCAAGGCATCGAGGAAGATCCGGTCGAGCGCCGCAAGCGCTCGGTCGTCCGCGGCAAGACCGCGCTCGACGTGCTCGACGATCTCAAGATGGGACTCTTGTCCGGCAATCTCGATACATCGACCGTGATGCGGCTGCGCGATGCGGCTGCGAACCTGAAATCGTCCTCCGGCGATCCCGGTCTCGATTCCGTGCTGTCCGAGATCGAGCTGCGCGTCGAGGTCGAGCTGGCCAAGGCCGAGCAGGCGTAGTCGTCCAGCGGATCATTTGAGGCGCTTACGGAACGGCTTTACGCCGCTTCGTCTTTCTGCTGCGAATCGTAGCGGCGCTGGGCGGCGAGCACGTCTTTCAGATTTTCCTCGGCCCAATCGCGCAACGGATCGACCGCGGCGGCGAGCGTCACACCGAGCTGCGTGATCGAATATTCAACCGTCACCGGCACGGTCGCGATGGCGCGGCGCTTGATCAAGCCGTCGCGCTCGAGCGACTTGAGAACCTGGCTCAGCATCTTCTGCGAGATGCCTTCAATCGTGCGGCGTAACTGATTGAAGCGCATCGGCTCCTCGCGCAGCAACAACAGGATCAGCACGGCCCATTTGTCGCCGACGCGATCGAGGATCTGGCGCGTTGGACAATCGGCTGCATAGACGTTGGGTTTCATCTCATTCCTTGCACTTGCCTCGTACTTGCCTCGCACTTGCGTTCGGCTTGCCGGTTACTCCTGCGTAATCAGGTAAGCACAAAGTGCTCTCTTAACACCAGCGTTCCTTACGATATCTAGTTACCATTGGTTACTACAGAAGCGAAGGAGCCTTCCATGAAAATCGCAGTTGCCGGCGCCTCGGGCCGGGCCGGTTCGGAGATCACCAAGGAACTGTCTCGCCGCGGCCACGGCGTCACCGCCATCGCACGGAACCCGGAGAAGATTGCAATCCTGCCGAACGTCACCCCGACTAAGGGCGACGTGCTCGACCAGGCCGGCCTGTCCAAGCTCTGGGCCGGGCACGATGTGGCCATCAGTTCCGTCCACTTCCTGGCGAGCGACCCGCACAAGTTGATCGGCGCGGCCAAGGACGCCAAGGTCGGGCGCTATCTGGTTGTCGGCGGCGCCGGCAGTTTGGAGGTCGCGCCCGGCGTCAAACTGGTCACAACCCCCGGTTTTCCGGCCCAATACAAGGCCGAGGCGGAGGCGGGTGGGGCCTTTCTCGACCTGCTGCGCCAGGAAAAGGAGCTGAACTGGACCTTCATCTCGCCCTCGGCGCTGTTCATCGAGGGGGAACGGACCACCAAGTTCCGGCTCGGGACCGATCAGCTTCTCGCAGATGCGAACGGCAAGAGCTGGATCAGCTTCGCCGACTACGCCATCGCGCTCGCCGATGAGATCGAGAAGCCGGCCCATTTGAGGCAGCGTTTCACGGTCGGCTACTAGCTCGGCTTTTGGCCGCCCCCGGGCCCTCCCGGATAAACCTTCCTGTGCAAGGGCTTGGGGGCGCTAACTGCGCTATTAAGGAAATATTGTCTGTCACATGGGGTAGCTATATAAGCCCCGGCTCAACGGACCCCGTTCCGTTCATGAGTCGTTGCTTGAGAAGATAGGCCGCCCTTGGAAAAGTTGAAAAACTACCGACCGACCGAAAAAGAGCCTTTCATGAACGACCGGCAGAAGGAGTACTTCCGTATGAAGCTCCTCGCCTGGAAGGATGAGATCCTCAAAGAGTCCAAGCTCACGCTGCAGGCTCTGCAGGAGGAGAACGTGAACCACCCCGATCTCGCCGATCGGGCATCGTCCGAAACCGACCGCGCCATCGAACTCCGCGCCCGCGACCGCCAGCGCAAGTTGATCGCCAAGATCGACGCCGCGCTCCAGCGCATCGAGGACAACACCTACGGCTATTGCGAGGATACCGGCGAGCCGATCTCTTTGAAGCGGCTCGAGGCCCGGCCCATCGCAACGCTCTCGGTGGAAGCGCAGGAGCGCCACGAGAAACGCGAGAAAGTCTATCGCGACGAATAGAGTCAGGGCCGCAGCGATGCGGCTCTTTGTTTTTGGATATGCCGCCACCGAAAGAACGAGTCGGTAGCGCATTAAGAACGAGTCGGTTGGTGCCAAGGCATCTCTTCAACCGACAGTTGGCGCGCGACTACAAGAACGTTCTAGGTCGCGCTCGGTTGGGCGCGCGCCGAAGAATTTTTTGCTAAGAATGAATTAGCGCGAGCAGGACCTACAGGGGCGACGATGCAGGGCGTCGATCTTTCAGTACCACTTGCCTTGAAGTTCAACCCCTCTTAGTTCCTTGATCATTGGGATCATGCCTTCGGTCGGCACCCTTCCATCTGTCAGGTGGTCCAATAGCTCGTGGACTTGAAGAACACGCGGCATTCCCGCTTTGTCGTATAACGGCTCGTCCATCAGCCACGCGAACTCAACGAATGGCGACACGACACGCCATTCGATCGATTTGGCCCAGGACACGTCGAAGTTTGTGCCTTTTGGCTCCTTCGCGACCCGGTCTGCAAGTGACCGCGCCTGGTCGACCTTCTCCAGGATGAACTTCTTTCTCTTCTCGAAGACGCTCGGCTTTCCAAGCTCGAAGTCGAGAGGCAGCTCGTAGGAAAAACATTCGATCAAGATAAGCCGGTCGTTCAGCCGGACGGCGGCGTCGACCTCGCGCGGATTGCCGCTTGTCCACTTGAGGTCGCCTTCGAGGCAGAGGTCAAGTCCTCGAGCCCGGATCGCGCTGCGTACGGAGTTCTCAAAGCTTTCGCCGCCGCCGGCCGCCTTGCGCAGACCCACGAAGATCGTATGCAGGGCAGGTAGGATCGCCGCCAGATCGATCATTACCTTGCCCATCGATGGAAGAAGGATTGGGCGCTTACCGCCACTCCAGAGACCAATGTTCTTCTGAGCTTCTTCGCTCAAGGATATGAACTCGACGGCTTTGCGCACCTCTTCGACAGTAAATACCTTTTCGTGTCCGAGTTGCTTTGCGAACCAAACCGCTTCACCCGCGAATTCGTCGAGGTCGAAACTGACCATCGTGTAGCCGCGGAACATCAGGTTAGTGAAGTTGTTCATCGTCCGGTCGCGGCGCTGCGCCCACGTAGAATGATGCATCGTGATGCCGACGTAGGTGCCAAAGAACGCGGCAGCCCACACCGCGAACAGTACCGCGTCGAAATCGATCCCGTACTTCAGCCTGAACGGTTCGCTCATAAATGCATTTTCCTTTCGGAACTGCGCCAAGGAGAACGAGCCGATCTCGAAGTTGGTGGCGCCGTACCCGCGTCCGATGCGACCCGCGACGCTGTTCCAGGCGGGATACTCTTCCGTCTTCGGGTTCGGCTTCAACTGGGCGAACTTGATCGTGTCGCCACCTTCGGCTTCAGTCTCGCCGGCATTTTCTTCGTCGAGCCAGGTGCCAAGCCGCGTATGAAAGCCAAAGGTTTCGGCGTTCCTCGCGTCGTGAAGCTCGAACGTGAGAGGGTTGACGACGCTATCCTTGTAGCGGTGCGACCCTAGTGCAGGGTCCCACTTGATCATCGATCCCTTGCCGATGCATCGCATCGCGGCCGATGCCCGCCAGTATTCGTAGCAAAGCCCCTCGATGGCGAACACGTCTATCAAGTCGGACCGGCGGAAGTCGGTCATCACGATCTGGTCTGTTTCGCGCAAAGCCTGGTAGGCCTTCTTCGCCTTCAATTTCCCTCCATACGCTTCGGCCATGGCTTCATACCAGGTGCCGTCGAGTAGGGTCTGTAATCGCGTCCGGCGGACAGGACCAAGGTCATCGGTTTTGTTAAGCGCACCGTGCTTCGCGTATGCGAGCTCGGCGATGCCGCGCACCAACATCACGGTGGCATCGTCGTTGTTGAACCCGTGCGCCTCCGCGAGCATGGGGCGCAGACGCCGATGGAGATGAAACCAAAATCCAGGAGAGTGACCTCGAACGAGCGCTGCGATCTCCGCCTCGACTTTGTCCAGATACGCGCGGAAGACGAGCCACACCTGATCGCCTGCGGCTTCGCCCAGCGGGATGAGCTGAGGTGCCAACTCCCGTTGTCGCAGTTCGCGAGGAACGTCGACGAGCCGCCGACGAATTTCCGCGTGATGTTTGAACATCAGATACGGAAACGTCTGCGAGTAGTAGAACTGCGTTACGACAAGCGGATCCTCTCCACCCGCCTTTGTTCGAATATTCATTCACGCGATCTCATCATCCGGTCGCTGGATGCGACCTGGGACTCGAAAATTCTCTCAGAGACAAGGGTTTAGGCCTGAAAACATAGCATTTTGCGCGAAGGGCGTCGACTCGATAGTTTCTCGCGAACCTGCCGTCGGAGCAGCGTGGTGCGAGGCTATTCGAAGGCGCATCGTTCCTCGTTCGTGGCTCTGCAGTCTGTTGAAATCGGCGAAGGAGTGAAACGAGTCGCCGCTTCGAATCGATCAAGGACTCGATTGGGACCGAAAGGCAGATAGGCTATCGACGACATGTCGTTTCAGATCACGAGTCCATCCGAAAGGATTCGTTTGCATCTGCGCCACAACTTATTTGGAAGCGAAATAGAGTGAGGCACGCCTTTCACGGTGTGAGGTGAAAGGCGAAGCCAACAAGTCGCTGCTGTCGAGTCCTTCCACAACTAGCACAGTCGCCGCGAGCGAGCACTTGCCGAGGTCGGGAGTGGCGGAGAAAGTGGGAATCTCTTCCCCGATGCAGCAAATGCGCGAAAAACGCCGAAAAACAAGGATTCCAAAAAGGTCCGGTCGAGTTTTGTGACCACCGCTGTGTACCACTTAGGCGGCCGTCGGACCATCAATCTCGGCCGATTTCGGGGCAATTGGGGCAACTAACGCGCTCCCTGCGCTTCAAGGAATCCTCGAACGCGGTCTGCTCCGCCAGACCCGCGGCGTCGGCCTGCCGGCCGCCTCCAGCATTTACGGCGTTTTCGAAGGTCCGGATCGGGGTTGAGGTTGGTCCAGCTCGACGCTCACATGGCCGGCGCGTTCTCCCGCCGCGGCCCGTCCTCCGCCGACGCCCCGGACCGCACTTGGATTGCGGTGCGGGCGATTCCTTGCGAGATTCCTGGTTGGCCTCCTGGCTTTGAGCATCCGCGGATGCGGAACGTCCGGGCTTATGATTGGCAGGGTGTCACGCAAATGTTGAGAACAGTTGACGAGCCGCTCGAACCTCAGGTGTCTCGTTGCTCTCCCTGAACTTGGCACAGATAGGACCGAGAAGATTCCTCGCCTGAGTTCTCAGGCCTGATGCAGCCCATAGCGCCGCCAAGCTCGTTGCTGATCTTAGCTCCCAGATCGCCGCGCCTTGACGGACGGCTACCCGCAAAGCCTGTTTGAGGAGGGCGTCGGCCTGCGCCTGTTCACCGCCGGAGAGGCGCACGATTTCTGCGCGCAGGCGCAGGATCTCGGGGTCGCAAAGCCCTTCGCCGTTGGTTTCGGATTGTCGTTCGAGTTCGTTTAGCAGGTGGCTCGCGGGCTCAAGTCTTCCCATTTCGATCAGAGCGGTCGCGAGTTCGGCTTTGAAGCGGTTGTGATTGGCCGAAATTCCTCGGTCGTCCAACCGCGCGATTCCCGCAGCCAGTTCCTTAGCGCCCGTTTCCACTTCTCCCTGACGGATCAGGATCATCCCTCGAAGTGAAGGCACCCAGCTGGCATACGGCCGATGACGCTGGCCGTAGGTCTCGAGCCGGGTCAGATATTTCTCGGCCAGGTCCAGGCGACCGGCGAAGATCGCGGTCGGACACGCCGCCTGCTGGAGAGCGTAGAATTCTGAAACCGGGTCCGTTCGAGATTCGGCTTCACGAACGGCCTCTTGCGCCGTGCTGATGGCCTCTCCGATTTCGCCGCGCAGGAACTGGACCTGCGCGAGCGTGCTCAGTGCCAGGCTCCTTTGATCGTAGACCAGTCTCGCATCCATCGGAGTGTCCGACCGATCCAAGCGCTCCAGCACGCTCTGCAGGAGACGTGCGGATTCGATCTGGTCACCCATCGCGTGGCGGACGTTGGCGGTCAGCCGGTCTCCTACGAGTATCGCGGCAGCGTCGCCATTGCGGAGCCCCAGCTCTCTGAATGCCTCGGCATGTGCTGCCGAGACCTTGAATCGACCAGCGTTCCAGGCGTTGACCATCAGGCTCCATCTGGCCCTCAATTGGTGCGGCAGATCGCCGAGCTTTTCCGCGATTGCAAGCGCGCGCTCGGCGATCGCGATCATATGCCGTCCATGGGAGTCGATCTGGAGCAGCGATGCAAACAGTTCGACAAGGAGCCGCATCTCGGTTCCGGGATCGGCCGCAAGATCTGCGGACTCGAGCGCGTGGTCGACGCGCGCGCGGCACTCCTCGACGAGCTGCCACGACCACCAGAGGGGAACGGACGCGAGTGTGAGCGGCAGTCCGATCGTGTATGCCTCTCCATGCGCGAAGCTCCAGTCGAGAGCCGCGCGTACGTCGTCGATCTGCACCGGCGCCCCTCGGCGTAGCCGCTCGAGCATAAGCAATGCGTGCCGCTGACGAACGGTCGCTTCCTCGCCTTCCTGGCGAAGACGATCCAGCGCAAAATGTCTCGTTGTGACCAGCATCCGGAAGCGCCGTGTATATCCGTCGGATTCGGTCGAAAGAAGAGATTTAGCGGCCAAAGCAGCGAGGTCGCGGATCACCGCCACGGCAGGGTGGCTTTCATCCGCGGCGACCGCGGCGTCCTCGGCGGTGAACGAGCCGGCGAAGACCGACAATCGCCGAAACAGCGCGCGCTCAGAGGACGAGAGCAGATCGTGACCCCACTGGAGCATCTCGGTGAGCGTCCGATGGCGAGTGATGGCTGTCCTTCGCGAGCCCAGGTCTTCGAGCTGCAGCCGGCCGAGCTGTTCGGCCAGGCATCTGACGCCCAACGCACCTGCCTGCACCGCCGCCATCTCGATCGCGAGCGGCAGGCCGTCCAGGGCACGGCAGAGGGCGCAGACATAAGGTGCTTCGTGATCGCCAAGAGCGAAGCTCCCAGCAGCCGCTGCACGTTCAGCAAACAATTGGACGGCCGAATAGCTCAAGGCCTGCTGCGCCGAAGCCAGATCGGCGGGAGGAATATCGAGCGGATCGACGCGGTAGATCCATTCTCCTTCCACCCGGAGTATCTCGCGGCTGGTCGCGATGATGCGGACCCGTGGCGCACCTCGCGCCATCGCTTCGCAAAAAAGAGCGGCCGCCTCGACGAGGTGCTCGCAATTGTCCAGCAGTATCAGGACGCTCCTGTCCTTCAGCCCCGCGACCAGCATCTCCGTTGGATTTCCTGAAAGCACCACCTTTCCCAGCGCGGTTGCGATCGCTGTCGGGACCCGCTCGGGCTTGGCCACCGACGCAAGGTCGACGAAGACCGCGCCGTCGGGAAACTCGCGTTCCAATCGGGTCGACACGGCTTGGGCCAACCTCGTTTTTCCAATGCCTCCGGCACCTGCCACCGTCACCAGCCGGTTCTGTCGGATCAATGCGGCCAGATGGTTGATGGCGGCCTCTCGTCCGATCAGCGACGAGGGGGATTGCGGAATGCCTTCCTGCGTGCGGGGCTCCCGCACCGGCGCACTCGGCTTGTCTTCAATCGTTATAGGAGCCGCAAGCCGGTAGCCCCGACCGGACTCCGTCTGGATAAGGGACGCGCCGCCTTGGGTTCGCCCGAGCGCGTTGCGGAGCTTGGAGACGTGCGCTCGAACTGTGCCGTCGTCGACGTGGACTCGTCCCCAGACGCGCGCAACCAAGTCCTCTGGGCTCACGAGGTCGCCGCGAGCCTCTATCAGTGCGAGCAGGATTTCGAAGCCGCGGGGGCCAAGAGGGATCGGAGTTTCGCCGTCAAAAATCTGTCGCTTGAGGCGATCCAGGCGCACGCCTCCGAAACGAAGCACAACGTGTTCCGAGATGGCTCCTTCGGCCGTCCGCTCGCCCGCAAGTGTCATCATCGGCCGCTCGCCACACCGCAACAATTCTTCACAACACGCAACATGCTTGCCGGTGCCGTCCAATCTACAGTTTGCACGGCCCGATTGTCGTCGACAAGGACAGAGCTGGCGATGGGGAACACAAAGCCGAGAACGGTTATCCTGGTCCATGGCGCTTGGACCGACGGCTCCTGCTGGTCGTCGGTAATCGCTCAGCTCAATGGCGCAGCAGTCGAGACCACAGCAGTCCAACTTCCGTTGTCCTCGTTGGCTGAGGATGTCGCGACCGTTCAGCGGGCCATGGCTCTTGAGGAAGGACCGCTGCTGCTGGTGGGACATTCGTATGGTGGCGTGGTCATCACCCAGGCTGGCGATGATCCGAGGGTCGCGGGGCTCGTCTACGTGGCGGCGTTCGCACCCGATGCGGATCAGTCCGCCTTGACCTTGGCCGAACTGCTTCCGCCATCGCCGGCGGCATCGGAGCTGGAGCGCGATGGCTCAGGCTTCTTCAAGCTCACCCGCAAGGGGATCCTCGAGGACTTCGCCCAGGACCTGATCGTCGGACAGAAAGAAGTCATGATCGCTACTCAGGGACCGATATCCATCCACGCACTCGGCGCACCGGTCAGCAGCACCGCCTGGAGAGGCAGGTCCTGCTGGTACGTACTGGCCGAAAATGATCGCACCATCTGGCCCGCGCTTCAGGAAAGAATGTCGAGTCACATCGGCGCAGAGACCATCCGCGTTCCTGCCGGCCACGTCGCGATGCTCTCCTGTCCTCAAAAGGTCGCCGAGGTGATCCTGCTCGCAACCGCGGCAACGCCCTCACGAAAGAAATGCGAGCACATGCCCCCAGAGGGGAGCAGACCATGAGCCAGGCAAACATTCTGATCAGCGGGGCGACCGGACGCACGTGGGGCGCTGCTGTCAACGAATTGCTCAACATTGGAAAGAGCGTGCGGGCCTAGGCGTCTCCAACTGGAGGCTTCCGGTATCAACGAAAGCGCATATCATGCCGAAGACGTGGTTTATTACGGGTGCGAGCAGCGGCTTCGGACGTGAGCTGACCGAGCTGCTGCTTCATCGTGGCGACACGGTAGCCGCCACAGTCCGCAAGCCCGAGGCTCTCCAGGACCTCGCGAGCAAGTATCGCGAGCGTCTTTGGGTCGCGGTCCTCGACGTCACGGACGGCGAGGGCGTGCGCCAAATTGTCAGCCGAGCCTTCGCCGATTTGGGGCGGATCGACGTCGTGGTCAGCAACGCCGGCTACGCGCTGTTCGGCGCGGCGGAAGAGGTCAGCGACGCGCAGATCGAGCGCCAGATCGACACCAATCTACTTGGGTCGATCCGGCTCGCCCGCGCGGCAATCCCCCACCTTCGGCGACAGGGCGGTGGGCGGATCATTCAGATCTCGTCGTCTGTTGGGCAGGCTGCCTATCCGACGATGGGCGTCTACGCGGCCACCAAGTGGGGTGTCGAAGGCTTCTTCGAGGGTACGATCCCGGAGATCGCTCCGTTCGGCATCGAGGTCACGCTGGTTGAGCCAGGCGCTTCACGCACGAATTTTGCTTCGTCCAGCGCTGATATGGGCCAAATCCTTCTGGTCTATGAACAGACGCCTGCCGGCGAATTTCGCCGCAAGGCAGAGTCGGCCGGCCTCGCGATGTTTCCCGGTGATCCGCGCAAGGTCGCTGCGGCGATCATCGCCTCGGCCGATCAGGCCCCGGCGCCAAGGCGCTTGACGCTCGGCAGTGACGCCTACGCGCTCGTCCATGCGGCCCTGACGGAGCGGCTGGCGGTCCTGGAAAATCAGGAAGCATTGGCGCGCTCGACCGACATAGCGATCCAGGGAGCCGCAGTCTGACCGTTCAAATCGAAGGAGCGGGACGTCGCCGCCATCGTCTCTGACAAGGATTGCACACTTCGCGACATCACCTTCACGCAATCAAGCGCGAAACAATGGAGAAAGAAAAATGGTGAAATACAGCGAGTTTGAATTCAGGACACAGCCGTGGTTCGAAGCGTCATGGTTCGACCGGTCCAATTTCAAGGGTTTCAGCCATTTCATCCCGATGAAGACGATCGTCATTCACTGCTTTGACCCTCGAGCATCAGAGATTCCAAAGGCGGTCGCCGATCATTTTGGAGATGAGGTCTACCCTGGAGAGAACATCCTCGATGAACATGGCAACCGGATCGGAAACACGCGAACGCTGTTCGTCGTGTCCAACGCGGGCGGCCGGGCCCTTTCGGCCCTGCAATCAGTGGCCACGATGGACTATCTCTTTCAGGTTCAGAAGGTCGTTGTTGTGCACCATTCATTCTGCGGCGCGACGGCCTTCTTGCCGGAGACTCTCGTTGCTGATTTCCACGATCATCATCACGCCGACATTTCGAAGATGTTTGAGCATGATAGCCTTGCTATCACGGACTACGAGAAATCGATCAGGCACGATGTCGAACTGCTCCGCGCCAGTCCGGCAGTCCCGAAGCACATCAAGCTCTACGGTTTCTTTTTCGAGATGAATTCGGGCAAGTTAACCGAGGTTGTCCGGGACGTTCCCGCGTAGAATGCGGCGCGCAAGCGAACGCGGCCGAGTCGCAAGCAGACGCTTGCGATCATGGACGCGGGTTTGGCTGCAGACGCGCTGGAAGTTGTGAAGTGTGGTGTGTGATCGACTTACAGGACATCTCATGATCGTAGATATCAAGGTTCCGGATAGCAGCATCGTACGCCAGGCCGAAGAGCTCGTGCGCTCCGTTTCCGATGACACACTCTTCAACCATGTGATGCGCTGCTACTGGTTCGGCGAGCTGTTCGCGCAGCAGGAAGGCAAGAAGGTCGACAGCGAGCTGATGTTTCTTTCAACCATCCTGCATGACCTCGGTCTTACCACCCATGCACCCGGCCCGCACCGGTTCGAGATCGAAGGCGCGAGCGCGGCGCGGGCATTCCTGCGGGAGCAGGGCGTGACGGAGGATCGAGCCCAGAAAGTTTGGGATAACATCGCGTTGCATACCTGGGACGTGAATCAATTCAGGGGCGACACAAGTCGTTTGATGCAGCGTGGCCTCGCCTACGACGTCTCCGGTGTGCAGGACGCGCGACTCGACCCCGCTGACGTTGCCGAAGTGGTTCGGCGATATCCGCGACTCAATTTCAAGCGGGCGTTCAACGAAATGCTCAATCATGAGCTCGACTGCAAGCAACCCTATCCGCACTGGTTTCACATCTGCTCTCGCATTGCGCACAACAGGTCGCCGCTCACCATTGTGGATGCGCCGGTCGTTCTTGACTGGGCGCCGTTCGATGAGTGAGCGGGCGTTTTGTCGCGACGGTGCTTCCTTTCGGCTCGCGGGGTTTCGCAGTCGGACATCGACCTCGTACGGACCGCGATCGCACTCCGTACGACTCCAGGGATCCCGCAGCACATGCATCCGCTCGTTGCGCTCGTAACTGCTGGTGTCGAAATGGATGAGCTGGGCATCTCTTGTCGCGATTGCAGCGATGAAGAGCCTCCACCGAGGCAACTCTGTACTGTCGTCCGTCAATCGGCGTGGCCGAGTTAGGCGTGAGGCGCTTCCCAATGACCAAAGGATCAAAGCGATGAGTGAGTCGGACATCCTTGTGAGCGGTGCGACCGGTCGAACGGGGGGCGCTGCCATCGACGAGCTGGTGGCCATGGGAAAGCGGGTCAGGGCCTACCTGCGCTCCGACGACGAGCGGGCGGCGGCCCTGCGCCGGCGCGGTGTCGACATCGCCGTCGGGGATTTTACCGACATCGATGATATTCGCGCCGCGATGGAAGGCATCAAATCGGCCTATTTTCTTCACCCCATCGCACCGGGGATCATCAGCGCAGCCGCCTATTTCGCGCAGGCGGCGAAGGAAGCGGGCGTGTCGGCAATCGTCAACATGTCGCAGATTTCAGCGCGGCGCGAGTCGACGAGCCATGCCGCGCAGGATCACTGGATCTCCGAGCGCGTCTTCGACTGGTCAGGCGTGGCGACTACGCATCTCCGTCCCACCTTCTTCGCCGACTGGCTCGCCTACCCTCATTTCGCGAAGGAGATTTGGGCGAAGAAGAAGATCGAATTCCCCTTTGGGAACGGACGCCACGCCCCGATCAGCACGGACGACCAGGGAAGGGTGATCGCCCACCTTCTGGCCAATCCGGCAGGTCACGAGGGGAAGATCTATACTCTTCATGGCCCCGTCGAGATGAACCATACCGAGATCGCCGCTGCAATGAGCGAGGTCCTCGGCGCGGAAATCACATACGCGCCAACGTCGATCGAAGAGTTCAAGCGGAAAATGGAGGATCTGTACAGGTTTCCACCTTTTCTGGTGCAGCACCTGGTTGAAGTCGCCCAGAATTACCGCGAAGGCATCTTCGCAGGCACAAACGACGTGGTCGAAAAGATTACCGGCACGCCAGCGCTATCGGTCCCTGCTTTCATCGCGAAATACCGTGGTGCTTTCGTCTGACCGGCGCGCAGCCTAGGGCCAACGCGAACGGAACACGGAGAGGACGGGGATGCTGCGGGTCGAGCGATTGGCACCACAGCGGTTGCGATCGTTTCTTCCGTTCCACCAGCCGGAGCTACAGCCCCGGCATCATCCATTCAAGGAGGCATCAATATGACCGGTCGCTTTGTAAAGACACAAGACGGGGTCGAGATCTTCTACAAGGATTGGGGCACGGGCCAGCCGATCGTTTTTCATCATGGTTGGCCGCTGAGTTCGGACGATTGGGACACCCAGATGCTCTTCTTCGTGCATCAAGGCTACCGGGTCGTCGGGATTGATCGGCGGGGTCACGGCCGTTCCAGCCAGGTTTCCGAAGGCCATGACATGGACCACTACGCCGCCGACGCGGCCGCGGTCGTCGAGCATCTGGGCCTTCAGAAGACCATCCATATCGGCCATTCGACCGGGGGCGGAGAAGCAACCCGCTATGTCGCACGTCACGGCAAGGGCCGGGTCGCGAAGCTGGTACTTGTCGCCGCAGTGCCGCCGATCATGGTAAAGTCTCCGAACAATCCGGAGGGCTTGCCGATTGAGGTGTTCGACGGCTTTCGGAAAAGCCTGGCCGCCAACCGTGCGCAGTTTTATCGCGAGGTCGCGTCCAAGCCCTTCTACGGGTTCAATCGGCCTGGCTCGCCGCCGCTCGATGGTGTCGTCGATAATTGGTGGCGTCAGGGCATGATGGGGGGTGCCAAGGCCCACTATGACGGCATCAAGGCCTTCTCTGAAACGGACCTCACCGAGGACCTTAAGAGCATTGATGTTCCGACCCTATGCGTGCAGGGGGACGACGATCAAATTGTTCCGTATAAGGGCGCCGCTGAGCTGCAGGTCAAACTCCTCAAGAACGCCACTCTGAAGATCTACCCTGGATTCCCGCACGGCATGCTTACTACCTACGCTGACACCATCAACCCAGATCTCCTGGCGTTCGTGCGCAGCTAATGCTGTTCGGCAGTGCTCAATATCGAGAGCGGAGCACCGCCGTTCGGCCCGGAGCGTGCGGGGCCGGGCCGGGCGCGGCATTGCGGATGCCGCGGGGGCGTCAAGTCGAGAAGTCTAGAAGTCTCCAGACCAACAAATCCTTGGAATTTCGAATCCTTGAATCTGAGCCAATTTCGGCCGATCAAAGGTCCTCGCGCAGACCCTTGAAGAAGGGGTGGCGAACTTTTCCCTCCGCCGACTTGGCCCGGTACTCGATCTCGGCGAGCAGCTTCGGCTCGACCCAGATGCCTTTGTGGGCGATCCGCTTCGAATACGGCTGCGTCTTCCGGATGAGCGGCTTCAGCCGCTTCTGTAGGTCGGAGGCGGAAACCCTGTCGAAGCCATGGTCGACCTTGCCGGCATAGACTAGATCGGCCCCCTGGCGCCGGCCGAGATAGATGCCGTCCCATTTGCCTTCGTCGAGGGCGAAGCCGGCGATCGTCAGGGTCTCCCGCTGCGCGCAGGTCTTCTTGACCCAGTTGTTGCGGCGGCCGCTGGCATAGACGCTGTCGCGGACCTTGGAGACAACGCCCTCTAGCCCAAGCTTGCAGGCGTGGGCGAACATCTCTTGGCCCTCGATCTTGAAGCTCTCGCTGAACTGGACGTCTGTGCCGGCGATGATCTTCTTGAGCTCCGCCTTCCGCTGGTGGAGCGGAAGCTTCCGCAGGTCGCGGCCGTTCAGGTAAAGCAGGTCGAAGGCTACCAGCACGATGCGCTTCGAACTCCCCCTTAGCTCGTTCTGCAGTACCGAGAAGTCGGTGGTGCCGTCGGCGGCCGGCACGACGATCTCGCCGTCGATGATGGCGGAGCTTGCCTTGATGTGCCAGGCCTCGTCGGCAACCTTCTTGAAACGGTGGGTCCAGTCATGGCCCCGCCGGGTGAAGACCTTGACCGCCTCATTGTGGAGATGGACCTGCACGCGGTAGCCGTCGAACTTGATTTCGTGAATCCATCGTGACCCGGACGGCACCTTCTCGATCGATGATGCTAGGGCCGGTTCGACGAAATCCGGAAACGGGGCCTTCCCGCCAAGGCCGGCGGCCGGCTTCTTACGCTGAAACGCCACGAACGAGCTCCACGCAACACGTGATTCAAAGTGGCACAGGCGGAATCGTTCCGGAACCGGCGAATCCTTCGCGGCGTTGCACTTGTCTCAAGACACCTCGAGGAGAAAAGCGATGGCTGCAGCGAAGAAGGCGACCAAGAAGACCGCGAGAGGGCGCAAGCAGGACCGGGCGCGCGTCGCCGGCGGTCAGAAGTACGAGGTCGGCTATGAGGCGGAGAAAACCGGCCGGTCCGCGTCCGCCGTCAAGAAAGCGGTCAAGAAAGTCGGCAACTCGCGCAAGCGGGTCGAGAAGCGTCTCGGGCGCTGACGCGCAGGTGGCGGGCTGCCGCCTTAGATCCGGCTGGAGAAGCGGGTGAAGGCGGTCAGCGTCTGCAGACGCGGCTCGACGTCGCGCAGGTAGATTTCCGCCTTCAGGAATGCGAGCTCGTCGTCGACGGCGCACTCGCCGACGTCGACGTACCAGGACTTGGGGCGGCCATCCGTACCATCGCTCCAGCGATAGCCTCGCCGTTTCAACGAATCCTTCAACTCGAACGGCGAGTGCTCCGCCCAGATCCGGACCGTCTTCCGGCGTGCCGTGTCGAGCAGGACGGCGAGCGCCGGCGCGCCGGTCGTCGGTAGATCGAAGTCCAAGATCTCAAGCAGCGCGTGACAGTCGTCGACGGCGCGGTGCGCCTGGTGGAAGTAGCCGGCGCCGTTCAACAGGTAGCCGAGTTTCGCCCCATCGAAGCCGTGCTGTCGCCAATCGACCTCCGTCGCGGAGCATGCCCACGCCTTTCGCTCGAAGACCGGCCAGTAGCGTTCGGAAAATTTCCGATCGAACCCGCTATTGTGGCCGATAATCAAAACCACGGAATCATCGACGAATGCATCGACGGCGGCATCGTCGATTTTTTGGCCGGCCACCATTTCGTCGCTGATTCCGGTGAGCGCCGTTATCTCGGGCGGGATCGGCCCTGATGGCTCGTTGAAGGCTGAGAAAGTGTCCCTGACTCCGACGATCCTGCCGTCCGGCGCGTAGTCGAATTTGACCATCCCGAGCTCGATGAGTTCGTCCGATCGGTGATCAAGTCCAGTCGTCTCGGTGTCCAACAGGATCCCAACCCTGGTTTCTTGCCCGCTGGTTGGCGTGGATATCGGTCGCGGGACGAGGCGCCGTAACACCCGGTAGTCCGTCGAGCGCCCCAATGCCTCGGCCATCGCGGCCGGTTCCGATGTGTTTTGAATCATCTCTTCTCGAGGTCAGTTTATCCAACGGCCCGGTTTAGTCGCACAATAGCGGGGGCGTCGACCGCGAGGTATCTGAAAGGCGAGCCATTCACGGTTGTTTCGGCTCATGTTGACCCGATTCAGCCGGCTTGCGGGCGTGGTGCTCGACGTGCAGCTGTTCGATGCCGGCGCGATCTCGCCCACGACGGCACCGATTTTCCGCCACGAACCGACTCGGATAGTTTCGCTGTGTCCTTGGAGATGCGGGGCTTGCGATGGCTACCGAGCCGAAGCCGAAAGCGGTCAGTAAGTCCAGGCGCAAGGCGCGCGAGGAAATCGTCGACTACATCGTCGCGATCGAGGACTGGGACTGCGGCTACTCGTTTTCGCTCAACGTGGAGCGGTTGCCGATCGACCCCTACCACGAATTCCGCCACCTGCAGATCAAGGGCCGCCTGCTGACGCCCGCTGGGCTGAAGGTCGAGACGGCGGAGATCTCGTTGCTGCCGTCGTCCGACTTGGTGGAAGAGCGCCGCAAGGACTTGACGCCGGTCGCTCTCGGTTCGCTCACCGTCGGTCCGGACGGCATCCTGGGCAACATCGGCATCCCGTGGGACGCCCTAACGCCGATCCTGCAGATGCTGATCGCCGGCCGGTTCAAGTTCGTCTTGATGCGCGGCACCAGATTTCGGCACCGGACCGCGAAGCTGAATAGCCTCCGGATCGAAACCAGGCTCACGGAGGACGACGTGTCGGTCGGCTAAATCGGCCTTGCTGCCTTGAAGTCCCTCTTCAAAGCTCCACATACCATCCACCGGCCATCCACTTGGATGGTAAATCATGGAACTCTCATGGCTGACAACGTCCACGAGTTCCGGCCAAAGACCCCGGATACCGAGAAAATCACCATCAATCTGGGCTTCGTCGACCTCGGTCAGGTCGATCTGATGGTGCAGGAGGGGTTCTATTCGAACAGGACCGACTTCATCCGGACGGCCATCCGCAATCAGCTCGAACGGCATGCGGACGTCGTCAAGAATTCGACGGCCCGGAAGAGCCTGGATCTCGGGCTGCGAAACTATACCCGCCAGGATCTCGAGGCGGCGCGGCGCGCCGGCGAGATGCTGCACATCAACGTTCTCGGTCTGGCGACCATTGCCCAGGACGTCACGCCCGAGCTGGCCCGCGCCGCCATCGCCTCGGTCTCGGTGCTGGGCGCCCTGCATGCCACTCCCGCCGTCAAGGCCGCTCTCGCCGACAGAACGAGGTGAAACGATGCTGAATCCAGAGATGGTTCGCGAAGCGACCCGCCTCACGCGTGCCGGCCAACTGGTCGAGGCCACCGCACTCCTGCAGCGCATGCTGCGCGGTGATGGCGCCCACGCAGCGACGAGAGGCGGTGCTGTGCATGTCAAGCCGGCGAGGCTCGAGCCGCCGACACTCGATCTGAAGGCCAACGTCGTCGAGGAGAGGGAGAGCGGCCCGTCCACGCAGGCCACGTCTGTCCAGCGGCGCAAACGCCACTTGCCATTCGGCATGAAGAATCTTTCCGGAGTCAGCCTGCCAGGTCCGGTCGGACGCACTCCACCGTCCAAGGGGGATATCGCACCGGACGGCACCAGGTTCGTCGCTGCCACCTTCGCGAACGCGGCGGGAAGCCGGACCTACAAGCTGTTCATCCCGAGCCGCGCTGATAGAGCACCGCGGCCCCTTGTCGTCATGCTTCACGGCTGCACCCAGTCTCCTGACGATTTCGCCGCCGGCACCCGGATGAATTTTTTGGCGGAAGAGCAGAACTGCTTCGTCGTCTATCCGGAGCAGCCACGCGGAGCCAACCAGGCGAAATGCTGGAACTGGTTTCGTACCGGCGACCAGCAGCGGGACGGCGGCGAGCCTTCGCTGATCGCGGGCATCACCCGCAAGATCATGCGGGAGCACCCAATCGATCCCAAGCGCGTCTACGTCGCAGGCCTGTCGGCCGGCGGGGCCGCCGCAGCCATCATGGGCGCGACCTACCCGGACTTGTACGCTGCCGTCGGCGTCCATTCGGGTCTGGCGTGCGGGGCAGCCAGCGACCTTCCCACTGCCCTGACGGCGATGCGGCAGGGCAGTGGGCCGAGAGGTATTGCGAAGGCTTGCTCTCCGGTACCCACCATCGTCTTTCATGGCGACCGCGACACCACCGTGCATCCGGACAACGGTGAACGGGTTCTCGATCCGCCCGGCGAAGCTGAGGGCCAGCAAGCCAAGGTGGTTCGAGGGCGAGTACCCGAGGGGCACGCCTATACCCGCACCATCCTCGCCGACGGCGGCGGGGTGGCGATTTCCGAGCACTGGAGTGTCCACGGCGCTGGCCATGCCTGGTCGGGAGGCAGTCCCGCCGGATCCTACACCGATCCGCGCGGGCCGGACGCGACCAGGGAGATGCTGCGTTTCTTCCTCGAGCATTCGCTGGCAAGCTTCACGCGGAGATAGCGGCCTGAAACTCGCCGCCCGCCGGATCTCCGGTTTGACTGAACGCGACGGAGCGGGCGGCCCCTGAGAGACCTAAGATCAGGCCTCGCCCGGTCCGGAGAAGACGGAAGCCGGCGGCGTGGTGCGCGGGACGGGCAGCGGTCGTTCGGTTGCTGCGGATCGCGCGGTGCCGCCCTTGGCGTCGTACCGCTTGGCGAGATCCAGCAGACGACGTCGGGTGAACGGATCGGCCTTCTCGGCGATGACCCGGACCCGCTGTGCGAGACCCTGATAGAATTCCTGCTCCATGACGCACCCCCACAACATCACTCCCCAGAGTTGAGTAGCCTGCGGACGTGGAGTCAAGCGCGTCGACGCCGCGGCCTTTTCCGCGAACCGTCTTGAGATCGCGATGTCGGCGGACGTAGACTGCCAGCGCAGGGGAAATCAGATGCCAGTGTTCGATCCCGTCCGGAAGGCGTGCCCGGCGTGCGGCAGGCCTATGAAGGCTGTGCCCGACGAAGCTCGGGAGGGTAGGTCGCGGTATGGCTGCACCAATTGCGACGACGACCCGCTACACGACCCGGCGGCCCTAAAATGGGCCGACAGTCCGCTTCGCCCGTCGGCGAATTGAGCGGGATCCGCGCGACGACGTCGATCGTTCGAACCTCCAGTGGCAGGGTGGGCCGCTCTACGCGTGCGCTCCTCCCGCAGCGAGCGTTCCGGACGAAAGCGAGCGGCCGGCTCCGCCGTCAATTCGGTGAAGCGCGCCTGCGCATGGTTTTCACGGCTCTGACGATGTCCGCCGGATCATAGGGCTTCTGCAGGACCAGGCTGCCGGATACCGGACGCGGCGCGACGGGCGAGAAGCCGGTCGCGTAGATCACCGGGAGTTCGGGATCCTGCTCGCGGCATCGCTCGGCGATCTGCCATCCGTCGACTTGTCCCGGCAGCCTGACGTCGGTGACGAGCACGTCGGCGACCAGCCTCCCACACCATGCCAGCGCGTCTTCGCCGTTGGCCGCATGGATGACTTCGTAGCCCTCCTCCCGCAGAGCCTCCACCACGAATTCGCGGATGAGGGGGTCGTCCTCGACGAGGAGTATTCGCACCGGCGGCTCCCGGAAATCCTCACATCTCATGCCAGTTTGCGAACGGCCGAAGCTATGGACCGTTCCCGCAAACCCCCTCGCGTCCGACGCACGTCCGGCCGGTCGATCAAGCGGTCTTTGGGATTCAACGATGCGCGAGGGGGCGTCTGGGAAGCCAAGCCCGTGTCGCACGCGGTATTCGGCGAGCATTCGCCGTCCGGAGCGGAACGGGCTCACTCCATGCGACTTGATTCTCCGAAGTGCCTCAGCTCGGAGAACGATCATGAAAGCGATCTTGGCCATCACCTGCCTGTCCGTACTCGCCTTGGCGTCACCGGCGGAAGCCAAAGGATGCATCAAGGGCGCCATCGTCGGCGGCGTAGCCGGCCACATGGCGGGCCATGGCAAGCTGGGCGCTGCGGCGGGATGCGCGATCGGACATCACGAAGCCAACAAGCCGAACCCGAACAACTCGAACGCCCAAGTGCCATCGGGGCAGAAGTAGCGCGCTGGTACCTGGGCTGCGCGATGAAGATCAGATCTCATTCCGAGAGCCACATCGTCGAGCTCGACGATGGCTCGCGCTGGCAGATTTTCCCCGGCGATCTTGATCTGACGCTGAACTGGAAGCCCGAGACGGAAATCGTCGTCATGCCGGCTGACGATGATCTCAGTTCTCACGTGCTGGTCGGCGGAGACGCAAAGGTGCGCGTGATCGGGGACGGCGAGAGCTGGCCGGTACGTGAGGTCAAGTCGGCGCTGAAGGAAGGATAGGACCGGGCTCCGCCGGGTCAGAGGAACGCGTCCGGGAGGAAAATGCGATGAAATCGATGGTCGTTCTCGCGTTGGCACTCGTCGCCTCGACAGCGACGGTGTCGGCACAACCGGTGAGATGGACCAGGTACACCATTCCGCAGACCGGCACCGCGGTGGATTTTCCTTCCTCGATCTTCACGGAGGAAGCCGGCCGGCCGGACGGGTACGGCCAACGCTTCCGAACCGCCGACGGGCGCGCCGACCTCACGATCCAGGCCGCGCCCAACGTCGCGAACGATTCACCCGCCGCCTTTCTGGCGAAGAGGCATCCGCCTTCCCGCATCCAGTACAAGCGGGTGACACCACGCTTCTTCGCGGTTTCCAGCTACAAGGGCGACAAGGTGTTCTACGACCGCTGCAACTTCTCGGGGCGGCTGGTCCATTGCGTGCTGATCAACTATCCCGCCGAAGAAGAGCACGCCTGGGACGATGTCGTCACCCGCATCAGCCTGTCCCTCAGCGGCAAGTAGGTTGCACCGGGCCCACGACGAACTCCGTAGGCCCCGCGCTCTGAGCACACACAGATCGTCCGGCACGTCTCCGAACACGCGGACGACCTCGGCCTCGGGCCGACGCGGATTGTCGCCGGCGGCGCAGGCGCGCCGTCGACAATCGCATACCGCCGGGCAGCGGGTTAGCGGTGGTTTGGCTGCCGCGCGACCTTGGGCGGTTCGAGTAGCACTTCCTTCAAGCGGTCGCCGGTGGCGACGACGACAACGAAATTGAGCTTGCCGTCCTGTTTCATCAGCCCGCCAGCGAGCGCTTTTCCCTCCGCCGCTTTCTCCGCGATCCGCACCGCATCCGACAGCTCCTGCTTGATCCATTTCAGGGCGATGACGTTGGCGAGATCTTCTCGATCGAGCTCCTTCAAGGACGACGCAACCTCGCGCTGCGACACGCTCCCGGTGCTCGCATCTATCACGTTCTCGTAGATATGCTCGTTCTTGACCGTGCGCACGCGGTAGACGGGCGGACTGGATATCTCGAAGTTGACGTCGGCGGTCCTTGAGCCGTCGTGCAGGCGCTCGGCGATCGTCATCGCCTGATCCAGCGGCACGCGGGTGGCACGGAACTGCTCGAGCACATGGCGCATGGTGGCTTCATCGACATCGTCCAGCGCGGCGGCGCTTTGCTGTGCAGCGTCGGAAGGAGCCCGAGTGATGTCGGCCATCGCTCCCGTCCCGGTCGCAACGGCGGAGCAAAACAGGAGGGCAAGCAACTGTATTTTTGGCATCGGATAAGTCCTATGGTTTTCACTCATGGCTGGGGATTAGTTCGGCACCCACGCATACCGGCAATGACGGCGCTCGCGGATCGATGAACCGCAGGCACCAAGGCCGTTAGCGAAAGCAGAATGCGGAGCGTGCCGCCGCTTTACGGGATGGGCGCGATCGAGTTTGCGCTCTCGCACCGCGATGTCGCCTCGACTGGCGGTTTCGCCTGCGTGGTCGTCAACGTCAGGCTCCGATTGCGCCAGGCTTTGCCGAAGGCGCAGATCAGTTGGCTGCGTCGGAGTTTCGTCGCTACTTTCGAGGTGAGCTTCGGGCTGCCCCGCTAGACCGTCGGCGATGTCGTGCTCGGCAGCCCTCACGCGCAGTCCAAACCCGCTGGTATCGATGACGACCGCCTCCGGTGCCTTGGTGTCGGAGCGGATCCGGATCGGCGGCAGCGCAGAACGCGAGTCCGTGAGTGGGCTCGGCGCAGGAGCAGGCAGCGCCCAACCGGCCGCCAAAAGCAGCAAGAGCAGCGCGCCTCCGACCCAGAAAAAATAGCCCCGCAGGGGTAGCTCCGGTTCGACGAGGCCGCTCGCACTTCGTGACAGCATGGATTGCCTGCTCATGGCAGCTCGATCCTGGACATGGCACGAGACCTTCTCATCGTCAGATGCCCCAGGGTCGCGGATGCCGGCGCGCGAGCTGGGCATCGAGATACCCGCGCTCGTCGATCCATTCGACCGGGCAATAGGCCATGGCTTTTAGATCGATCTCGTGCCCATCCCGCTTGAGGGCTGTGCGCGTGCCCGTGAGGCCGGTCCACACTGGATGGCCGGTGGCCGGATCCGGGTGCATGACGTCGAAGACTTCGATCACGTCGAGCATGTCAGAATTTCCGCCAGGATTGTCGTGGGGTGCAACCGAGCGTCGTCGAAGGCATCCGGAGCCCGCTCGGCTCGCCACATCGCAGGGGCGCGGGCTGCCGGTCGGCAAGCTCGTGAAGCCAGGCGAGTGTCCCGATGGTCACCGTCAGCAGCAGGCTCATGCCCACGAGCGACAAGGCGACCATGAAATTGAGAGATGCGAGTGCGATTCCGGGCCAGGGATTTTCCCTTGCGAGCGTCAACAGCAGGCTTGACATCGTTCTACCATTAAATAAACTATACCGTATATTTCGCATACCGCATGGGTCGCGAAAGTGTCAAGTGCAGAGACTCACAAGCGCGTGTTCGCGCTGCTCGGCCGCGGGGCTTCGGGCCGAGCGACGCTGCGCCGTCGAATGAATCAACCGGTGAAAGGGATCGGATATGTTTAGGAAGCGAGCAGCGCTCGTCGGTGTGACGTTAGTTTTAGTGGCCGGTGCGGCGTTCGCGCAGGAGGACCGGGGCACGGCCGAGCAGAGGGCCGCCTGCGCGCCTGACGCGTTTCGCCTGTGCATCGGCTACATTCCCGACCCCACCGGTGTGGAAGCCTGTCTCCGGCAAAGAAGGTCGGACCTGAGCGAATCTTGCGGGGCCGTCTTCGACCAGGCAGCCGCCGCTGCAGCCTCGATCAGAACGATGGAAGCGCGTCGGCATCGCGGCGCAAAAGATGAGGAGTGATCGCATGAACACGATCTATTTCCCCGCTTTCGCCGCGTTCGGAGGCTCGGCCTTCGGAGCGATTTCCACGATCGTCACGGGGTGGGCGACCCGCCGTCGGAGGGTCCGCGAACGCCATCATGCTCACGCGTTCGTCAAACGTGAAAAGCTGTATCGATGCTTCATCGAGGAGGCGTCCCGGCTGTATGCGGACGCGCTGACCAGCGACAAATCCGAGATTCCGGCTCTGGTGAATCTCTATGCGCTGATCGGGCGCATGCGGATACTGTCCGACGACGAGGTGGTCCATGCCGCAGAGCGGGCGGGACGGCTGATCATCGAGACCTACCTGGCACCGAACACCTCGTTCGTCGACCTGCCGGGCTTCCTCGAAGAGATGGATCCGCTGCGTGAATTCGGCGAGGCTTGCCGGCGCGAGGTGCAGGCAATTCCGCCGCATTGAGCCCGAAGATGAACAAGACCCAGGCATCCCCGGGCGGATCGCCGTGCCCTCGCGAAAGAATCGTGCAGGCCGCCATTCGACTGTACCGGGCCATCGGCTATCGGAAGACGACCGTTGCGGACATCGCCCGCAGCGCCTCCATGTCCCCGGCAAATATCTATCGGTTCTTTCCTTCCCGCCAGGCGGTAGAGGAGGCCGTGGTGGCAGGACTCCTCGGCGAGGTGTGCGCCGGCGCGGGAATCGAGGCCCGCAGTAATGTCTCGGGCGAAGAGCGCCTGGAGGCTGTCTTTTGGACGATCTGCCAGCGTCATGAACATAGGCTGGCGCACGATGCGAGGCTGCACGAACTGGTCGTAGCCGCAGGACAAGCGAATTGGCCCGTCGTCTTTTTCCACGCCGAGAGGGTCCGCGGACTCGTCGGGTCGATCATCGCGGCCGGGCAGGCAAGCGGCGAATTCCGGGCAGGAAGCGCGACGGCGCTGGCTCGCTGCACGTGCGAGGCGATGGGTTCGTACCTGGATCCGTCGCGCATCAGAACGAGGGCCGGCAGGGCGACCTTCGAGGAGATGATGAGCTTCTGCTCGGGCGCGCTCCGCAACGCCGCGCCGGCGCAGGTTGCCGGGCTGCGGCTGCAGTACCGCCCGACGTGCCGCGCCTAGCGCCCGGCGAAGGCGCGGTTCAAGGTGTCCAATCCGCCTCGCACGCCGAGAGGAAAAACCGGACGCGTTCCCGCACGAAAGACGGCAACTCCCGTCGCAGGTCTTTCGGCGGTTCCCCCACCAGCGAACGGAAGAGCATCGGGAGCAGGATCAGATCCAGGAAGATCTGAGCGGTGGCGATGCTGCGCTTTCCGGTGAAGGGGCCTCTCGGTGCGCGCGCGACCTTCTGGGTCGTCTCGTTCAGCAGCTGAGAAATGGCGCCGACGGAGCGATCCCGCGCTGCGTCGTGGACGTTGCGGCTCAGCTCCGGGAAACGCTGCGCTTCCGCGATCGTGGCGCGAACCATCCCCAGCGATTCCTCGATGACCTTCTCCACGATCGCGGTGCCCAGGCTCATGAGTTTGTCCTGCAGCGTGCGGCCCTCCGGCTCGAAGCCTTCGAAATCCGACAGGCCGCTGATGGTCCGGGCCACCACCGCCGCGAACAGCGCCTCCTTGCCCTGGAAATGCGCGTAGATCGTCGGCTTGCTCGCGGGGGCCAGTTCGGAAATGTCGTCGATGCTGGCGCTGCGGTAGCCCTTGTCGAGAAAAAGCTGCTGGGCCGCATCGAGGATCCGGGCCTGGACGTCGCCGGCGAATTCCTTCGCCGGCCGGCCCCGTTTCGGGGTGGTCTTCTTCGTCATCGACGGTCTCCCAATCACGAGTCTGTGCGTACGCAGAAGCCACTTGACATAGGCGGCAGTGAAAGGCAAGAAAAAGAAAATATACGGTATAGTTTGATTAACGCTTTGCAGCGCCTTCGGGTGATCGGGGCCGCAAGAGCCTTCGCGCAGAGGCCGATCATCCGAGCCCACTTCAGGAGAACGCAGTGCCCGTTTTGAGCCAAGATTCGCATCGTCTGCCGGAAGGCGTCCTGTTGCGGGAGTCGCATCACAGGGTCGCGGACGGCGTCGCCTCGGCGCTCGATCTGGTCTCGGCTGCGATCGTCCGGGCCGAAGGGGCCGAAGCGAAGGCCGCCTTGAACGATGTGGCCTCCCTGCTGCACGGACATGCCGAAGTGCATCTGATGCTCGCGCGGCCTCAGGGCGAAGCCCTCGTCGATGCCGCAGCGCACGTCCACAAGTTGGGCTGCGCGATGCGCCGGTCCCGACTGGACGGCATGAGGATTCAGCTGATCTTCGACACCGAGTGCGTCCCCCTTCAGTCGGAGCGGTGCTGGCGGCTGGGTCTGATCGTCCATGACCTGATCGCGACGGCGGCCAAACACGCCTGTTTCGATGCGCGTGCCGGTGAGATCAAGGTCAAGCTGACCCGTCGCGGCGCACTGGTGAACTGCGTCGTGCTGGACAACGGCTCGCGTTCCGTGCGGTCGGATGCCGGACGGCGCGTTCGGACCGACAACGACCTGGCGAGGAGCCTGGGCGGTCGGATCGAGCAGGGTTTCGGCAGCGAGTTCACGTCGGTCGTTCTCTCGTTTCCGCTGACCGAGCGAGAGCGGCAGACGAATTGGGGGATGGCGACGCGGCGCATGAGGTTGACGCGGCCCGTCAAGGCCAAGTCGGCCGACACCGCGGCTCTTCCTCCGCCTGCTGCCGTCTCGCACCAGGCCAATCATCCCGTTGCAGCCAAGCCGGATCCTAAACCGTCCGATGCCTTGGGTCAGCTGTTCTCATCCCCCAACCGCATGGTCGCGCTATGAAACCTCCCTGTCCAAAATTCGTCCGTGAGAAGCGCTTGGTGAAGCCCATCGGCGGACTGACGCTCGCGCTCGTCGCCGCCGCGCTCGCAGGCTGCGGCGATCACGCGGCCGCTCCCGCTGCCCGCGCCGCCTTCGTGCGCACGGAAATCGTGCAGCCGAAGGATCGGCAAGCCTCCCTCACCTTGACCGGGGAGGTCCAGCCTCGCTTCCGCGCCGATCTGTCGTTCCGTGTCAGCGGACGTGTGATCGCGCGCTTCGTCGAAGTCGGGACCCACGTCGAGGCGGGCGAGGTGCTGGCACTGCTCGACCCGGCCGAGCAGGAGGCCGATGTCGATGCCGCGACGGCTGCAGAGCTGGCGGCCGAAGCCCAGCTACGTGTGGCGAAGACGACTTTCGAGCGCCAGAAGTCGCTGATCGCAAGCGGCTTCACCACGCGCACGGCCTACGACCAGGCGCAGGAAGGATTGCGAACCGCTGAAGGTGCGCTTGAATCGGCGCGAGCGTTGCTGGGGACGTCGAAAGACGCCCTCGGCTACACCGCGCTGCGGGCCGAGGCAGACGGCGTCGTCACCGCCCGCAACCTGGAAACGGGCCAAGTCGTGCAGGCGGCGCAACCGGTCTTTTCGTTGGCACAAGATGGCGAGCGGGACGCGGTCTTCGATGTGTACGAGTCGATGTTTCTTGGAAACGCCGACGGTGGCGACGTTTCGTTGAGGCTGGTGGCCGACTCGGGCGTGACCGCGAACGGCGAGGTTCGAGAGATCTCTCCGGCCGTCGATCCGAGGAGTTCGACCATTCGGGTGAAGGTGGCGATCAAGGCTCCGCCCCCCACGATGACGCTTGGAAGCGCCGTCGCGGGAACGGTGAAAGTAAAGGCCGAGCGGCAGGTCGCCCTGCCATGGAGCGCCTTGATGGCGGCGGGCACCAGACCCGCGGTCTGGACCGTCGATCCGGCGACGCGGATCGCCTCCCTGAAGCCGGTGATCGTCGGTGGCTACGAGGCCGGGGAAGTGTTGATCAAGGCGGGTCTCGAGCCCGGCGAGCGAGTGGTGGTGGACGGCGGCAAACTCCTGAGCGTGGGCCAGCCCGTGACTTACGAAGGAGATCACTCATGACGAGCCCCGTGACCATCGCCGGCACGCTGGCATGCGCGCTTGCGCTTGCCGGATGTCAGCAGGAAGCGAAGGCGCCTGAGCCCACGCGTCCCGTCCAATCGATGCTTCTCGAAGCCGATCATTCCGCCGATACCGTCGCGGTGGGCGTCATCGAGCCGCGCTACAAGACCAATCTCGGGTTCCGCGTGCTGGGACGCCTGACGAGCCGTCCCGTCTACGTCGGTGATCTCGTCAATGAGGGACAGACGATCGGCACCATCGACGCGACGGCCCTCGAACTCGCCGTTCGCGCCGCCAAAGGACAGCTTGCCAAGGCCGAGGCGCAGTTCGCGACGGTTCGAGCGACGGAGGAACGGCAGCGGACGCTCATCACCACCGACGCCACCACGAAGCAGACTCTGGACAATGCCGAGCAGGCGCGCGCCGGCGGCGAAGCAACGGTAGCGCGCGAACAGGCAAATCTAACCAAAGCGATGGAGCAGCTCGGCTATTCGCAGATCAAGGCCGACTTCGCCGGCGTGGTCACCGCGATCGGCGCGGAAGTCGGCCAGGTGGTGTCCCCTGGTCAAACGGTGGTGACGATCGCAAGGCCGGACGTTCGCGAAGCCGTCGTCGATATCGGCGAGGACTTTCCGCTGCCGCTGGAGATCGGGCTGCCGTTCACGGTCTCCCTACAGCTTCTTCCCGCTGTTCAGGTGCAGGGGACCGTCCGGGAGATTGCGCCCCAAGCCGATGCGGTCACCCGACTGCGGCGCGTCCGGATTGCCCTCGACAATCCGCCCGACAGCTTTCGGCTTGGCGCGACCGTGACCGCCAGGCTCGACAGGGCTCAACCCCGGGCCCTGCACGTGCCTGCTTCGGCGCTGCTCGCCAAGGAGGACGCAAATTTCGTCTGGGTTGTCGATCAGACCGCCAACACGGCCTCGCTGCAAAAGGTCGATGTCGTTGCCGATCCAACCGGTCTCCGCGTCGTCGGCGGTCTTGTCCCCGGCGCCCGCGTCGTTACCGCCGGAATCCACAGCCTCAAGCAAGGACAGCACGTCCGCATCGAACAGGATCAGAAGCCATGAAGTCGTTCAACCTCTCCGACTGGGCGCTCGGTCATCGTTCGCTCGTCTGGTATTTCATGATCGCCTTCATGGCGGCGGGCCTGTTTGCCTACCTTCAACTGGGCCGGCAGGAAGACCCAGACTTCACCATCAAAACCATGGTGATCCAGGCGCAGTGGCCGGGTGCCTCGCCCGCGGAGATGACCCGGCAGGTCACCGACAGGATCGAGAAGAAGCTCGAGGAGCTGGAATCGCTCGACTACACCAAGAGCGTCACCGTCGCCGGCCGGACCACCGTCTTCGTCTATCTGCGTGACACCACCAAGGCCGCCGACGTGAAGCCGACCTGGATCCGGGTCCGCAACATGATCGCGGACATCAAGGGCGAGTTTCCGCAAGGGGTGATCGGGCCGGGCTTCAACGACCGCTTCGGCGACGTGTTCGGCAACATCTATGCGTTCACCAGCGACGGCTTGAGCCAGCGTCAGCTGCGCGATCACGTCGAAGACATCCGCGCCAAGGTGCTGACCGTGCCGGACGTCGGCAAGGTCGACATTCTCGGTGCGCAGGACGAGGTGATCTATCTCGAATTTTCGACCCGGAAGATCGCGGCCCTTGGCCTCGACGTCCACGCCATCATGACCTCGCTGCAGGGGCAGAATGCGGTCGCGCCCTCCGGTGTGTTCCAGGAAGGGCCGGAGCGGATCAGCGTGCGGGTGAACGGCCAGTTCACCTCGGAGGCAAGCCTGAAGGCGGTCAACCTCCGCATCAACGATCGCTTCTTTCCCCTGACCGACGTCGCAACCATCACGCGCGGCTATGAGGATCCGGCCAAGACGTTGTTCAGGTACGACGGCGAGCCCGCGATCGCGCTTGCCATCGGCATGAAGTCCGGCGCCAACCTGCTTCACTTCGGGGAGGGCTTGAAGGAGGAAATGACGAAGATCATCGCCGACCTGCCGATCGGCGTCGGCGTTCACCAGGTCGCCGATCAGCCCGTCATCGTCGAGCATGCCGTCTCCGGCTTCACGGAAGCGCTGTTCGAGGCCGTGATCATCGTGCTCGGCATCAGCTTTCTCAGCCTGGGCCTGCGCGCAGGCCTGGTGGTCGCCGTCGCTATCCCGCTGGTGCTCGCCATCACCTTCGTCGTGATGGCCTATGCCGGGATCTCGCTTCAGCGAATTTCGCTTGGCGCGCTGATCATCGCTCTGGGCCTGCTGGTCGACGACGCCATGATCGCGGTCGAAATGATGGTGGCGCGGCTCGAGATCGGCGAGCCCCTGGAGAAGGCCGCGACCCACGTCTATACGTCGACCGCGTTTCCGATGCTGACGGGCACCCTGGTCACGGTGGCCGGGTTCATCCCGATCGGGCTCAACAGCAGCAATGCCGGCGAGTTCACCTTCACGCTGTTCGTGGTGATCGCAGTCTCCCTGATCGTGTCCTGGATTGTCGCGGTGC
Organism: Bradyrhizobium cytisi; assembly: GCF_008123515.1. Taxonomy (GTDB): domain Bacteria; phylum Pseudomonadota; class Alphaproteobacteria; order Rhizobiales; family Xanthobacteraceae; genus Bradyrhizobium; species Bradyrhizobium cytisi. Next base: position 256,614 of record NZ_VSSR01000021.1, read on the forward strand.
TGTTCACGCCGCTGCTCGGCGTCACGATCCTGCCCGCCAAAATGAAGGGCCACCATGGAGAGAAGGGCCGCGTGGCGCAGCTGTTTGCGCGTCTGCTTCTGTTCTGCATGCATCATCGCTGGACGACCATCTCGGTGACGGCCGCAGCCTTCCTGGTCGCCTTGTTCGGTCTTCAATTCGTCCAGCAGCAGTTCTTCCCGTCCTCGGACCGCGCCGAGCTCGTGATCGACTGGAATCTGCCGCAGAACGCCTCCATCGCCGACACCAACGTGCAGATGGCGCGGTTCGAGCGCGAGCAGCTTGAGGACAACCATTCGGTCGATCACTGGTCGACCTACGTCGGCACCGGCTCGCCGCGGTTCGTCCTGTCGTTCGACGTGCAGACGGCCAACACCTGGTTCGGCCAGATGGTGGTCGTGACCAAGGGCGGCATCAACGCCCGCGACCAGCTCAAGGCGCAGTTCGAGGCCTACCTGAAGAAGACGTTCCCCGGCACCGACACCTACGTCAAGCTGCTCGAGGTCGGTCCCCCGGTGGGCCGTCCCGTGCAGTACCGCTTGAGCGGGCCTGACATCGCCAGGCTGCGGGATCTTTCGCAGAAGCTTGCCGGGATCGTCCGGAGCAGCCCCGATCTGGGCAACGTCGTGTTCGACTGGATAGAGCCGGCGCGGGTCGTCAAGGTCGACGTTCTCCAGGACAAGGCCCGCCAACTCGGCGTGACCTCGGAGGACATCGCCACGGCAGTGAACTCGGTGCTCGAGGGAACGCCGATCACGCAGGTGCGCGACAGCATCTACCTGGTCAATGTCACGGGACGGGCGACGGCGGCGGAGCGTGCGTCCATCGATACTCTGCGCGATCTGCAGTTGACGGGCGTCGGCGGTCAGTCCGTGCCCCTCGGGGCCGTGGCTAATCTGCGTTACGAGCTCGAGCAGCCGACGATCTGGCGGCGCGCGCGGATCCCGACCATCACGTTGAAGGCGGGCGTCGTCGGCAGCGCGCAGCCCAAGACGGTGGTCGATCAGCTCGCGCCGAAAGTTGCGGAGTTCACCAAGGAGCTGCCGGCGGGCTATTCGGTGAATATCGGCGGCTCGGTGGAGGAGAGCGCCAAGAGCCAGGCGCCGATCGTGGCCATCGTTCCGCTCATGCTGTTCGTCATGGCGACGGTGCTGATGATCCAGCTGCAGAGCTTCCATCGCCTGTTCCTGGTGTTTGCGGTCGCCCCGCTCGCCGTGATCGGCGTCGTCATGGCTCTGTTGCCGAGCGGAGCGCCCCTCGGCTTCGTCGCCATCCTCGGCGTTCTCGCCCTGATCGGCATCCTGGTCCGAAACTCGGTGATCCTGATCGTGCAGATCGAGGACCTCAGGAAGGAGGGGCGCCCGGCCTGGGACGCCGTGGTGGAGGCGACCGAGCATCGCATGCGGCCGATTCTGCTGACCGCCGCCGCCGCAAGTCTCGCCCTGATTCCGATCGCGCGCGAGATCTTCTGGGGCCCGATGGCCTACGCGATGATGGGCGGCATCATCGTCGGCACGCTGCTGACGCTTTTGTTCCTGCCGGCGCTGTATGTGGCCTGGTTCCGCATTCAGCCCGATCTCGACCACGAAGCATCGGCGCAGGAGCCTGCTGCGCCTGCGCACGATACTCCCCGTCCGGACGCGCAGATGCCGGCACACGTTCCCGCGTCCAAGCCGACGCCTGTCCTCGAAACGCAGTCTTGAGAGAGAAAACACCATGACACGAAAGACACTGATGCTGTCGCTCGCCGCGACGTTCGCGACAATGACGCTGTCGGCGCACGACGCGTTCGCGCAGTTTCCGCCGCCGCCCCCGATGGCGGGACCTCCGCCGATGGCAGCCGGCGGTCCGCCGCCGATCGCAGCGGGGGGTCCTCCGGCCTTTGCGGCTCGTCCTCCGATGGGACCCGGCGGTGCGCCGCGTGCCGGCCTCGCCGGCGGGGCGCCTCGTCTCGGTGCAGGACCCGCGGTGCGCGGCGATCTCGCCGGGGTCGGAAGGGGCGGACCGGCGAGCGCCACTCGTGCTGCATCGGTCGGCTCCGGCCGCTTCGGCGGCTACGGCCGTTACGATGGATCGCGGTACGGCTATCGTGGTGCGTATGCGGCGAGCGCTTACGCGGGGGCCGCTGCGGGCTACGCCTATGGACGCGGCTACTCGTCCGACGGCGACTGCTACCTACACCTACACCCGCCACCGCCGCGTTCTGGCCTGCGACTGACGAAGCACGCGCATGTGAACGTGGCCATCTTGACCATTTAATAAACTATACGTTATAGTTTATTAAATGGTCGGCCGACGGGCCGGGCCGGCCGAACAGGCGCTGCCTCAGCCATCCCAAATCAAGGGCAACAACAATGAACTTTCAGCCTCGACAGAACCTCGCGACCGCCGACCGGCGTCTGCCGTTCGATTGCATCGCCCTGCTGCTGCAGGGCGGCGGCGCCTTGGGGGCCTACCAGGGCGGCGTCTACGAGGCCTTGGCCGAAGCCGACATCCATCCCGACTGGATCGCGGGCATTTCGATCGGGGCGATCAATGCCGCGATCATCGCCGGCAATCCGCCGAACGCCCGGGTGGACCGGCTCCGCGAGTTTTGGACGCAGGTGACCTTGGACACGCCTTTCACCCATGGGATGAATGGCGATCACACTCGCAGTTTTCTCAATCAGGTGAATGCGGGCTTTGCGGCGATGTTCGGGGCGAACGGATTCTTTTCCGCGCGGCCGTTCGCGCCGTGGCTGCAAGCGGGTGGAACGCTTGCCGCCACCAGCATCTACGACACCAGCGCGCTGAAGACGACACTGGAGCGCCTGGTCGATTTCGATCGCATCAACGCTGGTGTGACGCGGTTCAGCGCAGGGGCCGTGAACGTGAGGACCGGCAATATGGTCTATTTCGACACTGCCACCCACACCATCCGGCCGGAGCACATTCTGGCGAGTGGTGCGCTGCCGCCGGGCTTTCCGGCTGTCGAAATCGATGGCGAACAGTATTGGGATGGCGGCCTCGTATCCAACACGCCGCTGCAGTGGGTGATCGAGTGCGGCGCCCGACAGGACACGCTCGTGTTTCAGGTCGATCTCTGGAGCGCGCGCGGCCAGATCCCGGGCAACATGGCGGAAGTGATCACTCGCCAGAAAGAGATCCAATACTCCAGTCGCACGCGGGCGAGCACCGACCAGTTCAAGAGCCTGCACCGGTTGCAGCGAGACCTGGCGGCTCTCTTGAGCAGGCTGCCGGAAGAACTGCGCGAACAGGACGACGTCAAGCTGCTCAGGACTGCTGCCTCCAACAACGTGCACAGCCTGGTCCACCTGATCTATCGCGCGCGGGATTACGAAGGCCACTCCAAGGACTACGAGTTTTCCCGTCTGTCGATGCAGGATCATTGGCGCGCCGGCTATCACGACGCCTTGCGCACCCTTCGGCATCCCGAGGTGCTGGCCCGCCCGACGAGTGCGGACGGCGTCTCCACGTTCGATCTTGAGCACGACGGTCGCGAATAGGCCGGCCGGGCCCTTCCCAGTCACAGGAGAATTCAAATGCGCGAGAGTGAGGTCGTTAGGCGTGCGTTCGCCATGCCGCTGACGAATCCGGCCTATCCGCCGGGACCGTATCGTTTCGTCGACCGCGAATACCTGATCATCACCTATCGCACCGATCCGGCGAAGCTGCGATCGGTCGTCCCGGCTCCGCTCGATCTCGATGAAGGCGAAGCGCTGGTCAAGTACGAATTCATCCGCATGCCGGATTCCAATGGTTTCGGCGACTATACCGAGAGCGGCCAGGTCATCCCTGTGTCGTTCCGCGGACGCAAGGGCGGCTACACCCACTGCATGTTCCTGAACGATGAGGGACCGATCGCGGGTGGCCGGGAGCTCTGGGGCTTTCCGAAAAAGCTCGGCCAGCCGACCTTGCGGACCGAGCTCGATACGCTCATCGGCACGCTGGATTACGGTCCGCTGCGGGTAGCGACCGGCACGATGGGATACAAGCACCGCGAAGCCGACGTGGCCCAGGTGAAGGCCGCGCTGCAGGAGCCGAACTTCCTGCTCAAGATCATTCCGCACGTCGACGGCAGCCCGCGGATCTGCGAGCTCGTCGAATATCACCTCGAGCAATTGGTCTTGAAGGGGGCGTGGACCGGACCCGCCGCTCTCTCCTTGACGCCTCACGCCCTCGCTCCCGTGTCCGATTTGCCGGTGCTCGAGATCGTCTCCGCGGTTCACATCCGTGCAGACCTTACGCTGGGATTGGGCAAGGTCGTTCACGACTATCTGCAGCAGCCGGTCCGACGTCCCGTCGGGGGCCATGAGAGAGCCCTGGTCACCTGAGTGCAGTCTCGACGGGCTGCGTAGGTCCGAAAACACCGCGGCGACGAGCCGCACACGGTACAACAAGGAAAGGCAAAATGAGTATTCTGAAAGGTAAAGTCGCAGTCGTGACCGGCTCCACCAGCGGCATCGGTCTCGCGTATGCTCGTGCTTTCGCAGGCGCCGGGGCCAACGTCGTGCTCAATGGAATGGGGGCGCGGGCCGATGTCGAGAACGAGCGCTCTGCGATCGAGAGGGAATTTGGCGTCAAGGCGGCCTATTCGGCTGCGGACATGGCAAGCCCGGACCAGATCGCCGAGCTCATCGCGCTGGCGGAAAGCACCTTCGGCAGCGTCGATGTCCTCGTGAACAATGCCGGCGTCCAGCACGTCGCCCCTGTCGAGGAGTTTCCGGTCGACAAGTGGAATGCGATCATCGGGATCAACCTGTCGTCCGCGTTCCACGCAATCCGTGCAGCCGTGCCCCGCATGAAGAAGCGCGGTTGGGGCCGGATCATCACCACGGCCTCGGCGCATTCGATCGTCGCTTCGCCCTTCAAGTCGGCCTACGTCGCCGCCAAGCACGGCATCGTCGGACTCACCAAGACGGTGGCGCTGGAGCTCGCCCGGTCCAAGATCACCTGCAACTGCATCAGCCCCGGATACGTCTGGACGCCGCTGGTGGAGAAGCAGATCCCGAACACGATGGTGGCGCGCAACATGAGGCGGGATGAGGTGATCAGCGAGGTCCTGCTCGCGGCCCAGCCGACGAAGGAATTCGTCACGGTGGAACAGGTCGCTTCGCTGGCGCTGTTCCTGTGCAGCCAGGACGCCGCTCAGATCACCGGTGCCAACCTTTCCGTCGACGGCGGCTGGACGGCCGCGTAGGCCGCCCAAAACGAGCGACCGAGAAGCGGACCGCTAAAGAAGTTCTCGCGAACACATGGGTTAGATCAAGCGACGGTGCTCCCACCTGCGCTCCCTTGGTACCGAACATCAACAAATCATCTGGAGAGAAGATCATGAACAAGCGACTACTCGCGAGCGTCGTCGGCTGTGCCTGCCTTACCCTGGCGACGGCCGTCGAGGCTCGAACCTCTTACGATGGATCCTGGAATCTCCTTTTCGTCACGCAGCGCGGCAGCTGTGATCCGACCTACAGCTTTACCGTGAACATAAACGACGGCTTCGTCACGCATCCCAACCTGGTGAAATTCGCCGGCCACGTCGGACGTTCGGGCGCGGTTCACGCCTCGGTTACGGTCCACGACAAATACGCAGCAGGGTCCGGGAGGTTGACGCGAGACGCCGGTCGCGGGAGCTGGAGTGGCCACGCAGCGGGCGGGCGCTGCTCGGGATATTGGACCGCGCAGCGAAACGGGTAGGAAGCGAGGTCCGGGATTTTGCTCCGAAACCGCTCAGGCCCTGCATCGGCGCGGCGTTTGCGAACCGGCGCGTCGCGCCAGTGCGCCGGTGATGGACGGCGGAGCGGCGAGCCGAGTTGATCCTGGTCAAGGTGGAGCAGGCGCAGGGTGCGTACGCTGATCGCGTCGATGAAACCGATGGAGACGAGCGATGAGCACGCAAGCAAACTTTCAGTCTTGGGCTAAGGAGCGGCTCGACGAAATGGAAGCCACGCTCACCTTTCTCGATGGCAAAGCGGGGGAGGTGCAGGCGGAGCTTCGAGCCAAGGCCAACGAACTTCGCGCCGACCTTCGGGCCAAGCAAAGTGAGTTCCGAAAGACGGTCAAGAAGCAAGCCGAGGCGAACGAAGCGGCCTTCGTTGCCGCCAAGGCAAAACTGGAAGTGGATTGGAAGGCTTTCGAGGCCGATGTGGCGAAATACGTCGATGGCTTCAGCAAGCGGGTCGAACAGCAGCGGGCCGCTTTCGAGGTTCAGGCCGCAGCCCAGCTGAACGCCTGGCGCGAAGCGGCCGACAAGATCGCCGGCGATGGCAAGCAGTTTGCTGCAGAGCGTCGGGCCCAAATAGAGGAGGCCGTGAAGCGCATGAAGGCCGAGGCGGCCGAGGCGGAGGGAAAGCTCCAGAAGCTAAGCCAGGCCGGAGCGCAGTCATGGTCCGCCCTGATGGTGGCTCTGGCCGAAACGCGGACCAGCTTCGATCGCGCCAACCAGGCCGCCCAGGAAGCGTTCAAACGAGCGGCCTGAGACTGATACCTTTCGGGGGAGACTGCCGCGAGGCGGTCTCCCCCCGTTCACTCAATTCGGCCTCGCCGAGCCGCCGCTCTCGACGCGTGCGGAGAGCGCCGACCATCTGAGCCGGTCCGTGAATGACGCTGGCCCGCTGCAGCATCTGGATCTCGCGCTCCTGGGTTCGGATCAGCCCGCGCAAGCCGGCGGATCTCATTCCGGACCCAGTGAAGTCTCATAGGGTACTGAGGTCGTCCGGCACCTCGCCGAACTTCCGGATCACGGTGGCATCTCCGAAGTCGCCCGTCGCAGGATCCCCGCTGCGGCTGAACGCGACGGCGCCGACGATGCCGGGCTTCCGCGAAAGCGCCTCGGCTTTCATCACGGCAGCGTTCGGATTGAAGCACTCGACCGCCTCGCCGGCGGCGACGCCGTCGTCGGCGGCCACGAAGGGCAGGGCTACGTAGTAGGTGACCTCGGACATCTCAGTCGTACCAATCCTTCCGATCGCGCGGGAGGTCGAACCGGCCGCGCGAGTAGCCGGCGGAAACAGAAGCCCGGAGCTCCTCGACCTGCGCCTCGAGGAAGCCGTTCGCAACGATGAGCGCCTTGACGGCTTCCCGGGCGTCGCCGCCGCAGGCCGCGATGGCCTGGTCGGCGGCGGCATCGAGGTCGTCGGGGGACGGTCCGGATGGCTCGGGGGCAGCGGTCATCGGAGGATGTTCTCATTTTGTTCGCAGGAGTCAAGCGTCCGCGCCGTGTTTCGCTGGCGGCTGCTGCGGGGACGGGCTTGAATTGCGGCCCTAGCCAGGAGCGGGTTGCTGTCGAAGAGGGAAGGGCAGTTCGCGATGTTCGCGCGTGCGGACGTGCAAAAGGTTGGCCGGCAGTACATTTTCGGCCCCGAAATGATCAGAGCGAGCGTGTTCAACCAGATGGCTCAGCTGAACCGGTGGCTGAAGTCCGTCGGCGTGCTACCGGTGGCCTCCCTCATCGGCGAGAAGGGCAAGGTCTACGACCGCAAGCTTTTCGAGGCTACGCTGCATTTGCAGCCGAAGCCTCTCGACGAAGTTGTTCCCGGAAAGCGGGAGAACCATCGGCTCTCGCAGAAGGACAAGGAGGAGGCGGTCGCTGCCGTAAAAAGCGGATTGACGCCGCACCACGTCGCCCAACGGTTGGGCGTGCATCATTGCACGGTCGCCAAATGGGCCAAGGAGTTCGAAGAGACCGGCCGGGTGCGACCGGTCGGGAAGCTCGCCCCCTGGGCGGCCGCAATCGTCGCGATGATCGAGGCCGATCCTGCACGAAGCGCGCACGCGCTTTGGAAGAAATTCAACGAGATCAACAAACTGACGGTGGCCTACACGACTTTCTCCGCCTTCATGGCCGAGATCGGGTTTTCGCGCGATCCTACGACAGGTCTGTTCCACCGACCGGATCGACACTGAATTTGGATCAGTGTGCGAGGCTGCGAGATGGTGGGCTTACAGCTGCGGTTGGCCGTCAATGGCGGCTAAGGATCAGGCACAGCAACGCTGGGATCGTCGGCGCGGACCGAAGTCTGAAATGCCCTGGATCATGCGCTTTGCCCATTCCACAAGGTTCTGAGACCGGTACACGCGCAACGGCTAAAACTGGTCAGCGAGTCCTCAAGGTTTGCAGGGCGCCTTCGTGATTTAGACGATTATATCGTCCCGGTAGTCGAAGCAAACTCACCCCAACGAAGCCTGCATCATGTGGTTCAGGACCGTCAATTCGGTTCCGAAGGCATCGGAGAGCGGGTTTTCCTCCGAAATCGCAACTACAGTGCCGACCTTCAACGGCATGACGACCGGCCTACTGTTCTCGGGATGCAGGGCAACGGTGGGACAGAACGCGAGACAAAGTACCGACCCGGTCGCCTTCTTGCCGTGGAAGAGAGCGTCGATCTTCGCCTGACCATTGTCGACGACGATCTGTCCGACCATCTGCCGGCACGCCTCGGCTAGATGGATCGCGGGGAGGCGCCAATCAGCAAAGCACCCCCCTTCGGGCCAGACCGCGTGCGCCTGAAGCAGCCGCGGCGTCAGATTGAACGCGACGATCCCATCGGTGCTCGACGATACCTCGATCTGATTGATGCCTTTCTCAAGATGATCGAGCATGTTCTGCGTGTACGGCGATCGAACCGTCTTAAACGCGTAGCCATGCCTGGATCGCCTCAGATCTGTTCCGGTAATCACATCCGGATTTTGGCCGTTGGAGTTGGTTGGGTGATCGAGGTCGATGGTCAAACCAGCGCCGAGGCAGAGACCGGCCCAGTAGAGTTCGATCAGCTTGTTGTACCCGTCCGGGTAGGCTGGCGGTGGGGCCGTCAGATGAATTGCTCCTTTTGCCAGCAACTCGAGATGCGGCACCAAATCCGCGAATTGCGGGCGTTGGCTCACGTCGAGCATTTTCGCTGCCAGATCGTGTGCCGCCAATCCGGCCGTGTATTCATGCCGGAGTTCGTCCGGACTCCCTCTAAACCCGGCCCGAACACGCTCCAACACCTTCCACATTGAGAGCATGTCCGCGCCAGTCTCCGAGTGCTGTGGAACGCTGATGCCGTATGCCGACAACAGTTCCTCGAAGAGGTCGATCAGTTCGGACGCGGATGCGACGGTGACGTCCATATTCGCCCTCCTAACAAGCCAACGCGGAGGCCGAACGGATTCCTCCTCACGCTGCCGACCGCGATCCTACCACGGCGCACCCGTCGTTCCGGTATCGGCGGATCGCCGTCGCCGACGAGAACTCTAGGTCTCGCGTGGTTTCAATGCTTTGCATCGTGCGCCCCGATCCTATCGTCAAAGGCCGCTGATCGTCCCGTTCCTAAAGTCGATGCTGACTCGTTCATTGGCGGCGACTTCAAGCAATTTCAATGCCTTAGGTGCCCCGTTCTTATTGGACTCACGGCGCCGTTTCGCGCCGCAATCGATATTTTTGCCTGACGTTTGCCGCCGCGCGCTTCGACGCGCGAGCGCAATCGCGAAAAGTGAATCGCGATCAAGGAGGTAGAGTCGATTGCTGCAAGCTCACGTGAGTTCACATCAGAAACAGCCTTCACTTCAGGTGCGGGAGGTTTTGCGAGTCGCATCAACGAGATCGTCTCGGATGCTGAGACACTGATCCAGCGGCTTCACTGCAACCAGGCTTCATGCGACGCTGTAAGGCGTGCATCTCCATAAGGCTTGGACCAGCTCAATATTTCCTTAACCGGCGGCAGCAGGCCGCAAGCCGCATCTGCGGCGGGAACTGGGACCGCGGGCGCGCCGGGTTCCGCGGCTCCAGGCCCGGACTGGCCGGTGCGGCGCGCCACGAGCCGGATTCCCTTGCAGGCGATGCTCGGCCGCGTCAGGCATTCCAGCAGCGTCAAGGATCCGGCTCGGCCTGGTCAAGGCGTGATGCCACAAGCCGCCCGCGCTTGTCAGGCCCGGGCGGGGATGCTCCACTGCCGCCCTCGATTGGGTAGCGTGGGAGCCGGCGCCGATGGACAAAATTCTCGAAGCCGCAAAGGCGATCGCGCTGGCGCGCCGCAACCATGCGCCGCTCGCAGCGCTCGAGGTTCCGCCTGATGACGAGGCCGAGGGCTACCAGGTCCAGCGCGCGCTGCATGATCTGCTGCTGAAGAATGTCGGGCCGCTGGTCGGCTACAAGGTCGGCTGCACCAGCCAGGTGATGCAGGACTATATCGGCATCCCGCACCCCTGCGGCGGCGGCGTGTTCCAGAAGGGCGTGCACGACAGCGGCGTCAAGCTCGCGGCCTCCGACTATGTCCATGTCGGCGTCGAGTGCGAGATCGCTGTGCGCCTGAAGCGCAACCTCGCCGCCGGCGAGGCGCCGTTCACCGCCGAATGGGTCGGCGAAGCCGTCGAGGCCTATCATCCCGCGATCGAGATCGTCGACGACCGCTACGTGAAATGGGAGACGATGGGCGCGCCGACGCTGATTGCGGATGATTTCTTTGCCGCCGGCTGCGTGCTGGGCGCCTCCGTTCCGCGCTCGGCGGTGCCGGACCTGAAGGCGGTCAAGGGCCGCGCCCTCGTCAATGGCGAGGAGGTCAGCCACGGCACCGGTGCCGACGTGCTCGGCCATCCCCACAACGCACTCGCCTGGCTCGCCAACCACCTCGCCGCCGAAGGCAAGGGCCTGCACGCGGGACAGCTCGTGCTGACCGGAAGCCTGGTGAAGACGCTGTGGCTGAAAGCCGGCGACAAGGTGCGGATGGAGCTGGATGGGCTCGGAGTGGTGGAGGCGGAGTTTACGTGAGGCGTTGCGACTCTCTCCGATGTCATTCCCCACAAAGGCGGGAATCCAGTACACCGTGCTGTATCGGTTCAGCAACGAAGGTCTCGGAGTACTGGATCGTCCGCCTTCGCGGACGATGACAGCAACACCTTGCAAAATACATGCGGCCCTCGCCAGGGGAGCTGGCGAGGGCCGCGTCGTACATCGTCGTTCGCGCCTAGGTTCGCGAACACGATGTGGGAGCTCGGGAGAGGGCTAGAAGGGCAGCAGCACGTCCATGACTTGCTGGCCGTAGCGCGGCTGCTGCACGTCCGTGATCTGGCCGCGGCCGCCATAGGCGATGCGGGCCTGCGCGATCTTGCTGGAATCGATGGTGTTGTCGCTCTGGATGTCTTCGGGGCGGACGATGCCGGCGACCACGAGCTCGCGGATCTCGAAGTTGACCCGGATCTCCTGCTTGCCTTCGACCACGAGGTTGCCGTTCGGCAGCACCTGGGTCACGACCGCCGCGACGTTGGTCTGCAAGGCTTCCGTGCGCTGCACGCTGCCCTTGCCGTCGCTGGAGGCGGTGGAGTCGGCGGTGAGGATGCGGCCGGGCAGCACCTTCTGCGCCTGGACGCCGAGCGTCTTCGAACCGATGAAATCGGTGATGCCCGAATCTTCCGAATTGGTGCGGCTGCGCTGGGTCTCGTTGGAGAGATTGGCCTTGTCGGTGATATTGACGGTCACGGTCAGGAGGTCGCCGACATGGGTCGCGCGCTGATCCTTGAAGAAGGCGCGGCTGCCGTTCCGCCACAGCGAGTTCGGATTGTAGGAGGCGACTTCCGGCTTCGGCATCGGCATCTGCACCGGCTTGTAGCCGGGCTGCGTCGTCGGATTGTCGATCGCCGACAGCTTCGGTTGCTCGCCGATCTGCGACAGACGGTCAATCGAGGAGCAGCCGCTTGCGAGCGCGCAAGTGGCGAGCAGCAGGGCAGAGATCGCGATACGACGAAGACGGGAAGCCGAACTGAACGAGGACATGACTTACTCTGACTTGGCTGGAGCTTGCTTGGCTGGAGCTTGCGAGACGCGAACTTGCGGGATCTGGGCTTGTGCGATCTGCGCCGGTGACGCGGGGGCCTGGACCAGGTTCCGGACGAGGGCTGCAGTGTCGACAGGAGCGGGCGCTTCGTCACGCCTAAGCGAGGAGGTCTGCTCGACCGCAGTCTCCATCGGTGCGGACTGGCTGGCGCCCAGCACGGTCACCTGGCCGCGGCCGGTGACGACGCCGGTCAGCGTACGCTTGGTCTGCAAATTGAGGACGCTCACGGTGTCGCCCTCGGCGCCACTCTCGATCGCCTTGCCGCGGGTGGTGAGGTGGATTCCGGGGACCTGGTAGATGACGGTGACGCTCTGGTCGCGCGACACGAATTCGGGCTTGGCGATGTCGGCGGCGCGGATCGGCGTGCCCGCGCGCATCGGCCGGCGAAGCTGCATACCGACCGCGCGGTCGCGCAGCGCAGGTTCGCCCGTCACTTCGGCCTTTGGCCGTCGCTCCTGCGCGACGTCGGAAGATTTCAGCGTCTCGGTGCGTTCGATGTCGCGGGTCAGGACGGCGACCTCCACGGTCTCGATCGCGGTGCCGGTGAAGCGCAGCTTGGTCGGCGCCGGGCTGCTGTCGTTGTTGATCTCGAAGGCGATGTCGAAGCGGCCGCTGCGGGCATCGTAGCGCGTCGCAACCGGCTGCAGCGCGCCGGTGTTTGAGGCATCGAGCCGCATGTCGGAAATGCCGCGGTCGAAGGTCACGGTGATGTTGGCGGCGTCGCCAAGCCCGAAGCGGCGCTCGAGCGCGGAGCCGACCGCGTTTTCGAGATCCTTGTTGGCAAAGGTGCGGGCAAGCCGCGTGACCTGGACTTCCCTGATGTCGCCGGTCATCACGCCGATCACCTGCTTGGCGCGGAGCACGCTCACGACCTGGGCAACGGGCAATGCGCCGGTGGTGCCGAGATCGGGCGAGCGGTAGACCGCAATCAGCGCGGCCGAGCCGGCGTTCTCGATGAGGTCGCCGACCCGCACCACGTCGGACGTGACGGTGATGCTGGCGCGCAGCGTCGGCGCGGCGATGCCGTCGTCGGCGGCCTGCGCCGGCAGCGCCAGCACGAGCAGGGCGGAGAGGGTGGCAAGCGTCGCGCGGATCATGATCATCACCTCAGCGGAACAGCGCCGTGGTCGATTGCATCATCTGGTCGGCGGCGCTGATCACCTTGGCGTTCATCTCGTAGGCGCGCTGCGCGGCGATCAGGTCGCTCATCTCCGAGACGACGTCGACATTGGCCTGTTCGAGGCTTCCTTGCGTGATCTTGCCGTAGCCCTCGGAGTTCGCGGTGCCGTCCTGCGGCGCGCCCGACGACGTCGTCTCGGTAAACTGGTTGCTGCCGACGGGCTGCAGGCCGGCCTTGTTGATGAAACGGGTCACGCCGATCTGGCCGAGGATGGTGTTGCTCGACGAGCCCGGCAGCGTCACCGACACCTGGCCCTGCTCGTTGACGGTGATGCCCGAGGCGTTGTTCGGGATCGTGATGGTCGGCTGCACCGGGTTGCCCTGCGCGGTGACGACGCGGCCCTGGTTGTCCATCTGGAACGTGCCGTCGCGGGTGTACTGGTAGGTGCCGTCAGGCATCAGGATCTTGAAAAAGCCTTCGCCCGACATCGCGAGATCGAGGTCGTTGCCGGTCTGCGACAGCGTGCCCTGCGTCATGCTGCGCGGGGTGCCGACGGTCTTGACGCCGCCGCCGATGTCAACGCCGACCGGCAGAATGGTGCCCTGGTCCGAGGCCTGCGCGCCGACGCGGCGGATGTGTTCGTAGATCAGGTCCTGGAACGCTGCGGTCTGCTTCTTGAAGCCGGTGGTGCGCAGGTTGGCGATGTTGTTGGAGATCACCTGAACGTTCAGTTCCTGTGCCGCCATTCCGGTCGCAGCGGTGTGGAGCGCTTGCATGTCAGTGGTCCCCTAATCAGGCCGGAACGTCGGCGAGCTTTTCGATCGCCGATTTGTGGAGGTCGCTCTGCTGCTGGAGCAGGTTGGCGATCGCGGTGTAGCTGCGCATGACCTCGACCATGCGGCTCATCTCGCCGACCGAATTCACGTTCGACTTCTCGATGTAGCCCTGCTGCAGGGTGGATTTGGCGTCGGTCTGCTGGTTGGCGGAGCCGGCGCCGTAGAGATTGGCGCCGAGCTTGGTCAGCTTGGCCGGATCGTCGAACGTCACCATGCGGATCTTGCCGCGGATCGAGTCGGTCTTGGCCGTGCCTTCGAGCACAGTGACGGTGCCGTCGGGGGAGACGTTGATGTCGTGGTCGGTCGGCTGGAAGACGATCGGGCCGCCGGTGCCGAGCACGAGATTGCCGTCGGAGGTCATGAGCTGGCCGGTGCTGCTGAGCGCGAACTTGCCGTCGCGGGTGTAACGCTCGGCGCCATTGGCCTGCACGGCGAAAAAGGCGTTGCCGCTGATCGCCATGTCGAGCGGGTTGTTGGTCGCCTCCATTGGCCCCTGGCCGACGTCGCGGTAGGTGCCGCGGTCCTGCACATAGGAGACGCGGCGGTCGGAGCCGACGAAATTGTCCTCATGCGCGTTCGAGTTGAGGTACTCCTCGAACAGCGAATGGTCGGCCTTGAAGCCGTTGGTATTGGCATTGGCGACGTTGTTGGCGATGACATCCATCTGCCGTTCCAACGTCATCTGCCGTGACAAGCCGATCAGAAGCGCATTCTGCATCGGTCAATCTCCCCTGCGTGAGATCCGCCATTTCGCTCTCCCAAGCGCCTTGGCCGATCCCGTGAACGAGACCGTCGGGTTCTCCCAAACCGTTCAGTCTCGCCCCTCTCTCAGCGAAAGCCGTGCCAACCTGAAATGATATGCAATTACAATGAGTTGGCTATTTTTCAGCGGCGCGGGCGGCGGGCAGAAAGGTTCTGTTAGCCATGTTTGCCCGGCAGATTTTTCCTAGTGGAGGCCCGATCGAAAGGTTCCGTTAACCATTATTACCGTAGCGTTTGCAGGTAAGAGGAGCGCTTTGCGCTGGGGCATTTGTATCGCGTCACTGTCTGCCAGGAGGCTTCGCTCTTTCGGCCCTTTTTGAGATGAGCGAGCCCGGACGATCATGGCAGAGAATGGAGCGGAAGGCGGTGCAGTCGCCGAAGGCGCGGAAGCCGCTGCCCCCAAAAGCAAGTTCAAGCTGATCCTGATCGTCGTCGGCGCGCTGGTCGTGCTCGGCGGCGGTGCCGCGACCTGGTTCCTGTTCTTCCGCCATGGCGAAGACGAGCACCATGCCGAGGTCGCACCCCCGCCGAAGCCGCCGGTATTCGTCGAGGTGCCCGACATGATGGTCAACCTCGCCGGCGCGCCCGGCGAACGCGTGCAATATCTGAAGCTCAAAATCGTGCTCGAGCTGAAGGAAGAGAAGCAGGTCGAGGCGATCAAGCCGACGATGCCGCGCGTCACCGATATCTTCCAGACCTATGTGCGCGAGCTGCGCTCCTCCGACCTCAACGGCTCCGCCGGCATCTTCCGTCTCAAGGAAGAGCTGACCAAACGCGTCAACGCCGCGGTCGCGCCGGTGCAGGTCAGCGCGGTGCTGTTCAAGGAAGTCGTGCTCCAGTGAGGATGCTGCGGAAGGGTACGGGCTAGCGTCATGGCCGGCAACGAGCAGATGGACCAGGATGCGATTGCCGCCCAATGGGAGGCGTCGCTCGATTCCGAGGATCCCGCGGAGGCCGCGAAGGCTGCTGCCGAAAACGAGCTGTCTGAGACCATGGCCCTGCAATGGGCGGCCATGGTCGAGGACGGCAGTCGCGATCTCGGCACCGGCAAGAACTCCGGCGAGCGGGTGCTGTCGCAGGAGGAGATCGACAATCTCCTCGGCTTCACCGTCGGCGACGTCACGCTCGACGACCATTCCGGCATCCGCGCCATCATCGATTCGGCGATGGTCTCCTACGAGCGTCTGCCGATGCTCGAAATCGTCTTCGACCGCCTGGTGCGGTTGCTGACGACATCCTTGCGCAATTTCACCTCCGACAACGTCGAAGTCTCGCTCGACCGCATCACCTCGGTGCGGTTCGGCGATTACATGAACTCGATCCCGCTGCCTGCCGTGCTCTCGGTCTTCAAGGCCGAGGAGTGGGACAATTTCGGCATGGCGACGGTCGATTCCAACCTGATCTACTCGATGATCGACGTGCTGCTCGGCGGCCGCCGCGGCTCGAGCCAACTCCGCATCGAGGGCCGGCCCTACACCACGATCGAGACCGAGCTGGTCAAGCGGCTGGTCGAGGTGGTGCTGACCGATGCCGAGCAGGCGTTCCGGCCGCTGTCGCCGGTGACCTTCACGATCGACCGGCTCGAGACCAATCCGCGCTTCGCCGCGATCAGCCGTCCCGCCAACGCCGCGATCCTGGTGCGCCTGCGCATCGACATGGAAGATCGCGGCGGCAACATCGAACTGCTGCTGCCTTACGCGACCATCGAACCGATCCGGGCCGTTTTGCTCCAGATGTTCATGGGCGAAAAGTTCGGCCGCGACCAGATCTGGGAGGGTCATTTCGCCACCGAGATCGTCCAGGCCGAGATTTCCGTCGACGCCGTGCTCTACGAGGCCGACATTCCGCTCAAGCAGCTGATGCGGCTGAAGGTCGGAGACACGCTGCCGCTGGACATGCGCGCCGATGCCAACGTCACCGTGCGGTGCGGCGATGTCACGATCACCGAAGGACGCATGGGCCGGGTCGGAGAGCGCGTTGCGATTCGCGTGACGAAACCCTTGCGCAAGCCAAGTACGACACTTGCGATGTTCGAGAAGGTGGACGAGCAGAACAAGCTGATGGAGGCCCCATGAACCACTCCCTAGGAATGGCGATCGAGACGCTGGTGGCCATCCTGCTGATGCTCACGATCGGCTACTGTATCCTGCTCAACAAGCGGCTGACGCGGCTGAAGGCGGACGAGCATTCGCTGAAGGCTGTCATCGGCGAGCTGATCACCGCGACCGAGATCGCCGAGCGCGCGATCGGCGGGCTCAAGCTCGCGGTGCGCGACGTCAACGAGAATCTCGGCAGCCAGCTTGCCGCCGCCACGCAGATGTCCGGCCAGTTGCACAAACAGCTCGGCGAAGCCGACAACGTGGTGCGCCGCCTCTCCAAGATCGCGATCGCGGCGCGCCCCGTCACGAATCCGGAAGCCGCAGCCGCCCCCGTCGCCAAGCCGTCGGCGGCGAAAGCGGTGGCCGCTGCCGCCGAAGCCTTCTCGGAGCGACGCAGGTCCAACGGCCTTGGGTCCAACGGTCTTGCCGCATAAAGTCAGGGTATGAAGTCCTTTCGTAACATCCGCGTCATTCCGGTCGTCCTGGTTGCGGTCGCAGGTCTCGCCACGCTGAAGGTGGCGGGCCTCGTGATCAATGGCGGCTATGTCTTCGACTACCAGCCGAACCATGTGAAGAAGTCCTGGGCGCAGGAGAATTTGAATTTTCCCGGGGGCGAAGACCCTGACATCACCGGCTCGACGCACGGAGCGCCGAAGGAAGCTCCGAAGCCGGCCGCCCCCGAGACCAAGCTCGAGGGCACCCCGGTCAAGATGGACGAGGCCCAGTCGCAGGTCTCGGCCTCGGAGCGCGCGATCCTTGAGCGGTTGCAGGCGCGCCGCCAGGAGATCGAGTCCCGCCAGCGCGAGATCGATATTCGCGAGAGCCTCTTGAAGTCGGCCGAGAAGCGCATCGAGAACAAGGTCGAGGAGATGAAGGCGGTGGAGTCCCGCATCACCGCGACCCAGGCCGAGCAGAAAGCCGCGGAGGCCCAGCGCTTGAAGGGCCTCGTGACCATGTATGAGGGCATGAAGCCCAAGGACGCCGCGCGGGTGTTCGACCGGCTGGAAATGGGCGTGCTGATCGAGATCGCCTCGGCGATCGCCCCGCGAAAGATGTCCGATATCCTGGGCCTGATGTCGTCGGAAGCCGCCGAGCGGCTGACGGTCGAGATGGCCCGCCGCGCCAATGGGGGCGGGGATCAGGCTGCCTCCGCCGGCGATCTCCCCAAGATCGACGGCAAGCCGACGCAAAAGCCGAATTGAGGGCTCAAGAGGCGCGGCGCGCGGCGGCAACCTGCGTGCACGCGGCGGACGCGTTGCGTGTCTAATTCGCGACCCGCTGTTGACCCTTGCGACCAGTCGAGCTCAGCGGATTCTCGACGGGAAGGAGGGACTCGCAGTGTTGCTTGATCAGCGCTGCGTTCTCAACGCGAGTCACGAGATGCAGGGTGCTGTGGCAGCAGGGGCATTCATATACCTTTAGGGCATAGCCCCGCGCGATTGGAAAGACGGCTACGACCGCTCTGGCCCTGCTACACACAATGCAGTTGGCTTCTCCGCTCATTGATTGCCCCCCAAGCTGACCAATCGAATTCGAATCGCCGTGATCACATCTGATTCAGAGTCGTTGATGGACCGCAACGTCTCGGGGGTTGTACGTGCGCAGCACGTCTACTCGCGTTTCGGCTGCAGCGAGAACAAGCGGCATCTTCTGAGGCTGCGATGAGTTGACGCGCACAAATGTGAAGTGGAGTACAGTGGGGCTGAAGAGTTCGTCCTAGGCTTCGGCCATTCGCAATCGGCAGCGCGGGAGGAAGCCATGAACTACTCGTCCGCAGCAGAACGCGCAATCGAAGCCGCCAATCGGCTGCTCATCGCGGCGATGACGTTTGCCTGGACGTCCGCGCTGAGCCACCAGCATATATTGCCGCCGCAAGAGGAAGATGGCGACACCGACGATGATGCTTGTCTCGAGCGGGAGAGCTCCTCTGCGCCGGATGGCGCGGGAAAGCAACATTGAAGCTGCGGTCGGCTTGCAGGCGTCAACTCCTCCTTAACCACTTGCTCGCCAGATTCTGGGCGCGAACGTCTCGGTCCACGAACAAGGCGTCGCGACACATTGTGCCGGATCAAGTCGTCATTACAGCATTAACAAGTCCTTAATTGGCAAAACCTACAGTCGACGGCACGGGCCGGCGCCAGTGCCGGCATGGACCGCCGAACCGGAAGAAGTGCCGCCAATGGCGCGAGAGGCTGCCGCTGGATTGATGTCGCGAGCCCGCGCTTTGGCGCTGGGGCTGTCGCGTCATGTCCGCAAGGCTGTCTTGTTGGCGGCCTGTCTGCTGATCGGCCTTGATAATGGTGCCCGAGCTGCCGATGCGGTCCGGGGCGAGGCGAGCTTTTCAGCTGGCGGCGGCTTTGCCCGTCTTGTGATCAAGCTCGGCGAGGACGTTCCCTCCGAGGTCACGACCGCCGGCTCCATCCTCATCATCCGCTTTGACCGTCCCGTCGACGTTCCCGTCGACCGCGTGCCGGAAGGCGCACCCGATTACGTCAACTCCGCCCGCCGAGACCCCGACGGCAGCGCGATCCGGCTGTCGCTGGCGCGGCGCGTCACCGTCAACACCATGAATGCCGGCGAGCGTACTTTTATCGATCTGATGCCGGAAGGCTGGAAGGGGCCGCCACCGAGCCTGCCCCAGGAGGTGGTCAAGGAACTCGCCGAACGCGCGCGCGCTGCCGAGCGCGCGCTGCGCGCCCAGCGCGCTGCGGCCGAGAGCAAGAAGCGGCCACCGATCCGCGTGCGCGCCTCGGTGCAGCCGACCTTCGTGCGCTTCGTGTTCGAGATGCCCGACGGCGTCGGCGTCTCCTCCGTGCTCAACGAGCAGAAGCTGACGCTCGCCTTCAACGCCAATCTCAGCTTCGACCTCGCCGATGCCGTCGTCGCCGCGCCGCCGAATGTCGCGTCGATCAAGCAGAAGTCCGACATCGACCAGACCAGCGTCGAGATCGCGCTGATCGGCGATTCCGACGTGCACTCCTTCCGCGATGACAAGAACTACGTCGTCGACATCGCGTTCCAGCCCGACAAGGGCAAGGCGGCGACGCCTGAAGCCACGATCGCAAAGGCCGAATCCGGCGGTCACGGACCGGCGCCGGCCGCTGAAAAGCCGACGGTCGCAAAGCCGAAGGACGCCCATGGCGAGATCAAGCCGCCGACCTCGGAGGCGATCGCGCGCGAAGCCAGGATTGAGGTGAAGCCCGAGGTGAAATCGGAGGCGAAGCCGGAAGCATCCGCTGCGATGCCGTCCGCCGAGGCGCCAAAGCCGGCACCGGCAATAACCTCGACCGAAGCTCCGCACGTCACGGAAGCGCCCAAGACCGCGCCGCCCGCAATGGAAGCCGCCGCGCCTGCTGCTCCTGCCAAGCCGGTAGTAACCGAAGCGCCCAACGAGGTGGTGAAGGAAGCTGCGAAGGAGCCGGTCAAGGAAGAGCCTAAGGAAGCGATCAAGGAAGCTCCGAAGGAAGGGCCCAAGCCTGCGCCCGCTGAGGCTCAGGCCGCGCCGCCGCCTCCTGTTGCCAGCGTCGATGCGCGCCGCGACAGCGATGGCCTGCGCGTGACATTCCCGATTCCTGTCGCAACGCCGGCGGCCGCGTTCCGCCGCGGCGACACGGTATGGCTGGTGTTCGACTCGCCAAAGCCGATCGACATCGAGGCGATCCGCACACGGGGTGGTGCGATGATCGGCGAGGTCAGCCGCATGCCGCTCGAGAAGGGGCAGGCGATACGCATCCGTCTCACCCGGCCGCTGGTCTATTCGCTGACCAGCGAGGAGGTCGGCAAGGAGACCAACTGGCTGCTGACGCTCGCCGACAAGATCCAGGCAACGCCGCTGCCGCTGCTGATCTCGCGCAACATCACCGATCCCGCGCTCGCCAACATCGCCATCCCCTTTGCCAATCCGGGCCTGCTGCACAAGCTCACCGACCCTGATGCCGGCGACATGCTCTACGTCGTCACCGCGCAACGGCCGGTCCGCGGCTTCATCAAGCGGCAGGATCTCGTCGATCTCTCGCTGCTGGAATCCGCGCATGGCATCGCGATCCGGCCGAACTCCGACGAAGTCGGCATTGAGGTCGGATCGGACAAGGTCATCCTCGGCAAGAAGGGCGGCCTGACGCTGTCGCCGGTCGACGTTTCGGCCGAGCGGGCACCGACTGCGGTGCGGCCGATCTTCAATCCCGAGGGCTGGCGCAAGGGCCAAGCGGAAGATTTCTGGACCCGCCAAAGCGATCTGATCACGGCGATCTCGGCCGTCGAGCCGGCGCAGCGTTCGCTGCCGCGGCTCGATCTCGCCCAGTTCTACATGTCGCGCGCGATGTATCACGAAGCCAAGTCCGTGACCGAATTGATGCTGAGCGATCCTCTCAACAAGGAGGAGAGCAGCGCGCTGATCATGCATGCGATCGCCAGCATTCTGATCGGCCGGCCGGCGCTGGGCCTGAAGGATCTCGCCAATCCCGTGATCGGCAACAGCCACGATTCCCAGCTCTGGAAGGCACTCGCCTATGCGCGCCAGGGCAAATGGGCGGACGCCCGCGAAAAATTCAAGAATGTCGAATTCGCCATCGCCTCGCTGCCGCTCGACATCCAGCGCATCGTGACGATGGATGCGATGCGCGCCTCGCTCGAGGTGAAGGACTATGCCGGTGCCTCGAAGCGCCGCGGCGAGATGGAGGTTGTTGGCGTCTCGCCGGAGGCTGGGCCCGGCTTTGCCGTGCTGCGCGGCCGGCTCGCCGAGGCGCTCGGCCACGACAGGGATGCGCTCGACGATTACAAATTCGCGGTCGCATCGAATGACCGGCCGGCCGCCGCCGAAGCCAAGCAGCTCGAAATCGCGCTGCGGCAGAAGCGTGACGAGATCAGCAAGGAAGACGCGCTGAAAGAGCTAGAGACGCTGTCGATGACCTGGCGCGGCGACGCGATCGAGGTCAAGACGCTGCAGATGCTGTCGCAGCTTTATTCCGAGAACGGACGCTATCGCGATGCGCTCACCGCGGCGCGTACCGCGACCAAGCTGCAGCCGAACGCGGAAGCTTCGCGCCAGGCGCAGGATCTGGCGTCGGATCTGTTTACGCAGATCTTCCTGGGGCCGAAGGGCGACGAACTGCCGCCGGTCGAGGCGCTCGGGATGTTCTACGAGTTCCGCGAGCTGACGCCGATCGGCCGCCGCGGTGACGAGCTGATCCGCCGCCTGGCCGATCGTCTCGCCTCGATCGATCTGCTCGACCAGGCCGCCGAGCTCTTGCAATACCAGGTCGACCACCGTCTCGAAGGCGCGGCGCGCGCGCAGGTCGCCGCGCGCCTTGCCATGATTTACCTCGCCAACCGCAAGCCCGACATGGCGATCACGTCGCTGCGCGCCAGCCGCATCAGCGATCTCTCCGGCGAGTTGCGGCAGCAGCGCCTGCTCTTGGAAGCGCGCGCGCAGAGCGACGTCGGCCGCCATGATCTCGCGCTCGACATCGTCTCCAACGTCAGTGGGCGTGAGGTGCTGCGGCTGCGGTCCGACATCTTCTGGGCAGGGCGACGCTGGCGCGAGTCCGCCGAGCAGATCGAGCTCTATTACGGCGACCGCTTCCGCGACTTCAAGCCGCTCAATGCGGTGGAGAAGAGTGACATCATCCGTGCCGCGGTCGGCTATGCGCTCGCCGACGACTCGATCGGGCTGTCGCGCTTCCGCGAGAAATATGCCCCCCTGATGAGCGAGAGCGCCGACCGGCTCGCCTTCGACATCGCCAGCAAGCCGGCGGGCGCCTCCAGCGCCGAATTCGCCGACATTGCAAAGCTCGCTGCAAGCGTCGACACGCTCGACGGCTTCCTCCGCGAAATGAAGCAGCGTTTCCCCGACGCCACCGCGCGCGCCCCCGCCGCCCCGCAGGCCAAGGACGAGACCGATCATACCGGCTCGCTGCCGACGATCCCCGTCGTGCGGCAGATCAAGATGACGCGGTAGGAACCCTGCTTCCGCGCGAAGCGCGGCCGGGACAGCGCCGCATCCTCCGTCATTGCGAGCGCAGCGAAGCAATCCAGAATCTTTCCGCGGTGGGATTCTGGATTGCTTCGTCGCAAGGGCTCCTCGCAATGACGGGGAGAGGGCGGAGGCTATCTATCGTCGGGGCAGAGGGGATGCGCCGCTGGCGTCATCACCCCCCGTAACTCTGCACCAGGCTTCCCGCCACCAGCGACCAGCCGTCGACCAGCACGAAGAAGATCAGCTTGAACGGCAGCGAGATCGTCGCGGGCGGCAGCATCATCATGCCCATCGACATCAGCACCGAGGCGACGACGAGGTCGATGATCAGGAAAGGGAGGAACAGGAGGAAGCCGATCTCGAAGGCACGCTTGAGCTCGGAGATCATGAAGGCGGGGACGAGGATGCGCAGGGCGAGCTCGTCGGGCGTCGCCGGCGGTGGCTCGCCGGAGAGATCGAGAAACAGCTTCAGGTCCTTCTCGCGCACGTTCTTCTGCATGAAGCCGCGCAAGGGGACGGAGGCGCGCTGGAGCGCGTCCTCGACGCCGATCTGGTTGGCGACGAGCGGACGGATGCCGTCGTCGTAGGATTTTTGCAGCACCGGCCCCATCACGAAGAAGGTGAGGAACATCGCCAGCGCCAGGATCACCGAGTTGGGCGGCGCGGTCGCCGTGCCCATCGCTGTGCGCAGCAGCGACAGCACGACCACGATGCGCGTGAACGACGTCATCATGATCAGGATCGACGGCGCGATCGACAGCACCGTGAGCAGCGCGATCAGCTGGATCGCGCGCTCGGTGACCCCGCCGCCGCCCTGGCCGCCGAGATTGATGCTGATGTCCTGCGCATGCGCAGGGGTGGCGAGCAAGGCCGCGGCGATCAGGACAGAGGGGACAAGAACTCTACGCGGGAAGGACGTCAGCCTCACGAAGACGGCTTCGGACGGCCGAGCAGCGAGGCCATCTCGTCTTCGAGATTTTCAAAGCTGGTCTTTTCCGGAGCCGGCCTGGCCGGCGGCGCCGGAGGGGCCGGCGGATCGACCCGTGCGGCGCGCGGCGGCGCGGCGGGCGGATCCGGCGCAACCGGTGGGGCGATGGTCTCGCCGGCCGGACGACGGAGCGCCGCCTCGAGGCGCTGGGCCATCTCGGCGAGATTTTGCTCGGCACTCGACGGCGCGGCAACTGCGGCCGGCGGCGGAACGGGCGGTGCCTGCGGCACGGGCGGAGGAGGCGGCGGCGCGGCCGCGCGCTCGGCACGCACCGGCGGCACCTTCACCGGCTCGCTCGCGCGCGGCGGGCGCGGCATCAGCGGCGGTTCGCTGCGCGCAACGCGCGGCGGCATCGGCTCGGGGCGGGGCTCACGCTCGAGACGCGGCGGCATCGGTTCGGGCGAAAAGCCGCCGAGCGCCGGTTCGCCACGGCGTTCGGCCAGAGCGGGCGCCGGCCGGCGGACTTCGTCGGCAAAGGACGGACGTGCGGGCCGCGGCGGCGGCTCGGGCATTTGCGGCTCGGGATGGTCGAGCACCTCGGGTCGCGGCGCTTCGTCGGCCCAGCTGCCGGCATCGGGCATCGGGGCGAGGCGCGGCGGCTCGGCCGCGCTGGGACGCTGCGGAATCTGGTCGCGGCCGGCTGCGGCGCGCACGATATTCGGTTCGACGACGATGTCGGTCGGGCCGCCGATCATCAGGAGATGTTCGACATTGTCACGGCGCACCAGCACCAGGCGCCGGCGGCCATCGACTGCGGCCGCGTCGATCACCGCAAGTCGGGGCATCCTGCCGCGCTGGGTGTTGGCGCCGAGCCGGGTGGTCGCGAATCGGCGGACCAGCCACGCCGCGACGCCGATCAACGCCAGAACGACGATGAACGCGACGATGAAGGTGATAGGGCTACCGTTCATACCTGTCCCCGGTAAATGGCGCTTCTCTCGTGCCTATGGTCGGATGCGCCGACCACCGGCGTGCGATGCCCCAAAACTGTGATCTCTTAACGTCCCACGGCAAGCTTTGCCGTCCCCAAGTCTTAATAACCTATGAATCGCCCGATCCAAAACGACTTCTTGGCCTGCGCAGGGCCGCCAGGCAGTTGGGTTAATGCGGCTTTTGGAATGGGTAGAATCACGGGGGACCGTTGCATGTCTCAATCAGAAACATGCATCCGCCACGCCTTAACCACCTGTTAACCATACACGCGGCAAATTCTGCCTAGCTTCGGACCTCAGGGTCTGCAAGAGGCGCAAGGAGCCGCAACGATGTCCATCAACGATCTTCCGGTGCTGTCGGCGCTTCGCACCAAGATGCAGTGGCACCAGGAACGCCAGCGCGTCCTGTCCGAGAACGTCTCCAATTCCGATACCCCCAATTTCCGGCCGCGCGAGCTGGTCGAGCCGAAATTCGACAAGACCGGCGCCCCGGCGGGCTCGATCGGGCCGCTCGCCATGGCCGTCACCAGCGCCTCGCACATGACGTCATCGGGCTCGGCCTCGAGCTTCGACCAGAACAAGAATGCGGGCTTCGAGACCCGTCCTGCGGGCAATGCCGTCAATCTCGAAGAGGAGATGATGAAGTCCGCCAACAACCAGATGGATTATGCGGCGGTCACCTCGCTCTATTCGAAGAGCCTGCATCTTCTGAAGACCGCGATCGGCAAGGGCTAGAGCTAGGAGAGGCGCAACATGGCGAATGACAGCAGCGACTTTGCCCGCTCGATGGCGATCGCGACCTCCGGGTTGCGGGCGCAGGCCGGGCGAATGCGGGTGATCTCGGAAAACATCGCGAATGCGGACTCGACCGCGCCGACCGCAGGCGGCGATCCCTATCGGCGCAAGGTGCCGACATTCTCCGCGGCGCTCGACCGCACGCTCGACGCGCAGGTCGTCACGCTCGGCAAGATCAAGCCCGACCAGTCCAACTTCCGCGTCAAATACGAGCCGAGCAATCCGGCGGCGGATGCCACCGGCAACGTCAAATATCCCAACGTGAATTCGGTGGTCGAGATGACCGACATGCGCGATGCGCAGCGGTCCTACGAGGCCAATGTCAACATCATCAGTGCAACGCGCCGGATGATCCAGCGCACGCTCGACATCCTCAAGAGCTGAACAGGAAACCCCAGGCCATGGCAACACCGACAATCGCGGCCAATGCTTATGCCAACCTTGCCCGCGTGCTGGAAAACAGCGGCGCCGGCAAGGGCAGCGAGGCGAGCGGGCAGTCCTTTGCCTCGCTGCTGAAAGACGCCGTTGGCAGCGTCATGGAATCCGGCCGCAAATCGGACGCGCAGACCGTGGCGATGGCCTCCGGCAAGGCCAACGTGATGGACGTGGTGACGGCGGTCGCCGACACGGACGTTGCGGTGTCCACGCTGGTCTCGGTCCGCGACCGCGTGATCGCGGCGTATGAAGACATCATGAAGATGCCGATCTGATTTCGGCCTCCGCCGTCATTGCGAGCGAAGCGAAGCAATCCAGAATCTTTCCGCAGGCACCAGTCTGGATTGCTTCGCTGCGCTCGCAATGACGGGGAGGGGTGTGTGGTTCTCGTCGGTGCGGCGGGGATGAAGCTTGAATAAGGGAATTCTGAAATGACCGGACCCGAGACCCTCGACGTCGCCCGCGATGCGATCTGGACCATCGTCATCGTGTCCTCGCCGCTGATGGTGGTCGGGCTCGTGGTCGGCGTGATCGTGTCGCTGTTCCAGGCGCTGACGCAGATTCAGGAGCAGACGCTGGTCTACGTGCCGAAGATCCTGGCCATCTTTGCCACGATGCTGCTGGCGCTACCGTTCATGGCCGACGCGCTTCATTCCCACATGCTGCGGATCTCGTCGCGAATCATCGGCGGCTGAGGCACTATGCGCCCACCATGCGCATCGACGTCTCGTTGCTGCCGGCGCTTGCCGCGGCCTTCATGCTCGCCTTCGCCCGGGTCGGCGCGATGGTGATGCTGCTGCCGGGGCTCGGCGAGACCAACATCCCGACGCGGGTGAAGCTGTCGATCGCGCTTCTGCTGACGCTGATCATCCTGCCGCTGCATCGCAATGCCTATCAGGTCGACATGGGCTCGCTCGCGCCGATGCTGGTGCTGATGCTGCATGAGATCGTGATCGGCATCGTGCTCGGCGCAACCGCGCGCGTGACGCTGTCGGCGCTGCAGGTCGCAGGCGCCGTGATCGCGCAGCAGATGGGACTTGGCTTCGTCACCTCGGTCGATCCGACGCAAGGGCAGCAGGGCGTTCTGGTCGGCAATTTCCTCACCATGCTGGGTGTCACGCTGCTGTTCGCCACCGACAGCCATCACCTGGTGATCGCGGCGCTGAACGACAGCTACGCGATCTTCGCGCCGGGCGAGACCGTATCGAGCGGCGACGTCGCTTCGCTCCCCACGCGGGCCTTCTCCGCCGCGTTCCTGCTCGGCCTGCAGCTTTCCGGCCCGTTCCTGGTGTTCGGCCTCGTCTTCAATATCGGGCTCGGCGTGCTGGCGCGGCTGATGCCGCAGATGCAGGTCTATTTCGTCGGCGTGCCGCTATCGATCTTCGCGGGCTTCATGGTGCTGGCCGTGGTGCTCACGGCGATGATGGGCACCTATCTCGACTACTTCATCGGTGTCATGCACCAGATGATGCCGCTCAAGTAACTGGTAACGGGTGATCGATGGCGGAAGACAACGATCCAGAGAGCCAAACAGAAGACCCGACCCAAAAACGTCTCGAAGAGGCGCTCGAACGCGGCGACGTCGCCAAAAGCCAGGAGATCAACACCTGGTTCATGATCGCGGGCGGCACGCTCGTGGTCTCGACCTTCTCCGGCTCGGTCGGCAGCGGGCTGCTGACGCCGATGCGCAATCTGCTCGCCAATTCCTGGATGATCAAAACCGACCCCGGGAACCTGCTCCTGCTGATGCAGCAGGTCGAAGTCGCGGTGTTCGCGGCGGTCGGCGTGCCCCTGCTGATGCTGGTGCTGGCTGCGATTGCCGGCAATATGCTCCAGCACCGGCTGGTGTGGTCGGCCGAATCTCTCACGCCGAAATTCAGCAAGCTCTCACCCGCTGCCGGCTTCAAGCGCATCTTCGGCAAGCAGGCGGGAGCCAATTTTCTCAAGGGCATCGGCAAGCTCGTCGTGCTCGCCGTGGTCATGACCACGATCCTGTGGCCGGAACGGCACCGCATGGAGGCGATGGTCAAGCTCGATCCGATGGCCATGCTGGGCGCCACCACCGGCCTGACCGTCCAGCTGCTCGGCGCAGTGGTCGCCGCGCTCGCGATCATCGCCATTGGCGACTATTTCTTCCAGTATCGCAGCTGGTTCCAGCGGCAGAAGATGTCGCTCCAGGAGATCAAGGAGGAGTTCAAGCAGTCCGAAGGCGACCCGCATATCAAGGGCAAGCTCAGGCAATTGCGCCAGCAGCGCTCCAAGAAGCGCATGATGGCGGCGGTTCCCAAGGCCTCCGTGATCATCACCAACCCGACCCACTATTCGGTGGCGCTGTCCTACGAGCGCGGCATGTCGGCGCCGATCTGCGTCGCCAAGGGCGTCGACAACCTCGCCTTCAAGATCCGGGAGATCGCGCGCGAGCACGACATCCCGATCGTCGAGAACGTGCCGCTGGCCCGCGCGCTGTACGCCACCGCCGAAATCGACAAGGAAATTCCTGTCGAGCACTACCATGCAGTCGCCGAAGTCATCGGCTACGTCATCCGGCTGAAGCGCGGTTTCAGCGCCGCGCGGCAATAAAACCCCGAAAAGTACCGGAAATGGCTGTAAACTGGGAATCAGCGTACGTTTCGCCGCTGCCGCCCTTGCGTCCGCGGGTCCGATTCAGGCAGGGAGGACCCCACGTGCCCCGTGGCGCGTTGATTCTCTGTCGACAGGCCATGCCAGCGTGAAATGACTGCCGAGACCGACCACGACCTGTCACGCGAGCCCGTTGCGGCGCATGAGCCGTCGCCGCGCTCGGGCAGCATTGCGCTGGTGCTCCTGGTGGCCACCGGCCTCGTCGCGGTCGCCATCGGGCTGATGACGCTCGGGCGCGCGCAGGCGCAGCCCTATATCCTCGGGATCCTCGCCGTGCTGGCGATGATCGGCCTGTTCAATCTGTTCGCCTTCGCCGCCGGCATCATCCGCTTCGTCGACCGCAATCTCGACGATCCCGTGATGGGGCGTATCGCCGATCACGCCTTCGACGGCCTCGCGGTGACCGATCCGCGTGGCCATGTGGTCTATTCCAACGCGGCCTATCTGACGCTGACCGGCGCCTCAGGTCCGCAGGATGTGCGCCCCGTGGAGCGCGTCTTCATCGGCAACCCGGACGTTTCGGAAGCGGTGTTCCGCCTGCTGAAGGCCGCGCGCGAAGGCAAGCGCCAGCAGGAAGAGGTGCGCATCTCCGGCCACGACGGTAGCCAGGGCCGCTGGCTGCGCATGCGGGTGCGCCCGCTCGGCACGGGCAAGCGCGAGGCCAAATATGCGGTGTGGTCGATCGCCGACATCACCCGCGACCGCGAGCGCCAGGAGGACGTGTTCCAGGAGCTCCAGCACGCGATCGAATATCTCGATCACGCGCCGTGCGGCTTCTTCTCGGTCAATCCCGCCAGCGAGCTCGCTTACGTCAATGCGACGCTGGCGAACTGGCTCGACTATGATCTCGCCGAGATCGGCTCCGGCGGGCTGAAGCTCGCCGACATCGTCTCCGGCGACGGCGCTTCGCTGCTGAGCTCGATCGTGGCGGTGCCGGGCGAGGTGAAGACCGAAGTCTTCGACATCGATCTGCGGATGCGCACCGGCAAGACCATGCCGGTGCGGCTCTACCACAAGCTCGCGTTCGGCGCCGACGGCGCGCCGGGGCCCTCGCGCACGCTCGTCATCAGCCGAGCCCGCGACGAGCGCAGCGATCCCGACCGCGCCGCCGAAGTGCGCTTCATGCGCTTCTTCGATCACACGCCGATGGCGATCGCCACCGTGGACCGCGGCGGCAACGTGGTGCGGGCCAATGCGCGCTACGCCAAGCTCGCGCAGGCCCTCGGGCTCGACAGCGCCAGCAAGTCGATCTTCCGCGCGATCAATGCGCGCGATCGCCACCTTTTGATTGCAGCCATCAACCAGGCCGCCGAAAACCAGGCCGACATCGCGCCGGTCGAGGTGGCGCTGGAAGGGACCAAGGAGCGCTGGGGCCAGTTCTTCGTCACGCCGGTCGATGCGGCCGAGAACGACGCCGAAGCCGCGATCGTGCACATGCTCGAGACCACCGAGCGGCGCGCGCTGGAGAACCAGATCAACCAGTCGCAGAAGATGGAGACGGTCGGCCAGCTCGCCGGTGGCATCGCGCACGACTTCAACAACGTGCTCTCCGCCATCATGATGGCGAACGACTTCCTGCTGAACGCGCACAAGCCGACCGATCCGTCGTTCCAGGACATCATGCAGATCAAGCAGAACGCCACGCGTGCTGCGACGCTGGTGCGGCAGCTGCTCGCGTTCTCGCGGCGGCAGACGCTACGGCCGCAGGTGCTCGATCTCGGCGATGCGTTGTCCGATCTCACCATGCTGCTGCGCCGGCTGATCGGCGAGAAGGTCAAGCTCGACCTGATCCACGGCCGCGATCTCTGGCCGGTCAAGGTCGATGTCTCCCAGTTCGAGCAGGTTATCGTCAATCTCGCGGTGAATGCGCGCGACGCCATGCCCGACGGCGGCAAGCTGATCATCCGCACCGCCAATGTCGCGACCGACGAGGCGGGCAAGCTCGCCTACAAGGGCATGCCGGCGGCGGACTACGTACGGATCGAGGTCGCCGACACCGGCACCGGCATCCCCGCCGACATCCGCGACAAGATTTTTGAGCCGTTCTTCTCGACCAAGGAAGTCGGCAAGGGCACCGGCCTCGGGCTGTCCACCGTCTACGGTATCGTCAAGCAGACCGGCGGCTTCATCTACGTCGATTCCGCGCAGGGGCAGGGCACTTCGTTCCACATCTTCCTGCCGCGCCATCACGCCGAGGCGGAAGTGCAGGTCGAGCAGCCGCCGGCGGCGAATGGTGTTGCGAAGGACGCCGCGCCCGCAGCGACGGAGGCGAAGCCGCGCACCGATCTTACCGGGCAGGGCACCATCCTGCTGGTCGAGGACGAAGAGGGCCTGCGCGCATTGAACGCCCGCGGCCTGCGCTCGCGCGGCTACACCGTGGTCGAGGCCGAGAACGGCGTCGAGGCGATGGAGATGCTGGAGGAGCAGAGCGGCGGCATCGATCTCGTCGTCTCCGACGTCGTGATGCCGGAGATGGACGGGCCGACACTGCTCAAGGCGATGCGGGAGAAGAACCCTGATATCCGCTTCATCTTCGTCTCGGGCTATGCCGAGGATGCCTTCGAGAAGAGCCTGCCCGAGGGACAGCAGTTCGACTTCCTGCCAAAGCCGTTCACGCTCAGCCAGCTCGTGGCGGCGGTGAAGGAGACGATGACGAAGCAGGGGTGAGGGCGGCACGCTCGCAATAGAGAGAGCGGAATTCTCGCCGCAATAGCCGCCGGTACCCCGCGACCACAGTTCCTGGCCACATCCGGCCAAACCCCCGGCGAATATGGGCTTTTGCCACATCCCCGCGACTGAGGGCCGCAGCCGGGGGTTCCGAAACCGGCTTCCCTTTTGCTAAAGGGTGCCCATCTTACTGGCACGTCCCCATGCCGGGGATTTGGGAAACGAACATGAATTTCTCGCAATGGTCCCGCACTCTCGTGAAGACGATTGCCGTCGTTCTGGCGCTCGCGCTGCCGACGGCGCTTGCGATCTCCTCCGCTGACGCCCGCGTCGGCGGTGGCGTCTCGTCGGGCTCGCGCGGTTCGCGGACCTTCTCGGCCCCGCCATCGACCACGACCGCGCCGGGCTCCACCTCACAGTTCAACCGCACCTACAGCCAGCCCGGCGCCGGCATGAACACGGCTGCGCCCGCACGCGGCGGCCTGTTCGGCCGCGGCGGTGGGTTCCTGGGTGGTCTTGCGGCCGGCTTCCTCGGCGCAGGCCTTCTGGGCATGCTGTTCGGCGGCGGCCTGTTCGGCGGCCTCGGCGGGCTGTCATCGATCCTGGGCCTGATCATCCAGATCGTGCTCGTCGTGTTCGTGGTGCGGCTGGCGATGTCCTGGTGGCAGCGCCGCAACGCGCCGCAGGCGGCCTATGCCGGCGCTGACGCCGGTCCGGGACCGCAGACGAGCTATCGCAGCGGTCTCGGTGGCGGTCTTGGTTCGGGTCTCGGCGGCGGCTTCGGCTTCGGCGCCAACAATGCGCCGCTCGAGATCAAGCCGGACGACTACGAAGCATTCGAGCGTCTGCTCGGCGACGTCCAGGCCGCCTGGTCGAACGAGGACGTTGCAAAACTGCATACGCTGGCGACGCCGGAGATGGTCTCCTATTTCGAGCGGGATCTCGCCGAGAACCGCGCGCGCAACGCCGTGAACAAGGTGACCAACGTCAAGCTGCTGCAGGGCGACCTCGCGGAAGCCTGGCGCGAAGGCGAGACCGAGTACGCGACCGTGGCGTTGCGCTTTGCGCTCACCGACAAGACGGTCGACCGCAACACCGGCGCGCTCGTCGCCGGCAGCGAGCAGCCGGGCGAAGTCACCGAAGTCTGGACCTTTGCTCGCCGCCCCGGCAGCGCCTGGGAATTGTCGGCGATCCAGCAGACCAACTGATCGCGCGCGCAACATGAGAAACCAGGGCGCCGTGCTTCTTGCACGGCGCCTTTTTCTTTGGACGTCTCGCATCGCGGCAGCGGAATAAGCGGGCGCGCGTCGGGTTGACATCAGGCGGCCAAATACAACACAACCGGGAGGACAGGATGATCCGCACCGCAAGATCCGTGACAATGTCAGGCCTTGCGCTCGCTGCAGCCTTGCTTGCGGCGCCATCGGTACAAGCGCAGTCGCCCGACATGACGTTCTTCGTGACCTCCATCGGTCCCGGCAAGGGCGCCGATCTGGGCGGCCTTGATGGCGCAGATGCGCAGTGCCAGAAGCTGGCGCAGGTTGGCGGTGCCGCTGCAAAAACTTGGCGCGCCTATCTCTCGACACAAGCCGCCGACGGCAAGCCGGCTGTCAATGCCAAAGACCGCATCGGCAAGGGACCGTGGCAGAACGCCAAAGGCGTGGTGATTGCCAAGGACGTGGCCGACCTCCACAGCGCGGCCAACAATCTCACCAAGCAGACCGCGCTCAGCGAGAAGGGCGAGGTCATCAACGGCCGCGGCGACACGCCGAACCGGCATGACATCCTCACGGGATCGCAAGCCGACGGCACCGCCTTTGCCGCGGGCGACGACAAGACCTGCAAGAACTGGACGTCGAGCACGCAAGGCGCGGCGATCGTTGGTCATGCCGATCGCCAAGGCCTGCGCGACGACGAGCCCTCAAAGTCCTGGAATAGCTCTCACCTCTCGCGTGGCCCCGATGGAGGCTGCTCGCAGGCCGATCTGAAGAGCACCGGCGGCGATGGCCTGCTGTATTGTTTCGCGGCGAATTGAGGCCTCCGTCATTGTGAGGAGCTCGCGACAAAATTGCGAAGCAATTTTTGCGCTGATGCGACGAAGCAATCCAGCGTCCCTCCGCGATGATTGTCTGGATTTGCTTTGCGGGTGTGTGGTGCGAGCGTCTCGTCCCTCTCTGACGGAACCTTCCGCTGCGTGTTACATTGGTTCCGTCGCTTCCACGCTCACGGACCCTTCTCATGAAGTACGAGCTCTACTACTGGCCCGAGATCCAGGGCCGCGGTGAATATGTGCGGCTGGCGCTGGAGGAAGCGGGCGCGGCTTACGACGACGTCGCACGCGGCCCCCGCGGCAGCGGCGCAATGATGAAGATGATGGGGGCCCACAAGGGCACGCCGCCCTTTGCGCCGCCGTTCCTGAAAGCGGGCAAGCTCGTCATCGGGCAGACCGCCAACATCCTGCTCTATCTCGGCGCCCGTCACGCCCTCGCGCCGAAGACCGATGCCGGAAAACTCTGGGTGCACCAGCTTCAATTGACCATCACCGATCTCGTGGTCGAAATCCACGACACCCATCATCCGCTCGGGCCCTCGATGTACTACGAAGACCAGAAACCGCCGGCGAAGAAGCGCACCGCCGAGTTCTGGGACGAGCGCGTGCCGAAGTATCTCGGTTATTTCGCGCAGCTGCTCGACGACAATGGCGGCGCCTATGTCACCGGTCGGCGCCTGACTTACGTCGATCTCTCGCTGTTCCAGATCGTCGATGGCCTGCGCTATGCCTTCCCGAAGCGGATGAAGGCGTTCGAGAAAGACATTCCTGGCCTCGTCGGCCTGCACGACCGTCTCGCGGCGCGGCCGAATATCAAGGCCTATCTTGCAAGCGAACGCCGCATTCCCTTCAACGAGCAGGGCATCTTCCGCCGTTACAAGGAGCTGGATGCGTGAATCACCACAGTCCGGGCAGCAGGCGGTAGCGCACCCGTGCCGCATAGTCGGCATAGCCGGGCAGGCCCGCGATGAGCGTGCGCTCCTCGATGCGGATGCGGACCGCAAGCAGCACCAGGAAGAGCGGCGCAATCGCCATTCCCCACCACGAGCCGAGGATCAGCGGCACGCTGGCGAAGAACAGGATCATGCCGCTGTACATGGGATGGCGGACATGGGCGTAGGGCCCGGTCGAGATCACGCGCTGCGCGCGCTCGGCCTGCAGCTTCACCACGGGTGCTGCGAACGAATTCTCGCGAAATACCCACAGCGTGAACAGTGTCGAGGCGAGGAACAGCATGAAGCCGAGTGCCTGCCATGCGATGGTCATGTGGGACGCAAGATGACGCCGGTCGAGTCCCATCGCGACGAGCCAGCCCAGCATCGCCACGACGAACACGACCATGAATATCTTGTCCGCGGCCGGCTGATCTCTCTGCAAAACAGGCCGCAGTCGTTCGGCCAGAAGCGCCGGGTCGATCCGGTAGAGCCACCAGCCGCAGAGCGGGCCGAGCAGGACGGAGGTGAGGAGAAACACCCACGCGCCAGGCCAATGCAGCGTGCCGGCGGCGGCAAACAGCAGCGCGCCCATTCCGGCGGTGAGAACGGTGTTCTGCAACAGCAGGCGTGCGATCATGTTCGATCTGGCTCCCTCACGCGACCGAGCCATTGATAGCATTGTTTCGGCCAGCATGCGGCCGGCAGCAATCGCATGATGCAATAGGAGGCGTGCGATCAAGCGCGGTTCCCCGCCGTCCCCGCACGAATCTGGCCGCGCTATCCCGCAAGCCCGGACGCGCGAAAAGCCCGGTCAACCGGACCGGGCGATCCATCGCAGGCAAGCCGGATCAGGCGAGCTGATCGATCCGCGTGCCCTGGCCCGGCGGCAGCGGCGCAGGCGGCGTCGGCTGATAGGTCGGGTCGTTGTCCTTGGCCTTGGTCGGGTCGTCCGCCTGCTTGGTCGTGTCGTAGCTCGGGACCACGACCGTCACAGGCGGCGGCGCAACGCTGGAAACGCTCATCCACAAATCCTCACAGATTGAAACAATTGATCCTGCTCCGGAGGGGACGAAAGCTCCGTCAAGCCAATCGTTAAAATGCGAGGGAAAGACGCACTGTTTTCGCGCCTGACATTGTTCTGTGTCAGGGAGAGCTCCGATCTCTCCTCGTCATTGCGAGCGCAGCGAAGCAATCCAGAATCCCTCCGAGGAAAGACTCTGGATTGCTTCGCTGCGCTCGCAATGACGGAGTGTGTGGCGGCAGCTCGACCTACTCGACCTACTCGTCCTTAGGCCGCGTGATCGCGATCGTCGCATCCGTCTTGGTGCGCGTGCATTCCATGTTGAGACGCTTGTAGCGCATCGTCACCTTGTCGCCGCGCAACAGGCCCATGCGCTTGAGGCAGCGCGTCGCACCGGTCGTGGTGTCATCCTTCGTTACCGTGAAGATGATCGCGGCCGTGGAAGCGACCAGATCATAGAACGGCGGCGTCGGCTTGCGGTCGCCCTTGGCGTAGAGCTCGTTGGAATAGGTCTGTCCCTGGGCACGGCAGCCGAGCGACAGTTCCTTCGCCGCCGGATGGGTCAGGTAGATGATGTTGGCGGCCTTGAAGTTGACCTTCAGCCCGTCAACCCCACCGGCGAGCTGCTTGGCGATATCGTCGCACTGGTCCGCGCGCGCAGGCACAGCGAGGGTCACCAGGCCGATGATTGCGGCGGCGAGGACAATCGCGCCGCGGAGGTGCAGTTTGAAAATCATGATGAAAAGCCCCTTGAGGGCGCGCATTCAACCGTCGCCGCGCGCGAAGTGCAAGGGGTGCAACCCGGCTTGATTGGGCACAACCGTGACCACCCGCTGATCGAACGAGGGGATCGCAAAATGGCCGCCATGGCACCGAATCGGGATGCCCCGGCCGCGCCAGAACGCCTTCCCTTTGCGGCAAAAAAGCTTAGAACGCTTCTATGCTTAGAGGCCCGCGAGGGCTCCAAAACCCCGAGATTGCCCCCATGAACGCTCCCACCGCCTTCCCCGACGCCTCAAAACCCGTCCCGCCCTACAAGCACACCCCGCTGTTCCCGCTGGGCAAGGACGAGACGCCCTACAAGAAGATCACGTCAGAGGGTGTCCGGGTCGAGAAGGTCTTGGGGAAGGACATGCTGGTGGTGTCGCGCGAGGCGCTGCGGGCGCTGTCGGAGGCGGCTTTCGGCGACATCAACCATTACCTGCGCCCCGGCCATCTGAAGCAGCTCCGCGCGATCCTGGAGGATGGCGAGGCGAGCCCGAACGACAAGTTCGTGGCGCTGGATTTCCTCAAGAACGCCAACATCGCGGCCGGCGGCGTGCTACCGATGTGCCAGGACACCGGCACCGCGATCATCATGGGCAAGAAGGGCTGCAACGTCATCACCGACGGTGACGACGAGGCCGCGCTGTCGGAAGGCGCGCGCGATGCCTACCTGCGCCGTAATCTGCGCTACTCGCAGGTGGCGCCGCTCTCGATGTACGAGGAGAAGAACACCGCCAACAACATGCCGGCGCAGTGCGAGATCTACGCCGAAGGTGATGACGCCTACAAGTTCATGTTCATGGCCAAAGGCGGCGGCTCCGCCAACAAGAGCTTTCTGTTCCAGGCCACGCCTTCGGTGCTGACCAAGGACCGGCTGCTTGCCTTCCTGAAAGAGAAGATCCTCACTCTCGGCACCGCGGCGTGCCCGCCTTATCACCTTGCGATCGTGATCGGCGGCACCTCGGCCGAGCTCTGCATGAAGACGGTGAAGCTGGCGTCGGCCCGCTATCTCGATGCGCTGCCGGCCCACGGCTCGCCTGACGGCAACGCCTTCCGCGACGTCGAGATGGAGAAGGAAATCCACAAGATGACGCAAAGCCTGGGCGTGGGCGCTCAGTTCGGCGGAAAATATTTCTGCCACGACGTCCGCGTGATCCGCATGCCGCGCCATGGCGCCTCGCTGCCGATCGGGCTTGGCGTGTCCTGTTCAGCCGACCGCCAGGTGCTCGGCAAGATTACCAAGGACGGCGTCTATCTCGAGGAGCTCGAGCACAACCCGGCGCAGTATCTGCCGCAGGTGGAGGAGTCGCTCGGCGGCGAGGTCGTCAAGATCGACCTCAACCAGCCGATGAAGGACATTTTGGCGACGTTCTCGAAGAACCCGATCAAGACGCGGGTCTCGATGACCGGCACCATGATCGTCGCGCGCGATAGCGCGCATGCCAAGCTGCGCGAGCGGCTGGAGAAGGGCGAGCCGCTGCCGGATTATTTCAAGAACCATCCGGTTTATTACGCGGGACCTGCCAAGACGCCCGAAGGCTACGCTTCCGGTGCATTCGGTCCGACTACTGCGGGCCGCATGGACTCCTTCGTCGACCAGTTCCAGGCCGCCGGCGGCTCGATGGTGATGGTGGCGAAGGGCAATCGCGCGCCAGCGGTGCGCGAGGCCTGCAAGAAATATGGCGGCTTCTATCTCGGCTCGATCGGCGGCGCCGCGGCAAACCTCGCCGAGCACTGCATCAAGAAGGTCGAGGTGCTCGAATATCCCGAGCTCGGCATGGAAGCGATCTGGCGAATCGAAGTCGTCGACTTCCCGGCGTTCATCATCATCGATGACAAGGGGAATGATTTCTTCAAGGAATTGAATCTGGGCTAGCTCCACTTTCCCCGGATGCTGCGCAGCGCGAAGCGGTGCGCTGCTGATCCGGGGTCCATGTGGCGGCATGGGTCCCGGCTCTGCGGAGCAGCGTTACACGCTGCACCGCGTCCGGGACACGAGAGGATAAGCTTACGCCTTCGCGCCAGTGAACGGAAAACTGCCCATCGGGCCGATGCCCATTTCGCCGCTCATGCTGTCGCCGGAGACCGTTCCGATGAACTCGAGCGTTAACGGCATCGGGTTGGTGATGGAGACCTTCCAGTTGACGGCGTCACCGCTGACGGTGCCGTCAAAAATCTCGGCAGTATTGCCTTCCGCACCTTGCGTGCCCGTGAGCGTGCCGCCCGCTTCCTTCAGGCTCAGTGTCGCCTGGCGTTCGCCCATCGGCGTCGTCATGGTCAGATTCCAGTTTCCGTCCACGGCCATTCGCGTCTCCCGAACAATGTCCCGGCAGGCTGCGATGATCCGCAACCCGTCCTGGGCCGAGCCTATAGCGCAACTTGAAGCCGCTGCCTAACGCCTGCCTAATGCCGCTTGGGCGGCATTCAGGCGCGGGCGGCGGCGCGCCGGCGGCTGGTGACGACGAGCCTGAACACCACGTATTGCACGGCAAAGGCGAGGGCCTTGGCGCCGCCCGCGACCGCAGAGATATAGAACGCCCACAGCTTCAGATCGCCGGTGGATGCGACCGCGATCGTGCCGGCGCCGAGGACGAACATCAGCGCGGCCCAGGCATAGCCCGCAGCGGTGACATATTCCGGCGCGGTCCCGACAACGATCGGCGGCATGTAGCGCAGCATCCAGCCGCGCTTGAGCATGATCGCGCCGATCGCGAAATGCGCGATCGCAGGCTTGGCCAGCATGAAGCGGGGATCGTTGGTCAGCAGCGTGACCGTGCCAAGCACGATGACGAGTGCGACGCTGGCATAGGTCATGTAGCCGAGCTCACGCCCCTTGACGCGCGCATAGATCACCTGCGCGATCGCGCCGGCAATCGCCACCGACGTAGCCAGGATGACGTTGTCGGTGACGAGATAGATCACTAGGAAGACGATGGCCGACAGGAAATCGGAGGCGAGGCGGGCGAATACGTCCTTCATTGTCGGTCCTGTCTCACTGGGCTTCGGGCAACGCGCCGGCGGGCGCACCATACTTGATCTGGCGATATTCGGGATACCACTTGGTGAAATAGATCGCGCTGTTGCGGGCGGCGAAGGCAACCGCGAGACCGAGCCACACCGGCAAGCCCGGGAAGTAGAGCAGCACGATGTTGGCGGCCATCATCAAGAGCGCGGCCGCGGTCCATGCGGCGGTGATGACGTAGTTGGCGGTGAGGAAGCCGGGCATCGCCGCGGTCTCGGCCGGCACGGATTCAACCGCGTATTGCAGTGTGAAGGGCCGGCGCGCCAGCATCGAGCCGAGCGAGATGACGAAGATGCCAATATCGACCGAAAGCCTGACGCCGAGCGCGCTGAGCGAGGGGGCGCGCAGCGCGAGGGTGAGGCCGATGCCTGCGAACAGGATCGCCGAGCCCGCGGCCAAAATCTTCACCGAGCGGCCGCAGGCCACGTCGATGGCGATGGTGGCGAGGCAGATCGCGGAGGCCACGAACACGCTGGTCGTGGCCGACGTCACCATCATCAGGATAGTGTAGACGCCATAGGGAGCAAGGATCAGGAAGATCGTCATGGTCGCCTCGGTCGAACCAATCTTTACGATGTCAAGATTGGTAGTTCAGGGCCGGCGTCGGGTCAAGCGAAATCTTTACAGTGTCAAAATGACGTGAACAACATGTAAAAACTCAATCGTTGCAATGGCTTGATCCGATATCTCGTCGGCGACGGCCGCCCAGGGCAGGCGCGACAGAATGGTCAGTGCACAAGAGACCAGCAGGCCGATGGTCAGGAAGATGCTGCCGCTGCGGCAGATCATGAATTTGAGCGAGCCCGGCGTCGCGGACATGCCGAGCGGATGCAAGAGCCGCGACAGCACGAGCGCCCCCATCAGCAGGTGAATGCGCAAGGGCGATGCGCCGGACATTTCGAGAAACGCCACCATCAGCGCGATGATCGGAACGTATTCCATGAAATTGCCATGGGCGCGGATCGCGCTGCGCAAGCCTTCATTGCCGCCGTCGTTGAACGGCGCAGCGTTGCTCCGCCGCAGCCGGATGACCTGCAGCGCGAGCGCGGCGTAGATCAGCGCGAGGATCGCGAGATAGTTCGCCGTGATGGCGGGGACGTGCATGCGAAGTCTCCTCGATCCGTCATTCCGGGCTCGCGCCAAGCAAGTGGCGCAAGCCGGAATGACAGGGGGAGGGAGCTACTGCGCTCCCACCCAATTGCCGTGAAAGCCGTCGGGCACGCGATGGCCGAGTTGCACCAGCGCGGCTGGACCGGCCTCGATGTCGGTGGCGTTGAACACCGCGAGGTCGCTGCGGTTCTCCCGCGCGCGCCAGACCACAGCGAGCAGCCAGCCGTCGCCTTCCGCAGCATCTTTCGACCGCTCGACGAAAACAGGCTCCGAGATGGTGTCGCCGGCCGGCAGCAGATAATGGCCGAGCCGCTTTCCATTGCCGTCGACATGGACGATGCCGGACAGTGCACCGAACATCGGCAGCCGCGGATTGGCGCAGGCGTACCAGCCGTGACGGCTTTTCAAGCCGGCGCGGCGATCGTCGATGCGCGGGAATTCGCCGGTGAGGTCGTCGAGATAGGTCTGCTGGAAGCGGTCTGTATTGCCCGCGAGATCGAAGGTCCAGCGGCAATGGCGCGCGAAGGATTTCTCGGGATTCGTCGGCCGGCCGTCGGGATGCGGAAACAGCGGCGCCTCCTCGAACTGCATGACGTCGGCGACGATGCAGTCACCGTCCTCCCACGCGTTCATGACGTGGAAGACGTAGCAGGCTTCCGCGCGGAACCAGACGATGTCCTTGCTCGCCCCCTTGCGTTTCATCACGCCGACATAGGCGCCTTTCTCCGGCTCCCAGGCGTAAGGCGGCCGGCCCGCCATCGCGCGCTCCACGCTGCCGGTGAGCGGCAGGATCGGAAACAGCAAATGGTTCTCGGTGACGATGAAGTCGTG
The DNA here is from genome assembly GCF_008123515.1 of Bradyrhizobium cytisi. Classification (GTDB taxonomy): domain Bacteria; phylum Pseudomonadota; class Alphaproteobacteria; order Rhizobiales; family Xanthobacteraceae; genus Bradyrhizobium; species Bradyrhizobium cytisi. The sequence continues at coordinate 297,424 of NZ_VSSR01000021.1, forward strand.
CACCATGCTGGCATAGGGCGCCTCGAACCGCTCGAAGCGCGTCGCTTTGCCTGATGCATCGATCGATCCAAATGAGAGCGCGGGCGTGAGTGGCCCCGCCGCGTTGTAGCCGAAGAACACCAGTTCGCCGGTGACAGGATCGATCTTCGGATGCGCCGTGAACGTACCGGCGACGCGGCCTTGGTAGTTGCAATAGCCGCGCGTCTGAAGCGTGCCCGGCTCGATCTCGGTTGGCAGATGCGCCTCTTCCAGCGCGAGCAGCTTGCCGGCGTGGAAGATGATGTTGGTGTTGGCGACGCCGCCGTCAGTCACATGGGCAGGTGCGTCCGGCAATTTGCGGCCGAAGCCGTTGCCGAAGAACGCGCGGCCGGCATCGTGCTCGGCAAGCCATTTCGGCGTGCGGACCCAGCGGTTGCGGTAACTGGCGCGGCCGTTTTCCAGGTGGAAAGCATGCAGCATGCCGTCACCGACGAACCAGTGCGCGCCGGGCGTGTCGAACTGCGGATTGGGGCCGTTGCGGTAGAGCGTGCCGTTCAACTCGCGCGGCAATTCGCCGACGATCCTGAGGAAACGCGCGTCCGCCTCGAACGGAATCGGCGCGATATTGTTACGGCGCTCAGGTGTGGCGTCCTGCTGCACGGCGTATCCCTCCCTATCTTTACATCGTAAAGATGGAATAGGACCAAGCGCGGCGTCCGTCAAGCGAAATCTTTACACTGTCAATATTGCGTCATATAGCTTGTAAATGGCCAAGAGCAGCACCACCGCCGACACCAAGAGCGAAACGGCGCACCTCGCGCGCGCCCCGAAAAAGACATCGCCGGCATCTCGGCCGGCGCGCCGCCGGGCGAGCGCGAAGGCCGAGACGCCCTATCATCATGGCGCCTTGCGCGAGGCGCTGCTGCAGGCGGCCGAACGGGTGCTGGAGCGCGACGGGCTCGGCGGCCTGACGCTGCGCGCGGTGGCGCGCGAGGCGGGGGTCTCGCATGCCGCGCCGACGCATCATTTCGGCGATCTCACCGGCCTCGTCAGCGAGCTCGCCGCAATCGGCTTCCGCCAGTTCAATGCGGCGATGGCGTCTGCCTGCGACGCGGCCACCTCGCCGCTGGAACGGGCGCTGGCGCGGCCCAAAGCCTACGTCGCCTATGCCCAGGCCCATCCCGGCATGTACGGTCTGATGTTCCGCACCGAGCGGCTCGACTATTCCAGGCCTTCGCTGCACGAGGCCGCGGAATCCTCGTTTGCCGGACTTGCCAATGCGATCGGCGCGATGCGGCAGGAACCGATCAGCGGCGACAAGTTGACCATCGAGCAGGGCGCCGCGATCGCGCGGGCCTGGTCGATGGTGCACGGCTTCACCATGCTGCTGCTCGACGGTCGGCTCGAGGACATTTTGGAGCGGCTGCCCGATGGCACGACGGCCGAGCAGCTTCTGGAAGCGATCCTGAAGTCGACGGTGGCGGGAAAGCTGCCAAGCACCTGATCGAACGGAACGTCGGCAATTCCTGTCATGCATGCTCGCGCGACCGCGCGAGCCGTCGCGCCCAGGGATTGAGCAGAAAGCATTGGGCATTGGCGGAAGATCGAGGCCGGCGCGGGCGAGCGATGATGCGGAACTCGCGGCTCCCGACACTTTCACTGTGGGCAAGGTCAATCGCGCTTCCGATAGTCCTGACAGGGGCGCGGAATCGTTCTAGAAGAGCGGCTTCGCTTGGGCTCATGCAGCCTCGTTCGCGTCCTCTTTACACTTGATCATGCCAGCCATCTCGTCGAACAAACCTTATCGCGTCGGCCGCTCCAAGACGGGGCTTGGCCTCTTCGCCACCAAACCGATCAGGAAGGGCACCCGGATCATCCGTTATTTCGGGCCGATTCTGGACTGCCGAATCCCTGCGCAGGACGACATCGAGAACAAATATCTGTTCGAGCTCAACGGCCGTTGGACCATCGACGGCTCGGTGCGCAAGAACGTCGCCCGCTACATCAACCATTCCTGCCGGCCCAACGCCGAGTCGGACGTCCGTCCGCGCGAGCGCAAGGTGTTCATCCGCGCCATCAAGAACATCGAGCCGGGCGACGAGATCAACTACGACTACGGCACCGACTATTTCAAAGCCTATCTGAAGCCGATCGGCTGCAAGTGTCCTTCCTGCGAAGCCAAGCGCAAGAAGCAGCGTGCCGCGGAGCGGGCCGAACGCGCCAAGGTGAAGGCGCGCGCCGAGCGCAAGGCGCAGAAGGTGGGCGCGAAAACCACCGCGGCGAAAAAGAAGAAGCTGAACGGCAAGCACTTCGCCGGCAAGGTCGGCCGCGCGAAGGCGTAGCTTCCGTCAGCCGCGCGACGTCGTCCTGTGCTTCGCCTCGATTGCGGCGCGGTTTCCGAAGTAGTTCGCTTCTCATAGTCGCCCCACGCTGCCGGTGCGGTCCGTCCTCAACGAAGGTGCGCCTTCGTAGGTACATTGGTGCGGCGTCCTGAATTTTGATGTTCACTTTGGAACAGAACCCGCGCCTTCTGCATATTAATTTCGCTGGAACTCAAACCCCAACGGTTAGGACCCGTCAGACGAGGTTGTACCATGCAGCGCCGACGCCGCTTCAAACAGACCGTTCCCCTTGAAGAACGACTTGCCGAAGAGGCGCAACGCCTCCGGGACAAAGCCAAATCCCTTCCCCCCGGTCCTCAACGCGAGGATGCACTTCGTAGAGCCAGACAGGCCGAGACAGGCTCGCACATGAGCGAGTGGCTGCGAACGCCCGGGCTTCAGCCACCCGAGTAGATCCTAGCGGTGTGCGTGCGCTGCTGAGCCGGGGCCTATGTCTCCGAGAGCAATCCGTGCTGCGTGGGTCCCGGCTCCGCGCCGCAACGCCAAAAGCGTTGCGGCGCGTCCGCGACCCGAGATCTTACGCCGCCACCACACTCCCGCTCCTCCGCAGCCCCACATATTGCAGCTCGGCGAATACGCCGGTCGCGACCGCCTGCGTCGCGACCATGAGCTCGCCGGCGAGGTTCGGCGACACCGCGCCCGAGAACAGCAGCGCGATGCTGCCGACCGTCCAGGCCGCGTTGCCGATCACGACCAGCAGCACGATCGCCTTCGGCACTACTGCGCGGGAGGCGAGCCATCCGACCAGTGCGGTATAGGCGACCAGGAACAGGCCGGTTTCGCGCAACAGCACCTCGGGCAGATTGAACAGCGTGGCGAACGCGCCAGCGCCAAAAATGAAGCCGAGCGCGGCGACACCGCTGAACACGGCGTCGGCGAGCAGGGCGCGGCGCAGGAAGGTGGATGCGTCAATCATCAGAGGTCTCCATGGTTGGGTTGGCTTGGGGTGAACTCAATGCAATCCGCGCCACCAGGTGCGGAGCAGGCGAGCGAGGCGGAACGGGCAAAGGCTTCTGCCGACGCTGTGCTCGAACGCCGTGACGTGCGCGACGACGTAGTGGCCGGTGGAATGCACCAGCGGCTCGGGCATGTTGAGGCTGCGTGCCAGCATCCTGGTCGCGAACGCCATGGCCCAGGGAAGAAGGTTGTCTGCAAGGGTGCGGTAGAGCAGCAGCGCGATCATGGTCATCTCCTGTGCTTAGGAAGATGCGCCACGGAGGGACCCAATTCGATTACCTCATGGGTAATGGAAGGGCTGAAATCTGCGTGGTAGGTTTTCGACCATGAACGCACATGCATCCACGGCCCGCGCCGAACCCAGCCAGCCGGTCCATATCGGCGACCATTTGCGCGAATGGCGGCAGCGCCGCCGCATGAGCCAGCTCGATCTCGCGGGCGAAGCGGAGATTTCCGCGCGGCATCTGAGCTTCGTCGAGACCGGCCGCGCCGCGCCCTCGCGCGACATGGTGCTGCGGCTCGCCGAGCGTCTCGACGTGCCCTTGCGCGAACGCAACGTGCTGCTGGTTGCCGCCGGCTACGCACCGGCGTTTCCGCAGCGCCCACTGGAGGATCCCGCCTTGAAATCAGCCCGGCAGGCGATCGACCTCGTGCTCAGGGCACACGAGCCCAATCCGGCGCTGGCCTATGACCGGCACTGGAATCTGGTCACCGCCAATCGCATGGTGGCGCCGCTGCTCGAGGGCGTTCCGGAGCGGCTGCTCGGCCAGCCCTTCAATGTGCTGCGGCTCGCCTTCCATCCGGAGGGGCTGGCGCCGCGTACCGTCAATCTCGCGGAATGGTGCGCGCATCTGCTCGAGCGCTTGCACCGGCAATGCGAGGCGACGGCCGATCCGGAGCTGATCAAGCTCTATCATGACCTCAAGAGCTATCCGATCCCGGCGCGCTCCGGCCCGCTGTCGAGCGACAATGTCGCAATCCCGTTCAAGCTGCGCCATGACGGCGGGATACTAAGTTTCTTCTCCACCACCATGGTGTTCGGCACGCCGGTCGACATCACCCTGTCGGAGCTGGCGCTGGAGACGTTCTTTCCGGCGGACGAACGCACCGCCGCTTGGCTGAAACAGACGGCCGCAAATCTGGCCTAGCACCCTTGCCCCGGGCGGCGTTCGGCTTATCTTCCGACGAAACCGCACTGCCCGAAGGAGGCGCTCATGAGCACGCTGAAACCGCTCCAGATCGATGTCGTCTCCGACGTGGTGTGCCCGTGGTGCTATATCGGCAAGCATCGGATCGAGAGCGCGCTGGCGCTCGTGCCCGACGTTCCCGTCAAGCTGAATTTCCGGCCCTTCTTCCTCAATCCCTGGGTGCCGCGCGACGGCATCAGCCGCGAGGATTATCTCACCACCAAGTTTGGCTCGGTCGAGGCCTATAAGGGCATTGCCGGCCGCGTGGTCGCGGCTGCCAGCGAAGAGGGCCTCCTCTACAAGCCCGAGCTGGTTGCGCGCCAGCCCAACACGACCGACTGTCACCGCCTGATCCTCTGGGCCGAGGCGATCGGCAAGGCGCCCGAGATGAAGCAGCGGCTGATGGAGCTGTATTTCCGCGACGGCGGCGATCTCACTGACGTCAACGTGCTGGTGCAGGCGGCCGCCGATGTCGGCCTCGATGCCGAGGACGTACGCAAGCGCCTTGCCAGCGACGAGGATGTCGCGCGCGTGTCGGCCGACGCGCAGGAGGCTGCCGAGAAGGGCATCTCCGGCGTGCCGACCTACGTGTTCGCGCAGAAATACGCCGTCTCCGGTGCGCAGGATCCGAACTTGCTCGCCCGCGCCATCCGCCAGGTCTCGGCGGAGATCAACGCGCAGGCGGCGGAGTAGCGCAGACCTACTTGCGGAGAAGATGAAGCGCGCGGCGTGCTGCTTCGCGTGCGAAGCCGCGCGCGGTCAGCGACGCGTGGATGAGTGCCACCATCGGATCGTTGCGCCTGAGCGGAATCAGCACGTCGCTGATCGCAAAGCGGCCGCGCCAGATCGGGTTGATCATAGGATGATCGGCGCTCGCGGTGGAATCCGCGCTCGCGATGGACCGATCGGCGCAGAGATGGCGCGTCAGGTTGAGCGTGAGCTGCACGCCCGGCGAATATTTTGCAAAACGCTCGTCGATGCCGAGCTTGAAGAAGAAGGCGCGGTCCTGGTGGCGCAGCACGATGCCGGCGGCAACCGGTGTCGCGCCGGCGCGCAGGGTGACGATCTCGCATTGCGCGGTCTCGGCAAGTGCGGGGACGGCGCGGCGAATGAAGGTCGCATCGCCCGCGTCCTGAATCAATGCAGTGCGGCGCTCGCCCTTCCAGCCGCTGGCTTCGAGTTGCAGGAAGGTTTCGAGCGCGGGCCTGATCTCGTCGGGCTTGCGCGCGACGTCAAAGCTGATCGCGCCGTGCGCCTCAAGGCGATGGCGCTGTCGTCGCAACTCCTTGAGCTTTTTGGCGCCAAGAGCCTCGTACAGCAGCGCCTCGCCATCCTGTGTCGCATCGAGGCTGGCGCGGACATAGGAGCCGAGCACGCGCGGCTTCAGGCAGGCCTGGCCGAGCGCTTCCTTGAGCGATGCCATCGCAGCGCCGTCCAGCGCGACGTCGCGCAGGATCAGCGCATGCGCGCCGGCCTCGCGGGCCCGTTGCAGCAGGCGCGTCGCGGCGTCGATCGGCGCGTCACGGTCAATCAGCGGGCTGCACAGCGTGCCGTAGGGATGCGCGCTTACCAGCGCCGGCAAGGGAATCTTCCAGGCCTGCCAAAGCGAGACCATCGGCATCAACCCGATCAGCCGCGTCGAGGAACCGCCGTATACGGACAAGGCCGAGGCGCCGATACGGCCGCGCGCGGTTGCGCTGACGGCGAGCTCCCAGGCAGGCAAATAATAGCCGTTCGGCTCGACCGCCCGCTGCGCCAGTGCGCGCCATTGACCGGGCTCGATCGCCGTGAGCGAGACGAGCGCGGGCGTTGCATCCTTCGCCGATGCCGGATTGATCGCAGCCTGGTGCGCGATGTCGACCACGTCTCGTCGTTCCCCGTTCACGCGGGCTTGAGCCGGCGTTACGCGGTCATGCTTAGCGCAAAGATTGGAAAATCCCGTTGGGACGCCGCTTCAATTCGAGTGGTATTGTTAACGTCTCATTGAGCATTCGGCGGGCCCACTGGCGGATGCTGTCTCGATCCGGAGGATCAAAATGGTCGCTACGTCTTTCACGCCGATTGCCTCGCTGCTCGGGGGCGTGCTGATCGGCCTGTCCGCCGTGCTGCTGATGTGGGCGACGGGACGGATCGCCGGCATCAGCGGCATCGCGGCACGGTTGTTTCCGCCTTACGAGGACCGCGAATTTGCCGGCCGGCTCGCCTTCGTCGCCGGCCTCATCGCCGCACCCGTGCTGGTGAGGCTCGTGACCGGAAGCCTGCCGGCGCAGACGATCGCGGCGGGAGCGCCGGTGCTGATTGTCGCAGGGGTGCTCACCGGCTTCGGCACAGTGTGGGGCAGCGGCTGCACGTCAGGCCATGGCGTCTGCGGTCTGTCGCGATTATCGGTACGCTCGCTGGTCGCGACCCTCACCTTCATGGCGACGGGCATCGCCACCGTCTTTGTGATCCGGCACTGGAGCTGAGGGCAATGACCATTCTCGTTCAATTTGCGATCGGCTTGTTGTTCGGCCTGGGGCTCGTTGTCTCCGGGATGTCGAATCCGGCAAAGGTGCTGAACTTCCTCGACCTCGGCGGCATCCCGGCGGGGACATGGGACGCGAGCCTCGCCTTCGTGATGGCGGGCGCGGTCGCCGTGACCTTCGTCGGCTTCAGGCATGTCCTGAAGCTTGCACATCCCCTGTTCGCCGAACGCTTCTCCGTGCCGACGCGCAACGACATCGATCCGAAGATCGTCGTTGGGCCCGCGATCTTCGGCGTCGGTTGGGGCTTGGCCGGCTTCTGTCCAGGACCGGCACTGACTGCGCTTGGCTTTGGCTCGACCTCAGCCGTCATCTTCGTCGCCGCGATGTGCGCCGGCATGGTGCTTGCCCGCTTCATCGCGAAGCTGCAATCATCGACACGGATCGCGGCGCCGGTTCATCCGCTGGAGTCCTGACGCAGACAGGACCGGACAGGCCGGTGCGATCGATTGCTAGATCGGCTCGTAAGCTTCCGACCCGCAGATGTCATCAGCTTCCGCGCGCCGCCTGTCGACGACCTTTCCGCCGTTGATCGTCACGATGTAGGTCTGGGTGCCTAGCGCCGAGCCGGTGGCCGAGGTGAGTTGTGCGCGGACGCAGGCCGTCCAGCCCGGTCCGTGGACCTCGTGATGGGGCAGGGCGACTTGCACCTCGCGCGGATAGGAGGTGTTGAGGAAGACCACTTCGATCTGCTCGCGGACCACGCGCTTGATGTCAGGCGGCGGTTCGGGCGGCGGCTGGTCGGCTTCCTTGAGGCGCATGAAATCGGGCACGGGCGCGCGGCTGTCGGCGAAGCCACACGCGCCGAGCGCGAGCGCGCCGGCGAGCAGCGCCACATGAGCAACAATCCGCAACATTCGTGAAGGTCCCCTGCGGGCCAACAGATAGGCGCGAATTCGACCGGACGAAGTCCCGGCCGATCAACATTTGCTGAAGGGGTGGAAACCACCAGGTTTGCTATTAGAGGATTGCGGGCTAGTTTGTACCCCGGATGAGGGGGATTGCACCAATGAGAATTTTGGTCATGGCGGCTGCGGTGCTGGCACTGACGGTTGCGTCCGCGCAGGCGCAGATGGGCGGCGGCCGGCGTCACCAGGATAGCGGCCAGAAGGCGGACAACAAGCCCAAGGCCGATGAGAAGGCCTACAAGGCCGCGCTCGAGCGCATTCCGGAGTCCAAGGAAAAGTATGACCCGTGGGGCGGGGCGCGCCCGAGCGAGCCCGCCAAGAAGCCGAAATAGCGCGAGGCGCGCGGTGGCGGGCCGGCTGCGATATCTGGTTGGCCTCGTCGTTCTGCTTGTTGCGCGGCCGTGCGTCGCCTGGGAGAGTTGGGGCGGCGATCCCGGCGGTTCACGCTTCTCGCCATTGCGCCAGATCACGTCCGACAATGTCGGCCAGCTTGTCCGCGCTTTCGAATTTCACACCGGCGGGCGATTCTTCGCGGCGTCGTCGGCGATCGCGCTCACGATTGTCGCGCTGGTCATCGCGGGGCTGCGCTGGCGTCGCCGACGTCGTATCAGGTCGACATGATGTTTGCGTGCATACGATGCGAACGGTCATTCACATCGTACGCGCTGTTGCACGAAGGCAAGGCCGATGCGCTTGTCGTTGCGCCACACCGTGCGGCAATTCCGCACGAAATTGTCGCGTGAAATCCACAACAATACTGGCGCTACTTGCACAGCGCTTCAGACTTCGTTTACGACGTTGAAGCGGCGAGTCACTTCCCGCCGAGTTTACCCCGCAAGCCTTTCTTTTATGGCGTTACACGCCGATGGAGATTTCGATGAAGACCACGCTTTCGCTTCTGTTCGCCGCAGCGCTCTCGCTGTCGTCCATGCCCGCCCATGCCACCAAGCTCGATCTTGCCACGATGAGCTGCAAGCAGTTCCTCGAGAGCGGCGACGACACCATCAAGATGGTGCTGACCTGGATGGACGGCTGGTACAAGGGCGACGAGGACAATGCGATCATCGACACCGACGTGTTCGTCGACAACGCCAAGAAGTTCGGCACCTATTGCGGCACCAATCCGAACGTCAGCATCGTCACTGCCGCCGACGAAGTGCTCGGCAAGTAATTTTGGAAGCGTCGCGGCGGGAGCGTGATTGCATCGTGCTTGCGTCTCTTGCGATCGCCATCGAGAGCCGCGGTGCGTTTGCGCTCACGCGGCTCTCTTCGATTCGGATCAGGCTCAGCCGGGCAGCATCGCGAACGCGCCCGACACCATCGCCACCTGCTTGTTGTCGGTGGCGGACAGCAGGGTGACGCGGCCAAAGCTCATGGTGCGCCCGAGCCGCACCACGCGCGCATCCGCCAGCACGTCGGACGAGGAGACCGCGCGCATGAAATGCGTGGTCTGGTCCACCGTGGTCATTGGACGATAACCGCGATTGGCGGCGAGGTTCGCGATCACCATCGCGGTGTCGGCAAGCGCCATCAGCGCCTGGCCGCAGACCACGCCGCCGTTGCGGCACAGCCGCTCCGAGAACGGCATGCGGAGCAGTGCGCCCGGCTGCCAGTCCGACGCGTCTGCGGGTGGGGTGTGCTCGATGCGCTCGAGGGAGAGGCTGAGATCCTGGACCCAGGGGGCAAAGACCTCGGCGAGGATGCGTCTGGCCTCAGTGATGCCGAACTCGGCGTCTGGCTGCGGTGGCATGGCTGTCGTTCCCTCCTGTGTTGCCGGATGTTTCGCTCATTCTGCCCGCTCGGGCGCGGCAAAGTCACCGGGCCGCCGGCTTGAAAATGCCCGACTTCGCCCGATATGATGCCACGCTTGGGAGCGGGTGGACGATGTTGCGTCGATGTGTCCTTGTCATTTGCCTGGCCGCGCTTGGTCTGGCGCTGAACGGTTGCACCAGGTGCGGCCCGATCTGGGACGACTGGCTCCACGGGCCGAAATCGTGCAAATCGGATCGGCTTTAGCGGAGCCGTGAAGAAGGTCAGGGTGCGGCATCCGTCCCCTCTATCGATGATCAAGGAGTGAGTGATGAAGCTTTTCCGTATGGCGGCGGTGTTGGCGCTGGTGGCTGGACCGGCCTTCGCGCAGGAGTCGCCCCATATCAATCTGATGGCGGACGGCCCCTCCAAGACCGAGGACGAGAAGGCCGCAGATGCCGCGCGCGACAAGGCCTACAAGGAGACGTTGAAGAAGATTCCGGACGCCAAGGCGTCCAGCGATCCCTGGGGCGGAATGCGCGCCGACCAGCCGAAGCAGCCCGCGCCGAAGGCCTCGGCCGCCACCAGCGCGCCCAAGAAGACCAAGGCCGGTACTGCCGCCAATTGACCAAGGCCTCCGGGGGAGCCAATCGACCATGGCTCCGGAGGCGGGTGACGCCTCCTTTCGGGACTCCCCTTGGCCTGGCCCTGATCCTACATTCCCTCGTAGTGTTGCGTTGAGGAGGCAGGAGATGGCGGATCGCCCGCGGGACCTCGCCGAGCGGATGGCGCGCCGGCACAAGCCGGCTGCTGGATCGGGCGACAAGGCCGGTGACGGCTATCTGCGCGAGAGTTTTACTCTGCCGCGTGCGGCCGCACGGGCAAGGGCGCAGGCCTTCTTCGCGCGCTATCCCAAGGCCGGCTACATGAGCGAAGTCGAGAGCTGGCGCGAGCTGCCCGGCGGGGACGTCGAATTCACCATGCGGCGGCTGCCCAGCGCCGACTAGCCCTGGTCCAGCCTCTCAACCCGCCGGTTCAGGCCGTCTCGTTCAGGCCGTCTTGCGGCCGATCGCCTTCAGCTCCCGATCGATGCGCAGCTGCACGCGACGGATCGCCAGCAGGTCGATCTTCGTCTCGGTCTTGCCTGTCTTGGTCTCGTCGCCGATCCGGAACTGCCATTGCCAGACGCCCGGGATCGCCGTCTTTGCAACCGTGAACTCAACGCCCCTGTGATTCATGGTCACCTCCACGATTCACCTCGCCATGTCGGGTAACATGTTGGCCGTCGCAATATTCCAGCGACAAGCAAAATTTGCCGCCAAGTCGCAGGTGGCTCATCGGAATTCAGCAAGCGCGTTCGAAATAAGCGAAATCGGATTCCGAAAATGGAACCGATGGATGCTTTTTCATGCGCGCGGCCACCCGGCCAGGAACTCCGTTCATGGTCGGAGAACCACGGAGGCATACGCGGAGCACGCGCGATGGATCCGTGCTCGCGCAAGAAAAAACCCCGCCAGGGGAGAGCCGGGCGGGGTAGAAGGTTATTGGAGGCTGAGGTGCTGGGCTGCAACACCATAGCCGGACGACCCTAGCCCGTTCAGCTTACGACAGCCTGACAGACCGGGGCTTGCGGCCACGTCGAGAGCCGCTCTCACGTCCCAATTCAGACATCCCCCCGCACAACTTCAGACACATCCGTTGGCGACACTTTGCGGGCACGGCGAAGCCATGGGGGAAACGTGGCGCGCTGCTAGCGGGGTGGCATCATGGACAAGGTAGAGCGGTCATTTGCCGCCGCGACGGCGGCTGGCTTCGTGGTATTGGTCATCGGCATCGTGCTGCTGGCGTTGATGTAGCGGCGGCCTTGGCGGCACGTGCCGCCAAAAGCTGCGAAAACAACCCCATGCACAGTAGGCAACGGCCTGTTTCGGCTGGCGTTTCCTAATGCACCTTTCCTAATGCACCTTGATCTCGTCCAGCGGCAGGCGGAGGTCGGCGGCACGCTCCGCGCGGTCCTTTTTGCGGAACTCGATTTCCTTGCGCTCGAACTTCGCCATCTCCTCGAGCGCCGCCTCGAGCAGAGAATTGCGCCTGACAGCATGGTGCTGCGTGTCTTCCGTCATGATCCAATCCCCCATGGGTGGCGGCCCCCTTTTCAAGTCGGCAGCCACGGAAAGGTTCGGTGCCACAAGATTGCGGAATGATGACGGCGCGTGCGGCTCCGGAAAAATAAAACGCCGCCCGCTTAAATGAGACGCAGGCGGCGGCTTTCCAGCCCCGGGAGGGGAAATGTAAAATCCCGATACCGGTGTGTCTGTCGTGCCGTGCCAAGGTTCATCGTGGTTCATCGTGCCCGGACGGAACGCCCGCAGGGCGGCCGCGCGCGCCACCTCCGCCGCATCCCATGCCCCTGTCGTGAATGAGGCGGCCCTATTGCATCAGCACGTAAACGCAACCGATTGCCACAATGGCTAACCACACCAACGAAGCGCTGAAAATTAGGATTTCCCGGTTCATCGCCAGCGCTAGTGTTTGATAGGGGAGACAGTCTCACTCTTGAGGCCGTCCGCATCTCGAACAGTCACCATCCGGCCTGTTTTCAACGCAGTGACCTTCGCGACGCGCAAAACTTCGGCCTCATCATCCAAATCCGGAACCACAATCGATGGGCAGCCTTTGGCGGGTTCGCTCATTGCCACTGCCTGCCTCAGTTGTCTTGCTGCACATCTGTTTTGGGAATCTGTAGAGCGGGTGAGGTCAGCCACGCATTCATGTGCGAAGCCGTCTCGGCTTGGCGGGCCCTGCGCAGGAACAGTTCGCGAGCGGTGCTGCCTGGAGCCTCTTTTTCGGCCGCCTGTTTGAACCGTCTGGCTTCTTGTGCCAATCGTTCTTCAAAGGACGTCGTGTGCTTGATCCGCCTACGCTGCATGGCGCGGTCCTCCATTTTCCGGCCCCACGAATCTAAAATCGGCCATAGAGCTCCGTCTGTTCGGTGTCCGACAAAAGCCAAATCAAGCCACTGTGATTTTCAAGCTAGGCCACTGGGGATTGGAAACAGGCCAGTACCAAATTCCGCAAAAGAACATATTGCGAACCTAGAACAAATGGGGTACATTACTTTTATCGACGACCCGCCGCGCCAATCGTTTGTCCCGCACCCGAATCCTCGCCATAAGGAGCACGACCCGATGTCCACCACTGCCCTGCGTATCGTCGAAGGATCCTCCATGGACAAGAGTAAAGCTCTCGCTGCCGCGCTCTCCCAGATCGAGCGCCAGTTCGGCAAGGGCTCGGTGATGAAGCTCGGCAAGAACGACCGCTCGATGGATGTCGAGGCGGTGTCCTCCGGCTCCCTCGGGCTCGACATTGCGCTCGGGATCGGCGGCCTGCCCAAGGGGCGCGTCGTCGAGATTTACGGGCCGGAATCCTCGGGCAAGACCACGCTGGCGCTGCACACGGTGGCGGAAGGGCAGAAGAAGGGCGGTATTTGCGCCTTCATCGACGCTGAGCACGCGCTCGACCCGGTCTATGCGCGCAAGCTGGGCGTCAATATCGACGAACTTCTGATCTCCCAGCCGGACACTGGCGAGCAGGCGCTGGAAATCTGCGACACGCTGGTGCGCTCGGGCGCGGTGGACGTGCTGGTGATCGATTCGGTTGCGGCGCTGGTGCCGAAGGCCGAGCTCGAGGGCGAGATGGGCGACGCGCTGCCGGGACTTCAGGCGCGGTTGATGAGCCAGGCGCTGCGCAAGCTCACGGCCTCGATCAACAAGTCCAACACCATGGTGATCTTCATCAACCAGATCCGTATGAAAATCGGTGTGATGTACGGCTCGCCGGAAACCACCACCGGGGGCAACGCGCTGAAATTCTACGCCTCCGTCCGCCTGGACATTCGCCGCATCGGTGCGATCAAGGAGCGCGACGAAGTGGTCGGCAACACCACCCGCGTCAAGGTGGTGAAGAACAAGCTGGCGCCGCCGTTCAAGCAGGTCGAATTCGACATCATGTACGGCGAAGGCGTCTCCAAGATGGGCGAGATCCTCGATCTCGGCGTCAAGGCCGGCATCGTCGAAAAGTCCGGCGCCTGGTTCTCCTATGACAGCCAGCGCCTCGGCCAGGGCCGCGAGAACTCGAAAGCGTTCCTGAAGGCCAACCCCGACATCACCGCCAAGATCGAGACCTCGATCCGCCAGAACTCCGGCCTGATCGCCGAGCAGATTCTGGCCGGCAGCCCCGAGCGCGACGCCGACGGCGAAGAGCCCGCGGACGAGTAAGCTTACCGCGAAGAACTTTTCGCGAGGAGCGGGCGCTGAGGACGTTGAGTTGCCGACGTCATCAGTGCCCGTTTCTTTTTGCGTTTCGTTGATCAGGTGGTGTGATGAGGCGTGTGATTTTGACGGGTTCATCCGGGAGCAATCTCATGCGCTCGGGCCTCGCCGAGGCCGTCATTCCGTTCATGTTCCGTCTTGTTGATGGGCCTTTGCCTCTCGACGAACTCGCAGTCTATGTCGCCGCCCGTTCGGAGACAGCAAAGCCGGGCAGGCACTGGTCGGACTACGTCGGACGAAAGCCTCAAGCTGTCAAAGAGACTGGACATCTCTCTCTGGTCGCGTTCTGCCAGCCCTGCGACGTTGTGGAATTGTGGTTTGATCGGAATCCTAATGATCAGCTCCAGCTGATCTGGCTTCTCGATTACCTCCGCTCCCACCCAGAGATTCTGGCTAAGGCAAGACTACGCCTGATTGCCTTCGATCTCATCACAGAGGACGCAAATTCTATCGCCAAGTCGCTGCCCCATATCCCCACCATCGGCGTGACCGCAGATGAACTTGAAACAGCAAGTATGGCTTGGCAGGCCTACGCTGCGCCGACGCCCGAGACTTGCGCCGAGCTCGTTCATAGGGATCTGAATGCGCTGCTGATGCTGAGGCCGGCCTTGATCGACCTCTTGGCTGAGCTTCCTTCAATTTCGACGGGTCTCGGTGCAACAGAGATCCGATTCCTTGAGCTCATCGCACGTGGTTATGAGGGGACGAATGCACTCTTCCATCTCCGCTCGCTTCGCCGCACGCGCGTCTTTAATGAATGGGAGCTTGGCTGGTTGCTCCAGGGGCTCGCACTCGGCCCGAGACCTGCCGTGGCAGGACTTGACGACGAACTCCGGACGATTGACCGGGAGAATCTGAGGGACCGCCATACGGCTTATTTGCGCAGCAGACTATCGCTGACCGAGTTTGGTAAAGCGGTGCTGGCGGGTAGTGAAGATTTCACCCGTTACAATCCATATCGATCGCTGGTGGGGCGGCACGCACCTGACCAACGATTGCCTCTGGCGCTATGGCCCTGTTCTAACGAAATCCTGAGGCCACGGCATGACGCGGCTCATTGTCACGACGGACTCGTCCATTGCCGGCGCCCTTCAACAGGCAGGCCTGGCCGACCTCGTGATTGCGATCGAGCGCCGGCTGGTCTGGGAGCCATTGCCGTCCAACGCAGAGCTCGATGCGTTCTTCGCGCCGCGCACGACGCAGCCTCGAGGGCTTCATTGGCTGGATGATACGCCGCCCTGGCGCCTCGAGGACTCGGGCGCGGAAGACCGAGGACTGATTGAATTGTTCGCGGAATACGACTCAGTCGAGTTTTGGCGAGGGCCGGAGCCAAATGCGCAATTGATTCTGCTCTGGCTGCTCGATCATTGGCACCGCAAATGCAATGCAAATCCCGACTTTGTCGTGCGCGCTCTGTTTTTGGGGGCCAGGGATGTCGACCCGCCGCGAGGGGAACTCTACCCGCCGGTTGTCGGGATCACACCTCGTCAACTCAAATCGGCCAGCCGTGTGTGGCGGGCCTATTGCGCGCCGAACCCGCAAAGTTGGCGCGGTCTCTTCAAGACGGATTTGCACTGGCTGCCGCAGCTCGGCCCTCACGTAAGGGCTCTCCTGGCGGAACTTCCGCGCCCCGCCTCGGGGCTTGGAGCCACGGAGGCCCGGATCCTCCGGCTCATCTCGCGAGGTGGCGCGCAGCCTTTCGATGTCTTTCCGGGCCATCAGAAGAGCTACGAGCTGCATGTATGCGGATATTGGGAAGCCGGAGCACTGCTTGACGGCCTCGCGCGATGCGAGAGGCCGGCCGTGTCAGGACTGGATGAAGGTCCGTTTTCGCTGGAAATGCACAATGATTCAACCCGCTTTGACCGGTACAAGCGGTCGCGATTGTCGTTGACCGAGTTCGGCAAGGCGGTGCTGGGAGGCGATGAGAATTTTCGGCGCTACAATCCGATCGACCGCTGGTGGGGCGGTACCCACCTGACCAACGAACGGCTCTGGCGGTGGGACCCTGAGACCCGCGAACTGATTGCGCCTGTCTGATGTGAGAGAGCCGCTGCTAGCACCCCTGAGTTTCATGTTGTCTTGAGAGGCGACCGTGTCACATTTGATCTTGGCAACGAACGATCGCGCGGCAGATACGCTCCGCCAGTCCCGTGTTGCGAATGTCGCGATCGGCTTTGGCCTGCGCTTCGTCTGGGGGAAATTGGCTTCCGGAGAGCAGCTCCTGATGGGCCTCGAGCGGCGATCGGCGAAGCATTGCAATCCCGGCGATCACTGGCTGGACGACGCGGGTTGCGGTGCGCTGGACGGTTTCGGCACGCGCGATGTTGGTTTATTCGAGCTATGTGCGAAGTTCGACTCGATCGAAATATGGGTTGATCCTTTGCCGAACGATCAGCTCGTGCTTGTCTGGCTGCTCGACCTGCTTCGCCCTTACAAGGAGATCACGACGAAGTTGAATCTGGTGTATGCGGACGACTCTGTTGCGGATTACGCTGCGGAGGCGGTCGCAAAATGGAAGTTGCCGACCTTCAAGGTGGCCGACAATCATTTTGTGATGGCAAGCCGCGCATGGCGCGCCTATCGGGCTGAAACGCCGGAATCCTGTTTCGATCTGCTGATGACGGATCTGATGATCTTTCCGAGACTTCGATCGGCGCTCATTGCGCTGCTTGAGGAGCTTCCGGACAAGGTTACGGGACTAGGTGCCAGCGAAATGGATATGCTGGGCTGTGTGAATGAAGGGCACACCGACCCAAAATACATCTCCGAAGGGAGATGGTATCGCGATGTGTTCGACGGACGCGACGCACAAGATGCCTTGATCGAACTGGCGGAGTATTCGGTCCCGCCCGTTCTGTTGGGCGATCCGTCGTTCAACAATGATGACCGCTACTTCGGCAGGAGCGAGTGGAAGGTCACGCTCACTGAACTCGGACGTTCCCTTGTCGCCCGAGAAGACGATATGTGGCGTCACAACCCGATCAAACGCTGGTGGGGCGGCACTGAATTGACCAACGAGCGGCTCTGGCGATGGGACCGCGAAAGCCGATCGTTGGTCGCGCCGTAGAGGCGCATTCGGGAACGCGGTGCCGTAGGGTGGGCAAAGGCGCGCAAGCGCCGTTGCCCACCATATTTCAACGCACACAAAGGTTGTGGGCACGCTTCCGTTTTGCCCACCCTACGAAACCTCCGTCGAGCCTTACTCCGCGGCTTCGGCGTAATCGCTCACCGGCGGGCACGAGCACACCAGATTGCGGTCGCCGTAGACGTTGTCGACGCGACCCACGGGGCACCAGTATTTGTCGGTGCGCGAGGATCCGGCGGGGAAGCAGCCTTCAGCGCGGGTATAGGCGCGCTTCCAGTCGTCATCGGCGATGTCGTGCACGGTGTGCGGGGCATGGCGCAACGGCGAGGCCTCGATCTTGAAGCGGCCGGCCTCGACTTCGGCGATTTCCTTGCGGATCGCGATCATGGCATCGCAAAAGCGATCGAGCTCCGCCTTGGATTCCGACTCGGTCGGCTCGATCATCAGCGTACCCGGGACTGGAAAGCTCATGGTGGGCGCATGGAAGCCGTAGTCGATCAGGCGCTTTGCGATGTCATCGACGGTGACGCCGGACGTCGTCTTCAGCGGACGGGGATCGACGATGCACTCATGGGCGACGCGGCCCTTCTCGTTCTTGTAGAGCACCGGGAAATGCGCATCGAGGCGTGCTGCGATGTAATTGGCATTGAGGATCGCGATCTCGGTCGCGCGCTTCAATCCTTCGCCACCCATCATCAGGATGTAGATGTAGGAGATGGTGAGGATCGAGGCCGAGCCGAACGGTGCGGCCGAGACCGGGCCGACCGGAGCATCCGCGCTCGTCGCGGGATGGCGATTTTCAGGATGACTTGGCAGGAACGGCGCGAGATGCGCCTTGACGCCGATCGGGCCCATGCCCGGGCCGCCGCCGCCATGCGGGATGCAGAAGGTCTTGTGCAGATTGAGATGGCTGACATCGGCGCCGTAATCGCCGGGCCTGCTAAGGCCGACCTGCGCGTTGAGGTTGGCGCCGTCGAGATAGACCTGGCCGCCATGGCCATGCACGATGTCGCAGATCTCGCGAATGTGCTGCTCGAACACGCCATGCGTCGAGGGATAGGTGATCATGACCGCGGCAAGGTCGTTCGAATGTTTCTCGGCTTTGGCGCGGAGATCATTGACGTCGACGTCGCCATTGGCCTCGCAGGCCACCACCACCACGTCCATGCCGACCATCGCGGCCGAGGCCGGGTTGGTGCCGTGGGCGGAGGAGGGGATCAGGCAGATCTTGCGATGCGTCTCGCCGCGCGCGGCGTGATAGCCGCGGATCGCGAGCAGGCCGGCATATTCGCCTTGCGCGCCGGAGTTCGGCTGCAGCGAGATCGCGTCATAGCCGGTGATGTCGCACAGCCACTTCTCCAGCCGCGCGAACAGCGCGTGATAGCCCTTGGCCTGCTCGCGCGGCGCGAACGGGTGCAAGGAGGCGAATTCCGGCCAGGTCAGCGGCATCATCTCGGTGGTCGCATTCAGCTTCATGGTGCAGGATCCGAGCGGAATCATCGCGCGGTCGAGCGCGAGGTCGCGATCGCTGAGCTTGCGCATGTAGCGCAGCATCTCGGTCTCCGAGCGATGCGCATGGAACACGGGATGGGTGAGGAAGGCGGTGGTGCGCTTCAGCGCCTCCGGCAGCGCCTCGCGCGTGGTCGCGTCGATCTCGGCGTAGGAAAGCTGGCCGCCGAACGCGCGCCAGACCGCTTCGACGGTGGCGGGCGTGGTGGTCTCGTCGAGTGCGATGCGGAGCGCGCTTTCACCGACGCCGAGATTGATCTTCTCCGCGGTCGCGCGCGCGATGACCTCGGCGCGCTCGGCGCCGGCATCGACGCTGAGTGTGTCGAAGAAGGCTTCGCTGGTCACAGCAAAGCCGAGCTTGCGCAAGCCGGTGGCGAGCACGGCGGCACGGCGATGCACATTGCGCGCGATCTGCGCGAGGCCCTCGGGGCCGTGATAGACCGCATACATCGCGGCGATCACGGCGAGCAGCACCTGCGCGGTGCAGATGTTGGAGGTCGCCTTCTCGCGGCGAATGTGCTGCTCGCGGGTCTGCAGCGCGAGCCGATAGGCAGGCATCCCGCGCGAGTCGACGCTGAGGCCGACGATGCGGCCGGGCAGCGAGCGCTTCAGCGCATCGCGCACCGCCATATAGGCGGCGTGCGGGCCGCCATAGCCCATCGGCACGCCAAAGCGCTGCGCCGAGCCGATCGCGATGTCGGCCCCTAACTCGCCGGGCGAGGCAAGCAGCGTTAGCGCCAGCAGATCGGCGGCAACGATTGCGAGCGCGCCCTTGGCCTTCAGCGCCGCGATCGCGGGCCTGAGGTCGCGCACCGCGCCGGATGATCCCGGATATTGCAGCAGCGCACCGAGCACGTCGGCCTTGTCGAGATCGGTGAGGGGATCGCCGACCACCAGCGACCAGCCGAGCGGCTCGGCGCGGGTGCGCATCACCGCGAGTGTCTGCGGATGCACATCCTTGTCGACGAAGAAGGCTTTCGCCTCGACCCGCGAATGCCGTTCCGCGAGCGCCATGGCTTCGGCCGCAGCGGTGGCCTCGTCGAGCAGCGAGGCGTTGGCGACGTCGAGCCCGGTGAGATCGCAGATCATGGTCTGGAAGTTGAACAGCGCGTCCAGCCGGCCCTGGCTGATCTCGGGCTGATAGGGCGTGTACGCCGTGTACCAGGCGGGGCTTTCGAGGATGTTGCGCTGGATCACCGCGGGCAAAATCGTGCCTGAATAGCCCTGGCCGATCAGCGAGGTGAAGACCTGGTTCTGACGCGCGAGCTCGGCCATGTGCGCGATCGCCTCGGTCTCGCTCAAGGGCTTGCCGAGATCGAGCGGGGCGGCCTGCCGGATCGAGGCCGGCAGCGTCTCCGCCATCAGTGCGTCGACGCTCTTTGCGCTGACGGTCTCGAGCATTGCGCTGACATCGCGCGCCGACGGGCCGATGTGGCGGCGAACGAAACTGGCGGTGTCGCCATTGGATTTGCGGTGCGCGGTCATCATGGGTCCTCGCTTTAGATTATCTGTCGTCGGCGTCATGCCCCGCGAAGGCGGGGCATCCAGTACACGCAGGCGTCACGGCTTGAGCAGAGGAGCCGCGGCGTACTGGATCGTCCGCCTCCGAGGACGATGACACCGAATATGAGGTCAAAGTTCTCGTCATCTCACGCCGTGTGTGCCTTGTAGGCGGCTTCATCCATGAGGCCGCCGAGCTCGCTCTTGTCGGCAATCCTGATCTTGAAAAACCAGGCTTTGCCTTGCGCATCCGAATTGACCAGCGCCGGCTCGCTTGCGAGATCGGGGTTGGTCTCCAGCACCTCGCCGGTCACAGGCGCGTAGACGTCGGAGGCGGCCTTCACCGATTCCACGACGGCTGCGGCTTCGGCCTTCTTGAGGACGCGGCCGAGCTTGGGCAGCTCGACGAACACGACGTCGCCGAGCTGCGACTGCGCGTAATCGGTGATGCCGACAGTGGCGACATCGCCCTCGATCGCGAGCCATTCGTGGTCGGTGGTGTACAGTGTCGTGGTCATTTTCTTAAAGTCCTCAGCGTTTGTAGGTGTTTTTCACGAAGGGCATGGCGGCGACGGTGAGCGGCAGACGTTGCGCGCGCACCTCGGCAAAGAGTTTTGTGCCGAGCGCGCTCAGGCTTGTGGGCACACAGCCCATCGCGACCGGCGCATTCAGGCTCGGGCCGAAACCGCCCGAGGTGACCTTTCCGATCGGCTCGCCGCCAGCGCTATCGGCAAACAGCAGCGCGCCTTCGCGCACCGGCGCGCGGCCCTCAGTGCGCAGGCCGACGCGGCGGCGGGATGCGCCGTGATCGAAATGAGCGAGGATCTTTTCGGCTCCGGGAAAACCGCCGGCGCGGGCGCCGCCGCTGCGGCGGCTTTTCTGCACCGACCATTCCAGCGCGGCCTCGACCGGCGTGGTCGCAGTGTCGATGTCGTGGCCGTAGAGGCAGAGGCCGGCTTCCAGCCGCAGGCTGTCGCGGGCCCCTAAGCCGATCGGCATCACGTCAGGATTTTCCAGCAGCGTCCTGGCCAGGCGCTCGGCATCCGCAGCGGGCACCGAAATTTCAAAACCGTCCTCGCCGGTGTAGCCGGAACGCGAGACAAAGCAGGCAAGCCCGGCGACCTGATGCGGGCCGGCGTCCATGAACTTCATGGCGGGCGCCTCTGCACACAATTTCGCCAGTGCAGCCTCGGCCTTCGGGCCCTGTAAGGCGATCAGCGCGCGATCGGCGAGCGAATCGATGACGCAGGCGTCGGAGAGATTGGCGCGCAGGTGCGCCTCGTCCTCGGCCTTGCAGGCGGCGTTGACGACCAGGAACAAATGATCGTCGAAATTGGCGACCATCAGGTCATCGAGAATGCCGCCATCCGCATTGGTGAACTGGGCGTAGCGCTGCCGCCCCTGTGCAACCGCGACGATATCCTGCGGCACCAGCCGCTCCAGCGCGCGGGCGGCGTCCTCGACCTTGCCCGACTTCGGCCGGAGCGCGATCTGGCCCATATGGGAGACGTCGAACAGGCCGGCCTGGTTGCGGGTCTGGAGGTGCTCTTTCAGGACGCCCGCGGGGTACTGCACGGGCATGTCATAGCCCGCGAACGGCACCATCTTGCCGCCGAGCGACACATGGAGGTCGTAGAGGGGGGTACGTCTCAGGGAGTCTCGGTCGTCGCGCACTGACATCACAGGGGCCCTCGGCGGTTCCCCGGGGACGATTCCCCTGAGGACACCAATCGAAGCCCCATCTGTCGCTGTGCCTGAGAGTATTATCCCGTCGGCGGACGCAGTCCGGGCCTTAAGCCCGTCGGCGCCTCTTTCCAGATGTCGTCAAAGCCACGCGGTCCTTTTGCCTGAGAGTTTCCGGGGCGGTTGCTCCTTCGGCGCCGGCTACCCAAAGCCGGTCTCTCCCGACGTGGCCGTACGATACAGATGGGTACAGACCACAGCCCGGCCAAGCCTGTCAACGCGCCCTTTGCGGCTTTCCAACGGGATTGCAACGGGATCGCAACGGGATTGCGCGACTGCGGCAACCCTCTGATCTCTCTGCACAGTTTCTGGACAGCGAAGCTGGCCTTGTCTAAAAGCGCTTTGGCCCGCAGATATCAGCCGAATCCCAGGTTTGGACGGCAAGGAAGCGGGTCCAAGCACACCCGATTGGATGAACATGAGCGGCGTCAACGAGATCAGGTCGACCTTTCTGAACTTCTTTGCCGAGAACGGCCACGAGATCGTGTCGTCCTCGCCATTGGTGCCGCGCAACGACCCGACGTTGATGTTCACCAATGCCGGCATGGTGCAGTTCAAGAACGTTTTTACAGGTGTCGAGAAGCGGCCGTATCAGCGCGCCACCACTTCGCAGAAATGCGTGCGCGCCGGCGGCAAGCACAACGACCTCGACAATGTCGGCTACACCGCGCGCCATCTCACCTTCTTCGAGATGCTCGGCAACTTCTCGTTCGGCGACTACTTCAAGGAGCGCGCGATCGAGCTGGCCTGGAAGCTCATCACGAAGGAGTTTGGGCTGAACAAGGACAAGCTGCTCGTCACCGTCTACCACACCGACGACGAGGCGCACGGGCTCTGGAAGAAGATCGCCGGCTTCTCCGACGACCGTATCATCCGCATCCCGACCTCGGACAATTTCTGGGCAATGGGCGACACCGGCCCGTGCGGCCCGTGCTCGGAGATCTTCATCGATCGCGGCGACCACATCTGGGGCGGCCCTCCGGGCTCTCCGGAGGAGGACGGCGATCGCTTCCTCGAATTCTGGAATCTCGTCTTCATGGAATACGAGCAGGTGACGAAGGAGGAGCGCGTGGATCTGCCGCGTCCCTCGATCGACACCGGCATGGGCCTGGAGCGCATGGCCAGCATCATGCAGGGCGTCGACAGCGTGTTCGAGACCGACCTGTTCCGTCACCTGATCGATGCGACGTCGTCCGCGCTGGGCCACGGGCCGAACGAGCAGACGGTGGCCTCGTTCCGCGTCATCGCCGACCATCTGCGCTCGTCCGCCTTCCTCGTCGCGGATGGCGTGCTGCCCTCCAACGAGGGCCGCGGCTATGTGCTGCGCCGGATCATGCGCCGGGCGATGCGCCATGCGCAGCTTTTGGGCGCGAAAGAGCCGCTGATGCATCGCCTGGTCTGGGCGCTGGTTCGCGAGATGGGCCAGGCCTATCCCGACCTGATGCGCGCCGAGAATCTGATCGAGGAAACGCTGCGGCTGGAAGAGACCCGCTTCCGCAAGACGCTGGTGCGCGGCCTCGCCATCCTCGACGAGAAGAGCGCGTCCTTGAAGCAGGGCGACATGTTCGACGGCGACGTCGCCTTCACGCTGTACGACACCTACGGCTTCCCGCTGGACCTGACGCAGGACGCGCTGAAGTCGCGCGGCATCGGCGTCGACCAGTCCGCCTTCACCGACGCGATGGAGCGCCAGAAGGCCAAGGCGCGCGAGTCCTGGAAGGGGTCCGGCGAGGCGGCTTCCGAAGCGATCTGGTTCCCGCTGCGCGAAAAACTCGGGGCCACCGAATTTCTGGGCTACGAGACCGAGAGCGCCGAAGGCGTGGTGTCCGCGCTGGTGAAGGACGGCCGAGAGGTCGCGAGCCTCAAGGCCGGCGACACCGGCGCGCTGCTGCTCAACCAGACGCCGTTCTATGCGGAGTCCGGCGGCCAGGTCGGCGACACCGGCGTGCTGACGGGTGAGGGCGGCATCAAGTTCCGCGTCACCGACACGCAGAAGAAGCTCGGCGATTTCTTCGTTCACGTTGGCACGTTGGAGAGCGGCGAGCTGAAGGTCGGCACCGCGCTGCAGCTCGAGGTCGATCACGGCCGGCGCTCGTCGATCCGTGCGCATCACTCGGCGACGCATCTCATTCACGAGGCGCTGCGCCAGGTGCTCGGTGATCACATCGCCCAGCGCGGCTCGATGGTCGCGCCGGATCGTTTGCGTTTCGACTTCGTGCATCCGAAGCCGATCACGCCGGAGGAACTCGCCCGCGTCGAGGACATCGCCAACGACGTGGTGCTGGAGAACGACGAGGTCACCACCCGCGTCATGGGCGTCGATGAAGCGCGCGAGGCCGGGGCGCGCGCGCTGTTCGGCGAGAAATATGGCGACGAGGTTCGCGTCGTCTCGATGGGCCGGACCGCGCGCGAGCGCGGCACCAATGCGCTCGGCTGGTCGGTCGAACTCTGCGGCGGCACGCATGTGCGGCGCACCGGCGATATCGGACTGATCACGCTGACCGGCGAGAGCGCGGTGGCCTCGGGCGTGCGCCGCATCGAGGCTTTAACCGGCAACTACGCGCGAAAACACGCCAACGAGACCATGGCGCTGGCGAAGGCTGCGGCCAACGAGCTGCGCACCTCGATCGACGACGTCCCGGCGCGGATCACCGCGCTGATGGAGGAGCGCAAGAAGCTCGAGCGCGAGCTCTCCGACGCCCGCAAGAAGCTTGCGATGGGCGGCGGCGCCTCCGCCGGCGGCAATGGCGCAGCCAGCGGCGTGCGCGAGGTCGGCAACGTCAAGCTGATGGCGCGAGCGGTCGAGGGCATCGAGATGAAGGATCTCAAGAGCCTTGCGGACGACGGCAAGAAGCAGATCGGCTCCGGCGTGGTCGCCATCGTCGGCGTCACCGAGGACGGCAAGGCGGGCGTCGTGGTCGGTGTCACCGCCGACCTGACCGCGCGCTTCAACGCCGTGAACCTGGTGCGCGTTGCATCCGAGGCGCTGGGCGGCAAGGGCGGCGGCGGCCGGCCCGACATGGCGCAGGCCGGCGGCCCCGACGGGGCCAATGCGGCCGCGGCGTTGTCGGCGATCGAAAAAGCGATGGCGGACGCTTAAGATGGCGGGCGCGTAAAGCGCCGCGCCTCGCTCCTCAGCCCTTCTTCAGGAAGACGTACTCGGCCGAATAGGGCGCGCTCCTGAACTCGCCGGCCTTGTCGCATGCGCCGTCGAGCTTGCCGCCGTGGGTGTTGATGCGCTGGACCGTGGTGACCGGCGTCAGCACGCCGCTGCCGCGGCGGGCGGTGACGTCCAGCTTCAGCCAGGGGATATCGGCAGCCGTGGCACCCGGCGCATTGCCGGTGGCCTTGCCTCCGACGGCGCTGCTGTCGGCAAGCTCCCAGTTCGGGCCGGCATAGTGACGGCCGATGGTCTTGCCGTCGGCGAAGAGCGTCGCGATCGGCTCGCGGAAAGCCCAAGCGAGCTTGCCGTCGGTGCCGGCCTTGCACTCATAGACCTGCGCGCCCTCGGCATGGACGCTGAGCACGACGCTCTCGCCGGGCGCGGCGATGGCGTCGGGGAGGGCATCGGCGGCGAACGCGGACGCGCTGGTCAGCGCGAGGATCGCAAGCACAACGCTCTTGAGTGTCGGCATGATGTTTCCGCAGGCAAAAGTCTCGTCATTGCGAGGAGCCCTTGCGACGAAATTGCGAAGCAATTTTGCGCTGGTGCGACGAAGCAATCCAGTCTGCCTCCATGGAAGGATTCTGGATTGCTTCGCTGCGCTTGCAATGACGGTGTGGTTGGCAGCTTACGCCGCCAGCGCCTTCCCGAGGTTCTCCGCGACCTTGTCGAGGAAGCCGGTGGTCGAGAGCCAGCGCTGGTCGGCACCGACCAGGAGCGCGAGGTCCTTGGTCATGTAGCCTTCCTCGACGGTGTCGACGCAGACCTTCTCCAAGGTGTTCGCGAACTTGGCGAGCTCGGCATTGTTGTCGAGCTTGGCGCGGTGCGACAGGCCGCGGGTCCAGGCGAAGATCGACGCGATCGAGTTGGTCGAGGTCTCCTTGCCCTTCTGGTGCTCGCGGTAGTGGCGGGTCACCGTGCCGTGGGCGGCTTCGGCTTCGACCGTCTTGCCATCGGGGGTGAGCAGCACCGAGGTCATCAGGCCGAGCGAGCCGTAGCCCTGCGCGACCGTGTCGGACTGCACGTCGCCGTCGTAGTTCTTGCAGGCCCAGACATAGCCGCCTGACCATTTCAGCGCCGAGGCGACCATGTCGTCGATCAGGCGGTGCTCGTAGGTCAGGCCCTTGGCCTCGAATTCCTTTTTGAACTCGCGGTCGTAGATGTCCTGGAAGATGTCCTTGAAGCGGCCGTCATAGACCTTGAGAATCGTGTTCTTGGTCGAGAGGTAGACCGGGTAGTTGCGCAGCAGGCCGTAGTTCAGCGAGGCGCGGGCGAAGTCGATGATGGAATCGTCGAGATTGTACATCTCCATGGCGACGCCGGCGCCCGGAGCCTTGAACACCTCCTTCTCGATCACGGTGCCGTCCTCGCCGACGAACTTCATCGACAGGGTGCCCTTGCCCGGGAACTTGATGTCGGTGGCGCGGTACTGGTCGCCATAGGCGTGGCGGCCGATGATGATCGGCTTGGTCCAGCCGGGAACCAGGCGCGGCACGTTCTTGCAGATGATCGGCTCGCGGAAGATCACGCCGCCGAGGATGTTGCGGATGGTGCCGTTCGGCGACTTCCACATCTGCTTGAGGTTGAACTCCTTCACCCGGGCCTCGTCCGGGGTGATGGTGGCGCACTTGACGCCGACGCCGACCTTCTTGATCGCCTCGGCAGCGTCGATGGTCACCTGATCGTTGGTGTGGTCGCGGTATTCCATGCCCAGGTCGAAATACTGCAGCTCGACATCCAGGAACGGGGTGATCAGCTTGTCCTTGATGTACTGCCAGATGATCCGGGTCATCTCGTCGCCATCGAGCTCGACGACGGGATTGGATACCTTGATTTTTGCCATGATCGGGGAAGCCCTCTTGGGAACGGCGCCGCTGGCGCCGACGTGAATATCCGCCGCCTCTTAGCACCGGACCGCGGCGGGCGAAAGCCAAGTGATTATGCAGTTTTAGCTCATCCAGTTTCCACGGATGGGGGGCGAGCCGCCCGCCGCCGGCCGCGGGCGAGCTGAAGTTTCGGGCGAGATTCAAAAGTCGAATCCAACCCGTTATTTCCCCTTGAGAATTCTGTCAGGACAGGCAAACGACAGGCGGACGAGGCCGTGCCGGTCGGCGGCCGGCCTTGAATCTATTCCTGAAGAACGTCTCTCCAAGGCCTTGGAGAGACAATGTGAAAGCGAAACGAGATGTCGGGCACTGACAAGACCAAGGCGGGCCTCGCCCTCGACGGTCCCATCGTGATCCTGGTCGAGCCGCAGCTTGGCGAAAACATCGGCATGGCCGCGCGCGCCATGGGCAATTTCGCGCTGAGCGCTTTACGTATCGTCAACCCCCGCGACGGCTGGCCCAACATCGCGGCCCAGCGGGCCGCCGCCGGCGCCGACTACATTCTGGAAAAGGTCGAATTGTTCGAGACCGTCGGCGAGGCCGTCGCCGATCTCGACCTGCTGTTCGCCACGAGCGCGCGTCCCCATGACCAGGCCAAGCCGGTGGTGGGGCCGGAAGCCGCAGCTAGCGAGATCTCGGGGCACGTCGCCACCGGGGGCAAGGCCGGCATCCTGTTCGGCCGGGAGCGCTGGGGCCTGACCAACGAGGAGGTCGGGCTCGCCAACCGCATCATCACCTTCCCGGTCAATCCGGGCTTCGCCTCGCTCAACCTCGCCCAGGCCGTGCTGCTGGTCGGCTACGAATGGTTCAAGCGGGCGACATCCGGCGAGCTGCCGCACGCCATGCCGGAGCGCTCCGAGCGCGCCTCGCAGCACCAGATGCAGGCCTTCTTCGACAACCTCATCCGCGAGCTCGACCGGGTCGAGTTTTTGCGACCCGCCGAGAAGCGCGACACCATGCTGGTCAATTTGCGCAACATCTTCACCCGCATGGAGCCGACCAAGCAGGACATGCACACCCTCCATGGGGTGGTGATGGCGATCGCCGAAGGTCGCAAGGGTCCAGCCAAGGGCGGCGTGCTCGACGGCGAGCAGGCCACGCGCCTGCGCGCGCTGCTGGCCGAGCACGGGCAAGGCGGCGGCGTTCCCGACAGCGGCTCGACGGTGCGCGGCCTCGCGCGCCTGCTCCGCCGCAACCCGACCGATGCCGAGCGCCTGCTCTGGCAGGCCCTGACCCGCGATCGCCGCTTCGCCGGAGGGTTCAAGCGCCAGACCCCGGTCGGCCGCCACATCCCGGACTTCGTCTCGTTCCCGCACCGGATCGCGATCGAGCTGGTCAACCCGGGCGAAGGCGAGACCATCGCGGCGGATCGCGCCTCGCGGCGGGCGTGGCTGGAGGCGCGCGATTATCGCGTGCTGGAGATCCGGGCCGCTGATGTGGAGCGGGATCTCGAGGCGGAGCTGGTGCGGCTCGAGAGCATGATCGCTGAAGGATCGAGCGCCTCGTAGGTGGTAGCCTAGGCTTTGTCCGCTCTACCCCCCTCGGGAGGCAGGGCTATCGCATATGAAGAAAAACGTGGCTGGAAACTCGCCTGCGGCCATCCTTCGAGACGCCCGCCTGCGGCGGGCCCTCAGGATGAGGTCGCGTTTTGCGGCGCGATATCTGACCCTCATGGTGAGGAGCCCGCCAAAGCGGGCGTCTCGAACCATGCAGGCCGAGCTCGTGCGGCAGCCTCCCGCTGTCATATGCGATAGCTTTGCCTCGGAAGGGGAGAGGGACGACTTGCATTGCAGGGCCTGCGAGAGATCAACAACTGACATGAATGCGGTTACGGTTGCTTAACTGACAAAGCTCTTCGAGTTGTATTCGCGCTCGACAATTATTATTGATTGTCCGTTGGGCAGCTGATTTGTCTCTCGTATGCCTCCGCACGCTAGGTCCAAGGATGCCGAAAACACGCATCATGTACATCGAGGATAAATCTAGTTCGCTGAATGGACTGGCACGGATCGGCCGCGTCACATTCTCGAAGACGGGCAAGTCTATCAGCTATGGAGGACGCACTTTCCAAAGCCTGAAAGGTAGCGGCTTCAAGGCAAACTACTTTGACGTTGAAACCGGAGAGAGGTTTTGGATTTCAGGTCCGCGAAAAGACGGCAAGGATCGCCTCGATCCTGAAAGCTCCGCGCCAATCGAAATCGACCCCGACGTTGCCGAAGAATACTGGCGCCAAATCAGGGGAGAGCGATTTCACCACGCCGCCGAGAATTAGATGAGCTATGCGTCAAGGGTCATTCTCCAACTGCCAATATCGAACGAAGACCTATTGGATGCCTTCGTCGAGCAGTGCCTTTGCGACAACGTCGCTCTTATCGCAGTCGCTGGAGAAGGCGCGGCGCGGATAGAGAACATCATCGATGAACTCGTGGTAGGCGACGGGTCGGATGACACGCGCTTTGTTACGACCACCTCTCACGCGAATGAGACGGTGGAAGAGGTTTTGGAGTTCGCCGGTTGCTGGCCTGACGAGCGAAACCAGCCCGTTCAAATAGTAAGTTTATAGCCTTGTAGGGTGGGCAAAGCGAAGCGTGCCCACCAATCCTCGACCGATCAACCGAGGCAGAAATGGTGGGCACGGCGCTTTGCGCCTTTGCCCACCCTACGAAGATCACACCGCCTCTAACTGATCCGCCGCGCGCTTCTTCTTCGGTTTCGACTGGCCGAGCAGGGGGCCGGCAGTCAGCGCTGCCGTGTCGGCGACGCCGGGATCGCGCGAGATCATCGCTGCGACAATGGCGCCATCGATCAAGAGCCCGAGCTGATGCGCCAGCACGGCTGGCTCGCTCGAGCCGAGCTCGCCGGCGAGCTTCTCGATATGGCCGAGCACGATCTTCTTGTGCTTCATCGCGATGTTGCGGAATTGCTTGGCGTCCTTGTCGTGCTCGCCGACGGCGTTGATGAAGGGGCAGCCGTAGAAGCGCTCTTCCGCGAACCAGCTCTTCAGCGCCGGGAAGATGCGCGTCAGTTTCGCCCGCGCGTCGCCGCCGCCTTCTTCCATGGCGCCGATGAACCATTCGCGCCACTGCTTGCCTTCGCTCTCCAGCACCGCGTTGACGAGATTGGTTTTCGAGCCGAATAGCTTGTAGAGCGTGGTCTTCGCCGTGCCGGCTTCCTCGATGATCGCATCGATGCCGGTGGCGTTGATTCCGTTCTTGCAGAACAGATGCGTCGCGGCGCTGAGCAGCCGCCCGCGCGCTGATTCGTCTTCGCCCGCGCCGGCGTGAGGCGAGGTCTTCTTCGAGGACGTCTTGTTGAGTAAGGACTTGGCCATGAGTCCAAACTTACCTGCAGCGACGCCGCGTCAGCAAGGCGCATCTGTTCCGCGCTGAAAAGATTCGCACGGGAAAGCTCATCTGCATCGCCTTTAAGCAAAGGGCGGCTGATCAATCCACGGGCAGCGTCGGCTAAGCGGCTCCAATGCTTCGCGTTTCGGTTTGGCCCAGCTGTGGCACGCTCCGTGCAAGGAAACAGACCGTTCGGTATCCTGCCGATTTCCACTTCTGCCAGGGAGAAGATGATGACTGCCGTCGTTCAGAAGACAGTGCTGACGGGGTGCCTCGCGCCCATCGACAAGAATGGCCTCGAGCAATTGATTGCGAGCGGCAAGGCCAATCCAAAGGTCGTCAAGACCTTGAAGTGCAAGACGGTCGCGGAAGGAAAATTCCGCCACGCCAACTATATCCGCAATCTGCCGCCCTATATCGTCGACGAGCCGCCGGGCCTTTTGGGTGACGACACCGCGCCCAATCCGTCGGAAGCCTCGCTCGCCGCGCTCGGCTCCTGCCTCGCTGTCGGCCTGCACGCCAATGCCGTGCATCGTGGCTGGATCGTCAACAAGCTCGAGCTCGAGCTCGAGGGCGACCTCAATATCACCGCAGTGTGGGGCACCGGCGATGTCTCCGACAAGCCAGTCGGCTTCACTGATGTCCGCGTCAAGGTCGACATGGAGTGCGAGGGCATCGCGCAGGAGGAGATCAACGCCCTGGTGGCCCATGTGAAGCAATGGTCCCCGGTCGCCAACACCTTCACCCGCCCGGTCAATCTCGAGGTCGGTCTTTAGCTGACGGCAACAGGACATCAGGTGCGGGAGACGATCATGGGTTCACTGGCACTATCGCGGGTCGAAGCTTCAGATCAGCCCGCACCGTCCATTGCGGGAGAGGTGGCGCGGATTGCGCGGGAGCAGCTCGCCCCGCTCGCCATGGGTATCGACGACGGTTCGGTCTATCCGGCCGACGTGATGCGCAAATTCGGCGAGGTCGGCGCGTGGGGCAGTCACATGCCCCCCGAGGGACCTGCGGACTTGCGCTGCGCGATCCAGGCGATGGCGGCGATCGGCGAGGTCTGCGGTGCCACGGCGTTCATGGCCTGGTGCCAGAACACGCTGGTCTGGTACGCCGGCAACTCGACCAATCTGAAGCTGGCAAAACGTTTTGGCGACGGCTTCTCCACCGGCCGCGTGCTCGGCGGCACCGGACTGTCCAATCCGATGAAGAGCTTTTTCGGCATCGAGAGATTGAAGCTGAAAGGGCGCAAGGTCGATGGCGGCTATATCGTGCGCGGCGCGCTGCCTTGGGTCTCCAATCTCGGCCCCGATCATTATTTCGGGACCATCTTCGAGCGCGAGGGCGAGCCGGGCATCGCAAGTGGCGAGCCGGGCCAGGTGATGTTTTTGGCGGACTGCTCCGATCCTGCGATCACGCTGACGCCGTGCAAGCCGTTTCTCGCGATGGACGGCACCGGCACCTATGGCGTGCAGTTCCGCGACGTCTTCGTGCCGGACGAGCTGATCCTCGCCGATCCCGCCGCGCCTTTCGTGAAGAAGATCCGCGCCGGCTTCATTTTGCTCCAGGCCGGCATGGCGCTCGGCCTCATCAGGGACTGCATCAAGATCATGGACGAGGTCGGTGGCCCGCTCGGCCACATCAACCGCTATCTGCCGCAACAGCCGGTGCAGTTCGGCGAGCTCGCCGCCGAGCTCGAGGCGGAGACCATGGCGCTGGCGCGCGATCCCTACAACGAGGAGGAGACCTACTGGCGCAAGGTGATCGCGCTGCGCTTGCGCGCGGGCGACGCCAGTGTCGCGGCTGCGCATGCCGCGATGCTGCATTGTGGCGCGCGCGGCTACCTCAAGAGCCACCGCGCGCAGCGGCGCCTGCGCGAGGCCTATTTCGTCGCGATCGTCACGCCTGCCACCAAGCAGCTGCGCAAGATGCTCGCCGATTCCTGAGTCTCACGAGTCCACCCCCACGTCCACTGAACCTCAACGGAGAGGCTACCATGACTGACGTTCTGATGAGTGCCGTCGAACTTGCCGATCTCTTGAAGCTAGAGCCGTGTGTCATCGTCGACACGCGCAATCCCGACGCCTATGCCGCCGGGCATCTTCCCAACGCCGTCAATGTACATGAGATCTTCACGTTTCTTGCGACCTCGACCCCTGAAGGCATGGCCGAGCTGAAGACGAAATTCGCCGACGCCTTCGGAGCTGCCGGTTTGTCCGGCAAAGAGACGGCGGTCATCTACGAGCAGTCGATGAACTCCGGCTTCGGCCAGTCCTGTCGCGGCTATTATCTTCTCACCATGCTCGGCTATCCCAAAGTGAAGGTGCTGCATGGCGGCTTCGACGCGTGGTCGGCCGCGGGCTTCCCGGTGACGAAGGATGTGCCGACGCCGGCGAAAGCCTCGTTCTCGATCGTACCGGAAGCCGGCGAGATCCTGATCGACGCGAAGACCATGCTTGGCGCCGTCGGGAAGCCCGGCATCGCCATCCTGGACGTGCGTGACGTCGACGAGTGGATCGGCGACAGCTCCTCGCCCTACGGCAAGGATTTCTGCCCGCGCAAGGGCCGCATTCCCGGCGCTGTCTGGCTGGAATGGTACCGCATGATGAAGCCGACCGCCGAGGGACCGCGCTTCAAGTCCAAGGACGAGATCCTCGCGGAATGCGCCACCGTCGGCATCGCGCAGACGACGCCGGTCTATCTCTATTGCTTCAAGGGCGCGCGCGCCTCGAACACGTTCCTGGCGCTGAAGAACGCTGGCGTGAAGGACGTACGGATGTATTTCGGCTCCTGGAACGAATGGTCGCGCGATCCGTCGCTGCCGATCGAGCAGGGCCTGCCGATTGCAGCGGAGGTCACGACCAAGGCGGCGTGAGCGTGTGCCTGCCGCGCGCTTCTTCCCTTCTCCCCTTGTGGGAGAAGGTGGCGCGAAGCGCCGGATGAGGGGTCTCTTTCCGCGATTCCGATTGGCGTCGGACTCGCGGAGACAGACCCCTCACCCAAGTGAGCCTGGGTCTGCCAGCGTCGCTGCCCTCTCCCACAAGGGGCGAGGGCGCATCAACGTGCATCTCCACACTCAGTACCGTTTCTCCCATAAGGAGAGGTGAACCTCGACGCATCGTCCGGCTCCAGTCTCACCATTCTCTAGCCGTTCAAGCCCGCACGCGGACGAGGCGCAATTCCCAGCGCCTTGATCCGCGAGGCCAGCGTGGTCGGCTTGAGGTCGAGCAGCTCGGCCGCGCCGCCGGAGCCGAAGACTTTTCCGGCGCAGGCTTCGAGCGCGGCGAGGATATTGGTGCGCTCGTGGTCGCGCATCTCCGAGGAGGTCATGACCGCCGGCCGGGCATCGGTCTTCTGGCGCGCCGCACCGGGCGTGGGCGGTGCGCCGGAAGGATCGGGCAGGTCGATGCGCAGGCGTCCGTTCTGCGACAGGATCGCGGCGCGCTCGATCACGTTCTGCAATTCGCGGACGTTGCCGGGCCAGTCGTAGCGGGTCAGGCGCCTTGCATCGCCCTCCGACAAGCGCAACTTGGATTTCAGCGCCTTGCTCTCGCGCGTCAGGAAGTGCTGGGCGAGCAGGGGAATGTCCTCGCGCCGCTCGCGCAGCGGCACGGTCTCGATCGGGAATACGTTGAGGCGGAAATAGAGGTCCTCGCGGAAACGGCCGCGTTGCACCTCCTGCTTCAAGTCACGATTGGTCGCGGCGATCACGCGGACGTCCACGGTGCGCGTGCGTTCCTGGCCGACGCGCTCGAAATTGCCTTCCTGCAACACCCGCAGCAGCTTGCCTTGCAATTCGAGCGGGATCTCGCCGACCTCGTCGAGAAACAGCGTACCGCCATCGGCAAGCTCGAAGCGGCCGATGCGGTCGCGGGTTGCGCCGGTGAAGGCGCCGCGGACGTGGCCGAAAAACTCGCTCTCGAACAATTCGCGCGGGATCGCGGCGCAGTTGACGCGGATCAGCGGCCGGTCGCTGCGGGTGGAATCCTCATGGATGGCGCGCGCGATCAGCTCCTTGCCGGTGCCGGATTCGCCGGTGATCATCACGGCAGCCGTGGTCGGCGCCACCAGCTTGACCTGGCGCAGCGTCTGCTGGACCACCTCGCTTCGACCGATGATGCCGCGGGGATTGGTCTCGATGCGGATTTCCTCCTGAAGATAGGCATTTTCCAGCTCGAGCCGCTCGCGCAGGCGATCGACCTCGGTGAGCGCGGCGTGCAGCTTCTCGTCGGCTTCGCGCCGCTGGCTGACGTCGCGAAATACCACGACAGCGCCGACCACCACGCCGCGGTCCCGGATCGGGGTCGAGGTGTATTCGACCCAGGCCGGCGAGCCGTCCTTGCGCCAGAACACCTCGCCGTCCACCTGGTGCACGGCGCCATCGCGGAACGCCGCGTAGATCGGGCAGTCATGGTTGTGATAGTGCCGGCCATCGTGGTGGGTATGGTGCACGATCGGGTGGATCTCCTTGCCGACCAGCTCGTCGGCGGTCCAGCCGAGCATCCGCTCGGCCGCCGGGTTGACGAAGGTGGTCTTGCCTTCGGCATTGACGCCATAGATGCCTTCGCCGGCGGCGCGCAGGATCAGCTGGTTCTCGCGCTCGATGTCCTGGAAGACGCGCTCGACCCGCTGCCAGCTCGCAATGCCGCTGCGCATGTGGTCTTCGGCGGCGGCGTCCACGTTGCGCCGCCGGCGCGCTTCGAGATCGTTGAGGGTGAACAGCAGCAGGATACGGTCATCATGGCTGACGAGGCAGCCGGAATATTCCAGCCGGAGCTCCTGACCCGTGGCGTGACGCGGGGTCAGTGCGGTGGTCCAGTACGCGCCCTTGTGCAGCACCGCCTGGGTGAACACGGTCAGCGCCGGAAGCTGGCCCGCATGTAGCGTGCTGGCCCGGGTTTGCCGCAGCAGAGCGCGGTCGTAGCCGAGCAGGGCGCAGGCGGCCGGATTGGCATCGATGATCTGGTCGCCATAGGGATCGACCAGCAGCATTGCCTCGACGGACGATTCGAAGGCTGCGGCACGCAGATCGAGGTTTTGGGCCGCTTCGTCGCGGCCATGCGCTGGCGTCGTTGCCATTACGAAATCTCGTTATTTGATTACGAGTTTTCGTATATCACGAGTTTTCGTAGTGACCAACCGCGAGCGAAATCCCTGTGTCATCAAGGCGGTGGCCCGAACGATAGCGGTGGCACGCGCCTTGCGTAATTCATCCTGCAATGACGCGCAGGAGGTCCGATGTCCACTTTCGACAATCCGTTTGATCCCGATCGCAACCTCCGGGCCGGCTGTGCCTGTGGCCAGCACGGTTCGGCCGCCGAGCATGATCAGGCCTCGCTGGCGCTGCGCTGCGAGCCGACGGAGAGCGAGGAGAGACGTTACGAAGGCGTCGTCGCCTCCGCCGTGATGCGCGCGATGTTTCCGCAGGATGTGGCGCGGCGCGCCTTCCTGAAATCGGTCGGGGCCTCGACCGCACTTGCCGCGTTGTCGCAATTCTTCCCGCTGAAGACGGCGACCGAGGTCTTTGCGCAGGCCGGCACGCCCGAGAAGAAGGACCTCAAGGTCGGCTTCATCCCGATCACCTGTGCTACGCCGATCATCATGGCTGCTCCCCTTGGCTTCTATGCCAAGCACGGCCTCAACGTCGATGTGGTCAAGACCGCCGGCTGGGCGGTGATCCGCGACAAGACCATCAACAAGGAATACGACGCCGCCCACATGCTGGCACCGATGCCGATCGCGATCTCGCTGGGCTTGGGTGCCAACGCCATTCCCTTCGCCGTCCCCGCGATCGAGAACATCAACGGGCAGGGCATCGTGCTGGCGACCAAGCACAAGGACAAGCGCGACCCGAAGGACTGGAAGGGCATGAAGTTCGCCATCCCCTTCGACTACTCCATGCACAATTACCTGCTGCGCTACTATCTCGCCGAGCATGGCCTCGATCCCGATACCGACGTGCAGCTGCGCTCGGTGCCGCCGCCGGAAATGGTGGCGAACCTGCGCGCGGACAACATCGACGGCTTCCTTGCGCCCGACAACGTCTGCCAGCGCGCGATCTATGACGGCGTCGGCTTCATGCACCTGCTGTCGAAGGAGATCTGGGACGGCCATCCCTGCTGCAGCTTCGCCGCCAGCCGCGAGTTCATCACGACGGCGCCGAACAGCTTTGCCGCGCTGACCCGCGCCATCGTCGATGCCACCGCCTACGCGTCGAAGGCGG
Organism: Bradyrhizobium cytisi; assembly: GCF_008123515.1. Classification (GTDB taxonomy): domain Bacteria; phylum Pseudomonadota; class Alphaproteobacteria; order Rhizobiales; family Xanthobacteraceae; genus Bradyrhizobium; species Bradyrhizobium cytisi. Next base: position 333,915 of record NZ_VSSR01000021.1, read on the forward strand.
AGAACCGCAAGCAGATCGCCGAAGCCATCGCGCCCGCCAACTACATCAACGCGCCGGTCACGGTGCTGGAGCAGGTCCTGACCGGCACCTATGCCGACGGCCTCGGTGGCGTGAAGACCGATGCCAAGCGCGTCGATTTCGATCCGTTCCCCTGGCAGTCATTTGCGGTGTGGATGCTGACGCAGATGAAGCGCTGGGGTCAGATCAAGGGCGATGTCGACTACAAGGCGGTCGCCGAGCAGGTGTATCTGGCCACCGACACCAAGAAGCTGATGACCGAGATGGGCCTCACGCCGCCCGCCGGCAGCTACAAATCGTTCGCGGTGATGGGCAAGACGTTCGATCCGGCCAAGCCGGAGGATTATGTCGCTAGCTTCAAGATCAGGAAGGCGTCGTGAGGGGCGTCGCTCTCGTGTCCCGGACGCGATGCAGCACACAGTGGTGCATCGCTGAGCCGGGACCCAGTGAAGCCGCATGGGTCCCGGTTCTGCGGCGCGTCACTTCGCGCCGCACCGCGCCCGGGACATGGCGGAGTGCGAGATGACCACATCCTCCCTTCGCCTGCGCGCCGGCGTTGTCTCGATCGTGCTGCTCGCTGCGTTCCTCGGCATCTGGCATCTCGCCACGCGCTCGACCGGCACCACCGCAGCGATGAGCCCGGAATACGCCAAGCTGATGGGCCTGACCGCGACGCAGGGCAAATCCGCGATGCCCGGTCCAGTCGACGTTGGCGCCCAGCTCTGGGAGCATCTGAAGCGGCCGTTCTACGACAACGGGCCGAACGACAAGGGGCTCGGTATCCAGCTCGGCTATTCGATCGCGCGCGTCGGCACCGGCTATCTCCTGGCCGTGCTCGTCGCCATTCCGCTCGGCTTCCTCATCGGCATGTCGCCGCTGCTCAGCAAGGCGCTCGATCCCTTCATCCAGGTGTTGAAGCCGATCTCGCCGCTGGCCTGGATGCCGCTCGCGCTCTACACCATCAAGGATTCCTCGATCTCCGCGATCTTCGTGATCTTCATCTGCTCGATCTGGCCGATGCTGCTCAACACCGTGTTCGGCGTTGCGGGTGTGCGCAAGGAGTGGATCAACGTCGCGCGCACGTTGGAAGTCGGCACCTTCAGGCGCGCCTTCACCGTGATCCTGCCGGCGGCGGCACCGACGATCCTGACCGGCATGCGCATCTCGATCGGCATCGCCTGGCTCGTGATCGTCGCCGCCGAAATGCTGGTCGGCGGCACCGGCATCGGCTACTTCGTCTGGAACGAGTGGAACAACCTCTCGATCACCAACGTCATCATCGCGATCCTGCTGATCGGGATCATCGGCATGCTGCTCGACCAGATCCTCGCGCGCTTCACGCGCATGGTCACGTTTCCGGAGTAGGGCCGTGACCGACAAGTTCATCTCCATCGAAGGCATCGCCAAGCGCTATCCGGCCGCGGGTGGGGCTACGACCACCGTGTTCGAAAACCTCTGGCTGTCGATGCCGCGCGGCGAGTTCGCTTGCGTGATCGGCCATTCCGGCTGCGGCAAGACCACAGTACTCAACGTCCTCGCCGGCCTCGATGCGCCGAGCGAAGGCGCCGTCATCGTCGACGGCCAGGCGATTTCGGGCACCAGCCTCGACCGCGCCGTGATCTTCCAGAGCCATGCGCTGCTGCCCTGGCGCACGGTGCTCGGCAACGTCGCCTACGCCGTGAGCTCGAAATGGCGGCGCTGGGATCGCGCCAGGGTCAAGGCACATGCGCAGACCTTCATTGATCTCGTCGGCCTGACCGGTTCCGAGCACAAGCGCCCGTCGGAGCTATCAGGCGGCATGAAGCAGCGCGTCGGCATCGCGCGTGCGCTGTCGATCACGCCGAAGATCATGCTGATGGACGAGCCGTTCTCGGCGCTCGACGCGCTGACGCGCGGTACACTCCAGGACGAGGTGCGGCGGATTTGCCTGGAGACCGGTCAGACCGCGTTTATGATCACCCATGACGTGGACGAGGCGATCTATCTCGCCGACAAGATCTTCCTGATGACCAACGGTCCGGGCGCGGTGCTGGCGGAAGTGGTCGAAAACCCCTTGCCGAAGGATCGCGGCCGCACCGACCTCCACCGCCATCCGCTCTACTATGCGCTGCGCAACCACATCATCGACTTCCTGGTGACGCGCAGCAGGACCTTTACGACCGAGAAGCCCGATCACGATCCGCGCAACGTGCCGGTGGTGCAGATCGGCAAGCCCGGACTGACGATCGCGGCGAGCGATGAGCAACAACAGACACGGACCCCCGGGACCAGTCCCGGACTGACTGCCTAAGAAGGAGACCCTGACATGAAACGCGAAGACCTCACCGAGAAGCTGCTCGACATCAAGCGCGAGAAGGGCTGGAGCTGGAAATACATCTGCGAGAAGATCGGCGGCTATTCCGAGGTGCTGATAACAGGCGCGATCCTCGGCCAGATGAAATTGACAAAGCCGCAAGCCGCGAACGCCGCTGAACTGTTCGGCCTGTCGAAGTCCGAGACCACCATGCTCAACGAGACGCCGATGCGCGGCATGCCGATGCCGCCGACCGATCCCTTGATCTATCGTTTCTACGAACTGGTCATGGTGAACGGGCCGGCGTGGAAGGCGCTGATCGAGGAGGAGTACGGCGACGGCATCATGTCGGCGATCGACTTCGACATGGTGATGGAGCGCCTGCCGAACCCGAAGGGCGACCGCGTCAAGATCACGATGTCGGGCAAGTTCCTGCCGTACAAATACTACGGCGCCAGCGGCAATGTGCCGGAATATGGCTTCAAGGAGGAATAGAGGGCGAATGGCGAATTGCGAGTAGCGAATGGAATCTTCCACTCGCTATTCGCCACTCACCATTCGCTACAAGATCGCGCCGGGCGTGTACTTGGCCGCTTCAGGCTTTGCCTTCGCCAGCGCATCAACCTGCTCGGCGAAGTAGTCGACCTGGGCGCCGGCATCGCCGGAATTGGCGCGGCCGTGATCGAGCACCTGCTGCAGCTCGGCTTCGCTCAAGCCGAGGCGCTGATCGGCGGCAAGGCGCTGCAGCAGGTCGTTCTGCACGATCGTGCCGGTGCGCAGGTCGCGGATGGCCGCAACCGCGTGCTCCTTGATCGCCTCGTGTGCGCCTTCGCGGCCGGCCCCCTTCTTCACCGCTTCCATCATGACCGTGGTGGTCAGCAGGAAGGGCAGGTAGCGGTTGAGCTCGGTCGCGACGACGGCGTCGAACACTTCCATCTGGTCGAGCACGGAGAGCAGGGTCTCGAGCAGGCCGTCCATGGCGAGGAAGGCGTCCGGCAGCATGACGCGGCGGACGACCGAGCAGGAGACGTCGCCCTCGTTCCATTGATCGCCGGCGAGGCCGGCGGCCATGGCGAGATAGCCCTTCAGCACGACATGCAGGCCGTTGATGCGCTCGCAGGAGCGGCTGTTCATCTTGTGCGGCATCGCGGACGAGCCGACCTGGCCTTTGGCAAAACCTTCGCTGGCGAGCTCGTGGCCCGCCATGAGGCGAATGGTCTTCGCGAAATTGCCGGGACCGCTGGCGAGCTCGACGAGCACGCTGACCGCGCGAAAGTCGAGGCTGCGCGGATAGACCTGGCCGACCGCATCAAAACTCCTGGGCAGGCCGAGGTGGACGAGAATGCGCTGCTCGAGCGCGCGGGCCTTGCCGGCATCGCCGTTGAATAGCGTGATCTGATCGAGCCGGGTGCCGACCGCGCCCTTCAGGCCGCGCGCGGGATAGGTGTCGAGCACGTTGACCAGGCTCTGATGCCCAATCAGCATCTCTTCGCCGAACATGGCGATGCGCTTGCCGAGCGTCGTGACCTGCGCGGCCACGTTGTGCGTGCGCGCCGTGAACGGCATGTCGCGCAATTGCTTGGCATGCCCGGCAAAGCGAATGAGCGCGGCGATGCTCTTGGTCTCGATGAGCTGCAGCCCGCGGTAGACCTGCAGCTGCTCCACGTTCTCGGTGAGGTCGCGGCTGGTCATGCCCTTGTGCAGGTGCTCATGACCGGCCAGTTCGCAGAACTCCTCGATCCGCGCCTTCACGTCGTGGCGGGTGATGCGCTCGCGCCGCATGATAGAGGCCAGGTCGACCTGGTCCTTGACGCGCTCGTAAGCCTCGATCACGCCATCGGGCACGGGAATGCCGAGATCGCGCTGGCCTTTCAGCACGGCGATCCAGTAGTCGCGTTCGAGGCGAACCTTGCCTTCGCCGCTCCAGATGGCGCGCATCGCGGGCGAGGCATAGCGTTGGGCGAGGACGTTGGAGATGTGATCTTGGGCGTGATCCTGGGACATGCCGCTCATTTGGCATTGCCCGGGGCTCGCCGCAAGCTGTTATGGAGCGAGCGGCCAACGGGGTTTACCTCGCCATTCGCCGCTCCCAGCGGGCCTATTTTCCAGCCTTCACCTCGGCGGCCGCGACCGCAATCAGCTCACTCATCTTGGCGCGAATCGCCTGCTCGGTGACGGCGACGTTCCCGGCGGCGAAATCGGCCATGACCTTGCGCAGGACGTCGCCGTCGCCGGCCTCCTCGAAATCGGCCGCGACCACCTCCTTGGCATAGGCGGTAGCGGCTTCGCCTGATATTCCGAGCTTTTCGGCCGCCCACAGCCCCAGCAGCCGGTTACGGCGGGCTTCCGCCCTGAATTTCTGCTCCTCGTCGAGGGCAAACTTCTTCTCAAAGCCTTCCTCGCGCTTGTTGAATTCGCTCATGCGTCTTCCAATTCCCCTGGGGCTGTCGATGTGGGGGCCTCGTTGCGAGGGCCCCTGCGCATGCCTAGATAGGGGGCACGAATCGGCGAAACAACGAGCCGTAAAGCCGCAGGCAAGGTGGTATAAGTCAGCGTCGGACGGGCCGGATCGATTGTGCTGGGACAGCCAATCGGATAGGTTGCCTAAAGGCTTGGTTCCCGTTCTGTTTCCAAGGATTCGGATGGGGTTCCAGGCCGTTCACGGCAGCTCCGCTGTGGGTCGTAACCTGGTAACCGGAGCACACCAAACACATGGATTTCAACAAAACACGGTACATCCCAATGAGCCGTCGGCGTCGCATTTATGAAGGCAAGGCAAAGGTTCTCTATGAAGGTCCGGAGCCTGGTACCCTGATCCAGCACTTCAAGGATGACGCCACCGCGTTCAATGCGAAGAAGCATCAGGTGATCGAGGGCAAGGGTGTCCTCAACAACCGGATCTCGGAGTACCTGTTTCAGCACCTCAACGACATCGGGGTGCCGACCCACTTCATCCGCCGCCTCAACATGCGCGAGCAGTTGATTCGCGAGGTCGAGATCGTGCCGCTCGAGGTGGTGGTGCGGAACGTTGCCGCCGGCTCGCTGTCGCAGCGCCTCGGCATCGAGGAGGGCACCCAGCTGCCCCGTTCGATCATCGAATTCTATTACAAGAACGACCAGCTCAACGACCCCATGGTGTCGGAAGAGCACATCACTGCCTTCGGCTGGGCCACGCCGCAGGAGATCGACGACATCATGGCGCTCGCCATCCGCGTCAACGACTTCCTCACCGGCCTCTTCCTCGGCATCGGCATCCGCCTCGTCGACTTCAAGATGGAATGCGGCCGGTTGTTCGAGAACGAGATGATGCGCATCATCGTCGCCGACGAGATCTCGCCGGATAGCTGCCGTCTGTGGGACATCAAGTCGAACGAGAAGCTCGACAAGGATCGTTTCCGCAGGGATCTCGGCGGCCTGCTCGAGGCCTATACCGAGGTCGCCAAGCGCCTCGGCATCCTCATGGAGAACGAGCGTCCGCAGGGCACCGGTCCGGTGCTGGTGAAGAGCTGAAGAGGGTTTTGACGTGAAGGCACGTGTTACCGTTACCCTGAAGACCGGCATCCTCGATCCGCAGGGCAAGGCCATCGAAGGCGCGCTGAAGTCGCTCGGCGTCGACGGCGTCGCCACCGTCCGGCAGGGCAAGGTGTTCGACATCGAGCTCGCCGGCGCCGACAAGGCCAAGGCGGAAGCCGCGCTGAAGGAAGCCGCCGACAAGCTGCTCGCCAACACCGTGATCGAGAACTACCGGGTCGAGATCGTGTAACTCGTGCGGGCGCGTCACAGCCATCCGACGCGGCGGAAGCGCCAGTACAATCCGAGGCAGGCGAGCGCCATCAATCCCAACACGATGAAGTAGCCGTATTCCAGCTGTAGCTCCGGGATGTACTTGAAGTTCATCCCATAGATGCCGGCGACTGCGGTCGGGACGGCCAGGATCGCAAGCCAGGAGGCGAGCTTCTTCGACACCGCCGTCTCCTGCGCCTGGCCGACCAGCAGGCTCGCCTCAAAAGCGAAGGCCAGCACCTCGCGCATGGAATCGATGCGCTCCTGGATGTTGCGGACGTGGTCGGTGACGTCGCGGAACAGGGTCTGCATCGCCGGGCGCACCATCGACAACTCGTCATGCTCCAGCCGGCGGCAGACTTCGACCAGGGGCCCGACGGCATTGCGCAGCCGCAACAGGTCGCGGCGCAGCATGTACAGCCGTTCGATCTGCGCCTTGGTGATCGCGTTCGAGAGCACGTAGTCCTCGATCTCCTCGACCTCCTCGTGAATGCTCTCGAGCACAGGGGAGTAGTTGTCGACGATGAAATCGAGGATCGCATAGAGGATATAGTCCTCGCCTCGCGCCAGCGCCCGCGGACAGCTCTCGCAGCGTTCGCGCACCGCCGTGTAGGAGGTCGAGGCGCCGTGACGGACCGTCACGAGATAACCGTCGCCGATGAAGATGTGGGTCTCGCCGAAGGCGATCCGGCCCTCGATCAATTGCGCCGTGCGCGCGACGATGAACAGGGCCTCGCCATATTGCTCGATCTTGGGCCGCTGATGGGCGTTGTTGGCGTCCTCGATGGCGAGCTCGTGCAGGTCGAATTGCTTCTGCACCGCGCCGAGCAGCGCCATGTCGGGCTCGTGCAGCCCGATCCAGACCACATGGCCGGGCTTGGCCCGCCAGCTCGACGCCTCGCTGATGGCGATGTTGGCGACGCGCCGGCCATCGACATAGGCGCCGGCGGCGACGACGCCCTCTGCGGAGACCGGTTCGGACTCGGATGTGGGCAGTGACGGGACATTCATGGCTTCAATCCCGGGCAAAATACTTGGGCAGACGCGCCGTGGTCATGGCCTGTGCACAAGGCCGTCCGGCGAGGCTAGCACTGGTAAAATCCCCGTCAAATGGCTATGTCTCTTCACGATTTGGCCCGCGGGCCAACCCGATTCCCACCCTCGTTGGAACCTGAATCATGAAAGCCGCCATCCTCGTCTTTCCCGGAATCAACCGCGAGCGCGACATGGCGCGCGCGCTGAGGCTGATCTCGGGCCACGAGCCTGCGATGGTGTGGCACGCCGAGACGTCGCTGCCTGATGGCACCGATCTCGTGGTGGTGCCCGGCGGCTTCTCCTACGGCGATTATCTGCGCTGTGGTGCGATTGCGGCGCGGGCGCCGGTGATGGATGCGGTGCGCGACTATGCGGCCAAGGGCGGGCTCGTGCTCGGCGTCTGCAACGGTTTCCAGATCCTCTGCGAATCCGGCCTGCTGCCGGGCGTGCTGATGCGCAATGCTCGGCTGAAATTCATCTGCAAGGACGTGCATCTGCGCGTCGAGCGCTCTGATACGCCGTTCACCCGCGGCTACAATGCCGGCCAGGTGATCCGCGTGCCGGTCGCGCACGGCGAGGGCAATTACGAGGCGGACGAAGAAACCATCAAGCGCATCGAGGGCGAGGGGCGGGTGCTCTATCGCTACTGCTCGGCCGACGGTGCGGTCGACGAGAACCACAACATCAACGGCGCGGCGCATTCCATCGCCGGCCTCGTCAACGACAAGGGCAACGTGCTCGGCATGATGCCGCACCCGGAAAATCACGTCGAAGACATCATGGGCTGCACCGATGGCCGCGGCCTGTTCGCAGGTCTCACCGCGCATCTGGAAAAGGCCGCGTGATTTCCTTCGTGGTGAAGCGTGCACTCGCCGCGTTCGCGGTGCTCTTGTTCGCGACGGCTGCGTTCGCGCAGGATTTTCCAAAACATCCGATCACCATGATCGTGCCGTTCGCGGCCGGCGGCACCTCGGACGTGATCGCGCGCACGGTGGCCGAACAGATGGGCGTGGCGCTCGGCCAGTCCATCGTGATCGAGAACGTTGCGGGGGCCGGCGGCTCGACCGCGCTGGCACGCGCTTCGCGTGCCGAGCCTGATGGTTACACCATCGCGATCGGCAATGCCGGCACCAATGCCGCGACCTACACGATCTATCCCAAGCTGCCGTTCACGCCGGAGTCTTTTGCGCCGATCGGCATGGTGGCCAAGACCTTCGGCATCATCGCGCTACGCAAGGATTTTCCGGCGAAAGATCTGAAGGAGTTCATCGCCTACGCCAAGGCCAACCCGGGCAAGATCAATCTCGGCCATGCCGGCGTCGGCTCGTCGAACTACCTCATCTGCAAGAGTTTCGTGACGGCCGCCGGGATCGACGCGACGCTGGTCGGCTATCGCGGCGCGTCGCCCGCGCTGACCGATGCGATCGGCAGCCAGATCGACGGCGTCTGTGACGCAGCGGCCTCGGTCTCGCAGTCGATCAACGAAAAGCTGGTGAAAGGGCTCGTGGTCGGCTCGACGGTGCGGCTCGCGACGCTGCCCGATCTGCCGACATCAGCCGAAGCCGGCCTGCCCGAATTCGAGGCGCAGGGCTGGAACGGCCTGTTCGCGCCCAAGGGCACGCCGCCGACCATCATCGCCAGGCTGAACGCGGCTGCGCGCGCGGCCGTGGAAACCGACGCGGTGAAGAAGCGTTTTGCCGAGCTTTCGACCGTCGCGCCCGATCCCGACGAGCACACGCCCGAGGTGCTGCAAAAGCTCGTGACACGCGACGTAGAGAAATACCGGAAGATGCTGGCCGACGAGGGCAAGCAGTAGAGGTTCGCGCTAGCGGCGCGAAAATGAAAAGTGCGGCGCTATGCGTTTGCCTGCAGTGCCGGCTTCCGCTTCACGCGTTTGATCGTGCCGGAGAACGTGAACAGCGGCCGGTCGGCTGAGCTCAGCTTGCCCCGCAGGAAGATCAGGGAGCCACCGGCCCGGGACACTTCGCCTGTGCATTCGACCAGCTCGCCCTCGCGCGCCGCGTCGAGGAAATCGCAGGCGAAATTGGTGGTCACGGCCGGGCCATCCAACTCGTGGGTGGCGATTGCGAACAGGCAATAGTCCGCGAAGGCCATGAAGCAGCCGCCGTGGACATTTCCGGAGCCGTTGAGGTGCTTTTTCTCGACCCGGAAGGCGCAGCGAATGCTGCCGTCGTCCTCGATCTTGTGCCAGAACGGGCCGATATGGCTCTCAAAACTATCGCGAATCCAGGTCCGCCACCCACTGAACTCGCCCTCGGTGGCGACGTGCAGATCGGGACGGCGGGACGGGGTCACTTTGGTCAATTCGTGCAAGGAAATGGGCCTTCAATTGCGGGTCTTTAGCCCTTAAATCCGATCCGTCAGCGCCTTGCAATTCCCGTTCCCGCCGACCCTCCTTGCAAAACGTGGGACAGCGGGAAAATGCGTCATAAAGGGCTTTTCGTGAGGCCCCGATGTTCCTAAGAACGGCCAAACGCCCGCCGAAAGCCCAAAATCCATGAAGAACGAACCCAAGATCACCCCCGAACTGGTTGCCGCCCATGGGCTCAAGCCCGACGAGTATGAGCGCATCCTGAAGCTGATCGGGCGGGAGCCGACCTTCACCGAGCTCGGCATTTTCTCGGCAATGTGGAACGAGCACTGCTCGTACAAATCCTCGCGCATCCATCTGAAGGGCCTGCCGACCAAGGCGCCCTGGGTGATTCAGGGGCCCGGCGAGAACGCCGGCGTGATCGACATCGGCGATGGCCAGGCCGTGGTATTCAAGATGGAGAGCCACAACCACCCGAGCTACATCGAGCCCTATCAAGGCGCGACCACCGGCGTCGGCGGCATTTTGCGCGACGTCTTCACCATGGGCGCGCGCCCGATCGCCTGCCTCAACGCGCTAAGCTTCGGCGCGCCCGAGCACGCCAAGACCCGGCATCTCGTGTCCGGCGTCGTTGCCGGTGTCGGCGGCTACGGCAATTCCTTCGGCGTGCCCACGGTCGGCGGCCAGGTGCGCTTCCACACGCGTTATGATGGCAACATCCTCGTCAACGCGATGGCGGTCGGTCTCGCCGATGCCGACAAGATCTTCTATGCGGCCGCCTCCGGCGTGAACATGCCGATCGTGTATCTCGGCTCCAAAACGGGCCGCGACGGCATCCACGGCGCCTCGATGGCGTCGGCCGAGTTCGACGACAAGTCCGAGGAGAAGCGCCCGACGGTGCAGGTCGGCGATCCCTTCGCCGAGAAACTTCTGCTCGAGGCCTGCCTCGAGATCATGGAGAAGGGCTGCGTCATCGCGATCCAGGACATGGGTGCGGCGGGCCTGACCTGCTCGGCGGTCGAGATGGGCGCCAAGGGCGACCTCGGCGTCGACCTCGATCTCGACGCGGTGCCGACCCGCGAGACCGGCATGAGCGCCTACGAGATGATGCTCTCGGAGAGCCAGGAGCGCATGCTCATGGTGCTCAAGCCCGAGAAGGAACAGGAAGCCGAGGCGATCTTCAGGAAATGGGGCCTCGACTTTGCCGTCGTCGGCTACACCACGCCGAGCAAGCGCTTCGTGGTCAAGCATGGCGGCGACGTCATGGCCGATCTGCCGATCAAGGAGCTCGGCGACGAGGCGCCGCTCTACGACCGTCCGCATGTTCCCTCCGCCGCGCTGCCGATCGTGCATGCGCGCGAAGTGCCGGCGCCGATGGCGCTCGGTGCGGCGCTGGAGAAGCTGATCGGCACGCCCGACATGTGCAGCAAGCGCTGGGTCTGGGAGCAGTACGACCACGTCATCCTCGGTAACACCATGCAGCGCCCCGGCGGCGACGCCGCGGTCGTGCGCGTGCAGGACGGGCCGAAGGGCCTGGCGCTTACCGTCGACGTCACGCCGCGCTATTGCGAAGCCGATCCTTACCAGGGCGGCATGCAGGCGGTGGCGGAGGCCTGGCGCAACATCACGGCCGTCGGCGGCAAGCCGCTCGCGATCACCGACAATCTCAATTTCGGCAATCCCGAGCGCCCTGAGATCATGGGCCAGCTCGTCGGTTGCCTGAAGGGCATCTCGGAAGCCTGCCGCGCGCTCGACTTCCCGGTCGTCTCCGGCAACGTCTCGCTCTACAACGAGACCAACGGCCGCGCGATCCTGCCGACGCCCTCGATCGGCGGCGTCGGCCTGCTCGACGATTTCACTAAGTCTTCGTCGCTCGCCTTCAAGGCGGAGGGCGAGGCGATCCTCCTGATCGGCGACACCCATGGCTGGCTCGGCCAGTCCGTTTATCTGCGCGACATCTGCGGTCGCGAGGAGGGCGCGCCGCCGCCGGTCGACCTTGCTGCCGAGAAGCGCAACGGCGACTGCGTGCGCGGCATGATCCATGCGGGCACTGCAACCGCCGTGCACGATCTTTCCGACGGTGGCCTGCTGATCGCGCTCGCCGAAATGGCGATGGCGGGCGGCATCGGCGCGAAGCTGCTGGCAGCACCGGCGGCGCTCGTGCCGCAGGCCTACTGGTTCGGCGAGGACCAGGCGCGCTATCTCGTCACCGTGCCGGAAACCGAAGCCGGCCGCGTACTCGCCAAGATGCGCGGCTGTGAGGTGCCCTGCGTGCGCATCGGCACCACAGGTGGCGATGCGATAGCGATCGCGGGCGAGGCGCCGGTTGCGATCGACACGCTGCGGACGTCGCACGAGCGCTGGTTGCCGGATTATATGGGCGGGAAGGCGGCGTAAGCCGCCCTCCCCAAACTCACAGCACCTTCGTTGCCCCGGGGATTTGGCGCAAGGCGCGCGTCAGCGCCCAACTGAACGCGACCGTCAGCACGAATCCCATCGTCGCCTTGACGATCGCTGGCAGGTCATAGTCGAACAGCCAGTATTGCAGCCAAAGCGCGATCGGGTAGTGCACCAAAAACATGCCAAAGGCGTCCGCCTGCATCGGATCGAGTAGTCTGGCCGAACCCGATTGCTTGAACCTCTGGAAGAAGGCCAGGATGAGAAACATGATGGCCACGCTGAAGACAGCGAAGCAGATAGCATAGAGCCCCTCATACCAGTTCGGCAGCGGCGACGGATTTCCCAGTATTTCGCGCTTGATGAAGATCAGTACCCAGAGCAGGCAATACGGAACGATCGCCAAGACCATCCAGTCCCAACTGACCTTCGCCATCCGGCCGTCAGCCGCGAGCAGTCCGCGGTCCATATTCGCGACGCCGATGCCGGCACCGAAAAAGAAGTAGCTCGCATAGAGCATCACGCGCCCGTGCTGCACCGAGAAGGGCCCGAACTCGAACCAGCTGCTTGGCCCAAAATACATCAGCCCGGGAACATAGAACGCTGCGGTGACGGCAAGCATGACCGCGAAGAACACCGCCGGCCGGCGGCGGCCGTGCAGCGACAGGCGATTGATCGGATCGAGCAGGTTGGGTGACAGTCGATGCAGGATGCAGGCAACCACGTCGAAGGCGAACAGGACCCAGAGGAACCAGATCGGCCCGCTCGGCCACGGGCCCTTCGTGACCATATTCCACCAGTACTCCGAGAAGCCGATCTCGGGATTGTGCCGGAGCGAGATCGCGTAGTAGGCGAGCGGAATGATCGTGAATGCGCAAATCACGAACGGCAGCCCAAGCCGCAGCAGGCGATCTGCCAAATAGCTCGGCGCCCCCTTGCGGGCGATGCCTGACCACGCAAACAAGCCCGACAGAAAAAAGAACATCGCCATGAAGAAGCTATCGGTAGCGAGCACGATCATGTCGAAGCCGAAGAAGGACTTCGGGTCGGTATGACCGAAATAGGTATAGGGGATGACAGCGTGATGCAGCAGCACCACCAGCGTCAGGAAGGTGCGGGCGCGGTCGAGCGACAGGTTGCGCGTCTTGCTTTTTGGCGCAGCATGCGCTTCGGCGCCAATCGTCGCTGACTGTGAGATCGTGCTCATGGTTGCCCCGGTTGTGCCTCTGTCGCTACACGACTCTGCCGCCGGGAACCCGATTCAGCAAGGGCAGTTTGTGCCGCGACGACCTTCCGTCGTGCGTCTAGGAACCAGCTCCGCGCAACGCGGTTAGCGTTTCCGAAACCGGTGAGGGCCGCCGATTGCAGTGGCCACTGTCGCGGAGCTGGCGATGACGATCTTGAAATGGGCGCTGATCTTCCTGCTGATCTCGATCGTGGCAGGTGTGCTCGGCTTCACCGGCATCTCGGCCGCCTCCGCCGACGTCGCCCGCTTCCTGTTCTATGTCTTCGTCGTGATCTTCCTGGTGCTGCTGATACTCGGGCTCACGATCTTCAGGGCGTAGCGGCGCTGCTCCCACACGCCCAGTCGTCGTGCCCGGGCTTGTCCCGGGCATCCACGTCTTCGTTCTGACTGCCAAGAACCTGGATGGCCGGGACAAGCCCGGCCATGACGACGGCACAGAACGTGGACTACCCCACTTCCTCGATCTTCACCTTGTCCGGATAGAAGGCGAGATGGCCAGTGATCTCGGTCATCGCGGGGAAGGGCGTCTCATAGGTCCAGATGGCGTTATCGAGCGTCTTGCCGTCGGCCTTGATGCTGTAATAGCTGGCGTCCCCCTTGTAGGGGCAGTGGGTGGTGCGCTCGGTGCGCTCCAGCAGCGCCATGTTGGCATCCTCGCGCGGCACATATTGCACCGCCGGATATTTGGCCTCTTTCAGCGTCAGCGCCTTGGCGCTCTCGGCAATCACGACATCACCCGCCGTGACGCGGACGCGCCGGGGGTTTTGGGTGATGGTGATGGGGTGGTCGGGGCCTGGAAGCTTCATGATTTCACGCCTTTTCGATCAATCTGCCACGCGCGGCACTTTGTCGTGCCTTTATCCTGATGGGATCAGGGATATAGTGCCTGAAGGCGTGACGTAGAAGGCCGTTCACGCTAAGTTTGGCCCTGCCGGCAAGTTTGGCTTTGCAGGGCCGGACCCCGGCAAGGCGATTCGACGCCGAGGCTGTAAGCCGACACAAGGAGCAAGACCCGAATGCCCATGGACGCCCACGATATCGAGGCGATGATCAAGGCCGCAATCCCCGATGCCGAGGTGACCATCCGTGACCTCGCCGGCGATGGCGACCATTATGCCGCGACCGTGATCTCGGAATCCTTCCGCGGCAAATCCCGCGTCCAGCAGCACCAGATCGTCTATCGGTCCCTGCAGGGTCAGATGGGCGGCGTGCTGCATGCGCTGGCGCTGCAAACCGGCGTACCAAGTACTTGAATAATTTGGACCTGACCTGATCGCGCGACGGGGACGATGATGGCGGCCGACAACCCGCGCGGCGCGATGTTTCGCGTGGTCGTGCCGAACCAGCCGAGCCGCGTCACCAATGCCGAGCTGTTCTTCGACCTCGTCTTCGTCTTCGCCGTCACCCAGATCTCGCACACGCTGCTGCACCACTTCACGCCGCTCGGGGCGGTCGAGGTCACGCTGCTGTTCCTGGCGGTGTGGTGGGTGTGGGTCTACACCGCCTGGGTCACCAACTGGCTCAACCCCGAGCTGACGCCGGTCCGCATCCTGATCTTCCTGATGATGCTGGGCGGCCTCGTGCTGTCGACGACCATCCCGGGCGCGTTCGAGGGGCGCGGGCTGTGGTTTGCGCTCGCCTATGCGGTCATGCAGGTTGGACGCACTGCCTTCTGGCTGTTTGCGACCCCGCGCCATCGCACCGCCGTGCGGCACAATGCGATCCGCATCCTGGTCTGGCTCTCCTGCTCCGCCGTGTTCTGGATCCTCGGCGGTCTGGCCCATGCCGAGCAGAGGCTGTGGTTCTGGATCGTGGCGCTGACGATCGAATACGTCTCGCCCGCGGTGCGCTTCTGGGTGCCGAAGCTGGGCTTCTCGTCGGTCGAGGCCTGGGCGGTCGAGGGCAACCACATGGCCGAGCGCTGCGCCGGCTTCATCATTATCGCCCTCGGTGAAGCCGTCGTCGTCAACGGCGCGACCTTTGCCGAGCTGGACTGGACCGCAGACAACATCCTGGCCTTCCTCTCGTGCCTGGTCGGCAGCATCGCGATGTGGTGGGTCTATTTCCACAAGGGCGCCGAGGCCGGCTCCGAGCGGATCTCGAAGAGCGCGGAATCCGGCCGGCTGGCGCGGCTCGCCTACACCTATCTGCACATGCCGATCGTCGCCGGCATCATCCTGACCGCGGTTTCGGACGAGCTGGTGCTGAAGCACCCGACCGGACATTCCGACGTCCGCACCATCGTGAGCACGATCGGTGGCCCCTTGGTGTTTCTGGTCGGCACCATCCTGTTCAAGCACACGATCCGCGGGTTTCTCCAGCTCTCGCACGGCATCGGCATCATCTTGCTGATGGCGCTGTGGTGGTTCGCCGCCGATCTCTCGCCCTTATGGCTGTCGGTTGCGACCAGCGCGATCATGATCGTCGTCGCGGTGTGGGAGTCGGTGTCGCTGGGATCGAAGCCGGAAGAAGCCGCGGAGCGTTAAGCTGGCGGCCGCCGGTAGCTCCGGAACGTTTACTCCGCCGCCTCCAGCGCGTGCACCGAGAACATCTTCGCGGCATCCGTCCAGCTCTCGCGCACTCGCCAGCCGGCGCTCTGCGCCAGCGCGGCGAAACGCTCGAGGCTGTATTTGTAGCTGTTCTCGGTGTGAATGCTCTCGCCGGGCTTGAACGAGAAGCTGGTCCCGAGCAGGCGCACCGTCTGGCTCTTCCGGCTGATCAGGTGCATCTCGATGCGGTGCCGCTCGTGATTGTAGATCGCGCCATGGCTGAAGGCGGAGAGGTCGAAATTGCCGCCGAGCTCGCGGTTGATCCGCACCAGCACATTGAGGTTGAAACGCGCGGTGACGCCGGCCGCGTCGTTATAGGCAGCGTGGAGCACGCGCTCCTCTTTCTCCAGGTCGGCGCCGATGATCATCTGCGCGCCCTTCCCCAGGATTTGGCGGGCACTCTTCAAGAAGGCCTGCGCCTCATGCGGCTCGAAATTGCCGATGGTCGAGCCGGGGAAGAAGCCGACCTTGGGCATGGACGCGACCGCCTTGGGCAGCTCGAACGGCGTGGTGAAGTCGGCGGCCACCGGATAGATGCTGAGCGAGGGGAAATCCCGCTTCAGCCCGTTGGCCTGTGCCTTCAGGAAATCGCCGGAGATATCGACGGGCACATAGGCTGCGAACTTGCAGTGGTTGAGCAGCAGGCGGACTTTCGTGGTCGCGCCTGCTCCGAACTCGACCAGCGCGGCATGTTCGGGAATGATCTTAGCGATCTCGCTGCCGCGCTCCTTCAGGATCGCAAGCTCGGTGCGCGTCGGATAATATTCCGGCAGGCGCGTGATCGCCTCGAACAGCTCCGATCCGGTCGCGTCATAAAAATATTTCGGCGACAGTTTTTTCGGCTGCTGCGAGAGGTCCCCGATGGCCTCGCGGGCGAAGGCAGTCGTCTGCTCGTCGGGGAGATGGGCTTCGGCCAAAGCGCTGGCATGCACATTCATGATACTCTCCTGAACGCGCTGTCCGGCGCGCATTTGTCGTCGGATGAGACTTCAAAGACTTCAGACGTAATCGGCGAGCCGCAACCCCGTGAACTGCCAGCGGTGGTGCGGATAGAAGAAGTTGCGGTATGTGACACGGCTGTGACCGTCCGGCGTCGCGAGCGAGGAGCCGCGCAGCACCAGCTGGTTGACCATGAACTTGCCGTTGTACTCGCCGAGTGCGCCCTCAATGGCGCGGTAGCCGGGGTAGGGTGAATACGAAGAACGCGTCCACTGCCAGACGATGCCGAAGGCGTCGTTGAGCTGGCCGGCGCGCGCGGCAACCTCCCATTCCATCTCGGTCGGCAGGTGTTTTCCGGCCCAGCGCGCAAACGCATCGGCCTCGTAATAGCTGAGGTGGCAGACCGGCGCGTCGGGATCGACCGGCGTGACGCCGGCGAGCGTCATCAGCTGCCATGCGCCGTCGACCTCGCGCCAATGGCCCGGAGCCTGCCAGTCTTCCTTGCTTGCCGCGGCGAAGCCGTCCATCAGCCACAGCGTTGCGGTCCGGTAGCCGCCGTCGCGCATGAAGGCGAGCCATTCGCCATTGGTGACGAGATTGCGGGCGATCTTGACCGGGCCGACGAGAGCGCGGTGCGCCGGCTTCTCGTTATCGAAATGGAAGCTGTCCTCGACATGGCCGACGGTGTGGATGCCTTCGTTGAGCGTCAGCCAATGGTCGCCGGTGCGCGTCGCGGCTGGAAAGCGCCAGTCCTTGTCATAGGACGGATAGACCGGATTCTGCGCGAAGGCGTGCAGGATGTCGGTGAACATCAATTCCTGATGCTGCTGCTCGTGGTTCAGCCCGACCTCGACCAGTGGCGCCAGAGCGCGGAGCTCGTCTTCGCCAGCTTCGCGGAAGAATTTGACGACCGCCGCATCGACATAACGGCGATAGGCGCCGACCTCGTCGGCACTGGGACGGGTGATGTCGCCGCGATGATTGCGGGCGTGACGGGGACCGGCGCTGACATAATAGGAATTGAACAGGAAGGCGAAGTCGGGGTGGAAGGGACGGTAGCCGGCGGCATGCTCGCCGAGCAAGAACTGCTCCCAGAACCAGGTGGTATGCGCCCGGTGCCATTTGATGGGGCTCGCGTCCGCCATGGACTGGATCTGCTGGTCCTCGGGCGAGAGCGGCGCGGCTCGGCGCTCCGTCTCGTTGCGGACGGCAAGAAACGCGGTCTCCAGCCCCTGCGCGAGGCCGTCCGGGGCGGCCGACCGTGACGAAAGCGGTGAGGTGGCCGTGGCGGAGGCTTGTTTCGTCACGTTTTTCTCCAGACAGGACAAGAGAACGTTGTTGGCGGGACCCGGTTCCAAAACCGAGGTTCGTCCTAGATAGGGGCTCTGTTACGGTATGAAAGTCCTCCCCGCTGATGATATTCGTGCCGTCATGCAATGGGGCCGGGGCCGTCAGGCCTGGCCCCGGGGGGCCGTTCGCCGCCATTTTACTTTGGATGCACAACGGTTTGGGCTACATATATAGCCAGGTATCGGGTTAGATCGGCTGAGCCGGCCCGGATTGATAGGTGAGGGCTCTGCCCCAGAAGGACACGGATATGAGCATCGCGGAATTCATCGACAACGAAGTGAAGTCGAACGACGTGGTTCTGTTCATGAAGGGTACGCCGCAATTTCCGCAGTGCGGTTTCTCCGGCCAGGTCGTCCAGATCCTCGACCATATCGGCGTCGGTTATAAGGGCCTCAACGTCCTCGAATCGGCCGAACTGCGTAACGGCATCAAGGACTACTCGAACTGGCCGACGATCCCGCAGCTCTACGTGAAGGGCGAGTTCGTCGGCGGTTGCGACATCGTCCGCGAGATGTTCCAGGCCGGCGAATTGCAGCAGCTCTTGTCCGAGAAGGGCGTTGCGGTCGCGGCCTGATCCGTGACGGTGCTGACGCGCCGGATCGGCGCCGTCCAGCTCGACATCATCGTGGCTGACATCACGACTCTCGGCGTTGACGCCATCGTCAACGCCGCCAACACGTCGCTCCTTGGCGGGGGCGGCGTGGACGGCGCGATCCATCGGGCGGCCGGACCCGAGCTCGTCGCCGAATGCCGCACGCTCCATGGCTGCAACACCGGCGATGCCAGGATCACCAAGGGATATCGGCTCAAGGCCGCGCATGTGATCCACACCGTCGGACCGGTCTGGACCGGCGGCACAAGCGGCGAGGACGATCTGCTCGCCTCCTGCTATCGCCGCGCGATGGAGCTGTGCGGAAAGCACAAGCTGACCTCGGTGGCGTTCCCCGCGATTTCGACCGGCATTTATCGTTTTCCAGCTGACCGGGCGGCCGAGATCGCTGTCCGCGCGATTGTCGAAATGCTGCCCGGCGCGCCATCCGTTGGTCGGGTCGTGTTCTGCTGCTTCTCCGAGCCAAGCGCCAAACTCCATGCCGAGGCGCTCGCGCGACACGGCAGCCCTTGTGCCTGATGACGCCGTCAGTACACTCCGCCCGGCCATGTTCCGGGGAGGGGATATGATTTTACGTTTTGGGCTACGCGCGTTCGTTTGCGGCGCGCTCGTCTCGTTTGGCACGATGTCGCTCGCGCGCGCGGAGGGCACTTACGAGATTCCAGCCGGCGCGCATTTCAATCAGGACAAGCTCGCCAAGGTCACCGAGTTCTTCAAGAACGAGGTCGCGACCGGCAAGATTGCGGGTGCAACCGTGCTGATCAAGCAGCACGGCAAGCCGGTCTACCACGAAGCCTTCGGCGTGCAGGACGTGGTCAGCAAGGCGCCGATCACCGACAAGACGATCTTCCGACTGTTCTCGATGAGCAAGGCCATCACCGCGGTTGCCGCGATGAAAATGCTCGAGGACGGCAAGATCAAGCTCGACGATCCGGTCTCGAAATACATCCCGTCCTTCGCGAATGTGAAGGTCGGCGTCGAGAAGAAGGCCGAGGACGGCACCAAGTCGCTCGAGCTGGTGCCGCCGAACCGGCCGATGACGGTGAAGGATCTGATGACGCACACCTCGGGCGTCACCTACGGCTTTTATGGCGACAGCCTGGTCCGCAAGGCCTATCGAGACGCCAATATCTATGCCGGCGATTTCGACCTCGCTGAGTTCGCCGAGCGCATCGCAAAGCTGCCGCTGCATAACCAGCCGGGCGCGCTCTGGCAATACGGCCATTCCACCGACATTCTTGCGCGCGTGATGGAAGTCGCGGCGGGCAAGCCGCTGCTCGATATCGAGCGGGAGACGCTGCTCGGTCCGCTCGGCATGGTCGACACCGGCTTCCTCGTCACGGACCCCGAGAAGCAGAAGCTGCTGGCGCAGCCGGTGCTGAATGACAGCGATTTCCGGGTCGGCCGGATCAACGATCCGACGGTCGTCAAGAAGATCCAGTTCGCCAGCGGCGGCATGGTGACGACCATGGCGGACTATGAGCGCTTTGCGCAGATGCTGCTCAACGGCGGCAGCCTCGACGGCAAGACCATCCTCAAGCCCGAGACGTTCAAGCAGATGGTGAGCGACCAGGTCGGCCCGAATTCCGGCGTCGGTCGTGACTATTTCTACTTTCCCGGCGACGGTTTCGGCTTCGGACTCGGTCTTGCCGTCCGCACCGATCCCGGCAACGCAAAACCGCCGCCGCCCGGCGATCTCGGAGAATTGAAGTGGGACGGCGCCTCCGGCTGCTATTTCGTGATCGACCCCAAGCAGGACATGTTCTTTGTGCTGCTGGAACAGACCCCGACCGAGCGCCAGCGCATCCAACGGACATTGAAGCAACTGGTCTATGAATCCATGGAGAACTGACATGCACGGGCGCCGCGGGCTGATGGCGGCGCTCGTAGTTTTATTCGGCCTTGTCAGTGCGCAAGCGGGCTCCGAAGGCCGCGCGCACAAGCTGACGCCCGAGGGCCTCTCAAAAGTCTCTGACTACATCAGGAACGAGATCGCGACCGGCAAGTTTCCGGGCGCGATCCTGCTGCTCCAGCAGCACGGCAAGCCGGTCTATTGCGAGAATTTCGGCGTCCGCGACGTCGCAACCGAGATCTCGATGAGCGCGGACACGATCTTCCGGCTGTATTCGATGTCGAAGCCGATCACCTCTGTCCTTGCGATGATGCTGGTCGAGGAGGGCAGGCTCGCGATCAACGATCCCGTCTCGAAATACATTCCGGCCTTTGCCGGCATGAAGGTCGGCGTCGAGAAGAAGGCCGAGGACGACAAGATCTCGCTGGAGCTGGAGCCGCTCAATCGTCCGGTGACGATCGAGGATTTGATGCGCCACACCGCCGGGATTCCATACGGCTATTATGGCGGGGGCCTGGTGAACAAGCTGTATGCCGATGCCGGTCTGTTCGCCAACAAGGATTCGACCAATGCCGAACTCGTCGCGAAGATCACCACACTGCCGCTCGCCGAACAGCCCGGCACGATCTGGGATTACGGCCACTCCACCGACGTGCTCGGCCGCATCATCGAGGTGATATCCGGGAAATCGCTGTTTCAGTTCGCAAGGGAGCGGCTGCTTGATCCTCTCGGAATGAAGGACACCGCGTTCTATGTCGCCGATCCCGCCAAGTGGCCGCGTATCGCCGAGCCGATGCCGGAGGATCGCGCGATCAGTCCGATGACGCAGGTCCGCGATATCAGGAAACCACTGAGATGGGAGTCGGGCGGCGGCGGCCTCGTCGGCACCGTCGGCGACTATGCGCGCTTCTCGCAGATGCTGCTCAATGGCGGCAGCTATGAAGGCCGGCGCTATCTCAAGCCTGATACCATCGCCTTGATGGCGTCGGATCACGTCGGTCCCGAAACCCATGTCGAACGCGACAGGAATTATTACCCGGGAGAGAGCTCCGGCTATGGTCTCGGTGTCGCCGTGCGCACCTCGGTGCCGCCGGGCACCGCGTGGCCGCTCGGCGAATATCGCTGGGATGGCGTCGGCGGCACCTTCTTCTTCATCGATCCCGAAGACGACCTGTTCGGGATTTTCATGGTGCAGACCCCGTCGCAGCGCGGCCGGATTCAGCTCGCGCTGAAGACGCTGATCTATCAGGCGATGGGGCGGTAGATTTTTACGCCTCGCGCACGATCTCTCTGACGTATCCGACCGTTTCCTCGATCTGGCTCGCATTGACGTCGAGATGGGTGCAGGCGCGGATGCGGCCGTCCATCATCGCGAGCGTCACGCCGCGCTGGCGCAGTGCGGCGACCATCTTGTCGCCGGGCACGCCGGCGCCATCGGGCTTGAAGAACACGAGATTGGTTTCTGGCTCCTGAACCTCGACGCCCGATATCTGCGACAGGCCGCGGGCCAGAGCTCGTGCATTGGCGTGATCGTCGGCGAGGCGCTCGACGTGATGGTCGAGTGCGTAGATGCAGGCCGCGGCGCAGACGCCGGCCTGCCGCATCGAGCCGCCGAGGCGCTGCTTCCACTGCCACACCGCGTCGATGAAGGCGCGGGAGCCCGCGAGCACGCCACCGATCGGCGCGCCCAGGCCCTTGGAGAAATCGATCCAGGCTGAGTCCCAGCCCGCGGTCATGTCACGCGGCGAGATGCCGCTCGCCACTGTCGCGTTGAGCAGGCGCGCGCCGTCCATGTGGGTGACGAGGCCGTGTTGCCTGGCGATCGCGACGATCTCGTCGAGCGCGGCCTTCTTCCAGATCGTGCCGCCACCGATATTGGCGGTCTGCTCGACGCTGACGACCGTCTGGGTTGGCTGGTAGCGCGTGCGCGGATGCAGGGCCTTGCGGAACGTCTCCGGCGTGAACTGGCCGTCGGCGCCCTTGAGCTGCGTCACCTGGAAGCCGCCGATCGCGGCATGCGCGCCGCCTTCGCGGGCGATGATGTGCGCGGTCTCGTGCGCAAGGATCTCGTCGCCGGGACGGCAATGCACCAGCGTCGCGGTGACGTTGCACATAGTGCCCGAGGGCATGTAGACGGCCGCCTCCTTGCCCATCAGCTCGGCTACGCGCTCGCACAGGGCATTCACGGTCGGGTCGTCGCCGACCTGCTCGTCGCCGACCTCGGCCCGCGCCATCGCCTCGCGCATCGCAGATGTCGGCCTGGTCTGCGTGTCCGAGAGCAGATTGATGCGCACCGGCGGCGCCTTGGGATCGATGGGGGGAGGGGTGTAGAGCATAGCGAGTCTCATTCTCTTATCGAACAACGATAGTCAGCCATGGCCGCGCTGGGCAACGCGTTGCCGCGCGGTGGCGAGGATGTCGTCTGGAGTTTCTGAAGTGAAGTTGTTGCAGTTGGGCTGTGCGAACAGCTTTTGATATCGGCGGACCTGCTCGTCACGTGACAACGTGGCCCATACCTCGCGCTCCGCTTCGGTCGGAATTGCCGACGGTCCAATGTTGGCGAGTTGGTCAGTGATCTGAGACATTCAGATTGCCCATACCACAACAAAAAGGCCCCGGAAACCGGGGCCTTTGAGCGATGAATTGGTGGTCTATCAGCGCGAATAGAATTCGACGACCAGATGGGGCTCCATCTGCACCGGGAACGGCACGTCGGAAAGATGGGGGATGCGCACGTACTTTGCGGTCATCTTGCCGTGGTCGACTTCGAGATAGTCGGGGGTGTCGCGCTCAGGGAGCTGGCTCGCTTCGAGAACGTGGGCGAGCTGCTTGGAGGCTTCCTTGACCTCGATCACGTCGCCGACCTTGACCTGGTAGCTCGAGATGTTGACCTTGCGGCCGTTCACTCTGATGTGGCCGTGGTTGATGAACTGGCGCGCGGCGAAGATCGTCGAGACGAACTTGGCGCGGTAGACCACCGCGTCGAGACGACGCTCGAGCAGGCCGATCAGGTTCTCACCGGTGTCGCCCTTGAGGCGGCTCGCCTCGACATAGACGCCGTGGAACTGACGCTCGCTGATGTTGGCGTAGTAGCCCTTCAGCTTCTGCTTGGCGCGCAGCTGCACGCCGAAATCGGAGAGCTTGCCCTTGCGGCGCTGGCCGTGCTGGCCAGGGCCGTATTCCCTGCGGTTGACGGGGCTCTTTGGGCGGCCCCAGATGTTCTGGCCCATACGGCGATCGAGTTTGTACTTCGCCTCACTGCGCTTAGTCATCGCGTCCTCTTCAGGTACTTGGTTTGAGGAAACGCGCCCTCCTGGGTGACGGGCTAGCCCGGCACTGACAGGTCCGATCCCCAAAGCTTAAGGGAGAGGACCACGGGTCGCGAAACGCTTCGCGGGCCGAAATCGGCCCGCGAGCAGGGGGCTTTTAGGAGAGTTTGGGCCGCTTTGTCAATGCGAATGGCCCTGGAATCAGGTCCCGACAGCCCGGATTGGTTTGGAGCCGGCCGCCCGCAATTCGGCAGCGATTTCAGTGTTCAGCACCTGTTCCAGCCGGGTCAGGACCCGGGCAATCGGGGCGGCGTCGGTGACCCGGTGATCCCAGCGGATCACGACATGGATGGTCTGGTCGGGCTCGACGAGGCCATAGCTGACGATGAACGGGCCAGGCGTCACAGGATGGAGCTCGCCGCCTCCATAGGCGGCCACCGAGCTCACCGCGAAACTGCCGAACCAATTGCCCCGCTGCCGGCCGAAATTTAAGCCCACCGCCCAGGACAGCCGCCGCAGCGGCAGCGGCAGGCGGGTCGCCCGCATGATCTTGCGGAACATCGGGACGTCGTCGATCGGCGCGGTCTTGGCGCGCCGGATCTCGGCGTCGACTGCGGCCAGCGCCATGGCCTCCGGGGCCGCGATCCGCTGCGGCATCACGCATTCCTCGCCGTTCTCGACCCGGGCGACGGCCACCAGCGCCACGCTCTTCGGCAGCTCGTAGAGCGATGGCCAGGGCCATTTGGCATAGACGGTGCGCAGCACCGGCTCGTCCTTGGCGACCAGGGCGAAGGCCTTGACGAACATCGCGGCCCAGCCGACCGGCGCCACCGCGCTCGCGCGGGCCTCCAGCAGGGGTCGAATATTGAGCGAGCGGGACAATGAGACGAACGGCACGCCCATCGAGGCGCGCATGAGGTCGATAATCAGGCGGCGCGGCAGTGAAATGTTCTTGGGTTGACCGCGCATCGTTCTCCGGTTCCCGCGGACTGACAGGGGATTGACTTGGGGGCGGCGAGGGGGCGCCCGTTCGCCGCTTGCTCTAGCACGAACTAACCCGCTTTGGGCAGATCGGTTCGGCCCGATCAAGGCGCTGGCGAGGCCAGCGGCCTGGTCTTGTCGACGACGTAAACTCCAAGCACTTTCAATGATTTGTCGCCTTTGGCTGGGGTGTCATACACACGACACCTGGCCATCGATAGCGCGACCTTCGGCCTGTTCAGCGCTTGATCCCGTCGAACGCCGCCATGATGCCGCGCTGGAACAGCGACCAGTCGAATCCGAGCGCGATCGCGCGGTAGCCGCGGTCGACCAGGGCGTTGGCCTGGTCTGCGGTGCGCGCCACGCCGCCGATTGGCACGCCGCTTCTGAGGATGCCGGCTTCCGCGCGGGCGACCAGCTCGAGCAGCTCGGGATCGTCCATCTGTCCGCGCTTGTTGATGGAGGTCGCGAGATCGCCGGGGCCGATGACGGCGACGTCGATGCCCGGCGTCGCCATGATCTCGTCGATGCGGTTGACGGCGTCGACATGCTCGATGGTGATCATGCAGAGCATTTCGTCGTCGGCTGACGCCATGTAGTCCGGCATCGTCTGGCCCCAGCGGAACGGCGCGTGGAACGGACCCCAGAGCCGGTCGCCGCGCGGCGGGTAGCGCACGCTGCGCACCGCCTTCTCCGCCTCGCTGCGGTTCGTGATCATCGGGAAATTGATGCCGAAGGCGCCGATGTCCATCGGCGCTTTCGCAAGCCACGGCTCGTTCGCCGCGATCCGCACCAGCGGCGTGCACGGCGTGCCCGTCGTCGCGGCAATCATCGCATGCGCTTCGGTCAATCCAATCGGGCCGTGCTCGAGATCGACGATGATCCAGTCGAGCGAGCGCGCCATGATCTGCACCATCTGTACGCTCGGGATCGTTGCGATCGCGCCGAAGGCGGGGCGGCCTTCACTCCACAATTGGCGGAGGCGATTGAGCGGCGTTGCGGGGACCGGCATGTGATGACCTTGCGCGATGACAACGGCGAAGCCTAGCAGCGCGCCGTGTCCGCGAAAAGTCAGGCCAGCGCGCGGCCGCCGAAGAATGGCGTCAGGGTCGCCCCGAGCCCATGGGCGCGGTTCGACGTAAAGATCATCGCGGCGCCGGATTGCACGATGTCCCCACCGTGCGGGCCGAGCAGATCCGAGACGCGGCGGGCGATGGCAGGTGCAGGATCGATCCATTCGACCGGCCAGGGCGCCAGCCGCTCCAGCCGGTCGAGCAGCAGCGGATAATGCGTGCAGGCGAGGACAATTGTGTCGGTGCGTGCACCCGCGTCTGCCGCGTCGCCGACGAAGCAGGGGGTGAGCTCGGCGAGGATATCGCCGTCGCTGATCGCCTGCCCCCTGAGCTCGCGCTCGGCAAGCGAGGCCAACTCGGGCGAGCCGACCAGCGTCACCTCGCAGCCTAGCGCGAAATCGCGGATCAGCGCCTTGGTGTATTCGCGCTTCACGGTGCCCTTGGTGCCGAGCACCGAGACGCGGCGGGTCTTCGACCGGGCGCAGGCCGGCTTGATCGCCGGCACCGTGCCGACGAACGGTACGGAATAAGCGGCCCGCAGATGCGATAGGACCAGGGTGGAGGCGGT
Source organism: Bradyrhizobium cytisi (assembly GCF_008123515.1). Classification (GTDB taxonomy): domain Bacteria; phylum Pseudomonadota; class Alphaproteobacteria; order Rhizobiales; family Xanthobacteraceae; genus Bradyrhizobium; species Bradyrhizobium cytisi. Next base: position 360,210 of record NZ_VSSR01000021.1, read on the forward strand.
GTTGCAGGCGATGACGACGAGGTCAGGATCATGGGTGCCGATCAGCTCCCCCATCAGCGGCACCACGCGGGCGATGATCTCGTCCTCGCTGTGATGGCCATAGGGGAAGAAGGCGTCGTCGGCGACATAGACGTAATGCGCCTCGGGGCGCACGGCCACGACCTCGCGCAGCACGGTGAGGCCGCCAAGGCCGGAATCGAATACCAGGATCGTCGGAGAATTGGTCACGTCACCACCCTAGCCCGTCATGGTTACCATTGGGTTTTTTGGGCGGTTTTGCGGCGGGGGGCGGCCGGCGCCCGGTTTGGAACGATTCAATTTCACCTTTGCCGCACGTTCCCGCTATTTGCAGCCGTGCTGCGCTGCGGTTGGGACATCCGCAAATTTTCGGGAGTCGACATGATCAGAAACACGAGGACCGGCTGGGGGAGCGTTGCCCGGTGGTTTCACTGGGGCTTGGCGCTGGCGATCCTCGGCATGATCGGCTTCGGCTGGTGGATGAACCACATTCCGGCGCGCGCCGATAAGTTCTTCTATCGCTCGATCCATGCCGACATCGGCTATGTGATCCTGCTGCTCACGGTGCTGCGGATCGTCTGGCGCGCCCTCAACCCGACGCCGGCGCTGCCGGCCGAGACCTGGCGCTGGCAGAAGATCGCGGCCCGTGTCAGCCATGGCGCACTCTATCTCGTCGTCATCCTGGTCGCGATGCTGGGCTGGGCACACTCGGGCGCGCGCACGCCCAATTATTCGGACTTCTTCGGCCTGTTCAACGTGCCGCAATTCACCTCTCCGGACAAAGCGGCGGCGGGCGCCTATGAGGACCGCCACATCTTTTTTGCCTATGTGTTGCTGGCCCTGATCGCGATCCACGTGATCGCAGCCCTCTGGCACCACTTCGTCCGCCGCGACCGCGTCGTGGCGCGCATGGTGACCGACGAGGCGGGGTAGGGGACGGTCTCTCCATATCGTCATTGCGAGCGCAGCGAAGCAATCCAGAATCTTTTCCGCGGTGGCAGTCTGGATTGCTTCGCTGCGCTTGCAATGACGGAGTATGATGCAACGTCACGACAAACACTCGCGGCGCAATCGCCGGAGTCATCTGCACAGGAAATGCCCATGCTCACCGTTCACCATCTCGGCAAATCGCAGTCCGAACGCATCGTCTGGCTCTGCGAGGAGCTCGAGATCCGCTATGAGCTGAAGCGCTATGCGCGCGATTCCGTCACCATGCTGGCGCCGCCCGACTACAAGGCGCTGCATCCGATCGGGGCGGCGCCCGTCATCGTCGACGGTGATCTCGTGCTCGCCGAATCCGGCGCCATCGTCGACTACATCATGGTCAAATACGGCAAGGGCCGCCTCGTGCTTGGCCCGGACACGCCCGACTTCGCGCAATTCCTGTACTGGTTTCACTTCGCCAATGGCACGCTGCAAGCCGGCATGGGCCGCCTGATGCTGCTGAACCGGCTCAAGCTCGCAGAGGACAATCCGATGCTGGTCGCGACCAAGGCGCGGGTCGATCGCGCATTCGACCTGGTCGATACACGCGTGCGCGATGCGGAATATCTGGCGGGCAGCAGCTTCACCACGGCCGACATCATGATGGGTTTCTCGCTCATCACGATGCGCTATTTCCAGCCCTACGATCTCGCGCGCTGCCCGAACCTGGTCAAATATCTCGGCCGCATCGGCGCGCGTCCGGCCTACCGGCGCGCGATGGAGAAGGGCGATCCCGGCATGGCGCTGCTGCTGAGCTGAGCGGTGATCAGGCGATCCTGTTCGTGGTCGCCGCCTGTGCTGCGGCCAGCTGCTTCTGCAGGCGATCGATGTTTTGCAGCAGGCGCTGGCTGGTCAGCACCAGGAAGTAGTAGCCGAATTGCGGATCCTGAAAGTAGATCTCGAGCAGGCGGTCATAGGTGATCGTCAGCACCTGGCCGTCTTCGGTGCATTCGATCGTTCCGGTGCGCCGGTTGTCCGGCGTGAGGAAGCCGAGCTCACCCATCAGCGCGCCGGGCCCGATCTCGACGTTGATCTCCTTGACCAGGAACTTGCCGGTGACCGTGAGGAGCATCTCCTTGGCCGGATCGCCCAGCTTGAAGAGCGTGTCGCCGTGGCGATATTTGCGCTCGGTCATGAACGGCTTGAGCCACTCGATCGACATGTCGCCTTCGGCCGCATGGCGCGCCTTCTTGACCAGCTTGAGCATCTGCCGCAGGCGCAAGGCGTTGATCGGAAGCAGCAGCAGATACAGCAGGAACGTCGAGACATTGGCCGAGAGCGCGCCGAAGATGGCGAAGAAGGCGCAGCCGACCATGTTGGCGACGCGAAGCGGCACCATCGTCCGCATCAGCAGGGTGGCGACGAAGAAGCCGGCGCCGACTGCGGCGAACATGTTGGCCAGCGTGATGTTGTGGACGAAGATCTCGAGCAGCCGGTTGAAGATTGCGTCGTAGGTGACGTTGTTGGGATCGAGGCCCATCTGGACCAGGATCTTCGCGATCCTCAGATTGTCCGTGGCCGCGTCGAGAATGCGGTCGAGGATAGAGGAAATGTCTGCACTGCCGGACGGCATGGTACTATCCCTGCGTAAGGCTTTCTGTCCTGCTTGGTATTCGTATAGCCGAAATCGAATGACGACGGATTGAATGAAGCCTTCGGCCGTCATGCTGCAAGAGGCAAATTTTAGCCTGAACGGGCATTTCGGCAATTGCCCGTTGGTTGCGCGTATGACCTCGGTGCGGCCCGTGATTCGAGGCCACCGGGGGCGCCGGCTTGGGGTATCGTGAACGGACTTTGGACGGACTCGGGCGCCCTGGCGGCGGGGGCGCGGGCTATCTCCGCCTCAGGGCTTGGCGGTGGGCTGGATGACCTGCTGCTCGACGAGCGTGAGGTGCCCGGGCAGCGCGCCGGCGCGGAGCAGCATGGCGACGCTGTTGGCCTCCTCGAGGGTGAAATTACCGGAGATCTGGACCGAGCCGCCGGTGATGGGCTCGCGGATCACGGGGGCGGAGATCACCTTGTCGTCGAGCACGATGGCGAAGGATCTGCCGACGTCCTCTTCCGTTACGTGGGCGAGGCGCCGCGTGCCGCGTCCGTTGAAGCGGAACGAGGCGACCGGGTCCTTGGTGCCGGCTGCAAAGCCGGGCGCCGCGTAGTTGATGTCCTCGCCGTCGAGCACACTGTCCTTGGCGACCAGATAGGGCTGCTTGTCCTTGAAGCCGAGCAGGACTTCCGAGCCTTCGGGCGGCGTGCCGGATTGCGCCTGCTCCGGTGACATCGAGGCATCGATCAGGCGGAAGCTGACCTTGACCTTCCGGGCGAAGATCGCGGTGATGCGCTCGGGTTCGGTCGCGCCAGGCAGAAAGATGCGAATGCGGTCGGTCCCGTCAGGGGCGACACTGGCAAGCTTGACGCCGGAATCCTTGAGGCGCTGCTCGATCATGGCGATGGACTCTTCGACGAGTTCATTCAGCCGTGCAACGGATGCGGCATCGGTCGGCGCGAGCCTGACCGCTCCGTTGCCGCCGTCAGTCACGGCGAGCGCATGCGAGGGCAGTCCGTCCGCGGCTGCGGCGAGCTTGCGCGCGAGCTGATCGCGGCCTTTGGCGTCCGCGATCTTGACGTCGACGCCGCCGTCGCGGATCGCAAGATTGGAGAAGGCGATATGGCCGTCGTGCAGGTTCTTGTAGACGTCGTCGCGCAGATCCGTGAGGACGCTCTCGCGCAGGCCGGAGCTGTCCACCCTGTAGATGATGCGCGACCCGCCCTGCTTTTCCATCTTGTCGCCGACGAAGGCCACGATCCTGGCGCGCATCTTGTCGAACTGGTCATCGGCGAGCGCGGCGCGCGGCAGGGCGATGGCAATTGCCATGATCGCGGACATCATCGCGATTGCGACGATCAGCCGTGTGGCGCGGTCCCGCGGGGGCGTGGTCATGATCACCTCAAGTCTTGCGGCAGGACGCTGGCAGGCGAATCCGACCCATGTTCTTGGTCCCCGGATCGGGCACGGAGGTTCAAACGCCGCGCACCCCAGTGCTACGACAGTAGCCGTTAGGTCATGGACGAACGCCAAATCATCCATCATGCTGTCGGCGCTCGGCCGGCCAATCGGTCGAGGCCTTGCCAAACCAAATGTCAAAAGACAGGGGCGAGGAGATGCATCTGAGGGAGGACGGAATTCCATGGCGGGCATCCACGCGCTCGATCGGCTCATCGGCAACGACTATCCGGAGCTTTTGACGGACGAGGAGGTCCGGGCCTTCGAGCAGGTCCCTTACGCGGACCGTGTCGCGGCCGAGAGCACCTATGATGCGATCAAGCTCGGGGCTGCGCGCAACCCCGACGGGGCGGCGATCCAGTTTCTGCAAAATGCCGATCCGGCCGATACGCCGCTCGTGGTCACCTTCCGCGATTTCATCGCGCGCGCGACGCAAGCCGCCAACATGTTTCACGCGCTCGGCGCGGAAAAGGGCGACGTCATCAGTTTCATGTTGCCGCTGCTGCCCGATGCCTTCGTGACGCTGTTCGGTGCGGAGGCTGCCGGCATCGCCAATCCCGTCAACCCGCTGCTCGAGCCGCACCAGATCGCGGAGATTCTGGAAGCGGCCAACACGAAAATCCTGGTGGCACTCGGGCCGATGCCGGGCACCGACATCTGGCAGAAGGTCGAGCAGATCCGCCCGCAGCTCAAGCACCTCAAGGCGATCGTGCAGGTGGCCGGCGGCGGCGATCCCACCAACGGAATTTTTGCGTTCAACGACCTGATCAAGCAGCAGCCGTCCGACCGGCTTGTCAGCGGGCGCAAGATCGCGGGCCGCGACATCGCGGCGTATTTCCACACCGGCGGCACCACCGGCACGCCGAAGCTGGTGCGGCACACCCATGCCAATCAGGTCTATCAAGCCTGGGCGCTCAATCTGCTGCTGAAGCCGAAGCCGGGCTCCAACCTTCTGTTCGGCATGCCGCTGTTCCATGTCGGCGGATCGTTGACGCAAGTCTTGTTGACGCTGTCGAGCGGCGGCTCGCTGGTCGTGCTGTCGCCGAGCGGCTGGCGCAATCCGAACGCGGTGAAGAACATCTGGGGCCTGGTTGAGCGCTTCAAGCCGGAGGCGCTGTCGAGCGTGCCGACGGTGCTCGCCGCTACGCTCGCGGTGCCGCCCGGCAATGCCGACATCTCCAGCCTGAAATATGCAGCCGGCGGCGGCTCGGCGATCCCGGTTGCGGTCGGCTCGGCAATCCAGGAAAAGCTCAAGCTGCCGGTGGTCGAGGTCTACGGCATGACCGAGACCTCGAGCGTGCACACGCTCGCCTATCCGTCACGGCCGATCCGGCTCGGCTCGGTCGGCCTGCCCATGCCTTATTCGCGGGTGCGCATCGTGCAGCTCGACGCCGATGGCCGCCTGATCCGCGACTGCAAGCCGGACGAGATCGGCGTCGTCATCATGGCCGGGCCCGGCGTGTTCGGCGGCTATCTCAACGACGCCCACAACAAGGGGGCCTTTGTCGATGAGGTCTGGGTCAATTCCGGCGATCTCGGCCGGCTCGATGCCGATGGCTATCTCTGGATCACCGGCCGCGCCAAGGACCTCGTGATCCGCGGCGGTCACAACATCGATCCGGCGCCGATCGAGGAGATCATGTTCCGACATCCCGCCGTCGGCTTTGCCGCGGTGGTCGGCCAGCCCGACGCTTATGCCGGCGAACTGCCTGTGGGCTATGTGCAGTTGAAGCCCGGCGCGTCCGTCGAGCCCGGCGAGCTCGAGTCGTGGGTGCGTGAGCGCACGCCGGAGCGCGCCGCCGTTCCGGTGCAGGTCATCCCGATCGACCCGATGCCGGTGACCGGCGTCGGCAAGGTGTTCAAGCCGCAACTGCGCTGGGATGCGGCGCAGCGCGTGTTCACCAAGGTGCTGGCGCCGCTGATCGCGCGCGGCATCGACTGCAAGGTGAAGGTCGGCGCCCATGGCAGCCACGGCTCGATCGCAACCGTCACGCTTGCGGGGCTTCCGGCGGACCAGCGCGAAATCGTTGCCGGCGAGGTGCACACGCTGCTTGCACCGTTCGTGATGCGGCACGAGGTGGTGTTCGGCTAAGTGCGGCCGTGCATGGCACGGCCCCAACACTTCCGATTGGACAATGCCTCGCCACTAGCCGCGGATCGCCGCGTTGGCCCTTTCGGCCGCGCCCGTCATCGCATCCTTCGCCGGTTTTGCCCCGTTGACCACTTCATTCACGCCGATCATGAAGGCGTCCAGGATCGGTCGCGATTGCGCATGGAAAAGGATCGCCTTGGCACGGTCGACATCGGCATTCTGCAGATTGGTCAACGCCGCCTCGGCGGCTTGCGAGCCGAACGCCTTCTTGAAGCCATCGCTCGACCAGGCCGACACGCGCGTCGTCGCCAGTCCCGCTGCAGCAGTCCGCAGCGAGGTCGCCTTGCTCGTCGCCCAGAGCAGGAACAGGAAAGCCGCGCGCTTGTTTCGGGATTTGGAATTGATGCACGCCTGCCAGTGCGACATGAAGGGAACGGGTTCGCGACCGGCGAGATGCGGAAAGCTTGCAAAGCCGGCCTGCTTAGCGACACGGCTTTTCGCAGGATTGGAGATGTCGGTCGCGAAGTTGCTGCTGTCGATGGCCATGGCCGTCCGTCCCTGGAGGAAGTCATCCAGCACGTTGTACCACTCATAGCTGCCAACGCCGGCGGGCCCGGCCTGACTGAGCAGCTGACCGTACATCTCGACGGCCGCGATCGCCTCCGGGCTCGCGAAGGCGACCCTGTTGTGCTCGACCATGGCCCCACCGTAGGAGAACACGAAGCCCATGGCCGGCGGGGAGGAATTGCCGCCGGCCTGGGCCCGCATGGCGATCCCCGAGATCCCGTTGGCCTTGACCGCCTTGGCGGTGGCAAGCAGCTCTTCGAAAGTCTGGGGAACAGGCAGATCCTTCGCTGCCATCGCATCTCGGTTGATGAACAGGGTCATCGCCTCTGAGGTAATCGGAACGGCGTACCGTTCGCCGTCCGACCACAGCGGGAAGGCTCGGGCCGTCTTGAGCAGGTCGCTCTCGTCATACCAGGCGGGATCGGTCAGCGACTTCAGGGAATAATAGCCGTTCAGCGGCTCCAGCCATCCATTCGAGATGCCCTGGCCATAGGTCGTGAACATGAAGACGTCAGGCGTGCTGCTGCCGCGGGCGAGCCTGATCGGCAGCGCGCCGAGATACGTGGTTTCCAGTTGGAAATCGATGGTGACATTGATGCCGGTGAGTATGGTGAACTCCGGCAACAGCGGCGTGATCGCATTCGACCACGGATGGATCGCGCCCGAAAGCGCGATCGTCTGTCCCGCAAATTGCTTCCAGTCGATCGCGGCGCCGGCATCGGCCGGGGGGGCATCCTCCGCCAGGCCCCGCCCTGGCAACAGCCCGACTGCCGGTAAGACGGCTCCCGCCGCGCCCAATCCCTTGACGAAGCTCCGACGGCTGGTTGGCACCCCACCGCTCCCTGAGTTTCCGGCTGGCACCATGTTGGCGCTCCTAATTGCGGGCAGTCAATTACAACAAGGGAGACGTCACCCGTGACATTGTGCTCCGCCAACTGGCGGATTTCGGCGCCAGTGGAGCATGCGTCGCGAATGGCTGGTTCCCCTCACCTGCGCGGACCGCCCATGCTATCGTTCCAGCAACGCTCCGGTCCGACGCGCGTCGAAGATCCACGGCCAATGTCAGTCCTTGCTCCGGGCTATTATCTGCGGTGGTTTGCTCGTCCGCTGATCCTTGCGGTCGCAGTGCTTTTGACCCTGTTTGTCGCGACCGGCTTCCTTGGCCTGCAATATTGGCAGGAGCGGCAAGCAGCTCATCACTTCACCGAGCATAGCCGCCAGGTACTCGAAACGCTCGATCGGCTGCGGGCGATCGTCGCGGAGCTCGAGACCGAAAGGCGCGGGTATCTCATGACCCTCGACCCCGCCTATCTCAAGGCCTACGGCGTCTCTGACGAAAGTGTACGACGGGAAGCTCAGGCGCTGCAGACGCTGGTCGCGGACGATCCGTTGCAGGGCCTTCGGGCCGGACATCTGGCACTGACAGTTGCAGCCACGCTGCGCGAGATCGACGAGCTGCTGAAGACGGCCGGCACGTCCGGGCAGGCCGCGTTGGCAATGATCCGCAGCATGGACGAGATCCGCTCGCAAATCGACCAGATGGTGGATCACGAGCGCTTTCGGCTCGCCAACCGGGAGGCGCGTGCCGAAGCATTCGAGCGACGCTGGACCTGGCTGATCGCCGGCGCCGTTGTCCTCGTCGTCGCGCTGGCCGGAGCGGCGCTGGCGCTCGCGCGGCTCGAAGCGAAGCGGCGGAGAAAGGCGACCGAGGAGAACATCCAGCTCCAGAGTGATCTTGCAGCACGAGATATCAAGATCAGGCGCCTGTTCGATGCCAACATCATCGGCATCATCATCTGGGAAGTCCAGGGGCGCATTCTCGAGGCAAATGATGCGTTCCTGCGCATCGTGGGATACGACCGGGAGGATCTCGCCTCAGGACGCTTGCATCGGACCGATCTCACACCGCCGGAATGGCGCGACCGCGACTTGCAGACCGTGGCGGAATTGAAGCGGGTCGGGACGGCCCACCCATTCGAGAAGGAGTATGTGCGGAAGGACGGAAGCCGTGTGCCGGTGCTGATCGGCGGGACCATGTTTGGAGAAGGTACGGATAATGGCGTCGGCTTTGTCCTCGATCTGACGGCTCTCAAGCGGGCTGAAGCCGAAGGCCGCGAACACGAGCGGCGCTACCGTGAAGCCTTGATGGAGCTCGCGCACGCCAATCGCGTCACTACGATGGGGCAACTCACCGCTTCGATTGCCCATGAAGTCAACCAGCCGATCGCCGCGATCGTGGCGAACGCCGAGGCCGGGTTGAACTGGTTGGAGGCTCAACCGCCAAATCTGGAGCGGGTGCGACAGACGCTCGACTGGATCACCAATGACGGCATGCGAGCCGGCGACATCATCGGTCGGATCCGGGCGCTCATCAGGAATGCTCCCCCGCAAAAGGAGAATCTGGAGATCAACCAGGCGGTGCTTGAGGTCATCGCGCTGACACGCAGTGAAGCGTTCAAGAACGGCGTCTCGGTGCGAACGCAATTTGACGAGGGCTTGCCACCCATTCAGGCAGATCGGGTTCAACTTCAGCAAGTGGTGCTCAACCTGATCGTCAACGCGATCGAGGCGATGGCCGCGGTCGGCGAGGGAGGACGCGAGTTGCTGATCAGCACCGGCAGAGATGGATCGGACGGCGTGCACGTCACCTTGCGGGATTCCGGTCCGGGGCTGGATCCGCAGAACATGGAGCGCCTGTTCGACGCCTTCTACACCACCAAGCCCACAGGTATGGGGATGGGCCTGGCCATCTGCCGCTCGATCATCGAGGCGCATGGCGGGCGGATGTGGGCCGGCCCAAACGAACCTCGGGGCGCCGTCTTCCAGTTCACCCTGCCTCTCGCGTCAGACCAGACCGCATCTCGCGCGATGAGCGCGGGTGAGCCGATGGGCCTACGCTCGGTGGTCCGATGATGGGCTCCGCGGTGCGCGTGTTCAAGGTGCACACGCTGCTCGCGCCGTTAGTGATGCGGCACGAGGTCGTGCAGGCGTAGGAGCGCGCAAGGCTTGCATGCCTCGCCACGAGCGCGCATCATCCCCAAAAAACACTGGGGGAAACCGATGTGCCAAGTCTCTCGCCGCCGCCACCTTCAACAATTGTCGGGCGTGTTCGGAGCCGCTGCGCTCTCCGGGTGGTCGAGCCAGGCGCGGGCTGCAGAGCCGGATATTCCCCCTGAAGGCATCGGTAAGGGCATCCAGCACATCTCCTACAGCGACATCGGCGGACGGCCCGACAGCGTCCAGGTGATGTTAAACCGGCAGCACATCTATGTCGGGCACATGTTCAGCGACGGCGTGACGATTTTGGACGCCTCCGATCCGCGTGCGCTGAAGCCGGTCAATTTCTTCACGGCGGGACAATACACCCGCACCCACCATCTCCAGGTGGCCGAAGACATGCTGCTGCTTGCAAACGGCGCCCATATCGTCGCGATGCAGTCCTACGACAATATGCGCGGCTATTTCGAGAACACGCTGGTCGACAGCATCACCAAGGCGAAGAAATTCCGCTCGGGCCTCTCCATTCACGACATCTCCAAACCCGGCAAGATGCGCGAGATCGCATTCCTCGAAATACCCGGCTTTGGCATCAACCGTCTCTGGTGGCCGGGCGGCCGCTATGCCTATGTGTCGGCGCATTTCGATGGATTCACCGACCACATCCTCTGCGTGGTCGACCTCAAGACCATCACCAAGCCGGAGATCGTCGCAAAATGGTGGCTGCCGGGCATGAACCGCGCGGCCGGCGAGCCGGCGACGCCGAAAGGCAAGCGCTTCGCGCTCCATCACATGATCACGGCGGGTGATCGCGGCTATGCCGCTTGGCGCGATGGTGGCTTCACCATCCACGACATCAGCGATCCCACAAATCCAAAACTGCTGTCCCACATCAACTGGTCGCCGCCCTTTGCCGGCGGCACGCACACGCCGCTGCCGCTGCCGAAGCGTCAGCTTGCGATCGTCGCGGATGAAGCGAACGCGGATCAATGCGCCAAGGGCCTGTTCCATACATTCGTGCTCGACGTCCGCGCGCCGGAAAACCCGGTGCCGATCGCAACCCTGCCGACGCCGCGCGACCGCGATTTCTGCACGAACGGTACCTTCGGCCCGCATAATCTGCACGAGAACCGTCCGGGCTCATTCCAGAGCGAGGAGACGATTTTCGCGACCTATAACAATGCCGGCATGAGGGTGTTCGACGTCAGGGATGCCTTTGCGCCGAAGGAGATCGCGTACTGGGTGCCGCCGACGCCGAACAAGCTCGTCGACCCTCGCCCGAACGTCGCGCTCGCGGCGAAGACCTGTGACGCCTATGTCCGGCCCGACGGCATGATGTTCGTCAGCGACTGGAACGCCGGCATGCACGTGCTGCAATATCAGGGGTGAGAAGCCTTCGCTAACCCACCGTACGATTTCAGCCCACCGGCATCGTCGTTTCGATCAGGCGCACCCAGAACGATGCGCCGTGGCCGAGGATGTTGTCGTTGAAGACGTAGGCCGGGTGGTGGCACGCCGGGCTGTCACCCATGCCGACCAGCACCATTGCGCCGGGCCGCTCTTCGAGCATGAACGAGAAATCCTCCGCGCCCATCATCGGAATGATTTTGTCGTTGACGCGGTCGGCACCGACGATGCCGCGGGCGACGTCGGCGGCGACGCCGGCTTCGCGCGCATGATTGAAGGTCACCGGATACATCCGCGTGTATTTCGTTTCCGCCGAGCCGCCATAGGCGCGGGCGACGCTTTCGGCGACTTCGCCGATCCGGCGCTCGACGAGATCGCGTACGTCGGGATCGAGCGTGCGCACGGTGCCGCTGAGCTCGGCGGTCTCGGGGATGATGTTGAAGGCGGTGCCGGCGTGGAATTGCGTGACCGAGATCACCGCCGATTTCAGCGGATCGACGTTGCGCGCGACGATCGATTGCAGCGCGTTGACGATCTGCGAGCCGATCAGGACGCTGTCGATCGCCTGGTGCGGGGTGGCGCCGGCATGGCCGCCCTTGCCGTGCACGGTGATGCGGATGTTGTCGGAAGAGGCGAGCAGCGGACCGGGCGTGGTCGCGAAATGCCCCTCGGCGAGGCCCGGCATGTTGTGCATGCCGTAGACCTGGTCGATGTTCCAGCGCGTCATCAGCCCGTCCTCGACCATGGCCTTGCCGCCGCCGCCACCTTCCTCGGCGGGCTGGAAGATCACGACCGCCGTGCCGTCGAAATTGCGCGTCTCGGCGAGGTACTTTGCGGCGCCCAGCAGCATCGCGGTGTGGCCGTCATGGCCGCAGGCGTGCATCTTGCCCGGGATCTTCGAGGCGTAGGGCACATCGGCGGTTTCCACGATCGGCAGCGCGTCCATGTCGGCGCGCAGGCCGATAGCCTTCCCGGAGCCGGACTTGCGGCCGCGGATCACGCCGACCACGCCGGTGCGGCCGATCCCCGTGACCACCTCGTCGCAGCCGAACTCGCGAAGCTTGTCGGCGACGATGCCGGCGGTGCGGTGGACTTCGTAGAGCAGCTCCGGATTCTCGTGGAAATCATGGCGCCAGGCGGCCATTTCGTCGGAGAGGGCGGCGATGCGGTTGACGATGGGCATGGGGAGGATCCGTTTCTTCTTCGTAGGGCGGGTGAGCGCAGGGTAACCCGCCGGGGAGGTGGGCGGCGACTCTAGGGGGTGGCGCCGGTCAAAATGCTTTTTACGCCGTGATTTGGCAGAGGGGGAGGGCCAAACAAACGGTACGGCAAGGTGGCGGGGGATGATGGATGTTTTCAGCCTCCGACGCGGCCGGCGGCCCGGGCCGGGTCGGCTGGCAAGGCTGTCCGCAAATATTAGCTGTCAATCACGGATCATTGACTGACAGATATTGAAATCTGTCAGAGAGAGATGTATATCCGTTCTCGGACGCTCCGATTGGGCGTCTGGCGGCATCCGGGAAGCCCAGAGTCCCAACAAACGAGGATCGAGGGTCGAAATTGAATAATGGGGACCGCCAATGATTGGAGACTTGCGACAATGACGACCGAAATCATCAATCTCACCGGGACGATTGGGCACTGGCTCAATTTACTGGTAGCGCGCCAGATCGCGGCGCAGGCTGCAAAACTGCCTCATTAAAGCGAGAGCTTTCCGAACCGACCGGTGTGGGCGCTTCGGTAAGCATCCATCGCCGGGTAACTGGACCCTGAACGGGGAATATGGTGCTGGCATGAACGAAGCCGTTATCTTGACGCCGGAGCGAATCCTCGAAGTCACCGAGGACGTCTTGCGGCGCTACGGACTTGCCAAGGCCACAGTGGTCGACGTTGCCCGTGCGCTCGATGTGAGCCACGGCAGCGTCTATCGCCATTTCCCGAGCAAGGCCTCGCTGCGTGAGGCCGTAGCCAAGCGCTGGCTCGACCGTATTGACGCGCCGCTCCTGGCCATCGCCGAGGAGCAGGGCTCTGCGCCGGCGCGGCTCGACCGCTGGCTTCGCACGCTGTTCGCGGCCAAGCGTTCACGCGTGCTCGAGGACCCCGAGATGTTCGAGACCTATCTGACGCTGGCCCGCGAGGCCTGCGCGGCGGTCAAGTGTCACAAGGACACCATGATCGACCAGATCGCAGCGATCCTGTCCGATGGCGTGAAGCAGGGCGTGTTCGAAGTGACCGACGTCAAGACCACCGCACGTGCCCTGTTCGATGCGACCTGCCGCTTCCACCATCCGGCCCATGCCGACGAATGGAAGGATGCCGAGCTGCCCGCGCGCGTCGATGCGACGCTCGCCCTGTTGCTGCGTGGGCTGAAGGCGGCCTAGAAGCGCTCCTCCTAGCTTACCCTCTTGGCTTGAAGCGCTCCGCCGTTGCGGGGCGCGGACGAGGATGTGGCGTGCCTTCGCGGGTGGAATGTGCCGTCGGACGACGGGACGACCGGCGGGCTCTCCGGATATGCACTGACCGCGATTTCGACGACGTCCTTCGACTGCTTTCGGAGGCGGTAGAATGTCAGCTCCTGATCGAGCATAGGACAGCGGAACTGGACAACAGCCGTGTCCGGCAAGCGGCAAAGCTGGTCGATCAGCTCGCCTACGGTGATGACGGTGGGATGGTCGACTGCCTTGTGATGAGCTTTACTCATGGCGTGTTACTCCTCCGCTCCGCTACTAACCGGGGTTGGATGGCCTGCGTTCCATTGCGTTCAGCAGATTGAAGGACCCGGAAATCCGGCAGTCCCGCTGCTAGATCTTCGTCAGCCCGCAAGCTGCCGCCAGCCGGACGAGCTGCGCATCCGTGCGTGTGCCAGTCTTGGTCTTGATCAAGTAGTGATAATTCTGGACCGTCTTGACGCTGAGATTGAGATGCGTCGCGATCTCTTCGGTGGTGGCGCCGCCGGCGAACTGGCGCAAAATCTCGATCTCGCGCTCGCCCAGCTGATCCAGCGCTGAGCCTGTCGACAGGCTGTCCTCGGCCAGCACATGCGCGATGTCGTCGCTCATGGCCCGCTCGCCGCGGGCGACGCTGCGGATGGCGTTGACGACGGCGGAGGGGGCGCTGCTCTTGGTGACGAAGCCGGAAGCGCCGGCGCTGAACGCGGCTTTCACCAGCACGGCCTCGTTGTGCATGGTGAAGACGAGGATCCGCGCCCGCGGATTGCGCGCGCGGATGTTGCGGATCGCCTCGAGGCCGCTGGCACCGGGCATCGAGATGTCCATCACGACGACGTCGGGATCATGCGTCTTGAAGGCGCCATAGGCATCCGCGGCGTTGTCGGCTTCCGCCACGACGTGGAGATCGCCCTGGCTCTCCAGCACGCGCCGATAGCCTTGGCGGACGATCGGATGGTCGTCGACAAGCAGCACCGAAATGCCTGTTGCTGCGACCTCGCTCATGGCCGCCTCATGCTGCGAGCGGGATCGTTGCGGCGACACTGAGGCCGCGGCTCGCAGGCAGGATCGACAATGATCCGCCGGCGGCTGCGACACGCTCGCGGATTCCGGTGAGGCCGAAGCCCGCCGAGCGCGCCACGCGTGCCGCATCGCCGCCGCCGTCGTCCTCGACGCGGATCAGAAGCGCATCGTCCTCGCCTGCGCACCGCTCGACGTGCAACGAGATCTCGCGGGCCGCACCGTGGCGCAGCGCATTGGTCAGGCATTCCTGGGCGACGCGATAGGCGGTCGTAGCGGCCGGACCGCTGATGTCGGTGAGGTCGCCCTTGAGGTCGAGCTGGATCGTCGGCTGCGTCGCGCTCTGCGAGCGCCAGCTGTCGACGAGGTTGACGAGGCTCGCTTCCAGCCCGAGCTCCTCGGGCAGGGGATTGCGCAGGCGCTTCAGCGCATCACGCAGCGAAGCCATCAAATGGTGAGTGGCCTGCGAGATCATGTGCGCGTCCTGCGCGATGCCATGATCCCCGTCTTTCGGACTCGCGGTCTCGATCGTGTTGGCGAAAGCGAGGATGGCGGAAAGATTCTGTCCGAATTCGTCGTGCAGCTCGCGGGCGAGCGCGCGACGTTCGTCGTCGCGGATCTCGATCAGGCGCCGTGTTAGCGCCGCGCGTTGCTCGACGGATTCTTCTAGCCGGCTGCCGAGCTTCTCGACGGCGCCGCCGATCATCCCAAGCTCCATGGAGCGGAAGCGCGGCAGCTTGGTGCGGTACTGGCCGCGCGCCATGCGTTGCAGGGCCGTTACGATGGCGCGCGCCGGAGCCAGCGTGTGTGCGATCGCAAGCGAAGCGAGCAGCGCGATCGCCGCCGCCATCAGCAGCGCGACGTCGATCACGTTGAGGATGTACTCCCAGGCGAGCAAGATTGCGGCTGCTTCGTCCGGCGTCGCGACGACCGTTCCGGCGGCAGCGGCGCGCGGGCTGACGGGCCGCACCACCTCGGCGTGGCTGCCGAGGAAGGTCGGCACGATCGACGCGAACCAGCGCGGCGGCGCCCTGCCGATGCCCTGGCTCTGGCCGCACAGTGGCTTTTCGAATGCGGTCGCCGGTTGGAACTCGACGCAGACGCCGGGCGAGATCAGCTTCATCGTCTCCAGCGTCCGCCACTCCGGAACCGGCACGAGATGCTCGCGCATTCTGCTGCTGCGCAGCAAGAGCTCATGCCAGTACAGTGCCTGAAGCGCCTGCGCGACCCGCTGCGCGGAGGCCGCAGTCGCCCGGTCGATGCTGCGATAGGCATCGAACGTGGCCCATATGGTCGCGGCGCCCAGGCAGAGCGCAACGATGAGGAGCAGGCGGGCGACAAGCTGAAGCACGAGGCGCATGCGATCACCCCAAAGTTTGGTAAGCTCAGCCTAACAACGTCGCCGCGCCTTGCCAATTGCAGGGTTTGGGCCGGAGCGCGGCTCGGGCAAATTTCCCAAGCCGGATTGGGCATGGGTCTTTGGACCTGGTGCGGCGGCTTTGATCTAATCGGCAAGGATCCTTTACAAGCCAATCGTCGCAGGCCAATCCCTGCAGGTCAGGAGCAGTGCAGCATGAGTTCGATGACGATTGGACCGATCGCGAACACCGCGACTGACCCATCCGAGCGCAGCGCGCTGCTGTTCTGGATGATCTTCACAGGGCTGTCGATCTTTGCCGTCGTGCTGCTGTGGCGGTTCGGCCTGATCCATCTGATGCTGACCTCGGACCGGACCTACATTTCGAGCGTGATCGCGGTGCTCTATATCCTGACCTGCGGTCATTGCTTCCTGCGCACACGGGCAATTGCCCGTGAGGGGGCGGCGGCACGGCGCTGCCGCGCGGTGCTGGCGGCGCCAGATGGCAGCAAGGTGCTCGATGCGAGCGCGTCTGCGCTGCCGCGCGGGCTGGTGCGGGATCACATCGAGAGCCTCGTGACCAAGGCCGCCGCGCAGGACTACCGCCCGGTCGACCAGACGCTGCTGTTGCGGACGCTTGCCGACCGCCTGCGCGGCTCCAACGGGTTCGGTGCCTTCGTCTCCGATACGCTGATGAAGCTCGGCCTGCTCGGCACCATCATCGGCTTCATCATCATGCTGGCGCCGATTGCCGGACTGGATGCCGCGGACAAGGTCGCGATGCGCTCCTCGATGGGGCTGATGAGCGACGGCATGGCGGTTGCGATGTACACGACTCTCGCCGGCCTCGTCGGCTCGATCCTGGTCCGCATCCAGTACTACATGCTCGATTCCGCGACCCAGCGGGTGTTCTCGGATGCCGTGGTGCTGACGGAGACCTATGTGACGCCTGTCCTGGAGCGCAAAGGCGCTGGAACGCCGTCATGATGGATGATTTCGGCCTCTATCCGCGCGAGGAGCCGTTCGATCCGCTGGGCGTGATGCTGTTCAAGGCGCTCCAGGTGGTCGCCTTCCTGTTCTTCCTCGCGCTGCTCGCGGTCTCGCCCGATGCCAAGGAGGGCAAGATCGACTCCAAGGCCGAGTTCATGATCACGCTGGACTGGCCGGACAATCACCCTGACGATCTCGACCTGTTCGTGCAGGACCCCGCCGGCAACATCGCCTGGTATCGCCACCGCGAGGCCGGCTTCCTCACGCTCGATCGCGACGATCGCGGCGGGGCCAACGACTTCATCATGGTCAACGGCAAGAAGATCGCCTCGCCCATCCGCGAGGAGATCGTGACGGTGCGCGGCATCGTCGCCGGCGAATACACCGTCAACGTCTCGCATTTCGTCGCCACGACCGGCGAGCCTGTTACGGCCAATGTGAAGGTGCAGAAGCTCAATCCGACCGCGCAGGTGGTCTTCGACAACAAGTTCACGCTCGACCACACCGGTGACGAGAAGACCGCGGTGCGGTTCCGGCTCGATGCCGAAGGCAAGGTGGTCAATGTGGACCAGCGGCCGAAATCGCTGCTGGAAACCTTCCGCAGCACCTGGCGCAACGGCGCTGACGTCGACCCCAAGACCGGTGTGAGGATACGCCGTGATTAATTTGCCGACGGTCATTCTCACGCTGTCGGTCGCCTATGCCGTGATCGGCGCGTTGTTGCTGGTCGTGCTGGTCTATGCGCGGCTGCACTGGTCGCTGAAGGCGGTCGCGGTGGTCGTGACCAGCGCCTTCTATGTCGTCAGCTTCTCGGAAATGCGCGGGCTGCTCGGCTGGGCCAGCACGGACAGGCTGCCCACCGCGTTCAAGCTGCTCAAGGCGCGGATCGTCGAGCCGCATTCGCTGGAGGGCGATCCCGGCTCGATCTATCTGTGGGTCGAGGAGCTCGACGAGGATCACCGTCCGAGCGGAATTCCGCGCGCCTTCCGCGTCCCCTACAACGACACTCTGGCCGACAAGACCCATGCAGCCGAGAACGAGATCGCTGCGGGCCACCCGCAAGGCGGGCGCGCGGCCGATTTTGGCGGCGGCGAGGGCAGCCTGATCGACATGGTCCGGGAATATGTGACGCCCAAAGCTATTCTCGAGACCAGCGGCGGCGATTCCTCCACCGGCGAGTTCAGTGCCCCGCCGGCCGGCGCGCAAGGAGCGGTGTTCACGCCGCTGCCGCCACCCCGGATGCCGCCCAAGGACGAGCAATAGCCTCTTCACCATTGCGCAGCGCGGCACTGGTAAACCGCCCGGCGCTGGCGCATCTTGTTGACCTCCCTCAAATCGGCTTTATCGGCCTCAAGAATTTGAGGGTGGAGGGTGCGTGCTTCTCGCTGTCTTCTCGGATATCCACGGCAACCGGCAGGCGTTCGAGGCGTGCCTGAAGGTGGCCCGCGCGAAGGGCGCAGAGCGGTTTGTCATGCTCGGCGATTTCGTCGGCTATGGTGCCGATCCGGAATGGGTCGTGGATACCGCGATGGAGCTGGTCGCCCAGGGCGCCGTCGCCGTTCGCGGCAATCACGACCAGGCCGTGAACTCCTCGTCCGAGACCATGAACAATGAGGCGCAGATCGCGATCGAATGGACGCGCGGGCGGCTCGACATCGCGCAGCGCCGGTTTCTTGCCGAGCTGCCGATGCTCGTCGAGGACGGCGACCGTCTGTTCGTGCACTCGGAAGCCTCTCATCCCCAGCGCTGGCACTACATTCGCTCGACGGCGGACGCTGCCAAGAGCCTGATATCGACCCCCGCCCACGTGACCTTCTGCGGCCACATTCACCGTCCCGCGCTCTATTCGATGTCGGTCACGGCGAAGATGACGGGCCTCGTGCCCAAGACCGATATTTCCATGCCGCTCCTGCGCGGGCGGCAATGGCTCGCCGTGCTTGGTGCGGTCGGTCAGCCGCGCGACGGTGATCCATCGGCGGCGTTCGTGCTGTTCGATACGACCTCATGCCAGATCACGTATTGCCGCGCCCCCTACGACGTGGCGAGCGCGGCGAACCGGATTCGGGAGAACGGCCTGCCGCACTGGCTCGCAGACCGGCTATCGGAGGGGCGCTAAAGGCCGATGCCGAAACCCATGGTCAAACCCGGCGCCGTGATCGACGGCTACACGATTGGCGAATGCGTTCATGCCGGCGGCATGGCGACGCTCTGGACCGTCACCCATGCCGGCATTGACGCCCGGCTGCTGATGAAGATCCCAAGGGCGTCCGAGGGCGAGGACCCTGCGGCGATCGTCTCCTTCGAGATGGAGATGATGATCCTGCCCCGGCTGACAGGGCCGCATGTGCCGCACTGCTATGGCACCGGCGATTTCGCGCATCAGGCCTACGCTGTGATCGAGCGAATTTCGGGGACAACGCTCTACAAGCGGTTGCCCGACCTGCCGCTGCCTTACGGCGAAGTTCGGCTGCTCGTCGCCAAGATCGCGACCGCGCTCGCTGATTTGCACCGGCAGAACGTGATCCATCACGACATCAAGCCGAGCAGCATCATGTTCCGCGATAATGGTGAGGCCGTGCTGATCGACTTTGGCCTGTCGCATCATAATCATCTGCCCGATCTGATGCAGGCGGAGTTCCGCCTGCCTTACGGCACCGCGCCCTATATGGCGCCGGAACGGCTGTTGGGGGTGCGCGACGATCCCCGCAGCGATCTGTTTTCGCTCGGCGTGCTGCTCTATTTCTTCACCACCGGCGAACGTCCATTCGGCGAGGGTGAGACGCTGCGCGCGATGCGGCGCCGGCTGTGGCGCGATCCTTATCCGCCGCGTGCGCTACGCAGCGACTATCCGCCCTGGCTCCAGGAGGTGGTGCTGCGGTGTCTCGAGATCGAGCCGGACTGGCGCTATCCGACAGCGGCCCAGCTCGCCTTCGATCTGACCCATCCGGACCAGGTCAAGCTCACCGCGCGCGCGGAGCGGATGAAGCGCGACCCCCTCAGTGTCGCCTGGCGGCGCCGTTTCAATCCCGACGTCAAGCCGTCGGGTGCGAGATCGGATCTTGCGACGCAAATTGCGATGAGCCCGATCGTTACGGTCGCGCTCGACACGGCGGAGGGTGCGCCGGAATTGAACGAGTCGCTGCGAGTCACCACAGAGCGCATCCTGGCGACGCTGCCGTCAGCCCGGCTCGCCTGTGTCAATGTGTTGAAGCTCAATCGCATTGCCGTCGACAAGACGCTGGACGAACAGGGCTCCAACAAGCACATCGACCGCCTCGTCGCGCTCCGGCACTGGGCGACACCCTTGAAGCTGGACGAGAGCCGGCTGTCGGTTCATGTGCTTGAGGCCGTCGATCCCGCGGCTGCATTGCTGGAGTTCGCCGAGGTCAACCAGGTCGACCATGTCATCATCGGCGCGCGACAGGGCTCGTTTCGGCGCACGTTGCTCGGCAGCGTCTCGGCCAAGGTGGCTGCGGAGGCGACCTGCACCGTCACCGTGGTGCGGCCGCCCCGGATGGCTGCGGACGCCGGCGAGGCTGATGCGGACGAGGCCGCGGGTTAGATAGATCAGGCCGCGTGGGCTATGTGGACCGAGCGCTTGCGGCGGATCGGCCAAGTGAAGTGCGGGCCGGCCTCGCCGTGATCCGCGCTGCCGCCGAAGTACTGAATGATCTCGCGGCAGGGTTCGCAGTTGAAGAGGTTACGCGACGCTGACGCCTTGGTCATTTCCTTCAGGCAGTTCGGGCAGTGCGGTTTCATCGATCTGGTCCAGAGCAAGATTTCAATGCTGGCGCGATGACCGGAACGGGTGGTCCGGGTCCGCCGTCTCGACGCGGGGATCGTCGATCATCGCGCCTTCGGTGCGTTCAAGCCGCCCGAAGAAATAATCGAGATTTGGATGCGGACGGCGCGGGATGCGGCACCTGCGTTTCGGCTGACGCTTGACGAGGGCGATCTGCATGGCATCAGGCCCGATAGCCGTTGCGGCCGATGATGCGGGTCGAACGCGCCGGGGCCCTTACCGGTCCGGCCGACGGGCCGAAAACAACGAACGCGCAAAAACCAATCCACAACGCCACGCCAGTCCAAACCAGGGTCGTCGTCATGATGTGCTCCTGTCCAATCAGGCAGGAATCACTAGCGGTGATTTGCGCGAATCAGGGAAGCCCGGAGGAGTACGGGTCGTGGTTGCAATTTTAGGCATTGCGCGTCGCAACACCCGCGAGGACCGCAGGTTTGCGGGCGCGTAGCGGTGCTTCAGATCGCTTCGCCGCGGGCCCCGAGCGCCGCGTTGCGGATCGCTGCGATGTTGGTCTTGTAGGCGTCCTGCGTGCCGCCTTTGAACACGGAGGTGCCGGCGACGAAGGCATTGGCGCCGGCGGCTGCGAGCGCGCCCGCGTTGTCGGGGCCGACGCCGCCGTCGACCTCGATGTCGATCGGCCGGCCGGCCATCATCGCGCGGATGTCGCTGATCTTGCCGATCGCCGAATGGATGAAGGCCTGGCCGCCGAAGCCCGGATTGACCGACATCACCAGCACGAGGTCGACCAGGTCGAGCACATATTCGAGCACGCTGATCGGCGTGCCAGGATTGAGCGAGACGCCGGCCTTCTTGCCGAGCGCGCGGATCGCTTGGAGCGAGCGGTGCAAGTGCGGGCCCGCCTCGGCATGCACGGTGATGTGGTCGCAGCCGGCCTTGGCAAAGGCCTCGAGATAGGGATCACAGGGCGAGATCATCAGATGCGCGTCGAACACCTTCTTGGTGTGCGGGCGCATCGCCTTGATGACGTCGGGGCCGTAGGAGATGTTGGGCACGAAGTGGCCGTCCATCACGTCGAGATGGATCCAGTCGGCGCCTGCGGCGTCGACCGCGCGAACCTCCTCGCCGAGCTTCGAGAAATCCGAGGCCAGGATCGAGGGCGCGATAGCCAGGGGGCGGCGGGCGAAGGCTTGGGTCATGGCGCGGTTTCCCGTGGCGGCCGAAGGGCGAATGGCCTCGCCTAACATGGGCCCCTCGGCGCGGCAATGCAGGGGGATGCGCTTCCTGTGGGCGGGAAAATTCTGCCCTCGGCGGCATGAATTGCCGATGTTCCCCGATCCCGGAGAGTGCGGCGGATACGGATTTCATTGAGCTTTTCGCGCTGGCACGACGCTTGCTGACCTGACGGCCAGAACATTGGCCGCGGCATGCCGCATGGGTTGGAGTTGTGCAATGTTGTTTGCGCTTGGCGCCGTCTCGAGTGCGCTCGATGCCATTCAATCGCTGACGAGCTCGAAGTCCTCGTCGTCGACCCAGAAGACCGGATCGTCGCGAGCTGCGACCGATCCATTCGCAATCGACACCGGCAGCAACAGCACGAGCAGTGGCGCGACCTCATCGGTCAATTCCGGTAATTGCGCGCAGATCTCGCCGGAGACGATGAGCGCGCTGATTGCCGCGCAAAGTCAGTCGTCGGACGGCACGAGCAGCTCGACCGGCTCCACGTCGGCGAGCTCGACGTCCTCGACATCGACGAGCCGGGATGATGCGTTGAAGGATCTGTTCTCGCAGCTCGACGCCAATGGCGACGGCCAGATCAGCAAGTCCGAATTCGAGAACGCGCTGGGCGCCGGCGGCACCAACCTGGCACAGGCCGACGACGTGTTCTCCAAGCTCGATGGCAATTCCGACGGCAGCGTCAGCCTCGACGAGATGTCGAAGGCGCTGAAGGGCAGCGGACATCATGGCGGCCACCACCATGCGCAGGCCGCGAGCGGCTCGGGCGATGCGTCCGGCAGCGACAGCGATTCCTCGTCGTCATCGTCGAGCGGCGGGTCGACCTCGACCACGTCGACCGGCGCCGACGGCTCGACCACCACCACCGTCACCTATGCCGATGGCTTCAAGATGACGACGACCGTGCCGGGCGCCTCCAGCTCTTCAAGCGCGTCGGGGGGCGGCAATTCGCCCTATGACTGGTTCGGCCAGATGATGCAGCGCCAGGCGCAGACCGGAGCGGGATCCGCGGCTTCATCGATGTCGATGAGCGTGTAAGCGCGCTCTGAAGCCCTAGCCAAACCGATCCTTCCACGCCGGCTGCGCGCCGGGGAACGGCAACGCGGTCGCGCTGTAGACGCCGCGGGCGATCGCGCGCGCAACCACGTTGGCTGCGACCATGCCGAGCTCGGTGAGGCCTGCGACCGGATCGATCGGCTTCGCACATGTCGCGGCGGCAAACAGCACGTCACCGTCCGTCGGGGCATGCACCGGATAGATCGCGCGCGCAAAGCCGGTATGCGCGATCATCGCCAGCCGCTTGGCCTGCGGCTTGGTCAGCGCCGCTTCGGTGACGACGATGCCGATCGTCGTGTTCTCGCGCTCGGTTGCGGCGGGGCCGCCCTTGATGCGCATCTTGAGCATGTCGTCGGTAAATTTGTCAGGCAGCCCGCGGCCGCCGAACTCGCCGTCGACCTCGAACGGCGCCGCCCAGAACCACGGTCCGTCGCCGACGGTGGCGCTGCCGACCGCATTGACGGCGATGAGCGCCGCGACCATCACGCCATTGCTGGTGACGGCGGAGGCCGAGCCGAGCCCGCCCTTGAATGTCGCGGTGGTGGCACCAAAGCCGGCGCCGACGCTGCCGAGCGCAAAATCCATCCCGGCGGCAACTGCTGCGGCATAGCCGAGATCGCGATAGGGCGCGAAGCGGCCCCACGCCTTATCGCCGCCGTTGAGCAGATCGAACAGGATCGCGCCCGGCACGATCGGGATCAGCGCCTCGCGCACGCGGAAGCCGCGGCCCTGCTCGGCAAGCCAGGCCTGGATGCCGCCGCCGGCCTCGATCCCGAAGGCGGAACCGCCGGACAGTGCGATCGCGTCAACGCGTTCGACCGTGCCGGCAGGATCGAGCAACGCGGCCTCGCGTGTCCCGGGTCCGCCGCCACGGATGTCGATCGCTGCCACCGCCGGCTGGTCGAACACGATCGCCGTCGCGCCTGAAGCGAGTCTTGCATCATGGGCGTGGCCGACGCGGACGCCGGCGATATCGGTGAGGAGGTTTTTCAAGGATGGCACTCCGCTGCGTCGCCTTCAGCGATAGCGCAGGCGAGCGGCCCGCTCAACTCGCCAGCGCCGTCCTGAGCATCTTGGCAAGCTCCGATTTGCGGTAGGGCTTTGCCAGCAGCAGCACGCCGGAATCGAGCCGGCCGTGATGGACGATGGCGTTTTCCGTATAGCCTGAGGTGAACAGCGTCTTCAGGTCGGGGCGCCGCCGCGCCGCCTCGTCGGCGAGCTGGCGGCCATTCATGTTGCCCGGCATGATGATGTCGGTGAAGAGCAGGTCGACGTCCTTGTCGGCATCGATGATGGCGAGGGCTTCGGCGGCGTTCGCCGCTTCGAGCGCGGTATAGCCGAGGCTCTTGACCTGGGTCATGACATACTGCCGCACCAGCGCGTCGTCCTCGACGACGAGGATTCTCTCGTTGCCGCCGGTGATGGGCACGTTCTGGAGCGACTCGTACTCGGTCTCCTGCACGCCGGTGGAACGCGGCAGGTAGATCTTCACGCTCGTGCCGTGGCCTTCCTCGCTGTAGATCTTGATGTGGCCGCCGGATTGCTTGACGAAGCCGAACACCATGCTCAGGCCGAGGCCGGTACCCTTGCCGACTTCCTTGGTGGTGAAGAAGGGGTCGAACACCCGCTCGATCAGGTCCGCCGGTATGCCCGAGCCGGTGTCGCTCACCGCGATCATCACGTAATTGCCGGCGACGACGTCGGGGTTCATGCTGGCATAGCCGTCGTCGAGGAAGATGTTGCGGGTCTCCAGCACCAGCGTGCCGCCGTCGGGCATCGCATCGCGCGCGTTCAGCGCCAGATTGAGAATCGCGGTGGAGAGCTGGCCCGGATCGACCATAGCGGGCCAGGCATCCTCGGTGAGCTGCGGCAGGATGGTGATCTGCTCGCCCAGCGTCGGGTGCAGCAGCTTGGCGGCCTCGAGCGTCAGCGCGTTGACGTCGATCTCGCGCGGCTGAAGCGGCTGCTTGCGGGCGAAGGCGAGCAGATGCTTGGTCAGTTGCGCGCCGCGCTCGGCGGCATCGTCGATCAGCTTGGTGATGGCGGCGAGCTCGGGTCGATCGGCCACGGCGTCCGCCAGGATACCGATCGTGCCGGTGATGACAGTGAGCACGTTGTTGAAATCGTGGGCGACGCCGCCGGTCAGCTGGCCGATCGAATCCATCTTCTGCACTTGCCGGAACTGGGCTTCCGCAGCCTGCTTCTCGGTCAGGTCGCGACCGATGAAGAAATGGCGCTTCACAGGCTCCGACCAGGTTCCCATCCAGTTCAGTGAGACCTCGTGACCGTCATAGTGGTAGTAGCGCGCCTCGAAGCTGCGCTTGGTCTGGCCGCGGCGCGCCGCGCGCATCTCGGCCCGCGTCTTCTCGAGGTCGTCGGGATGGATGAAGTCGGTCGCGCTATGCCCGATCATGTCCTCCGGGCTCAAGCCGAGAATGTCCTTCACGCTCGGGCTGACCTGGATGAAATTGCCAAAACCGTCGGTGACAAGGATCAGGTCGCGCGAGGTTTCGAAGATGCGCTCACGCTCCTCGATCTCGCGCCGCAGCTTCTCGCGCGATTGCTTTTCCTCGGTGATGTCATGGGCAATCTTGGATGCACCGATGATTTGCCCGCTGTCCGATCGCAGCGGCGAGACATTCAGGACGACGTGAAGTAGACGGCCGTCCTTGCGGAGGCGGACCGTCTCGTGCTGGGCGATCGACTCGTTGCTGCTGATGCGGTTGAGAATTCCCCTGGCTTCGGCCCTGCGGTCCTCGGGCACCATGAGGTCGATCGACTGGCCGACGGCCTCGGCGGCAGAATAGCCGAACAGGTGCTCGGCAGCCTTGTTCCAACCGGTGATGATGCCGTCGAGCGACTCGGTGATGATCGCATCGTTGGAGGACTCGACGACGGCGCCATACAGCGCGAGGCGTTTGCCGTAGAAGTCGCGATCCGACGCCGACTGTTCGCGCAACCGGCCGACGAGGCCCACCGTGTGGGCCTGAAGGCGGACATTCTCGATCAGTAGCACCGCGAGCACAAAGATTGCGGCGCAGAGCCCGTAGAGGCGGCCCGCGTAGAAACCGAGATCGTAGCGGGCGCTGTTGAATATCCCCGATAGGGCAATATCAAATAGCCAGGCGCACATCACCGCCATGAGCCAGACGTCGATCACCGCATGCGGCCGCTTGAACCACAGACCGATCAGGGCAGCAAAGCTCAAAGACCACACGAACGAGATCACGCCTACCTGCACGGTCGTGAAGCCGCCGCCTGCCTTCAACAGCGGCGGAAGCAGACCGTGCCCGGCGGTCACGATCCAGGTGAGGGCCGCCACTGCTGCGCCGACACCGAGCAAGCTGCCGATGATCGCGTTTCGCGTCGAACCGGAGATTTCGACTCCGCCGTTCACCCCCTTGCACCAGACATAAGCCAGCACGAACCCTGGAAAGCCGCCGTGCCAGATCATGTAGAGCCAGGCGGTTGTCTGCGGCCCGGCGCCAAACAGCCCATTCGGAGCGAAAAGGCCGGGAAAGCTGAGCGCGTGGACCAGGGCGGCTGTTGCTGTGAACAGATAGCCGCTTGAAAGCCACAACAGTGCGCGGGTCCGCAACACCGCAAATTGCGAGAACAACAGCACTGCAGTGATGATGTCGCAGACAGCGAGAGCGGATTGATAGCTCCCGATGAAGGCCGGCACCTGTATCAGCGGCGTACCCGCGAATGGGACGGCCAGCGCGAACAGGATCGCGGAGATGCCGACGATCGCCAATGCTGCAGTACGATCGCTCTGCGTGGCCGGCAAGGTCGAAAGGAATGTGCTTCGGTCGTTCTTTGCGTGCACGTTGACCTCTCGCTGGGTCGGCATGGTAGTCCGCATGACTTCGTTGGCCGGCTGCCTTGGTCTTCTGTCTTGGCATCCATGTTAGCCGGCTCCGGGCGCGTGTCCCGACGGAACCCGCCCGCGACTCAACCGAGGGTTACAGCTTACTTAACTTGGGCCGGGAATCGGAATAGGGAATCGGTAAGGTTGGCTTTACTCGATCGACCCATACTGCCTTGGCGCACGTTGCCGTTGAATTGAACCAATTCATGGTACGAATCCGGGAGTTGTTCCCATGCCCTGTGTCCTTGTTGTCGACGACCAGAAGGACGTCCGCGCCATGGTCTCGATCGTGCTTCGGGTCAATCGTTATGACGTTGTTGAAGCGGAGAGCGGCGCGGGCGGCCTGAAGGCCTTCGACGAGAACGTTTTCGACGCAGCGATTGTCGACATTTTCCTGACCGATACCAGTGGTATCGAGGTCATGGCCGCTATTCGCGAGCGGGTTCCCGGATTTCCGATCGTGGCGGTATCAGGCATGACGGCGCTGGACTTCATCGGCGAGGCGCCCGGCCTTGACGGCGTGGTCTGCCTGCAAAAGCCGTTTCGGCCGAACGACCTGCTGCAAGCGCTCCGGAAGGCGCAAGGAGATGCGGGCGGCGAATTGTCCGCAGCCGTCTGACCGGACTTCAAAAGAAAACGCCCCAGCGAACCGGGGCGTTGACGTCGTCTGGCTATAAGGTCAGGCGTCCTGTCTCAGGTGCCATTGCCCTTGATCTGGGCGTAGCCACCCTTCGCGTCCCACTTGTAGACAACGTAGTCGAGCTGCTTGATGTCGCCCTTGGCGTCATACTCGATCGGGCCGATCACGGTGTCCCACTTGCCGGCCTTCATCGCTTCCATGACCTTCTTGGCGTCGGTGGTGCCGGCCTTCTTGGCCGCCTGCGACCAGACCTGCATCGCCGCGTAGGTGTAGAGCGTGTAGCCTTCGGGATCGATGTTCTTGGCCTTGAAGGCGTCGACGATCTTCTTCGCGGTCGGCTTGTCGCGCGGATCGGGGCCGAAGGTGAACAGCGTGCCTTCGCCGGCAGGGCCGGTGATGGAGGCGTATTCCTTGTCGGCAAGCGCGTCGCCGGCCATCAGGATCGTCTTGAGGCCCTGGTCACGCATCTGACGCAGGATCAAGCCGCTTTCCTGGTGGTAGCCACCGACATAAACGAGATCGATGTTGTCGCGCTTCAGGCGCGAGACGATCGCGTTGAAGTCCTTGTCGCCCTTGTTGTAGGACTCGTACATCTTCTCGGTGACGCCGGCCTTGTTGAGCGCCTTCTTGGTCTCGTCCGCCAGACCCTTGCCGTAGGTGGTCTTGTCGTTGAGGATCGCGATGTTCTTGCCCTTGAAGTTCTTGGCGATGTACTGCGCCGCGATCAGGCCCTGCTGATCGTCACGGCCGCAGACGCGCGCCACGTTCCAGAGCTTGCGCTCGGTGAAGAGCGGGTTGGTCGAGGCCGGCGTGATCTCAAGCACGTTGCCGTCGGCATAGGCTTCGGAGGCGGGGATCGACGACGACGAGCAGTAATGCCCGGTGACGAACGGGATCTTGGCGCCGGCGATCTTTTCCGCGATCGAGCGCGCCTGCTTGGGATCGCAGGCATCGTCCTCGACGTTGAGCGCGAGCTTCTTGCCGTTGACGCCGCCGGCGGCGTTGATATCAGCCACGGCCATCTCGGCGCCGTTCTTCATCTGGCGGCCGAATGCGGACTCCGTGCCTGTCATCGGGCCTGCGACTGCGATGGTGACATCCTGCGCGAATGCCGCGCTCGACAGCGCGATCGAAGCGCCGAATGCCAGACCGATGAGCTTCAGTGATTTCATGAGATACCTCGTGGGTGATCGTCTGTGGAAGTTGCCGGGTTGGCCCGGTTCAAACCGGCGCCATTCTTGAATGAATCCCGGGAGAAGTCACCGGCAAAATACGCGCACTGCGGCAAAATTCGCAACATTCGACCGCACTCCGGCCCAATCAGCCGTGCCGGCCGCCCTCCAGATAGGCGGCGCGAATCTCGGGGCGCTGCAGCAACTCGGCGCCTGTTCCGGCAAGCGTGATCAGGCCATTGACCATGACGTAGCCGCGATGGGCAAGCTTGAGCGCATGGTTGGCGTTCTGCTCGACGATCAGGACGGTCAGGCCGTCCTGCCGGTTCAGGGTCCGGATCGCGTCAAAAATCTGCCGGGCGATCAGCGGTGCAAGCCCGAGCGAGGGTTCGTCGAGCAGGAGCAGGCGCGGACGGCTCATCAGGGCGCGCCCGATCGCCAGCATCTGCTGCTCGCCGCCGGACAGCGTGCCGCCGCGCTGGACGTAGCGTTCCTTCAGGCGCGGAAACAGCGAAAATACGCGCTCCAGCGTCGCCTCGCGCTCCGCATCGGTGCATTCTGTGGCGTCCGCGCCCATCTGGAGGTTTTCCGCCACGCTCATGCGCGGAAAGATGCGGCGGCCTTCCGGCGACTGCGCGATGCGCAGATGTGCGATCTCGTGGGTGGGGACGTCGGTGATGTCGCGGCCTTCGTACAGAATCTGGCCGGCGCGGGCGCGCGGCTTGCCGAAGATCGTCATCATCAGTGTCGATTTGCCGGCGCCGTTGGCGCCG
The DNA here is from genome assembly GCF_008123515.1 of Bradyrhizobium cytisi. Taxonomy (GTDB): domain Bacteria; phylum Pseudomonadota; class Alphaproteobacteria; order Rhizobiales; family Xanthobacteraceae; genus Bradyrhizobium; species Bradyrhizobium cytisi. The sequence continues at coordinate 389,598 of NZ_VSSR01000021.1, forward strand.
ATCAGCGCCACGATCTCGCCTGCATCGATCTGAACGTCGACGCCCTTCAGGGCCTCGATCTTGCCGTAGGCGGCGTGCAAGCCGCGGATCGCGAGCAGGGGAGTGGGGGCGGACGTCACGACCCGCTCTCCATCACGGCTACAGCCTCTTCCTCGTCGGTGCCGAGATAGGCGGCGATCACCTTGGGGTCGTCCCGGACCTCTCGCGGCGTGCCCTGGGCGATCTTCACGCCATGGTCCATCACCACGATGTGGTCGGAGATCTCCATGACCACAGACATGTCGTGCTCGATCAAGAGGATCGAGGTGCCGAGCTCGTTGCGGATCGACAGCAAGAGCTCGCTGAGCGCGGCGCTCTCGCGCGCATTGAGGCCCGCGGCCGGCTCGTCCAGGCAGAGGAGCGCAGGCTCGGTGCACATCGCGCGCGCGATTTCGAGCCGGCGCTGGTCGCCATAAGCGAGGTTGCCGGCGGCGTCATCGGCGCGGTCGAACAGTTTGATCCGCTTGAGCCAGTCGGTGGCGAGCGCGATCGCCCGCTTCTCGGCGGCGCGATAGGTGGGGACGCCGATCAGGCCGAGCAAGGTAAAGCCGGAGGCGAGCATCAAGGCATTGTGCTGCGCCACCATCAGGTTCTCGAGCGCCGTCATGCCGGGAAACAGCCGGATGTTCTGGAAGGTGCGGGCGACCTTCGCCTGCTTGGCGATGCGGAAATCGTTGAGCCGTTCCAGCGCGATTTGCCGGCCGTCGTCATGGGTGAGGCGAATGGCGCCGTCGCTCGGCTTGTAGAAACCGGTGATGCAGTTGAAGACGGTGGTCTTGCCGGCGCCGTTCGGCCCGATCAACGCGGTGATCTTTTTCCGTTCGGCTTCGAACGACAGCTCCTGCACCGCGACGATGCCGCCGAAACGCATGGTGAGCCGGTCGACGCTGAGAATTGGCTCGCCGCTCATCCATGCCCCTCCTTGACGAGGTCGGAGGAGATGACTTGCGCCTTGGTGAGATACACGGTCGGCGCGCGATGGCCGATGATGCCGCGCGGCCGCCAGATCATGATCAGCACCATCGCCATGCCGAACACCAGCATGCGGTAGTTCTCGAGGCTGCGGAACAGCTCGAAGCCGCCGATCATTGTGAGCGCCGCGAGCGCGACGCCGAGCTGCGAGCCCATGCCGCCGAGCACGACGATAGCAAGCACCAGTGCCGATTCCTGGAAGGTGAAGGATTCCGGGCTGATGAAGCCCTGGCGGGTCGCGAAGAACGCGCCGGCAAAGCCGCCGAACATGGCGCCTGTTGCGAACGCAGTGAGCTTGGTGGTCGTGGTGTTGATGCCGAGAGCGCGGCAAGCGACCTCGTCCTCGCGCAGCGCCTCCCAGGCGCGGCCGATCGGCAGGCGGCGCAGCCGGATCGTGACCCAATTGGTCAGCAGCGCCAGCGCCAGGATCAAATAGAACAGGAAGACGATGCGATGGGTCGGCGAGTATTCGATGCCGAGTTTTGCCGCCAGCCCGTCGTCGCTGTTGTCGAGCGGAATGCCGAAGAAGGATGGGCGGGGAATGCCGGAGACGCCGTTCGGACCACCGGTCAGACTCTGCCAGTTGATGATGACGAGACGGATGATCTCGCCGAAGGCGAGCGTCACGATCGCAAGATAGTCGCCGCGCAGGCGCAACACGGGAAAGCCGAGCAGCACGCCCCAGAACGCGGCAAGGATGCCGGCGAGCGGCAGGCAGATCCAGAACGACCAGCCGAAACTGGTGGCGAGCAGCCCGTAGGAATAGGCGCCGACCGCGTAGAAGGCGACGTAGCCGAGATCGAGCAGGCCGGCGAGCCCGACCACGACGTTGAGGCCCCAGCCCAGCATCACATAGGTGAGCACGAGGATCGCGAGGTCGAGGATGTAGCGCTGGTTATAGAAGATCACCGGCACCAGCAGCGTGAAGATCAGCAGTGCCGGCGCAAGGTAGCGGCCAATGAACGACATCCCGCTCTGCACGCTAGGTGGCACCAGCTTCTCGGCGCCGGTCGGGCCGATCCATTGCCTGAGCAGCTCGATCACGATCGAGCCGCCGAACACCGCACCGACGAGCGCGGCGACGTCGCCGAAGCGCGCCCAATAGGTGAGCTGGCCGTCGGAGCCCGCTTCGGTACGGATGCCGACCATCAGCGAGAACAGCACCAGCGCGATCAGCGCGTTGATGAAGGCGGTCTTCAGAAGGAAGGGGATGCCGGCGGTGCGACTTGCTTTGGTGGTCTCGTGCGGGGTGGCTGTCACGCGGGGCGGTCCGTCAGACTTTTTCGACTTCGGGACGGCCAAGCAGGCCGGTCGGCATGAAAATCAGCACGACGATCAGGATCGAGAACGCGGCGACGTCCTTGTACTCGACCGAGAAATAGGCCGACCAGAACGTCTCGATCAGGCCGATCGCGAGTCCGCCGAGCATGGCGCCGGGCAGTGAACCGATGCCCCCGAGCACAGCGGCGGTGAAGGCCTTGATGCCGGCGACGAAGCCCATGAAGAAATCGACCAGGCCATAATAGAGCAGGTACATCAGGCCGGCGACCGCGGCGAGCGCAGCGCCGATCACGAAGGTCATGGAGATGGTGCGGTCGACGTCGACGCCGAGCAGCGCAGCCATGGTCTGGTCCTGCTCGCAGGCGCGCATGTCGCGCCCGAGCCGTGTGCGCGAGACCAGCCAGGTGAAGATTCCAAGCAGCACGATGGTGGTGATGACCACCATGATCTGGATGTTGGAGAGCTGGATCACGAAGCCGTCGGCGCTCTCATGCAGCGTGTAGCCGCCGGTGATGAAGGGCGGGATCGGCTTGACGCGCGCGCCCTGCGCTATCTGCGAGTAGTTGGTCAGCACGAAGGACATGCCGATCGCCGACAGCATCGGCGCGAGGCGGAAGGAATGGCGCAGCGGCCGGTAGGCGATGCGCTCGATGGTCCAGCCATAGAGTGCCGTGATCGCCATCGAGACCAGCAGCACGACCAGCAGGATCACCGGGATCGCGGTCAGGCCGAGCGAGATCAGGATCAGGAAGGTGATTAGCGCAATGAAGCCGCCGATCATGAAGATGTCGCCATGGGCGAAATTGATCATGCCGACGATGCCGTAGACCATCGTGTAGCCGATCGCGATCAGGCCGTAGATGGAGCCGAGCACGAGGCCGTTGATGAGCTGCTGGGCGAAATAATCCATAGGCTGCCGTTACCCAAACCTGACGCGACTCAAAGGGAGGTCTTCGAGAGAGTGCTTAAGTTTCTTCTCGGGCCCCGGCAGCCCTCGAGCGTTCTTCCCGTTTTGTAACAGCAGGGAACTGGTGGCTGCAACTGGCCATTGCCTCGGCATAAAGGCTTGTACAGAGATCATTTCGGCTACGGCTGTCATATCCCGGTTCCCCGCATTGCGAGGAACCAGGTTCCGCGCGGCAACTAAATCGGCTGCCGCTTGTTGTCACGGACTGACGTCCAACAAGGGAGTTTCCCCCCAATGACGAAGCAGCAGAACCAGAATCCGGGCCAGCAGAACCAGAGTCCCGGCCAGCAGCGCCCAAGCCAGCAACCAGGGCAGCAGCAAGGCGGTGGGCAGAAACCCGGACAGCAGCAGCAGAACGACCCGATGCGCCAGGGCGACAAGCCCGGCCACCAGCAGGGTGGCCAGCACGGTCAGGACAATTAGGGAGCCGAGAGCCAAGGCTAATGAAGCGAACAGGGCTAATGAAGTGAAGCGGGTCCCGCCGAAAGGCGGGGCCTTTTTTGAATGAACTGGCCAGCCGGGCGATTAAGGTAAACAAAGGGTTTAAATTGCCGCCACAGTCCGATGCGAGTTAGCTCCCCGGCAAAGCCTTCCGTCCGAAGGCGTGGTGCAGGCGAAGCGGGAAGCGGCATGTTCAGGAATTGGCGGATCGGCTCGGTCAACGGCGCGCTGCTGGCGGCTTATTTCATTCCGGCCTGGACGATGGTCGCCTTCAACATCATGGTGGCGCCGGTGCACGGCCTCTACGAGCGGCCGAGCGTTGCCGTGGCGCTGTTCCTCAGCGACCAGCTTCAGATGTCCGGCCTGAGCACGGTGCGCGCCGCCTGGCTGCTGGCGCTCGGGCGCCTGACCGTGGTGGCGTTCTTCGCGATCTATCTTGCGCTGCTCGCCATTCCGCGCACCCGCAAGAGCGGAGCCAGCGACGAGACGCTTGGCATTGCGCTCGCGATCGGCAGCCTGATCTCGTTTGTGAGCATGGTGATGGCCTCGAAGGTCGGCGAGATGGCCGCGCTTCGGCTGCACGCCACCGAGCTCCTTCTGCTGCTCGGTGCGGCGGTCGTGCTGGTGATCGAGCGGCCGGCTGCTGCGCCGAAGACCGTCGACGTCGCGGACACCGCGCCGCTAGGTATCGAGCAGGCCGAGCTCCTGCACAATCGCTGAGGCTTCCTTGACGGCGTGGTTCGCCGCCGGAACGCCGCAATAGATCGCCTGCTGCAGCAAAATTTCCTTGATGTCGTCGGGGGTGAAGCCGCCCTCGGCGAGCGCCGCGCGCACGTGCAGGCGGAATTCGTCCCATTGCCCAAGCGCGACCATGGTGCCGATCACCAGAACCCGCCGCGTGCGCTCATCGAAATGCGGCCGCGTCCAGATCTCGCCCCAGGCGTAGCGGGTGATCATGTCCTGGAAGTCGGTGTTGAAGGCGTTGCGGTTGGCGATCGACTTGTCGACCCAGGCATTGCCCAGCACTTTTCGGCGCACGTTCATGCCGGCATCGCGGCGCTTCTGGTCGTCCATGTTGTTTCCTCCTTCGTCATTGCGAGCGTAGCGAAGCAATCCAGTCTGCCGCTGCGGAGGGATTTCTGGATTGCTTCGCTGCGCTCGCAATGACGGCGTTGTGAGATCAGCGTTGCGTCAAGAAGCCCACGACCGCGTCGGTGAACGCGTGCGGCTGCTCGACATTGGAAATGTGAGCGGCATCGATGATGGTCATGCTGGCGCCGGGAATGTTCGAGCGGATCAGCTCGCCTGCAGAAATCGGGGTTGCCTGATCGTGGCGGCCGGCGATCACCAGCGTCGGGTTCTTGATGGCAGGCAGCAGCGCGCGCTGGTCGAGGGTCGATAGCGCCTCGCAGCAGGCGAGATAGCCCTCGACCGGGGTCGCGAGCAGCATCGCCTTCATCCTGGCGGCGATGTCAGGTTCGCGCTCGCGGAAATCCTGGGTGAGCCAGCCGGCGATCACGCCGTCGGCGACCGCGGCGATGCCGCCCTTCTTCACGGCGTCGATACGCTCCAGCCATTTGGTCGGCTCGGCGTAATAGCAGGAGGTATTGGCGAGGATGAGCTTGCCGAAGCGCTCCGGCGCGTTGGCGCCCAGCCATTGCCCGACCATTCCGCCCATCGACAGGCCGCACCAATGCACCTTTTCGATGTTGAGATCGTCGAGGATCGCAAGCACGTCGCGGCCGAAACGTTCCATCGAATAGGGAGGGGGCGGCACCTTGGACTTGCCGTGGCCGCGGCGGTCGTAGCGGATGACGCGGAACACCTGGGTCAGCGCCTTCATCTGCGGCTCCCACATCTGCAGCGTACAGCCGAGCGAGTTGGAGAGCATCAAGGTCGGCCCGCCGTCGCGGCCCTCGACGGAGACGTTGATCAGGCAACCGTCGGCATCGATCATGGGCATGCGGCGTCTCCGTTTTATTTCCGCTCAGGGTTGCTCTATTCGCGGTCGAGGCTGTCGAGCAGCCGGTCGATCAAGGCCTGCGACATCCCTTGATAGGCCATCGGCTCAAACAATGCCGTTATTTTCTCGGGCGTCAGATGCGCAGCGACCTGCGAATCGGCGGCGAGAATTTCGCGCAGATGTTTCTTCTCGGCAACCGCGCGCTTGCTCGCGGCCTCGATCAGATGATGCGCGTCGCTCTTGCCGATCTTATCGGCGAGCGCAAAGGTGACGGCTTCCGCCATGATCAGCCCGTGCGTCGCGTCGAGATTGCTGCGCATGCGCGCGGCATCGACATCCAGCCCCTCGGCGATGTCGACGATGGCCGCAAGCGCGCCCGAGGTGACCAGCATCAATTGCGGCAGCGTCGGCCATTCCGCATGCCAGGGCCCGGCGCTGCGCTCGTGGTCCTGCACCTGGGCTGCAAAGATCGTCGCGGCGAGTTGCGGGGCCATGGTCGCGCAGCCGAGCGCGCTTGCGGCTGCGACCGGGTTGCGCTTGTGCGGCATGGTCGAGGACCCGCCGCGGCCCTCGCCGGCGGGCTCGAACGCTTCGCCGACGTCGGTCTGCATCATCAGCGAGACGTCGCGCGCGATCTTGCCGCAGCTTCCGGCGAGAATCGCGAAGCTTGAAGCGGCCTCCGCGATGCGGTCGCGATGGGTATGCCAGGGCGCTTCCGGCAGCGGCAGGTTCAGCTCCTGCGCCAGCCGTTCGGCCACCGCGAGCCCGTTGTCGCCGAGGGCTGCGAGCGTGCCGGCGGCGCCGCCGAATTGCAGCGCAAGGCCCTCGCGGCGGAGCCGCCGCAGCCGGCAGCGGGCGCGGGCGAGGCTCGAGGCGTATTCGGCGGCCTTCAGCCCGAACGGCATCGGCAGCGCGTGCTGAAGCCAGGTCCGTGCCACCATCGCGGTGTTGCGATGGGCGCGGGCAAGTGCCGCAAAACCCTTGATGGCACGGCTGAGATCGGCGTCCAGCGCATCGATTGCAGCGCGCAAGCCGAGCATGGTTGCGGTATCGATGACGTCCTGGCTGGTGGCGCCCCAATGCACGTAACGCGCAGCCTCGCTGTCGGCCTTGCCGACATTGGCGGTCAGCGCCTTGACCAGGGGGATCGCGAGATTGCCCGACCGGGTTGCGGCCTCGGCCAGCGCGGCCATGTCAAAGCTGTCGGCCTTGCAGGCGGCTTCGATCGGGCTTACCGCGGATACGGGAATCACACCCGCGGCGGCCTCGGCCCGGGCCAGGGCTGCCTCGAAATCGAGCATGTTCTGGAGCGTGGACCGGTCGTCGCAGACGACGCGCATGGCTGCGCTCGACAGCATCGGCGCAAGCAGGGGGGAAAGGGCTGTGCTCATGTTGCGCCGGACCTAATCACCATGCTTCGGCTCTGCCAATCCCTGACCGACCGCACAAGGCATTTTGCAGGTGCGAATATGCATTGCACGTGACCGGGGGCTGCCCTTTCCTTTGCGGCCTCCGTGCGTTACTTGAGCAATATTATTCAGATGCGATCCAGCTTCGATATCCCCGGAGACGCCCCATGGCCATGACAATGAACGGCGAAGTCCAGCTTGCGGCGCCACGCGAGGCCGTGTGGGAGAAGCTCAACGACCCCTCGGTGCTCAAGGCCTGCATCCCCGGCTGCGAGGAGCTGGAGAAGACCGACGACGGCGGTTTTCGCGCAACGGCGAAGATGAAGGTCGGTCCGGTCTCGGCGCGCTTCAAGGGCAAGGTCACGCTGAGCGATCTCGACCCGCCGAACGGCTACAAGATCTCAGGCGAAGGCGAGGGCGGGGTGGCCGGCTTTGCCAAGGGCGGCGCCGTGGTCAAGCTCGCGGAGAAGGACGGCGGCACGCTGCTGTCTTACGACGTTGAGGCGCAGATCGGCGGCAAGTTGGCGCAGCTCGGGCAGCGCCTGATCAACGGCACCGCCAAGAAGCTGGCCGACGAGTTTTTCGCGAATTTCGCCAAGGCGGTACAGGGCTGAAGGCTATCGTCTTTCGGCATGGCGCCTTGCGTCCGGGGTGATGTTGCCCCAGGGCATAATGGCCCATATGATGGGTTGGAATAATTATAAGAACCGCTTCGACGGGACCCGTCGGGGCGCTGATAGAGAGTGCTTATGGCAAAAATCTCCCTCATCGTGAATGGCAATCCTGTTACCGGCAATGTCGACCCGCGTACGCTTCTGGTGCAGTTCCTGCGCGAGAATCTGCGGCTGACGGGTACCCATGTCGGCTGCGACACCTCGCAGTGCGGCGCCTGTGTGGTGCATCTCGACGGCAAGGCCGTGAAGTCCTGCACCACGCTGGCCGTGATGGCCGACGGCCACGAGGTCAAGACCATCGAGGGCCTGGCGGCCGATGGCGCGCCGCTGCATCCGATGCAGGAAGCCTTCCGCGAGCATCATGGCCTGCAGTGCGGCTTCTGCACACCCGGCATGATCATGACCGCGATCGATATCGTGCATCGCAAGGGCCACGAGGTCGACGATCACACCATCCGCGAGGAGCTGGAAGGCAATCTCTGCCGCTGCACCGGCTACCAGAACATCGTCGCCTCGATCGCCGCCGGCGCGAAGGCGATGGCGAAATCCGATCTCGCGTAACCGCGCGCCCTCCGCGATCAGGACACCCTCATGTACGAATTCAAATACCATCGCCCCGGGACCGTGCGGCAGGCTGCCAACCTCCTGGTGAAGAACGAAGACGCCAAGGTGATCGCCGGCGGTCACACGCTGATTCCGGTCATGAAGCAGCGGCTCGCAAGCCCCCCGCATCTGGTCGACCTCTCCCACATCGAGGGGCTGAACACGATCGAGATGAAGGGCCGTTCGCTGGTGATCGGCGCCACCGCCAGGCACGCCGAGGTCGCGACCTCCGCCATCGTCGGCGAGGCGATCCCGGCACTGGCCGATCTCGCCAGCCAGATCGGCGATCCCGCCGTGCGCCACAAGGGCACGATCGGCGGCTCGCTCGCCAACAACGATCCGACCGCGGATTATCCGGCCGCCGTGCTCGCACTCGGCGCGACCATCGTCACCAACAAGCGCCGCCTCAAGGCCGAGGAGTATTTCCAGGGTCTGTTCACGACCGCGCTGGAAGCCGACGAGATCATCACCAAGGTGATGTTCCCGCTGCCGAAGAAGGCGGCCTATATCAAGTTCCGCAACCAGGCCTCGCGCTATGCGCTGGTCGGCGTGTTCGTGGCACGGCGGCCCTCTGACGTGCGAGTCGCCGTGACCGGCGCCGGCTCGGACGGCGTGTTTCGCATCGAGGCTTTTGAGGAAGCGCTGAAGAAGCGGTTCTCGTCGAAGGTGCTCGAGGGCATCGAGGTGCCGGCGGAAGGGCTGAACAGCGACATCCACGGCAGCGCCGAATACCGCGCCCATCTGATCGGCGTGCTGACGCGGCGCGCCCTCGACGCCGCCAACGCCAAGGAATGAGTGGGCCTCACGATCTGGCCCAATACTTGCCCTTTGTGAGGGCGTAGTGAGACTGGCTTTTTCATGACTTCAGCGACCTTGCCGGCATCGGTCGATGCGATGCTCGAACTTTTGACCTCGCGCGGCTATCTCGCCGAGCGGTCGCTGGCGACGGTGACGTATCTCTCGCTACGGATGGGGCGGCCGCTGTTTCTCGAAGGCGAGGCCGGTGTCGGCAAGACCGAGATCGCAAAGGTGCTGTCGGCGGCGCTGGGGCGGAAGCTGATTCGCCTGCAGTGCTACGAAGGCCTCGACGTCTCCTCGGCGGTCTATGAGTGGAACAGCGCCGCGCAGATGATCGCGATCCGGATGGCGGAAGCCGCCGGCGATACCGATCGCGATCAGCTCTCGAGCGATATTTTTGCCGACCGCTACATGATCAAGCGGCCGCTGCTGCAGGCGCTGGAGCCCGACGTTGCCGGTCCGCCGGTGCTGCTGATCGACGAGCTCGACCGTGCCGACGAAGCATTCGAAGCCTATCTCCTGGAAATCCTCAGCGACTTCCAGGTGACGATCCCCGAATTCGGCACCGTGAAGGCGCCGCATCCGCCGATCGTCATCATCACCTCCAACCGCACCCGCGAGATTCACGACGCGCTGAAGCGGCGCTGTCTCTATCACTGGGTCGATTATCCCGCCGCCGATCGCGAGCTCGCGATCGTCAAGTCGCGCGTGCCGGGCATCTCGGCAAAGCTGTCGCAGCAGGTCGTGCGCTTCGTGCAGGCGCTGCGCAACCAGGACTTCTACAAGTCGCCTGGTGTCGCCGAGACCATCGACTGGGCCACTGCTCTGTCCGAGCTCGACGCCCGCTCGCTGACCCCGCAAGTGGTCGGTGACACGCTGGGCGCACTGCTCAAATACCAGGACGACATCACGCGGATGCAGGGCGACACCCTGCAGAAGGTGCTGAAGGAAGCGACGAGCGACTAGCTCGTCATTCCGGGGCGCGCGTAGCGCGAACCCGGAATCAATGGTGCAGCGGTGACGGCGGATGAATGGATTCCGGGTTCAATGCTGCGCATCGCCCCGGAATGACGGCAGGGACACGGCAGACCATGGCCATCAACCACCTCGCGCCTGAGCAGACCGAGCAGTTCGCCGACAATATCGTCGGCTTTGCGCGTGCGCTGCGGGCGACCGGCATGCCGGTTGGTCCAGGCGCGGTGATCGATGCAATGAACGCGCTGCAGGTGATCGACATCGGCAGCCGCGCCGACGTCTTCACCACGCTGGAGGCGATCTTCGTCAAGCGCCACGAGCATGCACTGATCTTCAAGCAGGCCTTCAACCTGTTCTTCCGCGCCTCCGAAGAGTGGAAGCACATGCTGGATTCGGTGCCGCTGCCGGATGGCGCCAAGAAAAAACCGCCGGCCGCCTCGCGCCGCGTCCAGGAGGCGATGTCGCAACCGCGGATGACGGAGACGCAGCAGCACCAGGAGCAGGATCTGCGCCTGTCGGTCTCCGACAAGGAGATCCTTCAGAAGAAGGATTTTGCGCAGATGAGCGCAGCCGAGATCGTCGAGGCGCTCCGTGCCATCGAGATGATGCGGCTGCCGCAGGCGGAGCTGTTGACGCGCCGGCACCAGCCCGATCCGCGCGGCCTGCGGCTCGACATGCGCCGGACGCTGCGCGCGTCGTTACGCACCGGCGGCGATATCATCGACCTCCATCGCCTCGGGCGGATCGAGAAGCCGGCCCCGATCGTGGCGCTGCTCGATATCTCGGGATCGATGAGCGAGTATACCCGCCTGTTCCTGCACTTCCTGCACGCTGTCGGGGACGCGCGAAAACGCGTCTCGGTGTTCCTGTTCGGCACGCGGCTCACCAATGTGACACGCGCGTTACGCCAGCGCGATCCGGACGAGGCGCTGGCAAGCTGCTCGGCGGCAGTCGAGGACTGGGCCGGCGGTACGCGGATCTCGGCCTCGCTGCACAACTTCAACAAATTGTGGGCGCGGCGGGTGCTGAGCCAGGGCGCCATCGTGCTGCTGATTTCCGACGGGCTGGAGCGGGAGGCCGATTCCAGGCTGGCCTTCGAGATGGACCGGCTGCACCGGTCCTGCCGGCGGCTGATCTGGCTGAACCCGCTGCTGCGGTTCGGCGGCTTCGAGGCCAAGGCCCAGGGCATCAAAATGATGCTCCCGCACGTTGACGAATTTCGTCCCGTGCATAATTTGAGCTCTATCCAGGAGCTGATCACCACGCTGTCCCGGCCGCTGCCGCCGCATCACCGCAGCCTGATCCGCCCCGCAGCCTGAGAGGCAAAGCCATGCTCGATCGCGACGAGGATATTCTGAAGGCGGCGGAGGACTGGCAGAAGGCCGGCCGTGGCGTGGCGCTGGCAACCGTGGTCGAGACCTGGGGATCGGCCCCGCGCCCGGCGGGCTCGAGCCTCGTCATCAACGACGAGGGCACGTTTCTCGGCTCGGTCTCCGGCGGCTGCGTCGAAGGCGCTGTGGTCACAGAGGCCATGGACGTGATCGAGAGCGGCAAGCCCAGGATGCTCGAGTTCGGCGTCGCGGACGAGACCGCCTGGAATGTCGGGCTGTCCTGCGGCGGCACCATCCGCGTCTTCGTCGAGAAGGTCGGCTAGCCGTGAAGCTCGCAATCCTGCACGAACTCAATGCCGAGCGCGCCGCGCGCCGGCCCGTGATTTTGGTGACCGACACCGAAAGCGGCGAGCAGCGCCTGGTGAAGGCTGCGGATTTCACCAAGGATCCGCTGCGCGCCGAGCTGGACAAGCAGCTCCGCATGGGCAAGAGCGGCAATGTCGAGGCCGGCGGCAAGAAGCTGTTCCTCAACGTCTACGCGCCGACCGCAAAGCTCGTCATCGTCGGCGCGGTCCATATCAGCCAGGCGCTGGCGCCGCTGGCGCGCTCGCTCGGCTACGACGTCACCGTAGTCGATCCGCGCACCGCCTTTGCGAGCCCCGAGCGCTTCCCCGATATTCCCCTGGTCGCGGAGTGGCCGGATACGGCGCTGCCGCCGCTCAACGTCGATGCCTACACCGCCTTCGTCGCGGTGACGCACGATCCGAAGATCGACGACCCCGCACTGCTGCACGCGTTCGAGCGCAACTGCTTCTATATCGGCGCGCTCGGCTCGCGGAAGACGCACGCCAAGCGCGGCGACCGGCTGCGGGCGCAGGGCGCCAGGGACACCGACATCGCGCGCATCCACGCGCCCATTGGGCTTGCGATCGGCGCGGTCTCGCCGTCCGAGATCGCGGTGTCGATCATGGCCGAGATCACCGCGGTGCTCCGGCTGCCGCCAAAAGAAAAAGAAGAAGCGGCATGAAGTTCGGTCCGGCGAGCCCCAGGGAAGCGATCGGCGGGGTGACCGTCCACACCCTGCGCCAGGGTCCGCTGGTGCTGAAGAAGGGCACGACGATCGGGCCCGCCGAGGTCGAGGCGCTGACGCGCGCCGGCATCAAGGACGTCGTGGTGGTCCGGATGGAGGAGGGCGACGTCACCGAGGACGTCGCGGCCGCCAGCATTGCACTTGCGATCGGCGGCGAGGGCATTCATGTCGAGCGCGCCTTCACCGGCCGCGCCAATCTGTTTGCCGCGCGCCCGGGTCTGCTGGTGATCGACCGCGCCGCGGTCGACCGCATCAACAATATCGACGAGGCCATCACCTTCGCCACGCTCGCCGCCTACAAGCCGGTGGTCGAAGGCGAGATGGTCGGCACCGTCAAGATCATCCCGTTCGGCGTTGAAGGAGACTTGCGCGATGCCGCGGTGAAGGCCGCCGGCAAGGACGTGCTGAAAATCGCGCCCTACGTCATCAAGCGCGTCGGCGTGGTCTCGACCCTGCTGCCGGGCTTGTCCTCCAAAGTGGTCGACAAGACGCTGCGCGTCACCGCCGAGCGCCTCGCGCCGGCCGGCGCCGGCATCATCGCCGAGCGTCGCGTGCAGCATGACGAGCGCGCGCTGTCGGCGGCAATCAAGGAATTGCTCGCCCTCGGCGCCGAGCTCGTGATCGTGTTCGGCGCGTCGGCGATCGCCGACCGCCGCGACGTGATCCCGGCCGCGGTCACCGAGATCGGCGGCGAGATCGAGCATTTCGGCATGCCGGTCGATCCCGGCAATCTGCTTCTGATCGCGCGCGCCGGCAGCGTGCCGGTGCTGGGAGCGCCGGGCTGCGCACGTTCGCCGGTCGAGAACGGTTTTGACTGGGTGCTGATGCGACTGCTCGCCGGCATCAAGGTGACGCGCTCCGAGCTGATGGGCATGGGCGTCGGCGGCCTCCTGATGGAGATCGTGACTCGGCCGCAGCCGCGCGCCAAGCCGGAGATCGAGGGCAACAGCCGGGTCGCCGCCATCATGCTCGCCGCCGGGCGCTCGACCCGCATGGGCGGGCCGAACAAGCTGCTGGCCGAGCTCGACGGCAAGAAGCTGGTGCGGATCGCAACCGAGCAGGCGCTGGCCTCGAGAGCATCCGAGGTGATCGTCGTCACCGGCCATCAGACCGAGCTGGTCGAGCAGGCGCTCGAGGGCCTGAAGGTGCGTTTCGCCAGGAATCCGGATTTCGCCGGTGGCATTGCGAGCTCGGTCAAGGCCGGTATCGCGGCCGTGTCTGACGCGAGCGACGGCGCCGTGGTCTGCCTCGGCGACATGCCACTGATCGACGCCGGCCTGATCGACCGTCTCATCGACGGCTTTGCGCCGGACCGCGGCAATCTCATCGTCGTGCCCGTCAGCGACGGCCGCCGCGGCAATCCCGTGCTGTGGTCGCGCCGCTTCTTTGGGGAGCTGATGACGCTCGACGGCGACGTCGGCGCGCGGCATTTGATTGCCAAGCACTCCGAAGCAGTGACCGAGGTGCCCGTCGACGGCGAGGGCGCCTTCCTCGACATCGACACGCCGCAGGCGCTGGAGGCAGCAAGACGGGGATGACGGTGCAGTAGGGTGGGCAAAGGCGCGCCGCGCCGTGCCCACCATCCCTCCGCGCTGAGCCGTTGAATTGGTGGGCACACTACGCTTTGCCCACCCTACGGCACCTCGCAATCGTCCCGTTTCGACCACTCGTTCACCATCTGGAAACGGTCCGCCGCTTAGAGTCCTCCGCACCTGCCTTGGGGGGAGGGGCTTTTCCATGGTTTCGAACGTCGTCGCGCGCCGCTGCGCGATGTTTTTCTTTGCGCTGTCGGTTTGTGTCGCCGGTGCCCGTCATATCGCCGAAGCCCATGCCGCCGGCGCGTTTGCCGTCGGCAAGTGCGGCGCCTTTGGCCAGGCCTATGATTATGGTGTCGAGCACGAGGCGCGTGCCGCGGCACAAAAGCAGTGCAAGGGCGACTGCACGACGGTGACGATGAAGCGCGCCTGTGCGGCGATGTCGGTCGACATGGCCAATCCCTGCGGCGCCTATGGCTACGCCGTGAAGCCGAAGATCTCAGCCACGCTCAATGCCGCCACGCGCGAATGCTACAAATATGGCGGCAAGGAATGCGTGATCCGCGCCTGGGCCTGCGACGCCAAGGGTTGAGCACGGGCTAAGCGCAGCCATCAAGGGCTAGCGCAGCCATCCCGCGTTGGCTTGCACCAGTTTTGCCGGTTGCTCCTGCGCATCCACCGACCATGGCACCTTGGCCCCCGTGAATTCCGACCAGGCCTTGAGCAGACGCGCTTCGATGCCGACCATGGCATGGGCCTGCCAGCCGGCGATCGCCGCCGCCGCCATGCCGCCGGTCGATGTCGCGTCGACATCCGCAAGCAATGACGTCGTCGTCGCCATGTCGTTGTAGACCCCGAGTTCCTGTTGGAGGTCGGCGAGCCTGCGCGCGAAGCGCCGCGCGGATTTGCGTTGCCCGCAGAGCGGGAGCAGAAAATCGGCGATGTAGCGTAACTTCTTCGCGGCGAGACGGACCCGGTGCCGTTCCTCCATCGGCAGCGACTTGAAGCGACGGCCGCGCTTCAGCACCTTCGCATGCTGTGCCGACAGGATGTTTCGTGCAAAATTGATCGCCGGCTCCGCCAGTTGCGCCAGACCTTCGGGAGCAACCTCGATGCGCCAGCCACGTGCTTCGATCCAGGCGCCGAGCCTAATGACGAAATACTGACATCGCCGGTCGGCGAGGGCGAGGCGGGCCTTGTCGTAGCAGGCCGCGCGACGCTCGTCGGCGAGCTCACCCAGCATGTCGAAGCCGGCGACCGACGGACAGCCATCCGCAACGGTCCGCAACGTGTCCTGCCGAAACACGTCCCAATCGCGTGCGCCGGAGAGACTCCCCGCAAGCCACTTCGCCTCGGCGCGCAGCAGGTCGAGCTTGTTCAACGACACCACCGACCGCATCAGGTCGAGCGCCGATCGCAGGCGCCGTAGCGCGACGCGAAGCTGATGCATTCCCTCGGGATCGCGCCCGTCCTCGGCGGCGGGCAACGACTGCAGCAGATGCAAAAGACAGGAGCGCAGAATCTCGGAAAATGCCTCATCGAGCGATGTCGATGGATCGAGACGAAGCTTTGGCGGCTTCGGTGCCCGCGGCGGTGTATCGGCCGCGAGGTCAAAGCCCCGCGCCGATTTGGTCCGGATCGAAGGTTTCACGGAACCATGCTCGGCGAGCCGCAGCGCCAACTCCCAGATGGCGGACGGGCTACCGCTCTTGAGCTCCAGCTCGATCTCGCTCACCGGCAGCGAGCGATCGCCGGATGTCAGATAGCCCTGATCGAAGGCGACCTCGATGGTGCCGGACGGCAAGTCGACGAGGCGCTGATGCCGGTGAACGTCGCTGCTGAAGACGGCCTCGACCGGGTGACGTTCGAGATCGGCTCGCAGCTTGTCTGAAACCAGCGGCATGACCAGCGCGATGTCCGGCGCCATCGACGGGACGGCTGCCTCCCACTCGCCACGGCGCAGCGGATCGTTGCCGAATTCGGCTTTCACCGTCTGCGTGAATCGCGCGCCGCTCTGGCGAACCCTGAAGCTGAACCCGTCGCGCCGGAGCGCGCGCTTGGGCGTGTCATAATACACGGCCTTGAGATGCTTGCGCGTCCCCTTGTTGCGCATATTCGTCGCGATGATCGGCGCATCGTTGAAACCCGCGAGGCGATCGGGAGCCACGATCAGCTTGAGTTCGATTTCGGTGGTGGGTGGCCCGGCGTCGCGGGAAGGCGGGGGTTCCGATGCAGGCGTCTTCGCTCGAGCTTCATCACCGGAGAGGCCAGCCAGCAAAGACTCGGTGTGCAAAGACTCGGTGTGCGAAGATGCGTTGTCAGGAAGCACGGAACCGGGCGCCTTACCAATGGCGGGAACAACGAAGCTGGATTTCTTCCCTTCCTCGGCGATCGGATGACCGCTGGCTTTCGCAAGCCGTTGTACTGGTTCGAGGGCTCGCTTGATTGCGCCAGTTTCGGACATGCACGCTTTATGACAGTTCGGTGACAGGGCGCCGACATATACCCGAGTTGACGCGCGGGGAGAAGCGCAGCCGGTCGCATCTCCATTGAAATTTCCGAGCTGTGATCGATGGGTCAATCCGGGTTACGTTCATGTCCGCCGCCGGGCGCACGAGGAATCTTCTTTTCTTTCCCGACGCTTGGTTGTGTGTTGGGAGAATTCATGCAGTTCGACACCAAGATTGCCGTTGTCATTCGCAACGACCTCCAGACCTGGCAGAAGCTCAATGTCGCATCGTTCCTGACGAGCGGTGTTGCGGCCGCCTTTCCGGAGTGCATCGGCGATGCCTATGAGGACGCCTCGGCGACGAAATATCTTGCGCTAATCGGCCAGCCGATCCTGATCTATGGTGCCGATGGTCCGGCGTTGTCGCGTGCACTCGATCGTGCACTCACGCGCAACGTCACGCCGGCGGTCTATACCGACGACATGTTCAAGACCGCGCATGATGCCGCCAATCGCGAGGCGGTGAAGGCGGTTGCGCGTGCCGATCTCAATCTCGTCGGCATCGCGATGCGCGCCGATCGCAAGGTGATCGACAAGATCGTCGATGGATTGAAGTTTCATAGTTGAGATAGAAGCTGCTGGCCGCAAACCTCTCCCGCAAGCAAGCGGGAGAGGGAGCGCACCAAACGTCTTAACCGGGGGGCATCGTCTCGAACTTCGTCAACCCCGCATCGAGATGATCCCAGGCATACGCGCGCGCAGCGTAAGTGACCGCTTGCGGCTGGTAACGTGCGGGCTCGTCGAGGCTCGCGGCGCGGATGGTGAAAATGTCGGGCATCGCCGCGAAGGTCATGTAAACGGCCAGGCCGCATGTGGGGCAGAAGGCGCGCGTCTTCACATTGCCGCTGTCGCCGACCATGTCCCATCTCCTGGCCTCGCCTGTCACGGTGACACCGGCGCGCGCGAACGTGGCGTACGAGCCGTGGCCGCTGCCGCTTTCACGCTGGCAGTCCCGGCATTGGCAATGGTTCGCGAACAGGGGCTCGCCGGCAATCGAATAGCGGATCGCGCCGCAGGCGCAGCCGCCGGTATAGGGCTTGTCCATCGTGATCACTCCTCAGCTGTCCTGTTACTTGCCTTCGCCGCTGATCTCGTCGAGCTGCCGGACGACCTTCTTCCAGCCGCCGCTCATGACGGTGTAGGCACTCTCGTTCCTGGGCAGTGCGAAGCCCGAGTGAACCAGCTGGATTCGCGTGCCGGCTTCGACCGGGGTGAGGGACCATGTCACGACGGTGTCGAGCGGGGCGCCGTAGCCGGTATTGCGCTCATCGCCGCCCTTCCAGGCGTAGACGAGGCGTCTGTGAGCCACGACCTCCAGGACGCGGCAATGGATGACGCCGTCCCAATTGCCGCCCGGCGTGGTCTGGAACGTGAAGGCCTTGCCTTCGACGGCTTCAAAGCCGGTCGGCTTCATCAGCCAGCGCGCGATCAGTTGCGCACTGGTCAGCACCTTCCAGACCGTCTCCGGCGCATGAGGGAGTACCTCATCGATGACGATGTCCCGGATGTTTTCTTGAATGTTTTCTTGAATGTTTTCTTGGGTCTCGGCTTTCAGCTCGGCTGCACTCACGAGTCGATCTCCTTCAAGAGGTCACGCAGATTCTGGAAGCGCTCGCGCCAGAAGACGCCGTAATGATCCATCCAGGTCACCAGCGGCTCGAGGCCTTGCGGAGCGGCGCGGTAATAGACGTTGCGGCCCTCGGCGCGCTCGGCGACGAGGCCCGCCTGCTTCAACGATTTCAGGTGCTGCGAGATCGCGCCCTGCGTCACGCCGCTGCCGCGCGTCAGCTCGGCGACGCTGATCTCCTTGCTGTCGAACACGCGCTCGAACACCGCGCGGCGGGTCGGATCGGCGAGGGCACGCATCACGGCGGTGACAGGATTTGGGGCGGCTTCGATCATATCCATCAATTAGCAATTACTAATGCATTAGTCAACGCTAATTCGTTTTCTATCCCGGATCCAAACCTCGATTGACTATGACTGACTAGTCAGTCATATATGGAGGATGACGAATAGGTCTACCAAAGCAGCAAGTCGCAAACCCGAAGCTGACGGGGAAGCCCCTCCGGCATCGAACCGCGCCACACGCGCGGCGGAGCGGCGCGCGGCCATCGTCGAGGCGGCGATGGAGGAGTTCATCGTACGCGGGTTTGCCGCGACGCGGCTCGACGATATTGCCAAGCGCGCAGGCGTCGCGAAGGGCACGATTTACCTGCACTTCAAAGACAAGGAATCGATGTTCGAGGAGCTCGTGCGCACCGTGATCGTGCCGGTGGTGGCGCGGCTCAACGCACTGCCGCCGCCGACGGGCTCGGTGCGCGATCTGATCGAAACCTTTGCCGGCAACTTCCTCAAAGAGGTGATCGGTACACGGCGCGGCGATCTCGTCCGCCTGATCGTGGCCGAAGGGCCGCGCTTCCCTGCGGTGGCCGACTTCTACTACCGCGAGGTCGTCTCGCGCGGGATGGCCGGCATGCGGGCGCTGATCGAGCTTGGCATTGCCCGCGGCGAGATCCGCGAAAGAGACCTCGCACACTATCCGCAGATCCTGGTCGCGCCGGCGATGATCGCAGTGATCTGGCAGAGCCTGTTTGCACGGCACGCGCCGCTCGATGCGCAGGACATGCTGCGCGTTCATCTCGATTTGATTTTTGGCGAACGGAGGACGACATGAGGTCGTCGCAAAGAATTTTCAGATTTGCATTGGTCGCCGCGCTCGCCATCGGGCTTGCCGGCTGCAACGAGAAACGCGACCCCGGCTTTCAGGGCTGGGTCGAGGCCGACATGATCTTCGTCAGCCCCGACGAAGCGGGGCGGGTGACGAAGCTCGACGTCCGCGAGGGCGACGCGGTGAAGGTCGGCGACGCCCTTTATGACGTCGACGACGATCTCCAGCTTGCCGATCTCAACCAGACCAAGGCGACGCTGGCCAATGCACAGCAGGTGTTTGATCGCGCGGATTCCCTGCGCAAGACCGGCTCCGGCACGCAAGCCGCGCTCGATTCCGCCGTCTCGGATCTGCGGGTCGCACAGGCGCGGGTAGTGACCTCGCAGACGCGGCTGGCGCGGCGCAAGGGCTTTGCGCCGGTCGCCGGCACCATCCAGCAGATCTACTTTCGCGAGGGCGAGATGGTGGCGGCGCAGCGGCCGGTGCTGTCGATCATGCCGCCCGGCAACATGAAGCTGCGCTTCTTCGTGCCGGAGGCGGAATTGCCGAAGCTGTCGATCGGCGACGAGGTCCGCGTCGCCTGCGACAATTGCGCCGCCGATCTCACCGCAAAGATCTATTTCATCGCGACCTCGGCCGAATACACTCCGCCCGTGATCTACAGCCTCGATGAGCGCAACAAGCTCGTCTATCTGATCCAGGCGCGGCCGTCGCGGCCGGATGCGTTGCGCGTCGGACAACCGATCAACGTCTATCTCAATCCCAAAACGCCAGTGGCGGAAAAGCGATGAACGCCAGCAACGACATCGCGATCGACGTCAAGGGCCTGACCAAATCGTTCGGCGGCCGCGAGGTCGTGCACGATCTGTCGATGCAGGTGAAGCGCGGCTCGATCTACGGCTTTCTCGGGCCGAACGGTTCGGGCAAGACCACGACCATCCGCATCCTCTGCGGCCTGCTCACGCCCGACAGCGGCGAGGGTACCTGTCTCGGCTACGACATCTTGCGCGATGCCGAAAAGATCAAGCGCCAGGTCGGCTACATGACCCAGCGCTTCAGCCTGTACCAGGACCTGTCCGTGCGCGAGAATCTCGAATTCGTCGCGCGGATCTATGGCCTCGCCGACGCACGCGGTGCGGCACGTGACATGATCAAGCGGCTCGGGCTCTCGGGCCGTGAGGAGCAACTGGCCGGCGAGCTCTCCGGCGGCTGGAAGCAGCGGCTGGCGTTGGGCGCCTGCACGCTGCCCAGCCCAAAGCTGTTGCTGCTGGATGAGCCGACGGCCGGCGTCGATCCCAAGGCGCGGCGCGATTTCTGGAACGAGATCCACGCGCTCGCAGCCGATGGGCTCACCGTGCTGGTTTCGACCCATTACATGGACGAGGCCGAGCGCTGCCACGAGATCGCCTACATCGCCTACGGCCATTTGCTGACCCACGGCACGGTGGAGGAGGTGATCGCGGGATCTGCGCTGACGACCTACACCGTAACAGGCGAGGATTTGAACGGCCTCACGGCCGCGCTCACCGGCAAGCCCGGGGTAGACATGGTGGCACCGTTCGGCACGTCGCTGCATGTTTCGGGGCGCGACGTTGCCGCGCTCGAAGCCAGCATCGCGCCGTGGCGCGACAAGAGCGGTCTGCACTGGCACAAATCGGCGCCGTCACTGGAAGACGTGTTCATCGAGCTAATGGGCCGCTCCAAGGACAATTTCCAATGAGCACCATCGATCATCCGGCTCCCGCGCACGAGATCCGCGAGCGCTTCGGCTTCTGGAAGCGCTCCTATGCGATGCTGGTCAAGGAGTTCATCCAGCTCAGGCGCGACCGCGTCTCGTTCGCGATGATCGTGATGCTGCCGGTGATGCAGCTTCTGCTGTTCGGCTATGCCATCAACACCACGCCGCACAATCTGCCGAGCGCGGTGCTGCTCCAGGAGGATTCCGATCTTGCGCGCTCGGTCCTGAAGGCGCTGGAGAATACCGCCTATTACCGCTTCATCTACGAGGTGCATGACGTCGACGAATTCGACAATCTCCTCAAGTCCGGCAAGGTGCTGTTCGGCGTGGAGATCCCGCGCGGTTTCGAGCGCGCGGTGCGGCGCGGCGACAAGCCGGCGCTGCTGGTTGCGGCCGATGCCACCGATCCGGTTGCGGCGAGCGCCGCACTCGGCTCGCTCGGCATGATCGTGCAGACCGCGCTGGCGCACGATCTCTATATCGGCAATCCCCCGGAAATGCCGTTCGAGATCCGCGCGCACGCCCGCTACAATCCGGCTGCGAACTCCAGCCTCAACATCGTGCCGGGCCTGGTCGGCACCATCCTCACCATGACCATGCTGATCTTCACCGCGCTCTCGGTGACGCGAGAGGTCGAGCGCGGCACCATGGAGAGCCTCTTGTCGATGCCGATCAAGCCGGTCGAGGTGATGTTCGGCAAGATCATCCCTTACGTGCTGGTCGGTTTCGTCCAGGCCTTCCTGATCATCGGCATCGGCGTGTTCCTGTTCGGCGTGCCCGTGCTCGGCAATCTGTTCCTGCTGGCGCTGCTGTCGACGCTGTTCATCACCACCAATCTGTCGATCGGCTACACGATCTCGACGCTGGTGCAGAACCAGCTCCAGGCCATGCAGATGTCGATGATGTTCTTCCTGCCGAGCATCCTGCTGTCCGGTTTCATGTTCCCGTTCGCGGGCATGCCGAATTGGGCGCAATATGTCGGCGAATGCCTGCCGCTGACGCATTACTTGCGTATCGTTCGCGCCATCATGCTGAAGGGCGCGTCTATGCCAAATCTGCGCTTCGATGCGGCCGCGCTCGTCATCCTGATGCTGGTTGCCATGACTATCGCCGTGACGCGCTTCCGCCGCACGCTGGATTGAGGCAGACTGCCCCGGAATCGAGGGGGTGGAATGGTCAGCTTGGTCAGCGGGGAAGCCCGGCAGAAAGCCCTCTTGTCGGAGGCGTTCGAGCGCGAGCTGACGCGCGAGGTGCTGCGCACCGAGCTGTTGCGGGTGAAGGCGCTGATCGCCACCGGCTTGGCCATGATGGTCTTGCTCACGGCAACTTTCGTGATCGACCCTGCCATCGTGAACCGGATCTGGCGCGGGACGGAGGGCATATTCCGCGAATACGTGCTTTTGGTGGGCTTTCTGCTGTTCGAGGTCTGGGTCCACGGCCAGATCAGGCGAAACCTCAAGCTCGACCGCGACCTGCCGGTGATCAGGCGCTATATCGGTGCAACAATCGAAACGTCGCTGCCGACGCTCATTCTGATCCTCCAGATCCGCAGCATGGGTGCAAGCCAGGCACTCGGCTTCGTGTTGCCGTTGGCCTATTTCATCTTCGTCATTCTTTCGACCCTGCGGCTCGATTTCTGGCTGTCCACCTTCACGGGATTTGTCGCCGCAGCCGGGCTGCTGGCCGTCGCGCTGTATTACAATTCAGCCAGCGACGCCGGCGAACCGCTGATCTATTTCCACGCCGTGCGTAGCCTTGTGATCCTGGTCTGCGGCGTGCTGGCGGGCTCCGTCGGCGCACAGTTGCGGCGGCAGTTTGCCGCGAGCATCGCGGCGGCCACCGCGCGCGACCGGGTCACCAATCTGTTCGGCCAGCACGTCTCGCCGCAGGTGGTCGAGCGGCTGATGGCGGAAGGCACCAGCGCTGCGGGCGATCTTCGCCGTGTCGCCGTGATGTTCGTCGATTTCCGCGGCTTTACCGCCGGCGCGCAGTCGCGCACGCCGCAGGAGGTCGTCGACCGGCTCGACGGCGCTTTCGCGGTGCTGGTCGATGTTCTCGACCGCCACGGCGGCATCGTGAACAAGTTTCTCGGCGACGGCTTTCTCGCTCTGTTCGGCGCGCCGCTGGAGGCGTCCGATGCAGCGCATCGTGCGGTCGCCGCAGGCCGCGAGATGCTGACCGCGATGGACCACATCAATGCGCAGACGAACTGGCTGCTGCGTATCGGCATCGGCATCCATTTCGGCGAGGTCGTCGCCGGCAATATCGGCTCGCCCCGGCGCAAGGAATACACCGTGATCGGCGACACCGTAAACTTCGCCTCGCGGCTGGAGGCGCTCAACAAGGAGTTCGGCTCGCAGCTCCTGATCTCCGCGTCCGTGCGCGAGGCGCTGGGCGACGACGGCGAGGATGCGGTCGCGCTCGGCGAGGTCATGGTGCGCGGTTACGAGCAGCCGGTCGCGGTGTTTCAACTGGGGTGAGGGGCGCTGCTCGCGTTTCTTTGAACGTGCGGCTGAAATATTTCACGTGGCATTCCGCTCTTGCACTCAGGACGTCGAAAACCTGTCGATGTCCGTTTGTCACGCGGAGGAAATCCATGACTCGACTGACCTTCGTCTCAGCCGCCCTGATCGCCGCTTCCGTCTATCAAACCCAGGCCGCAGCCGCCCGCGATGTCGCGCCCGTGCGGCGTGCGTCAACCCACGCAACGGCGGATTGCGTCAGGGCTCCCGCAGTGGGCGCCTATGCCACGGCGCCCTACAAGGAGCCGCCCTGCATGCCCAAGACCACGAACTGACGATCGACACAGGCGAGGCCGGGTTGGCGAAGTCCGCAACCCGGCCTCGCGCTCGTTCCGCGAGGACTCCGGCCTTGCGGTATCAAGGTAGCGCTTGACTCCACTTTCATCTAGTCATCTATATGACTATATGAATTCAGTCCCGCGCGACGACCGCCTGCCACGCTACCAGCGCCTGCGCGACGACCTCGCGGCGCGGATCAACCGCAATGAATGGCGGCCGGGCGAGCCGATTCCGTCGGAGGCCGAGCTTGGCGCCCATTACGGCGTCGCCATCGGCACCGTGCGCAAGGCGATCGACCAGCTTGTTGCCGATGCGGTGCTGGAGCGGCAGCAGGGCCGCGGCACCTTCGTGCGCCGCGCGCGTTTCAACTCCTCGTTGTTCCGTTTCTTCCGCTTCCAGTCCGAAAGCGGCGAGCGGCGCGTGCCGAAGAGCCGCATCATCCGGCGCAAAAGCGTAGCGGCGACATCCGCTGTGGCATCGGCTTTGCGTATTCCGGTCGGCGAAGCCGTGATCAGCCTGTCGCGCCTACGGCTGATCGACGACGTGCCGCTGCTCGCCGAAGAAATCTGGCTCCAGCAATCGCGCTTCGCAAAAATCCTCGAGATCGACACGGCCGAGTTCGGTGACTTGCTGTATCCGCTCTACGAGGAGCGCTGCGGCGAGGTCGTGGTCTCCGCCGAGGAAATCCTGACGGTCGAGGCCGCCAACGAGATGCAGGCGCGATTGTTGCGGCTCGAGGCCCACGCGCCGCTGATCGTGATCGAGCGCCTCGCGCTCGATCTGGAGCGGCGGCCGATCGAATGGCGCCGCTCGCGCGGGCCCGCGGATCGCTTCCGCTACCACGCCGAGATCCGGTGACAACGACTTTCAACGACACCAAGCAATAAACGATTACGGGGGAAACAATGTCAAACTGGTACAGCGAATGCTCGCCGCTCGAGAAGCGGACCTTTTGGGCAAGCTTTGGCGGCTGGGCGCTGGATGCGCTCGATGTCCAGATGTTCGGCCTTGCCATCCCCGCGCTGATCGCGGCTTTCGGCATCAGCAAGGCCGATGCCGGCCTGCTCGGTTCGGTCACGCTGTTCTTCGGCGCATTCGGCGGCTGGCTCGGTGGCGCGCTCGGCGATCGCTACGGCCGCGTCAAGGCGCTCCAGATCACGGTCGCGACTTTCGCGCTCGCGACCTTCGCCTGCGCATTCGCGATGAGCTACACCCAGCTTCTGATCCTCAAGGCCGTCCAGGGCCTCGGCTTCGGCGCCGAATGGGCCGTCGGCGCGGTGTTGATGGCCGAAATCATTCGTCCCGAGCATCGTGGCAAGGCGCTCGGCTCGGTGCAGAGCGCCTGGGCGATCGGATGGGGCGCGGCGGTGCTGTTGTCGGCGCTGGTCTTCACCTGCGCGCCGGCGGACATCGCCTGGCGCATCCTGTTTGCGATCGGTTTGTTGCCGGCGCTCCTCATCATCTTCATCCGCCGCGGGCTGAAGGAGCCGCCGCGCGCTGTTGCAAGGGACGCAGAAACACGGTTCCTCGCCACGCTCGCCGGCATCTTCCACCGCGACGTGCTGCGCTCGACCCTGGTCGGCGGCCTGTTCGGCATCGGCGCCCATGGTGGCTATGCCGCGCTGACGACGTTCCTGCCGACTTACCTGCGCGAGGTGCGCCACCTGTCGGTGCTCGGCTCCAGCTTCTATCTCGCCGTCATCATCGTCGCCTTCTTCTGCGGCTGCGTCGCCAGCGGGATCATCAGCGACCGGATCGGCCGCAGGGCCAATGTCGCGTTCTTTGCCAGCGCCTGCATCGCCACCGTGCTGGTCTACATCTTTGCGCCACTGACCAATGGCGAGATGCTGGTGCTCGGCTTTCCGCTCGGCTTCTTCTCGGCCGGTATTCCCGCCAGCATGGCGGCGCTGTTCAGCGAGCTCTATCCGGCAGGCGTGCGCGGCACCGGCGTCGGCTTCTGCTACAATTTCGGCCGCGTCGTCTCCGCCGCGTTTCCTTTCCTGGTCGGCTTCCTCAGTGATCGCATCGGTCTCGGGCCCGCGATCGGCATCGACGCGGCGTTTGCTTATGCATTGGTGCTGATCGCGGTGCTGCTCCTGCCCGAGACCCGCGGCAAGGTGTTCGAGCAGGCCGCGCCGGCGCGCGTCTGACAGGAATGGGGAGGAACGACCATGACATTGCCCCAGGGCGGCCTGACGCGCCGCCAGTTTGGTGCGGGCCTCGCGTCGCTCGCCATAACGGTCGCGACCACAGCCAGGAGTGAGGCGGCCTTGCCTGTTATCGACACCCACGCCCATGTGTTCCATCGCGAGCTTAAGCTCGCGCCGGGCCGGCGTTATGCGCCGGATTACGACGCGCCGCTGTCGCTTTATCTCGAGCAGCTCGACCACAACGGCATCACCAATGGTGTGCTGGTGCAGCCGAGCTTTCTCGGCACCGACAATTCTTATCTCGTCGACTGCCTGAAGCAGACCAACGGCCGCCTGCGCGGCATTGCCGTCGTCGATCCCAAGGTCTCTGCAGACGAGCTGCGCGAACTCGATCGCGCCGGCATCGTCGGCATTCGCCTCAATCTCGTCGGCCAGCCCTTGCCCGATCTCGCCGCGAGCGAATGGAAGGGGTTGCTCGCGAAGGTGAAATCGATGGGCTGGCAGGTCGAGATCCAGCGCAACGCCTCCGATCTCGCCGTGCTTGCGCCGCAGCTGCTCGACCGCGGCGTCACTGTCGTGCTCGATCACTACGCGCTGCCCGATCCGAAGCTCGGTGTCGCCGATTCCGGCTTTCAATCCGTACTGAAGTTAGGGGCGGCGAAGAACGTCTGGATCAAGATCTCCGCGCCTTATCGCAACGGTGCTGCGGGCGAGAGTTTTGCGAAGGAGGCCTATCCGCTGCTGCGCGGTGCCTACGGCCTCGATCGCCTGCTGTGGGGCAGCGACTGGCCGCACACGCAGTTCGAGGCGACGCAGAGCTACGCGAAGAACCGGCAATTCCTCGACACACTGATCGTCGACAAGAGCGAGCGCGCGCAAGTTCTGGCATCACCGCGACCTCTCTTTCGCTTCTGATCTCTCATCCGCGATTGCTCCGATTGCACCGAATTTTGGGGCATGACGGGCGATGTTGAGGGCTTGTAGAGTGCTGCGCGAGGCGGCCGGAGGCGGCCGCCATTTGCGTGAGGATTTTGCATGCAGCGCCGCTACGTCACCGTCGACGTGTTCACCGACCGCGCCTTCGGCGGCAACCAGCTTGCCGTGGTGCTCGACGCCGCTGGGCTTTCCACGCAGCAGATGCAGGCGATCGCGACCGAGTTCAACTATTCCGAGACGACCTTCGTGCTGCCGCCGCGCGACAAGGCCAACGATGCCGAGGTGCGCATCTTCACGCCGGTAAGGGAGATGCCGTTCGCCGGCCATCCGAATGTCGGCACCTCCTTCGTGCTGGCGAGCCTCGCGAAAGATCCGAAGCCGCGATTGCTGTTCGAGGAGATAGCCGGGTTGGTCCCGGTTGATATCGTGCGGGAGCAAGGAAGGGTGGTCAGCACCGAGCTCACCGCGCCGCAGCCGCTGTCGCGACTGGCGGAGGTTTCCGCCGCCGACGTTGCAGCCTGCATCTCCTTGACTGCCGATGACATCAGGACCGATCACCATGCGCCGCAAGTCGTCGGCGTCGGAACGCCGTTCCTGGTGGCGGAGCTGCATTCGCGCGATGCGCTCAAGCGAGCGAGGCCCGACGCGGCCGCGTTCGGCGGGGTCTTGCCGCGCGACGAGGCCCGCTCGGTGTGGTTCTACACGCGCGACGTGCCCGCGACGGAGGCGCCGTGCGAGCGCCAGGCGCGCATGTTCATGCGCGGCGCCAGCGGTCTCACCGAGGATCCCGCCACCGGCAGTGCGACGGTCGCGGCCGCCGCCCTGTTCGCCGATCTCGATTCCACGCGCGACGGTGAATTGAAGCTCACGGTCGGCCAGGGCTTTGACATGGGCCGGCCCAGCATCCTCCAAACGCGCGTGCGCAAGCAGGACGGCAAGATCGTCTCCGCCCATGTCGGCGGCAGCTGCGTGCAGATGATGGAGGGGACGTTCAAGCTGGCGGGGGAGGGGTAAGTCGTCATTTCGGGGCGCGCGCGAGCTGTCTCCGCTCGTCATTCCGGGGCGCGACGAAGTCGTGAGCCCGGAATCCATTCATCCACCAACTCTGAGGCTCGATGGATTCCGGGCTCGTGCTGCGCACGCCCCGGAATGACGAGAGTAGCTACACCTGCCGCCCCGCCAGATTCTTCACCGCCACCCCATCGCGCTCCTCGATGATCTCCGCGATCATCTGGCGGTGGCAGTGGGTGTGGTCGCGCTCGTAGCAGAGCAGGCAGACGGGACCGGCCTTCTTCACTAGCGCCGAGAGCTCGTCCATCGCTTCTCTCGCCTCAGGCTCCTTCAAGTGCTGTGAGTAGATCTTCTCCAGCGCAACGTATTGCCCGCTGCGGGCGGCGAGGCGGCCTTCCCTGGGTGTGCCCAGCGCTGCAAGGTGGACATAGGCGATGCCGCGTTCGTCCAAGCCTGCGGCAAGCTGCTTCTTGGAAAAGCCCGGCCGCCGCGACGATGTTACCGCGCGCACGTCGACCACAAGCTTGACGCCGGCCTGCTCAAGCTCATCGAGCACGGCCTTGGGCGGCGTCTGCTCATAGCCAATGGTGAAGAGCTTCTTCGCTCCGGCCATGAATGATCCTCAGCTCACCCGCGCGATCAGCTCCATGGCGCCGTGCGGCGCGCGCACCTTGCCCTCGTGAATGACATAGGCGAACACGTCGCGCGGCTCCTTGTTCGGCTTCGCCTTGTCGACCTTCGGCAAATCGTCGGGTTCACCTCCCGCGGCCCAGGCCTGAAAGCGCTCGGCCCAGGCATCGAGTTGCTTCGGCGGATAACAGGTCTTGATCTCGTCATTGCCCTTCTGCAGCCGGGCATAGACGAAATCGCCGGCGACGTCGGCGATGGCAGGATATTTGCCGTGCTCGGCGAACACCACGGGTGTCCCGAATTCACGGATCAGCGCGATGAAATCAGGCGTGCAGAAACTGTCGTGGCGCACCTCCACCACGTGGCGCAGCGCGCGGCCCTCGAGCTTGCGCGGCAACAGCTCCAGAAACTTGCCGAAATCGGCGCCGTCGAATTTCTTGGTCGGCGCGAATTGCCACAGCACGGGCCCGAGATGGTCGCCGAGCTCCAGCACGCCGGAATCATAGAACCGCTTGACGGAATCGCCGGCCTCGGCGAGCACGCGGCGGTTGGTGGCAAAGCGGGGCCCCTTCACCGAGAACACAAAACCATCCGGCACGTCGGCTGCCCATTTGCGGAAGCTCTCCGGCTTCTGCGAGCCGTAATAGGTGCCGTTGATCTCGATCGAGGTCAGCTTCGAGGCCGCGTAGGATAGCTCCTTCGCCTGCGTCAGCTTCTCCGGATAGAACACGCCGCGCCAGGGCTCGAAGGTCCAGCCGCCGATGCCGATGAAGATGTTGCCGGATTTTTTGGTCGCGGTTTTTGCTTTGGCCACGGAGGGATCTCGCATCGACGGGGAGGGGAGGTCTGCATCCTAGTCAAACCAGAAGTGATTGGCCAGTTGTCGTGTCCCGTCTAAGCTCGCGAAGAAATCTGCGCAAAAAGGAGAAACAAGATGCGGACGCTGATGCTGGGAGCGGCACTCGTCATGATGACATCTGCTGCCATGACATCTGCGGCTTTGGCTGACGATGACGATGCGAAGGGCGCGCAGAAGCTCGCTATGCAGGGCCGCGACGATTACTGGCATTGCCTGGCGCGGGAATATTCGCGCGACAGCAATCAGGGACTGTCGGAACAGAATTTCGGCCGGTCGGTTGCGGGAGCCTGTCCGTCGGAGCGGCAATATTACCGGGTGGCGCTGCTCGACTATCTCACCTCCCAATATCCGAACATCGAATCCGGCGCCCATCTCGCGACCGCGAACAGAGCGGTGGAGGCGGCGCAAAAGGACATCGTGACCGCCTTCGTCAAGCACCGGCCGCCGCAGAAATGAGGGGGTGGCGAATGGCGAATGGCGAGTAGGGACGAAAGACGGGCCTGCCCTATTCGCTACTCGCCATTCACCATTCGCTCCCTTCGCCAAGCCCTTCCGGCCGCGTGTTCATCCGTGGTATGACTGGCTGCATCTGGAACGGGGACGGGCTGGCATGTCGTCTGAGTCGGTAGGTGGCATCTGTGGCGTGATCGTCGCGGCGATTGTGCTTGCGGCCGCCATCGTCTTCGGGCCGATCGGGCAGTACGGCAAGCCGCCGAAGCCGGCCAAGGTCGAGCCGGCCCCTTCCGCCATGGCGCCCGCAGCCCCTGCGGCGCCGGCGCCGCGGGGCCCCGTGATCCGGGAAGTCCCGAACCAGTAGCGGCCCGAAAAAGAGCGCTTCAGCCCCTTGCGAAGCGGCAGTGTCGTCCCCATTTAGTTGATAACGGCAACGTTGAGTGACATTCTCCGTTGCTGGGACGACCTTGGAATAGCTTGGGCTCGCGCCGGATGTACGCGCGGTCCGCCGTTCCGGGGTCGTTGGCATTTTAGGGCCCCTTTGGGCCGTTCCCCCAGACCCCCGGCTTGGCATCACACGACGCGGCGGTTATACGCTGCCGTCATGAACGAAGCGATCAGACCGGGCGTCGACAGCCAGGCTCAAGAGGGGCCCGAACTGTCGGTCATCGTCCCGACCTTCAACGAGCGCGATAACGTCACGGTGCTGTACCGGCGGCTGGAGGCGACGCTCGTCAACGTCGCCTGGGAGGTCGTGTTCGTCGACGACGATTCGCCCGACGGCACCTCGGATGTGGTGCGGGCGCTGGCGCTGCAGGACAGCCGCGTGCGCTGCATCCGCCGTATCGGCCGCCGCGGCCTGTCGGGCGCCTGCATCGAGGGCATCCTGGCCTCCAGCGCGCCTTACGCCGCCGTGATCGACGCCGACCTCCAGCACGACGAGACGCAGCTGCCGAAGATGCTGTTGCTGCTTGCAAGCGATCAGGCCGACCTCGTCGTCGGCAGCCGCTACATCGAGGGCTACAAGAGCGAAGGTTTCAACAAGCAGCGCGCCGGCGCCAGTGCGCTGGCGACCGAGGTCGCGAGGAAGATGCTCCGGGTCGAGATCGCGGATCCCATGAGCGGCTTCTTCATGGTTCGCCGCGACCGTTTCGAGCAATTGGCGCCAAAACTGTCGGTGCACGGCTTCAAGATCCTGCTCGATCTCGTCGCAAGCGCGCAGGGCAATTTGCGCGCGGTCGAGATTCCCTACACCTTCGGCGCCCGCCAGCATGGCGAGAGCAAGCTCGATTCCATGGTGGCGCTCGACTTCCTTGGCCTGGTGCTGGCGAAGCTGACCAACGATATCGTCTCGCTGCGTTTCATCCTGTTCGCGATGGTGGGTGGCATCGGCCTCGTGGTGCATCTCACCACGCTGTTCATCGCGCTCCAGCTGATCAAGGTGCCGTTCGCGGAGGCGCAGGCCGCCGGCGCCATCGTCGCCATGACCACCAACTTCGTCCTCAACAACTTCCTCACCTATCGCGACCAGCGGCTGAAGGGCTTTGCGATCCTGCGCGGCCTGATCATGTTCTATATCGTCTGCAGCGTCGGCCTGCTCGCCAATGTCGGCGTTGCTTTCTCGGTCTACGACCAGGAGCCGATCTGGTGGCTGGCGGGCCTCGCCGGCGCGCTGATGGGCGTAGTGTGGAATTACGCGATGTCCGGACTGTTCGTCTGGCGCAAGAAATAGCGCGTCAAGGCTTGCAAGGAAGCTTGTATGGGCGGGGCTGACGCGCGGATCGTCCGCAATACGGCGCTGGTGATTCTTGCGCTGGTCGCACTGCGGCTGGTCGCGGCCGCCTTCACCCCGATCACCTTCGACGAAGCCTATTACTGGATGTGGTCGAAGAACCTGGCGGGCGGATACTACGACCATCCGCCGATGGTGGCTTACGTCATCCGCGCCGGCACCATGATCGCCGGCGACACCGAGCTCGGTGTTCGTCTGGTCTCGATCCTGCTCGCGCTGCCGATGAGCTATGCGATCTATCGTTCGGCCGCGATCCTGTTCGGCGGTGCCCGCGTGGCGGCGACCAGCGCGATCCTGCTCAACGTGACGATGATGGCCTCGGTCGGCACGCTGATCGTGACGCCAGATGCGCCGCTGCTGGTCGCCTCCAGCTTCGTGCTGTTCTTCCTCGCAAAAGTGCTGGAGACCGGTCGCGGTATCTGGTGGCTTGCGGTCGGCGCCGCAATCGGCGCGGCGCTGCTGTCAAAGTACACTGCGATGTTCTTTGGTGCCGCGATCCTGATCTGGCTCGCCTCCGTGCCGAAACTGCGGCGCTGGTTCCTCTCGCCCTGGCCCTATCTCGGCGGCCTCGTCGCGCTCGCGCTGTTCTCACCGGTGATCCTCTGGAATGCGGATCATCAATGGGTCTCGTTCGTCAAGCAGCTCGGGCGCGCCAGGATCGAGGATTTTCGCCCGGTCTTCATTGCCGAGCTGATCCCGACCCAGATTGCATTTGCGACCCCGCTGGTCTTCATCCTTGGCGCGATGGGGCTCCATGCGCTGACCTGGCGCCGGGCAGGCGCGCTCGCCTCGCGCGTGCTGATCGAGACGATGTTCTGGACCATCGTCGCCTATTTCGTCTGGCACTCGCTGCACGCCCGCGTCGAGGCCAACTGGTTTGCGCCGGTCTATCCGCCGTTCGTCGTTGCCGCCGCTGCCGCAGCCAACCTCGTACAGTGGAAACCGCGTGCGCGACGCCTGGTGGATTTTTGCCTGCGCTGGGCCGCGCCCACCGGCATCGTGATGTTTGCCGCACTGATCCTGCAGGCCAATACGGGGCTGCTGTCCGGCTATCGCCGCGATGCGACCGCGCGCAGCGTCGGCGTCGGCTGGCGCGAGCTCGCAGCTAACGTCGAAGCGGCGCGTGTCCGCAGCGGTGCGCCTTGCGTGCTCACGCCGGATTACGGCACCACTGGCTGGCTCGCCTTCTATCTGCCGCGCGGCACCTGCGTGGTGCAGCAGAACCAGCGCATCCGCTGGGTCAACATGCCCGAGCCCGATCCAAAGCTGCTCGCGGGCAAGCTGATCTATGTCGACGAGCTGCGCCCCGGCGGCCATCCGTTCCTGAACGACCTCTTCACGCAGGTGACGCGTGTCGCCGAGCTGCAGCGCAAGCGCGGCCCGCTCATGGTCGAGACCTACGGCGTCGATCTGCTTGAGGGCGCCAAGGGCGATGTGCTGGACCGCTCGCCGCCGCCCGAACTTCTGCCCTGAACCGGGCGCACCTCGCGGCACTCACCAGCGGGGAATTTCACCGGTCGGAACGGTTGTCGAGACGGCGTTGTTGTTTTTGGGAATGACAAGCGGGCTGAGGCAGGCGAAGGCCTCGATCGAATTGTAGATGAAGTTCATCATGCCATCGACCCCCATGACCGGGATCGTGCGACCAAGCGCTGCAACCCGAAGAAACCGGTTTTCCATCGGAAAGCAGAGCTCCAGAAGTCTCTTCGCGCCTCGGGGCGAAACCGCATAACCTGCCGTGCCGAAGCAATTGACGAGCCGAAACGCGGCGACCTCTGCGCTTGACCTCCGAAAAACCGCCGCGCTTTCGTCGCTTGGCTGCTTGGGCGTGAACACCATCTCGGACTTGAAGCCGGGCGTCAGCTCAAGTTCGAGAACGGAGTCCGTATTGTAGCCGAGCGCGACGTAATCCCAGTCTTTGAGACGGCGAAGGAAATCCAGACGCTCGGTGATGTCATCGCGGACAATCGCATCGTCCTCGAACACGAGCGCCGGCACTTCGGATTGAGCCGTCTGTTGCCAGATCCGGAGATGTGAGGCCGCGCAGCCGACGGCACCGGGCGTGAACTGTGCTCCGGGCACAACCAGGTTCATCCCAAGCGCATCCTGCGATGAGAACGATGCGCCATCGGACGCCTCAAATCGTTCGAAGGCGATCTTCGACCCGGCATTCAGTCTCAAGAAGCTTTCGTACTTCTCCGGCTGACGGTTGAGGTTGACGACAAAGTTCTTCATGCAAGGGCCAGCTTCAAAGATCGGATAAAGCGCCGATCGCTGGTTGAGGCATATCAACCGCTCCCTTGATTCGCCACGCGCCGGCGTGCCGAGGCGAAGGCGGCGCCCAGCTTCGAGCAAGCTCCAGGGAATAATTGAGAATCGGCAACCTTCCTGCAGGCTCGGGAATCGGGTTGCTGCCCGCTCTCCCTTGATCCGGAAGGTCCCCGATGAATTATCACGACGGCACTCTCGCAAGAGCAAACGAGATCTCGACAGAGCCGTCTTCGCCGACGCGGGATGAATACTACAAGATCTGCCTTCAACACTTGAAAACGGGTGAGCTTGAGCAAGCCGAAGCCCGTTGCCGGGAAGGGCTGGCCTCAGACGCGAACCATGCCGGCTTGCTTCATCTGATGGCTGGCGTGTCCCTGCTCAACGGGAATTACGACGCCGCCGTGGAATGGGCTTGCCGCGCTCTCACGAGCGAGATGAAGGCGACCTATCTCGCAACGCTCGGGACCGCTCTGCAAGGGAAGGGACTTCAAGAACAGGCGTTCGAGGCGTTTCAGCGGGCGGTCGCGCTTGATCCGGTTGACCCGACTGTCTGGGAAAATTTTGGCAACGCCTTGAACAGGGCGGGGCACGTCAACCAGGCGAGCCTTTGCTTTCTGATCGCTCGCGCTTATCAGAAATTGCCATTCCTTGCGGAGTGCCGTTCTGTCCCTCGCAACGGGTGGAATGCGCTCACAAGGCAATTCAATCCGCATCTTCAAAGCCGCCCGGGGTCGGGAGAAGCCCGCGACCCCATTCACTGCTTCTGGTCGAATGCGCCGCTGAGCGAGATGTCGCGTCTCTCGCTTCAATCGATGGTCCGGCAGGGCCATCCGGTGAAGCTGTACACTTACGACAATGTCGGCGCCATGCAAGCACGTGTGCCGCCCGGCGTCATGGTGGTCGATGCCGGAGATCTCGTCCCGGGTGCGATCTACCAGCATGCCGTCCTGAACAGCGAGATCCGCTACTTCAGCGACATCTTCCGCTATGCCGTTCTTCATGAATTCGGCGGCTGGTGGCTCGATACGGACATCGTGCTCGTGAAACCCCTGGATTTTGGCAGGGAGCACGTGTTTTCCGCGCAATGGTCGGGAGTCGAGAACGGGCATGTGTGCGTCGGCGACGTGATGCGCGCGCCCAAGGGCTCGCCTCACATGGCCAATCTGTATGCGCTGTCGCTGCAGCGGATGTTCAGCGAAAAGCGTGTCGAATACGGCGCGGTGGGGCCGCTGTTGCTGAGCGAATATCTGCTCGTGGCAGGCGACGAGGAGCTCCAATCCTCGATTCTCCCGCCGACGACCTTCAACGCGATCGACTGGCGCGAAGTGGATCTGTTTGCCGCCGAAGGCCGGGCCGGCTTCGATCTCTTGAGCGATCCCCGTGTAACGGGTGTCCATCTCTGGGGAAAAATGTGGGCCGAGAGAGGGCTGCGCTTCGATGCGGTCCCCGAGCAGAGCGTGGCGGGCTATCTCAAGAAGCTGGTGCTCGAGCCGAACTGGTTGACGCAGCTTGCGGCGAAATACGATTCCGACAAGGGCGCGGTCTACAAGGGCCAGCTCGCCCATCACTATACGCGAATCTATCACGAGCTGTTCCGATCGAAGGCCCTTGAACCCATTCGCATCCTGGAAATCGGTCTGTGCCGGGGGCGGGTCGAAGGCTGGACTCAGGATCAGGTGCCGTCGCTGCAGATGTGGCTGGACTATTTCCCGAATGCCGAGGTCATCGGTGCCGACATCGAGGACTTCAGCTGGTTCTCCCATCCGCGGGTCAGAATCCATCGCGTCGATCAGGGCGATCGCAGCATGCTGGAGCAGCTGGCGGCCAAGGAAAAGCCGCTGGACATCGTCATCGACGACGGCTCTCACGCCTCGGTGCACCAGCACCTGACGCTCGGCGTGCTGTTTCCCTCGCTGAAGCCGGGCGGCTTGTTCGTGATCGAGGATCTCGATTGGCAGCCGCCGGAGATCCCGTCCAACGGCGCGCCCCTGGTCAAGGATGTGCTCAACGCCATGAAGGTGAGCGGCTCGTTCACGTCCATCGTCATGACCGAGGCCGAAGCGAAGTTGATCTCGGACGAGGTCGACGAGATCCTCCTCAACGACAGTTTTCGCGAGTTGATGTCGCGCGGCAAGCTGGGCGGCCTGGGCGTGCTGAGGCGCAAGGGGCAATAGCGGACGCGCCAGCCGCCTCAGTCGATCATCTCGACCTTGGCCGCGGCCTGGCTCGGCCTGTCCTGGTCGCGCCAGAACCAGACGGTCACGACGCCGGAGCGGCCACGGATCTGCGTGTGCAGGGGGCCCGACAGGATACCGTCGGGGGCCCCGTGAAAGTCGGCCGCATCGAGCAGCGCGTCGGTCAATGCGAGCCGCGCATGGTTTTGCGCGGCGACCTCCATCAGCCGGCTCGCGAGATTGACGGTGTCGCCGTTTGCCGTGATGTGCTGGTGGCTCTCGCCGAGACGGGAGGCGACGATCGGGCCGAAATGCGCTCCGATCTTGAACCCGAGCCGGCCGCCGATCGCTGATGGCAGCGACGCCATCCAGCGCTCGACGCCGCGATGCAGGTCGATCGCACATTTCAGCGCACGCGCCGCGTCATCCGGCATCGCGCTCGGCAGGCCGAACAGGATCATGGCGCCGTCACCGAGAAAGCTGGTGATCATGCCGCCGCAATCGACCGCGGCCCTGTCGATCAGCGCGTGGAACGCTTGCAGGATGTCCTGGAGTTCGTCCGGATCGATCTGCTGGCTCAGTGCGGTGAAATCGGAGAGATCGATGAAGACGATGGCCGCATCCTGCCGGACCGGCTTCGCCAGGAAATTGGGATCGCGTGCGAGCCACGCCTGCACGGCCGGTGCCTGGAATTGCGCCAGCGACCGGCTCTTGGCGGCGAGATATTGCGTGCGGCGGCCTCCTGCCCACAATTGTACGCCAACGAACAGTGCGACCGGTGGCACCGCGGCCGCGAGCGTGGTCGCGGCATCGAGCCAGACGCCGCGCGTGAACGCGAACAGATTGAGCCCGGCCCAGGCGACCATCACCGCGGCTGCCGCGATGAAGCCGACCGCGCTCCGTCGCCAGGCAAGCAGGCCCACCAGCAGCATCGGCAGCAGGATCGCGGTGAGCGCGTCGACGATGTGAACCCTGCGGTCGCGCACGATGCCGTCGCCGGCGACGAGATGCGTGATCGCGGTCGAGATCACCTCGACGCCGGGCATCAGGGAATCGAACGGCGTCGGGAAGAAGTCGCCGCCGCCGGCAACGGCGGCGCCGATCACGACGATCCGGTTCTCGATCGCCTTGCGGTCGAGCGTGCCGTCGAAAATGCTCTGTGCGCTCACGGTGCGGATGGTGCGACGCGGCCCGTAATAGGTGATCGGCAGCGCAAAGCCGGTGTCGGTCGGCACTGTGCGATCGCCGAGCATGAGATGATCGGGCGCGATCGTCAGTGGCTTGTCGAGTGCGCGGCTTGCGACCCGCAGCGGAAACGACAGCTCGATCTTGTCGCCTGTCCGGAACAGCATCGGCACCGAGAGCGGCGAGCCCGATTGCCCAGTCGAGACGTTGACGATTCCGACCTCGGCGTGATCGGCGAACGCCGGCAATGGCAGCAGGAAGCGCTCGGCCTGGGGCAGGGCGGCGAGCGGGCCTGCGCTTCCGGGCGCCACGGTCTCGCTCGCGCTCGGGAAGATCGCGGCGGCTGCGAGCACCACGGGACCGGTGGCAAGCGTGTGAGCCAGCGTGGCGTCGCCGATCGCGGCGCTGCGGTCGACCAGCAGCAGGTCGATCGCGACGACCTTCGGCTTGAACTGCACGATGGTGTCGACGACGCGGGCGAGGTCGGCGCGCGGCAGCGGATAGCTGCCGCCGCGTTTCACCACGGTATCGTCGACGGCGACGATGGTGACGAGGTCGGGCGGAGCTTGCACGCCGCGGACCTGTGTTCGCCAATCCGTCAGCGTCGCCTCGAGCCGATCGAGAAAGCGCAGATGACCGTTGGCGTGACCCGCATAGATGCCCGCGCCCCACAGCGCAGTGAGGACAAGTGCCACCAGAATTTGAACGCGTCGCTTCATGCCGTCGTACTGCAATCTTCTTTAATATCCCGGCCTGACCGGGCAGGCCTATTGGCCGAGTCTTGCCATCAGCGCGTCGACGCGCGGCTGGCCCCATGTCTTGACGGTCAGCGTCTTGACGGTCAGCGGACCCGCCGCTTCCACGTCGACGCCTTGGCCGGGGCCCAGCACCACGCCGCGTCCACGCGCCGCCCTGCGGGCCACGCCGACACGGCCGTTGGCGACGAACACGGAGGTCTTGGCCTCGGCGACATCGACCGCCCATTTGGTGCCGCGGACGGCGGCGATCGCCTGCGGCGTCAGCACCTTGAAGGGATTGCCGCCGGGCTTCCTGGGCACCTCGACCAGCAGCGCCTTGCTGCTCAACTCCACGGAGTCAATATGTCCGTCGCGGTTGGCGTCGTTCAGTTCAAATCTGGCGCCACTTTCTGCGACGATCGTGATGCCGTTGTTGCAGCGCCAGGTCTGCGTCCCCGCGGCCGATGGTGTTGCCGTGCAGCCCGCATTGGCGGCCGGCTGTGCAATTGCAGATCCGATCAACACCAATGACCACGCCAGGGCGCAAAACCCGCCGCGCGAAATCCCTCTCATGCCAGCCTCCCTTTGGGTAGCTATTTTGTCGCTGCGTCCATTTCCAGCCCGGCGCGATCAACTTTCAGTCAAGGCGCGCCGTGCCGCGAGCGATCGTCGCGCGATGTGTGACGTGCGTGATCTGCTGCCGCCGTTGTGCTGACATCTGCAGTTGAACGCACCAGCCTCGCGCAACGTATCCCCGCTATCTTCCGGATATTGATGACCACGAAAACGACTTGGTTGGTGCGTCCAAAGATGCGGCCGGAGACGTCCGCCGACCGTGCCGAACCGGCCGAGAAGTGTGGTTAACAGCTTCGCCTAAGTCCGTAGTTCTGCGGGCTTTTTTCTCGAAATGGCACAGCGTTAACGACCTGCCCTACATACGCCCGAACTTAATCCGCATTTAACTAAAAGTCGCCTTAATGACGCTCCGACCCTCTGCGAGATGCTGTTCCCGGAACGTGACCAGCGGCACTTCGAAGGGGGACTGAGTGACACCGTCCTGGACGCAAGGCGAATGAGTACGAGTATCGCTGCGCAAAGTTACGCGGCACGGAAGCCCAAGAATCCGAACAAGCATTCTCATCGGAAGTCTTCCCGGAAAATGACCACCCAAAACGTGCTCGGCGCGGCCGTGATTGGCTGCGTCGTGCTTGCCGGCTGGACCGTCTACAACAACATCTTCGCCGCCAGCGTCTATCCGACCGTCGGCAGCTCCGGCTACGACGAGCCCGTGGTCAAGCGTGCGCCCAAGGTCGCGCTGCGCGAGGCGGGCGAGGCCATCCGGGACACCTTTGCGCTGCTGCCCGACCGGCTGCAGGTGGCTGCACCGATTTCACGCGAGATGTTCAACGAGCGCTTTGCCGCCGCGGCGACGCAGGGCGTCGAGTCCAACGCGGCGAGCGCTGCGCCTGCGGCGAAGGTCGCCGACGCCAAGGAAGCGGCGAAGCCGACCGTCGTCGCCAGGGTCGCAGACGTGCTGAAGAGCCCGGCCAAGGCCGTCGAGAAGATCGCGGACGCCGCGAAGACCAAGCGCGCTGACGCGCCGGTGCAGCTCGCGTCGGCCGATCCGGCCGAGATCGTGCCGGCGCCCGAAGCGAAGCCAAAGTCGTTTGCCGATCGCGCCAAGGCCGCAGTGATGTCGATCACCGGTCCGCGTCAGTCGATGGTGGAGAAGCTCTGGGGCAAGCGCGAGCCGTCCGGCGGCTTGCTTGCTTATGCTTCGGCCGATGCCAGCGTGACCGCTTCCATCGCGCCGAAGGAGCAGAACCCGATGCTGGGCGGCTCGCCGCCCTATGACCGCTCGACCGCGGTCTACGACATCACGGCGAAGACTGTGTATCTGCCCGATGGCACCAGGCTCGAGGCGCATTCCGGCCTGGGCTCCAACCTCGATGATCCCCGTTCCTCGCGCGTGCGCATGCGCGGCGTGACCCCGCCGCACATCTACGAGCTGAAGCCGCGCGAAGCGCTGTTCCACGGCGTGCCGGCGCTGCGGCTGACCCCGGTCGGCGGCGAGAACGCGATCTACGGCCGCGACGGTCTGCTCGCGCACACCTTCATGCTCGGGCCGAACGGCGATTCCAACGGCTGCGTGTCGTTTAAGGACTATTACGCGTTCCTCGACGCCTATCGCAACAAGGGCATCCGCAGGCTCGCGGTGCTGGCGCGGGTCGACTGAGGCGCGCTCAAGCCGCCATGGCCTTGCGCAGCGCCGTCTCGGTGGCGATCGCTTCCCGCACCATGGGCCGCGCCCGCATGCGTTCGAGATAGGCCGACAATGACGGCCATTGCGCGATGTCGACGCCTGCGGCACGGAGCAGCAGCAAAGCCCAGGTGAGATGTGCATCGGCAACGGTGAAGCTGTCGCCGACGAGGAATTCACGATCGGCAAGATGTGCTGCCGGCACCGACAAGGTCTGAGCGATCCTCGCGCGCGGCTTGGCGAGCGAGCCCTCGTCCTTGTACCAGAAGGTCGGAAACAGGAACGCCTTGTGGATCTCGGCGCCGGTGAAGCTCAGCCATTCCTGCAGGCGGTAGCGATCCGCTTCGCCCGGCCGCGGCGCAAGGCCGCGCTCAGGGTTGAGGTCGGCGATGTATTGCAGCACCGCCGCGCATTCCGTCAGCCGCTCGCCGTTCTCCAGCACCAGGACCGGCACCGCGCCCTTCGGCGAGATGCCGCGAAAATCGCTGTCGTCGTCCGCGACTGTCTTGGTCGCGAGATGTACCAGGTGATAGCGCGCATCGAGGCCGGCTTCCATGAGCGCGATGCGGCTCGCAAGCGAGCAGGCCATCGGCGAGAAATAGAGTTGCAGCATCGCGTTGCTCCGTTATGTCAGCGCATCGCCGCGCGCGATAATCGCGAAGCGGTCCGATAGCTCGGCGAGTGCAACCTCGTGGACGGTCCGGGCGTCCAGCGTGCCGCCGCGCCCGTCAGGCAGATCGCGCGTGGCGCAGGCGTCGGCATCGATCGTGGTGCGAAAGCCGAGGTCGAGCGCGGCGCGCGCCGTGGAGCTGACGCACATATGCGTCATGAAGCCGGCTAGCACGATGTTCTTCCTGTCGGTTGCGGCAAGGCGCGCCTGCAAATCGGTGCCGGCAAACGCATTCGGCAACTCCTTCTCGATCACCAGCTCGCCGGCACGGGGGCTTAGCTCGACGACGATGGCGCCGCGGTCGGCGCCGCGATCGAACAGGCTGCCGGCCTTGCCGCGATGGGCGATATGGATGATCGCGGCTCCGCTCTCGCGGGCCCGTGCCAGGAGTGCACCCGCCCGCGCGATTGCGGGCCGGGCGTCGGGCAAGGCGAGGGGGCCTGCGAGATATTCGTTCTGGATATCGATCAGCACCAGCGCGGCGTCGCCGAGACGCGGCGGGTTGAGATCGGCACCGGCGAGCTGCAGCAGGGTCTTTGCGGTCGTCATGGTCTTTGACATCTCCGGGGGGCAAGAGGCGCGGCAAACATAACTCCGGCAATCCCTGCCGATATGCAGGGAAATTGCAGCGGGTGGCTGCGATATTGCAGGCTGCTCCCGGCCGGTATAGCCTCGGTCGATGAACTGGGACGATCTGCGCATCATCGCTGCGGTCAGGGACGAGGGCACCTATGCGGGCGCCAGCGCGCGGCTGCGCATCGACGAGACCACGGTCGGGCGCAGGCTGTCGCGCATCGAGCGTGCGCTCGGTTTGCGTCTGTTCGAGGCCGCCGACGGCGTCCGCAGGCCGACGCGGCAATGCGAGGCGGTGCTGGCCCATGTCGAGGCGATGGCCGCACATGCCACCGAGATCGGTCGCCTCAGTGAGAGCCTGGCAGGTCCGGTGGGACGCCTGCGCATCGCCTCCACCAACACGGTCGCCGAGGAGGCGCTGGCGCCGCGCGCGAGCGACTTCCTGCGCGCCAATCCCGGCCTGACGCTGCAATTCCTCACCTCGAGCGAGAACGTCAACTTCTCGCGCTGGGAAGCCGATCTCGCCATCCGGCTGCGCAAGCCCGACAAAGGTGACTTTGCGATCTCCAGGCTCGGCGATATCAGCATCTATTATTTCGAGCCTGTTACGACCGAGGGTGAGCCGGTGCTGTGCGCCTATCCGGACGAGCTCGGTGACATTCC
Source organism: Bradyrhizobium cytisi (assembly GCF_008123515.1). GTDB lineage: Bacteria > Pseudomonadota > Alphaproteobacteria > Rhizobiales > Xanthobacteraceae > Bradyrhizobium > Bradyrhizobium cytisi. Next base: position 431,759 of record NZ_VSSR01000021.1, read on the forward strand.
CGAGATGCAATTCCTGCGCACGAGGCAAGCCCGCGCGCGCTGCGTCACCGACAACGTCCGGGTCATCCGTAACCTGATCCGCTCGTATCAGGTCGCCGGCGTGTTGCCGGAGTATGTTTGCGCGGATCTGCTCGGTGATCGCCGCCTGCGCGCGACGCTGCTGCCGAAGCGCCGCGACGTCTGGCTGCTCGTGCAGAACCACCTCAAGCGCGATGCCGCAACGCGCGTGACGATCGACTGGGTGAGAACGTGTTTCCAGGACATGTCGCGCAGTTGATCGCCTGCAGGCGGCCCTTTGAACGCAGCTTGGCAAATTGACGACCAACTCAAGCAGGCCTGGGATTGCGCGCGCCCATAGGTTGCGCAATCCTGTGGCGACGACAATCCCGGGCAGGGCAGGCAATGACTACTCTTGAGAGCACCAACCGGCCGCGCGCCAGATCCAGCGAATGGAAGGCGATCGTCATCCTGATCCTGCTCGTTCCCGTGCTGTGGTCGCCACCCTTTCTGTTTCGCATCTTCCTGTATCAGCCGTTCAACATCCCGTCCGGCTCGATGACGCCCACGCTGATGGTCGGCGACTACGTCTTCGCCGCCAAATATGCCTACGGCTACGGCCGCTACTCGTTTCCCTTCGCGCCGTCATGGATCTCCGGCCGTTTCCGCGCCGCCGATCCCGCCTACGGCGATATCGTCGTATTCCGGTCGCCGAAAGATACGTCGGTCGATTATGTGAAGCGCGTGGTCGGGCTGTCCGGCGATCGCATCCAGATGCGGCAGGGGCAGCTCTTCCTCAACGACCAGCCGGTGACGCGCGTTGCGCTCAAGGACGTGTCCGCCGGCGCCGCCTGCGGCGGCGAGGTCGGTGCAAAGGTGAAGCGCTGGCGCGAGACGATGCCGAACGGCGCGAGCTACGTCACGTATGACTGTGTCGACAACGGTTTTGTCGACAACACCGAAGTCTACGCCGTGCCTCCAGGCCATTTCTTCGCGCTCGGCGACAACCGCGACAACTCGACCGACAGCCGCTTCAAGTCGGCGATGGGTTTTATTCCGATGGACAATCTGGTCGGCAAGGTGACGCGGATCTTCTGGTCGCTCGATTCCAGAGGCGAGCTGCGCCCGGATCGGATGGGGAGGGTGGGTTAGCCCCTCGGTCATTCCGGGGCGGCGCGTAGCGCCGAGTCCGGAATCCATTGACCGGCGAGGTCAGACCGCAATTTGCGGATACAGATCAATCCACTGAGGATTCTTCTCCTCAATAAGCCGGATATTCCATTCCCTCCGCCACTTCTTCAACTCCTTCTCGCGTGTGATCGCAGTGACGGGATCGTCGTAGATCTCGAACCATACCAATCGGCTGACAGAGTATCGTTTGGTGAACCCAGCAATGACTTTGCTCTTATGTTCGTGAGTGCGCCGGACGATATTGTTCGTCACGCCGAGATAGAGCGTGCCGTACTTCTTGCTGGCGAGGAGGTAGACGTAATAGGCCATGAGCAAGCGGTGAAATGGATTCTCAGGTGCGCAATTGCGCACCGTAGCTCGGCGCTTTGCGCCGCCCCGGAATGACAATAGAATGATACTACCACAGAGTGTATCACCTCAAACAAAAACCCCGGCATCGCTGCCGGGGTTTCGTAGTCATCGAGGTCGTTGGACTTAGAAGTCCATGCCGCCCATGCCGCCGCCCGGGGGCATCGCCGGACCGGCGCCGCCCTTCTTGGGCAGCTCGGCGACCATGGCTTCCGTGGTGATCAGCAGGGCCGCAACCGAGGCTGCGTTCTGGATCGCGGTACGGACCACCTTGGTCGGGTCGATGATGCCCTTGGTGACCAGGTTGACGTACTCGCCGGTCTGGGAGTCGAAGCCGTAAGCGTAGGTCTTGTTCTCCAGGATCTTGCCGACGATCACCGAGCCGTCTTCACCGGCGTTGATCGCGATCTGGCGAGCGGGAGCCGACAGCGCCTTGCGCACGATCTCGACGCCGGTCTTCTGGTCGTCGTTCTTGGTGCGCAGGCCCTTGAGCTGCTCGGAAGCACGGAGCAGGGCGACGCCGCCGCCCGGGACGATGCCTTCCTCGACAGCAGCGCGGGTCGCATGCATCGCGTCATCAACGCGATCCTTGCGCTCCTTCACCTCGACCTCGGTCGCGCCGCCGACGCGGATCACCGCGACGCCGCCAGCGAGCTTGGCGAGACGCTCCTGGAGCTTCTCACGGTCGTAGTCCGAGGTGGTTTCCTCGATCTGCGCCTTGATCTGGGCCACGCGCGCCTCGATGTCGGCCTTCTTGCCGGCGCCGTTGACGATCGTGGTGTTCTCCTTGTCGATCATCACCTTCTTGGCGCGACCGAGCATGTTGAGCGTGACGTTCTCGAGCTTGATGCCGAGATCTTCCGAGATCGCCTGGCCGCCGGTCAGGATCGCGATGTCCTGCAGCATGGCCTTGCGGCGATCGCCGAAGCCCGGAGCCTTGACGGCCGCGACCTTCAGGCCGCCGCGCAGACGGTTCACGACCAGGGTCGCGAGCGCTTCGCCTTCGACGTCCTCGGCGACGATGATCAGCGGCTTGCCGGTCTGCACCACGGCCTCGAGCAGCGGGAGCAGCTCGTTCAGCGAGGAGAGCTTCTTCTCGTTGATGAGGATGTAGGCGTCGTCCATCTCAACGCGCATCTTGTCGGCGTTGGTGACGAAGTAGGGCGAGATGTAGCCGCGGTCGAACTGCATGCCCTCGACGACGTCGAGCTCGGTCTCGAGCGACTTGGCTTCCTCGACGGTGATGACACCCTCGTTGCCGACCTTCTTCATGGCATCGGAGAGGAACTTGCCGATCTCTGCGTCACCGTTGGCCGAGATGGTGCCGACCTGGGCGATCTCGTCGTTCGAGGTGACCTTCTTGGAGTTCTTGACGAGGTCGGCGACCACGGCTTCCACGGCCAGGTCGATACCACGCTTCAGGTCCATCGGGTTCATGCCGGCGGCAACCGACTTGGCGCCTTCGCGAACGATCGCAGCCGCGAGAACGGTTGCGGTGGTGGTGCCGTCGCCGGCCGCATCGGCGGACTTGGAGGCGACTTCGCGCACCATCTGCGCGCCCATGTTCTCGAACTTGTCGTCGAGCTCGATCTCCTTGGCGACGGTGACGCCGTCCTTGGTGATGCGGGGAGCGCCGAACGACTTGTCGAGGACGACGTTGCGACCCTTGGGACCGAGCGTGACCTTCACCGCGTTGGCGAGGATGTCGACGCCGCGCAGCATCTTGTCGCGCGCATCTACGCCGAATTTGACTTCTTTAGCTGACATCTGGATTTTTCCTTGAGGGGTTTAGCTGGGGGAGAGAGGGGGCTGTTAGGCCGCCTTCTTCTTGGAAGCGGGGACGTCGAGGACGCCCATGATGTCGCTTTCCTTCATGATCAGCAGGTCGACGTTGTCGATCTTGACCTCGGTGCCGGACCACTTGCCGAACAGCACGCGGTCGCCGACCTTCAGGTCGATCGGGATCAGCTTGCCGGCTTCGTCGCGGCCACCAGGGCCGACGGCGACGATTTCGCCCTGCGAGGGCTTTTCCTTGGCAGTGTCGGGAATGATGATGCCGCCGGCGGTCTTCTCTTCTGCGTCGATGCGCTTGACCACGACGCGGTCGTGAAGCGGACGGAATTTCATGCAGTCCTCCTAAGTAGTTGCACGGTATGGGAATTTTTAGGCGTTAGCAGTCTGTGCCCACGAGTGCTAGCACAGGCGAGGCTGAAATAGGACAGGAATTTTGCGGGGGCAAGGGCTTCTAGCAGAAAAATCGGCACTCAGAAGGCCTGTCTGCCAGAATCCCTTTACCATCGTTAACCGGTCTTGGAGGGCCCTTGGGGCGTATTAGCACGGAGCCGTGTCTGCTGCTAACGCATTGAATTTCAACAGCTTGTTAAACTTTTGGGCTTGAGATGGATTGTCAGTTTGCGTCACATTTCTCTCATGTGAGCGCATCTTCACCGGGTGGCTCGTCAGCAGCGTACCGGCAAGCCATCCCCTGAATATGCGCTCCTGCAAAGGAGGTTGGCATGGGCTTGCGGGCGGGCGCCGTTTCCGACGATTTCCGGAAACAGCTATTGGGTTACGGGCTGACGACGGCACAGATTCTCTATCGGATGCCGGATCATCCTTCGCTGCTTCAGACCTATGTCTGGCAGAACTACGACATGTTTCCGAAATTCCCGGCGCTGAAGGATTTCCTGGCGTTCTGGGAAGAGAAGCTCGACGGCCCGCTTCACTCGGTGACGGTCGCGCATTCCAAGCTGATCAAGCCCGCCGAGCTGCGCGCCGTGGATGGCGTGTTCCGGCTGAATTGAGGGCTTGGACGGTGCGGTAGGGTGGGCAAAGGCGCGCACTTCGCGCGCCGTGCCCACCATCTCTTCGCGCTTCCATTTGCAATGGTGGGCACGCTTCCCGCTTTGCCCACCCTACGAGATATGTTTCCGTGCTAGCCTTTCCCGATAACACCAGGGGAGGCCGGCCCATGGCCAAGAAGACAAGCAAGAAAACAAGCAAGAAAACAAAATCGCGCAGCGCAGCCCAGACTGCGGTGAAGAAGCGGAGCGGCGCCAAATCCGCCGCGCGATCCTCCGCGCGCAAAGCCGTGAAAGCGAAGGCGCGCACGACGCCCGCCAAGACAACAACCAAGGCCGCAACGAAGAAACCCGCGCGCCCGAAGCAGCGCATCGCCATCAGCCACCATCGCGAGGAAGATTTCAAAGCCGACGGCCTGCGCGCCTACGCAAAATACCGCGACCTCGGCATCGCCGCTGCAAGCCATGGCCTCGCGCAAGCCCATGTGATCCGCCTGCAAGGCCCCTGCGATCCCGATGAGGTCTCAAAACTGCACTTCCACGACGTCGACTTCCAGATGGTCTACGTGCTCAAGGGCTGGGTGAAGACCTACATGGACGGGCAGGGCGAGACCTTGATGAAGGAAGGCAGCGCCTGGACCCAGCCGCCGAAGATCAAGCACATGATCTTGGATTATTCTGACGACGTGGAGTTACTGGAGGTGATTTTGCCTGCGGAGTTCAAGACGGTGGAGTTGAAGGCGTAGCGGCCCGACTCGCTCCGTCGTCATTGCGAGGAGCCCTTGCGACGAAGCAATCCAGACCGCCGCCGCGGAAAGATTCTGGATTGCTCACATG
>NZ_VSSR01000022.1 GCF_008123515.1 Bradyrhizobium cytisi
TCAGATGGGCGAACGCTCTAGCGGCATGGTGACTGGATTCATCCTTCGCGCGTTGCGCGGTGTGCCTGAGGAATGCCCGAAGTGCGGCTCGCCGCATCTCGGGCCCGAACTGGGCGAAAATTCTGCTGCGCCCGGCGTCCTCTGGGAACGACCGCGCTGCGCCGATTGCGAATGGACCGGCAGGCCAGTCCCGATCCTCGACCGTGAGGATGGGCAATCCATCATCACTCGTGAGGGCGAAAAATCCGATGAGCACAGCATCATGGCAGTCCCGCTGCGAACGATCCGTAAGCCTGGCGACCCGCCGATCGAACCGCTGAAAAAAATGGAAACAGGACCACCAGAGCCAGCTGTCTATTTTGCCTACGGATCTAACATGTCGACCGACCGACTGCGCAAGCGTATGCCAAGTTGCAAGCCACTCGGCATTGCCGCCTTGCCGAACCATGCGCTTCGCTTCCACAAGCGGAGCAAGGACAAGTCCGGTAAATGCAACGCATTTCCTAGTGGCAACGACAATAGTGTGATCGGAGTCCTGTTTGCCTTTGATCCCGCCGAGCGTGCCAAACTAGATGAGGCCGAAGGCGTCGGCAGCGGCTATGAGCATGCAATGGTCACGGTCATCAACGAGAAAGGTCGGAGGCGGAAGGTCCTTACCTATCTCGCCACCTCCGACTACATCGACGAGAGCCTCAAACCCTATAGCTGGTACAAGGATTTTGTTCTTGCCGGTGGCAAGGAACACGGCTTACCACCGGAGTATATCGCAGAATACATCCAGTCGGTTGAAGCGATCGAAGATCCCAACAAGACACGCGATAAGAAGCAGCGAGCCACGCTTGGAGATCCCGGGCGTTGAAGCTACGGCTTCGGAACGAATGGCCGGCCCGTAACGGACCGGCCTTCCCGATTTGTGAGTAAGTGCTCTAGTTATCCAAAAAGCTCCGCAGCTTCCTTGACCTCGACGGATGCTTCAGCTTCCGCAGCGCCTTGGCTTCGATCTGGCGGATACGTTCGCGGGTCACCGAGAACTGCTGGCCGACTTCTTCCAGGGTGTGGTCGGTGTTCATGCCGATGCCGAAGCGCATGCGGAGCACGCGCTCTTCGCGCGGGGTGAGCGAGGCGAGCACGCGCGTGGTGGTCTCGCGCAGGTTCGACTGGATCGCGGCGTCGATCGGGAGGATCGCGTTCTTGTCCTCGATGAAATCGCCGAGATGTGAATCCTCTTCGTCACCGACCGGCGTTTCGAGCGAGAGCGGCTCCTTGGCGATCTTGAGGACCTTGCGGACCTTCTCGAGCGGCATGCCGAGCTTTTCGGCGAGCTCTTCCGGGGTCGGCTCGCGGCCGATCTCGTTGAGCATCTGGCGGCTCGTGCGCACGATCTTGTTGATCGTCTCGATCATGTGCACGGGGATGCGGATGGTGCGCGCCTGGTCGGCGATCGAGCGGGTGATCGCCTGCCGGATCCACCATGTGGCGTAGGTCGAGAACTTGTAGCCGCGGCGGTATTCGAACTTGTCGACGGCCTTCATCAGGCCGATGTTGCCTTCCTGGATCAGGTCGAGGAATTGCAGGCCGCGGTTGGTGTACTTCTTGGCGATCGAGATCACGAGACGGAGGTTGGCTTCCACCATCTCCTTCTTGGCCTGGCGGGCTTCGCGCTCGCCCTTCTGCACGGAGTGCACGATCTTGCGGAACTCGACGATCTCGAGGCCGGTCAGCGCCGCGAGCTGATGCACCTCGTGACGGAGGTCCTTGATGCGGTCCTTCTCGTGGTGGACGAAGTTCTTCCAGCCCTTGGCCGAAAGCTTCGAGACACGGTTGAGCCAGCGCGGATCGAGCTCCGAGCCGGTGTAATTGCGCAGGAAGTCCTCGCGCGCGACGCCGTGGCTATCGGCGAGGCGCATCAGGCGGCCCTCGTGCGAGACGAGGCGCTTGTTGATGTCGTAGAGCTGCTCGACCAGTGAATCGATACGGGCCTGGTTCAGGCGCAGCGATTTCACCTCGACGATGATCTCGTCCTTCAGCTTCTTGTATTTGCGCTCCTGGTGCGGCGAGAGCGACTCGTTCTGGAGCTGGTTCTGGATGTCCTGCTCCTGAAGCTTGCGCAGCTTCTTGTAGCTGTCGGCGATCTTGTCGAAGATCTCGACCACCTTCGGCTTGAGCTCGGCCTCGATCGCCGCAAGCGACATCTGGTTCTCGAACTCGTCGTCCTCGTCCATGTCGGCTTCGGCGGCGGACTCCGCAGGATCCTTCTCGGCCTCGCCGGCATTGCCGCCGGCTGGCGCGGCGCGGAACGGGGTCGGCGCCGGGGGAGCGGCGGGCGGCGCGACATGCGCGGGCGCACCCACGGCAGCGACGGGCTGGTCACCTTCGGCCGGCGCTTCGCCGTTGGGACCGGCGATCATCGCAGTGTTCATGCCGGCCTTGGCATCGGGCCCGGCATAGGTCGCCTCGAGATCGATGATGTCGCGAAGGAAGATCTTTCCTTCGTTGAGCTCGTCGCGCCAGATGATGATGGCCTGGAAGGTCAGCGGGCTTTCGCAGAGGCCCGCGATCATCGCCTCGCGGCCGGCCTCGATGCGCTTGGCGATCGCGATTTCGCCTTCGCGGGAGAGCAGCTCGACGGTGCCCATCTCGCGCAGATACATGCGCACGGGATCGTCGGTGCGCTCGCCCGGCTCGCTCTTCTTGACCTCGGTGACGGCCTTCTGCGTGACCTCGACGAGTTCGTTGTCGGTCTCGTCCTCGCCGCCCTCGTCCTTTTCTTCCTCGCCTTCGCTGTCGTCGGCTTCGGTGACGTTGATGCCCATGTCCGAGAGCATGGACATGATGTCCTCGATCTGCTCGGGCGAGGTCTGGTCGGACGGCAAAACTTCATTGAGCTGATCGAAGGTCACGAAGCCGCGCTTCTTGGCCTGCTTGATCATCTTCTTCACTGCCGCGTCGGACAGATCGAGCAACGGAGACGGCGCGTCCTGGGAGTCCTTCTCCGGCGCGTCCGCTGCCTTGTCGTCCTTTTCCTTATCCTTCGCCTGCAGGGTCTTTGCCTTGGTGGCCATCCATTGCTCCTAAACGCGTTTCATGCAGGCGTGCGCGCGCCCGCGTGAAATCACTTGAACCTGTTGCTCGACGCTCTCGCTTCGTCAGATCTCGACACGGAAAGGGCGGCGCGCACATTTCTCGCCACCCCGACCTTTCTCTCGCCGGATTTGCCTAACGCTTCGTGAGCCTCTTTGTCGCAGCGGATGCAGGTGAAGTGCCAACAGCTATTGCGCGGATTCATTCCTGACGCGTCTGTTCTGCCTGCGGCCGCCTGGGGGCCAAAGTGCTACAAGACCGTTAAGCCTCGATTAACCCTGTTTTTGCCGCCAAACCTTGGATTTGGCGAGTCTTTTAGCGGTGCCTAGCGCGGCCGTCCGCATGATTCTTTCATCACACGCTCTTCTGGAACCGGCCCGACAACTCGCCAAAACCCTCGATCAGGGCCTCGGTGCCGTCGACCGCGGCCAGCCGGGCCTTGACGTCACGCAGCCACGCCAGATTGGCCTCGCTGGGATCGTCCCCCAAGGCCAGCTCGGCGTCTTTCAGCTCTCTAAGTAGTGAATGGTACTGCCGATGCAAGGCAACGAGCTGGTGCCAGGTCGCAAGAACGTCATCGCGGGCCGCGCCCTCCCGGGCACCCCACACCGCCGCGGTGGTGATGCCACCCTCAACTCTTTGAAGAAGCTGCAAAAATCCGCCCTTTTCGATATCGGCCCGCATCTTCTCGGCCTGCACGCCGGGGTCTGGCGAGTGGTGATGATCGTTGGCGAAAGCCGCGATGATGCCGGCCCTGAGCTTGTGGGCCTCGGGGTGGGCGAACTCCAGGGCCGCGACTTCCTCGAGGTGCTCATGCAGCAGCCAAGGGTGGTTGATCAGGCTTTGCAGGATCAGGGCCTCGCGGCGGGAGATGGCGCTACGCTGCCCCCGCATGATCGGGCTCGCCGCCAGCTGGGGGCTCGCCGCCTGGTAGGGGCCGGAGGGGAGCGGGACCGGGCCGGGCGGGCCGCGGCGGCCTCCGCCAAATCCTTGGCCAGATCCTTGCCCAAACCCTTGGCCGAATCCCTGGCCACCGAATCGATTCGCCTGCCCCCCGCCGCGGGGCTGGAACGAGCGGCCGCCGCCGCCCTGGCGGAAATTGCCCCTGCCAGCAAAGCCGCCGCGCCCGCCGTCGGGTGCAAACGTCCGCTGGAGCCGCTCGACGAACTCGTTGCGGTAGTAACGCCGGACCACCTCATCACGGATGCCGTTAGACAATTCCTTGATGCGCGCTTCCAGCGCCGCACGGCGCTCGGGCGTGGCAAAATTGCCGCCTTCGAGCTCGCGCGACCAAATCATGTCGGCAAGCGGACGCGCCGCGGCGATCACCTCCTCGATCGCACCGCGCCCGCCGGAGCGCGCGAGATCGTCGGGGTCCTGCCCTTCCGGCAAAAGCGCAAAGCGCAGGCTCTTGCCCGGCGCAAGAAACGGCAAGGCAAGGTCAGCGGCACGATAAGCGGCCTTCTGTCCGGCGCGATCGCCGTCGAAGCAGAGGATCGGCTCGTCCGCCATCTTCCAGAGCAGCGCGAGCTGGTTTTCGGTCAGCGCAGTTCCGAGCGGCGCGACGGCGCCTGGGAAACCCGCCGTGACCATGGCGATGACGTCGACATAGCCCTCGACCACGATCAGTGCGCTGCCGTCGTGGGTGGCCTTGCGCGCGGTCTGGTGATTGTAGAGATTGTCGCCCTTGTGGAAGAGCGGCGTCTCCGGCGAGTTCAGGTACTTGGCCGGAACGTCCTTCTCCAGCGCGCGTCCGCCGAAGGCGATGACGCGGCCGCGCAAATCGGTGATCGGAAACATCACGCGATCACGGAAGCGATCGTAGGGCACGGGAATGTCGTTGCCGGCCACGAGCAGCCCGGTCTCGATCATGTCCTCGACGGACACGCCGAGCTTGCCGAGATGCTCTTTCAGCGCGAAACGCTCGGGCGGCGGCGGCGCATAGCCCAGCCGAAACTGCAATTGCGTCGCCGGCGAGATCGCACGATCGGCGAGATAGCCGCGCGCTTTCGCGCCGACGCGCGAGGCCAGCGTCTCCGCGAAGAATTTCGCGGCAAGCTCCATCACGTCATGCAGCGTGCGCCGCCGCTGCTCGTGCCGGGCGGCATCCGGCGTGACCGCCGGCAGCGGCAGGCCGGCCTGGCTTGCGAGCCGCTCGACGGCTTCGGCAAACGGCAGGCCGTCGGTCTCCATCACGAAGTTGATGATGTCGCCGTGCTTGCCGGAGGAGAAGTCGTGATAAAAGCCCTTCTGGTCGTTGACGTAGAAGGACGGCGTCTTTTCTTGCTGGAACGGCGACAGCCCCTTCCACTCCCGCCCCGCCTTCTTCAGCTTGACGCGCTTGCCCACGACCTCGGAGACCGAAAGCCGGGAACGAAGCTCGTCGAGGAATTGGGGCGTGAAGCGCACGGCCATGTGTAGCGCAATCCAGAGTGAGTCGGGCGAAGGATCAGGGATATAGGTGCGGCCAGCCCAGAAGTCAGGTTTGTCAGGGTTATGCGGGTTATTCGACCTATGCACAGGGCGGGAAATCTCTCGCGAAACGAAATCCCTACCCGGGGTTCCTAGACTACCCGCCCATGGAGCAATCAGTTTCGACCTTTCCCGGCGGGACCGGGATTGTTGACATACAACGATTACATTTGTATATACACGCACACGATGAAGTCGCGGCTACGGCTTCAGACGTCATAGCAAACCTCATGCGCGGCAAAATGCGGTGTCATTTGGACAATTTGCCATGACGGAAGATTTGCAGTTGCTGTTCGCGAGCGTTCGCGACTTCGAATGGGATCCAAAGAAGCGCGCGACAAACCTGCGCATTCACGGCATCGACTTCGAAGACGCGCGCGGAATTCTCGACGGCCATACCTTCATCCGCCGGTCGGATCGCAATGACGAAGTCAGGTACCAAATCTTCGGTTACATCGACGGGCGGGAAGTCGCGGTCGCCTGTGCGATCCGCGGGACGGTCTGCCGGTTCATCTCGGTCCGGCGTGCGCGGGAAGACGAACGGCAGAAATACTACAATCGTTTCAAGGGACTCCCCGAGGAAGGGGAAGACTGACTGGGCTCGCGTCGACGCGCTGACCGACGAAGACATCGCCGAGGCTGTCGCCAACGACCCCGATGCGGTGCCGATCGATATCGACTGGTCGGATGCCGTGCTGGTGATGCCGCCGAGGAAGAAGGCGATCTCCATCCGGCTCGACGAGGACGTGCTCGATTTCTTCAAACGCGAGGGCGAGGGCTATCAGCGGCGCATGAATGCGGTGCTGCGCTCCTACATGCAGCAGAAGTCGAAGCCGAAGAAGCGGGCTTGATCCGGGGCAAAACCTCCGAATGCTGGTGACGGAGCCCTTGAACCCAGCCCGGTTCCACGCTTCCATAGGCCATGTTCAGGACCTTTCGGGGTGGCCAGAGCGGGGGCTGGCGCGTGACCTCGATGTCGCCAGTGACAGGCGAGCCCCTGCCCTTCATGCCGGCGCTGTCGGTCAACGACAGCGACGCCGTCTCGTTGCCGCTGGTGCCCTCGCGCAATGCCTGGCGCCTCGTTGGTGTGCCGAGCAGCCTGCGCTACACCGAGCGCGCCGAGAAGCAGCAGCTCGTGAGCATGCAGGCCGGCCTCGGCCGACCGGAGGCAACCAGCGCGGCGCTGATCCCGATCCGCAAATCGCAGGCCTGGTGGGAGCTGACGCAGGAAGAGCGGCGCAAGATCTTTGAAGACATATCGCACCACATCGCGGGCAGTCTTCGTTTTCTGCCCGCGATCGCGCGCCAGCTCTATCACTGCCGCGACCTCGGCGAGCCCTTCGATTTCCTGACCTGGTTCGAGTTCGCGCCCACCCACGCTTCGCTGTTCGAGGAGCTGGTCGGCATGCTCAGGCGGACCGAAGAATGGACCTATGTCGAGCGCGAGGTCGACATCCGCTTGGTAAAGGAAGTGCTGTCGGCCTAGTGGTCGAGAAAACGACCGGACTCGATGCGGGGCAGGTCCGTCACCGGCCAATTGTAGACGTAGGTCCAGGCCGGCGCAGTCGTGCCGTCCGCGCCGGTCACGTCGATCAGCTGGCGCAAATATTCCGTCGGCTCCGGAAAGCCCTCGCCACAGGCCTCGTACATGTCGAGCTCGCGCAGGAGCTCGTCGCCTGCGCGCAGTTGAAAAAGCTCACCGTGCGCAAGGTCGGACGGCGCGTCGGACAGCAGCAATCCCGGGTAATGCTTCACCAGCACGAGCCGGCCGCGGCAGCTCGCTTCGCCCAGAAAATCCGCATGCTGCGCCAGCAGCCGCGCCATCGGGTGGTCGAAGCCGCGCATCAGGGTGCCGTAGACGAAGAGACGATCGGAGGTCATGGGGCTCTATAAACTCTCCACGCCGTCATTGCGAGGAGCTGTTGCGACGAAGCAATCCAGACTATCGCCGTTGGAAAGACCCTGGATTGCTTCGCTTCGCTCGCAATGACGAAGGAGACAGCTGTATTTACAAGACCTCCGCTGCCAGCTCCGCGCCGCTGCGTTGCTCGTCCGAGATCACCTTGATGCTGACGTCCATGACGTCGAAGGCGTCCTGGGTGCCGATATAGATGCCGTGCAGCGGGATCGCCTGGCGCGGGTCGCGGGCGACCGCGACACGGATGAGATCGCGGGTGCCGACGATGCCGTTGGTCGGATCGAACTCGATCCAGCCCGCGCTCGGCAGATAGACCTGCACCCAGGCATGGGTCGAGCCGCCGCCGACATGGTGCTGCGCGATGTCTTCGGGCACGAAGATGTAGCCGGAGACGAAGCGTGCGGCGATGCCGAGCCGGCGCAGCGCCTCGATCATGAACAGCGCATAGTCGCGGCAGGTGCCGGTGCCCCCCTGCAGCGTATCGAACGGGGCTTGCGTGCCCGGCTGGTGACGCCTGCGATATTTGAACTGCTTGCGGATGGCGTGCGTGATGCGGCTCAAGATCTTGAAGGTCGGCGACGGCACGTCATGGTCGAGAAAGCCGCGCGCCCATTGCGCGATCTTGCCGTCGGGATCGGGATATTGCGGCGTCATGTACTGGACGAGATCGGGCAATTCCGCCTCGTCATAGACGAAGGGATAGAAGTAAGCGGGATCGTCCGGCGTCAGCGCGAATTCCTCGGCCGGGGTGTGCTCGACGGTGACGTGCCAGTCGAAGATCAGACGGTCCGCGCGCTCGTCGAAATCAGCGATCGCGACCGAATTGCCGAACACGTCGTGGATCCAGCGCAGCGACAGCGGCTCCGGCGAGATTTCGAGCCTGGAGGCGAGCACGCGCAGATCATGGCCGTCGCTTGGACGCAGCATGAACCTGTGCTCACCGAAGGCCACCGGACGATTGTAGCGATATTCGGTCTTGTGATGAATCGTCAGCAGCGGCATCGTCGGGAGATCATGGTGATTTTGGGCAGACCCATCTATAGCGATTCGTTGCCCAATTTCCGGGGCGACTGCTTTTTCCATAGGCAATCAGGATGGCTTTAGACACAGCCGAGGCAACGGATCAACTCCTTGGCGAAGGCGATATTCCGCCAGTGCATGAGGTGAATGCAGCTGGCACATCACCCTTCCTGCTCACATCGGACCATTACGGCCGCATCCTGCCGCGCTCGCTCGGCGATCTCGGCATCCCGGAAAGCGAGCTTGTCAGGCACATCGCCTGGGACATCGGCATTGCCGGCGTTGCCGAGCGGATGGGGGAGATGCTGGATGCCCATCTGATCGCACAGCGATATTCGCGTCTCGTGATTGACTGCAACCGGCCGCCGGGCCTGCCGAGCTCGATCCCCGTGATATCGGAGGCGACGGCGATCCCGCGCAACGAGGGCATTCCGGACAGCGAGCGCGCGGCACGGCGGCGCGAGATCTTCGAGCCCTATCATCATCGCATCGACACGGTGATCAACAGCCGGATACACGCAAAGCGGCCCACCGTGCTGGTGTCGCTGCACAGCTTCACGCCTGTTTATGCCGGCGTCGCGCGGCCCTGGCACATTGGGGCGCTCTACAATCGTGACACCGTGCTGCCGAAGCTGCTGTTGAAACATCTGCGCGCAGAGGGCGATCTCGTCGTCGGCGATAATGAGCCCTATGCGGTGAGCGATCTAAGCGATTACACCATTCCCGTCCACGGCGAGGCCCGCGGCCTCGTCAACACCGGCATCGAGATCCGCCAGGATCTGATCGCGGATCAACCCGGCCAGCAGCAATGGGCGGAGCGGCTGGCAAGGATCTTTGCGGAGATCGAGATGGAGTTGAAGCCGGAGCTGTTTGTCGACTAGCCGCGCGTCGCGACGAACAGCGCGAGCGCAGCAAAGATCGCGGCGATGCCCCATAGCACATAGGCGAACCGACCGCCGCCGCGAACGTCCAGCGTGGCCTCGGCGGGGTTGTCGGGATTGACGTGGACCTCCACAGTCGCGCCGTCCTGATAGCGCGACATCAGCTTCTCCAGCAACTTGGTGGAGGCCTGTGGCGTGCCGGCCGCGACCCGCGCGCATTCATTGGTGTAGCGGACATTCTGGTAGCTGTAGGTATAGGTGACGCGTTTGCCGAACATCTCGACGCCACAGCTTTCGCCCGGCTCGCTCGCCTCGTGATATTCCTCCATCTCCGACAGCTTGACGGTGCCCGGCACCACTGGCCAACGCGTCGCCACCGCGGCCTGCCGCCGCACCGCCCAGCCCATCAGAGCGATGACGAGGCCGAACGCGCCGAAGCCCACGACCATCCCCGCAAGGTCGGGCCGGCCGATGTGACGCGCGAGCCAGGCATAGCTCTGGTTGAGGCCAAACGCCGAGCCTAAGATGATGGCGACGACGATGGCCGAGCCGATGCCGAGACAGCCCCACAGGCCCTTGGGCAGGTCGCGCTCCAGCACCGCCTGATCGGGGTGGCGCGGATTGTAGTAGACCGTGACGATGCTGCCGGCCGGATATTTCGCGAGCTTCTCGGCGACCTGGAAATTGCCGAGGTCCTCTCCGATCGAGACGCGGTTACCGCTCAGTTTCCGGCCGCTCAACGAATATTCGTAGGTCACATTGGCGAAGTTGCGGCTCTCCATGCGGTAGCCGTCCTCACGCTCGTCGTCGGACACCCTGACCTCGCGCACCTCGGCAACTGACGTGACGACCTTGCCTGACACCTGCGGCCAGCTCCTCGCCTCGCGCGCCTGCCAAGTCTTCACGATGGCGGCAATCAGGATCAGCGCGAGCGGCGCGAGCAGCATCGCGTAAACCAGCGGAGGCAAATTCGGCACGGCAAAAATCCTTCGTCAGCGGCAATGCTTCCTTGGACGCATCGCCGCCGACGAAGGTTCAACCGGGTTGTCAGCTCATTTGGCCCTGATCAATGCCAGCCAGATGCCGCCGCCGATCATGAAGCCGCCGGACACGCGGGACACCATGCGGGTGCGGCGCGCCGAGAAAAAGCCGCGGACCTGTCCGGCAAGCAGCGCGTAAATTCCGTCCGTCAAGCCGGCAAGCACCATGAAGGTGATTCCGAGCACCAGGACCTGCGACAGGTGATCCTTGCTCATGTCCATGAATTGCGGAATGAACGCCCCGAAGAACACCAGCAGCTTCGGGTTCGACAACGCCACGACAAAGCCCTGTAAAAGGAAGCCACCGCGAGGGGGTGGCGGCGGCGCACCGCTGTCGACGCCCTCAACCGGAGAGCGGATCAGCTTGATGCCGAGCCAGACCAGATAGGCCGCGCCCGCAAAGCGCACCCAGTTGAACCAATAGCCCATCGTCGCCATGAGCGTGGTGAGGCCCACCGCAAGTATGCCGATCACGATCAGCAGTCCGACCTGCACGCCGAGAATGTTGGTCAGCGCCGCGCGCGTGCCGTGGCGCAGGCCGTTGGCAATGACGAGGGTGACGATCGGGCCCGGCAGCAACGCGAGCGCGATGCAGGCAGCGATGAAGGCGAGATAGGCTTGCATGGACATCATGATGAAGACTCAAGCTGGGGGCGTTTGCTTGTATTAATGCATGGCACTTACTTCCCGTCCAGCGCCGCAACCAGCCACGATTTCATCTCCTGCGTCTCCAGCAATGCGAGCGCCGCATGCTGCATCGCGTTGGCGTCGCCCCGCCCCTGCGCCGCCGCAACGAAGAGATCGCAGCGCCGCGAGACGGCAACGCCAACCGCGGCGTGGCTCGTACCGTCATATATCGCGAGATCATAGCGCCGCGCACGACCGCGCATCTCGCCGACATGCACCACCTCGCCCGGCCCGGTCGCGGTAAAGCGCGGAGAGATCAGATCGATATCGGCAACACGATCGACCTCGTCGTCATCGGCGACGCCGCTATCGCAATTGCAGAAGCCGCGCTTGGCGCGGATATAGAGCTCAGCGCCGTCACACGCACCGCCCTCGCATCGAAACGCACGGCCCGCAGGCCAGCCGTCGCGCGGGAACGGCCAGGCGAGTTCCCGCCAATGCGCCGATGTCGGCGCTGGCTGCGGCGCAAGCTGATACGCGCCGACGCCGGACACGCCGAGCGCGGCAAGGGCAAGTGCGATCGTCGCCGCGCGCCGCATCGTCAGTTCTTCGGCAGGCCGGCAGCGGCACGTGCCGGCCCGGTCAGCTCGAGAATGTGCAGGCCGGTGTTGGCGCGGTCGACGATGTAGATGTAGCCGCGGTCGTCGGTCTCGACATTGTTGGTCTGGATCGCGACCTTGCAGCGCTCGCCGCCTTCGACCGGAATGCAGCGTTTGTCGGTCGCCTGCGTGATCGCAGGAATGAAATAACCGACTTCCCTGGGATGATAGGGATCGCGGATGTCGAGCGCGCGCACGCCGGCATTGAAGAAGGCGATGAAGGCCATCTTTTTGTAGTAGACCGGCGCCATGCTCTCGTTCGAGGAATGCGAGCCGAAGCGGCCACCGCGCTGGCAGAACTGCCCGCTCGCCTCCGGCACGGTGTAGCTCGAGATCATCATCGGCCGCGTTTCGGTGGTGACGTCGGCGAACCACACCATCTGACGCGCCTCGCCGCATTCGTTCAAAATCGCCTCGTCGACGATCATGACGATGTCGCGGGTCTTGCCGTCCTTGTCCTCGGCGAATTCCGCAACCGGCATGTCGAGCATCGGAAACGTGGTGTGCGCGCCGTTGAACGCCGACATCGGCAGCCGCGAGATCTCGGGAAGGCGCAGATTGTCCGGCGTCGGCTCCTTCGGCCCGTTCAGAAGCTTCTCGCGATCGACGATCTGCAAAATGCCGCCCTTGTTGGTGCCGTAACCGAAATAGACGCGGTTGCCATTCGGCCCGGTCGAGATCGGCCCATGCAGCTCGGTCGGCACCGCGCCGGTCGATCCGGGCTCCTGGCCGGGCAGGCCGAAGTCGCGGATTTTTTGCGGATGGGCGGGATCAGAGAGATCATAGATCTGCGTCATGCGCCGTGTGCGCCAGTCCGGCGCGCCCGAGACGAGATAGGCAATGCCGGTGTCGCATTCCCACCAGCTCTTGTGCGTGTCCTTCAAGCCGCCGATGCGCGTGATCAGCGCGGGATTGGCGGGATCGGCAACGTTCCAGATCTCATGCGCCTCGCTGCCGAAGGTGCGCAGCATGTAGACCGCGTTCGGATCTCCCTTCGGCAAGCTCTTGCCGTCGCAGACCCGCACCATCTGCGCGCCGCCGGATTCATACTTGCCCTCCTGCCCAGGCAAATGCCTGAGATATTTGGGATGCGCGGGATCGGTGACATCGACGATCGAGGTGCCGTTCGGCTCCGCCTGGCCCGTCATCGGATTGACGGGCGCCGGCACGTCGTCAGTGCCGCCGTGGTGTCCGATATAGGCGATCCAGCGGTCGCCCTGGTGATGGATGGTCGGCTGATAGGCGCTGCGTGCCTGCAAATCATTGGCACCCACCAGCTTCATGTTGGACGCCTCGGGCGGCGCACCGATGGTCTGCTTCTGGGCGTGAACAAACGTGCTGCCGGCGAAAAGGACGAGGGCGGCAGCAGTCAAGACGCAACGGAACATCAAAGTCCTCCCGGAACCAATCTGCGCTGGCTGGGATTCAAGGCTAGCACACCCAATTGCGGGCGCCAAAGACACCATCGTTGACGCGTCGCCCCGGAATGACGGAGCTCTTGACATGCAACCATTTGGTTGCCTATTATTGTCGCCATGGATGAGGTCTTCAAAGCGCTCGCCGATGCGTCACGACGGTCGCTGCTGGACAGGCTTCACGCCAGGAACGGCCAGACCTTGAACGAGCTTTGCGAAGGCCTGGAGATGACGCGCCAGGCGGTGACAAAGCATCTTGTAATTCTGGAAGAAGCCAACCTAGTCACGACCATCAGGCATGGACGCGAGAAGCTGCACTATCTCAACCCGGTGCCGATCCACCAGATCGGCGAACGCTGGATCAGGAAATTCGAGCGCGGCAAGCTCGCCGCGCTCAGCGAGTTGAAACGTCAGTTGGAGAAGCGCGATGAGTAAGCCCCAATTCGTCTACGTGACCTATATCGAAACCACGCCGGAGAAGTTGTGGGAGGCGCTGACGTCGAGCGAGTTCACCAGGCAATACTGGTTCGGCGCCGAGGTACGGTCGGACTGGAAGGTCGGCTCGCCTTTCGCGCTTCTGCTGGACGGCGAAATCACCGATTCCGGCGAGATTTTGGAGGCCGATGCGCCGCGACGGCTGTCTTACAGCTTCAAGCACCAGAAGTTCGAAGAGCTGCGCGGCGAACCGGTTACGCGGGTGCTGTTTACGCTCGAGCCCTTCGATTCAGTCACGCGGCTGACGGTGCTGCATGACGGCTTCATCGAGGGCGGCAAATATCTCGGTGCTGTCTCCAGCGGCTGGCCCGCGATCCTGTCCCAGCTCAAGACCTTGCTGGAGACCGGCAAGCTGCTCAACGTCACGCGCGCGGCGCTCAACAAGGGATTCGACCCAAAATGAATCTCGATCAGTTCAAGCCGCTGACGGTCTACACCATCTACATCGCCTCCACGCCGGAGAAGGTGTGGGAGGCGCTGACCTCGGCCGAGTTCAGCCGGCAGTACTTCTTCGGCAATGCCGTGGAGGTCGAGCCACAGCTCGGCGGGGCGTTCATCGTGCGCACGCCCGACGGCGCCCTGCACATCAGCGGCGAGGTGCTCGCATATGACCCGCCGAGAAAACTCTCGGTCACGTTCAACGTGAACTGGCCCGATCTGATCGAGAAGCTCGGGCCAACCCTCGTCACCTACGACATCGAAGAGGTCGGTGACGCGGTGCGGCTCACCATGAGCGAGGGCCATGATCGGCCGCTCAGCGACGACATTCTTGCTGGTGGCCGCTCGGGCTGGCCCGCGATCCTGTCCAGCCTCAAGAGCATGCTCGAGACCGGCACGCCGCTCGTGGTCAAGATGGGGCCGCCGCAACGGATGCTGGATGCGTTGAAGGCGATGGGGATCAAGACGCCGTAGGAGATGTTTGGCGACGACTCGCGGTTTGCCAGTCGAGCGTGACAACTTCTCCCTGGGGATATGGGCCCCCGCCTTCGCGGGGGTCAGCATGGCTCAGCGCACCGTCGCAAAGAATTTTCTGACATCGCGCACGAACAGCTCCGGCTGCTCGAACGCAGCGAAATGCCCGCCCTTCTCCATCTCGCTCCAATGCGTGATGTCTGGAAAGTTCGGCTCCATCCAACGCCGCACCGGCGTGATGATCTCCTTGGGAAACACCGCCACACCGGTCGGCACGGTCACTTTGGGCGTCGTCTGGCGCTTGCCAAAGCTCTCCCAATAGAGCCGTGCGGACGACGTCGCCGTCTCGGTCGTCCAATAGAGCATGACGTTGTCGAGCAGCTCGTCCTTGTCAAAAATGTTTTCGGGGTGGCCGTCGCAATCAGTCCAGGCCCAGAATTTTTCCAGGATCCAGGCCGCCTGCCCGCTCGGCGAGTCCGTCAGGCCGTAGCCGAGCGTCTGCGGTCGCGTCGATTGCTGCTTGGAATAGCCGGAATCGAGATCGACATAGTGCTTGAGCCCCGCAAGCGCACGCTTCTCTTCCGCCGTCGGCTCGCCCTCGACCTTCGGCGCCGCGTTGAAGGCGAGCGTGATGTGGATGCCGGCGCAATGCTCCGCGTCCTGCCCGCCGAGCGAGGTCGTGACCGCCGAGCCCCAGTCGCCGCCTTGCGCGCCGTAACGCGTGTAACCCAACCGGTCCATCAACTTGGCCCAGGTCGCGGCGATGCGGTCGACACCCCAGCCGGTGGTGGTCGGCTTGCCCGAGAAGCCAAAGCCCGGCAGCGACGGGCAGATCACGTGAAATGCATCGGCAGGATTGCCGCCATGCGCGACCGGATCGACCAGCGGCGCGATCACCTTCTGAAATTCGACGATCGAGCCGGGCCAGCCATGGGTGATGATCAGCGGCAGCGCGGCCGGCTCTTTCGAGCGCACATGCAGGAAGTGGATGTCGAGCCCGTCGATCTCGGTGGTGAACTGATCGAAGCGGTTGAGTTTTGCTTCACGCGCGCGCCAATCATAACCGTTCGCCCAGTAGGAGCAGATCTCCTGGATCCAATGCAACGGCGCGCCCTGGCTCCAGTCATCGACCAGCTCCGCCTCCGGCCAGCGCGTGCGGGCAAGGCGCGATTTGAGATCAGTGAGGACGTCGTCGCT
Organism: Bradyrhizobium cytisi; assembly: GCF_008123515.1. Classification (GTDB taxonomy): domain Bacteria; phylum Pseudomonadota; class Alphaproteobacteria; order Rhizobiales; family Xanthobacteraceae; genus Bradyrhizobium; species Bradyrhizobium cytisi. The sequence goes on from NZ_VSSR01000022.1 coordinate 15,718, forward strand.
GATGGCGATGCGGAACGGTTTGATCGCGGCGATCATCGGTTGCCTCCCTTGTCATTCCGGGGCGCGCCTCTTGGCGCGAGCCCGGAATCCATTGATCAACGGAATCGGCGGCCCGATGGATTCCGGGCTCGCGCATACGCGCGCCCCGGAATGACGGTCTCAGCCCGTCAGCGCCGCCTTCACCAGGCCGCTGGCCTTGCCGAAATCCATTTGCCCGGCGTACTTCGCCCGCAACGCCGCGATCACCTTGCCCATGTCCTTCATGCCGGCGGCACCGGTCTCGGTGATGGCGTCCGCGATCACCTTCTTCACCTCGTCATCCGACATCTGCTTCGGCAAGTAGGCCGAGATCACCGCGATCTCCTCGCGCTCCTGTGCGGCGAGCTCGGCGCGGCCGCCCTTGTCGTAGAGCTCGACCGATTCCTGGCGCTGCTTGATCATCTTCTGGAAGACGCCGAGCAGGTCGGCATCCGACAGCGGCGGCTTGCCGTGCCCGCGCGCCTCGATGTCGGCGTTCTTGATGGTCGAGTTGACCATGCGCAGCGTGGAGAGCTTGCGCTCGTCCTTGGCCTTCATGGCCTCCTTGACTGCATTGTTGATATCGTCGCGCAGCATGATCGTGATCCCTTCAATCCGTTGCGCCTGATCTAGGCCGTTTGCGGGAAAGAGGCCATACCGGGCCCACGGTTCATTGTTCCCGAACCGGCTGCCGAAACTGCGCAAAAATTACCCGTTCCAGCTTTGAGTACCTGAGGGGACCTGTCAAATATGCAAAAACGCATGTGAATCCGCCGTTTCCCGCTTTGACGCGCGCGCGCGGGGGGCTTATGAAGCGGGCTCATGACACAACATGAAAACGATACCGCCTGGCCGGACCATAAACCGACCGCGCTCCTTGTGCTCGCCGATGGCACGGTGCTCGAAGGCTTTGGTCTCGGCGCCGAAGGCCACGCCGTCGGTGAGGTCTGCTTCAACACCGCGATGACCGGCTATGAAGAGATCCTCACCGATCCCTCCTATGCCGGCCAGCTCATCACCTTCACCTTCCCGCATATCGGCAACGTCGGTACCAACGAGGAAGACATCGAGACGGTGAACATGGCCGCGACGCCCGGCGCGCGCGGCGTGATCCTGCGCACCGCGATCACCGACCCCTCGAATTACCGCGCCACCAAGCATCTCGACCAGTGGCTGAAGGCGCGCGGCATCATCGGCCTTTCCGGCATCGACACCCGCGCGTTGACTGCGCTGATCCGCAGCAAGGGCATGCCTAACGCCGTGATCGCACATGCCAGGAACGGCGAGTTCGATTTGCATGGGCTGAAGGAAGAAGCGCGCGAATGGCCCGGCCTCGAGGGCATGGACCTCGTGCCGATGGTCACCTCCGGCCAGCGCTTCACCTGGGACGAGACGCCCTGGCTGTGGGACAAGGGTTTTGGCCGCCAGGACAAGCCCGAGTTCAACGTCGTCGCCATCGACTACGGCATCAAACGCAACATTTTGCGCCTGCTCGCCGGCGTCGGCTGCAAGGTGACGGTGGTACCGGCAACGACTTCATCTGAAGACATTCTGGCGATGAAGCCGGACGGCGTGTTCCTGTCGAATGGTCCGGGTGATCCAGCCGCGACCGGCAAATACGCCGTGCCTGTGATCCAGGACGTGATCAAGTCGGGCACGCCGACCTTCGGAATCTGCCTCGGCCACCAGATGCTCGGCCTCGCCGTCGGCGCGAAGACCAGGAAGATGCATCAGGGCCATCACGGCGCCAATCATCCCGTGAAGGACGAGACCACCGGCAAGGTCGAGATCACCTCGATGAACCACGGTTTTGCGGTGGACGAGAACACGCTGCCGAAGGGTGCAACGCAGACCCACATCTCGCTGTTCGACGGATCCAATTGCGGCATCCAGCTCGACGGCAGGCCGGTGTTCTCGGTGCAGTACCATCCCGAGGCTTCGCCGGGTCCGCGCGACTCGCACTACCTCTTCCAGCGCTTTGCCGATCTGATGCGGCAGAAGAAGAGCGCGTAGGCGCGCTCTCGTGCCCCGGGCGCAGTGCAGCGCGCCGCTCCCGGCGGCGTGATGCACTGCTGAACCGGGGCCCATGCCGGCGTTTTGGGTCCCGGCTCTGCGAAGCAGCGCTACGCGCTGCATCGCGTCCGGGACACGAGACCTTTGGAGGAACGCCTCCTCCCGCTTCAATGTTGTCACGGCACCTTCGTGTAGCAGGAGCCCTGCCATGTCCGTCGTCCGCGACTCTGCCGAACCGCTCGCCATCGTGTTCGAGGATGACGGGCTGGTGCCGAACAACATCCTTCCCTTCCTGGTCTACCAGGGCGCGGTGACGCTCGATCCGAAGCGCCCCGAGAAGACCATCGAAAACCTGTTCGAAACCAACGATTGGGGCGGCACGTGGCGCAACGGCGTCTACGATTACCTGCACTACCACGCGACGGTGCATGAGGTGCTCGGTGTCGCGCGCGGCCATGCCCGCGTTCGCTTCGGTGGCGATCACGGCCAGGAGCTCGATATCAAGGCCGGCGATGTCGCGATCCTGCCGGCCGGCACCGGACATCAGTGCATCAACGCGAGCGGTGATTTCTGCGTGATCGGCGCCTATCCGCCCGGATCGAAGATGGAGATCACGCGGGCCACGCCGGAGAATCACACCAAGGCGCTGAAGACGATTCCGAAGGTCGCGCTGCCACCGGCCGATCCGGTGACGGGCAAGCACGGCGCATTGATGCGGCTGTGGAGCCAACCGTAAGGGCGGTGCTGTAGGTTGGGCAAAGCGGAGCGTGCCCACCAATCAATGTATGCCGTACGGATAGATGGTGGGCACGGCGCGCAAAAGCGCGCCTTTGCCCACCCTACGATAGTGTGCTCCTACGCCTCGTTGCCGCCTTCCTGGCGGGTGGCTTCGAACAGGAACCAGGTGCGGCGCTCGGTCTCGTCGATGAAGACTTCGAGGATGCTGGCGCTGGCGACGTCGCCAGCGTCGTCGCAGACCTCGTGCGCTTTGCGCATCGAAGCCGCGACATGCTTGTTGTCCTGCATCAGCTCGCGCAGCATTTCGCGTGGCGGGACGTAGTCCTCGTTGTTGTCCTTGATGGTCTGTAGCTTTGCGATCTGGCCGATCGACTTCACCGTGGTGCCGCCGATCTTACGAACGCGCTCGGCGAGCTGGTCCGTGGTGGCAAAAATCTGGTCCGACTGCTCGTCGAGCAGCAGATGATAGTCGCGGAAGTGCCGGCCACTGATGTGCCAGTGAAAATTCTTGGTCTTGAGGTACAGCGCGAACGCATCGGCCAGAAGCACGTTGAGCGCCTCCGAGACCTTGTTGACCGCCTGGGGCGACAGATCGGTGGGGGTGTCGAGGTCGGGAGAAACCTTGCTGGGGACTTTGCTCACGGGAAACCTTCCTGTTAGGACGCGGACATTGACGGCACGCCGTCGCACCCCTAACGCAAGGCGAGTAGCGCGGTTCCTGGACAGGAACCGCTGGGCGGGACACATGGACGATTGGATCGATTATTACGACTCGACGCATACGATCTATGTCAGCAAGCTGCATCGCGATTTGCACTTCCAGATCATCGCGCGGGACATCATCGGCTACATCACCTCGCCCGAGGCGACCGTGCTGGACTATGCCTGCGGCGAGGCGCTGTCGGCGAGCCAGGTGGCGGCTGCCTGCGGCCAGCTGATCCTGGCCGAACCCGCGCCCGGCGTGCGCGGCCGATTGATCGCGCGGTTTGCGCCGAACACCAAGATCCGCGTCCGCTCGCTCGACGACGTCCGCAAGATGCCGGACCAGTCCATCGACCTCGTCGTGATGAACTCGGTCGCGCAATACATGACGGCCGAGGAGCTCGATGCCGCGCTCCTCAATGTCAGGCGCATCCTGAAACCGTCCGGCAAGCTGGTGCTCGGCGATATCCTCCAGCCGCATGTCGGCATGGGGCGAGACGTGGCGGCGCTGCTGTCCTTCGGTCTGCGTCACGGCTTCCTCAAGGACGCGCTGGTCGGGTTGGTCAGCACCGCGCTGTCAGATTACCGTCATCTGCGCGCGCGCGTCGGGCTCAAGCGCTACAGCGAGGACGAGATCGCGGCCAGGCTGAAGGCGGCGGGCTTCGCCAGCCAACGTGCCAGCGCCAATATCGGCCACAACCGCTGGCGCATGACGTTTATCGCGCGGCCGCCTTTGGTGCGTTAAGCTTCCCGGGTGCGTTAAGCATAACGATCACCTGAGGTGGCTTGTCGTAACTCGATCGGCAATGATCGCCGTGGCCCGGTGGCGGAAGCGTCTACGCGAGAGCAGTGCATCGCTCTTCATCCTGGTTCAAATCCAGGCCGGGCCTCCAGCCCTCGCTGGCTCCGCCAGCTTGGGCTCGGCAAGCCCTATCGCGGCGAAGGCTGCCGCGGAGAAGCCCGAAGGGCGAAGCCGGACATGGCGCGACGGACAAATCGCGCGCTTCCGCCCAAAACCTCAATCCGCCTTGACCTCGTCGCACTCTGCGACAAGCTGAGGCCTGTCCGCGTCCTTCGCCGCCGAGTTGAGTACGGCGTCGAGCAGGCCGGGAAAGCGTGCCTCGAGATCCTCGCGACGCAGCCGTACGAAGCGGTTCGTGCCCGCCACGCGCGTCCGCATCAGCCCGCAATCGCGCAGCTTTGCGAAGTGATAGGTGAGGTTCGACTTGCCGGAGAGGCCGTTGAAGTCGCCGCAGCAAAGCTCGCTGCTGACAGCTTCCTGCTGGGCGAGCTGATACACGATCGCCAACCGGATCGGATCGCTCAGACAATCCAGAACCAGGGGCAGCTCGATCTGCTCGCGGGTGGGGTGGGGAGGCGTGCGGCTCATGGTCCGGGAATCATAGCGATACTGGCGGAATGTTCAATAGTTCTTGAACCAATTGACTCTCACACCGTCATCTTCGATTGTTCAATAAACATTGAACATAAGGATTGTTTGCAATGAGCGTGTTCTGGTTGGCCCTGGGGGCTTTTGCGATCGGCACTGAAGGCTTTGTCATTGCTGGGCTTTTGCCGTCGATCGCCAGCGACCTCTCGATTTCGGTTTCTGCCGCCGGCCAACTGGTCACCGCCTACGCGCTCACCTATGCCGTGGGGTCGCCGATCCTGACGGTGACGCTGAACAATATCGACCGCCGCACCGTGCTGGCGCTCGCGCTCTCGACCTTCATCGCTGGCAACCTCGCGGCGATGGTGGCATCCAACTACGGCTTACTGCTGGCCTCGCGCATGCTGATGGCGTTGGGCTCAGGACTTTGCATGCCGACGGCGCTCGCCGTCTCGGTCGCCGTCGCCTCGCCGGAACGGCGCGGTCGCGCTGTTGCGCTGGTCACCTCCGGCCTCACGGTCGCGACCGTCATCGGCGTGCCCCTCGGCAATCTCGTCGGCAGCCTGCTCGGCTGGCGCGCGACCTTCGCCATGGTCGCAATGATCGGCGCTGTTGCGCTCGCCGGCCTCCTGTTCGGCCTGCCTCGCGGCCTGCCGCGCAACACGGCCTCGCTTAGCGAAAGGCTCGCGGTGGCACGTCACAGCAATGTATTGATCGCGCTTGTGATCACGATTTTATGGGCGCTGGGCGGCTTCACCGTGTTCACCTATTTCGCGGTCCCGCTGCGCGGCCTCGGCTTCGACGCTTCGCAGATCAGCCTGGCACTGCTGGTGTTCGGCGGCGCGGCTGCGATCGGCAACATGCTCGGCGGCATCCTGGCCGACCGGCTCGGCACGCTCGCGACCGCAGCCCTCGGTCTCGCCGGCATGGCGAGCGCGCTGATCCTGCATTCGCTGGTCCTGAAACTGATGCCCGGACAGGCGCATTACGCGGTGCTGGGCGCGATCTTCCTCTGGGGTCTTTCGGGCTGGGCGTTCTATCCGGCCCAGATCGCCAGCATCATCCGGGTCGAGCCGCAGGCCTCGATGATCGCACTCTCGCTCAACGCTTCCGCCATGTATCTGGGCTTCGCCATCGGCGGGGCCCTGGGCGGCGCTGTGCTGGCCACCCTCTCGCCAAACGACCTCGGCTGGATCGGCGGCACGAGCGTTGCGGCCTCGCTTCTGGTGCATCTCGCCCGTGGCTGGCAGGCGCGGCCGAAACCCGTCAAAATTGCCGGTTGATGGGGCGTTTTTCGGGGTTTCGCCGCCCCGAAAACTGGTCTAAGACCCACCCGCGCGCGAGGGAAGACCCCGCGCTCTCGCACAAGGGGACGCGCGGCAAGCGCGCCCTTTTTTTGTGCCCGAATTCCAGCCCGCGAGCGGTGATGCCTAAACGAACCGACATCTCGACCATCCTGATCATCGGCGCCGGTCCCATCGTGATCGGCCAGGCCTGTGAGTTCGATTATTCGGGCACGCAGGCGGTGAAGACGCTGAAGGAAGAGGGCTATCGCATCGTTCTCGTCAATTCCAATCCGGCCACGATCATGACCGATCCGGAATTGGCGGATGCGACCTATATCGAGCCGATCACGCCCGAGATCGTCGCAAAAATCATCGAGAAGGAACGTCACGTCATCCCCGGTGGCTTCGCGTTGCTGCCGACCATGGGCGGGCAGACCGCGCTGAACTGCGCGCTGTCGCTGCGCCGGCAGGGCACGCTGGACAAGTTCGACATCGAGATGATCGGCGCGACCGCTGATGCCATCGACAAGGCGGAGGACCGCCAGCTGTTCCGCGAAGCCATGACCAAGATCGGGCTGGAGACGCCGAAATCGCGCCTCGCCAATGCGTCCGAGCTGAAGAAGTCGTTCCGCGACAAGTACCACGCCGAACGCGAGAAGCTGTCGGGCGCGGCACTCGAAGAGCTCGACCGCCAATGGACGCTCGGCGAAGGCGATCGCCGCAAGCGTTACCAGGAATACGCCTTCGGCCAGGCCATGATGGCGCTGTCCGAGATCGGCCTGCCGGCGATCATCCGTCCCTCCTTCACCATGGGCGGCACCGGCGGCGGCATCGCCTACAACAAGGAAGAGTTCCTCGACATCATCGAGCGCGGCCTTGACGCGTCCCCCACCAACGAAGTCCTGATCGAGGAATCCGTCCTCGGCTGGAAAGAGTTCGAGATGGAGGTGGTGCGCGACAAGAAGGACAATTGCATCATCGTCTGCTCGATCGAGAATTTCGATCCGATGGGCGTGCACACCGGCGACTCCATCACGGTCGCTCCGGCGCTGACGCTGACGGACAAGGAATACCAGATCATGCGCGACGCCTCGCTGGCGGTGCTGCGCGAGATCGGCGTCGAGACCGGCGGCTCCAACGTGCAGTTCGGCGTCAATCCCGAGGACGGACGCATGGTCGTGATCGAGATGAATCCGCGCGTATCGCGATCGTCGGCGCTGGCCTCCAAGGCCACCGGCTTCCCGATCGCCAAAGTCGCGGCCAAACTCGCGATCGGCTACACGCTCGACGAAATCGCCAACGACATCACCGGCGGCGCGACGCCGGCTTCGTTCGAGCCGACGATCGATTACGTGGTGACCAAGATCCCGCGTTTCGCCTTCGAGAAATTCCCTGGCGCCTCCTCCACGCTGACGACTTCGATGAAGTCGGTTGGCGAGGTCATGGCGATCGGCCGCACCTTCCAGGAGAGCCTGCAGAAGGCGCTGCGCGGGCTCGAGACCGGGTTGACCGGCCTCGACGAGATCGAGATCGAAGGTCTCGGTCGTGACGACGACAAGAATGCGATCCGCGCCGCGCTCGGCACGCCGACGCCGAACCGCATTCTCCAGGTCGCGCAGGCCATGCGGCTCGGCTGGTCGAACGAGGACATCTTCAACTCCTGCAAGATCGATCCGTGGTTCCTCGGCGAGATGCGCGGCATCGTCGATATGGAGCAGAAGGTCAGGAAGCACGGCCTGCCCGGCAATGCCTTCGGCATGCGTACGCTCAAGGCGATGGGCTTTTCAGACGCGCGTCTTGCGGTGCTCGCCGAGACGACGGAGGCCGAGCTCACGGCGAAGCGTCACGCACTCGGAGTCCGTCCGGTCTACAAGCGCATCGACACGTGCGCGGCCGAATTCGCCTCGCCCACCGCCTACATGTACTCGACCTACGAGTCGCCGTTTGCAGGCAGCGTTGCCGACGAGAGCACCCCATCGGACAAGAAGAAGGTCATCATTCTCGGCGGCGGCCCGAACCGCATCGGCCAGGGCATCGAGTTCGACTATTGCTGCTGTCACGCCTGCTTCGCGCTGCATGACGCCGGCTACGAATCCATCATGGTCAACTGCAACCCGGAAACGGTGTCGACCGACTACGACACCGCCGACCGGCTCTACTTCGAGCCGCTAACCGCCGAGGACGTGCTGGAGATCATCGCGAAGGAGCGCAGCAACGGCACGCTGCACGGCGTGATCGTGCAGTTCGGCGGCCAGACCCCGCTCAAGCTCGCGCGGGCACTGGAAGCCGCCGAAGTGCCGATCCTCGGCACTTCGCCCGACGCCATCGACCTCGCCGAAGACCGCGATCGCTTCAAGCGCGTGCTCGACAAGCTGCGGCTGAAGCAGCCGAAGAACGGCATCGCCTATTCGGTCGAGCAGGCCCGCCTCGTCGCGACCGATCTCGGCCTGCCGCTGGTGGTGCGCCCGTCCTATGTGCTCGGCGGCCGCGCGATGCAGATCATCCGCGAGGACAACCAGCTCAGCGACTACCTGCTCGGCACGCTGCCGGAGCTTGTGCCGGCCGACGTCAAGGCGCGCTATCCGAACGACAAGACCGGGCAGATCAACACCGTGCTCGGCAAGAACCCGCTGCTGTTCGACCGTTATCTGTCCGATGCCACCGAAATCGACGTCGACTGCCTCTGCGACGGCAAAGACACCTTCATCGTCGGCATCATGGAGCATATCGAGGAAGCCGGCATCCATTCCGGCGATAGTGCCTGCTCGCTGCCGCCGCACTCGCTCGACGCCAGGATGATCGAGGAGCTGGAGCGGCAGACCCGCGAACTCGCGCTTGGCCTCGACGTCATCGGCCTGATGAACGTGCAATACGCCATCAAGGACAGCGAGATCTACGTGCTCGAAGTCAATCCGCGCGCTTCGCGCACGGTGCCGTTCGTCGCCAAGGTGGTCGGCACGCCGGTCGCGAAGATCGCCGCGCGCATCATGGCCGGCGAGAAGCTCGCCGACTTCAAGCTGAAGAAGGCCGACTTCAAGCATGTCGGCGTGAAGGAATCGGTATTTCCGTTCGCCCGCTTCCCCGGCGTCGACACCGTGCTCGGTCCGGAGATGCGCTCGACCGGCGAGGTCATGGGCATCGACCGCTCCTTCGCGGTGGCATTCGCCAAGAGCCAGCTCGGCGGCGGCACGCGGGTGCCGCGCAAGGGCACGGTGTTCGTCTCGGTGCGCGAGAGCGACAAGACGCGCATCGCCGATGCCGTTCGCGAATTGCATTCGCTCGGCTTCAAGGTGCTGGCGACCTCGGGCACGGCACGCTTCCTGACCGATGAGGGCATCCCGACCGAAAAGGTGAACAAGGTGCTGGAGGGGCGGCCGCACATCGTCGACGCCATCACCAATGGCGATGTCCAGCTCGTCTTCAACACCACCGAGGGCCCGCAGGCGCTCGCCGACAGCCGATCGCTGCGGCGCGCGGCCCTCTTGCATAAAGTGCCGTATTACACCACTCTTTCCGGGGCCGTGGCGGCTGCGCAGGGCATCCGCGCCTACCTTGGCGGAGACCTTGAGGTTCGTACCCTGCAGAGCTACTTTTCGGAAACCTGATCGCGAGCGAGAGGGCCAAGCCTCTCGCTAAGTGATTGGCGATGAAGCCACAATGGCCGGGGGAACTGTCCGGCCATGTGGTTGTTCTGTTCCGGCGCCAGACCCACATAACGTTCCGGCGGCGGCGTTTTCAGCCCCGGAAATACCGACGAATCAAGGTTGCCGCGCCCACCGTTCTTGTGGGGCGCGGGTCCGAAGAACGAGAGAAGAGATGGAAAAGGTTCCGATGACTGCGGGCGGCTTTGCCGCGCTCGGGGAAGAATTGAAGAAGCGCCAGTCCGAGGACCGTCCGCGCATCATCGAGCATATCGCGGAAGCGCGCTCGCATGGCGACCTGTCGGAGAACGCGGAATATCATGCCGCGAAGGAAGAGCAGTCCCACAATGAGGGCCGCATCGCCGAACTCGAGGACAAGCTCGCTCGCGCCGACATCATCGACATCTCGAAGCTGTCCGGCGACACCATCAAGTTCGGCGCCACCGTGACGCTGGTCGACGAGGACACCGAGAAGAAGGCGGTGTGGCAGATCGTCGGCGAGGTCGAGGCCGACGCCAAGAAGGGCCGCATCTCCATCACCTCGCCGCTGGCGCGCGCGCTGATCGGCAAGAAGAAGGGTTCAACCGTCGAGGTCAACGCCCCCGGCGGCGCCAAGGCGTACGAGATCACCAAGGTGGAGTGGCGGTAAGGATCTGCCGTTGCGCGCACTGACGTTTCGAAAAGGTCGCGCGATTTGCGCGGCCTTTTTGTTTCGTCGTGTTGCTGCTGTGAGGCAGGCTCGCCCGCTCCACACGCGTCGTTGCGGAGGAGGCGCTACCGTCTTCCCTTCACGTCCAGCGGCACGGCCGCCTCGTATTTCGAATTATGCAGCACCAGCGACGTCCGCACGTTGCGAACATGGGGCGCGGCTGTCAGGTGCGTCACGAAATCCTGGAAGGTCGCCATGTCCGGAGCCACGCATTTCAGGATGAAATCGACCTCGCCCGACAGCATCCAGCACTCCCGCACCAGCGGCTCGGCGCGCACGAATTCCTCGAAAGCGCGCAAATCGGCTTCCGCCTGGCTGGAGAGGTGCACGGCGGCAAACACCGTGACGTCGAAGCCGAGCTTTTGTGCATCCAGCAGCCCGCGGTAGCCGTGGATATAGCCCTCCTCCTCCAGCGCCCGGACCCGGCGCAGGCAGGGCGGGGGCGAAATGCCGACCCGTTTGGCGAGCTCGACATTGGTGATTCGACCGTCGGCCTGGATCTCGGCGAGAATTTTGAGGTCGATCTCGTCTAGGTTCCGCGACACGTGATTGGAACTCCTGGCCTTTATGGCGGTATCGGGTGGGTCTGATGCCCATCCTCATAGCCCAGCCCCGCCCGTTTGCGCAATTTTATTGCGCGTTCACCCAACCGACTTTTGTTCCTTGTTGGAAAAATCCGCCGATTGGGAATGCAATTCTTGCATAGCTCATCAGAAGGCTTAGATTAGCTCTGATATTTCAGCGCCTCCGCGAGGCCTCCCGGCACGTTCCGCGCCCGCGCTGCAATCCCCCGGTGAAAGGCGTCCGTGAATATGTCCGCCCCTGTCCATGCAAAGGTCGTCATCATTGGCTCCGGCCCCGCCGGCTACACCGCGGCGATCTACGCCGCGCGCGCGATGCTCGAGCCGATCCTGATCCAGGGCATCCAGCCGGGCGGCCAGCTCACCATCACCACCGATGTCGAGAACTATCCGGGCTTCGCCGATGTGATCCAGGGCCCCTGGCTGATGGAACAGATGGAGAAGCAGGCAGTCCATGTCGGCACCAGGATCGTCACCGACCTCGTCACCAAACTGGAGACCGGGCAGCGGCCGTTTCGCCTGACCTGCGACTCGGGCGACGTCTATTTCGCCGAATCCGTGATCCTCGCCACCGGCGCGCAAGCGCGCTGGCTCGGGCTGCCCTCCGAGGCGAAATTCCAGGGCGGCGGTGTGTCGGCCTGCGCCACCTGCGACGGCTTCTTCTACCGCAACAAGGACGTTGTGGTGGTCGGCGGCGGCAATACCGCGGTCGAGGAGGCCCTATACCTGACCAACCATGCCTCGCAGGTCACCATCGTGCACCGCCGCGATCACTTCCGCGCCGAGCGCATCCTGCAGGAGCGCCTGTTCAAGCACCCGAAGATCAAGGTGATCTGGGACTCCGCCGTCGACGAGATCTGCGGCACCGAGAACCCGTACAAGGTCACCCATGTGCGCCTGAAGAACGTCAAGACCGGCGCGCTTTCGGACGTGAAGACCGACGGCGTCTTCATCGCCATCGGTCACGCGCCGGCGACGGAGCTCGTGAAAGGCCAGATCAAGCTGAAACCGTCAGGCTATGTCGAGGTGGCCCCGAACTCGACCGCGACCTCTGTGCCCGGCCTGTTCGCCGCCGGCGACGTCGCTGACGAAACCTATCGCCAGGCCGTGACGGCCGCCGGCCTCGGCTGCATGGCAGCTCTCGAGGCCGAACGTTTCTTGGCCCTGCGCGCCAGCGAGCGCGCGGCAGCGGAATAACGATCATGGCTCGAACACGCGACGGATTTACGGACATGGACTGGGACAAGCTGAAGGTGTTTCACGCGGCGGCGGAAGCGGGCAGCTTCACGCATGCGGGCGAGCAGCTCGGCCTGTCGCAATCGGCGGTGTCACGCCAGGTCTCGGCGCTGGAGCAGGAGCTCTCGGTCTCGCTGTTCCACCGCCACGCCCGCGGCCTGATCCTGACCGAGCAGGGCGACCTCCTGTTCCGCACCGCGCATGACGTGTTCATGCAGCTGCAGGCGGCGCGCGCGAAACTGACCGACAGCCGCGAGCGGCCGAGCGGCGATCTCAAGATCACCACCACCCCCGGCGTCGGCATCAACTGGCTGATCCCGCGGCTCGGCGAATTCACCGCGCTCTATCCGGAGATCCGGATCTCGCTGATCGTCACCGACGAGGAGCTGGATCTGTCGATGCGCGAGGCCGACGTCGCGATCCGCACCCGCAAGCCGACGCAGCCGGATCTCATCCAGCGCAAGCTTTTCGCGATGGGCTTCCACGCCTATTGCTCGCCGGATTACATCAAGCGCTTCGGCACGCCGCGGACGCTGGAGGAGCTCGACTCCCATCGCATCATCACGCTGTCAGACGGCAACTTCGCGCCGCATCTGCAGAACCGCAACTGGCTGGTCGAAGCCGGGCGCAACGGCTCGGGTCCGCGCGAGGCCTATTTCAGGGTCAACAACATCCTCGGCCTGGTGCGCGCCTGTCAGCAGGGCCTCGGTATCGCGGCGCTGCCGGATTACCTGATCGAAGAACAGAGCCGCCTCGTACAGCTGTTCGGCGAATCGGATTCGATCCAGCTCGATACGTATTTCGTCTATCCGGAAGAGCTGAAGACGGTCGCGCGCGTGCAGGTGTTCCGCGACTTCGTGGTGAGCAAGGCGCAGCGCTGGCCGTCCTGATTTCCGCATGTCTGACATGCGGCCCCGGCTGTTGCTGCATACCGCTCGTCGAGCCCATACTGCCTAGACGCTGAGCCTTCGCGTTGCGCATTTGTCCCCCTCCTCCAGTGGCGCGGGAGTTCAGTAATCCCTCTTGGAAGGTGATTGTGTCGGCCTCACGTGGCCAATACCTAAGCCGGGCCTTCGGGTCCGGCTTTTTTTCTGCCCAATTCGGCTTTCGCCTTCCGCGTGTATTGACAGTTTTAGGCATACCCCGCATCATTTCCAAATGATCACGAAGTCGTGCGCAATCGTCTCGAAAAAAGGCCCCCATTCGGGGACCTCGGATTTTTGCGCGCGCTAGGCTGACTTCGTCATCGCGAGCCAAATCCCGAAAACCCCGCCGCCTGGACGGGGTTTTTTCATGTGCCCTCCGTCTCAGGTTTTTCCCGAGAAGGAGATAAGAACATGACCGATTTGCGAACCCATATGCATGGACTCTGGCTGCCGCTGGTGACGCCGTTTCGGAACAGTCGCCTCGACGAGACATCGCTGCGGCGGCTGACGCGACACTACTGCACGCAGGCGATCGATGGCTTCATCCTGGGCGCGACCTCGGGCGAAGGCATGACGCTGCGCGACGCCGAGCTCGAGCGCCTCGTCGCCGTCGTGCGCGACGAGATGGCGGCCGGCCGCCGGACGTTGCCGATTGGCCTTGGCCTTTCGGGCGCGGACACCTCGCGGATGAAGGAGCGGCTCGATGAGACCGCCGACTGGCCGGTCGACTTCTATCTGATCGCGAGCCCCTATTACGTGCGGCCGTCGCAGCGCGGCATCCTCGCGCATTTCGAGGCGCTGGCCGATCACGCCGCCTGGCCGCTCGCGCTCTACAACATTCCGTATCGCTGCGCCGTCGGCATCACCAACCAGACGCTGCTGCGGCTCGCCGAGCATCCCAACATCATCGGGCTGAAGGATTGCGGCGCGAGCCGCGAGCAGTCGATCGCGCTGCTGCGCGACAGGCCGAAGGGCTTTCGCGTGCTGACCGGCGAGGACGCGAACTATTTCGAGGCGCTCAGCGACGGCGCCGATGGCGGCATTTTGCTGTCAGCCCATATCGAGACCGCAACCTTCGCCGCCGTGCATGCCGAGCTGAAGCTTGGCAACGCGGATGCGGCAGAGGCGCGCTGGCAGGAGGTAGCCGAGCTGACGCGGCTGCTCTTCACCGAACCGAGCCCGGCGCCGGCGAAGTACTGGCTGTGGCGAAGCGGCCTGATCGACAGCCCCGAGGTCCGCCTGCCGATGGTGGAGGTGAGCAGCGAGCTCGCCGCCCAACTCGATCGCGAGATCGAGCGGCGGATGAAAGTCGCGGCGTGAGAGAGCACCGCCTGTGGTTAACCGCGCACCAACTCCCTTCGCAGCTGCGGCATGGCGCATCCACGCCTCGTTTACGCAATGCCGCCTATCGTTCCCCCGCAAAGTCTTCAAACAGGGGGAATGACCATGGGGCAACGCGTTCGCCCGACCGCGGCGGAAATCTTCGCGCCTGCCGATCTTTTGCAGGGAATTTTGGTGGTGTCGTCGTTCGGCTTCTGGGCGGTGATGCTCGGCCTGATGCCGGTGCTGCTGTTTCGGGTCTGGCTCGCCTGATCACGAGAGACCGCTTGCATGGTTAAGCCGAGGTCACAAATGCGCTCAAAATGCGAGCGCGGCTGCGAGCCGGAATCTTAAAACATCCTGCGTATCGTTCGGCCCATAAGCGAAGAAATCGCGGGGGCGATCTTGAACAATCAGAATGATGCGGCGTCGCATTACGGCGCCGGACAGCAGGGCTTTTCCACCGAGGACATCATCTGGGCCGTCGGCATCTGGTCGGTGATCCTGACGCTGTCGCCGGTCATCGTGTTCTACATGCTGATGGTGGCTTAGCCTTCATCCTCACCCCACGAACGCAAAACGCGCGGAGCGCCGCGCGTTTGTCGTCCGGGGAAATGATTGATGAAATTATGCCGCCTGCTTATGCATTGCGCCGGACGCCGACGCCGTGCCGCGAATGGCTTTTACTGAACGCTCGATCGCCGCCCACAGCCTTGCAATTTCCTGAGCTGCACGGCTCTCGGCCTGATACTCACGCGCGCCTTCGCCGTGGCTGAGTGCCATCAACAAATCCGAACGATTGGTGATCTGACCGCCCCACACCGGAGCGCGGAACTTGGCCAGCGCCTCGCGGGCGATGGTGACGATCGGGCTTTCGGACTCGTCGCGACGCGCCGGAGCGCCGTTGAGCACGACCGCGTAGGGCTTGCGCGCCGCGCGGCACATCTGGATGGTTTCCTGCACCGCGTTGACGTCGAACACACCGGGACGTGCCGGGATGACCACCATCGTCGCGTTCTTGATCGCGTCGTCGACCACGGCCGAGAGATTCGGCGGCGTGTCGATCAACACCCACTCGTAGCCGTCGCGCTTGGCAGCGGAGACGATGCCGCTGACCGAGTTCACGGCCGCCTTGATCGGCGGCTCGTTGGTGCCACGCAGCTTGTGCCACAGCGTGAGCGAGCCTTGCGGATCCGCGTCCACAAGCATCACCTGCTTGCTCTGCTTGATCTGCGCAGCGAGATGTGCGGCCAGGGTACTCTTGCCCGAGCCGCCTTTACGCGATGCAAAAACAATAACGTTCATACCTCTGGCCTCCAGATTGACCCCAGGCCACGAAAATGAATCACCGCGCTGATTCGTGAAAGAAAAATTTATCGGGAGTGGCGTCGCCGCCACGAAATAACAAGACGTGTTGGCTTTTGAGTCACACTGCTGTGTGCGACGACAGACACGAACCGTCACGAATGGCTGTTCACGCTGGCAACCGCATGTTTTCCAGGCAATCGCTCGGGAAAAACAGGACTACAACTTTGCCGCGCAAATCCTCGCGCGGCTTTTGTTTCATCGCGCGCGGCCGCGATCGCTGCGGGCTCGCGGCACGCCGCGCGAACAAAACGAGTCCGGTGGCTATCGCGAAGCTGGCGCACGCCTAGCCGTCGGCGGTCTTTTTCTTCTTGGCCTTCGGCTTGGTCTTCCTCGCCACGACGGGCTTGATGTTGGTAGGCTGACCGGCGCGGACCTCGCCCGGCTCGGGGCCACGGCGGAAGAACACCGCGCATTGCGGCGACAGCTGGGACTTCTTCCGGATCATGCAGGCGGTGATGGCATCGACGTTCGGGATGAACTCGCCGCACAGGTTCATTGCATCGGGCGTGCAGGCCTGCTGCTGCTCCGGCGTGTAGGCGAAGCCTGTGCCCGGCTGGGCCAGAACGCCGAGCGCGAGAGCGAAGGTTGCAGCAGCCAAGGAAGTCCTGAAGCGAGATTCCGGCATCTATCCCCCCAAAATGTCGAGTCAGGGAGATAGTGGGTGAACGGGCGTTGGTTGGCAACGAGGCGCGAGGCGAAACCCGGGCGCTGTGCGCTCTCGGCAACAGGGAGGCCTCCGGCCATCCTCTCCGCTGTCATCGCCCGGCCTTATGCGCATTGCGCATCAGGACCGGGCGATCCAGTATTCCAGAGACGCCCGACGTTCCCTGAGAGGGCGCGACGTACTGGATCCCCCGCCTTCGCGGGATGACAGTGGTGTGCGGGGCAGCGTCCGAACAAAACCGCAAAACAACCCCATGCACAGTAGCCAGGGCCCTCAGCCATCTCGCGAATTCTCGCTCCTTACGGATTTTACGAATTTCCTTTGACACGTCGGAACACCGGCATGATGGCAGGATCGAGAGCTGCGTGGGGTGGTCGGCCTAATCTCCCCGTGAGGGGGAGGACCGCATGGCCACCGTGTTGATCGTCGCGCCGGTGTTTGCGCTGATCGCGGCCGGCTATGCGTCGGTGCTGTTTCGCTTCGTCTCCGGGGGCGCACACAAGGGCATCTCCGAATTCGCCTTCAGCATCTCGATCCCCGCGCTGCTGTTTCGCACCATCGTCGTCTCGGAATTCCCCGATGTCAGCCCCTGGCGGATGTGGGGCGCCTATTACGGCGCGCTCGCCCTCACCTGGGTCGCGGCGCTGATGATCTCGGCCGTGATGCGCGAGCGGCGCGAGGACCGCGAGGACGGCGTCGTGTTCGCGATCGGCTCGGTCTACGGCAACATCGTGATGCTCGGCATTCCGCTCGTGCTCTCGGCGCTGGGCAACGAAGCCGCCGGCCCGATGTCGCTGATCCTGTCGGTGAACACGCCGCTGCTCTGGCTCTGCGGCATTTTGCAGATGGAGCTTGTCAGCCGCAAGCGCACCGGCTCGGCGCTGGCGGTGATCCGTCCCGTGCTGGCGGATCTCGCGCGCAATCCGCTGATGCTGGGGATCGGCTTCGGCGTCGCCTGGCGCTTCACCGGCCTCGGGCTCAACCCCGTCGTCGACAAGACGATCGAGCTGCTCGCCCAGGCGGGATCGCCGGCCGCGCTGATCGCGCTCGGCATCAACCTGTTCCGGTTCGAGGTAAAGGGCGAAATGCCGAGCGTCGTCGCGATGAGCACGCTCAAGCTGCTGGCGATGCCGGCGATCGCGTTCGTGCTGGCAAAACTGCTGAACCTGCCGCCGGTCGTGACAGGTGTCGTCGTGCTGTTCGCGGCGATGCCGACCGGCGCGAACGCGTATATTTTTGCGGTCCAGTATCAGCGGCTGGTGAATCCGGTCTCGGGCGCGGTGGCGCTGGGGACGCTGCTGGCGGCGGTGACGTTGCCGGTGGTGGTGATGGTGGTGGCGGGGGTGAGGTAGGGCTCGCTGTGCCCGCCCGGCGACCTCGTGCCGGAATCACGAAAATGATCCATTTTAGCGGGTTCGAGAGCACGGTTCTAAACCGTACCCATATATATCCAAAGTTCAGATCCTCTGATATATATAGATATACAAAATCTTATTAAACGGATATATATAAATATCCAACGCAAGTCTCCACGTAGCTCAATGAGTCGACAAATGGGCGTCAAAACTATCGTTCAGCAGCAGTATCGCAACATCGTCGACAGCGCGGCCGCAAGCGCGGCCGGCCTGAAAGCGCCGCCCGAAGGCTGGCTGCGCACGGTCCGCAGCGCGCTCGGCATGTCGGGTGCCGACGTCGCAAAGAAAATGGGCGTCACCCGCGCACGCGTTCCCGCGGCAGAGCGCGCCGAACTCGCAGGCGGCGTCACCCTGAAATCAATGCAGGCGGCAGCCGAGGCGATGGGGTGTCGCTTCGTCTATGCAATCGTTCCGGCATCGGGACATGTCGAGGATATCATCACCGCCCAAGCTCGAAAAAAAGCCATGGCCATCGTTGGCACAGCCAGCACGCACATGGCCCTCGAAAACCAGAAACTGCCGGATGACAAAATTGATCAGGAAGTCGAACGTCTCACCCGTGAGATCGCGCAGGAAATGCCTCCGAATTTCTGGAACGATCAATGATCGGGGATCTCCAGAATCCCGACGCAGCGACGCCGCTCGACCCAAACGAGCTTGACGGGCTGAAGCATAAACACATCACGACGCAAGGCGAGCTCGATCAACTGGAACAGGCCAACATCGGGTCCGGCTTGCGCTGGCTCGGTCGGCAGAGAGCCCACGTTCTGACCGACGACTTCGTCATCACCTTGCACAAGCGCTTGTTCGGCGACGTCTGGAACTGGGCGGGAACGTTCCGAAAGACTGGAAAGAACATCGGCATCGATCCCGTCCACATCCCTGTGGAGCTTCGAACCCTCATGGGTGACGCCCAGTATTGGGCTGACAACAAAACCTACTCGCCTTCCGAAGCTGCCATTCGCTTGCACCATCGCCTCGTCAAAATTCATCCGTTTCCCAATGGCAACGGCAGGCACGCCCGCATCATGGCGGATGCTGTCCTGGACCGCGCCTACAAGGCAAAGCCAATCGATTGGGCAGGCGGCTATGATCTTCAAAAGATGAACGAGCGACGTACCGCTTACATCGCGGCCCTCAAGGCTGCGGACCAGGATGATATTGGTCCTTTGATCAGGTTCGTTGGTCCGCGAGATGATCTCTGAAGCGCGAAGCTATTGGATCTGCCGTCCGCCGGCGTCGTCGTGCTGTTCGCAGCGATGCCGACCGGCGTGAACGTCTACATCTTCGCGGCGCAGTATCAGCGGCTGGTGAACACAGTGTCGGGCGGGTGGCGCTGGGGACGTTGCTGGCGGCGTTGACGTTGCCAGCGCGGTGATGGTGGTGGCGGGGGTGAGTAGCGCCGCGCAGCTTAAGCAGCCCAGTCCACAATCGCGTCAATGAAAGTCCGAGCCTGGCGGATCGCATCCAGCCTCGTGGCGCAGACCCCGACCGACACGGTTCGGCCCTTTCCGACAGTCCACTGCCAACCGGATAAATAGCTCATTCTAGCGATCGAGAAGCTTACGCCGCGATGTTCCACGGAGGACCTCCGCTAACATGTTGCTGTGTCCAAAAGCTTACTCCAAATGCTGAACATGATCCAGCCGAACGCAGGCAGCAGGCCTCATGTCTGGGCGTTTGCAACAACTGTCAGCAGCACGGCATCACAACTTGTCGCCGCGGAGAAGTCGCGGCAAGCGCCTCTTGACCGGGGAAGACTGGATGATCGACGTGTTGGTCATCGCATAGGGGATGACTTGGTCGATCAGTTTCTCCAGGTCGTCGACAGATTGGACATGGGCTCGCGCGATAAAACAGTCCTCGCCGGTAATTCGATCACACTCCACGATCTCCCGCAGTCCGCGCAGGACGTCCGCGACTTTCTGCAGTTGTCCGGGAATAGGCTTGATGCGCAACCAGGCCGCGATTGGCAGGCCCAAGGCCTTTGGATTGATCGTCAGCGTGTAGCCCTCGATCACGCCGACTTCCTCGAGGCGCTTGATCCTTTCGGACACGCTCGGCGACGATAGACCGACTGAACGGGCCAGATCGGCGATGCTCATCCGGGCGTCATCGACCAGGGCATCCAGAATGCGGACATCGGTTGCGTCCAGATCGCCATTTTCATATCGAAGGCGTTTCACGTGATTCACCTTTGATCAATGGAAGATTACCGCAGTCTAGTCTCTCGGATGGCATTTAAGAAGGCTGCCGTGGCTCTCATACTTAGGTGAGAGGAACCGCATGCCGAATCTCGGCCTGACATTCACCAAGGTCGCTCATTCCGCCCCACCACATGCCTGGTTCGGCGTGAGCGCCATATTCCATTACCTGGGCCCGTCCTTTGCCGTCCTGCTTTTCCCGGCAGTCGGCGTCCTTGGCGTCGCCTGGATGCGGATCGCGTCCGCTGCGGTCATCTTTGCGCCGTGGACCAAGCCATGGAGGACGATCAAGCGCGCCGACCCGCGAACGCGATTTATGCTCATCAGCCTTGGCGGCTGTCTCGCGATAATGAACACGTCGTTCTATCTGGCGCTTGATCGACTGCCCATGAGCCTGGTTGCGGCGATGGAGTTTGTTGGGACGATAAGCGTTGCGTTGTACGGACTCCGGACGGCTCGCAATTTTGCGGCGCTAGCGCTCGCGGCGCTCGGCGTGTTTCTGCTGATCGACGTGAAATGGTCAACCGACCCGCTCGGGCTGTTCTGGGCGTTTCTGAACAGCGCACTGTTCGTCGGCTATATCATACTGGGACACAAGATATCCGAGGGCGGCGCGAGCGGCGGCGTTGAGCGGCTCGGAGCGGCGATGGCAATAGCGTTCTTCTTCATCATGCCGATTGGGTTCGTCCAAGCCGCAAAGGCCTTCGCGACGCCCGTGCTTGTCCTCGCGGGTGTCGCCGTGGGTGCCTGCTCATCCGTCATACCCTATGTCTGCGATCAGTTGGCGATGTCCCGCCTGCCGCGGGCGAGTTTCGCCCTGATGCTCGCGCTGCTGCCAGCGACGGCCACCCTGCTCGGCCTCATGGTCCTGGCGCAAATCCCCAGCGGGCAGGACATGATCGGCGTATTGCTCGTCATGTCAGGGGTCGCAATCCACAAGCCCGCGGCGCCGGAAGCGCCTATTCCGAAGTTGGCATCCACGGCGCCGTGAGCTTCTTGTTGCCGATGGCCTAGCGAACGATGGCGCGGGATCGGGGAGTTACGGAGTTGCGGTGCACGAGATTGCGCATTGCGGACAGCGAGCACGCTGTGGGATGGGAAGTTTTATGCACTGAAGATCATCTAGCC
>NZ_VSSR01000023.1:0-110000 GCF_008123515.1 Bradyrhizobium cytisi
AGATGTGTATAAGAGACAGCTATCCGATCTTCAACTTCAAGGGCTTCAAGTACAACCCCGATCTGCTTCAGCTCGTCACCCTGCCGCTCGTCGTGCTCGCTTATCTCAACGCGTTCGAGAAGCGGAGCTGGCAGTCCGGACTCTGGCTCGGGCTTGCCGGCGCGCTGGCGCTGATGACGAAATACTGGGTGCTGACCATGATCGGCGCCATTGGGCTCGCCGCACTGATCCATCCGGAGCGCATGAGATTCCTGCTGTCGCCGGCGCCCTGGGTCGCGATCGTGACGCTGGCGGTGGCGATGATCCCGCACATCGTCTGGCTTGCAGATGCGCATTTCGTGCCGCTGACCTATGCCGGCGACACCTACAGCATCGAGGATGCGGGCCAGGTACGGCAGCTCGTGTTCGGCTATGTCCTGCACAACGCCGCGCTGCTGGCTCTTCCCGTGGCGCTCGCCGCATTCGCGATGGCGCTGGTGCCGCCGTGGTTCTCGCTGCTCATGCGCGCTCCCTTGCGCATCGTCACGCGGGCCTGGGCGCGTGGCGCCAATGTGGGCGTCAATGCTTCCCAGGCGCTGAACATCTGGATCATCCAGATCATCGTCGCGGCCGGTCCGCCGCTCGGCGCGCTCGCGTTCAGCATTTACATCAAGACCGATTGGGGCATCTCGCTGTTCTTCCTGGTGCCGCTTGCACTGGTCGCGATTCCGGCGCTGCGGGTCCAGAGCGCCGTGCTGTTCAACATCGTAGCGATCTGGCTCGTGCTCAGCGTCGCGACGCTCGTCGCTTCACCCTGGATCGCCGCACGCGAGATGGCGGTGAATTCGGACAACACGGCGACCTATGGCGCACGCTCGGAGCTCGCGCGCGAGCTGACGCAAGCCTGGCATTCGCGCTTCGTCTCGCGCTGGGCGATCGTCGCCGGCACGATGGAATCGATCCAGCCGATGGTGTTCTACAGCCCCGATCATCCGGCTGCGTTCACGCCGAACGAGGCGTGGGGGTCCGGGCTGACGACACTCGATGACGTCAAGAAATACGGTTTTGTCGGCGTGTTCGATCCGACCGATGGCCGCTTGCCGGCATTCGAAAAATGGGTGTCCGAGATCGCGCCGAACGCCGAGCGCATGGTGATGACGACGCGCCGCTTCACCCACGGCAAGGCCGGCCCGTCGATGACGTGGAACGTCTACATCGCCCCGCCGGCGAAGTGACCTTCAGGTCGCCTCTTCGTTGAACTTGCTCTCGACGAGTTCCGTGATCGCCGCAAGCGCGGCGTCGGCATCGGCGCCGGCGGCGGCGACCCGGATCGTCGTGCCCGGTCCTGCGGCGAGCATCATCAGGCCCATGATCGAGGTGCCGCCGACGGTCTCGCCGCCGCGCGTGACCCACACCTGCGCGTTGAAGCGCTCGACCGCCTGGACGAATTTCGCCGAGGCGCGGGCGTGCAGGCCGCGCTTGTTGATAATCAGGAGCTCTTTGGAGATCGCGCCTGCGGGCACGCCCGTCCCAGCTTGTGGCGCGTCGTCGCTCATTTGCCGGCGAGCACTCGGCTAGCGATGGTGACGTATTTGCGGCCGGCTTCCTGGGCCATCGCGATCGCGTCGGGCAGCGGACGCTCCTCCCGCACCTTGGCAAGCTTCACCAGCATGGGCAGGTTGATGCCCGCGAGCACTTCGACCTTCGGCCGGCTCATGCAGGAAATCGCGAGGTTCGACGGGGTGCCGCCGAACATGTCGGTGAGGATCGCAACGCCGTCGCCGGAATCGACGCGGTTAACCGCCTCGATGATGTCGCTTCGGCACAGATCGGAATCATCTTCGGCACCGATCGTAATCGCTTCGATTTGCTTTTGTGGGCCCATGACATGTTCAAGCGCTGCCTTGAATTCGTCGGCAAGGCGCCCGTGGGTCACAAGTACTAGACCAATCATCGGAAAACTCCCGCGGGCGCTTTTGGTGCACCGCACGAACGCGCCACTTTGACCATCCAGAGCCCCTGCGCAAGAGGGGATGTTGCGTATCTCCCTGAATCTAGACGGATGGATGAGGGGAGCTGCGCCGGTCTATTCGGTCGCCAGTGTGGGGTTCATATGGTTACCATTTCCCTTCAAACAATCGTCTCAAGGGTTAGCCGCACGTTAACTCTTGGTAGTAGTCAAGGCCGCGACAACCAAGGGGAGGGGCGAATAGCCGCGCCTGACCGGGATTCGCGGTATTTCGACACCCAAAATGGTGGTTTTCAGCGATTCCGGCGGCGGCAGGCGTTCGGCATCGTCAGCGTCCAGATCGACCACGAGGCCGACCGTCGCATGCTCCACGAAGTCGCAGCCGCGGATTCCCAGTCCCCGGATCTCGATCAGCCCGGCCAGAATCGGAGCGGGACGGACCACAATTTCCTGGCCGACTGTCGCCAGATGGACACGGTCATCGCCGACCAGGACGGCGCTTTCGACCACGCCCGAGCGTCCAGCCATGATCAAATCGAAGGCAAGGCGCGATTTGCCGGCCCCCGAGGGGCCGCGGATCAGCACCGCCAGGGGGCCGACCTTGACCGCGGAGGCGTGAACGCTCGGCCCGCCGTCGCTCATAGCGCCGGCAGCCTCACCACGAAGCGCGCGCCGGCAATTGTCGGCGCCCCGTCTTCATCAGCGGGGCCGGCGCGATTCTCCGCCCAGATGCGCCCGCCATGGGCGTCGATGATCTGCTTGGAGATCGACAGTCCGAGGCCGGAATTTTGGCCAAATCCCTGATGCGGCCGGTCGGTGTAGAAGCGCTCGAAGATGCGCTCCAGCGCGTCGTCGCGGATGCCGGGGCCGTCGTCGTCGACCACGATCTCGATCTCGCCGCGGACACGGCGGCAGGTCAAGCGCACCTTGCTGCCGGCTTCCGAGAAGGACTGCGCGTTGGAGAGCAGGTTGGAGACCACCTGCCCGAGCCGCGAATCATGGCCAGTGACCGCGAAAATGTCGGTCGGGCTGCGGCCCTCGAAGCGTGCCTCGACCGCGACGTCGTGGCCGAGCTTGGTTTCATTGGCGACCGCAACCAGCGTGCCCAGGAGCCGCCTGAGATCGACCGGGATCGCATCCTGCCGCTGCAATTCGGCATCGAGCCGGCTCGCATCGGAGATGTCGGAGATCAGGCGGTCGAGCCGCTTGACGTCGTGCTCGATCACCTCGAGCAGGCGGGCGCGGCTGTTCTCGTTGCGCGCCAGCGGCATCGTCTCGACCGCGGAGCGCAGCGAGGTCAGCGGGTTCTTCAGCTCGTGGGCGACGTCGGCGGCGAACATCTCGATCGCCTCGATCCGCTTGTAGAGCGCGTTAGTCATGTCGCGCAGCGCGCCGGAGAGATGGCCGATCTCGTCGCGGCGGCGGGTGAAGTCGGGAATCTCGACGCGAGTCTTGATGCGGCGGCGGACCCGCTCGGCGCTGTCGGCGAGCCGGCGCACAGGACCTGCGATCGTGCTCGCGAGCAGCAGCGACAGCATGATCATGACCGCGGCGGCAACGCCGCCGACTTTCAGGATCGCCAGGCGCTCGGCCGTGACCATCTGATCGATTTCGTCGCCCTGGGTCGACAGCATCAGCGCGCCATGGATGGCGCGTGAGCGCTGCACGGGGACCGCAACCGAGACAATCACCTCGCCGCGCGAATTGACCCGCACCATCGAGCGCTTCTGACCCTGGAGCGCATCGGCCACCTCCACATAGCCCTTGCCGTTTTCGCGCCCGAGCTCGCGATAGAGCGGCAGGTCGCCGCGATTCAGCCAGGTGCGCACCGCGACCATGCCGCGCTCGACCAGGCCCGGCTTTTCCGACAACGGCGGCAGTGGAATGCCCCGCACGCTATCGAGATCGCGGCTGTCGAGCAGCGCGGATCCATTGGGATCGAAAATCCGCGCGCGGGTCTTGGTCGGCGAGATCAGCGTGCTCAACACCGGCGCCACGCGCTCGGGATTGATCGGAAAATCCAGCGAATCGTCCACTCCGCCGTAGCTCTCACCCAGTTTCAGGTCGAGCAGCCGCTCGGGATCGACGGTGATCGCGTTGGTTTGCACCGTCGCCGAGGCGCCGATGGCGCCGGCGATGATTTCGGCCTGCACCAGCAGGCTTTGCGCGCGCGCGTCGATAAGGCCGGCGCGGAACTGCGACAGATACAGGATGCTCGCGACCAGGGCGACAAGCCCCGCGAGGTTGAGCGAGACGATGCGGCGGGTCAGGCTCGAGAAGGACAGCGCAAAGAAGAACTGGCCGGCTCGCTTGAGCCAGTTCAGCGGCCCCCAGCCTCGCGCGACCAGCTTGTCCTCATGCTCCGAGGCGCCGTGGGCGGTAACGTCCTCGGCGTTCGAACTCCGATCAGGCTGCGTTCGGTCAAGCAATGCTTACGCCCGCGTTAGGACAGCTTTTGCGACGGTTCCCGCATCCTAGAGCATGATCCGGAAAAGTGTGCAGCGGTTTTCCGAAAGATCATGCTCAAACGATAACCTGAAGCGCGATCACATCGCGCTTTAGAGCCATCCCGGTTCCGATGGAATCAGAACCGGGCTTGAACTCTGCACTTTGTGAAGGCGCGTGCGCCTCAGGCTTCCTTGAAGCGGTAGCCGACGCCGTAGAGCGTCTCGATCATCTCGAAATCGTTGTCGACCACCTTGAACTTCTTGCGCAGCCGCTTGATGTGGCTGTCGATGGTGCGGTCGTCGACATAGACCTGGTCGTCATAGGCGGCGTCCATCAGCGCGTTGCGGCTCTTGACCACGCCGGGCCGTGTCGCCAGCGCCTGGAGGATCAGGAACTCGGTGACGGTCAGCGTCACCGGCTCGTTTTTCCAGGTGCAGGTATGCCGTTCCGGATCCATGCGCAGCAGGCCGCGGTCGAGTGCCTTGGCGTCGTTCTCCTTCGGCGCGACGGTCGGATCCTTCGGCGCCGAGCGGCGCAGCACCGCCTTGACGCGTTCGACTAAGAGACGCTGCGAGAACGGTTTGCGGATGAAATCGTCCGCGCCCATCTTGAGGCCGAACAGCTCGTCGATCTCCTCGTCCTTGGAGGTCAGGAAGATCACCGGCAGGTCGGACTTCTGCCTGAGGCGGCGCAGCGTCTCCATGCCGTCCATGCGCGGCATCTTGATGTCGAGGATGGCAAGATCGGGCTGGGTGGTGCGGAAACCGTCCAGCGCGGAGGCGCCGTCGGTGTAAGTCATGATGCGGTAGCCTTCGGCTTCCAGCGCGATCGAGACGGATGTGAGAATGTTGCGGTCGTCGTCGACCAAAGCGATTGTGGGCATGAGCCTCTCTGCTTTCTGCTTTCCGTTTGGGTCGTGGCTTAAACGGCGAGCAATCCAGTGATGCGCCGCATACATGGGTCCCGAACTTGGAATTCGAACTTTGTCACCGAGCAATGCAAGCTGGGCTGAAGTGTGACCAAGTTCCGCGAAACACGGCAGATTCGCCGCATGTCGACCCATACCCCGGCCCTCGTTTACCCGAAAAAAGGCCCTCCTTGCAACCACCTGAGCCGAGAAAGCCGATGCAACCGACCCCCGATTTCGACCCCGGAATGCTCGCCAAATCGCTGCTGAGGCGGTCGCGGCAGGGCGCACTTGCAACGTTGATGGCGGGCAGCGGCGATCCCTATTGTTCCCTGGTCAATCTGGCGAGCCATCCCGACGGTTCCCCGATCCTGCTGATCTCGGGATTGGCCGTGCACACCAGGAATATCATGGCGGATAGCCGGGTCTCGCTGATGCTGGACCAGCGCGCGGCGGGCGATCCGCTGGAAGGCGCCCGGATCATGCTGTCTGGCCGGGCCGAACAGGCCGACGCCGAGAAGGATCTTCTCCAGCGGCGGTATCTCAATGCCCATCCGTCGGCGGAAGTCTTTGTGTCGTTTAAGGATTTTTCGTTCGTCCGGATCCAGCCCACGGCAGCCCATCTGGTCGCCGGCTTTGGCCGGATCGTCGACCTCAAGCCCGGGCAATTCCTTACGGACCTCTCCGGCGCCGAGGAATTGTTGGCGAGCGAGGAAGGCGCGGTCGAGCACATGAATGCCGACCACCGCGACGCCATGGGCCTCTACGCCACAAAGCTCCTCGGTGCGGTCGAGGGCGACTGGCGCTGCACCGGCTGCGACCCTGAGGGCCTCGACATGCAGGATGGCCAGACTGCGCTGCGGCTGGACTTTCCGGAGCGGGTCACTGATGGCACAGCGCTGCGCAAGATGCTGGTCCGTTTGGCCGGCGAAGCGCGGGCAAAGACGAAGTAGCCACAAATTGAACGCCGCTGCCCATCGCCGCGACCCAAGACCGTGATGGTCTTAAGTCTCGCAGCGAGAGGGTTCATGACGCGTTGTCGTTTGGTATGGGTTGCGGGTTTGGCGCTCGCGATCACCGCATCGCTGGCCGCGCCTGGCCTCGCCCAGAAGGGCAATCTCGCCGCGGAGAGTGCCAGGATCAACGAACTCACCAAGGCCGGCAGATATTCGGAAGCGCTTCCTTTGGCGCAGGCGATGGTCGCGAGCCTGGAGAAGAGCGACAACGGTCGCGAACTTGCGGCCGCCTTGAACAATCTCGGTCAGGTCTATGCCGGTCAGGGCCGGGACGACCTCGCCGAGCCGCTCTACAAGCGTTCGATCGCATTGATGGAGCAGTCGCTCGGTCTGGACAACGCATTGGTCGCGGCTGAATTGACCAATCTCGCCGCGCTGTATCAGCGGCAGAGCCGCTTGGAAGAGGCCGAGCCGCTGTTCAAGCGCGCGCTGGCGGTCCGGGAGACGAGCCTGTCACGCGAGCATCCCGATGTCGGCCAGGCTCTCAACAATCTGGCCACGCTCTATGTCAGGCAGCAGCGCCAGGCCGAAGCCGAACCGCTGCTTCAGCGCGCGCTCGCGATCTACCAGAAGGCTGCCGGGCCCGAGCATCCTGCGGTCGCCACGGTCCTGAACAACATTGGCCAGGTCGATCGCGATCTCGGCCGCGACGCCGACGCCGAAGCGCCGATCAAGCGTTCGCTCGCGATCCGCGAAAAAGCGCTGGGACCGGATCATCCCGACGTCGCGCGCTCGCTCAACAATCTCGCCGGCCTCTACGAGCACGAGCAGCGCTATGCCGATGCCGAACCGCTGTATCGCCGCGCGCTCGCCATCCGCGAGCGTGCGCTTGGCCCGGATCATCCTGACGTCGCGACCTCCACCAGCAATCTCGCTTATTTCCTCTTTGTGTCCGGGCGGACCGCGGACGCGTTGCCGCTCGCGGAAAAAACGCTTGCGAACAGCCGCGCGCAGCTGCGCGTGGTGCTGCCGATCCTGTTTGCGGCGCGCCAGCAATCGCTGCTGCCGCAAGACAAGGGGCTGGACGAGGCGCTCGCCGCAATCCAGCGCGGCACGCAATCCTCCGCTGCATCGGCCGTGAGCAAGCTCGCGGTGCGGCTCGCCGCCGGCAGCGACCGGCTCGCCGAGCTGGTGCGCAAGGACCAGGATCTCGCAGCCGAATCCGAGGCGCTGGACAAGGCGATCATCGCGGCCGTGTCGAAGCCCTCCGCGCAGCGCGATGTTGCCTCCGAGCAGCGCAGTCGCGCGCGGATCGCAGCCATCACAGGCGAGCGCGCCGTCTTGCAGAAGACGCTCGCCATTGAATTCCCCGACTACGCCTCGCTATCCAACCCGCTGCCGCTGACGGTCAAGGACGTCCAGCCCCTGCTGTCGGCCGATGAGGCGATGGTGCTCTATTCCGCCGTCGACAACCGCAGCTACGTCATTGCCATCACGCGCGAGGGCGCCGACTGGAAGGAAATTCCGCTTGGCGCAGACGCGCTGGCGCAGAAGGTCACGTCTTTCCGCCGAGGTCTCGATGTCGGCAAGGCGCGCGATGGCTCCGGCAAATCAGGCTTGTTCGACCTCGCGCTCGCCAACGAACTCTATGTGACGCTGCTCGGCCCGGTCGAGGCGCTGACCAGGGACAAGCGCAGCCTGCTCACTGTGCCGTCGGGCGCGCTCACTGCGCTGCCGTTTCATCTGCTCGTCACGGAGCCGCCGCAAGCTGCGATCCCCGAGACGCTCGAAGGCTATCGCAGCGCCGCCTGGCTGCTGCGCCGTCAGGCTGTCTCGGTGCTGCCATCGGTGGCCAGCCTGAAATCGCTGCGCGCTTTTGCGCGCAAGGATCAGGCCGTCAAGCCGATGACCGGCTTTGGCGATCCCGTGTTCAATCCCGCCGAGGGTGGGCTCGGCGATCGTCGCGCTGCGAGCGGCAAGGTTGCCGCGCGCAGCATCGTGACATCAGCCTATACCGATTTCTGGCGCGGCGCCGGCGTCGATCGCGCGCGGCTTGCGCAGGCGCTGCCGCAACTGCCCGATACTGCGGACGAGCTGAGTGCCGTGGCGAAAGATGTCGGTGCGACTGATGCCGACATTCATCTCGGCCGCGATGCCAGCGAAGCGACGCTCAAGCGTGCACCGCTTGCTCAATACAGCATCATTTACTTTGCGACCCACGGCCTCGTCGCCGGCGACATCAAGGGCGTGGGCGAGCCATCGCTTGCGCTCTCGATTCCCGACCAGCCCTCGGAGCTCGACGATGGTCTGCTCACGGCGAGCGAAGTTGCCCAGCTCAAGCTCAATGCCGATTGGGTCGTGCTATCGGCCTGCAACACGATCGCCGGCGACAAGCCGGGCGCCGAGGCCCTGTCGGGACTGGCGCGCGCCTTCTTCTATGCCGGCGCACGCGCGCTCCTGGTTTCGCACTGGGCCGTGGATTCGGAGGCTGCTACCCGCTTGACCATTTCGACCTTCGATCTGCTCAAGAACGAACCAAAAATCGGCAGAGCCGAAGCTCTGCGGCGCGCGATGTTAACGTACGTTGATGACGCCTCGTCGCCCCGCAATGCCTACCCCGCGATGTGGGGGCCGTTCGCGCTGATCGGCGAAGGTGCGGTACGATAGACCGGCGCAGGATTGTGCGTCGCAAAACATTCGACAACGCCGAAACAGGCATTTGGTTGCGCGATCATTTGCGATTCTTTGGCACGGCTGCTCAGGGCTGACATGCGCGACGTTTGGCGCGGTCCTTGAATAAACCAAATCCTGCGGGATCAGCTTGGCAACGTCGGCGTTCATCAGTATTACGTCGTCCAACCGAGGCCGGACGGCTTGTAATTCACGGTGACCGCGATGGCGCCAAGGTTAGGTCGCGCTATGTGTCGCGGGTTCTAGGAGGACTTTTCGTGCAAGAGACGGGTGTGCGCAACGGTGCTTTTGGCGCCGACAAATTCGGCTTAAACAATCTCAAGCAGGTTCACTGGAACCTGGGCGCACCACAGCTCTATCAATACTCGCTCTCAGCGGGCGAGGCGGTGCTGTCCGCGGATGGCGCACTCTGCGCCGACACCGGCGAGTTCACCGGCCGCAGCCCAAAGGACAAGTTCACGGTACGTGACACCACCACCGACAAGAAAATGTGGTGGGCCGGCAACCAGTCGATCACCGCGGAGCAGTTCGAGACGCTGTATCAGGACTTCCTCAAGCACGCCGAAGGCAAGAGCCTGTTTGCGCAGGACCTCTATGGCGGCGCCGATCCGGCCTACCGGATCAAGACCCGCGTCTTCACCGAGCTCGCCTGGCACTCGCTGTTCATCCGCACGCTGCTGATCCGCCCCGAGGCGGTCGAGCTGTCGAGCTTCACGCCCGAGCTCACCATCATCGACATGCCGAGCTTCCGCGCCGATCCGAAGCGCCATGGCTGCAAGTCGGAGAACGTCGTCGCGATCGACTTTGCCCGCAAGATCGTGCTGATCGGCGGCTCCTACTATGCCGGCGAGATGAAGAAGTCGGTCTTCACCACGCTCAACTATTATCTGCCCGAGCGCGGCGTGATGCCGATGCACTGCTCGGCGAACGTCGGCGCCAACGGCGACACCGCGATCTTCTTTGGCCTGTCCGGCACCGGCAAGACCACGCTGTCGGCCGATCCGAACCGTACGCTGATCGGCGACGACGAGCACGGCTGGGGTCCGAATGGCGTCTTCAATTTCGAGGGCGGCTGCTACGCCAAGTGCATCAAGCTCTCGCAGGAAGCCGAGCCCGAGATCTACGCGGCGTCGACCCGCTTCGGTGCGGTGCTAGAGAACTGCGTGCTCGACGTGGACACCCGCGTCGTCGATTTCGACGACGGCTCCAAGACCGAGAACACCCGCTCGGCCTATCCGCTCGACTTCATCCCGAACGCCTCGCGCACCGGCCGTGCGCCGCAGCCGAAGAACGTGGTGATGCTCGCCGCTGACGCCTTCGGCGTGCTGCCGCCGATCGCCAAGCTGTCGCCGGCGCAGGCGATGTACCACTTCCTCTCCGGCTACACCGCCAAGGTCGCCGGTACCGAGCGCGGTCTGGGTAACGAACCTCAGCCGGAATTTTCGACCTGCTTCGGCTCGCCCTTCCTGCCGCTCGACCCCAGCGTCTATGGCAACATGCTGCGTGACCTGATTGCCCAGCACAATGTCGACTGCTGGCTGGTCAACACCGGCTGGACCGGCGGCAAGTACGGCACGGGCTCGCGCATGCCGATCAAGGTGACGCGCGCGTTGCTCACGGCCGCGCTCGACGGCTCGCTTCGCAATGTCGAATTCCGTACCGACAAATATTTCGGCTTCGCGGTCCCGACCGCGCTGCCGGGCGTGCCGAGCGAGATCCTCAACCCGGTCAACACCTGGAAGGACAAGGACGAGTTCGACAAGACTGCGCGTGCGCTGGTCGGCATGTTCCAGAAGAACTTTGCCAAGTTCGAGGCCCAGGTCGACGCCGAAGTGCGCGCGGCCGCTCCGGACGTAAAGCTCGCGGCGGAGTAATCTCGCATCGATTGAAACGCAAAAGGGTGGCCGTGAGGCTCGCCTTTTTTCGCGAGATATCTCCACCGTCATTGCGAGCGCAGCGAAGCAATCCAGGATCCCTCCGCGGAGACAGTCTGGATTGCTTCGCTGCGCTCGCAATGACGAGTTTGTGGAAGCGCCTACGCCTTGAAATACGCAATTTGCGTCGTGGTCGCCAGCAGCCTGCCGTTCGGCGACCACAGCTCGGCGTTCTGGTCGGCGTAGCTCTTGTGCATGATCTTCGAGTCGGCGGTCGCAAGCACACGTGTGATGCCCTCGGCCGCGAGCTCTTCGCTGTCAGTGTGGAAATAGGTCGTCAGCGACACCGTGCCGAACGGCACGAGCTCGCGCCTTGCGTGGAAGATGCGGCCGAAGAAGGCATCCGACATCGACATCAGCGACAGCATGTCGAGCCTGCGCGGCTCGCGATCGCTGATCCAGATTTTCGAATAGGTGCTGGCGAGCTCCACCTGCGGCGGTCCGATCCGCATCTCGCCCTCGACGAAGCGGAATTCGTACTGGTTGGCCCAGGACGCCGAGATTGTTGGAAACGGCAATGTCTGCTCGAATGGCTTTGCGTCCGGGTACTGTGCCACCTTGTGCTCCCAGGACGGCCGGCGCTCGGCGAACACTGCCGTGGCAAGCGTTGCGACCTCGCCGCCGCCCTGCGACAGTTCGACGCTCCAGTGTTGGCTGGAGCGGTTGGCCTTCACCAGCCGGATGTCGAGATCGAACGGGCCCTTGGCGATCGGCGCGCAGTAATTGACGGTCAGCGCCAGCGGATCGCCGGCGGCTTGCGGATGCTCGATCAGCGCACGCAGGATCGTCGCGGCGGTGGCGCCGCCGAACGGTCCGACGAAGGCCCAGTAGTCGTCACTGGTGTGCCCCTGCCAGCTCGAGTCCCCGGCAGTGATGCGGGTGGCGTCGTCGAAGGGATGCGGGAGCTTGGCGTGCATTGTCATGTCCGGGGTTCAATGACGGACGTCATATCACGTCCGTGGCCGGCTTGTGCAATTACCTCTGGGGTAGCCGATTTCACGGTGCAGACAAATCAGCTCGCCGCATCACGCAATTCCTCTGCCGTCTGAAACGGCGGCGTGACCGGATTGACCGGCACGTTCCAGATTTCCTCGGCATATTCGCGGATGGTGCGGTCGGAGGAGAACCACGCCATGCGCGCGACGTTGAGGATAGAAGCACGGGTCCAGGCCGGCGCCACCAGCCAGCGCGCGTCGACGCTGCGCTGCGCCTCGTAGTAGGAATCGAAATCGGCGCTGACCATGTAGTGGTCGAGATAGCGCAGCGCATGCGCGATGGATTCGAAACGGCCGGGATCGCCGGGCGAGAACTCGCCGGTGCCGATCGCGTTGATGGCGCGCTGGAGCTTTGGCGAATTCCGGATCACGTCGGAGGCGTCCAGCCCCTGCTTGCGCTTGATCATCACATCGCCGGCCTCCATGCCGAAGATCGCGATGTTCTCCACGCCGACCTGGTCGCGGATCTCGATATTGGCGCCGTCCAGCGTGCCGATGGTGATGGCGCCGTTGAGTGCCAACTTCATGTTGCCGGTGCCGGAGGCCTCCATGCCGGCGGTCGAGATCTGCTCGGACAGGTCGGCCGCGGGAATGATCACTTCGGCAAGGCTGACATTGTAGTCGGGCAGGAAGACGACCTTCAGCTTGCCGCCGATCGCGGGATCGTTGTTGACGATTTCGGCGACGTCGTTGATCAGCTTGATGATCAGCTTGGCGTAGCGGTAGCTCGCCGCTGCCTTGCCGGCAAAGATCTTCACTCGCGGCACCCAATTGCCGTTGGGATCGTCCTTGATCGACTGATATAGCGCGACCGTCTCGATGACGTTGAGCAGCTGGCGCTTGTATTCGTGAATGCGCTTGATCTGCACGTCGAACAGCGCGTTCGGGTCGACCTTGATGCCGAGCCGCTCGCCGATCAAGCGCGCCAGTGCCGTCTTGTTGTGAAGCTTGACGGCGCGGAATTTCCGCTGGAATTCGACATCGCTGGCGCGCGCCTCGATCAGCGAGAGCTGGGTCGGATCGTCGAGCACGGCCTCGCCGCAGGTCTCGCGCAGGAGATCGGTCAGCTTGGGGTTGGCCAGCATCAGCCAGCGACGGAAGGTGATGCCGTTGGTCTTGTTGGTGATGCGGCCGGGATAGAGATGGTTGAGATCGTGGAACACGGTCTCGCGCATCAGGTCCGAATGCATCGCCGAGACGCCGTTGATGCGGTGCGAGCCGACGAAGGCGAGCTGGCCCATGCGCACGCGGCGGCCGCTCTTCTCGTCGATCAGCGAGACCGAGGCGCGGAAGTCGATGTCGCCGGGGGCGCGTGCTTCGGCGAGCGCCAGATGCTGCACGTTGATGCGATAGATGATCTCGAGATGGCGCGGCAGCAGCTTCTCGAACAGCTCGACCGGCCAGGTCTCCAGCGCTTCCGGCAGCAGCGTGTGGTTGGTATACGACAGCGTTGCGACAGTGATCTTCCAGGCCTCGTCCCAGCGGAAATTGTGGAGGTCGACGAGGATGCGCATCAGCTCGGTGACGGCGAGGCTCGGATGGGTGTCGTTGAGCTGCACCGCGACCTTGGACGACAGGCTGCGCAGCTGGCCGTCGGATGCGAGATGCCGCTTGATGAGGTCCTGCAGCGACGCCGAGACGAAGAAATATTCCTGCCTCAGGCGCAGCTCGCGCCCCGCCGGGCTTTCGTCGTTCGGATAGAGGAATTTGCAGATCGCTTCCGCGCGCGACTGCTCGGCGCTGGCGCTGACATAGTCGCCTTTGTTGAAGGCGTCGAGCTTGAGCGGATCGGGCGAGCGTGCCGACCACAGCCGCAGTGCATTGACGTGCTGACCGCGCCAGCCGACGATCGGGGTGTCATAGGCGATCGCCTGCACGGTCTCGCCCGAATGCCAGATCGCGCGGTCGCGGCCCTTGTCGTCGACATGCTCGACGCCGCCGCCGAAATTGATGTCGTAGATCACTTCCGGCCGCTGCAGTTCCCAAGGGTTGCCGAAGCCGAGCCATTCGTCCGGATATTCCTGCTGCCAGCCCTGATTGATGATCTGGCGGAACAGGCCGTAATCGTAGCGGATGCCGTAGCCGATCGCGGGGATCGACAGCGTCGCCATGCTCTCCATGAAGCAGGCGGCGAGGCGCCCGAGGCCGCCATTGCCGAGCGCCGCATCCGGCTCGCATTTGCGCAGCTCAGGCAACGACACGCCGAGATCGCCGAGCGCGACCTCGAAGATCTTGAGCAGCCCCATATTGTTGAGCGCATCGGTGAAGAGGCGGCCGATCAGGAATTCGAGCGAGAGATAATAGACGCGCTTGCGGCCCGCGTCGTAGCTGCGCTTCTCGGCCGAGAGCCAGCGATGCACGATGCGGTCGCGCAGTGCGAGCGCTGCGGCCTGGTACCAGTCATGCCTGGTCGCCATGCCCGCATCCTTGCCGATGGCAAGGCGGAGCTTCGCCAGGATCGCGCCCTTGATCTCCGATAACGCGAGTTCGTCGATGGGCTGACCGGGGGCGGCGAAATTTGGCTGGAACGATTGATCTTGCAAGGCCGTCACTTCCTGGTCGCGAGAACACCACTGAACCCTACGCGTCTTGCCCCTGCACCGGAACCATCTCTGGCGCGGCCGTGCACTGCGCTGGCGCAAAATTATGCAAGGAACGGGCCGCTTTGGGAACCCGGAGCAGCACGGAGGAACGCCGATTTGGTGCTACATTGACCACAGATTCAGCCATCAGTGTGGAGGAGACGCCCCATGAGACTGCTGATCGAAATCGCCGCTGCAGCGCTTCTTGTCATCTGCATCGCCACTTCGAGCGCTGCCTTCGCCGCCGGCAAGCGCAGCGCCGACGGTCTCAGCTGCGGCTTTGCCGTTCCGCAAAATGCAACTCCCGCCGTGCGTTGCGCCGCCATCAAGCACCAATGCGGTGGGAAGTTTTATGCGAGTGCGTGTGGGGATCGGTTGATGTCGGCGGTGAATTGAGGACGGCTTGTGCAACGAAAACGATGTCGTCCCGGCGAAGGCCGGGACCCATAACCACAGCTGTCAGAGAAGGCGCGAGAGATCGCGCCAATCCGGATTATCCCGCTCAATCAAGCGAATCTTCCAGTCACGCTGCCATTCCTTCAGCGCTTTCTCGCGTGCGATCGCTTCGGACGGCGATGCATACGTCTCGACGTAGACCAGCCGTGTCACGCCATACTTCTTCACGAACTTCGAGCCACGTCCCGAACGATGTAATGCAAGTCGGTTGCTGATGTTGTTGCAGACGCCGATGTACAGCGTGCCGTAGCGCCGGCTCGCGAGAATGTAGACGTAGTATGCGGCTGGTGCATTCATTGCTGGGCACCCATTTCTGAAAACGTCTGGCAGTCGTGGTTATGGGTCCCGGCCTTCGCCGGGACGACGTTGCTCCGCCCTCATTGTTCATCAGAACAAATTAAGAACACTTTAGCAAGTCTTTGATATATCATTGTGATTCGGCGCATTGCCGACACAAGATCTAGGGTCTGACAGCCGTCGCGAGGACTACATGTCCACCATTGCCTTCGATCAATTTGCCCTCACCCGGATCGCCGATTTCGCGCGGTCGCTGTCGCGGCTGCACCAGGCGGCGCGGCGCTATGCCGTCGACGACGACTGGTTCGACCGCGAGTTCAACGCGGTGTGCCAGTCGATCTGGGGCTACACCATCGACGACATCAGCGACGATCTGTTCGCGCCCGAGGATCATCATTTCCTCGACACGCTGGACGAATCGCATGCGCGCATCTTCGCGGCCGAGCAGGGCTACGACCTCGTCAGCGAGACGGGTATGCTGACCGACTGGTGGGGCTTTTGCTGGATGATCCTGGCCGAGAAGCGCGGCCTGCTGACGGTCGAAAACCGTGCTGCCGCGCGCGCGGCGATCGAGGAGAAATATCTGGCGGCGCCGAATGTGATCGGGGTGATCATCGGGAGATAGCGCAGCAATGACGGCTTGGTTTGAAGCCGGGCTCTAATCCAATCCCGCCCGCTTCGCCGATTTCGCTGGCGTCTTCGGCGCCGTCACATCCGGCAGCGTCTCGCGCACGATCTCGGCTGCCGGCGCATCTGCCGCCACCGTCTCAGCGCGAACCGGCGCCACCTTCATCTCGCCGAGCCGGGCGCGGACCTGCGCGGTGAGGCCGGGATAGGAGGCGACGGGGGTGAACTCGGCGGTCTGTTCCATGCCGAGGCGGACGCCGGTATAGGCGACCAGGCCGTCGCTCGTGGCGATGACGTCACCGGCTTTCAGTGACGAGTCCAGCGTCAGGTCGACCGGAGCGAGCCCCGCTGGCTCGCGGCCATTGCAGGTGCAGTCCGCGCGCAACGCCTTGCGGTAGGCGAACGCGTTCTCGCTGTCGGCGTAGCGCTCGCCGGTCTGCGAATAGGCGCCGTCGATCGAGGAGCCGAAGAAGATCTTTGTGGTGCTGGCAGGACAGAAGGCCTGACACATCTGTGCCGGCGAGGCGAGGCCGCGCATCAGCGGAAAATATTTGCCGTCGCAGCTGCGCACGCAGAAGGCCGGGCCGGAGCCCCCGGCCGCCGCCGAGCGGGTTGGCGGCACATATTGCGGCTGAACGGCGGGGTTCTGCTGACTAGAGAAGGGATCGACGTAGGAGTTCGCCTGCGGCACGTCGCGCTGCGGGCGCTGCTGGGCTCCGCCGAAGAAGAAGTCGAACAGGCCTTCGGCCGAAACCGGGGCCGGAGCTGCAAGCAGCGGTGCTGCAACGGTGGCGGCCACTAGCATCGCGCGACGCCGCCGGCGCGCATGGGACAATTCTGTACGCAACGCTTACTCCACCCGACGCTACCGAACCGGCCGGGACCTCTCGGGTCTCAGCACATGATTCACCATAAAGCGGGATGGTAAATGAGCGGTTGAGGGGGCCGTGGCCTCTCGTCAAGCCTTCAAAAATTCCGACGCTGTGTACAGCGAGCGGAACGGCAGGCCGGCCGCACCAAATGTGTCGGTGGCGCCTTCCTCGCGGTCAACCATGGTCAGAACCAGCACCACTTCGGCGCCGGTCTCGCGCACGGATTCCACAGCCTTCATCGCCGAGCCGCCGGTCGTCGTGACGTCCTCGACGATCACGACGCGCTTGCCGTCGAGCGTCTCGCCCTTCGGCAGGCCTTCGATCGCGAGCTTGGCGCCATGCTCCTTCGGCTTCTTGCGCACGAAGAAGGCCGCGATCGGATGGCCCTTGATCCAGGAGATCTGCGCCAGCGCCCCGGCCAGCGGCACCGCGCCCATCTCGAGCCCGCCGATGAAATCGAGCTGGTCGTCCTTCAGCGTCTCATAGGTGAGCTCGGCGAGCAGCGTCGCGCCCTCGGGGTCGAGCATGGTCGGCTTGAGGTTGAAATAGAAATCGCTCTTGCGGCCCGACGCGAGCGTCACCTCGCCCCGGCCGAAGGAGCGGCGGCGAATGATTTCGAACAGGCGGGCGCGGGAGGCTGATTTCGACACGGCGGTCCCTCGGAAGCGTTTTGAGAGTGGCGGAATCTATCCGCGACGGCTGCGACATTCCAGAGGGAGCGTCCCCAGTCAACAGGGATCGGCCATCCCGGTCCGCCGGTTGTGGGGGTGCAACTTTCTGGAGTAGGTGGATGCTCGAGACCTCGGGCAAGAAGCTGGGCCAAGGAAACAGGCAAATGACCATCGAGCTGCACACCTGGAACACGCCGAACGGCCGAAAAATCTCGGTCGCGCTGGAGGAAATGGGCCTGCCCTACAAAGTGATCCCGGTGAACATCACCAAGGGCGAGCAGATGGCGCCGGGGTTCCTCAAGCTCTCGCCGAACAACAAGATTCCTGCGATCCGCGACCCCGAGGGCCCCGAGGGCAAGCCCGTCAGCATCTTCGAGTCCGGCGCGATCCTGCTCTATCTCGGCGAGAAGACCGGCAAATTCCTGCCGAAATCGCTCGCAGGCCGCATCCCCGTCTACGAATGGCTGATGTGGCAGATGGGCGGTTTCGGGCCGATGCCGGGTCAGGTGCACCATTTCATCGCGCTCGAGAACGAGCAGGACCGCGCCTACGGGTTGAAGCGCTTCATGGCCGAGACCCGCCGGCTCTACGGCGTGCTGGACCGCCGCCTCGACGGCCACGATTTCGTCGCCGGCGATCTCTCGGTCGCCGATTTCGCCATTTTGGGCTGGGCCTGGCGGCATCCGCGCCACAAGGTCGAGCTCGCCGACTTCCCCAACGTCAAGCGCTGGTACGACGCCTTGATGGCGCGCCCGGCGGTGAAGCGGGGCATGGACGCGAAGCTGGATTGAGCTGGAGGCTGTCGTCACCCGCGAAGGCGGGTGACCCAGTATTCCAGAGACGGTTGAGTTAGAGCCGAGAAGCCGCGGCGTACTGGATGCCCCGCCTTCGCGGAGCATGACAGCGTTGCGCTCACACCTTCCGTGCCTCGACCGCCATCCTGACCGCAAGCCCGGCGAGCACCGTGCCCATCAGCCAACGCTGCACCAGCATCCAGCTTGGCCGGTTCGCCAGGAATAGTGCGATCGATCCGGCCGCAAGCGCAATGATCGCATTGACGCTGACGCTGAGCGCGATCTGGATCGCGCCCAGCACCACAGACTGCGTCAGCACGCTGCCGGCCGCGGGATCGATGAACTGCGGCAGCAGCGCCAGATACAGCATCGCGATCTTCGGATTGAGCAAATTGGTGACGAGCCCCATCGCAAATAATTTGCGCGGGCTGTCGATTGCGAGCTTCTTCACCTGGAACGGCGAGCGCCCGCCCGGCTTCACGGCCTGCCAGGCGAGCCACAACATGTAGCCGGCGCCGGCGAAGCGCAGCGCGTCATAGGCGAAGGGAATCGCGAGCAGCAGCGCTGTGATGCCGAACGCCGCGCACAGCATGTAGAACACGAAGCCGAGCGCGACGCCGCCGAGCGAGACGATGCCGGCCGCCGGCCCCTGCGTGATCGAGCGCGAGATCAGATAGATCATGTTCGGTCCGGGCGTAAGCACGAGACCGAGGCAGACGAGGGCGAAGCCGAGCAGGGCGGAGGTGTGGGGCATGAGTGAACCGATGCAGGGGATGCACCGGTTCTAATATGCGAAGCGCGGCGGAGCCATCGCGCAATTGTACGGAGGACAATTGAGTGGAAGCGTCTCGCCTCAGCGTCGTCCCGGCCTTCGCCGGAAGACATGGTGCTTGTGGCGCAAACGGGGCGAGGTAAGAAAAGATCAGTGCGCCTCGTCCCAGTTCGTGGCCGCGCGCGCGTCGACATGCAGCGGCACCGACAGCAGCACGGCCGGGAACGGCGCGTCCTGCATGACGTGCTGCACGACGGGGAGCGTCTTTTCGACCTCCGCATCCGGCACCTCGAAGATCAGTTCGTCGTGCACCTGCAAGAGCATCTGCGCCGAGAGCTTCTTCTCGGCCAGTGCGTCCTCCACGCGCGTCATGGCGCGGCGGATGATGTCGGCGGCGGTGCCCTGAAGCCGCGCGTTGATCGCGGCACGTTCGTTGAAGGCGCGCACCGAGGCGTTGGAGGCCTTGATGTCGGGGTAGTGGCACTTGCGGCCGAACAGCGTGGTGACGTAGCCGTGGCTCCGGCAGAAGTCGCGCGTCTCGTCCATATAGGCGCGGATGCCTGGGAAGCGCTCGAAGTACTTCTTGATGTAGGCTGAGGCTTCCTCGCGCGCGATGCCGAGCTGGTTGGCGAGGCCGAACGCCGAGATGCCGTAGATGATGCCGAAATTGATCGCCTTGGCGCGGCGCCGAATCTCGCTCGGCATGCCCTTGATCGGCACGCCGAACATTTCCGACGCGGTCATGGCGTGAATGTCGAGCTCATCGCGGAACGCCTGCTTCAGCACGGGAATGTCGGCGATCTCCGCCAGCAGCCGCAGCTCGATCTGCGAATAGTCGGCGGAGACGAGCTTGTGTCCGGGCGTCGCGATGAAGGCGCGGCGAATCTTGCGGCCGTCCTCGGTGCGCACCGGTATGTTCTGCAGGTTCGGCTCGTTCGAGGACAGCCGGCCTGTCGTGGTTGCGGCCAGTGCGTAGGTCGTGTGCACGCGATGGGTCTGCGGATTGACATAGGTCGGCAGCGCGTCGGTGTAGGTCGATTTCAGCTTCGAAACCTGGCGCCACTCCAGAATCTTCTTCGGAAAATCGTGGCCCTGCTCGGCGAGCTCATCCAGCACCTGCGCGGTGGTCGACCAGGCGCCCGTCTTGGTCTTGGTGCCGCCCGGTAGTCCCATCTTGCCGAACAGGATGTCGCCGATCTGCTTGGGGCTGCCGACATTGACCGGCTCGCCCGCGATCTCCTGGATTTCGGCCTCGACGCGCGCGGCGGTCTGGGCGAATTCGCCGGACAGACGCGACAGCACCTGGCGGTCGATCGAGATGCCGCGCCGCTCCATGCGTGCGAGCACGGAGACCAGCGGCCGCTCCAGCGTCTCGTAGACCGTGGTCATGTGCTCGGCGACGAGGCGCGGCTTCAGCACGCGCCAGACGCGCAACGTCATGTCGGCATCTTCCGCAGACAGCGGCGCGGCCTTGTCGATCGGCACCTGGTCGAAGGTGATCTTGCCCTTGCCGCTGCCGAGCAGCTCGCTCTCTTTCAGCATGGCGAGGCCGAACCAGCGCTCGGACAGCTGCTCCAGCGCATGCGAGCCGCGACCGGCATCGAGCACGTAGGAGATCAGTTGGGCATCGTCGATGTTACGCAGCGTGATGCCGTGCTGCGCCAGCATCACGGCAGTGAATTTGACGTCGAAGCCGATCTTGAGAATGCCTGATGATTCCAGCACCGGCCGCAGCGCCTGGATGGCATCGGCGTGCTTGACCTGATCCGGCGCGAGGCCGGCGTCGAACAGGCCGGCGCCGCCGCCGGATTGCTTGTGCGCGAGCGGCACGTAGCAGGCATCGTTCGGCCCCAGCGCGAGCGCGATGCCGCAGAGATCGGCCTGCATCGGATCGATCGAATTTCCTCGGATCTCGATCGCGACATAGCCGGTATCATGGATGCGCGCGATGAAGGCGTTCAATTCCGCGAGCGTCTTGATGGCCCGGTACTTGCTGCGGTCGACCGGAAGCTTGCGCAAAGCCTCTTCGCGCGCGACTGCGAGAGAAATCGGCGCGCCCTTCGGGCTCGCGGCCTTGTCCTCCTTGGTGGCCGATGCGCTGCGCTGGCCCGACGGAACCTGCGCCGGCGTGCCGGCTCCTGGTGCCGGTACGACGTCCGAAGGCGGCAGCGGCGAGAAAACGCTGGCCCCGCTGGCATAGCCGGGATCGGGATCGACGTTGGCCGGATCAATCTGCGAATAGTCGGCGACGCGACGCGTCAGCGTGGAGAACTCCATCGCCTTCAGGAAGGCAACCAGCTTGCGCGCATCCGGCTCGTGGACGGCGAGATCGTCCAGCGGCACCTCCAGCTCGACCCTGTCGTCGAGCAGCACGAGCTGCCGCGAGATCCGGGCCTTCTCGGCATTCTCGATCAGCGCCTCGCGCCGCTTCGGCTGCTTGATCTCGGTAGCGCGGAACAGGAGTTGCTCGAGATTGCCGTATTCCACGATCAGCTGCGCCGCCGTCTTGATGCCGATGCCGGGGACTCCAGGCACGTTGTCGGTGGAATCGCCGGCCAGCGCCTGCACTTCGACCACCTTCTCCGGCGGCACGCCGAATTTCTCGATCACCTCGGGAATGCCGATGCGGCGATCCTTCATGGTGTCGTACATCGTGACGCAGTCGGTCACGAGCTGCATCAGGTCCTTGTCGGAGGACACGATGGTCGCAGTTGCGCCGCGCTCGCATGCCTCTCGCACATAGGTCGCGATCAGGTCGTCGGCCTCGAAGCCGCTCTGTTCCAGGCAGGGCAGGTCGAAAGCGCGCACGGCCTCACGGATCAGCGCGAATTGCGGGATCAGATCGTCCGGCGCCGGCGGCCGGTGCGCCTTGTATTCGGGATAGATCTTGTTGCGGAAGGTGACTTCCGACTTGTCGAAGATGATCGCAAGATGCGTCGGCCGGTTGTCCTCGGGCATCTCGCGGAGCAGCTTCCACAGCATATTGCAGAAGCCGAGAACGGCATTGACCTGCAAGCCGTCGGACTTGCGGTTGAGCGGCGGCAGCGCGTGATAAGCGCGAAAGATGTAGGAGGAACCGTCCACCAGGAAGACGTGGTCGCCCTTTCCTGCCGCCTTCGCCGCGACCGGTTTGGCAGCAGCTGTCGTAGCAGCGGGTTGGGTGTCAGCTTTGGCGGAGGTCTTCGGGGAGGTTTTTGGCATGGCCGCAATGTATGAATTTTTACGGACTTTGACAGCCTTGGGTGGGGGATTTTTGGGCCGTTGGCGCCAATATCCCCCACCGTCATTCTCCACATCCTCACTGTCATTCCCCGCGAAGGCGGGGAATCCAGTACGTGGTGGCCTGTCGGTATACGACTGCTGTCTCTGGAATACTGGATGCCCCGCCTTCGCGGGGCATGACAGTTACTCCGCCGCCTGCAACACCGGTCCCGCCTTCTTCGGCACGATCCAGAACGCATCGGGCCGCTCGAACAGGAAATCGGCGTGCAGCCGCAACGCAACTTGCCAGATCGCGAGCGACCCCAGGACGCCGACGATGGTGACGATCAGCGACACCGTGCCGATGCTGGAGATGATTCCGGTGTGCAGGAGTAACGTGCGCGTCGCAGCCATCGGCAGGAAGAAGGCGAGATAGATCACGATCGAATGCTCGCCGCAGAAGCGCAAGAAGTTGCACCAATGCGCGCGCGCCAGCA
Source organism: Bradyrhizobium cytisi (assembly GCF_008123515.1). Taxonomy (GTDB): domain Bacteria; phylum Pseudomonadota; class Alphaproteobacteria; order Rhizobiales; family Xanthobacteraceae; genus Bradyrhizobium; species Bradyrhizobium cytisi. Next base: position 22,649 of record NZ_VSSR01000023.1, read on the forward strand.
GCGTGCCGATCGTAATGACGGCACATGCGCCGGCGAAGCCGAGCATGAGTGACGCGATCTTCCATTCGCTGGCGCCGAGCGCGACGAGGCCGGTATTGACCAGTGCCCAGGTCGCGAGCGCTGCCAGCGCCAGCGCGGGGTGGCTGCGCGCGCGGTCCGACAGCGCGAACACGTAAGGCGCGAACAGATACCCCGAATAGAAATAGATGAAGCGCGCACAGAACTCGTCGATCGCAGTCCAGCCGGTTGTGATGCGCGCCGTCTCCAGCGCGGCGGCAACAAGCCAGATCGCGAGCGGCGGGATTGGTCGTGTCAGTTTTGTGACGACGAAGAAGATCGGCAGCAGGTAGATGAACCAGAGCGTGCCGAACGGTTCGATGAAGGATTCGACATAGAGCAGGCCAGCGTCGCGCCAGCTGGTTTCGGCCGCAAAAGCAGGGGCCTTGAAGCCGAACTGGATTGTCACCCAGACGACATAGAAATAGGCGAAATGCACCACCTTGCGGTCGAGATAGGTCCGCCAGTCCCGATCGATCACCCGCGGCAGGAACAGGCCCGAAATCAGGAAGAAGTCCGGCATCCGGAACGGCTTTGCGAAGGCCACAACGACATGCATGAAACCGGTCTCGCCGGCGGCGAGCTCGACCCCCAGCACCGAATGCATCATCACGACCATGACGATGCAGATGCCCTTGGCATAGTCGACCCAGTCGACACGCGCGGCAGCCGGGCTTCTTGTGCCCTCGCTCGCGGCGATTGTGCCTGATGATGCCATGGTGTCTCGTTTCGAGGCGTGCTTTGCCCGATCCTGTGTGGGCGTGGGGCAGTGTGGGGCCTGGTGGTTTCCGACTTCTTTACCGGTACAAATCGCGTGCCGGTTTCTGAGCGCAGGCTCTTCCTTCCCGACGGGAAAATGTTAAACCGCCCCCGGATTGGGGTTTCGTTAACCAAGCTGGAACAGGGATTTTCATGCGCATCGCGATGATCGGCACGGGGTATGTCGGACTGGTGTCCGGAGCCTGCTTTGCGGATTTCGGTCACGACGTCACCTGCGTCGACAAGGACGAGAAGAAGATCGCTAGCCTTCATCGCGGCGAGATCCCGATCTACGAGCCGGGCCTCGACGAGCTGGTCGCGACCAATGTGAAGGCCAAGCGGCTCGACTTCACCACCGACCTGTCGAAGCCGGTTGCGGATGCCGATGCCGTGTTCATCGCGGTCGGCACCCCCTCGCGTCGCGGCGACGGCCACGCCGATCTCTCCTACGTCTACGCCGCCGCGAAAGAGATCGCGCGGTCGCTGTCCGGCTTCACCGTCGTGGTGACCAAGTCGACCGTGCCGGTCGGCACCGGTGACGAGGTCGAGCGCATCATCCGCGAGGCCAATCCGCTAGCCGACGTCGTCGTCGCCTCCAATCCTGAGTTCCTGCGCGAGGGCGCCGCGATCCGCGACTTCAAGTTCCCCGATCGCGTCGTGGTCGGCACCTCCGACGAGCGCGGCCGCAAGGTGATGGGCGACATCTATCGTCCGCTGTCGCTGAACCAGGCGCCGTTGATGTTCACGGAACGCCGCACGGCCGAGATGATCAAATACGCTGCCAATGCGTTCCTCGCGACCAAGATCACCTTCATCAACGAGATCGCCGATCTCTCGGAAAAGGTCGGCGCCAACGTTCAGGAGGTCGCACGCGGCATTGGCCTGGACAACCGCATCGGAACCAAGTTCTTGCACGCCGGTCCCGGCTTCGGCGGCTCCTGCTTCCCGAAGGACACCAAGGCGCTGATCAAGATCGCGCAGGATTACGACGTGAGCTTGCGCATCGTCGAATCCGTGCTGGCGGTCAACGAGAACCGCAAGCGCGCGATGGCGCGGAAAGTAAGCCAGGCGCTCGGCGGCTCGCTGCGCGGCAAGACCATCGCCGTGCTCGGTCTCACCTTCAAGCCCGACACCGACGACATGCGCGATGCGCCGTCGATCCCGCTCGTCACCGGCCTGATCGACATGGGTGCGAAGGTGAAGGCGTTCGACCCCGTCGGCATGGAGCAGGCCAAGGGCGAGCTGCCCAGCATCACCTATTGCGAGGACGCGTATTCCTGCGCGCAAGGTGCCGATGCGCTGGTCGTCGTCACCGAATGGGTGCAATTCCGTGGTCTCGATCTCGACCGGCTGAAGAGCGTCATGGCGCAGCCCGTCGTCGTCGACCTCCGCAACATCTTCAGCCCCGAAGACATGGCTGCCGCCGGCTTCACCTATGAGAGCATCGGCCGGCCATCCGTGCAGGGCTGATACTACATATGATTGTCATACCCCGCGAAGGCGGGGTATCCAGTACGGCGAGATCTTCGGAATGGCCGGGATCCGACATGACTGGATCGTCCGCCCCAGCGCGCAGTTGCGCACACGGCGGACGATGACGGACCGAGACTTTTGCCCCGCAACTTCGACACGCCCCTCCCAATCGATGCCGTGCTCGACGACCTCTCGCGCACGCTGGAGGCGCACAACGCGGCCGTGCTGGTGGCGCCGCCGGGCGCCGGCAAGACCACGCGGGTGCCGCTGGCGTTGCTCGATGCGCCCTGGGCCAAGGGCAAGAAGATCATCGTGCTGGAGCCGCGGCGCATTGCGGCCCGCGCCAGCGCCGATCGCATGGCCAAGTCGCTTGGCGAGCGCGCCGGCGAAACGGTCGGCTACCGTGTCCGCTTCGGCTCGAAGATCTCGCGAGCCACACGCATCGAGGTCGTGACCGAAGGCATTTTCACGCGCCAGATCCTCGACGATCCCGAGCTCTCGGGCGTTGCCGCCGTCCTTTTCGATGAATTCCACGAACGCTCACTCGACGCCGACATGGGTCTTGCGCTGGCGCGGGACGCGCAGCTCGGCCTGCGCGAGGATCTGCGTATCCTGGTAATGTCGGCCACGCTCGACGGCGCGCGCGTCGCGAAGCTGCTTGGCGAGGCGCCCGTCGTCGAGAGCGAGGGCCGCGCCTTTCCGGTGGAGACCCGCTATCTCGGCCGCAGGGCCGATGCGCCGATCGAGCGGCAGATGGCGGACGCGATTGCATCCGCGCTGCGCGCTGATGGCGGCTCGGTGCTCGCCTTCCTGCCGGGCGCCGCCGAAATCCGCCGCACCCAGAATTTCCTCGGTGAGCGCGTGCAGGATGCCAGCATCGAGATCGTGCCGCTGTTCGGCGCGCTCGATGCGGCCGTGCAGGACCGCGCCATCGCGCCGGCGCCGAAGGGCACGCGCAAGGTAGTGCTCGCGACCTCGATCGCCGAGACTTCGCTCACGATCGAAGGCGTGCGCATCGTCGTCGATTCCGGTCTCGCGCGCGTGCCGCGCTACGAGCCCGACATCGGCCTGACCCGGCTCGAGACCGTGCGCGCTGCGCGTGCCGCAGTCGACCAGCGCCGCGGCCGCGCCGGCCGTACCGAGCCCGGCGTGTGCTACAGGCTTTGGGACGAGCCGCAGACGGCCTCGCTTGCGCCCTATACGCAGCCGGAAATCCTCAGCGCCGATCTCTCCTCGCTGGTGCTCGATCTCGCGCAATGGGGCGTCGCCGACCCTGCGGCACTGTCGTTCCTCGACCCACCGCCTGCGCCGGCTTGGAAGGAAGCCAAGAGTCTGCTCTCCGAGCTCAATGCGCTCGATGGCGACGGCCGCATCACGGCGGAGGGCAAGAGCCTGCGCGCGCTGGCGCTGCCGCCGCGGCTGGCGCGCATGATCGTGGATTCGCATCGCGCCGGCGCGGGTGAAGAAGCCGCCGAGATCGCGGCCATTCTCACCGAGCGTGGGCTCGGCGGCGACAGCGCCGACCTCGAGCACCGGCGCGACCAGTTCCGCCGCGACCGTTCGCCGCGGGCGGCAAGCGCGCGCGACCTGGCGCGGCGCTGGGCCTCGCAGGTCGCAGCGTCCGAAAAGGCGGGCCCTCAGGAGGATCTCTCGACCGGCCTGATGCTCGCCTATGCCTTCCCGGATCGCGTCGCGCGCAACCGCGGCAACGGCAGTTTCGTGCTCGCCAACGGCCGTGGCGCCGCGGTGGAGCAGACGTCCTCGCTCGCCCGCGCGCCCTATATCGCGATCGGCGAGATGACGGGGACGGCTGCGAGCGGCCGCATCCTGCTCGCCGCGCAGATCGCCGAGGACGACATCGAGCAGCATTTCGCCGAGCATATCGACACGGCCGACGAGATCATCTTCGACCGCGGCGCGATGGCGTTGCGCGCGCGACGCAAACGCGTGCTGCATGCGATCACGCTGTCCGAGGCCACGCTTGCCGTGTCGCCCTCGGAAGACACCGCGCGCATCTTTGCCGACGGGCTGATCGCCGCCGGTCTCGACCGGCTGCCCTGGTCGAAGGCCGCCAAGCAATGGCGCGACCGCGTGATGTTCTTGCGCAAGGCCGAGGGCGAAAGCTGGCCCGATCTCTCCGACGACGGCTTGATCGCGCGGCGTGACGACTGGCTGGTGCCGGCGCTCTACGACAAGATCGCGCTGAAGGACATCTCCGCCGGCGATCTCTCCGATGCGTTGATGGCGCTATTGCCGTGGGAGATGCGCGCGCGGCTCGACCGCGAGGCGCCGACCCATTTCGAGGCGCCGACGGGCAGCGTGCTCGCGATCGACTACGAGGCTGAGCAGGGGCCGACCATCGCGGTGCGCCTCCAGGAATTGTTTGGCCTCAACGCCCATCCGTCGATTGCGGCCGGCAAGGTGCCACTGGTGCTGGAACTGCTGTCGCCGGCGCAGCGCCCGGTGCAGGTGACGCGCGATCTCCCCGGTTTTTGGCGCGGCAGTTACGCCGCAGTTCGCTCCGATCTGCGCGGCCGCTATCCGCGCCATCCCTGGCCCGAAGATCCGGCAAGCGCGCTGCCGACCCGGCGGGTCAAGCCGCGCGGGACGTGAGAAATCACTCCCCGCCATTAACCGTACGCTCATCCTTTTCGTCAAAATGACACCGGCTCTGCCGTGGCTGCGCTCGCGGACGGGCGCGCCGCGTGGTGAACTCGAGCTCTCGGCTCGGAAATGGTGTGATGCGTAACATTATGATCATCGCGGCCATCATGATCGGCCTCGGCACCTTCATGGCGCAGATGGCGGACAGGATGAGCTCGGCGTCCGCCACGTCAACGCCGCATACGACGGTTGCGGTCGCGACCACGGCGCCGGCCGGCGGCCGCAGCCTCAACATTCCCCGCGATGGCCGTGGCCACTTCCAGGCCGACGGCCGCATCGACGGCCAGCGCATCGGCTTCATGGTCGACACCGGCGCCTCCGTGGTGGCGCTGAACGAGACCTCGGCCGCGCGCTTCGGTCTGCGTCCCTCGCGCAGCGACTACAACGCCACCGTCTCCACCGCCAACGGCACCATCAAGGCCGCGCGCACCCGCATCGCCATGCTGGACGTCGGCGGCCTGATCGTACGCGACGTCGATGCCATGGTGCTGCCGGACGAGGCGTTGTCCGAGAACCTGCTCGGCCTCTCCTTCCTGTCCCGCCTGAAGCGCTTTGAGTATGCGAACGGTCAGATGGTGCTGGAGCAGTAGGTCCGGGCGGATGGCTGTCGGACGAATTCAATATTGCCCTGAGCGAGCCTGCTGCAGGTAACGTCTTTCCGTTACCAAACTGCCGCAATTATCGGCCATAAGCCTTCATTCCCGCCTTCCGCTGCGGCCCGGCATTCGCTAAGGCTGCACCAATTCCTGCCTTTTTCATGAGACCGTCTCAATGTTTCCCAAGCCGAAATCCGTCTTGTTGCCCAACACTTACGCCTTCGAATCCGAGCCGATGGTCAAGCCCACCGGTTTTCGCGAGTACGACGCGCGCTGGTTGTTTCAGAAGGAAATCAACCTCATGGGCGTGCAGGCGCTCGGCATGGGGCTGGGCGCGCTGATCGCGGAACTCGGCGTCAAGCAGGAGATCGTGACCGGGCATGATTTCCGCGGCTATTCGGCCTCGATCAAATACGCGTTGATCTCCGGCCTGATGGCGGCCGGGTGCAGAGTGCACGACATCGGCCTTGCGGTGACGCCGATGGCCTATTTCGCGCAGTTCGATCTCGACGTGCCCTGCGTCGCCATGGTCACGGCCTCGCACAACGACAATGGCTGGACCGGCGTGAAGATGGGTGCCAACCGCCCGCTGACTTTCGGCCCCGACGAGATGACGCGGCTGAAGGAGATCGTGCTCAATGCCGATTTCAAGAACAAGGCCGGCGGCTCCTACCAGTTCCACGAGAATTATCCGGCGCGCTACATCGCCGACCTCACCAGCCGGGCGAAGCTCAAGCGCAAGCTCAAGGTCGTCGCAGCCTGCGGCAATGGCACCGCCGGCGCGTTCGCGCCGCAGGTGCTGGACGCTATCGGCTGCGAGGTGATCCCGCTCGACACCGAGCTCGACCATACCTTCCCGAAATACAATCCGAATCCGGAAGACATGGAGATGCTGCACGCGATCCGCGATGCGGTGCTGCATCACAAGGCCGATGTCGGCCTCGGCTTCGACGGCGACGGCGACCGCTGCGGTGTCGTCGACAACACCGGCGAGGAGATCTTTGCCGACAAGGTTGGCGTGATGCTGGCGCGCGACATGTCGGCGATCCACAAGGATGCGCAGTTCATTGTCGACGTGAAGTCGACCGGCCTGTTCATCACCGATCCCGTCTTGCAGAAGCAGGGCGCCAAGACCGCCTACTGGAAGACCGGCCATTCCTACATGAAGCGCCGCACCAACGAGACGGGCGCGCTTGCGGGCTTCGAGAAGTCCGGCCATTTCTTCTTCAACAAGCCGTATGGACGCGGCTATGACGACGGCCTGGTGTCGGCGATCGCGATCTGCGACATGCTCGACCGTGCGCCCGGCAAGTCGATGGCCGATCTGAAGAACGCGCTGCCGAAGACGTGGTCGTCGCCGACCATGTCGCCGCATTGCGCCGACGAAGTGAAGTACGGCGTCATCGACCAGGTGGTGAAGCACTTCGAAGGCTTACAGGCCAAGGGCGCCAAGATCGGTGGCCAGTCGATCCGCGACCTCGTCACCGTCAACGGCGTGCGCGTCACGGTCGAGGACGGCAGCTGGGGCCTGGTGCGGGCGTCCTCCAACAAGCCGGAGCTCGTGGTCGTGGTCGAGAGCCCGGTCTCCGAGCAGCGCATGCACGACATGTTCGAGATGGTGAACAGCGTGCTGCGCACGCATCCCGAAGTCGGCGAGTACAATCAGAAGATCTGAGCGGCGGGGCGCGCGTTCGACACTGTCATCGCCCGGTCAAGCCGGGCGATGACGACCTCCGTGCGGCGAGAGCAAACTTTAAGCCGCGACCACGGCCGGGATCGGCAGTGCCGTGACCGACTTGATCTTCTCCATCGCGAAGCGCGAGGTGACGTTCTTCAGCGGCACGGCGCTGATCAGCTTCTTGTAGAAGATGTCATAGGCCTGCATGTCCGCGACCACGACGCGCAGCATGTAATCGACGTCGCCGGCCATCCGGTAGAATTCCATCACCTCGGGCATGGCGCTGACCGCTTCGGCGAATTTCTTGAGCCAGGCGTCGGAATGATCGGAGCTCTCCACCGACACGAACACGGAGATGCCGAGCCCGATCTTGTTCTGATCGACCAGCGCCACCCGCTTCAGGATCACGCCGTCGGCCTCCAGGCGCTGGATGCGCTTCCAGCAGGGGGTCGAGGACAGCCCGACGCGGTCGCCGATTTCGGCAACGGACAGGGAGGCATCGTCCTGGAGAACCATCAGAATCTTGCGATCGATGGCGTCGAGGCGGCGGCTGGTCTCGGGGAGTTGGACAGCGAGGTCAGTCATTTTGAAGAACTTTGTTCCATTTCAGGGGCTGATTTCACTGATATAGAGAAAATCCTTCCACAGCAAGTCCATATTCTCGGCGTGTCCGTGGAATCGCTCTAGCGCTCGCTTCGCAAAAACTCTTCAACTTCAATGCGTTGCGGGGCGACGAGGCCACCGCCATGGCGCGTGCATTTCAGCGCGGCGGCCGCCGCGGCGAATCGCAGCGCCTCTCGCACGCCGCCGCCCTCGGCAAGCCGAAGCGTGAAGGTGCCGTGGAAGACGTCGCCAGCGCCCAGCGTATCGACGGCCTCAACCGGGAAGGCCGGCGTCTCCTCCAGCGTGCCCGCCGCGTTCAGCCAGATCGTGCCGCGTGGGCCGCGGGTGGCGGCGAGCAAGGCGGACGTCAGCCCGGCCAGCCGCTTCAAGGCCTCGCCGTCGTCAGCGACGCCGGCGGTTTCCTGGACCTGCTTGCTGGAGAACAGCAGATGCGAGGCGGCCGTAAGCAGGCCGTCAGCCGGCGCCATCGCGCGGTCGACGCCGACGATGACCGGAATACCGCGCCGGCGCGCCTCCGTGCAGAGATCGATGCAGAAGGCGCCGCAGCGGCTTTCGACGAGGACAGCCTGACAACCGGCGAGGAGCTCGTCGGCATCCGATAGCTTCACGGTCCACAGCGCGGGATCGCGATAGATCGTCAGCGTTCGTTCGCCGGTCGCGTCGATGATGATCGCAGAGACGGGCGTGGCCACGCCCGGCATGCGCACGATATGCCTGATGTCGATGCCCTCGGCGGTCATCCGCTCGAGGATGAAGCTGCTCGACGTCTCCCGTGCATCGCCCATCGGCCCGGCAAACGCGACACTGCCGCCGAGCCGCGCCATCGCGATGGCGGCATTGAGCGCATTGCCGCCGCAGATCTCGGCAAGATGCGTGGCGTTGGCCTTGCTGCCGTGCTCCGGCACGGCCTCGACCCGAAAGGTGAGGTCGCGCACGGGAATGCCGATGCAGAGGATGCGCGGCGCGATCCCTGATGCAGCCATCGGCGATCAGCTCTTGTTGTGCACCCAGCGGCCGAGCAGATGATGCGCGATGGCGAAAGGGTGCGGGCCGGCGAGCCCGTCGGGATGCGTCCGCGTCAGCATCAGCGCCGCCTCCTCGCGCGTGAACCAGCGCGCGTCTTCCAGTTCGGAACGATCGACGACGACGTCCTCGTTCAAGGCCCGCGCGCTGCAACCGATCATCAGGGATGACGGATAGGGCCAGGGCTGGGTCATGTAATATTGCACGTCGGTGCAGCGGATGCCTGATTCCTCGAGGATCTCGCGGCGCACCGCGTCCTCGATGGTCTCGGCGGCCTCGACGAAACCGGCGAGACAGGAATACATGCCCGGCGGAAACTGCTTCTGACGGCCGAGCAGGCATTTTTCGCCTGACGCGACCAGCATGATCACGACCGGATCGGTGCGCGGAAAGTGCTCGGCCTTGCAGGCCGGGCACTCGCGCTTCCAGCCGCCTTCCTTCATCGCACTGCGCGTGCCGCAATTGGCGCAATAGCCGTGGCGCTGGTGCCAGCTCACCATCGACTTCGCCATCGCGATCGCCGACAGCTCCTCGGGCGGGATTGCGCCTTGCATCGCCATGCCGCGCAGCTCGGTGACGGTAAAGTCCTCGCGGCCGATCAGCTTCTCGGCGGCGGCCTGAGCGAGGCCCATGCCGAAGATCGCCGCGCCGTCACGCAGCCCTAAGAAGATCGTGCCGGGATTGGCCCCGCTTTTCAGCGCCTCGTCGATTCCCAGCAGCGCGCGCGTCTTGTCGCCGTCGCGCTTCACCAGCAGCGAGTCGCGGTAGATGACATAGGCGCGCGACGACGGCTTCTGCTCCATTGCGAACAGTTTTTCGTCATCGCGGCGCAGATGCGCGGCGCGATCGAGGACGTTGGTGACGAAGGCCGGTTGCCCCAGCGGAAACGAGTCGAATGCTGACATTTCTTGTTCTTTCAACCCAACCAGATTTTTCGGCGAAGCGCGCTGATGAAATTCTGTACTTCAGTGGCGTCATGCGCCAGGGGCGGCATCACGCCCCAGACCGGCCGTGGCCAGGCGGCGTCACCGGTGCGGCGTGCAATGATATGAACGTGAAGCTGCGGCACGAGATTGCCGAGCGCTGCGACGTTGAGCTTGTCGCATTTGGTGATCTCCTTCAGCGCGCGCGAGACGCGGGAGATCTCGGTCATCAGCTGTGCCTGCTGGACCTCGTCGAGATCGATGATCTCGACCGCGTCGGCGCGCCGCGGCACCAGCAGCAGCCAGGGATAATGCGCGTCCTTGATAACGAGCACTTTCGACAGCGGCAAATCACCGATGTCGATGGTGTCCTCTTTCAGGCGGGAGTGCAGCGACCAGGCGGGATCTGACATATGCGTTTCCGGAATGCCCGATGGGAGCGGGCGCGTCTGGTTGGACCATACGATACGGGGTCAGTCGAGGGAAGGTTGAGGCTCCGCAGGTCCCACATGCTCTGTTGTCGTCTCGGCGAAGCAGGCTGTGTGAGAAGTCGCGGCTATTGCGCCGGGTAGGCCGGGGCGGATGCGCGGTAAGAATCCCTGTCCAACGACTGAAGAGCCGTATGCGGGAGAACCGCCCGTAAGGTTCGGAGGGGGACGCCAAAAGCCTTCCTTACCCCTGTCAAGTGGAGCTTGAGGCGGTTTGAACCCTACGCGCTGAAGCTCTTACGCCACCTGATGCACGTCGATCACCACGCGGTCGGCATGTCGCGCTGCTGAGCCGACAAAAATGTGCTCCATCAGCCAGCGATACTTCTCGTGTCCCGTCTCGAACTTCGGGACCGTGCGGAAATAGATCAGCTTGGGATCGACCGGCTCGCCGCGCTTGAGCTTTTGCAGCAGGTCGACCGGGCCGAAGCGCATGCCCTTGTTCTCGACATAGACGACGGCGCCGTCGTCGGTCTCGAAGGCGTATTTGGCTTCGAGATCGATCAGCTCGGTGGGGCGGATGGTCTGGAAGTCGGCGCCGAACGGGAGCACCTTGCCGGTGATCGCACCCTTCACCTCGCCGCCGATGATCGGAATGATGCGGCGGACGCCGATGCCGGTTTCGCCGGCGGTGATGACGTCGCCGATTTCAGCGGTGATGGTGAAGACGTATTTCGTCTCGAGCGTCGGTGTGGTCATCGCTTCACCTTCAATGCGCCATCATGCGCGTCGGCAACCAGGTCGCCAGCAACGGGAACGCGATCAAAATCACCAGACGCACCAAGTCGGTCGCCACGAACGGGATCACGCCCTTGAAGATGGTGGAGAATGAGACGTCCTTCACCACGCTCTTGATGACAAAGACGTTCATGCCGACCGGCGGATGGATCAGGCCGAGCTCGACGGTCATGACGATGATGACGCCGAACCAGATCGGATCGAAGCCGAGATGCGTGATGACCGGGAAGATGATCGGCACGGTCAGGATGATCATCGCCATGGCATCCATCAGGCAGCCGAGCACGAGATACATCACCATGATCAGCGCCAGCACGCCGTAGGGGCCCAGGCCCAGGCCGGTGAGGAATTCCGTCACCTTTTGCGGCGTCTGCGTCACCGTGAGGAAATAGCCGAAGATCAGCGCGCCGATCAGTACGGTGAACACGGCCGCCGCCGTGCGCGTCGCCTGGAGCAGCGAGGCCAGAATCTTCTCCCGATCGAGCCGGCCCGTAAGCACGCCGATGATGAAGGCACCGGTGGCCCCGACGCCGCCGGCTTCCGTCGGCGTGAAGCGCGGCAGGAACGGCAGGCCGTAAAGGCCACCGATCACGAACACGAACAACAGCACCGGCGCCCAGATGTCCTTCAGGCCGGCAAAGCGCTCTCGCCAGGGCAGCACTTTGCCCTTGGGCAGGAAGTCGGGGCGGAAATAGCCGATCAGGAAGATCGTGATCATGTACATGGTCATCGCCAGCAGGCCCGGAATGATGCCGGCGATGAAGAGTTTTCCGATGTCCTGCTCGGTGATGATGCCGTAAACCGCGAGCACGGTGGAGGGCGGCAGCATCGCACCCAGCGTGCCGCCGGCCGCGATCACGCCGGTAGCAAAGGACTGCGGATAGCCGAAGCGGCGCATCTCGGGGTAGGCGACCGCGGAGAACGTCGCGGCGGTTGCGACCGACGAGCCGCAGATCGCGGCAAAGCCGCCGCAGGCGCCGACGGTGGCAATGCCGAGGCCGCCGCGCAAGTGCCCGACAAAGCCGTTGGCGGCGCGGAACAACTCGCGGCTCATGCCGGAATTGCTGACGAAGGAGCCCATCAGCAGAAACATCGGGATGACACCGAAAGTGTAGTCGGTGACCGTGCGCATCGAGGTCTGGCCGACCAGCTTCAGCGCCGGCGTTGCGCCGACCAGATAGGAGAAGCCGGAGACGCCGACGAGGCCCATCGCCATGCCGACGGGTACGCGCAGCAGCATCAGCGCGAACAGGGAAACGAAGCCGAGAACGGCGACGGCATCGGTGCTCATGATTACTCCGTCGCCTTCAGCTTGGGGTCGTGCATGTCTTCGGGATGGAAGATCAATCGGTAAGTGCGGATCGCGATCAGCAGCACGGCCGAGACGTCGCCGATCCAGGCGATCGCGAAGAACGGCCATGTCGGCATGTGCATGTCGAAGGTCTGGACGTTGTCCTTGTAGGTGCCGCGCACCTTGTCGAACAATGTCCACGTCTGAACCGTGACCACGAACAGCAGCACCAACGTTGCGAACACGTCGATCCAGCGCTGGTAGCGCGGGCCGACATTGCCCCAGACCAGGTCGACGGTGATGTGCGTGCCGCGATAGGAGGTCGCGGCGATGCCCCAGAAAATGAGGATGCCAAGCAGCATGCGGCCGATGTCGAAACTGTCGGGAATCGAATAGTTCAGCGTGTTGCGCAGCAGCACCGACAGGAAGATGTCGAGCGCGACGATGCCGACGAACGCGGCAGCGATCCATTCGATCGAGTCGATGACGCGATCCATCCAGCGCTTCATGGGTGGAGGGTCCTCAAATTTGCAGGAAAGCGGCGGCGGGAGGATTCCCGCCGCCGCTCTGTTTCGGTGAAAACTACTCCGTCAGCGCGTTGTATTTCTTCAGCGAGGCCTTCAAATCCGCCAGCGCGGCGTCGGGATCGACGCCGGCCTTCTTGGCGCCATCACCCCAGGTCTTGACCAGCGGCTCGGCCGCCTTCTTCCAGGCGGCGGTCTGATCCGCTGTCAGCTTGTAGACCTCGTGACCTTCTTCCGCCTTCACCTTGTCGATGCCGGCATCCTCGAACTTGCCCCAGTGCTCGCCGACAACGCCCGCCATCTCGGTCGAGCAGTTCTTGTCGATCGCGGCCTTCTGCTTGTCGGACATCGCGTCGTACTTGTCCTTGTTCATCACGAACACGAAGGTCGTCGTATAGAGCGGGGCCTCCATATGGTACTTCGTCACCTTGTCGATGCCGAACAGCACCAGCGAGCCCCAGGGGAACGTCACGCCGTCGGCGACGCCGCGCTCGATGATGTCGCGCACTTCAGGTGCCGACGATTGCACGTTGGTGCCGCCGAGCGCGGTGACGAAGTTCGCCATGGTGGCGTGAGCCGGGCGGATCTTCATGCCCTTCACGTCCTCCGGCATCACGATCTTCTTGGTGCGGGAGTGGAAGGAGGAGGGCGAGTGGACGAAGGCGAGGCAGTATTTGACGTCCTTCATCTCCTTCTCGGCATATTTGCGGTACCAGGCGTCAAGCCCCATCGAGCCGCCCTTGGCGTCCGAGATCAGGAACGGCAATTCGCCGGCACCGACGATCGGAAAGCGGCCGGGCTGGTAGCCGGGATTGACGTAGGTGACGTCGGCAATGCCGTCGCGCGCCATGTCGTAATGGTCAAAAGCCTTGCCGAGCTGCTGGGCCGGAAACACCTTGCCCTTGATGGTGCCGCCTGAGTCCTTCTCGACCGCGGCCGCCCAGTCTTCCAGCGATTTCTGCAGCGGATGCGAGGCCGGCACCCAATGCGAGATCTTCAGGTCGAAGGTCTTGTCCTGCGCGAACGCAGGCGTCACGCTTGCTGCCAGCAGCAAAGCCAGACAGGCTTTCCTCATCGGTCGTGTCTCCCTCTTTTCGACGGCGGGCTGCGCTGGCCCAGCCTCATTAATTAACATGTTATCTAATTGGCTGGCGCGTTCAAGCCGGAACTGCCGCCGCGTCATTTACGTCAGCCATATTGCATGGATTTCTCGCCGTTAGCGGCGACAAGCACTCCCTTTTGCCCAACCGTTATATGATATAATTATCGCGCGTGGACGACCGCGACAAGCGCGCCGCGACCAAAGCCTACAGGATCGGAAGGAGCAAGTATTGCGGACAAAAGTCGCAATCATCGGGGCCGGGCCGGCAGGATTGTTGCTTGGGCAACTTCTGCATCGATACGGCATCGACAATTTCATTCTGGAGCGGCAAAGCCCGGATTACGTGCTCGGCCGGATCCGCGCCGGCCTCCTGGAGGGGGGAACTGTCGGGCTGCTCGACCAGATCGGCGCGGGCGCGCGGGCGCATGCCGAAGGCCTCGTGCATGAAGGCATCGAGCTCGCCTTCGCCGGCCGCCGTCATCGCATCGACATGAAGGGCGCGACCGGCAAGACGGTCATGATCTACGGCCAGACCGAAGTCACGCTCGACCTGATGAATGCGCGGAACGCCGCCGGTCTCACTACCGTCTACGAAGCCAGGGATGTGCAGCCGCACGATTTCGACGGAAGTCACCCGCGCGTAACCTGGGTCAAGGACGGCATCACCCACACGCTCGATTGCGACTTCATCGCCGGCTGCGACGGCTTTCACGGTGTTAGCCGCGCCAGTGCCCCGGCCTCGGCGATCGAGGAGTTCGAGCGGGTCTATCCGTTCGGCTGGCTCGGCATTTTGTCCGAGACGCCGCCGGTCAGCCACGAGCTGATCTATTCCAACCATGCACGGGGCTTTGCGCTCTGCACCATGCGCTCGATGAAACGCAGCCGGCATTACCTGCAGTGTTCGCTCGACGACCATGTCGATCAATGGCGGGACGATCGCTTCTGGGACGAATTGAAGCGCCGGCTCGACCAGGAGGCCGCCGACAATCTGATCACAGGCCCGTCGATCGAGAAGAGCATCGCGCCGCTGCGCAGCTTCGTCGCCGAGCCGATGCGCTTCGGCAGGATGTTCCTGTGCGGCGATGCCGCCCACATCGTGCCACCGACGGGCGCCAAGGGGCTGAACCTGGCGGCAAGCGATGCGCATTATCTGTCGAGCGCGCTCCACGAATTTTACGACGAGAAATCCAGCGCCGGCATCGACGCTTATTCGGCGAAGGCCTTGGCGCGGGTCTGGAAGGCAGTGCGCTTCTCCTGGTGGATGACCTCGATGCTGCACAAATTCCCCGACACCGGCACCATCGGCGCGCGCATCCAGCTCGCCGAGCTCGATTACGTCACGCAGTCGCAGGCCGCGATGACGTCGCTGTCGGAGAATTATGTGGGATTGCCGTTTTAGGCGGCGGAGACGGTGGGCACGCTTCGCTTTGCCCACCCTACAGGATCTTCGCTCGCGACGGCGAGCATCATTTAAAACACCCGCGCAAATCTCGTTTAAAACTTTGTAGGCGGTGAAACTGTCATCCACATCGCGTTCAATGGCGGCAATCCACCAACGGACGCGAGACACGCATGACCGACAGCGCCATCCCCGACGGCTTTGAGCCGTTGTCCCGCGAGAGCCCGCTCACAGAACCGTGGAAGCCGCTCTACGCGAAGAAAACCGACAAGGCCGTCATTATCGGCCTTCGTCTGGCAAGGCCGCACACAAACGGCCGTGGCTTGATCCATGGCGGCCTGATTGCCGCGCTCGCCGACAATGCCATGGGCTACAGCTGCGCGCAGGTGACGAACTGGACCACCTCGTTCGTGACGGTCTCGCTGTCGATCGATTTCGTCGGCTCCGCCGAGATCGGCCAATGGTGTTCGATCGAGAGCGATGTCATCAAGACGGGTAAGACGATCTGCTTCGCGCAGTGCCTGATCAAAGCCGACGGCGTCGTGATCGCGCGGGCCAGCGGGACATTCCGGGTGGTGCCGAAGAAGGCGTAAGATCTATCCAAACCTCCACGCCGTCGTCTCCACCACGAGATCGATGAACGCGCGCACCTTGGCCGAGAGCAGGCGCGAGGTCGGGTAGACGATGTGGATCGGCAGCGCCGGCTGCTCGTACTTCGCCAGCACGATTTTCAACCGCCCGCGCTTCAGGCCCTCGGCAGCCTGATAGGCCAGCACGCGCGTGATGCCGCCGCCGACCTCGGCATATTGCAGGGCGGCGTCGGCGCTGTTGCTGATGAAGCGGGGGGATGGCGTCACCTCGATGTCGCGGCCGTCATGCGCAAAGCGCCACGCCGTCGTGGGACCGAACCGGATGGTCTGATGCTCGGTCAGCGCCTCCGGCGTTTTCGGCTCGCCATGGCGCTTCAGATAGCCGGGCGTGGCCACGACGATCCGCCGCATCTCGCCGACCTGGCGCGCAACCAGTGAGGAGTCCGCGAGATGGCCGATGCGGACGGCCGCATCGACAGCGTCCTCGACGAGGTTGACGAGATTATCCGAGAGCCTGAGTTCGCAGGCAACCTCGGGGTAGCGCTTGAGATAGTCGGTCATGACCGGGCCGACGTGCAGCCGGCCGAAGCCGACCGGCGCCGATACTACCAGCCGTCCGCTCGGCCGGTTGCGCTCCTCCCGCGCCGAGCCGTCGGCTTCCTCGACATCGGCAAGGATTCGCCGGGCGCGCTCCAGATAGCGCGTGCCGACGTCGGTCAGCGTCACTTGCCGCGTGGTCCGTTGCAGCAACCTTGCGCCAAGATGATCCTCCAGCGCCGCGATCAGCCGCGTCACCGCCGAGGGCGATAGCCGCAGCTTGCGCGCCGCGGGCGCAAAGCCGCGCAGATCGGCAACGGTGACGAAGACATGCATGGCTTCGAGGCGGTCCATGGGCATTATTGCATATATTGCAACGATGAAGTGTCAAGCAGGCTGATTGTTTTGAACGCCGGAGGAGCCATTTTTAATGCCGGAAAGACGCGGAGATGCGCCGGAATTTTCAGGAGATGTTTCCATGACCGCAGCCCACACCTATGCTAGCGACGTCGCCTTTACCCATGCGGTCAAGGCGATCCAGACGCGCAAGGGCTCCCGCGAGGCCTATGGCCGCGTCGAGCAGCGCGGCTGGCGCACCGAGGTCGATGAAAACCTCGAGGCCTTCCTGGCCGATGCCAACAGCTTCTATTTTGCCACCGCCTCGGCTGACGGCCAGCCCTATATCCAGCACCGCGGCGGCCCGAAGGGGTTTCTCAAGGTGCTGGACAAGCAGACGCTCGCCTTCGCCGATTATGCCGGCAATCAGCAATACCTGACCCAGGGCAATCTCTCCGAGAATGCCAAGGCCTACATCTTCGTGATGGACTACGCCCATCGCCGCCGGGTGAAGATCTGGGGGGAGGCGCGGGTGGTCGAGGATGACGATGCGCTGACGGACGTGCTGATGCCGAAGGGTTATCGCGCCCGGCCCGAGCAGGTGATCGTGTTCAAGATCGCGGCCTGGGACACCAACTGCCCGCAGCACATTCCGCAGAAGTTCGACGCGGCGGATGTCGCGGCGGCATTGGCTGCGAGAGACCAGCGGATTGCAGAGCTCGAGGCGCAGGTTGCGGCGCTGAAGGGGCGGGCAACGGCAGAGGAGAGCTAATCGTCGACGTCGTCCTGCGTGCGGCCGAACAGGTGCACGATGCCCGGCGTCGCGATCGTCACGAACACGAAGCGCGAGAGGTGATGAGCGCCGACGAAGATCGGGTCGATGTGCAGCGTCAGCGCCAGCGCCAGCATCGCGTCCATCGCGCCGGGCGCAAACGCAACGACGACGTCGGAGAATTTCACCTGCGTGGTGAGTGCGATGATGCCGACGAAGATCGAGGAGACGGCGATCGCCACGGCGAACGAGCCTAGGGCGGCGTTGATGTGGCCGGTGAGGGTCTTGATTCGCATCCGGGCAAAGCGACTGCCGATCAGCGCGCCGATGCCGACCAGCGCGACGCCGCGCACCCAGTTCGGCAGGCCGCCCTCGACCCAGCCCGCGCCATGCAGCACGCTGGAGCCGATCATCGCGCCGAACATCCAGCTCGCCGGAAACTTGATCAGCCGCAGCACGAGCGATGCCGCCAGCGAAGCGGCGACCAATTCCAGAAGATCGAGCGGCGAGGCAATCGCCGTCGTCAGCGAGGGTGCCACGGAGGGTGCGACACCCGCGATCGCCAGCACCATCGGCAGTGCTGCGGTGAGGATGATCACGCGCATGGTCTGCACCACTGCGATGCCCGGCAGGTCGGCCCCGCGCTCGACCGCCAATATCGTGATCTGTGACAGCGCGCCCGGGCTGCCGGCGAGGAAGGCAGAGGTGCGGTCCCAGCCATGAATCCGCTGGAGGTAATAGCTCGAGCCGAAGGTCGAGCAGAAGGTCGCGAGCGCCAACAGCCCGATGGTGAGAGGGTAGGCGCTGACCTGCTGGATCAGATGGCGCGAAACCACCGAGCCGAGCGAAATGCCGAGCAGCACCAGCACGGTCTGGGTCAGGAGTGGCGGCACCGAAAGCTGGCGTCCGGCAATCGCAGCGATCCCGACTGCGATCATCGAGCCCGAGATCAACCCGCCCGGAAGGCCCGCGGCCAGGAAGGCCAGACCGCCGGCGGCACCGATGACAAGCGTCTCCGCAGTGCTCAAAACCTTGGCACGGCTCGGCCACTCGAACGACAGGGAGGCGGTGATTTGCTTCACGCCGTCTTATGGCAAATCGGCGAGAGGTGCACAATTGCAGGCTCGTCATGCCGCAATGCGTGCGCCTCTCGCCAGGGGCGAAGGGAGGATTGTGATGGATTTACTTCTTGTCGGCGGCTGCCGGCGCGGCCATGCCGCCCTTGGCGGTCTTGATGCAATCGGAGCGGAATTTCTTGCGCTCCTTGCCATGCAGGCCCTTGGCGTCTGCCTGCTTGGAGCATTCGAGCGATTCGGCCGAATGCTCCTTCGGCGCCTTCTTGTCGGTGGTGGTGGCGGCATCGGTCTTTGCGGCCGGCGCGGCGGTCTGCGCGAAGGCAGTGGCGGTCGCGAACAGGGAGGCGATCGCGACGACGGCGAGACGGGAGGCGAGGGTCATGATGGGCTCTTCTTGCGAGAGTTGCGGAGGAGCGCGAACGTCGGCCCGCCTTGCTGAACGCCACATGAATAACCCTGTACGGCGCGATCACTATATTTTAGCGCCGAGCAGCGTCACTTCCTTGTCGGATGTCCGGAGCACGCTAGGATAGCAGTCCTCGTTTTGCTTTCCTGAGGGAGACCAAGGATGACTATTCAAGCCAAATTACTGTGTGCGATTGCGGTGTCGGGCGTTGCCGCGCTGATGGTGAGCGCGCCGGCGCAGGCGCTGACGTCGCAAGAGTGCAGCGCGAAATATCAGGCCGCCAAGAAGGACGGCTCGCTCGGCACCATGAAGTGGAATGACTTCCGCAAGGCCCAGTGCGGCGCCGATGCAACGCCCGCGGCCGCGCCGACCGCGGCCGCCCCGGCTGCGCCTCCGCCTGCTGCCGAGCCGAAGCAGGCCAAGAAGGAGGCAGCCCCCGCTGCTGCTCCGGCGCCGACCCTACCGGCCGGCCCTGCGATCTTCCCGAACGCGGTCGATGCAAAATACGCCAAGGAGAGCGCCGGCAAGGCCCGCCTCCATACCTGCGTCGACCAGTACAACGCCAACAAGACCACCAACGGCAATGGCGGCATGAAGTGGATCGAGAAGGGCGGCGGCTACTACAGCGAATGCAACAAGAAGCTGAAGGGCGCCGCCTGAGCTTCGATGTGATGCGATGGCCGGAGCAAAGCTCCGGCCATTTTGCTTAGTCCAACAGTTTCTCGGCCGATTTCGCCACGAGCTGTGACCGCTTGCGCGGGCCACGCTCGACGAACAAGAGGCTTTGGCCGAAGATGAAGCAATAGAACAGGAAAGCCTGCGCCTCGGCCTCCTCGGCCTCGAGGCCGGTCGCGCGATAGAGCTCGGCAACGTGCCTGAGCCGCGCCGCATCCACGCTCGCCACCGCCGCCGCAGCGCTCTCGTCGGAGCGGGCCCACTGCCGGATCGCGAGCTCGACCGCCATGCCCTCCGGATTGAGCCGCTCGGAATAGAGCTGGATCACCGCCCTCAGCCGCTCGCGGGGCTCTTGCCCATCCAGGCTGGTCTGCTGTGCAATTGATGCCGAGCGTCCCTCGCGCCAGTGCATCAGCATAGCCTCGAGCAGCGCCGCGCGGTCGGCGAAGCGGCGGTAGAAGCCGCCTTTGGTAACGCCCAAATTCTTGGCGAGCACTTCGACCCGCACCCCCTCGACACCAGCGCGGGCGAGCTCGGTAAACCCTGCCTCGACCCAGACATCGCTCTTGCCGTCGTTCATGAAGGAAGCCTCACCGGTTCTTGATACGGTGCCGTATTGCTAACGCGTCCCGTGTCTGATACGCTACCGTATCAACAATCAAAAACGGCTGGGAAATGCCATGGCTGCGTTCGAGCCGAAAAATCCTGGCTATCGTGCGGCGGCGGTCGCGATGTTCGAGGGGCAGCCGGCGATGCGCACACTCGGTATCGTGATCGTCCGCTTCGCGCCGGGCGAGGTCGAGCTGGCCATGCTGCATTCGCCTGAATTCACGCAGCAGAACGGTTTTGTCCATGCCGGTATCATCACTGCGGGGCTCGACAACGCCTGTGGCGTCGCCGCCCTCACGCTGATGCCGTCCGAAGCCGATATCCTCACGGTCGAGTTCAAGACCACGCTGCTCGCCCCTGCCCGCGGCGAGCGATTTGTGTTCAAGGCCGAGGTGGTCAAGCCTGGCCGTACCTTGACTTTCTGTGAGGCGAAGGCGTTTGCAGAGCACGAGGGCAAAACCACGCTGATCGCCACCATGACCGGAACGCTGATGGCGATGCTGCCCCGTATTGCAGCTTCGCACGAACCGCGCGCGTCCCGGGCTTAGCGGCAATTGACAAGCCGTGCGACGCATTCCTTGATGCGTCATGCTTGCGAGTCTCAGCCTCATTCTGCTCTGCCAATTGATCGGCGAGGCCGTGGTCCGCGGCCTCGCCCTGCCGCTGCCGGGACCCGTGCTTGGCCTGGTGCTGCTTCTCGTCCTGCTGCTCGCACGCGACCGCTTTGCACGGCTCGCGCGCGGACCGCTGCGAAACGACGGCGTGGAGACCGCAAGCAAGGGCCTGCTGGCTCATCTGTCGCTGCTGTTCGTGCCCGCCGGCGTCGGTGTCGTGCAGAAGCTTGATCTGCTCGCCTCCCACGGCATCGCGATCGTCCTGGTGCTCGCGCTCTCGGTGGTCCTCACCTTGCTCGCGACCGTCCTGACCTTCCGCCTGATCAGCCGCCTGTTGAAGCAACAGGACGCCCGATGAAGGACAATCCGTTCTCGCTCTGGGTCTATCTCTCGCAATCTCCGCTGCTCTGGCTGACGGTGACGCTGATGGTCTATGCGACCACGGATGCGGTGTCGCTGGCGACGCGACGCCATCCGCTTGCCAATCCCGTGCTGCATGCGATGTGGATCATCGGCGCGTTCCTGCTCGCGACCGGTACGTCCTACACCACCTATTTCGCCGGCGCCCAATTCGTACACTTCCTGCTTGGGCCCGCCACCGTCGCACTCGCCGTGCCGCTCTACGAGAACCGCAAGCGGGTGGTTAGCTCCATCGTGCCAATGCTGGTGGCGCTGGTTGCAGGTTCGGTGACGGCCGTGGTGTCGGTCGTGTTGCTGGCCGAATTTGCCGGCCTGCCGCGCGACGTGGTGCTGTCGCTGGCGCCGAAATCGGTCACCGCCGGCGTTGCCATGGGCATCGCCGAATCCCTGCACGCGGATCCTTCGCTGGCGGCGGTTGCGGTCATCCTCACCGGCATCATGGGCGCGATCATTGTTTCGCCGCTCATGAACCGCACCGGCGTGACCGATTTCCGCGCCCGCGGCTTTGCTGCCGGCCTTGCCGCGCACGGCATAGGTACGGCACGCGCGTTCCAGGTCGACGAGATCGCCGGCGTCTTCTCCGGCATCGCCATGAGCCTCAATGCTCTGGTGACCTCGTTCCTGGTCCCCATGGTGGTGACCCTGCTGGTGCGATGACATCGTCCTCGCCACACTCTATATGGGGCGTAACACTTCCCGGTCCGGAGCCGTAATTGCGGTGATGGGACCGAAACGGGACGAGATATGGCTGGATTCAGGACTAAGGGCCTTGGGCTGAGCCGCCGCGCGGCGCTGACGCTGATCGGGGCAGGCACTTTCGCGGCTGGCGGTATGACCTTGGCGCGCGCAGGCACTGGTGATGACGAAGTGCTCACCGAAGCCAAGGTGCTGCGCGATCCGGACGTGCCCGTTGCCGGCAATCCCGATGGCAACATCAGCATCATCGAGTGGTCCGACTACAATTGTCCCTATTGCCGAAAGCTCGAGCCCGAATTGCGCCAGGTCATCCAGGACGACGGCAAGGTAAGGCTGGTCTTGAAAGACTGGCCGATCCTCGGGCCCGTCTCGGTGACGGCTGCCCGGATCGCGCTCGCCGCGAAATTCCAGGACAAATACCACCAGGCCCATGACGCCATGATGGGCGTCAGCTCGCGCCTGACCGAGTCGCGCATCAACGAGTTGCTCGCGGCCGCCGGCGTCGACATGGACCGCCTCAAGCGCGACCTCATCGCGCGCTCCAAGGACATCGACGCGATCCTCAAGCGCAACAACGACCAGGCTGAAGCCTTCGGCTTCCGCGGCACGCCGTCCTTTATTGTCGGCAAGTACCGCGTGCCTGGTGTGCTCAGCATGGCCGAGTTCGAGCAGGTCATCGCCGACGCCCGCAAAGCCAAGATGAACTGACGCGCAAGCGGCCGATCGCAGCCAGCACAAAGGCGCCGCCGCGGATCGCGACGGCGCCTTGTTCATATTCGGTCGATCGAGATTACTTCGACGAGATCCTGACCCAGTCCTTATGCGCGCGGTCGCGTAGCGCGTCCCAGTCGGCCTTCGCGACATCCCAGTTCACGATGGTGCGATTGGCAGTCGCGACCTCGCCATTGGCGACTGACGACGTCTGCATGGAGTCATAGACATACACGCCGCAGC
This sequence comes from Bradyrhizobium cytisi, assembly GCF_008123515.1. Lineage (GTDB taxonomy): Bacteria > Pseudomonadota > Alphaproteobacteria > Rhizobiales > Xanthobacteraceae > Bradyrhizobium > Bradyrhizobium cytisi. Next base: position 45,673 of record NZ_VSSR01000023.1, read on the forward strand.
CGAGCAGCAGCGCACCCAAAATCATTCCGAAAAAAGTCTGCATGGCGAACCTCCGGTGTCGGGCGGATAACGTCGGGCCCGGAGTGATGGTTCCGCGACAGTGCGGCGCGGTTAAGGACGCTTCGTTCATCACCCGTTCAGCCATTGCAGCAGCTCAGCGTTGATCTCGCGCGGATAGGTATGACTGAGGTCGTCGATCTCGCGGTATGTGACATCGGCGCCGGCGGCGGTGAGTGCCGCTTGCGTCTGCCGTGCGGTCTGCACCGGAAACATCCAGTCGAGCTTGCCGTGGGTGATGAAGATCGGCAGGCCCCGTAGTCGCGTGGCGTCGGTGATCTCCGCCATCAGCGGATGGAAGGTCGCCGACACCGGCGCGAGGTGGGTGAATGGCGAAGCACCGTCGAGACCGCTGACATAGCTGAAGGTGCCGCCGTCGCTCATGCCGGTCAGCAGCAGGCGCGAGGCGTCGATGCTCCAGCGACCGCGCACGGTTTCGAGGATGCGCATGAGATTGGGCGTGTCGCCGTCGTCGCCCGTCAGCGCCCAGGTCGAGCCGGTCGCTGTCGGCGCCACCAGGATCGCGCCAAGACTGCGGGCATCGCGCAACCAGCTCCACAGAAAGCCGCGTCCGTTGCCGCTGCCGCCATGCAGCGCCATCACCAGAGGCCAGCTGCGATCGGGCGTGTAATATTCGGGAACATAGACCGAGAAGCCGCCGCGGCTGCCGGGCTCGTTGTGATCGTGAAAGATGCCGGTGTCCTCGCTGGCGCCGACTTCCAGCCGCGCCAGCAGCTCACCATTCTCGCGACTGGCGCTGTTGAGGAAGAAGTTGCTCACTGGCGGAAATTGCAGCGATAGCGGATACAGCGCCTCCTGTGCGCGCGGCACATGGCGCAACGCGCGGAACACCGCGACGAGATCGCCGTTGCCGCGCTCGACATCGCGGATGGCGGCGAAGGCGGCGAGCGTCTCGTTGCAGGCACGATCGAGCCGCTCGCGCAGTCCGGCGAATTGCTCCGGCCACGCGCCGATTGCTGCATGTGCCGACCGAAGCGCATCGTCCGGCGCGCCGATGGCGTTCATCACCGTGGCGAAGGCCGGCGGATGCAGATGCCGCTGGAAGAAGCCGAGCGCCTCCAGCGCGTTGAGCAACGGCGGCAGCATGGCCACGATGTCGTCCACCACGGCCTCGGTCATTGCCGCTTCCCTTGCTCGGATCAGTGCAGCTTCGGCGCTTTCAGAAGCTTGAAGCGGTCGGTCGACGTCACGGTGACGTCGAAGGTGACGCCTTCATGATGCACGGTGAGCGGCACGTCGACGCCGGCGGCGCCGAGACTCCACATCTTCTTGTAGAACGCCGTTTGGCTCGTGACCTTGTCGCCATCCACCGCAAGAATGATGTCGTCGGTCTTGAGTTCCGCGCGCGCGGCGGGACTGTTGGCGGAGATCCCGATCACCACCACGCGGTTGTCGATCTCGGTCGAATAGAGTCCGAGCCAGGGCCGTGCCGGCTTGTTGACGCGGCCGAACTTGCGGAGATCATCGAGGATCGGCTTCAACAGGTCGATCGGCACGATCATGTTGACGTGCTCGGCCTTGCCGTCGCGTTCTCGCTCGAGCTGGAGCGAGCCGATGCCGATCAGCTCGCCGCGCGCGTTGATCAATCCGGTGCCACCCCAATTCGGATGGGCGGGATAGGTGAACAAGGCCTCGTCGAGCAGATACTCCCAGTAGCCGGCGAATTCCTGCTTGGCGACGATCTGGCTTGCGACCGATCGCGTCCGTCCCCCGGCGCCACCGACCACGACGCGGTCGCCGAGCCGGGTCTCCGCCGACGAGCCGAGCGGCAGCGGCTCGATGTCGAGCCGGCCGAGCGCCTGTACCAGGCCGAAGCCGGTGACGGCATCGAAGCCGAGCACATGCCCCTCCACCACGCGCCCGTCGCCGAGGTGAAGCCAAACGGATTCCGCTTCGGTAATGAGATAGCCGATGGTGAGCACCAGCCCGTCGTCGATGACGACGCCGTTGCCGGCGCGCTCGGTACCGAGCGTTTCGGCGCTGAAGGCATCCGGCGGGATGATGGCGTGCAGGCCAATGACGGAGGCGAGCGCACGGTCGAGATCGAAGCCGTAATCGCTCGCACGCGGTTGATTGGCCGGCGGCACTCTCCATTCGGTCAAGGCGGGCATGGAGTTCTCCTGGCTGAGAGCATCGCTCCGCCGTGGCAGCGGAACGACGCACGAAGCAAGCATAATTTAGGCCGGAGGAGGCCGTCTTGAAAGACTTGACGGCAACTATTCCAGATGCCGCGCCGCCGATTTCCGAAGATGACAGAAATTGTTCGCCCGAATTCGGCCGACAGCCGCCCAATCCGGCATCGGTCGCATGGCTGGTGTCCCGCGGGATGCTAGGCGGAGTTCAATGAAGCTGCTAACCATTGCGGCTTCGTTTGACCAAGAGATCACGGACCAAACCATGGACAATCGCAGCGACATCTGGCGTGGCATCGACACGATCAAGGGACGTTTCATCGACCTCAGCGACAAGGTCTGGGGCATGCCCGAAGTCTGCTACACCGAAGCGCGTTCCGCCGCCGAGCATCTCACCGAGCTGCGCCACCAGGGTTTCCGTATCACAGAGAAGGTGGCGGGCATTCCGACTGCTGTGATGGGCGAATGGGGCGAGGGCGGTCCGGTCATCGCCTTCATGGGCGAATATGACGCGTTGCCAGGCCTCAGCCAGGAGGCCGGCGTTGCCGAGCACCGTCCGGTCGAGACCGGCGGTCACGGCCATGGCTGCGGTCACAATCTGCTCGGTTCCGCGGCGCTGCTCGCTGCCACGGCCGTCAAGGACTGGCTCGCCGAGAACAAGGTGCCCGGCCGCGTGCGCTACTACGGCTGCCCGGCGGAAGAGGGCGGCGCGGCCAAGGCCTTCATGGTGCGCTCCGGCGCGTTCGAGGATGCCGACATCGCCATCACCTGGCATCCGCATAGTTTTTGGGAAGTCGCGGTGACGCCGTCGCTCGCCAACACCCGCGCCGACTTCATCTTCACCGGCCGCACATCGCATGCCGCGGCTTCGCCCCATCTCGGCCGCTCCGCGCTCGACGCGGTGGAGCTGATGAATGTCGGCGTGAACTACATGCGCGAGCACATGCCCAGCGATGCACGCGTGCATTACGCGCTGCTCGACACCGGCGGCATTGCGCCCAACGTGGTGCAGGCGCATGCCCGCGTGCGCTATTCCATTCGCGCCCGTGATCTCCCCGGCATGAACGAGCTGGTCGGGCGCGTGAACAAGATTGCCCAGGGTGCGGCTCTTATGACCGAGACCAAGATGGAGATGAAGATCATCTCCGCGGTCTCCAACATCCTGCCGAATACGCCGCTGGAGCAGGCGCTGCACCGTGTCATGGAAGAGCTCGGACCGCCGCATTTCGACGATGCGGACAAGAGCTTCGCGAGCCAGATCCGCGCGACGCTGACCGACAAGGACATTGCGTCCATCTATTACGCGATCGGCATGGAGCCGACCGATCGGCCGCTGGCGGACTTCCTGGTGCCGCTCGACGCCAAGCGCAACCCGTTGGTTGGCTCGACGGATGTCGGCGATGTGAGCTGGGTGGTGCCGACCGTGCAGGTTCACGCACCAACGGTTGCAATCGGCACGCCGTTCCACACCTGGCAGGTGGTCGCGCAGGGCAAGAGCCCGCATGCCCACAAGGCCATGGTGCAGGCGGCCAAGGCGATGGCTGGCCTCGGCATCAAGGCGTTGACGGAACCGGAACTGATCAAGGCTGCGAAGGCCGATCTTACGAAGCGGACGACCAAGACGCCTTATGTCTGCCCGCTACCGGACCACGTCGCGCCGCCGCTCGATATGTCCGTGGCGTAGAATTCCGTCTCGATACTTCGTCTGATCTCGCGAACAAATTTTTCGCAGTGCAACTTGGTTTCCGGCGGATTTTGACGCGGGAATGCCGAACCGTTGGGCTGCGGAAGGAAGTTTTGCTCAACGGACAGCCAGAAGACCGTTTGCACACACACGGTCGCAGTTGACGCGCGGCCTATTCAGTGTGCCATCTACCGCCAGCCAAAACCCGGCGGCCGCCCCGCGGCCGCCTGCATCCATACGGGAACCAGACGGGGGACAACCATGCTGGATAAAGAACTGCGTTCGATGATCGGTGACGTGAAGGACGGGCGGATGGATCGCCGTGCCTTCATCCAGCGCCTCGCTGCCGTCGGCCTCACCGCGCCCCTGGCAAACCAGATCCTCGCCATCGGCGGCGTCGCCATGGCCCAGAGCCCGTCTCCCTATCCTCCGACCAAGCGCGGCGGTGGTGGCCCGCTCAAGCTGCTGTGGTGGCAGGGACCGACGCTGCTCAATCCGCATTTCGCCACCGGCACCAAGGATCAGGACGGTTCGCGTCTCTTCTATGAGCCGCTCGCAAGCTGGGACGTCGACGGCCACCTCAATCCGATCCTTGCCGCCGAAATCCCGTCGATCAAGAATGGCGGCCTGTCCGCCGATGCGAAGACCGTGATCTGGAAGCTCAAGCCCGGCGTGAAATGGCACGACGGCAAGCCCGTCACGGCCGACGACCTCGTGTTCAACTGGGAATATGCCAGCGACCCCGCCACTGCGGCGGTTTCGAGCGGTCCCTATAGCGACCTCACTGTCGAGAAGATCGACGACCTCACCATCCGCATCACGTTCAAGAATCCGACGCCGTTCTGGGCCAACGCCTTCGTCGGTGCCTATGGCTGCATCATCCCGAAACATCTGTTCGCCGAATACAAGGGCGGCAAGTCGCGCGAGGCCCCGAACAATCTGAAGCCGGTCGGCACCGGTCCCTACAAGTTCGTCGAGTTCAAGCCGGGCGATCTGGTGCGCGGCGAGATCAATCTCGATTACCACATGGCCAACCGGCCGTTCTTCGACAGCATCGAAATGAAGGGCGGCGGTGACGCGGTCTCAGCGGCGCGTGCCGTGATTCAGACCGGCGAATATGATTTCGCCTGGAACATGCAGGTGGAGGACGAGGTCCTGCTGCGCCTGGAGAAGGGCGGCAAGGGCAAGACGCTCTATGCCGTCGGCGGCGACATCGAGTTCATCGCCATCAACTTCACCGATCCCAACACCGAGGTCGACGGCGAGCGTTCGTCGTTGAAGACCAAGCATCCGACCCTGTCGGACCCCGCGGTGCGCCAGGCGCTCGCGCTGCTGGTCGATCGCGACTCGATCAAGAAGGCGATCTACGGCCGCGCCGGCCGCGCCACCGCGAACTACCTTAATGGTCCCGACGACTTCGTGTCCAAGAACACCAAATGGGAATTCAGCGTCGAGAAGGCGATCGCGCTGCTCGAGAAGGCCGGCTGGAAGGCCGGCGCCGACGGCATCCGCGAGAAGGACGGCAAGAAACTGAAGTTCGTCTACCAGACCTCGATCAACGGTCCGCGCCAGAAGACCCAGGCGATCGTCAAGCAGGCCTGCCAGAAGGCCGGCATCGACGTCGAGCTGAAATCGGTCGTCGCCTCGGTGTTCTTCTCCTCCGACGTCGCCAACCCCGACACCTATTCCAAGTTCTACGCCGACATCGAGATGTTCCAGATCCCGATGACGCAGCCCGATCCGGGCCTCCATATGCGCCGCTACCATTCGCGCAACCTGGCCACCAAGGAGAACAAGTGGCAGGGGCAGAACTTCCCGCGCTGGGTCAACAAGGATTTCGATGCCGCGGTTGACGCCGCCGACACCGAGACCGATCCGGTCAAGCGAGCTGCGCTCTACATCAAGTGCAATGATCTGATGTGGCAGGACACCGTCGTCATTCCTGTGATGCACCGTCTCGCGGTGGAGGCTGCGAGCAACACGCTTCGTCCGGCGCTGTCAGGCTGGGCCAACCAAACCGACAATCTGCAGGACTGGTACCGAGAGGGCTGAGGACGGACGTTGAGGCGGATTATTCGCGCATGAGTCAATACGTCCTGCGTCGTCTGATGATCGCGATTCCGAGCCTGCTCGGAATCTCGCTCGTGCTGTTCGTCGTCCTGGCGCTCGCGCCGGGCGATCCCTTCAGCGAGCTTGCGACCAATCCGAACGTGCCGCCCGAAGTGCAACAGGCGCTTCGGGCCAGGTTCGGCCTCGACGATCCGATCTATCTCCGCTATTTGCACTGGCTCAACGCCATGCTGCACGGCGACTGGGGCTTCTCCTTTGTCAGCCGGATGAACGTGGACACGCTCATCCTCCAGCGCCTGCCGGCCACGCTCTACGTGATCGGCTCGGCGCAGATCCTGGCGCTGCTGATTGCGATTCCCGTCGGCGTTTATGCGGCGACGAAGCCCTATTCGCTGTTCGACCAGATCGCGAACACGCTCGCTTTCGTCGGCTTCTCGCTGCCGACCTTCTTCACCGGCATCCTGTTCATCCTGATCTTCTCGGTCACGCTGGATTGGCTGCCCTTCGTCTACACCACCGACATCAAGGCCACGGGCATCCATTATGTGCTCGAAATGATCCGGCAGGCGATCATGCCGGTGGCGGTGCTGGGGCTGTTCCAGGCGGCGTCGATGACGCGCTTCGTGCGCTCGGCGATGCTCGACGTGATCCGGCTCGACTACGTCACCACGGCGCGCGCCAAGGGCCTCGGGCAGGCCAATGTCATCGTCAAGCATGTGATGCGCAACGCCATGATTCCGGTGGTCACGCTGATCGCGCTGCAGATGCCTGCGGTGTTCGGCGGCGCCATCGTCACCGAGCAGATCTTCCGCATTCCCGGCATCGGTTCGCTGCTGATCTCCTCCATTCTCTCCAATGACACCCCGGTCGTGATGGCCGTGACCTTCGTGTTCGCCTGTCTGGTGGTGCTCTTCAATCTCATCGCGGATGTGCTGTATGGCTGGCTTGACCCTCGCATCTCCCTCCGCTGAGCGGGGCGTCTACTCGCCCTGGCGCGAGACGTGGCGGCGCTTCAGCCGGCACAAGCTCGCCGTCGTCAGCGCGTTTCTGCTTCTCATCCTGATTCTTGCGGTGGTGATCGGTCCCTTCATCTGGCGTGTTTCGATCAACGACATCGATATCGTGGCGGGCATGCAAGGCCCGTCGCTGGCTCATCCGTTCGGCACCGACGATCTCGGTCAGGATATTCTGGCGCGCATGATTTATGGCGGCCGCATCTCGCTCGCGGTTGGGCTCGCCGCGATGCTGGTGTCGGTGTTCATCGGCACGCTGGTCGGCGCGCTCGCCGGCATGTCGCGCGGCGCGCTCGGGCACGGATTGATGTGGCTCACCGACCTCTTTCTGTCGCTGCCGCAGCTGCCGCTGCTCCTCCTGCTGATTTATCTGTTCCGCGACGGGTTGAAGCAGGTGTTCGGCCCCGAGGGCGGCATTTTCATCCTGATCGTCCTCGTGATCGGCGGTTTGCGCTGGATGCCGGTGGCGCGCCTGGTGCGTGCGCAGTTCCTGTCGATCCGCGAGAAGGAGTTCGTCGAGGCCGCGCGTGCACTCGGTGCGAGCCCGGTGCGGCAGGTGGTGAAGCACATCCTGCCCAATGCGCTTGGTCCGGTGATCATCGCCGGCACCATCGACGTTGCCGCCGCGATCATCGCGGAATCGACGCTGTCCTTCCTCGGCCTCGGCTTTCCGCCGGATACCCCGACCTGGGGCCGGCTGCTGTACGATGCCAAGGACTTCCTCGACATCGGCCCGCACTGGGCCTTGTTTCCGGGCGGCGCGATCTTCATCACGGTGGTCGCCATCAACTTCATCGGCGACGGTCTGCGTGACGCGCTCGATGCGCGACGGGTGATCTGATGGCGCCGCTGCTCGAGATCAAAGGTCTCAAGACCCACTTCTCCACCGACGACGGCATCCTGCAGGCCGTCGATGGCGTCGACATCACCATCAACAGGGGCGAGACGCTCTGCGTCGTCGGCGAGTCCGGTTGCGGCAAGACCGTCACCGCGATGTCGATCCTGAAGCTGATCGCGATGCCGCCGGGCCGCATCGCGGCCGGCGAGATCATCTTCGAGGGCCGGGATCTGGTGCCGCTGACGAGCAACCAGCTCGACGAGATCCGGGCCAAGGAGATCGGCTTCATCTTCCAGGAGCCGATGACCTCGCTCAATCCGGTGCTGACGGTCGGCGAGCAGATCGCCGAGAGCCTGCGCCGCCACGAGAACGTCACGAGGAAGCAGGCACTCGAGCGCACCATCGAGATGCTGAAGCTGGTCCAGATCCCCAACGCCGAAGGCCGCGTGCACAATTATCCGCACCAGTTCTCGGGCGGCATGCGCCAGCGCGTGATGATCGCGATGGCACTGGCCTGCAAGCCCAAGCTGATCATCGCCGACGAGCCGACCACCGCGCTCGACGTCACCATCCAGGCGCAGATCCTCGACCTGCTCCAGGACATGAAAGAGCGCTTCGGCATGGCGGTGATGCTGATCACCCATGCCATGGGTGTCGTCGCCGAGACGGCGCAGCGTGTCGTCGTGATGTATGCCGGCAAGGTGGTGGAGGAGGCGGATGTCGACGCTCTCTTCGCCGATCCGCGCCATCCCTACACGCAGGGCCTGATCCGCTCGATCCCGCGCATCGATCTCGACAGCGAGCACAAGACGCGGCTCGAGGCGATCGGCGGCTCGGTGCCGATCCTGATCAATCCGCCGGTCGGCTGCCGCTTCGCGCCGCGCTGCAAGTTTGCCATGGACGTCTGCACCGAGAAGGAGCCGCTGCTGCGCCAGATCGCGCCCGGCCATCGCATGGCTTGCCATCTGGGAGATGTGCAGTTGGGAGACGCGGCAGGAGCACTGGCATGAGCGAATCCCTGCTCCGCGTCAGCGGCCTGAAGAAATATTTCCCCGTGCTTGGCGGGCTGTTGTCGCGCCAGGTCGGCACCGTCTATGCGGTCGACGGCGTGTCGTTCTCGGTCAATCGCGGCGAGACGCTCGGTCTCGTCGGCGAATCCGGTTGCGGCAAGTCGACGACCGGGCGTTGCGTGCTGCGCCTGATCGAGCCGACCGATGGTGAGGTCGTGTTCGACGGCCAGGACGTCGGCAAGCTAGGCGGCAACGACCTGCGCGCGATGCGGCGGAACATGCAGCTCGTGTTCCAGGATCCGTTCGCCTCGCTCAATCCGCGCATGACGGTCGGCGCCATTCTCGGCGAAGCCCTCGTTATTCATAAGCTCGGGTCGTCGGCCAAGGAGCGTGAGGATCGCGTCGCAAGCCTGCTCGTGAAGGTCGGCCTCAAGGCCGAGCACATGCGCCGCTACCCGCACGAATTCTCCGGCGGCCAGCGCCAGCGCATCGTGATCGCGCGTGCGCTCGCGGTCGAACCGAAGCTGATCGTCTGCGACGAGCCGGTGTCCGCGCTCGACGTCTCGATTCAGGCGCAGGTCATCAACCTCCTGGAAGATCTCCAGGCCGAGTTGAACCTCACCTATCTCTTCGTCGCGCACGACCTTTCGGTGGTCGAGCACATTTCGGACCGCGTCGCGGTGATGTATCTCGGCCGCATCGTCGAGCTGGCGAAGGCGAGCGACCTCTATCGCAATCCGCAGCATCCCTACACCAAGGCGCTGCTCTCCGCCGTTCCGGTGCCCGATCCCAAGCTCAAGCGCAACCGCATCCGTCTCAAGGGCGACGTGCCGAGCCCGATGAAGCCGCCGGCAGGCTGTCACTTCCACACCCGTTGCCCGATCGCCCAGCCACGCTGCGCGGAAAGCGCGCCGGAACTGAAGGAAGGCGCAGGCGGGCACTTCGTGGCGTGCCATCTGGCCTGAGGTGCGCGGTGCATAGGTCGTCGGAGGCCTTGATCCCAAGGGACCGGCCGGCGTAGGGGAGCGCATGAGCCAGGTACAGGATGTAACTCTCGGCGCGGTTGATACGGACCGTGCGACGGATGCGGAAGCGCGCAGGGCGCTGTGGGGATCGGCGCTCGGCTATGCCATGGATGGGTTCGACCTCCTCATCCTCGGCTTCATGCTGACGGCGATTTCGAAAGACCTTCATTTCACCCAGCCGCAGGCGGCCTCGCTGGTGACGGGAACGCTGGTCGGCGCGGTCGTTGGCGGCTTGGTCTTTGGCATGTTGTCGGACCGGGTCGGCCGCGTGCGGGTTCTGACCTGGAGCATCGTCCTGTTCGCGGTTTTCACCGGCCTGTGTGCGCTGGCCCAGGGCTATTGGGACCTGCTGACCTACCGGGCCATCGCCGGCATCGGCCTCGGCGGCGAATTCGGCATTGGCATGGCCCTGGTGGCCGAGGCCTGGCCCGCGAGCAAGCGGGCGCGGGCAACGTCCTATGTTGGGCTTGGCTGGCAGTTCGGCGTGCTGACGGCGGCGCTGGTGACGCCGGTGCTGTTGCCGATCATTGGCTGGCGCGGGATGTTTGCACTCGGCGTGTTTCCGGCGGTGGTCGCTTACGTCATCCGGCGCAAGCTGCACGAACCGGACGTCTTCATCGCGCACAAGGCGAATGCGGCGAATACCGGCTCGTCACTTCACGCGCTCGTCGCCGATGCGGAGACGATCCGGATCGGCATCGGCATGATCATTCTCTGCTCGGTGCAGAATTTCGGCTATTACGGCATCATGATCTGGCTGCCGAACTATCTCTCGACGCGGTTCGGCTACGGCCTGACACAATCGGCGCTCTGGACATCAGTCACCATCGCCGGCATGGCGCTCGGCATCTTCCTGTTCGGTCATGCGGCTGATCGTTTCGGCCGCCGTGCGGCGTTTCTGACCTACATGCTGGGCGCGGCCGTCATGGTGGTGGTCTATTCGCAACTGACGAGTGCTGGTGCGCTGCTGATCGGCGGAGCTGCGATGGGCTTCTTCGTCAACGGCATGCTCGGCGGCTACGGCGCGCTGATGAGCGAGCTTTATCCGACCGCGGCGCGCGCCACTGCGCAGAACGTGTTCTTCAATATCGGTCGCGCCGTTGCCGGCTTCGGTCCGCTGGTCGTCGGCATCGTCAGTGTCGCTTACGGCTTCCCGACCGCAATCGCAGGCCTTGCACTGCTCTACCTCATCGACATCGCGGCGTTGCTCGCGCTCATCCCGGAGCGGCGCGGCGTCGATCTCGCCTGACGGAGCAGCCCGTTCGCCCGCGTTGGCCATGCCCGGAGAGTGATGGATCCCGTCATGCGCTCTTGGCGGGCCAGGGGACGACCTGCCCCGCCATCACGAGCCGGTCACGACCGCTGTCCTTGGCGGCGTAGAGCGCGCGGTCGGCAGCTGCGATCAGCGTGCTGCAGTCCGTCGCGATCTGGGACGGGAAACTCGTCGCGGCGCCGACGCTGGCCGTCACCAGCCGGGAAGCCGGATTTTGCGCATGCGGCATGGCGAGATCGTGCAGCGCCTGGCGGACTCCTTCGCCGACATCTGCGCAGCCATCCGAGCCGGTGTTCGGCAGCAGAACGGCGAATTCCTCGCCGCCATAGCGCGCTGCGAGGTCGGCCGGGCGCCTGGCCTGTGTGGATAGGATCCGGCCCAGCGCCCGCAGGCACGCGTCGCCGGCCAAATGTCCGTAATGATCGTTGAACTTCTTGAAATGATCGACGTCGATCAGCAGAAGCGATAGCTGCGTGCCGTCGCGCCGGGCGCGCGCCCATTCGTCGGCCAGGCGTTCGTCGAATGCGCGCCGGTTGGCAAGGCCTGTGAGGCCGTCGGTCGTCGCAAGCGCGGCGAGCTTGTCCTGAAGGTCTTTCTGCTCGGTCATGTCGCGCATGACAGCGACGACGCCGTCGATCTCGCCAGTGTCCGAAGCCAGCGTCACGTGCAGTGCCGCCTCTGCCCAGATCTCGCCCTTGTCGCGATGGCGCTGGCGATAGACGAACCGCGCTTCCTCGGCTTCGCCGTTCTTCAGCGCGGCGATGGCCTGCTCGACCCGTTCCATGTCATCCGGGTGGATGCCGGCCAGAGCCGACGTGCCCAGCAGTTCCTCGGCGGGCCAGCCGGTGATGCGCACGCATGCGGGAGAGACGTAGAGCAGCCGGTTATCCAGCCCGATCCGGGTCACCATGTCGCTGGATTGCTCGGCCAGCAGGCGGAAATTTGCTTCCTTGGCGACGAGGACCTGTGCCATGCGTTGCCGCTGCGACAACTGACGGACCAGATAGAAGCCGATCATGGCGATCAGCAGCACGAGGCCGAGAACGAAGATCATGCGCGCGGCCGCTGCGTGTCGCCAGGGGGCGAGCACGTCGTCCTGCGACTTGCTCGCGAGCACCATCAGCGGATAGTGGCTGCTGCGCTGGTAGTAGCTCAGTCGCTGCACGCCATCGAGCGGCGATTTGAAATAGTAGACCGCCGCGGCGGGACGGCTTTCCCAGTCCCTGAACAAGGGCGCATTGGACAGGTCCCGTCCGACGAAACTTCCGCTCTCGTCACGGGTCCGCGCCAGCATGATGCCGGCGTTGTTGAGCAGCGATGCCGAACCATTCGGCCCGAAATCGAACCGCTCGTAGAATTTTGCGAAATAGGCGGTGTCGATCGTGAGCAGGACGACGCCGGCGAAGCTGCCGTCGGGATGGTCGATCCGGCGCGACGCCGTGATGATCCACTGACCGCCGGCGCGACTTTTGATGGGGCGGCCGATCAGCGTGCCCTTCTCCGGGGAGTCGCGGTGCTGCCGGAAATATTCGCGGTCGCTGTTGTTGAGTCCGGAGAAATTGACATGCTCAGTGGTGGCAAGCCAGCGGCCGGTCTCGTCATAGACGAAGATGCCGCGAATGCGCTCCGACGATTTGCGGGTCGGCAAATACGCCTGGAGCCTTGTGATCGTATCGGGGCCGGTCCCGTCGAGCTCGAGCCGGTGGACTAGTCCGACCAGGATCGTATCGGTGAGCTCGAACGTGTCGTCCGCGTGCTGGATCAGCGAATGCGCCAGATTGGTAACGTCGATCTCGGCGCTTCTGAGCTCCGCATCGCGCGTTTCCCATTCGCGCCAGACGCTCAAGCCCAAAATCGTCACGCAGATCAGTGCAACGAATCCCGCCGCCCAGAGCGGAAGGCGGGTCTTGCCGAGTTCGCGGCTCGTGACCATCGGGTTTGCTCCAATTCGGTGCAAACCTCTCACTTTGGCCTTAACGGCCCATTGCAACAACTGTGATGATTGCGCGGGGCCGTACTCAACCGGAGGGAGTTGTCGGCATTTCGATCCAGTTTCGTCGGCGGATGTTAACCACGGTTCCGCGGCGTGATGTCTTCACCTCGCGCTTGCCGCTTCACCCATCCAGCGTAAATCCGACGCGCAGCGTTACCTGGTAGTGGCGCACCGCGCCGTTCTCGATGTGGCCGCGTGTCTGCACCACCTCGAACCATTTCATCTCGCGCACGGTCTTGGATGCGCGGCCGACCGCGTTCTTGACCGCGTCCTCGATCGAAGTCTCGGACGATCCGACCAGTTCCAGGATCTTGTAGACATGATCCTTCTCGGCTGCCGGCATGGTGGGCCTCCCTCGGTTGCGCTGCGGCGTCAGCCGTCGCGGGGTCTTTGGTCTGAACGGGCGCGGGCCTTTCCGGTTCCGTCGCCCGCGATGGCCCGCATGCGCCAATCGCGGTGGAGCAGGCCGGGCTCGCCTGCCAAGCGCCAACGGACGTAATCGCTTCAGTGCGCGGAGCTATGCGGGCTCGCCATGCAGGCGGATGGCGGCAGGCTTGGCGTCGCGCAGCAGGCACCGCAGCAATATCGCGAGCACCGCCATGAGTGCGAAGCCGCCAACGGCCGGAGCCACGCGATTTTGCAGGTCGCTCGCGGTGACGTTCTCTGCGGACAGCCGGGCCGATTGCAGCAGCCCATAGGCGTTAGCCAGCAGGAGCAGGGCGTAGACCGCGCTGCGTTCGCGCGAGCTCGCCAGGCCGGCAAAGTCCGGAAGCAGCAGGGCAAGCCCGATCCCCACGATCGGCAGGTCATAGTCGTAGGCGTAGGGGCTGATCATCACGGAGACGACCGCGACGATGCCGAGCGCGAAGCGGGGAGACGGTCCGCGAGCAACCGCAAGTGCGACGGCGGCCAGCGCAAGACCTGCCATTGCCATCTGCCCCCAGAACGCGCCAGTGGCGGGGAGGCCAGCATTGTACAGGGCCGCATAGGCCGAGATCATCCGATACAGCTGGTAGCGGCCTTCCTCCAGAAAGCCTGCGGCTTCCCGGATGCTGCCGAGCCACGCGAGCCAGATTTGCGGACCGAAGGCGAGCGTGCAGAGGAGCGAGCTCGCGACCACCACGATCGCGGCGGTCAGCACCGCCGGCCAGCGGCGCGTCAACAGCATGTAGATGCCGGCCGCAACGGCCAGATGAGGCTTGATGACCATCAGGCCGAGCGTGATGCCGGCGAGCACCGGGCGCCGTTCCGCGTTAATGCAGATCAGCCCGATCAGCGCGCCGGTCAACAGGCCGTTCTGGCCGATAGCGATCGTGATCGCGATAGCCGGGAAAAACACGACGAGCACGAGCGCGAAGTTGTTTCCGGCGATGGCGCGGAGCGTCATCAGATAGGCCGCCAGCGTGACCGCCGTGAAGAGAAAATAGGCGACCCAGCCCGGAAGAAACGCGAGGGGCGCAAGCACCAGGTCGAATTGCGGCGGGTAGGTCCAGGGCATGACGTCGGCCGGGCCGCCGGCTGCCGCGAGCTGCATCTTCGTGAATGACGCGAATTGGTAGGTCAGGTCGAGATCCTCGAGCCAGATTCGTTGCGCCACGATGTGGAAGGCGGTGAAGTCGGGTGTCTGGTTGCCGTACCAGAGGCCGCCTTCGAAGAACCGGAAGGCCTTGAAGATCAGTATGGCTGCGAGGAGCGAGAGAATGACGCAGACATAGATCGTCCGCTTCCGTGGCGAGGCTTGAATCTGCTCCAGGGTTGCGGTGAGCATATATGACGACCTTACGGCGAGACTGCGCTTTGCAGCTCAGATTGCCGAGCGGGCCTTAAGGGACGGTAACGAACCGGAAAGGATTCCGGCTTTGGATCGCAATTTGCGGTCCGAAGCCGCCACCGGCCATCGTTAACGACAGGCTGAACGGACGGTTGGATCCGATAGCCCTGGAAATTACCGATTAAAGTCTTTGCGTATCAGGTGAAGCGAGCGGAGGACCGGTCCTCGCTCGGACTGCAACCGTGATCGCGAGGTCGTTTTGTGACGCGTCAACGGTTTCGACCGTTCGAACGGATCGAGTCCTAGCATAGCGCGACGAGCGAGCGCTACGGATCCAGCTCCGTATCCCAGTAGAGATAGTCCAGCCAGCTGTCGTGCAGGTAGTTCGGCGGAAACAGGCGGCCGTTGCGGTGGAGCTGGTGCACGGTCGGCGCGAAGGCGTGCTGGCGCGGAAACATCTTGGCCTGCGCCGGCGTGAGATTGCCCTTGCGCAGGTTACAGGGCGAGCACGCCGCGACCACGTTTTCCCAGGTGGTCTGGCCGCCTTTGCTGCGCGGGACGATGTGATCGAAGGTGAGGTCTTCGGGCGAGCCACAATACTGGCAGGCGAAACGATCGCGCAGGAAGACGTTGAACCGGGTGAAGGCGGGATGCGTGGTCGGCTTGACGAAGGATTTGAGCGAAACCACGCTCGGCAGCTGCATTTGCAGCGTGGGGCTGTGAACCGCCTGATCGTAATGCGCTACGATATTGACGCGATCGAGGAACACCGCCTTGATCGCGTCCTGCCACGACCACAGAGACAGTGGGTAGTAACTCAGCGGCCGGAAGTCCGCGTTGAGGACCAGCACCGGCCAACTGCCTTGCGAGACATGTGCGTTCAAGTAACGCTCCCGGCCTCCAATATACGCTGCGAAGCAGCATGTATTGACATACTACATGCAGCGTGACGGGATTGTGAAGCCCGTTGAGCGACTTATTCAGGCGCAAGCAATACGGCGGCGGGGTGGCAGATGCTCAAAAACGCCGCGATTTGGGGAGGCCGTGCCCCGGAATGATGGGCTGGGCTACTCCTGCACCCGCTCCAGCTTCTGCAAGCACCGCGTCGCGCGGACCGCGGCCGGCATCTCCTCGTCCGGAAAGCTCGTCTTCCAGTCGGTGACGCCGACTTCGCCGACATAGATATCGCCCTTCGAATCCAGCGCGATGCCATGTGGTGCCAGAAACTTTCCGCTGGCGACACCCGGGCCTTGCTCGCCGCCGAGCCGCGCGATGCGCTTTCCCGTGGCGTCCACGATCGACAGCCGCGGGCCGAGATTGGGCACCTTGCGATTGACGGCCATGCCGGGGCCGAGCTCGCCGATGACGAAGGTCGGGCTCTTGCCCCCGCCGCAGCAGCACAGCGCACAGGGGCGGTGCAGATTGTTCCACTGCGTCTCGTACTTGCCCTCGCCGTTGAACACCTGCACGCGATGGTTCTCGCGATCGGCGACATAGACCCAGCCATCGGCATCGGTGGCGATGTTGTGCACGATGTTGAACTGGCCGGGATCCGTGCCCGGCTCGCCCCAGCTTTTGATAAGCTTGCCGTCGGGCGTGTATTTGTGCACGCGGGCATTGCCATAGCCGTCGGAGACGTAGATCTCGCCCTTCGGCGACAGCGCGGTGTGGGTGCATCGATGGAACGGCTCGCCGCTCATGAATGGCGCAGGCTTTGCGGGAATGCCGATCGTCAGCAGCACCTTGCCGTCGGTGGTGCATTTGCGCACGGTGTGGTCGCCGTCATCGGTGCAGTAGAGATTGTCGTCGGCATCGATGTGCAGCCCGTGCGCGCGCGAGAACAGGCCTTCGCCAAAGCTGCGCAGGAAATTGCCCTCGCGGTCGAGCACCACCATCGGATGGGCGCCGCGGTTGAAGACATAGACGCGATCCTTGCTGTCGACCGCCACCGAGGCGACGTCGGTGAGCTGCCAGCCGTTGGGAAGCTTCGCGAAATTTTCGACGACGCGGTAGCGGTGTTCGCCGGTGCCGAGAATCGCTGGCATGTGTTGTCCCCTCTTCAGTTGCCTCTGTCGTGCTCGTTTGCAGCCGCGGCCCGTCCCAAAATCCCCTCCTCGATCGCCTTGATCTGCAGCGCGAGAAATTTCGAGTTGATCCGGCACTGCGCGAGGCTGCCGGCGATGAACCACAGGCCGGGCTGCCCGGTGCGCGCATACATGTTGCGCAGCTCGAAACCATCGCCAAAGCCCCAGACCGGGCCGATACGGTCGGCGACGCCGTCGCCGAACAGCTTTCGCACGAGGTATTCCTGTGGCTTGTAGCCGGTCGAGAGCACGATGAGATCGGCTGCGATGGTCGTGCCATCATTCAGCTGCGCGCCATCGGCCGTGAAGCCGTCGATGTCCTCGAATTGCTTCAGCTCGATCGCGCCTTCGACGATCAGGTTGGAGCAGCCGACGTTGAAGTAATAGCCGCCGCCGCGGGTGAGGTATTTGAACTGCCAGCCGGTGCCGGCCTCGCCGAAGTCGAGCTTGAAGCCGACGCGGCGCAGTCCGTCGAGCAGCTCCTTGTCGAGTTCCTTCGACTGTTCCGTCAGCATCACATGGGTCTTCTTCGCCAGCGGCGTCGGCATCGATGTCGCGATCAGATCGTTGTCCTCGAGCGTGCCCTCATTGTAGATCGCATAGGCCAGCTGTGCCGACGGCTCGATATTGGTGACCAGCGTCGGCGAACGCTGCACCAGCGTCACCTTGGCGCCACTGGAATGAAGATCCTGCGCGATGTCGTGACCGCTGTTGCCGGTGCCGATGACGATGGCGCGCTTGCCGTGCCAGTTCTCGCCGTCCTCGTAGCGGCTGGAATGCAGCAGCGTGCCCTTGAAACGATCGAGAGTCGGAATATCAGGCACGTTAGCGATGCCGCTGACTCCGGTTGCCATGATCACATGACGCGGATGCATGGTGCGCTTGCTGCCGTCGGTGCGGCGCAGCGTCACCGTCCAGCGTCCCTTGGCCTCGTCATAGGCGCCGCCTTCGAATTCGGTGCCGGTCCAGAAGTTCAGCTCCATCGCGTCGACGTAAGCTTCGAACCAGTTCGCGAGCTTGTCCTTGGGGATGTAGGTCGGCCAGCTCGGCGGGAACGGCATGTAGGGCAGGTGATTGACCTGCACCTGGTTGTGCAGGGTGAGCGCGTGATAGCGCTTGCGCCAATTATCGCCGACCCGCGTCTCGCGATCGACGATCAGCGTGTCGATCTGCAACTGCTTCAGCCGCGCCGCGATCGCGAGCCCGGCCTGGCCGCCGCCAACCACCAGTACGGCGGGATCACGATCGGAATAGTCGCGCGAGGCCTTGCGCAAGTCGAGCCAGTTCGGCCCGCGGAAATTGCGCGAATAGGCCTGGCCGCGCGGTCGCGACGTGCCGAGCTGTTCCTCAAAACCTTTGAGCTCGTCGAGCGCGGTAAGTAGCGTCCACGCCGTCAAACGATCGCCGTCGGCGGCATCGGGCACGAGCCGCAAGATGCCGCTGCCGCGCCCCTGCGCGGTCTCGAAATTGAAGATCGCCTCGATATTGTTTGTGCCGGCACGTGTCACCCAGCGCGGCGCTGCGCGGTTCGTGGCGATCCTGAGATTGCTCGGCGCCGCATTGGGTGCGAGGCCGGTCAATGCTCGAGCGACGTTATCGCGTCCGGCGATGGTTTGTAGATTCCAGCTTAGTGCCAGCACATCGCGCCAGAAACATTCGGCGACGAACATGCGGTCGAGAGCAGCGCGATCGGATCGAGCAAGCGTGCGCTCGAATTCGTCCAGCCAGGCTTGCGCGGAGACGGAAATATCCTTCGTCTTGTCCAGCATACGCGACCTCGTGCCGTCTTCGCGGCGTTTCCTCTGGCGTTTCCTCTGAGGTCGGACGCTATACTGGTTCAGTCGATGTCGAAAGCGCGTTACCCGAGCAGCGAGAGCATGTGGCTCTGCTCGGGCGGAATGCGCCTCATGTTGTTGGCGGCGAAATCCCGGCTTGTGACTGTGCCGGCATCTCGTTGACCACGCACGCGTCGTTGCAACAGCAACATAGCTTTAAACGCTGTTCGGCGGCCTCACGCCGAAAGCACGCCCTCGCGCTTTTTCACCGCGCGGTAATAGCTCCACCACAGATGCGCGGCAGCACCACGGAACGGACGCCAGGGCTCGGCGAGCGGCGCCATCTGCTTTTCCGTCGGCCGTGCCTGAAGGCCGAGGCCAATCTTGATGCCCTCCTGCACGGCGAGGTCGCCGGCCGGCCAGGCATCGCCATGGCCGAGGCAAAACAGGAGATAGACGTCCGCCGTCCAGGGCCCGATGCCGGGCAGCGAGATCAGCGTGTGATGCGCGGCATCCGCATCTTCTTCGGCGAGCACGTCGAGATTCACCCGCTCCGCGATGATCTCGCGCGCGAGATGTTTCAGTGTCTTGATCTTGGCGGCCGACAGGCCGAGCCGCCCCAGCCGGTCGGTGCGGGCACGGCGCACGGCCTCGTGGTCGAACGGATCGAAGGCGGCGGACAGGCGTCCCCAGATCGCCGCGGCGCTCGCGGTCGAGAGCTGCTGTCCACAGACGATATGGGCAAGTCCCGCAAACCCCGGCTCGCGCCGCCGTAACGCCGGCATGCCCGCGATCTCGAGCACCGGCTTCAGACGCGGATCGCGCTTGACCAGCGTATGGACGGCCTCTTCGAGATCGGACTGGGCTTCGAGGTGGATGGTCATTGTTGCCTAACTCGTGATGCGCGGGCTTGACCCGTGCATCCATCTCATATCGTAACAGGGTCTTGGAAGATGGATGGCCGGGTTATGGGCGAGCGGAAGCGACGCCGTCCTTAACGGCTATGCACGGCCATGACGAGATCTTTGCATATGCCGCCACCCGTTTTCCGATTTGCCCCCAGCCCGAACGGCCTCTTGCATCTCGGCCACGCCTATTCGGCGCTGCTCAATTTCGATCGCGCGCAGCAAACCGGCGGGCGGCTGCTGCTGCGGATCGAGGACATCGACGCGACGCGCTGCCGGCCGGAGTTCGAGACGGCGATTGATGAGGACCTCGCCTGGCTGGGGATCACCTGGGAGACGCCGGTGCGGCGGCAGTCGGAGCATCTCGCCGATTATCGCGCTGCGTTGGAAAAACTCGCCGCGCTCGGCCTCGTCTATCCCGCCTTCGAAAGCCGCGCCGAGATCGCCAGGCTCGTGGCTGCGCGCGAGGCCCATGGACCATGGCCGCGCGATCCCGACGGTGCACCGCTCTATCCCGGTGACGCGAAATCGCTGGCGGCCGGCGAGAGGTCGCATTTGATCGATACCGGCGCGGCTTACGCGTTGCGGCTCGACATGGCGGCCGCCTGCCGGCGCGTTGCCGGCCTGACCTGGAATGAGTTGGGTGAGGGCCCCGATGGCGAGCGCGGCACGGTCGCCGCACTGCCCGAGGCGTGGGGCGACGTGATCCTGGCCCGCAAGGAGACGCCGACCAGCTACCATCTGTCCGTCGTGGTCGACGACGCGCTCCAGGGTGTGAGCGAGATCGTGCGCGGCCAGGACCTGTTCCACGCCACCTCGGTCCACCGCCTGCTCCAGGCTCTGCTCGGCCTGCCTGAGCCCGCCTACCGCCACCACCCCCTGATTCGCGACGCCCACGGGCGGAAGCTGTCGAAATCGGACCGCTCGACCGGTCTGCGGGAGTTACGCGCTGCGGGCATCTCGCCCGCCGGTATCCGCACGTTCGTGGGATTAGGCTAAGTTTCTCTGGGGGTTAGCAAAACGCTGCCGTGACTCCAGGGGTTCCGCCGTGCCATGCTTAGCCGATAGCCAGGGGTTCGAAGGGGATATACTTCGAAGGGGATTTATGGCGGCGAAAACGCGCACTACGCGGGCGTCCAGGCGACCGCCGCGGAAGCGACCCGCGGCGGCCGGTAAGGTACGCAAGCGCGGCGCCAAGCCGGCCGCACCGGACATGGTCCAGGTGGCGCTAGCCGCCTTTGCCCACGAGGTCCGCACCCCCCTGACCGGGATTCTGGCGATCAGCGACCTGCTCTCGACCTCCGATCTCGGCGAGCGGGAACGGCGCTGGGCCGATACCATCAAGGCCGGTGCCGAGCATCTGGCGAACCTTGCCACGCTATTCGTCGATGCCGCCAAGACCGGCAAGCGCGCGGGCGGCAGCACGCTGCGGCAGGATTTGTTCGATCTGCGGGCGCTCGCCCGCAGCACCGGCGATTCGCTCGCCGGCCGCGCCGCCGCCAAGGGTCTTCAGGCCGAGGTCGATATCTCCGACAAGCTTGCGGGCCTCGTGGTCGGCGATCCCGTCCGCCTCCGCGCCGCGCTCGAGAATCTGATCGACAATGCCGTGAAGTTCACTGACCAGGGCGGCGTGGCGATATCGGCGACGCCCTGGCGCCCCGCCAAGGGCGGCGGAAGAGGCAAGACCAAGGACAAGGTGAAAGGCAAGCGCAAAGTCGGCGTCGCCTTTGCGGTGTCGGACAGCGGCATCGGCCTGACCATGGCCGAGATCAAGCGGCTGTTCCGCCCGTTCACCCAGGCCAATGTCACCATCGCGTCGCGCTTCGGCGGCGCCGGGCTCGGTCTGTCCTCGGTGAAGCAGCTGGCGCGCGCGATGGGCGGCGACATCACGGTCGCGCCACGGCGCGGCGGTGGTGCCACCTTCACGCTGACGGTGTCGCTGGATGCGGCGGGTCCCGCGAAGTCCCGCAAATCGGGCGGTGAGGAGCCGAATGCGCTGGCGGCGTTGCGCGTGCTCAGCGTGGAGGACAATCCGTTCGGCCGCGTCGTGCTCAACACAATTTTGACCGAGCTCGGTCATCATGCCGAGTTCATCGGCCGCGGCGAGGACGCGGTGAACCGGCTCGCGCAGGGCGGTTTCGATGCGGTGCTGATGGATATGGTGTTGCCGGGCATCGACGGCGTTGAGGCGATCCGCCGGATCCGCACGATGCAGGCGCCGCTGGCTCAGATCCCGATCATAGGCGTGTCCGGTCGCGGCGAGGACGAGGCGGCGTCGCGCGAGGCCGGCGCCAACGCCTTCCTGGTCAAGCCTGTGTCCCCGCGGGCTTTAGCGACTGCGCTGCTTGAAGCGAGACGCCGTGAGGAAGCCGCGACTTGATGATCGCGGCGTTGAGCTCGCCGCCAAAGACGAAGATCGCGGCGATGAAATACAGAAACACCAGCGCGATGATCACCGAGGCGAGCCCCGCATACATCGTGACGTAATTGTTGGCGAAGCGCGCCAGGTACTGGCCGAACACGACGCCCGAGATCAGCGACGCCACGATGGTGAAGACGATGCCGGGCAGGATCTGGAGGAAGCCGCGCCGTCCGGCCGGCAGCCAGGTATGCAGGATGATCAGCGCCACCACCAGCGCGCTGATGGTGATGCCGTAGCGCAGCCAGGTCAGGATGCTTTCGTTGGATTCGACGAACAGTGGAATGTGGCGCCGCGCTGCCTCGATGAAGAGCGGGCCGAGCACGATCAGGAATGCCATGGCAAGCGCGGTGATGGCCGCGACCAGCGTGTAGCCGATCGATTCCAGCCGCAGCCAGTACCAGCGCCGCATCTCCACCACCGCATAAGCGCGGTTCAGCGCAACGCGAAGCGCCTCGACGCCGTTCGAGGCGAAATAAACCGACAGCACCGCGCCGATCGTCAGCACGCCGGTGCGGGTGGTGGTCAGCACGTCGTGGATCTCGCCGGAGAGCGCATCCGCCACTTGCGTGGGCCACACCTGAAGCATCAGACCAGCCGCCTGGTCGGCGAGCTCCTTGGAGCCGAAGAAGCCGGCCAGCGACGTCAGCACGATCAGGAACGGGAACAGCGCCATCAGCGTCGACAGCGCGATGTGGCTCGCGATCGCCCAGCCGTCGTCGGCCAGGAAGGTATAAAACGCGTCCATCGCGACGACGTAGATGTAGCGGATCGCTCTCAAGATCATTGGGCTAACATCTGATATAATTGGCCTAAAAGCCAGATCGCGAAAACGCTACCTGTTTCCCCCGTTTTCATTCCGGGGCGATGCGTAGGACCGCGCGGAGCGCAAGCCCGAGCATCGAGCCCGGAATGACGGCGTGCGCCATAGCGGACCGGCGCACACGGTGTTATCTAGCCCTGATGGCATCTCTCCTGAGTACTTTCATCCTGCCGGTGGCAGCCGGCGCCGTGGCGATCGTGCTGCTGCTCGGTCTCGTCAACATGATGCGCGGCGGCTCGCCCAACACCTCGCAGAAGCTGATGCGCTTGCGCGTACTGCTTCAGTTCGTGGCGATCGTGGTTGCCATGCTCGCTGTCTGGGCCATGGGGCGCTAACATGGTCGTGCTCAACCGCATCTACACCAAGACTGGTGACGACGGCACGACAGCGCTCGGAACCGGCGAGCGCCGTCCGAAATATGATTTGCGCATCGCGGCCTATGGCACGGTCGACGAGACCAATGCCGCGATCGGCGTTGTTCGCCTGTACACAAAGGATGCGCCCGAGCTCGATGCGATGCTCGGCCGGATCCAGAACGATCTATTCGACCTTGGCGCTGACCTCGCGGTGCCCGAGCGGGAAGGCAAAGCGGAACGGTTGCGCGTGGTGGCGAGCCAGGTCGAGCGGCTCGAGCACGATATCGACGCGCTCAACGACAAGCTCGCACCGCTCACGTCTTTCGTGCTGCCGGGCGGCACGCCGGCCGCCGCCTACCTTCATGTCGCCCGCACGATTTGCCGCAGGGCGGAACGTATGATGGTGGAACTGGCGGCCCGGCCCGGAGAGCCGGTCGGTGCAGCTGGCATCCAATATATGAACCGCCTGTCGGACTTCCTGTTCGTGGCCAGCCGTGCGGCCAACCATAATGGCGCCGGCGACGTGCTCTGGATTCCGGGCCAGAACCGCTGACCCATTGAGCAGCGCATTTCCAAGGTCTAAAATTTGGCCCTGTCGCGCGTTGACCGGGCCGGATCAGGCCTTTAGGTTCCGCGCCAGTTGAATAGCCCCCCTCCCAAATTGAGTGAAAGAGGATCGATGAAGGTCTTAGTGCCGGTAAAGCGGGTGGTCGATTACAACGTCAAGGTCCGCGTCAAGAGCGATGGATCGGGCGTTGAACTCGCCAACGTCAAGATGTCGATGAATCCCTTCGATGAAATCGCGGTCGAGGAAGCGCTGCGCCTGAAGGAAGCCGGCAAGGCTACCGAGGTCGTGGTGGTCTCCATCGGACCGGCGCAGGCATCGGAGACGATCCGCACTGGGCTCGCCATGGGTGCCGACCGCGGCATCCTGGTGAAGGCCGACGGCACCGTCGAGCCGCTCGCCGTCGCCAAGATCCTGAAGAAGGTCGCGGAAGAAGAGCAGCCCGGCCTGATCATTCTCGGCAAGCAGGCGATCGACGACGACAGCAATCAGACCGGCCAGATGCTGGCCGCGCTGCTCGGCTGGTCGCAGGCGACCTTCGCCTCGAAGCTCGAAGTTGAAGGAAGCGACTTCAAGGTCACGCGTGAAGTCGACGGCGGTCTGCAGACCGTGAAGCTGAAGGGGCCGGCGATCGTCACTACCGATCTTCGTCTTAACGAGCCGCGCTATGCCTCACTGCCTAACATCATGAAGGCCAAGAAGAAGCCGATCGCGGACAAGACCGTCGCCGATTACGGCGTCGACATCACCGCGCGCCTCGAAGTTCTGAAAACGGCTGAGCCCGCGGGCCGCAAGGCCGGCGTCAAGGTGAAGGACGTCGCCGAGCTGGTGTCGAAGCTCAAGAACGAAGCCGGGGTGCTCTGATGACGACGTTGCTGATTGCCGAACACGAACAGGAGGTCCTCAAGGACTCCACCAACAAGGCGCTGACCGCGGCGTCCCAGCTCGGCGGCGACGTCCATGTGCTGGTCGCCGGTGGCGGGCAGGGCACCAAGGCTGCGGCCGAGGCTGCCTCGAAGCTCACGGGCGTTGCCAAGGTGCTGGTCGCCGAAGGCGAGCCCTACGCGCACGATCTGGCCGAGCCGCTGGCCGCCCTGATCGTCTCGCTGGCGCCCTCCTATGACGCGATCGTCGCGCCCGCGACCTCGCGCTTCAAGAACGTGATGCCGCGCGTCGCAGCTCTGCTCGATGTCATGCAGGTCTCGGAGATCACCAAGGTGGTCGCGCCCGATACCTATGAGCGTCCGATCTATGCCGGCAACGCCATCCAGACGGTGAAGTCGAAGGACGCAAAGAAGGTCATCACGGTCCGTACCTCGACCTTCGCGGCGGCAGCTGCCGGCGGCAGCGCGCCGGTCGAGAGCGTTCAGGCTGCGTCCGATCCGGGCCTGTCGTCCTTTGTCGGCGAGGAAGTCGCCAAGAGCGACCGTCCCGAGCTGACCTCGGCCAAGATCATCGTCTCCGGTGGCCGCGCCATGCAGAGCCGCGAGAACTTCGCCAAGTACATCGAGCCGCTCGCCGACAAGCTCGGTGCCGGTGTCGGTGCCTCGCGCGCGGCGGTCGACGCCGGCTATGCGCCGAACGACTGGCAGGTCGGCCAGACCGGCAAGGTCGTGGCCCCCGAGCTCTATGTCGCGGTGGGTATTTCCGGCGCGATCCAGCATCTGGCCGGCATGAAGGACTCCAAGGTGATCGTCGCGATCAACAAGGACGAGGACGCGCCGATCTTCCAGGTCGCCGACTACGGCCTGGTTGCCGACCTCTACCAGGCGGTTCCGGAGCTGACGGCCGAACTCGGCAAACTCGGCAAGTAAAACGCGTTAAAAACACCGGCCGGAGGCATAAACTCCGGCCGGTGTTGCTTTTTCGAGGCGTTTTCTTTGGCGTGGGGCACGCCTTCGAAGCGATCCAATCTAGGTTTCGAGCCAGGATTCTGATCTAATCGAGCTTCTGATAAATCAGACTTCCCGGCTCAGGGGATAGGCAGGGCGCGATCTGCGCGCCGTTCCGGTGGATGACATTATGGCGGCAGTAATCAAGAAGGTCGGCGTGATCGGCGCGGGTCAGATGGGCAATGGCATCGCGCATGTCGCGGCCTTGGCCGGCTTCGACGTGGTGCTCAACGACATCTCGGCCGACCGCCTCAAGTCAGGCATGGCGACCATCAACGGCAATCTGGCCCGCCAGGTCTCCAAGAAGGGCGTGACCGAGGACGACAAGGCCAAGGCGATGGCGCGCATCAAGCTCGCCGAGAAGCTCGACGACCTCGCCGACTGCGATCTCGTGATCGAGACCGCGGTCGAGAAGGAAGAGGTCAAGCGCAAGATCTTCCACGAGCTCTGCGCGGTGTTGAAGCCGGAGGCGATCGTCGCCTCCGATACGTCCTCGATCTCGATTACGCGGCTCGCCGCCGCCACCGACCGGCCCGAGCGCTTCATCGGCATTCACTTCATGAATCCGGTGCCGCTGATGGAGCTGGTGGAGCTGATCCGCGGCATCGCCACCGACGATTCGACCTTCGAGGCGTCCAAGGAATTCGTCGCCAAGCTCGGCAAGCAGGTCGCGGTCTCCGAGGATTTTCCGGCCTTCATCGTCAACCGCATCCTGCTGCCGATGATCAACGAGGCGATCTACACGCTGTACGAAGGTGTCGGCAACGTCGAGGCGATCGACGCGGCGATGAAGCTCGGCGCCCACCATCCGATGGGCCCGCTCGAGCTCGCCGATTTCATCGGTCTCGATACCTGCCTCTCGATCATGCAAGTGCTGCATGAGGGCCTGGCCGACTCCAAGTACCGCCCGTGCCCGCTGCTGGTGAAGTACGTCGAGGCCGGCTGGCTCGGCCGCAAGACCCAGCGCGGCTTCTACGACTACCGCGGCGCCAAGCCGGTTCCGACGCGCTGATCCATCTTGTGACAATTCATGTCGCGTTAACCGCTCGCCCCTAGGCTGCCGCCGGTACGAGGATTTGCGTAATGGACACGATGGCGATGGTCAGCACCATGCTGGCCTCTCAGCAAGGCGCGCTGCAGTCGAACATCTCGGCGACGCTGATGAAGCAGAACGCGGATGCGGAGAAATCCGCCGTCCTGACGCTGCTGGGCGCTGGTCAGCCCTCGCTCGCCAATGTCGGCGCAGGCGTTGGCGGCAACCTCAATATCACAGCTTAAAGCGACGCAGCGGTCGGCCCCAGCGCGGCCCGGATCAGCCTGAGCGCGTCGTCGCTCGCCCATTCGGCCGGTCCCGCAATCGTCGCGATTTCGCAGCCCTGCGGGTCGACGAGCACCGAGGTCGGCATGCCCAGGGCTCGGCCTATCGACTTAAGATCCTGAAAAACCTTGGCTTTCTGATCGGTAAAGTAGCCAAGCCGAGTCAGGCTGGCGTCTTTCAGGAAATTCTTCGGCTTCTCGGGGTCGCGGGTGTCGATATTGATCGCGATCACCTCGAAATTCGGGCCGGAAAGCTTGGCCTGGAGCTGGTCCAGCGCCGGCATCTCTTTCCGACACGGCACGCACCAGGTCGCCCAGAGGTTGACCAGCAGCGTCTTGCCTCGGAAATCGGACAGCTTCTTCGGCCTGCCATCGGCATCCTCGAAGGCCAGGTCCGGCAGCTTCAGGGGGGCGCTCGCCATGGTCAGTGCCGCCACCTCGCCATGGGCGAGCGGGGCGATCTTTTGGGCGGTGGCCACCGCAGCCCGGCAGGCCGGATCGCCTGATGGCGCCCGGCTCAGGCCCAGCCCGTACAGCGCGGCGAAGCCGGCCAGCCCGCCGACCACCACGGTGGCGATGACGATGGGGATCCGGCGCGTGGCGGAGGGCTTCTGGTCGAGCATATCGTTTGTCATCCGGTCGCAGATATGGCTATCAGGGGCCTCTTAATACGGCTGGCCTCCGCCAGCAAACGTGCGGCAAAGCAAGGCGTGAGCAGGGGATCATGAGCAACAAGATGTGGGGCGGCCGGTTCTCGGAACGTCCCGATGAGATCATGGAAGAGATCAACGTCTCCATCGACGTCGATCGTCACCTCTTCGCCCAGGACATTGCAGCGTCCAAGGCCCACGCCGCGATGCTTGCCAGCCAAGGCATCATCACGGCCTCTGATGCGAAAAATATCGGCAAGGGTCTAGACACGATTTTGTCAGAGATCGGGAAGGGCGGCTTCGAGTTCAAGCGCGCGCTCGAGGATATTCATATGAATGTCGAGAGCCGCCTGTCGGAGCTGATCGGGCCGGCCGCCGGCCGCCTGCACACAGCGCGCTCGCGCAACGACCAGGTCGCGACCGACTTCCGTCTCTATGTCCGCGAGATCGTCGACGAGACCGATGCCGCGCTCGCCGCGTTCCAGCAGGCGCTGGTGGAGCGCGCGCTGGAGCATGCGGGAACGGTGATGCCCGGCTTCACGCATCTGCAGACCGCGCAGCCCGTGACGTTCGGTCACCATCTGCTCGCCTATGTCGAGATGGCTGCGCGCGATCGCGGCCGTTTCCAGGATGCGCGCAAGCGGCTCAATGAATCCCCGCTCGGCGCGGCCGCGCTCGCCGGCACCTCGTTCCCGATCGACCGTCATGCCACCGCCAAGGCGCTGGCCTTCGACCGTCCGATGGCGAACTCGCTTGATGCGGTCTCCGACCGCGACTTCGTGCTGGAGACGCTGTCGGCGGCCTCGATCTGCGCCGTGCACATGTCGCGCTTCGCCGAGGAGATCGTGATCTGGACCTCGCCGCTGGTTGGCCTCATCCGCCTCAGCGACAAGTTCACCACCGGATCCTCGATCATGCCGCAGAAGCGCAATCCTGATGCGGCCGAGCTGGTGCGCGCCAAGACCGGCCGCGTCATCGGTGCGCTCAACGGTCTCCTGATCGTGATGAAGGGCCTGCCGCTCGCCTATCAAAAGGACATGCAGGAGGACAAGCAGGGCGCGATGGAAGGCTTTGCAGCGCTGTCGCTCGCGATCCGCGCCATGACCGGCATGGTCCGCGACCTCGAGCCGGATGAGGCCAAGATGAAGGCGGCTGCCGGCGAGGGCTATGCCACCGCGACCGATCTCGCCGACTGGCTGGTGCGGACGCTGAAGATGCCGTTCCGCGAGGCCCATCACGTCACCGGCCGTATAGTCGCCAAGGCCGCCGAGGGCGGCGTGGCGCTGCACGAGCTGCCGCTGAAGGAGATGCAGGCGATCGAGCCCAGGATCACCAAGGACGTGCTTGGCGTGCTCTCGGTCGAATCGTCGGTGAAGAGCCGCACCAGCTTCGGCGGTACCGCGCCGAAGAACGTGACATCGCAGGCCAAGGCCTGGGCGAAGCGGCTGGAAAAAGAGCGAAAATTGGGCTGAAGGCAAAATTTCGCTTATGTTTCATGGTCATCCGGCTCTCGCCAGAGCGCGCCAATCTCTGTATGGTGCGCCCCGCGTAGTGGGGATTTCGTCGTGACGTCAAAGTTTCGCCCGGCCGGCTCGGGGTGGGCCATCATTGTCTTGAGCCTGAGCGTGCTTGCGCTCGCCGGCTGCGGCCGCAAGGGCCCGCTCGATCTGCCGCCGACCGCCTCCAACGCGTCCACGGCCAATATCGCCGCGCCGACCGACACCGAGACCGAAGCCCAGAAAACGCCGAGCGTGTTCAATCCGACCTATGGCGCGGATGCCCCCCCGGCGGCGACCAAGGGCAAGAAGAAACCGTTTATCCTCGACCCGCTCCTGGACGATAAGCCCAGCCGATAGGCTGGGGCAACCGAGCCAATGCCATGAACCATTTCGACTACCGCAACGGCGTGCTGCACGCCGAGGCGGTGAACCTGTCCGAGCTGGCCGCAACCGTCGGCACGCCGTTCTATTGCTATTCAACAGCCACGCTTGAGCGGCACTACCGCGTCTTCGCCGATGCCTTTGCCGGCGAGAAGGTGCTGGTCTGCTACGCCATGAAGGCGAACTCCAACCAGTCGGTGCTGCGCACGCTGGCGAAGCTTGGTGCCGGCGCTGACGTCGTCTCCGGCGGTGAGCTGAAGCGCGCGCTGGCCGCCGGTATCCCTGCCAGCAAGATCCTGTTCTCCGGCGTCGGCAAGACCGAAGACGAGCTGCGCGCCGCGCTCGCCGCCGACATCCTCTGTCTCAACGTCGAATCCGAGCCCGAGCTCGAATTGCTCTCGCGGCTTGCGACCGAGACGGGCAAGACCGCGCGGATCTCCATCCGCGTCAATCCGGACGTCGATGCCGGCACGCATGCCAAGATCTCCACCGGCAAGTCCGAGAACAAGTTCGGCATCCCGATCGCGCATGCTCGCGAGGTCTACGCGCGGGCCGCGAAGCTGCCGGGCATCCAGGTGACCGGCACCGACGTGCATATCGGCAGCCAGATCACCGACCTGTCCAAGATGGAGACCGCGTTCCGCATCCTGTCCGAATTCGTGCAGACGCTGCGTTCCGACGGCCACAACATCAGCCACGTCGATTTCGGCGGCGGGCTCGGCATTCCCTATTACATGGACCGCGAGGCGCCGCCGGCGCCGGATGCCTATGCCGCGATGGTCAGGCGCGTCAGCCACAATCTCGGCTGCACCCTGATGTTCGAGCCGGGCCGCATGATCGTCGGCAATGCCGGCATCCTCGTCGCCAAGGTGATCTATGTGAAGCACGGCGACGGCAAGAACTTCGTCATCATCGACGCCGCGATGAACGACCTCATCCGCCCGACGCTGTACGAGGCGCATCACGACATCCTGCCGGTGACGCAGCCGGCAAAGGGCGCGGCGACCGTCGTGGCCGACGTCGTCGGCCCCGTCTGCGAGACCGGCGACTACCTCGCTCTCGACCGCACGCTGCCGACGCCGAAGGTGGGCGATCTCATCGCCATCATGACCGCGGGCGCCTACGGCGCCGTGCAGGCCGGCACCTACAACACGCGACCGCTGGTGCCTGAGGTGCTGGTGAAGGGTGATCAATACGCGGTCGTGCGCCCGCGCATCGAGGTCGAGCAGCTGATCGCGATGGATACGCCGGCGCCGTGGCTGTGAGGACGCCGGCGAGCATGCGCTCGCCGGCGCCGCGTGTTTGTCACGGCCCGTATTTCGGAGCCGGCTTCTGGTTGAAATCGTTCTCGTCGGTGACGCAGGTGAAGCTCGCTGCGTTGTTGGTGTCGCCACTGCCGTTGTATTTCGCGACCTTGGGGAAGACGCAGAGCGGCCGGGTCATCTGAACCGCGGGCGGCGTATCGGCCACGAACTTCGTGGCGAGGATCGTCTCCGGCGCGACGCCGGCCTCGACCCATTTGACCAGCGGTGTGAGCGCATCGAACGTGTTGGGACCGGGGCCGCCGGAACAGTGGTACAGCCCGGGCACCATGAACAGACGCGCGTAACTCTGGGTCCGTCGCAGCGCCGGATTGCCGTTGCCGTGATCGAAGAAGCCGACCGGCTGGAGGCCTTGCTGGAATCCCGGGCCTTCATTCCCCACCAGGGCCAGGAAATAGTTGATGCTGCTCTGGGACGGAATCAGCGGGTCGGCCCAGCCGTGGTACATCAGCAGCTTGCCGCCATGTCCCCTGAATTCGCCGAGATCGGTGCTGGTCGCGTTCAGCACCGCGGCGAGCTGGTCGTCGACCTTGTCGATGTCGCGGTGGAAATCGAAATTGGCAAAATTGGTCGGGCTTGCCGGATAGCCGAAGCTCGGGCCGAACACCCAGTAGAACAGGCCGTCGAAGGCCGGCTCGGGCAGTCGCTCCTGAAACGCCAGGCCGAGGGCGAGGATGTCGTCGGTCTCGTTGCCGCGCTCGGACCCCGGATTGACGAGCTGTCCGTTCACCGGGTCGATCGTGCCGGCGTAATAGCGCTGCATGGTCGTGACCTGGTCGGAGGTCAGGCAGGCCGGCGGTGCGTTGCCGCCGGTGCAGAGCAGGACCTTCGGATCGAAATGGCAGTCGCGCGGATCGGTCAGGAACTGATCGGTTTTGGCGCCGCCGTCCTGGCCGACGCATTGCTTCAGCACGGCCTGGTTGATCAGCGTCATCTGGCCGGCCTGGATGAACCGGCCGGGGCTCGCATGCGTGTTCTGCCAGCCATAGAGTCCCGCCATGTGCAAATGGGTGCGGTTGAATGCGGCGGCGCCGGCGAGGATGCCGTCATAATCGTTGGGGAAGCGCTGTGCCTCCATCAGGGCGTTCTGGCCGCCGGTGGAGCAACCGGCGAAATAGGCCCGTTGCGATCGATGGCCGTAAAACGCGCTGACGATCTCCTTGCCCCGCTCGGTCATCAGATGGATGGCGCGGTAGCCGAAATCCTTGATCCGCTCGGGATGCCCGAACAGGCCGGTCGACGGCGCCGTCGGATCGCCGAACTCGATCGCGAGCGGATTGCCCATGTTGCCGGCCGAGCCGCAGAACAGCGGATTGCATCCCGATGATCCGGTGCCGAGGTCGCTGTTGGTCGCGGCAAAGCCGCCCTGGATGCCGATGGCGAGCTCGTTGTAGGTGATCGTGCCCTGGAAGCCGCCGCCGCCGGTGCCGAGGAACCTGCCGTTCCACGTGGTCTCGGGCAGCCAGACCTCGATCTTGATGCTGGAATCCGAGCTCGGGATCACGGTTGCGGTGACGCGGCAGAAGGCGGGAAGGCCGGTGATCGGGCTCGCGCCAGGCGGCACGAAGGTGCCGGTCGTGTTGTCGTCCGCCGAATTGATCACTGTGTGCTGCAGTTGCAAGGATCGAAGATTGGTGCACGCCGTCGCCATGGCGGGCGACGTACCGAGTGCGACACAGCCAGACAGGGCCGTGGTCGCACCGACAAGTAATTGTCGATGACGCTTCATTCCGTCCTCCCTGATTTTTTTGCAGTCGTGTAGGGCCCGCAGGATACCCCACAACGAATACAACTCAAGGATGAAGCGCCGCCTCGCGAAGCAGCCTGCAGCTTCGCGCCTCGGTTGTGAGGATCAGGGCACGATGGCGTCTCGACAACTCGGGCTGCGCGGTTATCTCCCCGCCAATCCGCCGGTCTTGCCGCCGACCACCACACCTGCCTTCTTCTCGATCGGCTTGATCGCTGCGGTAAAATCGGACTCGGCGCCTTCGGCGCTGATCACCGTCTCCCACAGCCGCCCGACGGCATCCGCGACCTCCATCGACAGGCCGAGCTGCTTCATCTCCTCCAGCGCCAGCCGCACGTCCTTCACCATCAGCCCCGTGGCGAAACCGAAGTCGAAGGTCCGCGGCAGCACCGAGCGCGGAAACTTGTCGCGGCTCGCCGTGTTCATGCCCGAACCTGAATTGATGACGTCGATCATCACGGCGGGATCGAGCCCGGCCTTGACGCCCATCACCACGGCTTCCGACGTCGCCACGATCGCGGTGGCCGAGAGGAAATTGTTGGCGAGCTTCATGGTCTGTGCAGCACCCGGCTTCTCGCCGATGAAGAACACCTTTCCGATCACGTCGAGCGCGGGCTTCAACAGCTCGAACTCCGCCTTCGGCCCCGACACCATCACCGCCAGCGTGCCCTTCTCGGCGCCGCCGACGCCGCCGGACACCGGGCAGTCGATCTGCACGATGTTGCGCTTGGCGAGCAGGCCGTGAATCTTCGCCGCCATCGCCGAGCCGACTGTGGAGAGATCAATGAAACGTTTGGCGCGGCTGCCCTCGATCACGCCGTTCGCGCCCGTTGCGACCTCCAGCGAGGCCTGCAGCGACGGCAGGCTTGCCATCACAGCCTCGACCTTGTCGGCAACATCCTTCGGCGATGCCGCAGCGGTCGCGCCGCGCGCGACAAGCTTGTCAACGACCTCCTTGCGGGTGTCGAACACGACGAGCTTGTGTCCTGCCTCGACCAGCCGCCGCGCCATCGGGAAACCCATGTTTCCAAGGCCGATGAATCCGATATCCATGGTGTTATTTCCTTCCCGTCGTCATTGCGAGGAGCGAAGCGACGAAGCAATCCAGACTGTTGCCGCAGAGGCTTTCTGGATTGCTTCGCTTCGCTCGCAATGACGGAGCAATACGTTGAATGCTGTTTGTCGGCCTCACGCCTTCCCATCAATCTCCGCGAACACCTCGCGCGCGATGCGAAAACTGTCGACCGCCGCCGGCATGCCGCCATAGATCGCGACCTGCATCAGGATCTCGCGGATCTCGTCGCGGGTGACGCCGTTGGTGAGCGCGCCCTTCAGATGCGCACGGAACTCATGCTGGCGGTTGAGGATCGCGATCATCGCGATGTTGAGCATGCTGCGGGTCTTGCGCGGCAGCTCCTCGCGGCCCCACACCGTGCCCCAGCAATATTCGTTGAGCATCTCCTGGAACGGACGGTTGAAGTCGTCGACGTTCTTCAGCGCGTTGTTGACATAGGCCTCGCCCAGTACCGCTTTGCGGACTTCCAGGCCCTTGTCGTGCATCTTCTTGTCCATGACGTTTCCTTGTTTTCCTTGGATGGCGGCGCGGAAACTACGGGGTTGAGCCGGAGCAGTCACGTCCTCGTGTTATGCGGGAAAAGGGGGATGTCCCGTACAGGAACGGATGCCTCAGTGCTGCCGTTGTGGTACGCTTCACTCCACCGGGTAACCTGGAGAGTTGATTGAACGGCGTCACCCCCGAGCCGTCAGACCCGATCCGCGATGGCGACGCTCTGTCGCGGTTGAAGCTGGCGCAGGCCCTCAAGCGGTCCACTTATGCCATCGCGTGGGAACGTGCCTGGCCCGGGCTGGCGCGTATTCTCACCGTCGTCGGCCTATTCCTGGTGGTGTCCTGGGCCGGCCTCTGGCTGGCACTGCCCCTGGTCACCCGTGCCATCGGTCTCGTCATTTTCGCAGGCCTTGCGGCTGCCGCCCTGTTCCCCCTGATTCGGTTTCGCTGGCCGAGCCGCGAGGAGGCGCTCGCCCGGCTCGACCGCGGTTCGGGCATCCGTCATCGCCCGGCCACGACGCTCACCGACACGCTAACCTCGCAGGATCCGATTGCGCAGGCGCTCTGGCAGGCACAGCGCGAGCGCACGCTGGCCTCGCTCAAGCGCATCCGCGCCGGTTTGCCGCACCCGCACCTCGCCATCCATGACCCCTGGGCGCTGCGTGCGCTGGTCATGGTGATGCTGGTCGCGACCTTCTTCGCCGCTGGCGACGAGCGCGGATTGCGGCTCGGCGCTGCCTTCGACTGGAACGGCGTGCTGACGCCGACCAATGTCCGTGTCGACGCCTGGGTCACGCCGCCGCTCTACACCGGCAAGCCGCCCGTGATTCTGTCGGCCGCCAACAAGGAAGCGGCCGCGCTTCCGGCCTCCGGCCCGCTCAGTGTTCCCGCCGGCTCGACGCTGATCGTGCGCTCCTCCGGCGGCAGCCTGGATGTCGTGGTGTCCGGCGGCCTCAAGGAAGTCGCGCCGGCTGAGGCCACGCCCAAGGGCACCAACGAGAAGCATTTCACCATCACCGGCGACGGCACTGCGCATGTCCGCGCCCCCTCGGGCCAGCCGCAATGGGCTTTTGCGGCAACGCCGGACCGCCCGCCGACCATTGCGCTGGCCAAGGATCCGGAGCGCCAGGCGCGCGGCGCGCTCCAGCTCGTCTACAAGATCGAGGACGATTACGGCGTCACCGGCGCCGAGGCGCAAGTCGCTCCGCGTTCCGCCGATGCGGGCAAGGACGGCGATGGCAAGACTGATAACAAGACTGATAACAAGACCGCGGCGCGGCCGCTGTTCCAGCCGCCGAAATTTCCGCTGGTGCTGCCGAATGCGCGCACCCGTAACGGCGTCGGTCAGACGGTGAAGGATCTCAGCGAGGATCCTTATGCCGGCGCCGATGTCACGCTGACGCTCACCGCCAAGGACGAGGCCGGTAACGAGGCGAAGAGCGAGCCGTTCAACATGCGCCTGCCCGAGCGGCTGTTCACCAAGCCACTCGCACGCGCGCTGATCGAGCAGCGCCGCATCCTCGCGCTCGACGCCAACAAGAATTCCGACGTCTACACCGCGCTCGACGCGCTGATGATCGCGCCCGAGCTGTTCACGCAGGAGGCCGGACAATATCTCGGCCTGTACAGTGTCGCGCACCAGCTCGAGGCCGCGCGCACGGATGATTCATTGCGCGAGGTGGTGGCGAGCCTGTGGGCGCTCGCGGTGACGATCGAGGACGGCAACATCTCCGACGTCGAGAAGGCGTTGCGCGCGGCGCAGGACGCGCTGAAGCAGGCGCTGGAGCGCGGCGCCAGCGACGAGGAGATCAAGAAGCTCACGCAGGATCTGCGGGCGGCGCTCGACAATTTCATGCGCCAGCTCGCCGAGCAGTTCCGCAACAACAAGGATGCCCAGCAGCTCGCGCGTCCGCTTGATCCCAACACCAAGATCCTGCGCCAGCAGGACCTCCAGAACATGATCGACCGCATGGAGCGCCTGTCGCGCTCCGGCGACAAGGACGCGGCCAAGCAGCTGCTCGATCAGCTCCAGCAGATGCTGGAAGGCCTGCAGATGGCGCAGCCGGGGCAGTCCGGCGAGAGCGACATGGAGCAGGCGCTCAACGAGCTCGGCGACATGATCCGCAAGCAGCAGCAATTGCGCGACAAGACCTACAAGCAGGGCCAGGACTCCCGGCGCGATCGCATGCGCGGCAAGCAGCAACAGGGCGACCAGTCGATGTCGGACCTGCAGCAGGACCAGCAGGCGCTGCGCGACCGCTTGAAGAAGCTCCAGGACGAGATGGCCAAGCGCGGCCTCTCGCAGAAGGGCCAGAAAGGCCAGCAGGGACAGAAGGGCCAGCAGGGACAGCAAGGCGACCAGGGCCAGCCCGGCCAGGATGGCGATCAGGACGCTGACCAGGGTGATGATGACGGCGGACTCGATTCCGCCGACAACGCCATGGGCGATGCGGGCTCGAAACTCGGCGACGGCAATGCTGACGGCGCGGTGGATTCCCAAGGCAAGGCACTGGATGCGATGCGCAAGGGTGCGCAGAAGATGGCCGAGGCGATGCAGCAGGGCGACGGCGACGGCCAGGGCGACGGTCCCGGCAATCGCACCGGGCGCCAGCAGAGCGGCGGCAACCAGACCGACCCGCTCGGCCGTCCGCTGCACGGCCGCGAGTTCGGCGACGACTACACGGTCAAGATCCCCGGCGAGATCGACGTCCAGCGCGTTCGCCGCATCCTCGAGGAGCTCCGCCGCCGCCTCGGCGACCCCGCGCGTCCGCAGATCGAGCTCGACTATCTCGAGCGGCTGCTGAAGGATTTTTGAGGCGGGGTCGCCACAAGCTCACTGTCATCGCCCGCGAAGGCGGGCGATCCAGTATTCCAGAGACGACGGTGATTGAATCGAGAGGCCGCGGAGTACTGGATGCCCCGCCTTTGCGGGGCATGACAGTGGAATATGTGGCCGCCCCCGCCCACTACCCCTTCTTCGCCGCCAGCGCATCCGCCACCGCCGTGCGGATATCCGCGACCGAGAATGGTTTTGTGACCACGTCATGCACCAGCGCATTGAGGTTCGAGGCACGCTCGCGCTGATCGGCAAAGCCGGTCATCAGCAAAATGGTCAGTTGGGGAAAGTCACGCGCAGCGGAGAGTGCGAGTGCGATGCCGTCCATGACGGGCATCTGGATGTCGGTGAGCAACAGATCGAACGCGCCGTCCTCGCGGGTCAGGATCTCCAGCGCCTCGGCGCCGTCCTGTGCGGTGACGGTCTCGTGGCCGTCCATGGCGATGGCGCGCGCCACCAGCTGGCGCATCGAATCCTCGTCATCGGCGATCAACACTCTTGGCATGACACCAACCTTTGGACCAACCTCCCGTGCGGCACGCGACGGCGCCTGATTACACGCTGCCGCCGGCAATGTCGCGCCGGTTGAAGAAGCGAACGTCGATATTGCGGCCTTCCGGCGGCGGCGAGGCCAGGCGCGAGCGGAAGAAGGCGCGCTCGCCCGGTTGCAGCACGGTCTGCTCCAGCACCGAATTCCAGGCGTAGATCTCGGCGCCTTGCGCGTCGCGCACGGCAAAGCGCAGGCGCGGAATATCGAGCGGCCTCTTGCCCTGGCCCACGATCGCGCCCTCGATCACCAGCACCTGCTTACCGTCCACGGTCTCGGTCGAGAGCTTGACGTCCTTGAAGGCGAGGCCGCGCAGGTTCACCTCAAAGCCGACCATCTTGTAGAAGGCCGCAGTCTGCGGCAGCAGGCGGACCATGTCGCCGCGCCAGATCACCAGCGCCAGCACCAGCGCGCCCATGGCGGCGCAGGCGGTCGGCAGGCCGAAATGGGATTTTCGCCGGGCCACGGCCGGGGCCGGGCGGCTCACCTTTGCCCCGCGGCGGCTGAAAAGGCCGCTGAACCAGGACTGGTGCTGCGCGCCGACGACTTCCTCCTCGGCGGCGCGGGCCGCCGCCGACCACTCGTCCTCGGGCTCGGCGGCGTCCTCTGTCGGCCAGTCGCTGGCGATCGAGGGGCTTTCGACCATCGGGGTTTCGGCGGTTGAATCGTCCTTGGCGTAGGAGTTCCACTGCTCGGCGAGGTCGGACTGGTCGTCAGTCTGGCTGGCTTCGGCCAAGGCCGGCACGGCGGCCTCCCCGACGGCATCCGCGGGATGCGCCATCCACGTCTCCTTGCAGCGGGAGCAGCGGACTGTCCGCCCATTGGCCCCAAGGCTCGCGAGCTTGATCGCGTAGGATGTCGTACAATGGGGGCAGACAATATGCATGGACGGCCTCGACGATGACCTTGTCGCGCGGAGCCGGGCGCCAAGGGACTTCTAAGGAAGGATAGTTCTAAGATGCTGCCTCGGATGCTACAGGGCGACCGTTAACGAACCGGAAACCATAACGGTCGCACAACCCCTTGATTGCATGCGGCGAAACCTTGCTGGCGTGCGACCTGCGTCCCCTCTCGAACGGAGCTGAGCTTGGTTCGGTTCGAAAATGTCGGATTGCGCTACGGTCTGGGGCCGGAGGTCCTGCGCGACCTCAGTTTCCAGATCCCGGCGCATTCCTTCCAGTTCCTCACCGGCCCGTCCGGCGCCGGCAAGACGTCATTGTTGCGCCTGTTGTTCCTGTCGCATCGGCCGACCCGTGGCCTCGTCAATCTGTTCGGCCACGACATCTCCCGGCTTGGCAAGGACGAGATCGCGGATCTGCGCAAGCGCATCGGCATCGTGCTCCAGGATTTTCGCCTGCTCGACCACATGACGACCTACGAGAACGTGGCGCTGCCGTTCCGCGTCATGGGCCGCAGCGAATCGAGCTATCGCAAGGAAGTCATCGACCTGCTGCGCTGGGTCGGGCTCGGCGAGCGCATGGATGCGCTGCCGCCGATCCTGTCCGGCGGTGAGAAGCAGCGCGCGGCAATCGCGCGCGCGGTGATCTCGCGGCCGCAGCTGTTGCTTGCGGACGAGCCGACCGGCAGCGTCGATCCGACGCTCGGGCGGCGACTGCTGCGGCTGTTCATCGAGCTCAACAAATCCGGTACCGCCGTCATTATCGCAACCCACGACATTGCGCTGATGGACCAGTACGAAGCGCGCCGCTTCGTGCTGCATCAGGGCCGGCTGCACGTCTATGAGTAGGACCGACGAGCGCGGCGTATTGGTCGATCTCGGACAGGAACGTCCGCAGCTGCCGGCCAGGGCGCGCAACATGTCGCCGATCGTGCCGCGCGCCTCGATCCACGGCCGCGCGCTGGTCGCCGTTGTCGCCATCATGACCTTCCTCGCCTCGATGACGACGGGCACCGTGCTGCTGGTCAGCGCCTCGGCCGCGGAATGGCAGTCCGATGTCGCGAGCGAGATCACCATCCAGGTCCGCCCGCAATCCGGACGCGACATCGAGCGCGATACCGCTGCCGTCACCGAGGCGATGCGCGCGCAGGCCGGCATCGTCGAGGTCAAGCCGTTCACCAAGGAGGAGAGCGGCAAGCTGCTCGAGCCCTGGCTCGGCACCGGGCTGTCGATGGACGATCTGCCGGTGCCGCGCATGATCATCGCGCGCGTGCAGCCGGGCACGGCGCTCGATCTCGGCGCCTTGCGCGCCCGCTTGACGCAAGTGGCGCCAAGCGCCAGCGTCGACGATCACCGCGCCTGGATCGAACGGATGCGCTCGATGACCAACGCCACCGTGCTCGCCGGCATCGGCATCCTCGCGCTCGTCATCGTCGCAACCATCATCTCGGTCTCGTTCGCGACCCGCGGCGCGATGGCGGCGAACCGCCCGATCGTCGAGGTTCTGCATTTCGTCGGCGCCGGCGACCGTTACATCGCCAATCATTTCCTGCGGCATTTCCTCCGGCTCGGCCTTGAAGGCGGCGTCATCGGCGGCGGCGTCGCCATGCTGTTGTTCGGCTTCTCCGAGTCGATCGCGGGCTGGTTCTCCGGCACCCCGGTCGGCGACCAGTTCGCGGCCCTGCTCGGCACCTTCTCGCTGCGGCCGTCCGGCTATGTGGTGCTCGCGGTGCAGGCCGTCCTGATCGGCGCCATCACAGCGGTCGCCTCGCGCCAGACCCTTTTCTCGACACTGAACGACGTGGATTGAGCCCGACAAACCGGACTCCACTTCGCCTCAAAACGTCCTAAAATAATCCGGGGAAGGGATCACCGACATCATATGACCTCGCCGATCGACGACACATCGCCGAAACTGCCGCGCGGCTGGCTGCGCGCGACCGTCGTGTCGACGATCGCGTTCGTTTTCGTCGGCGCAGCGGCGGGCTTCGTCGCGTTCCTGTCGCAATTGCGCGGCGCCGAGATTGCGCCGGACCGCAAGGCTGACGGCATCGTGGTGTTGACCGGTGGATCCTCGAGGGTCTCGGATGCAATGGAGCTGCTGGCGGCCGGCTACGGCAAAAGGCTCCTGATCTCGGGCGTGCATCCGACCTCGACCGCGAGCGACATCTCCCGGACGCTGCCGGAGAACCAATCCTTCATGGCCTGCTGCGTCGATCTCGACCGCACCGCGCTCTCGACCCGCGGCAACGCGGCGGAGGCGCGGCGCTGGGCCGAGGGGCGCGGCTTCAAATCGCTGATCGTGGTCACCTCGAACTATCACATGCCGCGCGCGCTGGTGGAATTCTCGCATGCCATGCCGGGGACCACGCTGGTTCCGTTCGCCGTGGTCGGCGACAAATGGCGCGAGGAGCCGTGGTGGACCTCGGCCTCGACGCTGCGGCTGCTGTTGTCCGAATATGTCAAGTACGTCGCCGCCGAGTTCAGGGTGCGGCTGGAAGATTTCGGGATTGACCTTTCCCCCGAACTGTCGGAGCAGCCTGCGGGCCTGCAA
Source organism: Bradyrhizobium cytisi (assembly GCF_008123515.1). GTDB lineage: Bacteria > Pseudomonadota > Alphaproteobacteria > Rhizobiales > Xanthobacteraceae > Bradyrhizobium > Bradyrhizobium cytisi. Next base: position 86,697 of record NZ_VSSR01000023.1, read on the forward strand.
TCCAGGCGGCCCGCCACCGCACAGGCCAATTGATCGGATTCTTGATGTTCCTGATTTTCCTGCGCTCGCTGCTGTTCAACGTGCTGTTCTACGCGGTGCTGGTGTGCCTCGCGATCGTGGCGCTGCCAACTTTCGCCTTGCCGCCGCGTGCCATGCTGACGGTCGCGAGATGGTGGGCGAAGGCGACACTGGTTCTGATGCGCGTGGTCTGCAACATCAGGGTGGAATTCCGCGGCGTCGAGAAGATCCCGCAGGGACCGCTGGTGATCGTGGCGAAGCACCAGTCGTTCTGGGAGACCTTCGTGTTGCTGGGTTTCTTCAATCGCCCGATCTTCATCCTCAAGCGCCAGCTCATGCAGATTCCGGTGTTCGGCCAGTTCCTGGTCAAGACCGGGATGATCGCGATCGACCGCAATGCCGGCGTCAAGGCGCTGCTGGACATGACACGTCGCGCGCGCGAGACGGTGCGTGCAGGCGGCCAGCTCGTCATCTTTCCGGAAGGCACGCGCCGTGCGCCGGGAGCACCGCCGGACTACAAGACCGGCTTTGCACAGATCTACTCGTCCTGTGGCGTGCAGTGCCTGCCGATCGCGCTCAATTCCGGCCTGTTCTGGCCGCGCCGCACCTTCATGCGCTATCCCGGCACGCTGGTGGTGGAGTTCCTCGATCCGTTGCCTCCGGGCCTGCCCAAGGGTGAGTTTCTCGCGCGCGTGCAGACGGCGATCGAGGATGCGACCGCTCGCATCGTCGAAGCGGGCCGCAACGAGCAGGAGCAATTGATCGGCAGCGCGCCGAGTTACGCTCCCTCGGAGAGCTAGCGACTGTCTCTGTTGTCGTCGGGAGCGGGCGCGTGCAGCGAATGCGCGTCGCCATGCAGCATGGTCGCGAGCTGATGCAATTGCGTGTCGCGAAAGCCTTCGGCCTCGATCGCCTTCACGGTCGCCGTCACGTAGTCGCGGTTGGCGCCGGACTGGCCGTGACCCTGCAGCACATGGCGGTGCTGGTCGGCGAGCGACAGCCGGCCGGCGTACTGCACATGACCGCGGTCGACGACATAGGCGAGTGCCGAGACGCGCTCGCGCGCTTCGTTCTCCAGCCACACCGAGCGCATCACCTCGCGATAGACGGAGGTCACCTGCTCGCGCGCCCGCAAATAGGCGACCACGTCGGCACGGTTCTTTTCAGCGATGCGGAAGGCGATGCCGCGGCAGGCGCCGCCGCGGTCGAGGCCCAGCACCAGGCCCGGCTGCTCCGGCGTGCCGCGATGCACGAAGGAATAGACGCAGAGCGCGCGGTGCTCGCCGACCAGCCGCGCCGGGACGCGCTCCTCGAATTCGAAGCCCGGCCGCCACATCAGCGAGCCGTAGCCGAACACCCAGAGGTCGCCCTTGGCGCTGGTGACGGAGGGGAGGGTGATTTCCGACATTTCGGGCACGGCTAGCAGAACCGTGCCCCCAAGCGAAGCGAATTCTCCGCCTTTCGTCGGGGGCCGGCCTCGCTTACATTTGACAAAATCTGGGGTCAAAGGGTCGCCGCATGTCCAATATGACTATTGCCGCCGGCCGGCGCTCCCGTTGGGGGCTCTTCATTGCTCCCGTCCTCCTCCTGATCCTCGCCATCGCCTGGAGCGGCTTCTGGTTCTATGCGGCCTCGCAGGCCGAGGCAGCGGCCGATGCCTGGCGCGCGCAGGAGGCCAAATCCGGCCGCATCTATGATTGCGCCAAGCGCTCGATTGCCGGCTTCCCGTTCCGCTTCGAGGTCCAGTGCTCCGGCGCCAGCGTCGCCCTGGTCTCGCAGAATGCGAGCAAGACGCCGTTCACGGCCAAGCTCGACAACATTCTGGTTCTGGCGCAGGTCTACGATCCCAAGCACGTCATCGCCGAATTTTCCGCGCCGGCAACGCTGACCGATGGCGTCACGCAAAACACCTTCGTGGTGAACTGGAGCAACGGCCGCAGCAGCGTGGTCGGCTTGCCGGCCATCCCGGAACGCGCCTCGATCGTGTTCGATGATCCCAGCATCGTCAGGCTTGATGGTTCGGTGCAGGTGCCGCTCGCGCGCGCCAAGCAGATTGAGCTGCATGGGCGCATCGCGGACGGATCGCCGGCCGATCATCCTGTCATCGAGACCGTGCTCCAGATCGCGCAGGGCAGCATCCAGGGCGTTCATCCCTTGCTCGCCGAGCCGTTCGAAGCCGACACGCGCGCGAAGATCACCGGGCTCTCTGATCTCACTCCAAAACCCTGGCCGCAGCGCTTCCGCGAGATCCAGGCCGCCGGCGGTCATATCGAGATCGTGCAGTCGCGGATCCAGCAGGGCGAGATGATCGCGGTCGCGGCCGGCACGCTGGGCCTCTCGGCCAATGGCCGACTGGATGGCGAATTGCAGATGACCGTGGCCGGTCTTGAACGCGTCATCCCGGCGCTCGGCATCGAGAAGATGCTGGAAGAGGGCGTGCCGCAGGCAACGCTCGATCGCGTCGCGCCCGGCGTGAAGTCCAAGGACCTCAACAATCTCTTTGGCGCGCTCGATCGTGCCGTTCCCGGCCTCGGCAAGGTCATCAAGCAGAATGCCAACGCCGGCGTGGCCGCCGGCATCAACTCGATCGGCACCGAGAGCACGCTCGAGGGCAAGAAGGCCCGCAGCTTCCCGCTGAAATTCGTCGACGGCGCCGTGCTGCTCGGCCCGGTCCAGGTCGGCCAGATTCCGCCGCTGTACTAGCTGTCGTCACTCTCACTGGCGACGTCACGGCCGCTTCGACGAATCGTGATGGTCCCGGTCGGGCCCAATGCGCGCTGCATCACGGGCGCGGCAATCGCGCGCGTGCGGATCGGTCGAGCGGCGAAAATATTCCGGACATGATCGTCAGGAAAACGTGACGCAGAAGATGCGCAGGCCTGCGAATAACTGCTCGCCCATTCGCATCACTCCACACCAGGGAAGCATGCACGCGCCGGGGGCGCAACCAACAGCACCTGCTTCCCAAGTGGAGGGAGGCTTACGTGCGGATCATCAACTGCGGACTGATGCTGGGACTACTCGCTGCCTGTTCGGGACAGGCGCGTGCCGACGACAATGTCACAACCGAAATCCAGGCGCTGAAGACCAAGCTGAAGGAGCTGCAGCAGAAGGTGGATTCGGAGGCGCGTAAGACGCGTCAGGTCGAAGTGCAGGCCAAAGCCATGCCGATGCCGGGGACCTACAAGGCGCTGCCCGTCGAGGCATGTGCGGGCGGCAAGATCTGCTACAAGGGCGTCACGCTGACATTCGGCGGCTGGGTCGATCTCACCGGCATCTACCGTTCCCGCAACATCGCCTCCGACACCGGCTCGGTCTACAATTTCATTCCCTATCAGCAGAGCCACAATTTCTACTTCCCGGAGACGCGGTTCTCCGCGCGCCAGAGCCGGTTCTCGGTGCTGGCCGAAGGCAATGCCGATGCCGATACGCATCTCGCGGGCTACGGCGAAATCGACTTCGAGGGCGCGGCGCAGACGGCGAGCTCGGTTGCCACCAACTCCTTCAATCCGCGGATGCGGCAGCTCAGTCTCGAGCTCGACCGGACCGATCTCGGCCTGCACTTCCTCGCCGGCCAATCCTGGTCGCTGAACGCGCCGACCAAGACGGGCATCGATCCTCGCGGCGTCGACGCGCCCGGCGTGATCGACTTCGAATCCGTTCCGGGATTTCTGGCGGCACGCCAGCCAGGTCTGCGCGTCTGGAAGGATCTCGGGCCCGAGTTCAAGCTCGCCGCGTCGGTCGAGAATCCGCAGACCGCTTTCTTCGGCGGCAATACGCCGACGGTCGGTACGCCCGCGGCCGGTCCGCAGGGTGTGCTCAATCCGAACCTCCAGGTCAATCTGACCGGGCCGGGCGGCAGCTTCTTCAACAACCTCAACAATGTCAGCTTGAACCAGGTGCCCGACGTCACCGTCAAGGCGGCGTGGGACCCGCGGCTCGGGCCCTACAAGCTGCATGTCGAGGCCTGGGCGCTCTATCGCCAGCTGTTCGATCGCTTCAATGGCGCCAACCACGGCTACGACACCGGCAGCTTCGGCGGCCACGTCTTCGCCGAGCTGATTCCGAAGACCCTCGACCTCCAGCTCTACGGCGCGCATGGCGTGCTCGGCCGCTTCACGGCGACGCCGTTCCCCGATGCGGCGGTGGCGCAGGACGGCACGGTGCTGCCGCTGACGATCACGGCGGCCGCGGTCGGCCTGATCTGGCACGCGACGCCGAGCCTCGATGTCTACAGCTACGCCGGTCTGGAAAAGGCCAAGGCCAGTTTTGCCAATGTCGGGATCACTCCGTTCGGCTACGGCAATCCGCTCTACAACAACACCGGCTGCTTCACCGAGAACACGCCGGCCGCGACCTGTAACGGCAACACCAGGGAAGTCCGGCAGATCACCGCCGGCATCTACGACACCATCTACCAGGGCAACTACGGCACGCTGAAAGCGGGCGTGCAGTATTCCTACACGCAGCGGTTCGCCTTCGCCGGTGTCGGCGGCGCGCCCAAGACCGACGACAACATCGTCATGACGCAGATCCGGTACTATCCGTTCTAGGCAGGGAGCCGCGCTTGCGCCCCATCCGGGTTTACTTCAGCTACGGCTTCTTCAGCGCCGCATGCGGCCGGCCGAAGTCCGGCGCCGCCGAATCCTGGCCGATCTCGACGATGCCGCGGCGGATGGCGCGGGTGCGGGTGAAGTGATCGAACAGCGCCTCGCCGTCGCCGCGACGGATCGCGCGGGTGAGCTTTGCGAGATCCTCGGTGAAGGTGCCGAGCATCTCCAGCACCGCGTCCTTGTTGGCGAGGAAGACGTCGCGCCACATCGTCGGATCGGAGGCCGCGATGCGGGTGAAGTCGCGGAAACCGCCGGCCGAGAACTTGATGACCTCCGATTCCGTCACTTGCTGCAGCTCGTCGGCGGTGCCGACGATGGTGTAGGCGATCAGATGCGGCAGATGGCTGGTGATCGCGAGCACGAGATCATGATGATCCGGCGTCATCACCTCGACCTTGGCACCCATTGCCGCCCAGAAGGCGCGTAAGTGCGCGGTGGCCGCGGCGTCGGTGCCTTCCGGCGGCGTCAAAATGCACCAGCGGTTAATGAAGAGCTCGGCGAAGCCGGAATCCGGGCCCGAATGCTCGGTACCAGCGACCGGATGCGCCGGCACGAAATGAACGTCCTTCGGCAGGTGCGGCGCCATGTCCCTGACGATCGCGCCCTTGACCGAGCCGACGTCGGAAATAACAGCGCCGGGCTTGAGATGCGCAGCAATCTCCTGCGCCACCGGCCCGCAGGCGCCGACAGGAATGCAGAGGATGACGAGATCGGCATCCTTCACCGCTTCCGCGTTGGTCGCGACGACCTGGTCGACGATGCCGAGCTCGAGCACCCGCGCGCGGGTCTTCTCCGAGCGCGCGGTGGTGACGATCTCGGAAGCCAGGCCCTGGAGCTTCGCTGCGCGCGCGATCGAGCCGCCGATCAGGCCGAAGCCGATCAGCGCGACGCGCTGGAAGTGCGGGTCCATGCTCATTTGCCGGCCATGAAGTCGCGCAAGGCCTCGGCGACGAGGCGGTTGGCCTCCTCGGTGCCGATGGTCATGCGCAGCGAATGCGGTAGGCCGTAGTTTTTCAACGCGCGCAGCACCAGGCCCCGCTTGGTGAGATACGCATCGGCGTCGTCAGAGGTCTTGCCCTTGTCGGTCGGGAAGTGGATCAGCACGAAATTGGCGACGCCCGGCGTCACCTTGAGCCCGGTCTTGGTGATCTCCTCGGACAGCCAGTTGCGCCAGGTCTCGGTGAACTGCTTCGACATCGCCTGGTGCGCGGTGTCCTCGATCGCGGCGACCGCGGCGTACATCGCCGGGGTCGACACGTTGAACGGACCGCGGATGCGGTTGACCGCGTCGATGATGTGCTCAGGGCCGAACATCCAGCCGATGCGCAGCGCGGCGAGGCCGTGGATCTTGGAGAAGGTGTGCGTCACCACCGTATTCTCTGTGGTGGCGACGAGCTCGATCCCCATCTCGTAGTCGTTGCGCGAGACGTAGTCGCAATAGGCGGCGTCCAGCACCAGCAGCACGTGCGACGGCAGGCCGGCGCGCAGGCGCTTGACCTCGTCGAACGGGATATAGGTGCCGGTCGGGTTGTTGGGATTGGCGAGCCAGACCAGCTTCGTCTTCGGCGTCACCGCCTTGAGGATGGCGTCGACGTCGCAGGTCAGGTTCTTCTCCGCCGCGACCACGTTCCTGGCGCCGACCGCCATGGTCGCGATCGGGTAGACCAGGAAGCCGTGCGTGGTCGAGATCGCCTCGTCGCCGTGGCTGAGATAGGTGTGGGCGAGCAGGTTGAGGATCTCGTCCGAGCCGGCGCCGCAGATGATGCGGTTCGGATCGAGCCCGAAAGAACGGCCGATCGCCTCGCGCAGCACACGCGAGGTGCCTTCCGGATAGTCTTCCAGATGATCTGCGACGCGCTTGAAGGCCTCGATTGCCTTGGGCGAAGGTCCGAACGGCGTCTCGTTGGCCGAGAGCTTGAATACCTTGCGGCCCGGCTCCGCGACCGGGCTCTTGCCGGGCGTGTAGGGCGCAATATCGAGAATGCCGGGATTCGGCACGGGGCGGGACATCTTCAACTCCGGATAGGCCAAGTCTGCTCGCGACGTCTGTTCGCGATTTACGATTTCGACCCGGTCGGGGGCACCGTATAGCGCGTTGCGTGGCTGCCGACGAGGGCCGTGGAGCGCACCGAGGCCCCTGCTTCGATCAGGGCTGCCTTGATTTTGTCGATGCTGGTCGCGCTCGTGACCGAGACCAGCAGCGCCGCGCCGTCGAAGGCGGTATCGGGCACCGCCACGATCTCGGCGAGCGGCGACAGGGCGCGTGCGACCTCGGCGTTCCACCCGGATACCCGCACGCTGAAGGTCTCGACCTCCGTCACCACGGCGCTGTCGGCGACGCGAGAGACCGCGAAAACGGGCAGCGCGGCCGGATGGTCGGCACGCTCGACGAAGGGCAGCCGCGCGATGATCTTTGGCGCGCCGTCCGCTTCCAGCTCCAGCCACCACGGCGTGCGGCTCGAGGTCGCCGAGACCAGCGCCAGATCGCCCTTGGACTTCGCCACCGCTTCGACCGCGGCCTGCGCGCTGAAATGCGCGACGTAAGGAACCGTGAAGCCGAAATGGAAGCGCACGGAATCGCGCATTGCCGGCTCGCTGACCGAGATGTCGGCATGCACTGAGAACGGCGCCTGGACATAGGTGAAAGTGGAGATGATGACGCGCCAGATGCTCTCGACCGTGTCGAGCGGCAGGATGCCGCGATGACGTTGCACGATGTCACGCATCATGGAGGCTTCGCGCGCCGGGCGGAACGCCGAGCCGACCTCCTGGGTCTGCTTCACCTGGATCAGGCGGTCGATGATGTCGGCGCGCTGCATCAGCAGGCGATGCATGCCCTCGTCGATTGCGTCGATCTCCTTGCGCAATTCCTGGAGTGATGGTGGCGCGGGCGGACGTTGGGACATATCTGCGACGTGCTGTTGAGAGGCTGTGGTCGAGGTTCTGATTAGGCAGGATGGGCGGCGAAAGCAAAGAGAAATGCAAAGAGAAGTCAGGCCCGCGTCGGCTGGCAGCACGGGAGCGAATTTGGCTCATCCGAACCGCGACTTGACGAAAAGCGCCCAAGCCGGTAGGTTTTTGCCTGTTCCGTGGTCATTTGAGCCGGCCGGCTTGCAGCCACGTTAAAAAACTCGCTAAACAGGCCGGGGACACTTCCGATCCCGGCCGAACCTATCGTTCAGGCCGGGTTTTTCATGGCCTGATGTCAGTCGCGATCTGAAGTCCGATCGCAAACGAGGTCGATGGTCAGAGATGGTTGGCGTCAAGTCTGTCCCCAGTCCCGCGATCAGTGCCGACGATCGGTCGCATGAGGTCGATCATCCGAGTTCGGAGGTCGCGCAGTTCGGCGCCGACCAGCCGCTGCGGCTCGATTGCGGCATCGATCTCACCCCGTTCCAGATCGCCTACAAGACCTATGGCGAGCTCAACGCCGATCGGTCCAACGCCGTGCTGATCTGCCATGCGCTGACCGGCGATCAGCACGTCGCCAATGTGCACCCCGTCACCGGCAAGTCCGGCTGGTGGGAGACGCTGGTCGGCCCCGGCCGTCCGCTCGATCCCAGCCGCTACTTCATCATCTGCTCCAACGTGATCGGCGGCTGCATGGGCTCGACCGGGCCGGCCTCGATCAACCCCGCCACCGGCAAGGTGTGGGGCCTGGATTTCCCCGTCATCACCATCCCCGACATGGTGCGGGCGCAGGCGATGCTGATCGACCGGCTCGGCATCGACACGCTGTTCGCGGTCGTCGGCGGCTCGATGGGTGGCATGCAGGTGCTGCAATGGACTGCGGCCTATCCCAAGCGCGTCTACTCGGCGCTGGCGATTGCCTGTTCGACGCGGCACTCGGCACAGAACATCGCCTTCCACGAGCTCGGTCGTCAGGCCGTGATGGCCGATCCCGATTGGCACAATGGCGCCTACGCCGATCAGGGCATCCATCCGCATCGCGGCCTCGCGGTCGCGCGCATGGCTGCACACATCACCTATCTCTCGGACGCCGCGCTGCATCGCAAGTTTGGCCGCCGCATGCAGGACCGCGAGCTGCCGACCTTCTCGTTCGATGCCGATTTCCAGGTCGAGTCCTATTTGCGCTACCAGGGCTCGTCCTTTGTCGAGCGTTTCGACGCCAACTCCTATCTCTATCTCACGCGCGCGATGGACTATTTCGACATCGCCGGCGATCACGGCGGCGTGCTGGCAAAGGCGTTCGCCGGAATCGAGACGCGCTTCTGCGTGGTCTCCTTCACCAGCGACTGGCTGTTCCCGACCTCGGAATCGCGTGCGCTGGTGCATGCGCTGAATGCGTCGAGTGCGCGGGTGTCGTTCGCCGAGATAGAGACCGATCGCGGCCACGACGCCTTCCTGCTCGACGTGCCTGAATTCTTCGACATCTCCCGCGCCTTCCTGCAATCGGCAGGCAAGGCGCGCGGGCTCACCGGCAAGAATGACTGACCAGGAATGACCGACAAGGACGGCTAGCGATGTCTGTACAGGAAGTGCTGCCGCTCAACGGCCTCGCTGCGGAGCAGTCCGGCCCGTTTCGCGCCGACCATCTGCTGGTCGCCGAGATGGTCAAGCCGGGCTCGAAAGTGCTCGACGTCGGCTGCGGCGAGGGCGATCTGCTTCAGTTGCTGGAGACCCGCGGCATCGACGGCCGCGGCATCGAGCTGTCGCGCGCGGGCGTCAACCGCTGCGTGGCAAAAGGCCTCGCGGTGGTGCAGGGCGACGCCGACACCGACCTCGTCAACTATCCCGACGACGCCTTCGACTATGTGATCCTGTCGCAGACGCTGCAGGCGACGCGCCAGCCCAAGGTCGTGCTGGAGAATCTTCTGCGCATCGGCCGCCGCGCCATCGTGTCGTTCCCCAATTTCGGCTTCTGGCGGATGCGCCTGCAGCTCCTGGTCGGCGGCCACATGCCGCGCACGGAGAATCTGCCGGCGAGCTGGTACGACACCGCCAACATCCATTTCTGCACCATCAAGGATTTCGTCGAGCTCTGCGACACCATCGGCGTCAAGATGGAGCGTGCCGAAGCGCTCGACCTCTACGGCCGTCCGCTGCGGCTGCGATTGCCATGGTGGGTCTGGAATCTGTTCGGCGAGCAGGGCGTGTTTTTGCTGAGCCGCGGGCAGGGGAAGTAATTTATCGTCATTGCGAGCGCAGCGAAGCAATCCAGNNCGCTCGCAATGACGGAGTGCGAGCCAACGCCTTCGCCCTAATGCGCCGCCGCCGACCTTGGGTCGCGCACCGGCCACCGTCCCGCTTCCACCAGCGTCACGAACCGCTCCACGCTCGCGTTGAACAGCGCGGGCTCTTCGAGATTGAGCACGTGACCGGACTTCGGAAACATCGCGAGCCCCGCTGCCGGCAGATGCTTCTTCAGGAACAGGCTAGCCCCCACACACGGATCATCCTCGTCGCCGCAGATGATCAATGCCGGCGTTGCCACGCCTCTGATCGCATCCGTCATGGTGTAGATCGAGGGACGGCCGCCCTGGAAGCCGCGCATGGTGTTGGCCGAACCCTTGGAATCGTGCCGCGCCAGCGCGGCGTAAAAATCGGCGTGGCCGCGCGGGTCCTTCACCAGGAATGGAATCCGGCTCGGCGCCTCGCGGGTGACTTTTGCGACCTCGGCGGAGCCGAGCGCCTCGAATTGCTCGGCATTGGCACGGCACTGCTTGCGCCAATTGTCGAGATTCTCGATCTCCGAGCCGGAGCCGACGCCGGCAAGCGTCATCGACAGTGCGCGCTGCGGCGCGTTCAATCCGATCTGGAGCGATGAATAGGCGCCCATCGACAGACCGACGAGATGCGCGCGCTCGATCCTGAGATGATCGAGCACCGCGAGCGCGTCGGTGTAGAAATGTTCGTAGCTGTAGACCTCACCCGCCGGCACATCAGATGGCGTGTAGCCGCGCGCGGAATAAGTGATGCAGCGGTGGCCGCGCGAGAAGTAACGCATCTGCGGCTCCCAATTGGAGTAGTCGGCCGCGAACTCGTGCAGAAAAAGTATCGGCGTTCCCTGACCCGATTCTTCAAAATAGATGCGGACGTTGTCCCTGGTCGTGGCACGGGGCATTAACCGTTTCCCTCTCTTCAAGTCGTGAGTTCAGAATCGCAGTTAATGCTGTTGTCCGCAATGAGGCAGCCTCGAGCCAGCACTGACGCAAGATCATCGCAGCTATTCGCGGCCGCGGCGTCTTTTTCTCGCCACATCGGGCGGCTTAACGGCCAGACGGATGTCGGCCACCGCAGGGGCCGATTGGAAGTGGGGGTGTCAACGAAGGATGAAGAATGTTCGAGTTGTTTGCGTCTCGCCTGTCGCGTTGTGTTGTCGCGCTGGCGCTTTTCTTCGCGGCGGTCGCCGCAGTGTCGTCTCCGGCCTCAGCGCGGCCGCATCATCGTCATAGCGCAGAGCGGCACGCCTACGTGCATCACGCCAGACATCATCATTATCGCCACGATGCACGCAGCTCGCGCTTCGAGCGCAGCGCGGTGCAGTTGCAGGCGAGCGGCTTTGCCGACACTCAGGCGAGTTACAATCCGAACGCCAATAGCGGCGGCATGGCCAATAACGGCATGGCTGCAAGCGGTGGCTTCGGTGGCGGGTCGGGTCTCGTCTCCGAGGCGCGCCGCTACATCGGCGGCAATCCGACCGGTCGCGGCAGCTTGTGGTGCGCGCGCTTCATGAACATGGTGCTGCAGCACACCGGCCAACAGGGCACCGGCTCCGACATGGCGAATTCGTTCGCGCATTACGGCACGCGTGTCTCCGGTCCGCAGGTCGGCGCCATCGCGGTGATGGGGCGGCGCGGCGGCGGTCATGTCGGCATCATCACCGGCGTCGACGCGCAGGGGAATCCGATCATGATCTCCGGCAACAACGGCAACCGCGTCCGCGAGGCGCCGATCTCGCGCGGCCGGATCTATGCGTATGTGATGCCGAACTAACGACCGTCATTGCGAGCGAAGCGAAGCAATCCAGAATTCCTCCGCAGAAATAGTCTGGATTGCTTCGTCGCAAGTGCTCCTCGCAATGACGGAGTGTGTTGAGTCGGTGCTAGCTCATACCAGTCTCGGCTGCTCGACCGCAACCTTATCACCCACGCCGATCTCGCCGTCAGCGATCACCTCGGCATAGATGCCGCAATCCATGTGGCCGAGATTGCGCGACAGCGTCGGTGGTATCTCGAGATCGCGTATGGCCGTCTGGGGATCGACGTTGACGGCCGGGCAGCGGACGATGCGCTTGACCACCTTTAGCCGGGCCTGCCCGATCGCAAGCGTCTCTCCGACCAGGTCGAGCTCGGACCACGCCGGCCAGCCCTTCACGTAAAAATTGGCGCGGAAGCGCAGGGGATTGACGGCAATACCGCCGAGCATGGTCTCGATGGCGCGAACGCTGTTGAGATTGATGATGGAGACGACCTTGCGGGCGACGTCGGAAAAGCTGTGGCCGTGGCCGGACAGCACCTTGGGCGGACCCTTCAGCTCCGGCTGGAAATTCTCCGTGAAGTAGCCCTCGATGGCGGCGCGCCCCGCCGCGCTCTCGAGATCGCCGCTGGCGACGATCCGGCCGTCCTTGCGGATGGTGAGGCTGTTGGTCGCGTCCTCGAAACGGCTGTCGAGGGACGCCAGCCGCTCATTGCGGGCCAGCATCAGAAACTGGATTTTCGGCTTCCACTCCGGAGCCTTCGGGTCGAACCCGCTCGGGCCGTTCTCGATGGCGTAGCGGCGGTCGGCGGGGAGGGTCTGGCCGGTCCGCAACGGGACCCGGGCCAGGGATTCCGGCGTCAGGCCCTTGATCGGGTAGCGGTAGAGACCGGTGATTTCGGCAGTCTGGCTGGTTGTCATAGGCCTACTTAGGGGATTCGCTCCGTGCCCGCCAAGCCGGCCGATCAGCGCACGAAATTGTGAACGTTCCTCTTCCGATCCGAGGGCACGCCTCCCACATCTGGATCAGGCCGGCGCCAGCGTCGGCTGATAACGACCGCTGATGCGTTGAGGAATGTCAACGCGATCAGCGGAAACCCAATGAAGATGCCGTTTGGGGTGCCTTAGAGGGCCCCAGGGGCAGGCCGAGGGAAAGAAAAGACCATGAATATCGAGAAGTATACTGAACGCTCCAGGGGCTTCATCCAGTCCGCGCAGTCGCTTGCGATGCGCGAAGGGCATCAGCAATTTTCGACCCTGCACGTCCTGAAGGTGCTGCTGGACGACAATGAGGGGCTGGCTGCCGGTCTGATCGACCGCGCCGGCGGCAATTCCCGCGCAATTCTGAAGGCGACCGAGGACGCCCTCAACAAGGTGCCGAAGGTCAGTGGCGGCGGTGCCGGCCAGATCTATCTGGCGCCCGAGCTCGCTCGCACTTTCGATGCGGCCGAAAAGGCCGGCGAGAAGGCCGGCGACAGCTTTGTCACCGTCGAGCGGCTCTTGCTCGGGCTCGCACTGGAGAAGGCCAGTGAGGCCGGCGCAATCCTCGCCAAGGGCGGCGTCACTCCGCAAAATCTCAATGCCGCGATCGAGGCGCTGCGCAAGGGCCGCACGGCCGACAGCGCGACCGCCGAGAACGCCTATGACGCGCTGAAGAAATATGCCCGCGACCTGACCCAGGCTGCGCGCGACGGCAAGCTCGACCCGGTCATCGGCCGCGACGAGGAGATCCGCCGCACCATCCAGGTGCTGTCGCGCCGGACCAAGAACAATCCCGTCCTGATCGGCGAGCCCGGCGTCGGCAAGACCGCCATCGCCGAGGGCCTCGCGCTGCGCATCGTCAATGGCGACGTGCCCGAGAGCCTCAAGGACAAGAGGCTGCTGTCGCTCGATTTGGGCGCGCTAATTGCGGGTGCGAAATACCGCGGTGAGTTCGAGGAGCGGCTGAAGGCCGTGCTCCAGGAGGTCACTGGGAGCGACGGCAATTTCGTCCTGTTCATCGATGAGATGCACACGCTGATCGGCGCGGGCAAGGGCGATGGCGCGATGGACGCCTCCAACCTGCTCAAGCCTGCGCTTGCGCGCGGCGAGCTGCACTGCATCGGCGCGACCACGCTCGACGAGTACCGCAAGCACGTCGAGAAGGATGCGGCGCTGGCGCGGCGCTTCCAGCCGATCTTCGTCAGCGAGCCTTCGGTCGAGGACACGATCTCGATCCTGCGCGGCCTGAAGGACAAGTACGAGCAGCACCATGGCGTGCGGATCACCGATTCCGCACTCGTGGCGGCGACGACGTTGTCCAATCGCTACATCACCGACCGCTTCCTGCCGGACAAGGCGATCGACCTCGTGGACGAGGCGGCCGCGCGGCTGAAGATGCAGGTTGATTCCAAGCCGGAAGAGCTGGATTCGCTGGACCGCGAGATCATCCGGCTCAAGATCGAGCAGGAGGCGCTCAAGAAGGAAACCGACCTCGGCTCCAAGTCGCGTCTCGAAACGCTCCAGAAGGAGCTCGCCGACCTTGAGGAGAAATCTGCGTCGCTGACCGCGCGTTGGAGCGCCGAAAAGAGCAAGCTCTCCGACGCCCAGAAGCTCAAGTCCGAGCTGGACGCGCTGCGCGTGGATCTCGCCGACGCGCAGCGGCGCGGCGAATTCCAGAAGGCTGGCGAGCTAGCCTATGGCCGGATCCCGCAGCTCGAGAAGCAGCTCGCCGAGATCGAGGCGCGTGAAGGCTCCGGCGAGATGATGGAGGAGGCTGTTACCGCCGACCACGTCGCGCAGGTGGTCTCGCGCTGGACCGGCGTGCCGGTCGACAAGATGCTGGAGGGCGAGAAGGAGAAGCTCCTGAGGATGGAGGAGCAGCTCGGACAGCGTGTCGTCGGCCAAGCCGAGGCCGTGCGTGCAGTCGCGACCGCCGTGCGACGTTCGCGCGCAGGCCTGCAGGATCCGAACCGGCCGACCGGCTCGTTCATGTTCTTAGGTCCCACCGGCGTCGGCAAGACCGAGCTGACCAAGGCGCTCGCCGAGTATCTCTTCAACGACGAGACCGCGATGGTCCGCCTCGACATGTCCGAATACATGGAGAAGCACTCGGTCTCGCGGCTGATCGGCGCGCCTCCGGGCTATGTCGGTTACGACGAGGGCGGCGCGCTCACCGAAGCGGTGCGGCGCCGGCCTTATCAGGTCGTGCTGTTCGACGAGATCGAGAAAGCGCATCCGGACGTCTTCAACGTCCTGTTGCAGGTGCTCGATGACGGCCGCCTGACCGATGGCCAGGGCCGTACCGTCGATTTCCGCAACACGCTGATCATCATGACCTCGAACCTCGGTTCGGAGTATTTGGTGAATCAACCCGAGGGCGAAGACACCTCTGCCGTGCGTGAGCAGGTGATGGGGATGGTCCGGGCACATTTCCGTCCCGAGTTCCTGAACCGCGTCGACGAGATCATCCTGTTCCATCGCCTGCAGAGGAGCGAGATGGGCCGGATCGTCGAGATCCAGTTCGCGCGGCTGCAGAAGCTGCTGACCGATCGCAAGATCGTGCTGACGCTCGACGCTTCGGGGCGCGACTGGCTCGCGGCCAAGGGCTGGGATCCCGCCTACGGGGCTCGCCCGTTGAAGCGGGTGGTGCAGCGCTATCTCCAGGATCCGCTCGCCGAGATGATCCTGGCCGGCGACGTCCGGGATGGCGATACGGTCGCGATCTCGTCCGAAGGCAACGTGCTGACCTTCAACGGCAAGGCGTCGCAAACCGCCGAGATCGCCCGGTTCGAGGCGCCGGTACCGAAGCGCAAGCTGAACTGATCGTCGCGATCACGGCAGAACGGAAAGCGCCCTGGAGAGGCCATGCTTCTCCGGGGCGAATTGTTTTGGTCAGCCCGGCCGGCTTGCTAACTGACTGCGGACGCAGAGCCGGGATCGGCCGGACCTTCCTCGTCGCCTTCCTGCTCGAGCTCCGAAAGGATATCCACGAGCTCGCGCACCCGGCCCTGTGCCAACGGACGGAGGTCGTTGATCATGGGCTCGTCGTTGGCGAGCCAAGCCTGGGCCTCGGCAAGCTCCTCGACTGTCGCGCCGGTTCCGATGATCTGTGCAATCGTGACGTCATCAGCTCTGCTGACGGCCTTGACCACGTCGTCACGTGAGAGGCGCTGCATGGATTGTCCTCCTCTTGGTGATATTTAATGAAACTGCTGCGACCGGCGCAGGTTGCCCCACATGGATTCGCCGTTGGACGCACCAATCCGGCGTCGGAGTTGACCGACGTCGCGTCCGATTGTTCCTGTCGGCTGCAAAGGCATTTGCCATGGGTTCCCGGCGAATCCCGCGAGCGTGGGGTATCGCCATGAACAAGGATCTTGTCTCCCGTAACCGACCTGCCTTCGACGAGCTTCATCCAAAGATCTATGGTGCCGCCGTCGGCCTTGTCGCCTGGTTCGCGCTGATGGCTTGGGTACTGTTCGATCGCAGCAGCGATATCAGCCTGTTGCTCGCGTTTGTCAGCCTGTTGTTCCTGGTCGCGGCGGGGATTCCGTGGATATTGTCGCGGGTCTGGAGGCGCCAGGTGTCCGATGAGCCGCATCTCCAGCAGCCCTCGTTGCATGATTGGGAAGCCGGCGACTTCAAGGTTTGGGGTGCAACGCTTCACGGCACCGATGCCGCGATCGACGTCCTGCTGCCGCTCATGGCCGTCTCGTTTGGTCTTACGGCGATCGGAATCGTCTTCGTGATCGTGCGCGCAGCTGCGTTGTCGTAGCGCCGCTCCGATCGTGGCCCCGCCAGCACGTGGGGCGCGGGCGGGGCGCAGTCTGCTAGCGGCTTGCGGTCAGCCGCGGCGGGTTCTGTGACATGATCCAGAGCTCGATGGCGGCAAGCACGGCGACTGCGATGCCGACCACGATGTGGATGGTCATTGCCGTCTTGGCCCCCTGGAAGCCGAGCACCCAAGGCGCAACAAGCGTCCAAAGGCCGACGATCAGATTCAGCCACTCTTCCCACACCGCAAAGGCCGCCAGCGCCGCGATCGCCAGGATCGCAATCACGATGCCCGCGATGTATGCGTTCTGTGAGGCCGCTCCGGCGCCAAAACCGAACATCCAAGGCGAGAAGAACAGGAACGCGCCGAGGATCAGGTTTGCGACGTCGCACAGCTTTGCGTTCGTCCAATTGTCCATGACATCCTCCATTCAGCCCCTGCCTGTCGTGGGAAATCAACCAGTCCGGACCCCGGCCGGTTCCAACCAGATCGAATGCAGAACGGAAGGTTTTGAAGCCGACGCCTGGGGCTTCGGTCGGTTCCCTGACGATCGGGCGGGCTACCGGTTGGTGACCTGGAGCGGCCCACCCGTCGCATCCGACATGCGGGCGATCGCGCCGCCCCGGCCACTCATCATGCCGTCGAGCCGGTCGCGCTCCTTCTCGAAACCTGACAGCATCGGGCCTTCGAGCGAACGGCCGCGCGGCAGCTTCACGCGCATCGGGTCGACGAAGCGGCTGTTGACGAGAATTTCGTAGTGGACGTGGGGGCCGGTCGACTGGCCGGTCGAGCCGACGAAGCCGATGACCTGGCCCTGCCGCACCTTCTTGCCGGGCTCCATGCCCTTGGCGAAGGCCGACATGTGGCCGTAGGCGGTCTCGTAGCCGTTGTTGTGCTTGATACGGACGTATTTGCCGTAACCGCCCTCGAGCTGGGCCTTTTCGATCACGCCGTTGCCGGCGGCGAAAATCGGCGTGCCGTAGGCGGTGGCCCAATCGACGCCGGTGTGCATCTTCACATAGCCGAGGATCGGATGGCGGCGACCGCCGAAGCCGGAGCGCATGATGGCGGTGTTGACGGGCTTACGAACCAGGAATTTCTTCGCGCTCTTGCCGGTCTCGTCATAGTAGTCGACGACGCCGTCGTCGGGGCTCTGATAGCGGTAGTATTTCTTGGTTTCGCCGCCGACCGTGAGCGAGGCGAACAACACCTCGCTCTTGTCGGTCGCCGTCACGCCTTCGTCCTCGCCGGCGTAGAACACGTCGAACGAGTCGCCCGGCTGCACCTTGCGCTGGAAATCGACGTCGTAGGAGTAGATCTTGATCATGTCGTCGATGACAGGCATCGGCACTTTATTGCGCATCGCGGTCTCGTAGATGCTCTGGTAGAGCCGCACGCCGCTGCCGTCATCTTCGTCATCGTCGTCGCTGTTGGCGTTGGCCGCAGCGTCCGCGACGGTGTTCATGCTGGAGACGTCGACCGCGACGTATTTGCCGAGATCGGACAGCGCCGCGATCGCCTCGACCATGGTGTCGTTGGCGACGACGACGCGATAGGGCTGCAGCCGGGCGCCGGGGCTTGCGGGCGCCATCAGGATGCGAAGTTTTTCGCCCTCCTTCAGGCCGCCGTCGCGGCCGCGGGGGCCGAGCGTCGCAGTAATCGATTTGATCTCGTCAGCCGTGGCGCCGAGGTCGCGCAGGACGGACGCGACTGTGTCGCCCTTCTTGACCAAATGGACGCGCTCGCCGTTGGGATTGCCGCCGGTGATCTGCTCCTTGGTCTTCGGCAGCAGCGTGACGTTTTCCGGCACCACGCGGGTCTCGAAGCCGGCATAGGGATCGGACGGCGACACTTCAGTGGCGTAGGCCATCTTCATGTCGGAGGGGCCGCTTGCGCCGGCGATGTCGGCGGTGGCATTGGCAAGTGACGCGTAGCGCACCCCGCCATTGCCGCGCCAATTGGCGGCATCGCGCACCCGCATCAGGATGTCGTCGAGCGCCACAACCGCGGAAATCTTGGCCTTCGGCAGCACCGGCGAGAGGTCCTTGGTGACGAAAGAGACCTCGGCGTCGGGCTCGACGGCTTCAGGATTGTTCGGATCGTCGGTCGCGGTTTTCGGATCGGAGCCGACGTCGGTGAGCATGCGCTGTGCGTTGAACGGCGGGATTTTCGCCGACAGGTCGCTCGTCGTCATCGACAGATTGCCGGCGATCCGGATGAAGGGACGCACGCGCATCACGTCGCGGTTGCCGACGCGGGCGACCGTCGAGACGCGCACGATGTTGCGAGAAGCGGTGGAGTCGTTCGGCGGCGGCAGGCGGTCGCTCTTGTGCAGGGTGGCGGCGCGATCGGCAGCTCCGAATGCACCACGTAGCGCGCCTTCGACCCGCTCCGGCACCTTGGCGAAGGTCATTTCGCCGTCGAGAGATGCGAAAACGGCGCCGCCGATCAGGGCTGCGCCGCAGAGTCCGGTCAGAATTGTGCCGCTGAACCATTGCACCGAGACGCGACGGCGATCGATGACCGCGGCCTCGGAACCGTCGACGGACAGCGGCGGCTCGTGGCCGAGATCGATGATCCCGGTCTCACGCCCATAAGCGCCGCGCGACGTCCTCTGGTTCAACCCAAGTCCCCCAATCCAAGTCCCCAAATCAACGACCCCAGACCCTTCGCCTCGAACCTCTCCCTGGTCGCCCTCTTGCGGGGGGATCGCGGAAAAAGCCGTGCCGCACAGGTGCTCGCGCTCAGTAGGCCCCGATCAGGGCCCGGCCGAAATTACGAACAGCAAGGCAGGTGAAGATCTCTCGATGTCTTTCGAATGTCCGAAGAAGGCTGCGTCATCATCAGATCGCCTTCTCTGGACCCCATGAAAATCGCCGGCAGCCCCCACTGGCATCCCGCGATTCAAGCTTGTCTCTTATCAGAACGCCGCGGGATTGTGGCTCTAGTACGGCGCCTAATACGGAAAAAGTTTCCTGAACGGCCGGGCGCAGGGGCCTTGCGCCGAGGGGCGCCGCAAGCTGCTTGCGGCGTTTCCACCGGGGGCCCCGTCCGGAGCCTCTCCCGAGCCGCTTCCGAGCCCCTCGGGGGCCAAACTTTTTTCAGATTTTTTGCCGGGCGACTTCGCCCCACCGCTTCCACGGCCTTCTAATCGACTGGAATCGCTGGATTATTTTCGACGATCCGCTGTGCGACGATTTGTTGACGATGGGCGTTGACAATCCCGGGCGGGGGGGCCTATAACCCGACCACTGAGCGCGGCGCCGCCGGGTCACTGACCAAGGCGAGCGAACGCGCCACTGATGCTCCTCACCTTGTTGAGTGCACAACAGCCGACACAAATCGGTTGGAGTTCATTCGTCGTCGGTAAGGGTGTCGGAACCCTTCCACTCTGGAAGGTTGGGGCCTCCTGGTCCCGGGCTGTTTGACAAGTGAAGATGAAGAAAGAGAAACGTGGACGGCGGAGTCCTTGCGGGTCTCGCATCTGAAAAGCTTCGGCTTTTCTGATCGGGACCGGACGAAAGACTTCGGCGGTACACGTTTCAAAGGTACACCATCGTTGCCCGCGATGTGAATCGCAGGCAGCTCGTCGATTTCGGTCGACGAAAAATGGTGGGACCTCGTCAAACGTTGTGATCAGCCGGTTCAAAGTTCAAGTCCAACTTGAGAGTTTGATCCTGGCTCAGAGCGAACGCTGGCGGCAGGCTTAACACATGCAAGTCGAGCGGGCGTAGCAATACGTCAGCGGCAGACGGGTGAGTAACGCGTGGGAACATACCTTTTGGTTCGGAACAACACAGGGAAACTTGTGCTAATACCGGATAAGCCCTTACGGGGAAAGATTTATCGCCGAAAGATTGGCCCGCGTCTGATTAGCTAGTTGGTAGGGTAATGGCCTACCAGGGCGACGATCAGTAGCTGGTCTGAGAGGATGATCAGCCACATTGGGACTGAGACACGGCCCAAACTCCTACGGGAGGCAGCAGTGGGGAATATTGGACAATGGGGGCAACCCTGATCCAGCCATGCCGCGTGAGTGATGAAGGCCCTAGGGTTGTAAAGCTCTTTTGTGCGGGAAGATAATGACGGTACCGCAAGAATAAGCCCCGGCTAACTTCGTGCCAGCAGCCGCGGTAATACGAAGGGGGCTAGCGTTGCTCGGAATCACTGGGCGTAAAGGGTGCGTAGGCGGGTTTTTAAGTCAGGGGTGAAATCCTGGAGCTCAACTCCAGAACTGCCTTTGATACTGAAGATCTTGAGTCCGGGAGAGGTGAGTGGAACTGCGAGTGTAGAGGTGAAATTCGTAGATATTCGCAAGAACACCAGTGGCGAAGGCGGCTCACTGGCCCGGTACTGACGCTGAGGCACGAAAGCGTGGGGAGCAAACAGGATTAGATACCCTGGTAGTCCACGCCGTAAACGATGAATGCCAGCCGTTAGTGGGTTTACTCACTAGTGGCGCAGCTAACGCTTTAAGCATTCCGCCTGGGGAGTACGGTCGCAAGATTAAAACTCAAAGGAATTGACGGGGGCCCGCACAAGCGGTGGAGCATGTGGTTTAATTCGACGCAACGCGCAGAACCTTACCAGCCCTTGACATGTCCAGGACCGGTCGCAGAGATGTGACCTTCTCTTCGGAGCCTGGAGCACAGGTGCTGCATGGCTGTCGTCAGCTCGTGTCGTGAGATGTTGGGTTAAGTCCCGCAACGAGCGCAACCCCCGTCCTTAGTTGCTACCATTTAGTTGAGCACTCTAAGGAGACTGCCGGTGATAAGCCGCGAGGAAGGTGGGGATGACGTCAAGTCCTCATGGCCCTTACGGGCTGGGCTACACACGTGCTACAATGGCGGTGACAATGGGACGCTAAGGGGCAACCCTTCGCAAATCTCAAAAAGCCGTCTCAGTTCGGATTGGGCTCTGCAACTCGAGCCCATGAAGTTGGAATCGCTAGTAATCGTGGATCAGCACGCCACGGTGAATACGTTCCCGGGCCTTGTACACACCGCCCGTCACACCATGGGAGTTGGTTTTACCTGAAGACGGTGCGCTAACCAGCAATGGAGGCAGCCGGCCACGGTAGGGTCAGCGACTGGGGTGAAGTCGTAACAAGGTAGCCGTAGGGGAACCTGCGGCTGGATCACCTCCTTTCTAAGGATGGTTCTTCAGAAGCTTGCTTCTATCGAACCGTTTTAGAAACATCAGTGGCCAACGGTCGTCAGGATCGTTGAGCTGCATTGGCGGGATTTCGCCGTCTACGTTTCTCTTTCTTCGCGGACGAACACGCGCTGGGCCTGTATGCGCAGGATCCCTGGTCCTTGACGGGATATGCGTTAGGGGCTTGTAGCTCAGTTGGTTAGAGCGCGCGCTTGATAAGCGTGAGGTCGGAAGTTCAAGTCTTCCCAGGCCCACCACACTCATCGGGTAAGCATTCGTCTTCTGGTTACGGGGCCATAGCTCAGCTGGGAGAGCGCGTGCTTTGCAAGCATGAGGTCGTCGGTTCGATCCCGTCTGGCTCCACCAGATGGTTTGATTGCCGACAAATTGTGTACCTAAATCGTCCGCGAAACATCACTTCGCATCCTGCTAGTCTGGATAGACAGCAGGTTGCGTGATTTCTGACATCGTAAAGAGGAGATCGATCCGAGTTGGATCGTGCAGAAGGTTTCTGCGCGAGACTTCATTATCTCCGGATCATTTCGGCGCTCGCGCGCCTTTCAGTGTGGCTCACAAGGTCGCGTCTGAAAGACATGCGAGTTGTAAATGATCCTTTTAGCGAAGCTTGACCGCCTCGCTATCGGAACGATCTTACGAAGCAAGCTGGTCTTTCTAATCATTGTCCGGCTGCAGATAGCGTTCATCGAGGGCGCGTGCCTTAGAGACTTAGGTTTCTTGGTAATTCTGCAGACAACATTCTGCCGAGTGTGTGGACATTGATAATGAGAGCAATCAAGTGCCTTAAGGGTGTTCGGTGGATGCCTTGGCGCTGAGAGGCGAAGAAGGACGTGCTACGCTGCGATAAGCCGTGGGGAGCTGCGAAGAAGCTTTGATCCGCGGATTTCCGAATGGGGAAACCCACCTTCGATAGCCGGAACTCCAAGACCTCAGTCGAAAGACTGCGGTGTGGGGTTCGACCAGATAATGGAAGATTCCTGGCCTTTAGATTTCGATCGAAGAGGTTTTGGATTTCCGGTTATCAAGAGAAGGTATGAGACTTCTGAATACATAGGAGGTTTCAAGCAAACCCAGGGAACTGAAACATCTAAGTACCTGGAGGAAAGGACATCAACAGAGACTCCGTTAGTAGTGGCGAGCGAACGCGGACCAGGCCAGTGATACATCAAAGACAATCGGAACCAGTCAGGAAAGCTGGGCCTCAGAGGGTGATAGCCCCGTACGAGTAATGCGATGATGTATCCACGAGTAAGGCGGGACACGTGAAATCCTGTCTGAACGCGGGGGGACCACCCTCCAAGCCTAAGTACTCCTCAGCGACCGATAGTGAACCAGTACCGTGAGGGAAAGGTGAAAAGCACCCCGACGAGGGGAGTGAAATAGACCTGAAACCGGACACCTACAAACAGATGGAGCCCAAGATACGTTCTGGGTGACATCGTACCTTTTGTATTATGGGCCAGCGACTTAATTTAACGAGCAAGCTTAAGCCGATAGGCGAAGGCGTAGCGAAAGCGAGTCTGAATAGGGCGCCAAGTTCGTTGTATTAGACCCGAAACCTAGTGATCTAGCCATGAGCAGGTTGAAGGTGAGGTAACACTCACTGGAGGACCGAACGGGTGTCTGTTGAAAAAGACTCCGATGACTTGTGGTTAGGGGTGAAAGGCCAATCAAACTGGGAAATAGCTGGTTCTCCGCGAAAGATATTTAGGTATCGCCTCGGATGAATACCTCAGGGGGTAGAGCACTGGATGGGCTAGGGGGACTTACCGTCTTACCAAACCCAACCAAACTCCGAATACCTGA
>NZ_VSSR01000023.1:112500-230440 GCF_008123515.1 Bradyrhizobium cytisi
TCGGTGATATCCGACACGAGCCTGAACGTCACCGCGCCGCAATGACAGGCGCCTTGATAGGTCGGCATGCTTTTCTCTCTTCTCGATGCGCTCGAGCATGATCCGGGACGAGCTGTCCGCACAACAGTCCAATTGCACGCAGAACAATGTTTGGTGATCGCTGGCGGCTCCACAGGGTTGTGATCATTCAGCCATGATCGCCCGCTAGCAGGGACACGCTGAGTTCATGTGGAGTTCATTTCGAGTTCCCTAGCTTCCGACCGTCTACACCCTCGACGGCCAAATCCCTTCCGCCATCAAAACCAGCCATCCCCCTCAGGAGGAGACTTCCATGCCAGCATTGCTTCGTCCCGCCCTCACTGCGTTCGGCGTCGCGTGCCTTCTGTCCGCAGCCACGCTCGCCTCCTCCGGCGCCGCGTTCGCGCAGGCCAAGCAGCAGCCCGCACCGGCGCAACAGGCCGCGCCCGAGCAAGCTCCCACGCTCAAGCAGATGGCGCTGACCGACAAGCAGCTCGACGGTGTGCTCGCCGCGCAGAAGGACATGGATGCGATCACGGCAAAGCTGCCGGAGAACACCGCGCCCGACGCGAAGGTGATCGCCCAGCTCGACGGCGTCGCCAAGAAGCACGGCTTCGCCAGCTATGACGACTACAACAACGTCGTCGACAACATCAGCCTGGTGCTCGGCGGCTTCGATCCCGCCAGCAAGAAATATGTCGGCGCCGAAGCCGTCATCAAGTCGCAGATCGCGCAGGTCGAGGGCGACAAGAAGATGCCGGCCAAGGACAAGAAGGAAGCGCTCGATGAGCTCAACCAGGCCCTGAAGACCCCGGCGCCCGCAATCGAGAACAAGGCCAACATCGATCTCGTCGGCAAGTATTACGACAAGCTGGTGGCGGCGCTAGGGGACGATCAGAACTGAGACCGTAGCTCTCGTGTCCCGGACGCGCTGCAACGCGTAGCGTTGCCGCGCAGAGCCGGGATCCAGTGAGCCACGGATTCGGAGCAGCGTGGGCCCCAGCTCTGCAGCGCATCGTCGAAGGGACGCTGCGCTGCGTCCGGGGCACGCCGGCTCTGTAGGGTGGGCAAAGGCGCAACGCGCCGTGCCCACCATCCCTCGGCGGATCGCGATAGACATTGGTGGGCACGCTGCGCTTTGCCCACCCTACAAGACCTGACAACCAAAAAGCCCTGGAAACACCTCCGGGGCTTTCGTCATTTCCGCCATTTCTCGCTGATCAGCGCCTCGCAATGACAGAGTGCATGATTGCTTATCTCGCGAACGCCGCCTCCATCGCCTTCCTTGTCCTGATCGTCTCGTTGTTGGCGTCGAACTCCACGTCGCTCCAGCGCACGATCTCGCCATGAGCGACGTCGTGCTTCAGCTTGAGGCGATGCGCTAGGCCAATCGGCAGGGCGCTCACCTTGGCTCGCGGCACGCCAACACTGCTCGATCCCGTTGAAGAAGCGCTGAACTAGATTGTGGCTCCGGTTGGGAGGCTTCAATCACGGATATTCTTAGGTTCGCAATATCGAGCCGGCAGGTCCGAGATCGACTGGATAGCGGGCATGTCGCAGGTACGGCGAAATCGAAGCGAATGACCCTCAGCGGACGCCCCATGAAAAATTGACTGATTTGCCCTTCAGCAGTCCACAAAGATTGAGGTGAACACTAGCCTCACGACCGCAGAAGCGCTCGGTCTCGAAGTGCAGCCGACATTGCTCACTCGCGCCGATCGAGATCGACCTTTGCTAGGGGACTTATCCCGCTTTCTGCTTCGCCCTCGACGGATGACACAAGGTTCGCGGCGAGAAAGTCCACGAAAGCTCTGAGTTTGGGAGCGAGTTGCCGGCTCGACGGCCACAGGATCCGCAGCGGTCCCGAACGATCGGTGTAATCGTCGAGCACGGGGACGAGCAGACCTTCGCGAAGCTGGTGGTTGATGGCGAAGTCCGGCAGGTAAGCGATGCCCATACCCTGTTCGGCCATATAGATGAGCGGCTCAAGCGTACTCGCCACGACCGTTTTTGGCAGCTCGCTTTCGATGTCGGCATGCTCTCCCCGCAGCGGCCATCGCTCGAACCTTCGGCTGGTCGGAAACATGTGGCGCAGACAGGCATGAGCCTTGAGGTCGTCGGGGGTCTGAGGAACGCCTTTGGCCGCCAGATAAGCCGGCGATGCCACCAGGCGTCGGCGATACATGCCCAAAGCCCGGGACATCAGGCGCGTGTCGCCGGCGTCGGCGAAGCGCACGACGGCGTCGAAGCCTTCCTCGATGACATCGACGACCCGATCGCTGAAATCGAGATCCAATGTTATCTCCGGATATGCCCGCATGAACGCGACCAGAGTGGGCATCATCAGCATGCCGGCCAATGGCAGGGCGACACGCAGCGTGCCGCGCGGAGTTTCGTGCGTCTGCGACAGCTCAAGCTCGGCCGCTTCAATCTCAGCAAAGATGCGACGGCAGCGCTCCAGAAACCGGGCACCTTCCGCGGTGAGCGTGATGCTGCGCGTGCTGCGATGGAGAAGGCGCACGCCGAGCCGTTCCTCCATCCGCGCTACCGCCTTGCCGATCGCTGACGACGACACGCCAAGCTGCCGTCCCGCGACCGTGAAATTTCGGGCTTCCGCCGCCCGTACGAAGGCATTGAGCGACGTCAGACTGTCCATGGGCGAACCTCCATTTTGGACATTTTAGTCCGATATGTTTGGAATTGCGGCCCAATTTTCAAAGCGTTGAAGAGCGCTCATCTTCGGCCCAACGCCGCGGTTTCTTTCGCCTCACCGAAGGGATGGAGACGACGGGCGGCCCAGAGCAGAGGAGCCACCTCTGCTCAAACATTCGCTTTTTCAAGGAGATAGTCATGTCATCGTCAGTCGTATTGATCACGGGGGCCCTCACTGGCATCGGCCGCGCTGCAGCAGTCGCGTTCGCAAAAGCAGGCCATCGGGTCGTTGTTTCCGGGAGAAAGCCGGATGCCGGGGAGGCCTTGGTCCGCGAACTCCGTGCGTCTGGTGCCGAAGCCGAGTTCGTCCAAGCCGACGTGCGCAAGGAAGACGATGTCCGTCGCCTTGTCGACCGCACGGTCGAGCGCTTCGGGCGTCTCGATGTCGCGGTGAACAATGCCGGCACCGAAGGCAAACCCGGCCCGATTACGGACCAGACCGCGGAAAGCTACGCCGCGACGTTCGACACCAATGTTCTCGGCGTGCTGCTGAGCATGAAGCACGAAGCCCGCGTCATGAAGGGACGGGGCAGCGGCAACATCATCAACATCTCCTCGACCTACGGGCATGAGGGCGCGGCCGGAGCGTCCATCTATGTCGGCAGCAAGCACGCCGTGGAAGGCATTACCAAGTCGGTGGCGCTCGAACTCGCAAAGTCGGGCGTCCGTGTGAATGCCGTGGCTCCCGGTCCGACCGACACCGGCATGTTGACCCGCTTCACCGGCACGCCCGAGAACAAGGCGGCTCTGGTGACGACCGTGCCGATGGCCCGCCTCGGCCTCTCGGAGGAGCTTGCCAATGCGATCGTCTTCATCGCGTCGGAAGGAGCCTCATACATCACCGGCCATGTCCTCCATGTCGATGGCGGCAAGAGCCACTGACTGTCAGGGGCTTTCCATGACCCAACACAATCACCAGACCGCTCCCACGCGGTTCATCGAGGCCAACGGCATCCGCTTCGCCTATCGCCGCTTCGGCCGGGCAGGTGGCGTGCCGCTGGTCTTCAACCAGCATTTCCGCGGGACCATGGATCATTGGGACCCCGCCGTCACCGATGGTCTGGCCGGTAACCACGAGGTGATCCTCTTCAATAATGCGGGCGTCTCAAGCAGTTCAGGCCGGGTCCCGACAAGCTTTCAGGAAATGGGTGCAAATGCGATCGCCTTCATCAAGGCTCTCGGGCTTACCGAGGTCGACGTGCTCGGCTTTTCCATCGGCGGCATGGTCGCCCAGGAAATCGCCATCCAGGCTCCCGATCTAGTTCGCCGGCTCATTCTCGTCGGAACCGGGCCGCGTGGGGCTGACATGGCAACGAGCAGATCAGCGGAGATATTCGCTGCCACCTACGACTCGCCGGAGTATCTCTGGCTCGCCGTTCACTTCTCGCCGTCCCCTTCGAGCCAGGCCGCAGGTCTCGCCTTTCTGGAACGCAAGCTTTCCCGCGACGATCGCGATCCCGAGGTGAGCCGAGAAGCTGCGTCCGCGCAGCGCGAAGCCATCGGCAAATACATCGCTCCGGCCGAGAGCGTCTTCGACCGTCTGAAAAATATCCGTCAGCCGACGCTGATCGTGCAGGGCAGTAACGATGTCATCATACCTACGGTGAACTCTTACATCCTGCAGCAAAACCTGCCGAATGCGCAGCTGATCCTTTATCCGGACGCAAATCACGGGTCGTTCTACCAGTACCCCGAACTCTTCGTGTCGCAAGCCGACCAGTTCCTCAGATCGTCACTGCAAGGCGACGATGCGAACCTGCAACCCGCCGAGCGGCTGCCATTCCCCTCCATCGTCTCGGAAGGAATTTAGCAGGCTGGGACACGGAGCTAGGACATGGAAACGCCGCCCAAGACCCCGTTTCCAACTGAAAAGGATGCAAATCATGGCTGACAAAGTGGTGAAGATTCCGGGGGCTGATCACCAGATCGAGGCGAACCCGTCGCGGCGGTCTGCCGGTGTTTGGCGACAGCTTCGCAGATCAATCTTGATAGCGACGGAAGGCGGCGAGCTTCACCGTGAGCGATGTGATGGAGAAACGACGACCAGTGCGAACAGGAACTAAGAACAGCCCAAGGTTCACGGCATTTATGGTGGTAAGGGGTGCTAAAAGGCATGACCGCTATTGTCCCCCTGGCTGACCTGAGGCGATGTCCAGTTTGAGTCCGCAAAGCAAAGCAAGCAATGCATCGCATCGCTCAAGCCGCGCTATTGAATCTCGATTTATGAGTACACGGCCTAATCTACCTTTACGAACGCCGCTTCCATCGCCTTCCTTGTCTTGATCGTCTCGTTGTTGGCGTCGAACTCCACGTCGCTCCAGCGCACGATCTCGCCATGGGCGACGTCGTGCTTCAGCTTGAGCCGATGCGCCAGCCCGATCGGCAGAGCGCCCGCCTTCAGGCTCGAGGCCGCCGGCACCAGCTTGCCCCACACGGTGTAGCCGCCTTCGCCGTCCAGCATCTCGCCGGCGCGCAAGTTTCGCTTGGCCACGGACGCGACATCGCCGCGGAAGCCGTAGGGCTGGCCGGTCGGCTCGCCTCGCAGCGCGGCCGACAGCACCGAGATGTTCAGCTCAAGCCCGATCAGATGATAGGGCTTGTACATCGCAGCGAAGCGTCCGCTGCCGTCGGTCTTCAGGCCGTATTGCTTGAAACAGTCGGCGGCGTAGTCGTTCGGCGCCTCCAGCACGACATAGACGCCCCAGCGCAGATCGCGAAACACCGGCCTTCCGTCGCGCTCGATCGAGGAAACGACCTCGACCACGCCGGAGCGCTCCAGCACGCCGCCGCGCGAGCGCGGCCGCATGATGTGCGGGAGATCATCGACGCCGCAGGGTGGAAACAACAGTCCTTCCGCCGGCACGTCGAGACCGCAGGCGTTCGCGATCGCGGCCATCTCGATCGCCGACTTGGTGCCGTCGAGGAAGGAGTTGAACATCTGCGGATTCATGCCGGCCGACTGCGCCTCGCCGGCGGTGAGGCCATAATGCTGCCAGACGCCGTCCGGCGTCACGTCGTGATAGGCCGGCAGATATTTTGTCCCTTTGCCGGCGGCGACGACGCGAAAGCCGGTGGCGCGGGCCCAGTCCACCATCTCCGCCGTCAACGCCGGCTGGTCGCCATAGGCGAGCGAATAGACGACGTCTGCTTTCCGCGCCTCTTCGGCGAGCAGCGGACCGGCCAGCACGTCGGCCTCGACATTCACCATCACGATATGCTTGCCGGCCGCAATCGCGGCGCGCGCATGCTTGATGCCGACGGCCGGATTTCCGGTCGCCTCCACCACCACATCCATCGCGCCGCCAGCGATGGCGCGTGCGCCGTCATCGGTGAAGACGGTGGCCGAAATCCGCTCGGCGCTCCAGCCGACGGTGCGGCAGGCCTCGCGCGCGCGCTCGCGGTCGATGTCGACAATGATGGGCACTTCCAGACCCGGCGTGTGCGGTACCTGTGCCAGAAACATCGAGCCGAATTTGCCGGCGCCGATCAGCGCGACACGGACAGGCTTGCCGGCGGATGCGCGGGCCTGGAGGAGGCGGAAGAGGTTCATGGGGGATTCCGATTATGATCGTGTCCCGGACGCGGTGCGGCGCGAAGTGCCGCTCCGCAGAGCCGGGACCCAGAGAAAAACTATCCGCGTGGCGTGGGCCCCGGCTCAGCAGCGCATCGTCGAAGGGACGCTGCGCTGCGTCCGGGGCACGATACCTTACTCCGCCGCCTGCCGCGGCGCACGGGCCAGCCGCAGAAGCGCGTCGTCGTCCACCTTCCTGATCGGCGCGAAATCGCGGTGCGCGATGTAGTCCGGCCGCGTCGGGGTGCGGATATAGTTCGAGACCGCGTTCAGCGTCAGGTACACGATCTTGCGCGGGTAGGGCGTGATGTTGCCGGCCGAGCCGTGCACGAGATTGCCGTGGAACATCAGCATGCCGCCTCCCTTGCCGGTCGGCGCGACGATGCCGCCCTGCTTGACCAGCCGCGTCACCGTGTCCTCGTCCAGTGTCCACAGTGGATACGACGTGGTGGCGAGGTCATGCGAGGCCTTGAGATCGCCGGCGTTCTGGCTCTGCGGCACCAGCATCAGGGGTCCGTTGATCGGCATCACCTCGTCGAGGAAGATCGCGATGTTCATCGCGCGCGGCTCCGGCATGCCGTCGTCGCGCTTCCAGGTGCCGTAATCCTGGTGCCATTGCCAGACGTCGCCGGTAAAGGCCGATTTCGCGTTGATCTTGAACTGGTGCATGTAGACAGGCTCTCCGAACACCTGCTCCACGGGATCGATCATGCGCGGATGCGCCCCCAGAATGCCGAACGCATCATTGTAGAGATGCGCGGCAAAGGCCGTGCGCGGCGCGCCGCTCTTCTCGCGCCAGACCTCCGGCCGGTTGGCGTCGTAAATGCCAACCGCCTCGCGCGCGAGCAAATCGACCTCCTCCTGGCTGAACAATTCGGGCAGGAACAGCCAGCCCTCGCGCTGGAAGAACTCCAATTGCGCCTCGGACAGTTTCATGGGTCGTCCTCCTGTTTTGTTTTGTTTTTGATATCACCAAGTCTTTGATTTTATTGGGGCGGTCTACTGTGCATGGGGTTGTTTTCGGCAAAAATAGTTCTCGTCCGCTACTCCGCCAGGAACCTGCGCACCGCCTCGGTGAATTCCACCGGCGCCTGCTCGAACATCGGATGCGTCGCGTTCGGGATGATCGCCGTCTGGGAGCAGGGCACATGTGCGGCGAGCGCATGCAGCACCTTTGGCAGCAGGCCCTTGGTTCGCGCGCCCAGGATGAACAGCGTCGGCATTCTGATCGCCTCCGCATCCGCCTTCGAGAACGGCGGGCGATTGTCGCGGACCTGGCCAATCAAGGTATAGGCGTTGTCGCGCAAATTCTGCTTCACCATCGCCGGCAGCCGTGAGCAGGTGCCGGGGCCTTCGAGCGTGTCGACGAAGACGGCGAGGCCGCCATCGACATCGCCGGCCGCGATCTTCTCGGCCGAGGCCGTGAACCGCGCCAGCAGCGGCGACGGGCCGCCGGCGTACTCGGGATCAAGGCTCGCATCGAGCTCGCCGCCGGGTTCGGCGAGGACGAGCCGCCGCAGCAGATCCGGCCTCGCTTGCGCGACACGGAAGCAGATGTGGCCGCCGCGGGAATGTCCCATCAAATCGACCGGGCCGAGATCGAGCTTCTCGATAAAGGCGATGACGTCGCTGACATGCTGGGCAATCGAATAGGTGTCGCCGATGCCATCCCATTGTGCCGGGAAGAAATGCCGCAGGCTGACAGCTATCATCCGGTGCCGCTGCGTCAGCGGCCCGAGCACGCAGCCCCAGACGCGGAAGTCGGACAGCGAGCCGTGCACGCAGACCAGCGGCGGGCCGCCTCTGTTCTCGCCCACGTCGAGATAGGGCATATCGTATCCGTTGACGTGGAGGCTTTGCATTCTTGGCTCGCGGAAGGGGGCGGAACTCCTGTGCAAGATTCCCGGAAATCGGGTGGATCGCAACTATTTCCAAGCCTAGATTTAGGCCGAGATCACGATGGGGGCATGCGACAATGACGCGAGCTCAGGAACCAAGCCATGACCGACCAGCATTTTGCCCTGTTCGACACCAGGATCGGCCTCTGCGCCATCGCCTGGGGCCCGCGCGGCATCAACGGCACGCAGCTGCCGATGGGCGGCGAGGAAAAGATCCGCACCCGCATCAGCCAGCGCCACGCCGACGCCAGCGAGGCCGAGCCGACCCCCGAAGTGCAGCAGGCGATCGACCGCATCGTCAAACTGCTCGCGGGTGAGCCGGATGACCTCAAAGACATCCCGCTGGATCTCGATGGCGTGCCCGACTTCAACCGCGGCGTCTACGAGATCGCCCGCGCGATCCCGCCCGGCAAGACCATCACCTATGGCGACATCGCCAAGCAGCTGGGCGGCGTCCAGCTGTCGCGCGATGTCGGCCAGGCGCTCGGGCACAACCCGTGTCCCATCGTCGTGCCCTGCCATCGCGTGCTGGCGGCCGGCAACAAGCCCGGCGGCTTCTCGGCAAATGGCGGCGTGGTGACCAAGCTGAAGATGCTCGAGATCGAAGGCGCGCTGGTGAACCATACGCCCAGCTTGTTTGATTGATACGGCGCTAGATCTTCGCCACGGTCTTCGGCCAATACCTGTCTCACAGATGCCGCTTCACCAGCTTGCCCGTCGGTGTGCGCGGCAGCCCGGCTTCGAAGTCGACCGAGCGCGGGCATTTCACCTGCTCGCTATTCGCTACTCGCCACTCGCCCTTTCTTACAGCCGCTCCACGATCGTCACATTCGCCATGCCGCCGCCTTCGCACATGGTCTGCAGGCCATAGCGCTTGCCGCGCTGATGCAGGGCGTGGACCAGCGTCGTCATCAGCTTGGTGCCGGAGCCGCCGAGCGGATGGCCGAGCGCGATCGCGCCGCCATTGACGTTGAGGCGTGCCGGATCGGCGCCGGTGGTCTTCAGCCAGCCGGTCGGCACCGAAGCGAAGGCCTCGTTGACCTCGAACAGGTCGATGTCGCCGACCTTCATGCCGGCCTTCTCCAATGCGCGCTTGGTGGCGTGCAGCGGCGCGTCGAGCATGATGACCGGATCGCCGCCAGTCATGGTCATGTGGTGGATGCGCGCCAGCGGCGTGGCGCCGAGCTGCTTGAGGCCGCGCTCGTTCACGACCATCACGCCGGAGGCGCCGTCGCAGATCTGGCTGGCGCTCGCCGCGGTGAGCTTGCCGTTCTCGGCGATCAGCTTGACGCCCTTGATGCCGTCGAGCGTGGCATCGAAGCGGATGCCTTCGTCGATGTGATGGGTGTCCTTGCTGCCGTCGGCGCGGGTGATCTCAAGCGGCACGATCTCCTTCTTGAAGTAACCGGCTTGTGTCGCCGCGATCGCGCGCTGATGGCTGTTGTAGGAATATTCGTCGAGATCGTCCTTCGACAGGCCGTATTTCTCGGCCATCATCTCCGCGCCGGTGAACTGGCTGAACACGATGTTCGGATATTTGTGCTCGATGCCCGGGCTCTTGTAATTGCCAAAGCCGTTCTTGGCCGGGAGCTGCGACGACAGGCCCATCGGCACGCGCGTCATGGATTCCACACCGGCCGCGATCACCACGTCCATCGTCCCCGACATCACGGCTTGCGCCGCGAAATGCAGCGCCTGCTGCGAGGAGCCGCACTGGCGGTCGATCGAGGTACCCGGCACGCTCTCCGGCAGCTTCGAGGCCATGATCGCGTTGCGCGCGACGTTGTTGGACTGCTCACCGACCTGCATCACGCAGCCCATGATCACGTCCTCGACCAGCGCAGGATCGACCTTGGTGCGATCGACCAGCTCGTCGAGCACCTTTGCGGCGAGATCGGCCGGATGCCAGCCGGCGAGGCGGCCCCCCTTGCGCCCGCCCGCGGTACGCGCAGCGGCGACGATATAAGCCTCGGCCATTTCGGTCTCTCCCATGATTGTTCTGAATTGGTTTGGGTTGTCGGGGGCGGATTTAATGGACGACATATCGTTTAGTCAATCGATCAATTAACTCTTGTGGGGAGGCGCTGCTTGGGCTTATCTGCGGCCCGCTTCAAGCGCCGAGAACAAAGGATTTCCGTGACTACCAGCGTACCGAACAGGCTTCCGGGCGGAAAGAATTCCACGGCAGAGAAATTGCTCATGGCCGCAAGCGAGCTGATGATCGAACGCTCCTCGATCGAGATCTCGCTCTCCGACATCGCCCAGAAGTCCGGTGCCAATGCCGCGCTGGTCAAATATCATTTCGGCAACAAGGACGGCCTGCTGCTGGCGCTGCTCGCGCGCGACGCCGCGACAGAAATGTCCAATCTGGAATATCTGCTGGCGCAGCAGATCACCTCCACGGCGAAGCTGAAGCTGCATATCGGCGGCATCATCCGCGCCTATCACCGGTTTCCCTACATGAACCGGCTGATCCATTATCTCCTGCACGAGAGCGTTGCCGGCTCCGCGGACGAAGTTTCAAAATTCTTCGTCGCACCGCTGCTCGACTTTCATCGCCGCCTGCTCGCTGAGGGCGTCAGCCGCGGCGAGTTCCGCGCCACCGATCCGGTGCTGTTCTACACCAGCCTGATCGGCGCCTGCGACCACCTGTTCTTCGGCCGGCACGCGATGTCTCGCGCGACCGGCGTCGGCCCGGTCACCGACGACGTCTGCCGGCAATATATCAAGCACATGGAAACGCTGATCTGCGGCGGCATCCTCACGCAAGCCGAGGAAGCTGCCGCGGTCGGATAATCCGGCCATCACTCTCAAGTCTAGAGAAGAAACGCCCAAGGAAAGGTAGCCTGTCATGGAATTGAAAGACGTAGCCGTTCTCATCACCGGTGGTGGTTCGGGTCTTGGTGAAGCGACCGCGCGCGCCATGGCTGCCAAGGGCGCCAAGATCGGCGTGATCGACCAGAACAAGGATAACGCCGAGAAGATCGCCGCCGAAGTGAAGGGCGTCGCGCTCCATGCCGACGTCACCAGCGAGGAGCAGATCAAGGCCGCGATCGCGAAGGCGGAAGCCGCGCACGGCGTTGCCCGCGTGCTGATGAACTGCGCCGGCATCGGCGGCTCGCAGCGCATCGTCGGCCGCGACGGCGTCTATCCCTTGGAGAAGTTCGCACGCATCATCAACGTCAACCTGATCGGCACGTTCAACTGCCTGCGCCTGTTCGCCGAGCGCCTCGTCACGATCGAGCCGATCGGTGAAGAGCGCGGCGTCATCATCAACACGGCGTCTGTCGCTGCCTATGAAGGCCAGATCGGTCAGATTGCTTATTCGGCCTCGAAGGGCGGCGTTGTCGGCCTCACCCTGCCGGCCGCGCGCGACCTCGCCAGCCAGAAGATACGCGTCAACACCATCGCGCCCGGCCTGTTCTTCACGCCGTTGCTGATGGGCCTGAACGAGGAAGCCCGCAAGAGCCTGGGGGCCCAG
This sequence comes from Bradyrhizobium cytisi, assembly GCF_008123515.1. Lineage (GTDB taxonomy): Bacteria > Pseudomonadota > Alphaproteobacteria > Rhizobiales > Xanthobacteraceae > Bradyrhizobium > Bradyrhizobium cytisi. The sequence goes on from NZ_VSSR01000023.1 coordinate 124,181, forward strand.
GTGCCGCATCCCTCGCGCCTTGGCGATGCCAAGGAATACGGTGCGCTCGCCGTGCACATGGTCGAGAACCCGATGCTCAACGGCGAGACCATCCGTCTCGATGGCGCGATCCGCATGGCGCCGCGGTAGGCTCTTCTTCCTTCTCCCCTTGAGGGAGAAGGTGGCGCGAAGCGCCGGATGAGGGGTATGTGTCCGTGGAGGCAGACCCCGCACCCAAGCGAGTTCTCGGTCAGCGACCTAGCAAGAATTTTTGTGCTGGCCTCGACCTTAAGGCCGCGATGGCGCGCCGCTCCGAGGAATTTTCGGAAGGCATCAGGGCCTTCCTTGAGAAGCGAAAGCCTGTCTATATCAAGCACTGAACAACGAAGATCCGCAAAGGACAATAATTCCGGGAGACGCAAAATGAGTGGAAGCGCGGCGGCGGTGATGACGAAGCCTGCCTTTCGCAAGGTGGAGTGGCTCGCGCGCGACATCGATGTCGAACGCCGCGCTGACGGCACGGTGGTGCTCAAGTCGCGCATTCCCTTGCAGGCTTACGAGAAGCATCTTCCGGCCTCGCTCGCGAAGTGGGCGAGGCAAGCGCCGGAGCGCATCTGGCTGGCGCAACGCGGCGGTCCCAATCGCGAGTGGCGCAAGGTGTCGTATGGCGAAGCCAAGCGCACCGTCGATGCGCTGACGCAGGCGCTGCTGAACCTCAGGCTCGAGGGACGCCCGGTCACGATCCTCTCCGGCAATTCGATCGAGCACGCGCTGATGACGCAGGCCGCGATGCAGGCGCGCGTCCCGGCGGCTCCAGTGTCGCCGGCCTATTCGTTAATGAGCCATGATCATGTCAAGCTGAAATACCTGTTCGACCTGATCAAGCCGGCCGTGGTGATGGTGCAGGACGGCCCGACCTTCGAGAAGGCGCTGAAAGCGCTCGATCTCACCGGCGTCACCGTCGTTCACGTCGTGCGGCCCTGCGATGACGTCAAGAGCGTCAGCTTTGCCGAGCTTGCAGTCACGCCGGTGACGCCTGATGTCGACGCATCGATCGCGAAGATCACGCCCGATACCGTCGGCAAGCTACTGTTCACGTCGGGCTCGACCGGCATGCCCAAGGCCGTCATCAACACGCAAGAGATGATGTGCGCCAATGCAGCGATGATGATGCAGGTGCGGCCGCGCAGGCCGGGCGGTCCGCTCGCCACGGTGCTGGACTGGATGCCCTGGAATCACACGATGGGCGGCAATGCCGCATTCCACCCGGTGCTGGTCGAGGGCGGCACGCTCTATATCGACGACGGCCGGCCGATGCCGGGGCAGTTGGAAGAGACTATCAAGAACCTGCGCGAGATCTCGCCGACCTATTACGCAAACGTGCCGGCCGGCTACGCGGCGCTCGCTGCTGCGATGGAGAAGGACGATGCGCTGTGCCATTCGTTTTTCAAGAACCTGTCGATCATGGCCTATGGCGGCGCGAGGCTGCCCGACGATCTCTACGACCGCATGCAGGCTCTCGCGGTAAAGACCACCGGCGAGCGCGTCGTGTTCTATACCGGCTGGGGCTCGACCGAGACTGCGCCGACCTCGACCGGCACCTATTGGGACACCGAGCGCGTCGGTCTGATCGGCCTGCCGTTCCCCGGCGTCGAGCTGAAGATGGTGCCGTGCGGCTCGAAATACGAGCTGCGCCTGCGCGGCGTCAATGTCACGCCCGGCTACTTTGGTCAGCCTGATCTCACGAAGAAGATGTTCGACGAGGAGGGGTTCTACTGCATCGGCGATGCCGGTATTTTCGTCGACGATGCCGATCCGGTGAAGGGCATCATCTTTGCCGGGCGCGTGGTCGAGGACTTCAAGCTCACCACCGGCACTTTCGTGCATGTCGGCTCGCTCCGCACCGATGCGATCGCCGCGGCGACGCCCGTCGTGCATGACGCGCTGGTCGCGGGACAGGACCGTGCCTTTATCGGGCTCCTCGCCTGGCCGAACCTGCATGCGTGCCGCCAGCTCGTCGGCAATGCCGATCTCAGCTTCGAGGATGCTGTAAAGCATCCCGAGGTGATTGTCTGCTTCAGGCGTGGGTTAGAGGCCCACAACAAGGAGTGCGAAGGCGCCAGCAGCCGCATCATCGCGCGCGCGACGCTGATGGCCGAGCCGCCCTCGATCGACGGAAATGAGCTCACCGACAAGGGCTACATCAACCAGCGCGCCGGCCTGGAACGCCGCGCTGCGCTGGTCGATCGGCTCTATGCGGACAAGCCTGACCAGGACGTCATCATTCTCAAGTAATCGACATCATTCAACACGGGTGCGGGCCATGAACTTCGATTTCTCTGACGACCAGAAGCAGCTCCGCGACCAGGCGCGCAAATTCCTCGCTGAAAAATGCTCGCCCAAGGCGGTGCGCGTCGTGCTCGACGGCAAGGTTCCCTACGACAAGGAGCTGTGGAAGGGCCTCGCCGAAATGGGCTTTCTCGGCGTCGCGATTCCCGAAGAGTTCGGCGGCGCGGGCGCGGGGCATCTCGAGCTCTGCGTGATCGCGGAAGAGATGGGCCGCGCCAATGCGCCGGTGCCGTTCTCTTCGACCGTGTATCTTGCCGCCGAAGCGCTGCTGATTGCCGGCAGCGACGCGCAAAAGAAGAGGTGGCTGCCTGCGATCGCCTCGGGCAAGGCGATCGGCACGCTGGCGCTGTTCGAGGGCAAGGGCAATCCGGCGCCGAAGAACGTCAAGCTGACCGCTGCGAGTGGCGTGCTCAATGGCGTCAAGAAGCCGGTCGCGGATGGTGCGATCGCCGACTTCGCGGTGGTCGCTGCGCGGACGGGCTCCAGCGGTCGCGACGGCGACATTTCGCTGTTCCTGGTCGATCTTGGGGGCGGCGGCGTCGAGGTGAAAGGCCTCACCAATCTCGATCCGACCCGCGGGCAGGCCGAGATCACTTTCAAGGACTGCAAGGCGGAGCCGCTCGGTGCCGCCGGCGAAGGCTGGAGCATTTTGTCTCAGGTGCTCGATCGTGCCGCAGTGCTCTGCGCCTTCGAGCAGGTCGGTGGCTCCGACCGTGCGCTGGAGATGGGCCGCGACTATGCGCTCGACCGTATCGCTTTCGGTCGCCAGATCGGCTCGTTCCAGGCGGTGAAGCACATGCTGGCCGACATGTATGTCTCGGCGACGCTGGCGCGCTCCAACAGCTATTATGGTGCCTGGGCGCTCTCGACAAACGCGGCCGAGCTGCCGGAGGCCGCCGCTGCCGCGCGCATCAGCGCGACGCAGGCGTTCCAGCACTGCGCCAAGAACAACATCCAGGTTCACGGCGGCATGGGTTTCACCTGGGAGTTCGACTGCCACATGTACTACCGCCGCGCCAACGCGATGGCACTTGGGCTCGGCAGCATCTCCTATTGGGAAGATCAGTTGATCGATCGCATGCGCAAGAAGAACGCGGCGTAAGCGAAGGACAACGCCATGAACTTCGACGACACCCCGCAGGAAGCCGAATTCCGAGCCACTGCCCGCGTCTGGATCGGCGCGAACGCGCCCAAGCAATACGAGGAGGAGCTGCGCAAATCGTCGCTCGGCCGCACCCAGCTCAAGAACGCCAACATCCTTGAAGTGGCAAAGGCCTGGCAGAAGAAGAAAGCCGACGCCGGCTGGGCGTGCCTGCACTGGCCGAAGGACTATGGCGGTCGCGGCGCCTCGCCGATCGAGCGTGTGATCTGGCAGCAGGAAGAAGGGCCGTTCGGCAAGCTCTCCGGCATGTTCATCATCGGCCACGGCATGTGTGGGCCGACCATGATGGCGTTCGCGCGCGAGGAGCATAAGCGCAACTATCTGCCGCCGCTCGCCTCCGGCGAAAAGGTCTGGTGCCAGCTATTCTCCGAGCCTGCCGGCGGCTCGGACGTCGCAGGCTTGCGCACGCGCGCGGAAAAGGACGGCGACGACTGGCTCATCAACGGCCAGAAGATCTGGACCTCGGGTGCGCATTATTCCGACTACGGCATCCTGCTCACCCGCACCGATCCGACCGTGCCCAAGCACAAGGGGCTCACCATGTTCTTTCTGGACATGAAGAGCCCCGGCGTCGAAGTGCGGCCGATCAAGCAGGCGAGCGGCGCTTCCGACTTCAACGAGGTCTATTTCACCAATGTCCGCATCCCCGACCACCAGCGCCTCGGCGAGGTCGGCGACGGCTGGAACGTCTCGCTGACCACGCTGATGAACGAGCGCATGTCGATCGGTGCGGGCGTGTCGACCGGCTTCCCGGAGCTGTTCGAGTACTGCGCAGGCCTGATGCTCGATGACGGTCCTGCGATTGAGGATCGCGCGGTGCGCTCGAAGCTCGCCAACTGGGCGGTGAAGGCGAGCGGCCGGCGCTACACCAGCATGCGTGCGATCTCGGCGCTGTCGAAGGGTGAACGTCCGGGGCCGGAAAATTCCATCGGCAAGCTGGTCGCGGGCTCGATGATCCAGGACGTCGCGGCCTACGCATTGGATCTGCAGGGCGCGAGCGGTGTGGTCAGCAGTCCCGAGAATGCCGAAGCCGCCGGCCGTTTCCAGGCGATGCTGCTGCGTGCGCCGGGAACGCGCGTGGAAGGCGGCACTGACGAGATCATGCGCAACATCATCGCCGAGCGGGTCTTGGGTCTGCCCGGCGATATCCGTGTCGACAAGGACGTGCCATTCAACAAGATCCCGACCAAGGGAAGAGGTTAGAGGTCCGCCATGAATTTCGACGACACCCCGCAGGAAGCCGCATTCCGCGAGACCGCGCGCAGATGGGTCGCCGCCAACGCGCCGAAGGAGTTTGAGCAGGAGCTGTCAAAATCGTCGCTCGGCCGCATCAGGCTTGCGAAGCATGACATGGTCGAGGTCGGTAAGGCCTGGCAGAAGAAGAAGGCGGAGGGCGGCTGGGCCTGCCTGCACTGGCCGAAGGAATATGGCGGTCGCGGCGCAACGCCGATTGAGCGCGTGATCTGGCAGCAGGAGGAGGGCGTCTACGGCAAGCTGACGCAGCCGTTCCAGATCGGCGAGGGCATGTGCGGCCCAACCGTGATGGCCTGGGGCAGCGAAGATGCCAAGCGCCGTTATCTGCCGAAGCTCGCCGCGGGCGAGGAGATCTGGTGTCAGCTGTTCTCCGAGCCATCGGCCGGCTCCGACGTTGCGGGTCTGCGCACACGCGCGGAGAAGAACGGCGACAATTGGGTGGTCAACGGCCAGAAGATCTGGACCTCGGGCGCACATTATTCCGACTTCGGTCTCCTGATCGCGCGCACCGATCCGAACGTGCCCAAGCACAAGGGCCTTACCATGTTCTTCCTGGACATGAAGAGCCCCGGCGTCGAGGTGCGGCCGATCAAGCAGGCCAACGGCATGCAGGAGTTCAATGAGGTCTATTTCACCGACGTCGTGATTCCCGACAGCCAGCGGCTCGGCGCCGTCGGCGAGGGCTGGAGCGTGTCGCTGACCACGCTGATGAACGAGCGCATGTCGATCGGCTCGCGGCTTGCGACCGGCATGCCTGAATTGTTCGAGCTCTGCTCCAATTTGATGCTGGAGGATGGCCTTGCCATCGACGATCCCGCCGTGCGCTCGAAGCTTGCGAGCTGGGCGGTGAAATCGAGCGGGCTGAAATACACCAGCTACCGCGCGATCTCGTCGCTGTCCAAGGGCGAGCGGCCGGGCCCGGAGAATTCCATCGGCAAGCTGGTGTCTGGCATGATGCTTCAGGACATCGCGACCTACGCGATGGACCTCCAGGGCGCGGCCGGCGTTCTCACGGGCGTGGACGAGGAAACGGCGCAGGGGCAATTCCAGCAGATGCTGCTGTCCTCGCCCTCGATGCGCATCGCCGGCGGCACCGACGAGATTTTGCGCAACATCATCGCGGAGCGCGTGCTGGGCCTGCCCGGCGACATCCGCGTCGACAAGGATGTGCCGTATAACAAGATCCCGACCAAGGGTAGATAAGAGATCTTGTGTCCCGGACGCGGTGCGGCGCGAAGTGCCGCTCCGCAGAGCCGGGACCCAGGAGCCACAATGGGCCCCGGCTCTGCGCCGCATCACTTCGTGCTGCGTCGCGTCCGGGGCACGAAAGCGAGCTAGGCAATGGACGCTAAAGCAAATCAGACCCAAGACCGCATCGGCGTGCTAGAAGGGCTCCTCAACGAGCGCTACTCCGTCCGCGCTTTCCTGCCGAAAGATGTCGACCGCGCCACCATCGAGCATGTGCTGACCACGGCACAGCGGACCGCATCCTGGTGCAACAGCCAGCCCTGGCAGGTCATCATCGCCAGCGGCGAGGCCAAGGAGCGCTTCCGCCAGCTGATCTACAAGGAGGCATCGGGCGGCCTCGGCGACGATTATGATTTCACGCCGCCGCGTGAATATGTCGGCGTCTATCTCGAACGCCGCCGCGAGAGCGGATTCCAGCTCTACAACACGCTGGGCATCCCCCGCGGCGACAAGATGGGCTACGCCAGGCAGGCGCTGGAGAATTACAATTTCTTCGGCGCACCGCATGTCGCGATCGTTCACACCAGCGAGCCGCTCGGCATCTACGGTGCGATCGATTGCGGGGCCTACGTGTCGAATTTCATGCTCGCGGCCCAGGCGCTCGGGCTCGGCACGATTCCGCAGGCAGCACTTGCGCGCCATTCCGGCCTGATCCGTCGTCACTTCAACCTGTCCGACGACCGCCGTGTCGTCTGCGGCATCTCGTTCGGCTATGCCGACCACGCGCACCAGGTCAACAGCTACCGCACCACGCGCGCAACCGTCGTCGACACAGTGACGTTCGTCGAGAAGTGACTGAGCGGAAATAAACTGCCCACACGCACGTAAAGGCGATCGCGCAAACAGCCGCCTTCACAGCTGTCGCCTTCAGTCGATTGACGCGCTATCCGCCGCTGCCGCCGATTACGGCGCGCACGGTCTCGTCGGGCCCGAAGTCCTCGGCGCCGTCGACATAGAGCAGCGCGGCGAGCTTCGAGCGCGCGCGGTTGACGCGGCTCTTGATGGTGCCGACCGCACAGCCGCAGATCGAGGCCGCATCCTCATAGGAGAAGCCAGAGGCGCCGACCAGGATGAGCGCCTCGCGCTGGTCCTGCGGAAGCTTCTCGAGCGCGGTGCGAAACTCCTCGAACTCGAGATGAGCGTTCTGCGAGGGCTGCGTCTTCAGCGTCTTGGCATAGTTGCCCTCGGCATCCTCGACCTCGCGCCGCCGCTTGCGATAGTCGGAGCGGAATAGGTTGCGCAGGATCGTGAACAGCCACGCCGGCAGGTTGGAGCCGGGCTGGAATGAGTCGATGTTGGCGAGTGCGCGCAACAGCGTCTCCTGAACCAAATCGTCGGCGCGGTCCGCATTGCCGCTGAGCGAGATCGCGAACGCGCGAAGGCTCGGCACGGCCGCGAGGATGTCGTCACGCAGGGAGTTCGTGAGAGGCATTAATCCCTCCCATTGTTGTCGTTGGAGCCCCCAGCCCCATTCTCGTTCTGGGATCCACCTCCCGGCGCATCAAGCCTCTTGATGAGCTCCGCGAACCGGTCCGGAACCCCCTGCCGCACGACGTCGTCGTACATGGCGCGCAGTTGGTGCCCGATCCGGGATTGGATCTCCGGAGTGAGGCCTCCCTTGCCGGGGGTCGTGCTTTTGCTGGCTTGAGACTTGAGATCTTTCATGACCTGTTCCACGTTTCCCCGAGTTAAGTGACTGCAAAATCGAGAAGTTTTCTCAACCGGGAGCCGTTCCCTGGATGAGTTCAATTCGAGCTTCGACAAAAAGTTCCCAGGCCCATGGGAACTTTTCTTATCCTGAAGCGTAATTAGCCCCAGTAGGGGAACCCGGGTCTCCCCCTTGTAGTTCCTGATTTTTGAGGCTGGCCCGAAATGAATGGAGTGGGGATGTCCCGTTCGCAGCTTGTTGCTGAGCACTTGCCGTTGTTGCGCCGGTATGCACGCGCCCTGACGGGCAGCCAGGCCTCCGGTGACGCCTATGTCGCCGCCATGTTGGAAGCCATGCTGGGGGATCCGTCGGTGCTCGACGAGAGCCATGGGCCGCGCGCCGGCCTGTTCCGGCTGTTCACCCAGATCTGGAATTCCGTCTCGGTCAATGACGACGCCGAGGTGGCGACACTGCCGATGCCGCCGGAGCGGCGGCTGTCCAATATCACGCCGCTGCCGCGGCAGGCCTTCCTGCTGCTTTCGCTCGAAGGATTTTCGGAAGAGGAAGTCGCCTATATTCTCGCGACCGATGTCGCCGAGACGCGGCGGCTGGCCGATGCCGCCGGCCGCGAGATGGCGGCCGAGATCGCGACCGACGTCCTGATCATCGAGGACGAGACCTTCATCGCCATGGACCTCGAGAGCCTGGTGAAGAATCTCGGTCACAATGTCGTTGGCGTCGCGCGCACCCATGCCGATGCGGTGGCGCTGGCCAAGAACAAGCGGCCGGGCCTCATCCTCGCCGACATCCAGCTCGCCGACGGCTCGTCGGGTCTGGATGCCGTCAACGAACTGCTCCGCACCTTCGAGGTGCCGGTGGTGTTCATCACCGCCTATCCGGAGCGCTTCCTCACCGGCGAGCGTCCGGAGCCGGCTTTCCTGATCTCAAAGCCGTTCCAGCCCGCGATGGTGTCGGCGGTGGCAAGCCAGGCGCTGTTCTTCCAGCGCAACTCGCGCAACCGCACGCCGAAGGCGCCGGCGGCGTAATAGGCGCTGCGGCGAGCTATCTGACGATGATGATTCGATCCGGCGTGCTGCAAGGCACGCCGGATCTTCCGTGCCTGCTCGGGCTGCTTGACGCGCGTCGTGTTCACCGCTCATACCTCGCATTGCCCTCATCGGAGACGTGCCCATGGACCAGCAGCTCCTCGACCGCCTCGCCATCCGCGACCTCGTCGAGAACTGGGCGGTGTGGCGCGACGCCGGTGACTGGGAGCGCTTTGCCACGGTCTGGCACGAAGAAGGCTGGATGTCCGCCACCTGGTTTCAGGGGCCGGCGCGGGATTTTATGCGCGTCAGCCAGGAGGGCTTTGCCAAGGGCGTGCGCATCCTGCATTTCCTCGGCGGCACCAGCATCGACCTCGCCGGCGAGCGGGCCATTGCGCAAACCAAGATGACCATCTCACAGCGGGCCCTGGTGCACGACGTGCTCTGCGACGTCGTCTGCACCGGCCGCTTCTACGATTTCGTGGAGAAGCGGCATGACCAATCAGGTATTGGCAAATGGGGCATCGTGCGCCGCCAGCCGATCTACGAGAAGGACCGGATTGATCCGGTCGATCCCGCCGCAACACTTCAACTCGACCAAAAGGCGCTCGCCGCGCTGCCTGAGGGCTACCGCCACCTCGCCTACATGCAGGAGCTGATCGGCTACAAGGTCAAGCGCGACATGCCGGGCCTGACCGGCCCCGAGGTCGAGAAGCTCTATGGCGAGGGGCGGGACTGGCTTGCGGGGCTCGGCCGATAGTGTCGGGCACTCCAGCCAAGACTTGCCTGCCTTCTTGCAGAATGCTTCGCGACCGAAACACCGTCGCGTAGGTCTGCATCGCGCGTTGCATCTCGAGCCTAAGCGCGGGTGTCGGCGTCCCGCCCTTGGCATTACGCAGGCTGTCGAACCGGGCCAACGCCGCGCCCTTCACGAATTTCCACCGTCATTGCGCGCGACGCATTGGCTGCCGACAATTCCCGGAGGCGTTTGCGCTTAGATTAGATGTTTTAAATATCACTTCTTGACAATATAACATGATTAATTACGATGCAGGGATGATGCATAGTATTCGATCGAACCCGGATAGTAGTGCAATCCGATGATTACAGCGGCTCAATTGCGAGCGGCGAGGGTGCTCCTCGGCATCGATCAGCGCCGGCTCGCAGAAAATGTCCGGGCTTTCGGTGCCAACCATCCAACGTATGGAGGCCAGTGAGAAAATGGTTCGGGGCAATGTCGATTCGCTGGTGAAGCTGATCGCGGCTCTCGACGCCGCCGGCATTGAGTTGATAGACGAAGGGGCGGTCAGTAGCGCCGAGGGACGCGGGGTGCGCCTGAAAGTCAATTCTGGATCGGCAAAAATCTATTTGAGCAATCGGATAGAAAACAAAGCACCAAGCGGAATGAAGGCGCGCAGGTAATGTCGGCTGTCGTCTTGCAAATGCTCTGTGTCGCCGGAATGCTTGGATCGGCAGTCCTGGCGATTGTTCTCAGCCGCTCAACGATCGCCACGGCCATCATCTATAGCGCGACGTTAGCCGCGTCTGCGATTGCGTTGATTGGATCCATTCACTGGTTGCTGGGCGATACGACGAACGCCACCGATCTGACCCTCCCAATCGGATTGCCGTGGCTTGGCGCCCATTTCCGGCTCGACGGGCTGGCTTCGTTTTTTCTTGTTGTCGTCAATCTCGGAGGGACATCGGCAAGCCTTTATGGTCTCGGTTACGGCCATCATGAGGAGGCTCCGCAGCGCGTGTTGCCCTTCTTCCCCGCCTTTCTAGCAGGAATGAATCTTGTGGTGCTGGCGGGCGACGCGTTTTCCTATCTGCTTTGTTGGGAATTCATGTCGCTCGCGTCCTGGGCGCTCGTCATGGCGCACCATCGTGAACCGGGCAACGCGAAAGCCGGTTACGTCTACCTCGTCATGGCGAGCTTCGGCACGCTCGCATTGCTGCTGGCCTTCGGCCTTTTGGCGGGACCGGCCGGAGACTACGAATTTGCCGCCATTCGCGCGGCTCAACATACGCCCTACGTGGCCACGTTGGTGTTGATCTTGATGCTGCTCGGAGCCGGTTCAAAGGCCGGCCTGGTGCCGCTGCACGTCTGGCTACCGCTCGCTCATCCGGCAGCGCCCAGCCACGTTTCGGCGCTGATGAGCGGTGTCATGACCAAGGTCGCGATCTACGGCTTTATTCGCGTGGTATTCGATCTGCTGGGACAGCCGAGCTGGTGGGCGAGTGTGATCGTGCTTTCTCTTGGCGGCATCACCGCCGTAATGGGCATCTTGTATGCGATGATGGAAAAGGACCTCAAGCGCCTGCTCGCTTACAGCACGATCGAAAATATCGGCGTCATCTTCGCAAGCCTCGGCCTTGCATTGGCCTTCCAGGCCAACGGCCTGAAACTGCTGGCCGCGCTCGCGTTCGCTGCTGCCTTGTTTCACGTTCTCAATCACTCCTTCTTCAAGAGTCTGCTTTTCTTCGGCGCCGGCGCCGTCCTGATCGCGACCGGCGAGCGGGACATGGACAAGCTGGGTGGTCTCATTCACCGCATGCCGTTCACAAGCTTCGCCGTTCTCGTCGGCTGTGTCTCGATATCGGCGCTTCCACCCTTCAACGGCTTCGTCTCGGAATGGCTCATGTTCCAGGCCGTGCTGCAGAGCCCGGAGTTGCCGCAATGGGCGCTGAAGATCACCGTGCCTGCGGTCGGTGCTCTATTGGCCCTGGCTGCTGCGTTAGCCGCGGCGTGTTTCGTCAAGGCATACGGCGTGACCTTTCTCGGGCGACCACGTAGCGTGGCGGCGGAAACCGCGGAGGAAGTCGACCATTACTCGCTTTCGGCAATGTTCATCCTCGCCGCGCTTTGCTTGCTGGCCGGAATTTTGCCGGGGCTGGTGATCGACGCGCTTTCGCCGATCACGCTACAGATCCTCGGCGGCCGCATGCCGATCCAGATCAACGAGCCCTGGCTTTCGATCGTGCCGATTGCGGAGAGTCGCAGTTCATACAATGGATTGCTTGTTATGGTGTTCATCGCGATATCCGCCTCGTTCGCCGTTGTCTTTATTCATCGCTTTGCCTCTCATGCGTTAAGGCGGGGTCCGGCCTGGGGCTGTGGGTTTTCCGATCCGACACCCGCGGCCCAATATTCGGGCGGAAGCTTCGCTCAGCCCATTCGCCGCGTTTTCGGTACGCTCGTGTTCCACGCCCGCGATCATGTCGAGATGCCGGCCCCCGGGGATATCAGGCCAGCGCGCCTGCGAATCGAATCGCACGATCTGATCTGGGAGGGAATGTATGAGCCGATAGCGGGCGTCGTTGGCTTCGCTGCCGATAAACTCAATCGCCTGCAGTTCCTGACCATCCGGCGGTATCTCAGCCTGGTTTTTGCGACCCTCGTCACACTCCTTCTGGTCCTCGCAATATGGTCGTGATGTCGGGCATTCTTGTGCAAGGCGTGCAGATGCTTCTGGTGCTGCTGCTGGCGCCGCTGCTGACCGGCTTTGTGCGCAAGATGAAGGCCCGCCTGGTGCGTCGCCAGGGAGCGTCGGTCTTTCAACCGTATCTGGATCTCCTGCGATTGCTCCGCAAGGAAGTGGTGCTGGCGGACAACGCCTCCTGGCTGTTCCGCGTAACACCCTATGTGACCTTCGCCGCGATCTGGGTTGCCGCAGCCCTGGTGCCGACGTTCGCTACCGGCCTTCTCTTCAACTGGACGGCGGACCTGATTGCCATCGTGGCGCTGCTCGGAAGCGCGCGCTTCTTTCTGGCACTGGCCGGCATGGACGTCGGCACCAGTTTTGGCGGCATCGGCGCCAGCCGCGAAGTCATGATCGCTGCACTGGCGGAGCCGGCGATGCTGCTGGTTGTATTTTGTGTTGCCCTGGTTGCCGGCTCGACCCAACTTTCGACGGTCGCAAATTTCATGGCCTCGTCGTATGTCGGCTTGCGGGTATCGCTGGGAATGGCGGTGATCGCGCTCATCATGGTGGCCCTGGCGGAGAACGCGCGAATTCCGGTCGACAATCCTGCGACGCACCTGGAGCTCACTATGGTGCACGAAGCGATGGTTCTCGAATATTCGGGCCGTCATCTCGCGATGATCGAGTTCGGCGCCTTTCTCAAGCTATTGCTCTATATCTCGCTGATCGCATGCGTGTTCCTGCCTTGGAAGATAGCAGTCTTCGGCACCGGTCCATTGTCCTATGCCATCGGCGCCGTCGCCTACCTCGTCAAGCTCGCGGCTGCGGGCTTTTTCCTCGCACTGTTCGAGACCGCCACGGCGAAAATGCGGGTCTTTCGCGTTCCGCAATTTCTCGGTGCGGCTCTCATGCTGGGCCTGCTCGGCACCCTTCTCCTGTTCGTGTCAAAGAGCTTCTGATGCAGATGCACAGCCTCTCCTTCGACGTTTCGCACACACTGGCTGGCGGACTCGTCCTGATCAGCTTCATGATGCTGTACCAGGATAGGCTCTATTCGCTGCTCAACGTCTTTGCGCTTCATGCCCTTGTGCTCGCGCTTTCCGTCGCTTGGCAGGCCTTCGTCCAGGACGCACCTCATCTTTACATCACGGCAACAATCGCCCTCGTCTTCAAAGCGATCATCATTCCGGTGGCGCTGCATCGCATCGTCAAGCAGCTGGGGATCCATCGCGACATCGAATCGGCAGTGGGGATCGGCCCGACCATGCTGGCCGGGATGGCACTAGTTGCCCTCTCAATGGTGCTGATGCTGCGGGTGACCGCGGAGGCCGATCCATTGGCGCGCGAGGATCTCGCTTTTGCCTTGTCGGTCGTGCTGCTCGGACTTCTGGTCATGGTGACCCGTCGCAACGCCGTCAGCCAGGTCGTCGGATTCATGTCGCTCGAGAATGGGCTGGTGCTGGCGGCAACCGGCGCCAAGGGCATGCCGCTGGTGGTCGAGATCAGCGTCGCCTTCTCGATCCTGATCGCCTTCATCGTCATCGGCATCTTCCTGTTCCGGATCCGCGAACGTTTCGATTCCGTCGATGTCTCCGCGCTCGACGACTACCGGGGCGAACGGCGATGAACGTACTTTCCTTCGATCCGGTGGCGGCTGTCCTGATAATTCCGATCGGCTCGGCAGCGTTGCTGGCCATACTGCCGGGTTATCGGCTGACGGCGCGGTTGAACGTCGTCGCGAGCTTGGCGACATTTCTTTCATCCCTCTCGTTGTTCGTCATCGCACGTCCACCGCCGGGGCCGTACGTGCTCGTCGACGATCTCAACATCGTCTTCATCGTGCTCAACACCTTCGTGGGGTTTACGACCAGCATCTTCAGCGCCAGCTACATCGCGCATGAACTGGAGACTGGTCGGTTGACACCGGTTTATCTGCGTTTCTACCACGCCATGTATCAGACCATGATGTTCGGCATGAACCTGGCTTTCGTGTCGAACAATATCGGCCTGATGTGGGTCGCGGTGGAAATTGCGACGCTCACCACAGTGTTGATGGTCGGCATCTATCGAAGCCACGCCGCTTTGGAAGCGGCATGGAAATATTTCATTCTGGGGAGCGTCGGAATAGCGTTCGCCCTGTTCGGCACGATCTTGGTCTACATGGCGGCGCGGCCGGTTGTGGGCGAGGGCCAGGACGGCATGATCTGGACCCTGTTGATCCGACATGCCGCGAATTTCGATCCCGCGCTTCTCAACGTCGCTTTCATATTCCTGCTGCTCGGCTACGGCACCAAGGTCGGTTTGGCGCCGCTGCACGCATGGCTGCCCGACGCCCACGCCGAAGGTCCGACGCCGATATCGGCGGTACTGTCGGGGCTGCTGCTGAATGTCGCGCTCTACGCACTATTGCGCTTCAAGATATTGCTGGCCGCCAATCCGGCAGCGATCGCTCCTGGCCCCCTTATGGTGACGATGGGCCTGGTTTCGCTCGTCTTCGCAGCTTTCATGCTCTACCGTCGACGCGACATCAAACGGCTGTTCGCCTATTCGTCGATCGAGCACATGGGCATCATCGTGTTCGCGTTCGGCATGGGCGGCCCGCTCGCCAATTTCGCGGGACTGTTGCACATGGTGATGCACAGTCTGACCAAGTCCGCGATCTTCTACGCGGTCGGACATATATCGCAGATCAAGGGCACGCAGCGAATCTCCGGGATCCGGGGCTTGACCGTGACCCATCCGGCGCTCGGCTGGTGCCTGGTGACGGGCGTCGTCGCGATCGCCGGCGTGCCGCCGCTCGGCATCTTCATGAGCGAATTTCTGGTCGTAAGCTCGACCTTCGCACGCCAGCCCCTGCTCGCGATCGTACTGGTATTCGGGCTGTTGTTGGCCTTCGGCGCTTTGACGTTGCGTCTGACAAGCGTCGCATTTGGCGAGCCTCGCGGCAGCACGAAGTCAGCCGAGGCTTCCTATGTGCCGATGTTTGCCCATCTCTCGCTGGTTCTGATTGCGGGAATCTATCTTCCAGCGCCGCTCGTTACCTGGTTCCAGCACGTGGCTCGCCTTCTTGGATAGTTTGGAGATCAACGGGATATGCCATCGCTGATCGATCTATTGCTGGAGGGCCGCCCGGTCCAACAACACAGCCCGTGGCCGCGAGCTGTAGTCGATGCTTCCGTTTGGACGTTTGCGGCAAGTGAGCTGGCACACGGACGCTGGAGCCTGCTCGGCCTTTGGGGGGAACCCTCAACGGTGCACATGGCGATTATGGATGGACATACGGCAGAAGTTGCCACTGTCAGCCTGGATTGCCCCGACCGCGCTTATCCTTCAGTCGGCAAACACCACCCGCCAGCGCTTCGATTGGAGCGCACCATCAACGATCTGTTCGGATTGTCAGCGGAAGGCTTGCCCGATATTCGTCCGTGGCTTGATCACGACCGTTGGGCCGTTCGCTTCCCCTTGGGAAACCGCATCAACGCATTTTCGAAGGCGTCGCCCTATCATTTCCTGCCGGTGGAGGGCGACGACCTGCATCAGGTCGCGGTCGGTCCGGTGCATGCGGGAATTATCGAACCGGGGCATTTTCGGTTTACGGCCAGCGGTGAGACCGTGGCCCGGCTGGAACAGCGGCTGGGATATACCCATAAGGGTATCGAGGGTCTCATGGCTGGAGCCAATCTCGAACGGGCTGTTCAGCTCGCCGGACGCGTGTCAGGCGACAGCACAGTCGCCTACGCCTTTGCGTTTTCGCGAGCGGCCGAAGCAGCCTTGCAGCTTGTCGTGCCCGATCGTGCAGTTTGGCTGCGTGCGCTGCTCGCGGAACTCGAGCGGCTCGCCAATCATCTCGGCGACATCGGTGCAATCTGCAACGACGCCTCCTTCGCGCTGATGCACGCTCTTTGCAGCGTGTTGCGAGAGAGCATTCTGCGCGCATCCCATATCGCATTCGGTCATCGGCTGATGCGGGATATTATCGTGCCCGGTGGCGTGACCCGCGACCTTAACGATGAAGGGAGGGAAGCCATCCAGGCGGCGCTGGATAACATCCGCCAGCGGTTTCCTGCTTTGGTCGAGCTCTACGACAATACGGCATCGCTGCAAGATCGCACGGTCGATACGGGCGTGCTTAAGCCCGCATTTGCCAAGCAGTATGCCGCTGGAGGCTACATAGGCCGCGCATCCGGTCGGTCCTTCGATGCGCGACGCACACTTAAGTATCCACCGTATGACGCGCTGCGCTTCGAAGTCCCGGTCCTGAACGAGGGGGATGTCAACGCACGCGTCTGGATCCGCGTGCGCGAGGTCGAACAGAGCCTTCTGCTGATCGACCAAATATTGGACCGGCTTCCCGATGGCCCGCCGGGAACGCATGCGGGGCACCGGCGGGAGGTGCGGGAAGGCATGGCGATCGTCGAGGGATTTCGCGGCGACGTCCTGGTTTGGCTCCGCTTGCGGGATGGCCGGGTCGAACGATGCCATCTGCGCGACCCGTCGTGGTTTCAATGGCCGCTTCTAGAGGCCGCGATCGAGGGCAACATCATCGCCGACTTTCCGCTCTGCAACAAATCCTTCAATTGCTCCTATTCGGGCCACGATCTCTGAGGAACGGCACCAGATGCGCAAGCTGCTTTTTGAGAGCCTGTTTCGCCGGCCGTTCACCGAGCAAGCACCGTCACCGGACGACGCCGCAGTGACCGAGCTCGCCACGGCCGTCGGTCGCGCGGCACGACGGCGTCTCGGCCGAAGCCTCTCGATACGCGAGGTCGATGCTGGATCTTGTAACGGATGCGAACTTGAAATCCACGCGTTGAACAATGCCTACTACGACGTCGAGCGCTTCGGCCTCCGGTTCGTAGCGTCGCCGCGTCATGCCGATGTATTGATGGTAACCGGGCCGGTGACGAAGAACATGCGCGAGGCGTTGGAGCGCACCTATCATGCGACCCCCAACCCGAAATGGGTCGTCGCCGTGGGAGATTGCGCTCGGGATGGCGGCTGCTTCGCCGGCAGCTATGCGGTGGTAGGAGGGGTCTCGCAGGTAGTTCCCGTTGATCTTCATATTCCCGGCTGTCCTCCGCCGCCCAACATGATCTTGCAGGGACTTCTCGCCCTGCTCGATCGGACGGCCGATCACGCCAATTCCATTTGAAGTTCGGTGGGAGGGCTATTCCAGGCCGGCGTGATCGCAGGGGGCCTCGATCGAGAAACCCATCTTGCCTCGGCGGGTTATCGCGCCCGTTCCAAAGTTCGCGGCGAAGAGGGCTTGGGCTGCTTCATGTTCTTCATTTTCGGCTTCGCGACGTGCTCCCTGAGGCGAACGCCTCGACCCCCGGCCGAGCTCGCAACGCCCGGATTGATCAATTCGATCCCGGCATTCTCCAGCGCAGAAACCAATTTCATCAGAGAATCGACGTTCCCACGGATAACTCCGTCACTCGCTTCCATGCGCTGAATGGTGGGGACTGAAAGACCAGCGAGTTCGGCCGTCTGCCGCTGGTCTATATTCAGGAGCGCGCGAGCAGCCCTGAGTTGATTGGCCGTGATCATGAAATGGCGGCCTCCAGTGCGATCCTCATGCAGTATATTTACACCATCCATAATCCAACTTCAAGCATCAATTTAGATGCACAATATATCAGTGACCGGATCGCACCGCCCTAAAGGGATAGAGGTCGGAGACTTGTATCGAATTTTTCTCCCGGAATGCGGAAACATTATCAGCGATAGTCGAAACAGTTGGCGCACCGCAAATTACATGATAAGAGATGTTTAATGCATGTGTTCTAATGCCCGCCGATTAAGGTATTTGGTGTCGTGAAATTGTTGGGTCGTTATCAAGGGAGGAACGGACAGATCGATATCGTCGAATGTTCTTGGGATGGCACGCGCGTGTACTTCGAAGACGGCATCCGGCAAAGCCAGGCGACGCCAGACGGCGAAAGCGTCTTCACCTATGTGAAGCTCATGGACGAACTCTTGTCTCGGTCCGAACAGATCCTCGTCCTGGGTTGTGGCGGCGGAAATCTTGCGACACGCCTGTGGCGTCTCGGCAAGAGATTGACCATTGTCGACATTAACCCGATCAGTTTCGTGCTCGCGCACAAGTATTTCGATCTTCCGGACGAGTTGCCATGCATCGTCTCCGACTTTCGAAAATTCGTGTTCGATGACCGCGCATATTACGACGGCATTGCGATCGACGTTGGTGGACCGGGATTCCGTTTCACGGAAGAGTTTGATGCTGAGACCTGCGACGCCATCCGCGCCCGCTTGGCACCGGGCGGTCGGATCGTGATGAACGTATTGGTCGCCCACGACATTGATCCGACGCCCGACCGGATCGCAGCAAGGCTCGCCGGTGAAGAACTGCGGACATGGATTGTCGACGAGCAATTCATCGAGGATCGCAATGCCGTCATCGCCTGCATCCCCGAGAAGACCTTGGGTTCACGGGCGGCGCTCGATCGCGTGATGCGCCATAGCCATGAACGCTGGGCAATCCGCCGCGGAAGATTGCGAAGCCGCGATCTTGCCTGTTGATTGCGCTAATGTCTCAGCCTTGGGCTGACCGACGCGAGACGTGAATAACCGGCGTCCGACTCGTGTCCAACGGGTCGGACGCAAATTGGGATGCTCTCCGCAACGGTCGCGTGAACGTCGATCTGGAAAGATATACCCCCGGATGATCCGCCCTTGGGGGCGGAAGGTGGGGCGGAAATTTTGGTTGGCGAGATTTGCGCAGACAAAAGTAAGGCGCGACTGGCATCACCACAGTCGCGCCCTACATCGCCGGCTTATGGGGCAGGGGGGAATAGCCGGCTGCTGAGACGACTCCCCGGCGCAGGAGTCGTTCCAAGCGGCCTGCAAAAATTTTTCGCAGGCATTCTGTGGTTTCCGCACACGGTTAAGTGATCTTAACGTCCGGGAAACTCCGGCCCTCCGCTCGCGTTGTTCCCTTGACCGCCATGGGGCGAGGGGCCGACAGCTATGCCACAGATTCAAAAGGTATTTTTTCAAAAGGTATTCTTTGGTGCCGTCGCACTCGCCGCGACGCTTGGCGCCGTCCAGGTTGGCGCGGTGCAACTGGCCTCCGGCCACGATCTGGCCGACCGCTGGCAGGCGCTCGCCGAACAGCCGGCCCAAACCTCAGCTCGCAGCGTTGCTAGTCACGACGTCAATCGTGCCGGCAAGTCCGACCGGCTCGGCGACTTGAAGCCGGCGGCGGTTGCCACCCGCACCGTCTCGATGCGGCTGAACGATCTGACCGATACGTCCGTGCTGCTCCGGGTCCCCGCGGTGATCGAGACCGGCAACGCCAAGTCCGCTCCTACGATGCTGAAGCCGGGCCGCAAGCCAACGATCGCTTGCGAGCCGATGGTCAGCTCCCTGACCGAGGTCGCCAAGCTGCTGCAGCCCGGCCGCTGCGTGACCTGATCGGCCTCGTCCCACATGCAAAACCGGTCTCCCGCCGGGACGGCGGTCCTACATGTCCACTTGATCCCCTATCCCATCGCGTTATATCCCGGGTTTCTTCACTTTTGATTGACCGGGTAAACGCATGACGACGTCCGATACGGCCACGCATACGCAGCCTTTCCAGGCCGAGGTTTCCGAACTGCTGCACCTGATGGTGCACTCCGTCTATTCCGAGACCGACATCTTCCTGCGCGAGCTGGTCTCCAACGCCTCGGATGCCTGCGACAAGCTGCGTTACGAGGCGATCGCCAGTCCTGCACTGCTGGGTGAGGGCGACGCGCTCAAGATCCGGATCATCCCGAACAGGACGGCCACGACGCTCACGATCGCCGACAACGGTATCGGCATGGAGCGGCAAGAGCTGATCGACCATCTCGGCACCATCGCCCGCTCCGGCACCAAGGCCTTCGTGTCGAAGCTGAAGGAGGCCAAGGACGGCCTCGGCCTGATCGGCCAGTTCGGGGTCGGCTTCTATTCCGCCTTCATGGTCGCCGAGAAGATCGTCGTCGTCAGCCGCCGCGCCGGCGAGAGCGATGTCTGGACCTGGACGTCCTCAGGCGGCTCCGGCTTCGAGATCGCACGCGCCAGCGAGGAAGAGGCGGCCCGCGTGGCGCGCGGCACCGAGATCGTGCTGCACCTGAAGGACGATGCGAAGAAATATCTCGAGACCTACGAGATCGAGCGCATCGTTAGTGCTTATTCCGACAACATCCTCTTCCCGATCGAGCTCGTCCCGGAAGAGGGCGAGCCGCGCCAGATCAACTCGGCGAGCGCGCTGTGGCAGCGCTCGAAATCCGAGCTATCGACGGAGGACTACAAGAAGGCCTATCAGCAGATTGCCTCCGCCTTCGACGATCCTGCGATGACGCTGCATTATCGCGCCGAGGGCCGCTACTCCTACGCCGTGCTGCTGTTCGCGCCGTCGACCAAGCCGTTCGATCTGTTCGAGCCGAACCGCAAGGGCCGCGTCAAGCTCTATGTCCGCCGCGTCTTCATTACCGATGATGCGGATCTCTTGCCCGGCTATCTCCGCTTTATCCGCGGCGTCGTCGACAGCGAGGATCTCCCGCTCAACATCTCGCGCGAGATGCTCCAGAACAACCCGCAGCTGGTGCAGATCCGCAAGGCCGTTGCGACCCGCGTCGTCAACGAGCTCGAAACCCTCGCCGAGAAGGATGCGGAGAATTTCGCAAGGATCTGGGACGCCTTCGGTGCGGTGCTGAAAGAGGGCATCTACGAGGATTTCGAGCGCCGCGAGAAGTTGCTCGCGCTGTCTCGCTTCACCACCACCACCGGCGAGAAGCGCGCGCTCAAGGACGTCGTCGCCGATTTCAAGCCGAACCAGACCGAGATCTATTATCTCGTCGGCGACAGCATCGAGCGGCTGAAGTCCAGTCCGCGGCTGGAAGCTGCGACCGCACGCGGCATTGAGGTGCTGCTGCTGTCCGATCCGGTCGATGCGTTCTGGACCTCGATGCCGACCGAGTTCGAGGGCAAGCCGCTGAAGTCGCTGAGTCAGGGCGATCTCAATCTCGACCTGATCCCGCGCGTCGACGAGAAGGACGAGGCGAAGAAGGACGAGCCCGAGGCGGACGAGGCCGCCACCATCGCGGTGATCAAGGCGACGCTTGGCGAGCGCGTCAGCGATGTCAAGGCCTCGACCCGCCTCACCAGCTCCGCCTCCTGCCTCGTCGCCGACAGCCAGGGTCCGAGCCGCGAGCTCGAGCGCATCCTGGCGCAGCAGAACCGCGGCATGCGCACCAGGCCGATCCTGGAGATCAATTTGCGCCATCCCATGGTCACGGCGATCACCAGGGCGCAGGCCGGCTCGAAGACGGTCGACGATCTCAGCCTGCTCCTGCTCGAACAGGCGCAGATTCTGGACGGCGAGCTGCCGGAGGATCCCGCCGCGTTTGCCGCAAGGCTGAACCGGCTGGTGCTGCAGGGGCTGGGTTAGCGCGAGCCCAGCTCACTCCGCCGCGTCCTTCTGCTCTTCGCTCTCGGCCTCCGGCTTCGGCTTCTTCTCCATCCAGCGTGACAACGTGTTGGAGAAGCGGTCGAGGTAAAGGTAGATGACGGGGGTCGTGAACAAGGTGAGCGCCTGGCTGACCACGAGACCGCCGACCATGGCGTAGCCGAGCGGTTGACGGATCTCGGCGCCGGTGCCGGTGCCGAGCATCAGGGGGACGCCGCCGAGCAGCGCCGCCATCGTCGTCATCATGATCGGCCGGAAGCGCAGCAGTGCTGCCTGGCGGATCGACTGCTCTGGCGTCAGATGCTGCTCGCGCTCGGCGGCGATGGCGAAGTCCACCATCATGATGCCGTTCTTCTTGACGATGCCGATCAGGAGGATGACCCCAATCAGGGCGATCAGGCTGAAATCAAAGCCGAAGACCATCAGGATCGCGATCGCGCCGACGCCGGCCGACGGCAGCGTGGACAGGATGGTCAGCGGATGGATATAGCTCTCGTACAGCACCCCCAGCACCAGATAGACCACGACGAGTGCGGCGAGGATCAGCATCGGCACGGTGCCGAGCGACTGCTGGAACGCCTGCGCAGTCCCCTGGAAGCTCATTGACAGCGTCGGCGGCGCACCCATCTCGCCGACCGCGCGCATTACGGCGGC
Organism: Bradyrhizobium cytisi; assembly: GCF_008123515.1. Taxonomy (GTDB): domain Bacteria; phylum Pseudomonadota; class Alphaproteobacteria; order Rhizobiales; family Xanthobacteraceae; genus Bradyrhizobium; species Bradyrhizobium cytisi. The sequence continues at coordinate 146,400 of NZ_VSSR01000023.1, forward strand.
GGTCGCCTGTCCGAGCGCCACACCCTCGGCAAGGTTGAAGCTGATCGTCACCGCCGGAAACTGGCTCTGGTGCGCGATCGCGAGCGGTCGCACCGGCTCGTTGGTCCAGCGACAGATGACGGAGAGCGGGACCTCGTCGCCGCTCAGCGGCGACTTGATGTAGAGCTTGTCGAGCGTGTCGAGCTTGCCTTGCAGCGCCGGCGTGATCTCGAGCACGACATGATAGCTGTTGGTCTGCGTGAAATATTGCGCCACCTGGCGTTGGCCGAAGGCATCGTAGAGCGTGTCGTCGATCAACTGCGGCTGGATGCCGTAGCGTGCGGCGGTGTCGCGATTGATCGTGAGCTGCACCGTCGTGCCCTCGGTCTGCTGGTCGGTGGCGACGTCGCGAAGCTCCGGCAGGCCTCTCATCTCCGTCAGGATCTTGGGCGCCCATGCGTCCAATTCGGCGAGATTGGCGTCCTGGAGCGTGAACTCGAACTGGGTGCGGGTGGCGCGACCGCCGAGCCGTACGTCTTGCGAGGCCTGCATATAGAGGCGCGCGCCCTCGACCTTGGCGAGCTTCGGCCGCAGCCGCGCGATGATCTGTTGCGCATTGGCGTCGCGCTCCCCGAGCGGCTTCAGCGTGATATACATGCGCCCCGAATTGAGCGCCGTGCCACCCCCGCCGATGAACATCGCGATGGAATCGACGGCGGGGTCGGCCTGCACAATGGCATTGAGCGCCTCCTGCCGCCGCTTCATCTCGGCGAAGGAGATGTCCTGGGGCATTTCCGACACCGCGGTGAGGAATCCGTTGTCCTGCTGCGGGAAGAAGCCTTTGGGGATCAGGATGAACAGCAGCGCCGACAGCGCGACGGTGGCGAAAAAAACGCAGAGCGTGACGAGACTATGCCGCAGCGCGAGGTCGAGCCCGCGCTCGTAGGCGCCGAGCAGCCGCTCGTACAGCCGCTCGCTCCATTGGTAGAAGCGGCCGCCGCGGGCCTCGTGGCCGGAACGTAGAAAACGCGAGGCCATCATCGGCGTCAGGGTCAGCGACACCACGAGCGAGACGAAGATCGCCATGGACAGCGTCACCGCAAATTCGCGAAATAGCCGGCCGATAATGCCGCCCATCAGCAGCAGCGGGATCAGCACGGCGACCAGCGATATGCTGATGGAGACGATGGTGAAGCCGATCTCGGCCGCGCCCTTGTAGGCGGCGGTGACCGGGTTCTCGCCCCGCTCGACATAGCGCGTGATGTTCTCCAGCATCACGATAGCGTCGTCGACCACAAAGCCGACCGCGATGGTCAGCGCCATCAGCGAGAGATTGTCCACCGAGTAGCCGAACACCCACATCAGCGAGCAGGCCCCGAGCAGGGCCAGCGGCACGGTGATGCTCGGGATGATCGTGGCCCAGAAGCTGCGCAGGAAGATGAAGATCACCATCACCACCAGCGCGATGGTGATCATGAGCGTGATCTGCACCTCGTCGACCGCGGCGCGGATGGTGATGGTGCGGTCGCTGATGATCTTGATGCTGATCGCGGGCGGGATCGCCGCGATCAGCCGCGGCAGCTTCTGCGTGATGCGGTTGACCGTCTCGATGACGTTGGCGCCTGGCTGCTTGAAAATGACGAGGAATACGCCGCGCTTGCCGTCGGCCCAGGCAGCGGTCTTCATGTCCTCCGGTCCCGACACCGCCTCGCCGATGTCGCGAATCCGCAAAGGCGCTCCGTTACGATAAGCGATGATCACATCCTGCCACTGCGTAGCCTCGAGCAGCTGGTCGTTGGCGTAGACAGTGTAGGCGCGCCGCGTGCCGTCGATGTTGCCCTTCGGGCTGTCCGTGGTCGCAACCGCGATCTGGCTGCGCACGTCCTCCAGCGACAGGCCCTTGGCGACCAGCTTGGCCGGATCGACCTGGATGCGCACCGAGGGCTTCTGCTGCCCGCCGACAAACACCTGCGCGACACCCGGAATCTGGCTGATCTGCTGCGCAAGCTGGGCGTCGGTAAGGTCGCTGACGGTGGTCAGGGGCAGCGTGTCGGAAGTTGCCGACAGGATCATGATCGGCGAGTCCGCCGGGTTGACCTTGCGATAAGTCGGCGGCGAGGGGAGGTTCTTCGGCAATTGGCCGCTCGCTGCGTTGATCGCAGCCTGCACGTCGTTGGCGGCGGCATCGATCAGGCGATTAAGATCGAACTGGATGGTGATCGATGCCGAGCCGAGCGAGCTCGTCGACGTCATCTGCGCGATGCCCGGGATTTGCGCGAGCTGGCGCTCGAGCGGCTGCGCCACGGAGGAGGCCATGGTTTCGGGGCTACCGCCGGGAAGCGACGCGGAAACCTGGATGGTCGGAAAGTCGACCTGCGGCAGCGGCGCAACCGGCAGCAGAGGGTAGGCCACGAGGCCAACGAACAGGATGCCCGCCATCAGCAGCGAGGTGCCGATCGGATAGCGGATGAACGGAGACGAGAAGCTCTCTTGCATGCTCTGGGACCAAAGGTTGGCCAGCGCATCTTCTCCCCGCGCACGGCGGAGCCGCGCTCAAAAGCCCGAGCGCGAATGTGCGTTTCCTCCAGCCCATATGTTTGTTGATTGCCCTGGAACGTCATCGGGCCTGGGCCAGCGTTGTGATCGAGAGACTAGTCCGTTCGCCCAGACGTGCGAACGGATTCCTGCGCCGGTGGCGTGCGACCTTGGTCGAAGGATGGTTGTACGGAGATATGCGTTCAGTGCGGGTCGGGCACGGAGCGCCTTCACCGTTTCGGATCGTTACGGCGCCGTGTCGGATCGTTTTTGATGCTTGTCACAAGCGGGAGAGGTATGAGTAGGAACGATCGCTTCTTTCGCGCCGTTGTGCCATATCGAAATGGCATAACGCCTGCCGTTGCTACCAATTCGAGGAAATGTCCGATGCGCCTGCCTCTCCTGACCCTCACCGCCATTGCCACGCTGTTCGTTGCGGCAGATGCCAGCGCCCAGACCTATGATCCGCGTTACCCGGTGTGCATGCACAAATACACGGGTGGTGGCGGCGGCTTGGGTGGTGGTGGCGGCGGCGGCTATTTCGACTGCAGCTTCACTTCGCTGGAGCAGTGCCGCGCCACGGCATCGGGCCTCGCGGCCAGCTGCGACGTCAATCCCTATTACGCTTTCGATAAGCCGCCGCCCCCGCCACGCAGGCGTCATAAGCAGGTGTACTGACGGATTGTGATGCGGTCGTCCGGGATGACGATCCGCTTGCTTGGCGCGTAGAAGCCGCGAGCTATTCTTTCCTGATCCCCGACAGCTCCACCACCTTGCGCCAGCGCTCGGTCTCGGCGGTCAGCATGCCGCCGAACGCGCCTGCATTGCCGTGCAGCGGGATCGCGCCGAGCTCGGCGAGGCGCGCCTTGATCCCGGCGTCGGACAGCGCCGCGTCGACCTCGCCATTGAGCAGGTCGACGATCTCGCGCGGCGTGTCGTAGGGAGCGCCGACGCCGTAGAACGAGGATGTCTCGTAACCGGAAAGTGTGTCGGCGATCGGTGGCACGTCAGGCAAAATCTCCGAGCGATCGCGCGTGGTGATGCCGAGCGCGCGCAGCTTGCCGGTGCGCACCAGCTCGAACGACGAGGTGACGTTGTCGAACATGCCCTGGATCTGCCCGCTCATCACGTCGGTCAGGCCCGGCGCGGAGCCGCGGTACGGCACATGCGTGAACTGGACGCCGGCCATCGACTTGAACAATTCGCCGGAGAGATGCAGCGAGGTGCCGATGCCGGAGGAGGCGATCGACATCTTGCCGGGATTGGCCTTGGCATAGGCGATGAAGTCGGAGCCGCTCTTCACCGGCAAATCGTTGTTGACGACCAGCACCAGTGGAATGCGCGCAACGCCGGCGACCGGCGCGATGCCCTTGGCGAAATCGTACGGCAGCGCCGGATCGAACGAGGCGTTGATCGCATTCGCTGTCGAGGTCAACAGCAGCGTGTAGCCATCTGGCGCGGACGTGATCACCGCCTGTGTGCCGATATTGCTGCCGGCGCCGGGTTTGTTCTCGACCACGAAGGTCTGGCCGAGCCGGTCGGACAGCCGCTGGCAGATCAGACGTGACAGCACGTCGGTGGCGCCGCCCGGTGCATAGGGCACCACCCATTTCACGCTGCGCGACGGATAAGACGGGTTGCCGATCGCGAAGGCGCGCGGAGCGATGAGCGTGGCCGCGGCACAGGCGGCGGTCTGAAGGAAGTGTCGCTTGGTGATCATCGCAGCCTCCAGTTCATCTTGCGGCGAAGGGGACGCGCACAGCACGTCCGAAAGTCTGGATTTGCTATCGCAAGAATCGCCCCAGGCCGCACGACGTTCCCGTCGGCTTGGTAAAGGATGATCGCAGTTAATCGAGAGCTAACCGAGTTTTACCTTGTCTCTTAACACCTGGGCAGGACGCGCGAGCTAAGTTGCCGGGAACAAGCAGATACCGCCCGAAAGAATGAACGGCATGACCACCGGCGTCATCGAGCAAACGAAAGCCGCGCGCGCCCCCTCGGCTTCAAAGATCTGGCTGAAGGCGATCGAGCTGACTGCGCGGATCGAGACGCGGCCGGGCCGTCTCTTCGCCGACGTCGTCGACGATTGGGCACGTCGCCAGCCCGACCGCGTCGCGCTGGTCACGGACGACGGAAGCCTCGACTATGACGGGCTGTCGAAGCGCATCAACCGCTATGCGCGCTGGGCGCTCTCGGCCGGCGTCGCCAAAGGAGATACTGTCGGCCTGATCATGCCGAACGGCATCGATTATGTCGCGGCCTGGCTCGGCATCAGCCGCGTTGGTGGCGTAGTGGCGCTGATCAATACCAAGCTTGTCGGGCAGTCTCTCGCGCATTGCGTCGATGTCGCAAAGCCCTCGCATATCATCGTCGCGCATGAGCTCGCGGAGACGCTGGAGAGCGCGAGGCCGCATCTGAACACCGACGCCAAGATCTGGACCCGTGGTGATGCCCGCAGCGCGCGCGCGATCGATGTTGCGCTTGCCGCGCTCGATGACGGGGCGCTGTCGCCGGAGGAGCACGGTGTCGTCACCATCGATGACCGCGCGCTGCTGATCTACACCTCCGGTACCACCGGCCTGCCGAAGGCCGCCAGCATCAGCCATCGCCGCATCCTCAATTGGGCTTTCTGGTTCGCGGGTCTCACCGGCGCGACGCCGCAGGACCGGCTCTATGATTGCCTGCCGCTGTTCCACTCGGTTGGCGGCATCGTCGCGCCTTGCAGCATGCTCGCCGCCGGCGGCTCGGTGGTGATCGCGGAGAAATTTTCGGCCTCGAACTTCTGGCCCGACATCGTGCGGCACGACTGTACGCTGTTTCAGTATATCGGCGAGCTCTGCCGCTATCTGCTCAAGGCGCCGCCGTCGGAATACGAAAACCGTCACCGCCTGCGGCTGGTCTGCGGCAATGGCCTGCGCGGCGATATCTGGGAGGATTTCCAGGGCCGTTTCGCCATTCCCAGCATTCTTGAATTCTATGCCGCGACCGAAGGCAATTTCTCGCTGTTCAACGTCGAGGGCCTGCCGGGCGCCATCGGCCGCATCCCGCCGCTGCTTGCGCATCGCTTTCCCGCAGGCCTCGTCAGGCTCGATCCCGCCAGCGGCGCGCCGCTGCGCAATGGCGAGGGCTTCTGCATCGCCTGCGCGCGCGGTGAGGCGGGTGAGGCTATCGGCCGTATCGGCCAGGCGGACGAGGGCGGTGGCCGCTTCGAGGGCTATACCGATGCCGGCGAGACCGAGAAGAAGATCCTTCGCGACGTCTTCGCCAAGGGCGATGCCTGGTTTCGCACCGGCGATCTGATGCGGCTCGACGACAGGGGCTTCTTCCACTTCGTCGATCGCATCGGCGATACCTTCCGTTGGAAGGGCGAGAACGTCGCGACCTCCGAGGTCAACGACGCCGTGCGCGATTTCACCGGCGTGGTCGATGCCACCACCTACGGCGTCAGCATCCCCGGCGCCGACGGCCGCGCCGGCATGAGCGCGATCGTCGTGAACGAAGGATTTGATATCGCCGCACTGTCTGCCTATCTCGCGCAGCGGCTGCCGGCCTATGCCCGCCCGGTCTTCATCCGCATCTCGCGCGAGCTCGATGCGACCGAGACATTCAAGCAGAAGAAGGGCGAGCTCGCGCGCGCGGGCTTTGACCCGGGTGCAATAGAAGACGCGATGTTCATGCTCGAGCCGAGATCCGGCGCCTATGTCGCGCTCGATTCCAGGGCTTTTGCGCAGATCGTGGACGGTACGATCAGGCTGTAGCCGCGGCAAAATCGAGAGATAGGTCCAATTTTATCTGAATTGTCCAAGAGGCCATTTACTTCTGTCGGGTAAACAAGCGGCCACGGGAAGGCGGTCATCACGAGCCGCCGCAAGACTACGATCGATTAACTAAGTAAGAGGCGAGCCAGCCATGTCGGTACGATCCAAGGTCATTGAAGCGATTCAGCAGATCGCTAGGGAACAGCACGTCACGCTTCCCGCACTCTCGGACGATCTGTCCCTGCACGAGACGGGCTTCGACTCGCTCGCCTTCGCGATCCTGGTCGCACGTCTCGAGGACGAGACCGGCGTCGATCCCTTCACCATTTCCGAGGACGCAGCGTTCCCCGCCACCGTGGGCGATTTCGTGCGGGCCTACGAAAATGTCCCCGCGTGAGATCTTTGCGCTCCGTGACCATCTCGGCGCGGAGCTGAAGGGCCGCAACCTGTCGGATGCGCACCATGTCGTGTCGCTGACCGATATCTTGTCGCAGACCGTCCTCGTCGGCCGCCTGCGCGAGCTGTCCGGCCGCGCCGTGTTGCTGAAGCTGTCGGACCAGCTCCGGTCGGGCCTCGCCATGATCGAGCTCGACGGTATCGTCCGTCGCATGTTGCTGTGCCCGCCGGATCTCGACCCGGCGCATCTGGACGCCCTGATCGCAGATGCCGGGATCGATGCTGTCGTCACCGACGAGCCTGATCGCTGGACCGCGACCGGCGTGTCGCTGGTCGTTACTGCACAATTGCCGCTTCAATCCACCGCGCCTGCGCAGACCGAAAGCGCGACCGAATGGCTGATGCTGACGTCGGGCACATCAGGCGTGCCGAAAATCGTCGGCCATACGCTGGAAGCGCTCACGGGCGCTATCGTCGCCGAAGGCCCCGCCAAGGGCCCCGCGCCGGTCTGGGCCACGTTCTATGACATCCGGCGCTATGGCGGCCTGCAGATCTTCCTTCGCGCCGTCCTCTCCGGTGGCTCGATGGTGCTGTCGGACCCGCACGAGGCGCTCGCCGATCACGTTGCCCGGCTGAACGCGCGCGGGGTCTCGCACATCTCCGGCACGCCGTCGCACTGGCGCAAGCTCCTGATGAGCGGCTCCGCCGCGCAGTTTGCGCCGGGCTATGTTCGCCTCTCCGGGGAGATCGCCGACCAGGCGGTGCTCGACGGCCTCAAGGCGGCATTCCCCAATTCGTCCGTCGGCCATGCCTATGCCTCGACCGAGGCCGGCGTCGGCTTCGCCGTCAACGACGGGCTCGAAGGTTTTCCGGCGAACTATCTCGGCAACCGTAACGGCGTCGAGATGAAAGTTGTCGACGGCTCGCTCCGGATCCGATCGACGCGCACGGCACACGCCTATATCGGCCGTAACGCGGCTGCGCTCACCGACGGCGACGGTTTCGTCGATAGTGGCGATATCGTCGAACTGCGCGGCGACCGCTATTATTTCGTCGGCCGACGCGGCGGCATCATCAATATCGGCGGGCTGAAAGTGCATCCCGAGGAGATCGAGGCGGCGATCAACCGTCATCCCGACGTGCGGATGTCGCGGGCGAAATCGCGGCGCAGCCCGATCACGGGCGGCATCGTTGTCGCCGACGTGATCCTTGCCGACGGCACCGACCAGGCACGCGCGAAGGAAATTCGTGACCAGATCCTGGATCAGTGCCGCGCGCAGCTGGCGTCCCACAAGGTGCCGGCGGTGGTCCGCTTCGTCGAGGCGCTCGACGTCACGCCGGCCGGCAAACTGGCGCGCACCGATGCATAATGTTCTCGTCACCGGCGGCAGCCGCGGCATTGGCCTTGCGATCGGCACGCGCCTGGCCAGCACCGGCTACAACGTGATCGCGGCCGCGCGGCGCGAGAGCGACGAGCTCAAGGCCGCGATCGCCGGGTCCGAAGGCCGGCTGCACTTCCGCGCCTGCGACCTTGCCGTGATCGATGCGATCCCCGCTTTCGCAAAGCTCGTGCGCGATGAATTCGGCCCGACCTACGGCCTCGTCAACAATGCCGGCCTCGGCACCGAGGGCCTGCTCGCCACCATGCACAATTCCGAGATCGAAGCGCTGGTGCAGCTCAACGTGCTGTCGCCGATCATCCTCACCAAATATGTCGCGCGCCAGATGATGGCGGATGGCGCCGGCCGCATCATCAACATCTCCTCGATCATCGCGACGACGGGCTATAACGGCCTCTCGGTCTACGGCGCAACCAAGGCCGCCGCCACCGGCTTCACCCGATCGCTCGCGCGCGAGGTCGGCAAGCTCGGCATCACCGTGAACGCGATCGCGCCGGGCTTCATCGACACCGAGCTCACGCACAATCTCTCCGACGAAAGCCGCAAGCGCATCGCCGGCCGCAGCGCGCTGCGGCGATTGCCGGCGACGGATGACATCGCGCGCATGGTGGAATATCTGCTCGGCGAGGGCGGCCGCAACGTCACCGGCACCGTGTTCACGATCGACGCGGGCAACACGGCGTAAAGGAACTCCGTTGCCACAATTGAGTTGATCAGGCCCAATGACATTTCACCGGATCTGGTCGTAAGATACGCCGCAATCGATTGGGTTACGTCAATCGATCTGCCCTAATCGAGAGGAGCAGTCCATGGTCGCGTCAAACATGACCGCTTCAAATCTAGGCCGGATCGAACAGTCCCGCGCGAAGCCGGAGGACGTTCACTGCCCCCCGATGACGCATCAGAATTCCGGCGACCACGGCCACGAAATGCATCCGCAGCAATTTGTGCGGCTGGTTGGCTGTCACAACGCCCCCGCGGATGTATCGCGCAAGCATGCGGACGAGAAACTGCATTAGCTTGCGTCCCGGCAGATTGCCTGCGAACAGTGCTCGGGTGGCAGGCGCCGCATCTTGTTGTCATCCCCGTTTCAGCCAATGATGCGCCGTTGTTCGGGCGAGCCGGCAGGCGAACCCGGATCGATCCCGCCCCGTATCTGTTCTCGTGCAAACCTGACCAGCTCCTGCGATGACAGCCGCATCCTTTTATGGCGCCATACCCGTCTTCCGCGGCTTCACCAGCCTGATGGAGCCCAAGCTCTATTCCCCGCTGCCGGAGGACTGGAGCGTCGGCGTCGCCGACATCGTCGATTCCACCAAGGCGATCGCGGCGCAGCGCTACAAGGCGGTCAACATGGCTGGCGCCGCCGTGATCGCTGCGGTGACGAATGCGCTGGAGGGACGCGAATTTCCTTTCGTGTTCGGCGGCGACGGCGCCAGTTTTGCGGTCGCGCCGGCCGATCTCGATGCTGCACGCGAAGCTTTGGCTGCAACGGCGACCTGGGTGCGGGAAGACCTCGATCTCAAAATGCGCGTCGCGCTCGTGCCGGTGAGCGCCATCCGCGCGACAGGTCTTGACGTGCGCGTGGCGCGCTTCGGTCCGTCGGCCAATCTGTCCTATGCGATGTTCTCCGGCGGAGGGCTCGCCTGGGCCGACGCCGCGATGAAGCGCGGCGAGTTCGCCGTCGCTGAGGCGCCCTCAGGCACGCAACCCGATCTCTCCGGCCTGTCCTGCCGCTTCGAGGTGATTCCGGCCTCGCGCGGGCTGATCCTGTCGGTGCTGGTGATGCCGGCAGGCGGCGCCGATCCGCAGGCCTTCCGCGAGGTGATCGAGGACATCATCCATCTCGTCGAGCGCAGTCCGGATTCCGGCCGTCCCGTGCCACCGCAGGGGCCGCCGCTGAAATGGCCGCCGCAGGGCCTGGACTACGAGGCGCGGGCGATCCGTGGCGGGTCGTTGCTCAAGCGCCGCGCCGGTCTGCTCGCCTATACGTTTTTCGTCTATGTCCTGATGCGCTTCGACATCAAGGCCGGCGGCTTCCTGCCGAAGGTCTACAAGCGCCAGGCCGTCGAGAATTCCGACTTCCGAAAATATGACGACGGTCTGCGTATGATCCTCGACTGCACGCCGGAGCTCGAGTGCGCCTTGAGCGATCGTCTTGCGACCGCTGCGCGCGATGGCGTCGTGCGCTACGGGCTTTATCAGCAGGATGCCGCGATGATGACCTGCTTCACGCCCTCGGCGCTGCGCAGCGACCACGTGCACTTCATCGACGGCGCGCGCGGCGGCTACGCCTCTGCGGCGACGGCGCTCAAGGCGATGGTGGCCTGAAATCACTCTCTTGCCCCGGACGCAGCGCAGCACGTAGTGATGCGATGCAGAGCCGGGGCCCATCTTGGTGTGGGTCCCGGCTCTGCGAGGCAGCGCTTCGCGCTGCATCGCGTCCGGGACACGAGGGAGCGGATCAGCGTCCCGCCCGCGTCCAGGTCTCGCCGCCGCAGAGCGCGCCGACGCAGCCTTCGACGCGCAGCGTCGCTGTGCCCGACACCGAGACGCTGCTCGCATAGGTGCTGCCGTCATCGGCATTGTAGATCTGGCCCGACCATTTGTTCGGCCCTGCGGGCTGCATGCCGGAGAACAGCGGCAGGCCGATCATCGGGCGCCTGGCGAGCGCGGGATTGGGATTCTTGCTGTCGGTTGCGGGCTGCCCGGTCGCAGTGTCGGTGGGCTCGCGCAGCCAGACGATGACACCGCAGATGCCGCCGCCGCATTTGCTGATCTTCACGCGGGCATCGCCAGCCTGGGTGAGCCAGGTCCCGCTCGCGTCAGCACTTTGCGTATGCGCGGCCGTCGCGCCGGACAGCGCAGCCAGGAGGACGGAGAGGATGGCGAATCTGCGGGACATTGAGGGGCCTCGGAATGGAGGCGTCTCCATAGCAGCAAATCAGAATCGTGCAACGCCTGATGGAATCACATTGCTGGCTCATTTGCCCCAGCGAATGTTTCACCACGGCAGGCCGCAGAGGTCGATGGTGCCGAGCGTCGGCGCACGGACGATGTCGAACACGTAGGGCGCCATATGCGTGAAGTGGACGCGGCCCTCCGGTTGCTCGCAATAGATGTCGCCGGTGAAGGCGCGCCATTTGCGGGCCTCGTAGAACGCGACATTATGCGGTTCGCAGAACAGGATCGCGAAGCGAACCGCCTCGTTGGCGCGCATGGTGTGCACCGCCGCGTCGATCGCCATGGTCGCATAGCCGCGGTTGCGGCGATCCTCGCGCGTGCAGACGCCGCCGATGCCGCCGACGTGCGCTTTCTGTCCATTCCAGCTGATGGTGCGGAAATAGATGCCGACGTGGCAGACCAAGCCATCCTCGGGCGTCTCGATCAGCACGCGCAGATCGGCATGGGCCCATTTGACGTGGCTCCAGGACGGCTGCTCGGCGGCGTCGCGTCCCCAGACTGCGCTGAGCAGCGGTTGCGCGATCGGCCACGCGGCGTCGCCGTTCAAAATGTCGATCTCGATGCTCATGGCTTTCGCAGCTCTGCTCCGTGACGCATTCGTTCTGCCATAAGCACTTCAAAGGCAATGATATTTTTCGAGGACATGAAAGTTGTGCAATCGGGCCATGCCGTCGCAATCGCGCCTTTTCGCAAATTGACGGTATTTAACGGCGCAGGAACCTTCTATAAGGGGTGACCGTTAGAGAACACGTTCCCCACCAGTTGCGGACAAGAACCCATGACATTCACGCTGCCCCCCCTCCCTTACGCCTATGACGCCCTCGGCCAGTTCATGTCGAAGGAGACGCTGGAATTCCACCACGACAAGCATCATCAGGCCTACGTCACCAACGGCAACAACGCGCTCAAGGGCACCGAATGGGAAGGCAAGTCCCTTGAAGAAATCGTCAAGGGCTCGTTCGGCAAGAACCCCGCGGTGTTCAACAACGCCGGCCAGCACTACAACCATATCCACTTCTGGAGCTGGATGAAGCCCAATGGCGGCGGCACCAAGCTGCCGGGCAAGCTCGAGAAGAAGATCAACGAGGACCTCGGCGGCTTCGAGAAGTTCAAGACGGACTTCCAGGCGGCCGGCGTCGGCCAGTTCGGCTCCGGCTGGGCCTGGCTCCAGGTCAAGAACGGCAAGCTCGAGATCGCCAAGACCCCGAACGGCGAGAATCCGCTGGTGCACGGCGCGACCCCGATCCTCGGCGTCGACGTCTGGGAGCACTCCTACTACATCGATTATCGCAACCGCCGTCCCGACTATCTCAAGGCATTTGTCGAGAACCTCGTGAACTGGGAATACGTCGAGTCCCTGTTCGACAAGGCCTGAGGCTTTACTCCGCCATTCCAGGATGCTGCGTTAGCACCAGACTTGGAATCTCGAGATTCCGGGTTCGGCTTCGCCGCCCCGGAATGACGGAAACAACAGAGGCGGTCGCTCACGCGGCCGCCTCTTTGCTGTGTGGAATCGCCCTGCGTGACGGCCGTGGACAAGCGTAATGTTATAATATAACGTTCTTGGCATGGTTCCCGCCGCGTCCCACGCCCATCATCCCGCCCATGCTCATGGCCACTCCCATGGCCATTCTCATGACCACGGGCAATCGCACGGACACGACCACACCCATGCCCATGTCCACGACGCGGCCTCTCCGCACCCAGCCCAGGACGCGCCCTGGTCGATCCTGCGCATGACCGTGGCCGGCCGCCTCGCAGCCGCCGTCGCCGTCTGCGCCGTGCTCTGGGGTGTGGTCTGGCTCGCGATGAGGTGACCATGGCAGCGCTTCACTTTCACAACGTCACGCTCGGCTATGACCGCCATCCGGCCGTGCACCATCTCAACGGCGAGGTCGCCTCCGGCGCGCTGGTCGCCGTGATCGGCCCGAACGGCGCCGGCAAATCGACGCTGCTGCGCGGCATCGTCGGCATCCTCAAGCCACTCGACGGCAGTATCCATCTCGGCGGGCTCGATGCCAGGGACATCGCCTATCTGCCGCAGAGCGCCGAGATCGACCGCACCTTCCCGATTTCGGTGTTCGATTTCGTCGCGACCGGGCTGTGGCGCGCCACCGGCTTGTTCGGCGGCATTGGTAAGCCGGCGCGTGAAAAGATCCTAGATACGATCGCTTCCGTTGGCCTCAACGGTTTTGAGAACCGTCCGATCGGCACGCTCTCGGGCGGCCAGATGCAGCGCGTGCTGTTCGCGCGCGTGCTCCTCCAGGATGCACGCCTGATCGTGCTCGACGAGCCTTTCAACGCCATCGACAGCAAGACCACGGCCGACCTGCTCGCGCTCGTGAAGCACTGGCACGGCGAAGGCCGCACCGTGCTGGCCGCGCTGCATGACATGGAGATGGTGCGCACCCATTTCCGTGACACGCTGGTGCTGGCCCGCGGCCCGGTGGCGTGGGGCCCGACAGCGGAGGTGCTCACGCCCGAAAACCTGCTGGTCGCGATGCGGATGTGCGAAGCCTTCGACGACAGTGCGGCGGCCTGCGCGGCCGACGATGCTCGCTCGCGGGCGGCGTGATCCCAGATGGTCTATGACGCGCTGATCGGTCCGTTCACCGAATTCGAGTTCATGCGGCGAGCGCTTGCCGCGGTGATCGCGCTGTCGCTGGCGGGCGCGCCGATCGGCGTGTTCCTGATGCTGCGGCGGATGAGCCTCGTCGGCGACGCCATGGCGCACGCAATCCTGCCGGGCGCCGCCGTCGGCTTCCTGCTCTCCGGCCTCAACCTTTTCGCGATGACCGCTGGTGGCCTGATCGCCGGCTTTGCCGTGGCAATCCTCGCCGGCGTGGTCGCGCGCTCGACCGGATTGAAGGAGGATGCCTCGCTTGCAACCTTCTATCTGGCCTCGCTGGCGCTCGGCGTCACCATCGTGTCGATCAAGGGCACCAATATCGACCTGCTGCACGTGCTGTTCGGCAACATCCTCGCGATGGACGATCAGACGCTGCTGGTGGTCGCCTTCAACGCCACGGTCACGCTGCTGGTGCTGGCGGTGATCTACCGCCCCCTGGTGATCGAGAGCGTCGATCCACTGTTCCTGCGCACCGTCAGCCGCGCCGGCGGCCCCGCGCATCTCGCCTTCCTCGCGCTCGTCGTCATCAACCTCGTCAACGGCTTTCAGGCGCTCGGCACCTTGCTGGCGGTGGGCCTGATGATCCTGCCGGCGGGCATCGCGCGGTTCTGGTCGCGCGATCTCACGGTGATGATCTGCATCGCGGTCGTCGCTGCCGCCGTCTCGGGCTATGCCGGGCTCGTGCTGTCGTTCCAGACCCGCGTGCCGTCGGGCCCTGCAATCATTCTGGTGGCGACGGTGTTCTACATCGTCTCCGTGCTGTTCGGCCGCGTCGGCGGCATCGTCCGGCAGCTGTTTCCCGGCCGGCATCTGGAAGCATGACGATGCGGCGCCTCCTGCTTTGCGTGCTTCTGCTGATCGCCTCGCCGTCACACGCCGCGGAGCGGCTCAACGTCGTCGCCAGTTTCTCGATCCTCGGGGATTTCGTCCGCGCCATCGGCGGTGACCGCATCAACATCACGACGCTGGTCGGCCCCGACAGCGACGTCCATGTCTACACGCCGGCCCCATCCGATGCGAAGCGGATCGCGGACGCAAAACTCGTCATCGTCAACGGGCTCGGCCTCGAGGGATGGCTGCCGCGCCTCGTGCAGTCCTCCGGCGCCAAGGCACAGGTGGTGACCGCGAGCGCCGGCATCGCGCCTTTGAAGCTCGGCTCGGCCGCCGATCCGCACGCCTGGCAGTCAGTCCCCAATGCCAAAGTCTACGTGGCCGACATCACCAACGCGCTGGCCGCCGCCGACCCGGATGATGCCGATCTCTTCCGGACCCAGGCAAAAGCCTATCTTGAAAAGCTTGACGCTCTCGACCGCGAGATCCGCGAGGCCGTCGCCAAAATCCCGCCGGATCGGCGCAAGGTGATCTCGACCCACGACGCCTTCGGCTACTTCGCCGCCGAATACGGCGTCCAGTTCATAGCGCCCTTAGGGGTCTCCACCGAAACCGAGCCCAGCGCTCGGGATATCGCGGCCATCATCGGCCAGATCAAGGCCCAGAAAATCCCGGCGGTGTTCCTGGAAAATATCAGCGACGACCGGCTGATCCGGCGGATTGCGGCCGAGACCGGCGCAAAGGTCGGCGGGACCCTGATTTCGGACGGTTTGACCGGCGAAAAGGGGCCTGCACCCACTTACATTGACATGGTCAGGCACAATATAAAGGCGCTGACCAGCGCGCTTGACCACTAGGGCAGGGGGCCACCCCGCCTCGCGTCGCGCGGAAAGCCCGAAGTCGGAGTTGTTATGTCTGAAGCGACCGTCTCCAAAATTCCCGTGACCGTCCTGACCGGCTATCTCGGCGCCGGCAAGACCACGCTGCTGAACCGCATCCTGTCGGAAAACCACGGCAAGAAATACGCCGTCATCGTCAATGAATTCGGCGAGATCGGTATCGACAATGACCTCATCATCGGCGCCGATGAGGAAGTGTTCGAGATGAACAATGGCTGCATCTGCTGCACCGTGCGCGGCGACCTCGTCCGCATCATGGATGGCTTGATGAAGCGCAAGGGCAAGTTCGACGCCATCATCGTCGAGACCACCGGCCTTGCCGATCCGGCGCCGGTCGCCCAGACCTTCTTTGTCGACGAGGACGTGCAGAAGAACGCCCGCCTCGACGCGGTCGTCACGGTCGCCGACGCCAAATGGCTGTCCGATCGTCTGAAGGACGCGCCCGAGGCCAAGAACCAGATCGCCTTCGCGGACGTCATCGTGCTGAACAAGACCGATCTCGTCAGCAAGCCCGAGCTCGCCGAGGTCGAGGCCCGCATCCGTGCCATCAACCCCTATGCGAAGCTCCATCGCACCGAGCGCTGCTCGGTGGCCCTGGCCGATGTGCTCGATCGCGGCGCGTTCGATCTCGACCGCATCCTCGACATCGAGCCGGACTTTTTGCAGGCCGACGATCATGACCACGACCATGATCATCACGGCCACGATCATCATCACGACCATGATCACGGCCACGGCCTGAAGCATTACCACGACGAGGACATGCAGTCGCTGTCGCTCAAGACCGACAAGCCGCTCGATCCGAACGTGTTCATGCCCTGGCTCCAGAATCTGGTGCAGGTCGAGGGCGGCAAGATCCTGCGCTCCAAGGGCATCCTCGCCTTTCACGACGACGACGATCGCTACGTCTTCCAGGGCGTCCACATGATGCTGGAGGGCAACCACCAGCGGAAATGGAAGGACGGCGAGCAGCGCGAGAGTCGCCTCGTCTTCATCGGCCGCGAATTGCCCGAAGAGCTCATTCGCTCGGGCTTCGAGAGCTGCATCGTCTCGTGATGAAAGAGTTTACGCCGGCCCCCGATTCTGCCTCGATCGTCTCCGTCACCGATCGCGTCAAGCCTGTTACGCTCGGCATGGGCGTGACCTCGGTGCATTTCCTTGGCCCCCGCGCTGCCTTCGTCGGCGGCGAGGAGAATGTCGCGTTCGTCGACGCCAAGGGCGAGATCACCACCGTCGCCGTGCACAGCGGCGGCATCCTCTCGACCGCCTCCGACGGCAAGCGCCTCGTGATGGGCGGCGACGACGGCAAGGTCGTTGCGCTCGACGCCAAGGGCGAGGTGACGCTGCTTGCCACCGATCCGAAGCGGCGCTGGATCGATGCGGTGGCGCTGCATCCGGATGGCGCCTTCGCCTGGTCCGCCGGCAAGACCGCGACCGTCAAGAGCGGCAGGGCCGAGGAAAAATCGCTCGAGGTGCCCTCGACCGTCGGTGGCCTCGCGTTCGCGCCGAAGGGCCTGCGGCTCGCGATCGCCCATTACAACGGCGCCACGCTGTGGTTTCCGAACATGGAGGGATCAGCCGAATTCCTGCCCTGGGCCGGCTCGCATCTCGGCGTCACCTTCAGCCCGGACAACAAGTTCCTGGTCACCACAATGCATGAGGCGGCGCTGCACGGCTGGCGGCTCGCCGATAACAGGCACATGCGCATGACCGGCTATCCCGGCCGCGTCCGCTCGATGTCCTGGAGCGCAGGCGGCAAGGCGCTAGCGACCTCGGGCGCCGACACCGTGATCCTGTGGCCGTTCGCCAGCAAGGACGGACCGATGGGCAAGGAGCCCGCGATGCTGGCGCCGCTGCAGGCCCGCGTCGCGGTGGTGGCCTGCCACCCCAAGAACGACATCTTCGCCGCCGGCTACAGCGACGGCACCGTGCTGATGGTGCGGATGGAGGACGGCGCGGAGATCCTGGTCCGCCGCAACGGTACGCCGCCGGTGGCCGGGCTCGCCTGGAACGCCAAGGGCACGCTGCTCGCCTTCGCCGACGAAAACGGGGACGGCGGACTGCTCGAGCTTTGATCTGTCATCGTTCCGGCCGTATAGGGAATCATGCGGTTCCTGACGACCTTCCAGATCGCTGATTTCGCCGACACGTTGGTCAGCCTGTTCACGGCCTTCGTGCTGGGCACGCTGATCGGCGCCGAGCGGCAATATCGGCAGCGCACCGCCGGCCTGCGCACCAATGTGCTGGTCGCGGTCGGCGCTGCCGCCTTCGTCGATCTCGCCATGCATTTGACCGGCGCGGACGGTGCGGTGCGGGTGATCTCCTATGTCGTCTCCGGCATCGGATTCCTCGGCGCCGGCGTCATCATGAAGCAGGGCATGGACGTGCGCGGGCTCAACACCGCGGCGACGCTGTGGGCCTCTGCCGCCGTCGGCTCCTGCGCCGGGGCCGACATGGTCGCGCAGGCCGCAGCGCTCACCGTGTTCGTCATTGCCGGCAACACGATGCTGCGCCCGCTGGTCAACGCCATCAACCGCATCCCGCTGAATGAGAAGACCTCGGAGGCGACCTATTACTTCAAGCTCGCGGTCGCGACGGATGCGTTGCCCGACATGCGCGACCGCGTCGTCGACAAGCTCGAGGCGGCGAAATATCAGGTGGCCGACATCGAAGTCGTCGAGATCGGCGACGATATCCTGGAGATCGTCGCAAAGCTGGTTGCGACCGCGGTCGATCCGAACGAGCTCAACGCGGTGGCGACCGATCTCCAGCATTTGCCCGGCGTGCGCCACGCGACCTGGGAAGTCAGCACCTCGGATTGAGCGCGGCGTTTTGGCGCGCAAACCTCCGGTTCCGCCCGGCCCCGGCTTGGAACTGCGGCTTGGCAAATTCGTTGATCCCACAGACAAAAGCGGTGATCGATATGCCCGGCAGGAACGACAAGCGCCGACTTCGACGAGACCTTTTGATCGCTTGCTCGCTATTTGCTGCAGGCGTCGTGATCTCGGGCCTGTCACTCGCGCAGATCCGGGACGAGAGCCGGATGCAGACGGCGCAGGCGACGGGGCCGCTTCAGGGCACGCCGTCCGAGGATCAGAGCAAGACGCCTGCGGAATCAAAGCCCGGCGGCGATCGCCCCACCACGCCGGCGCCCGAGCCCGCGCGCCCCGATCCACAGACGCAGGGCGCTGCGGGCGCGGCGAAACCAGCATTGCCGCCGGCACCTGCCGAGAAGATCGCGCCGCCGATCAAGGAGAAGTAGGTTCTTCGTCATTCGGGGGCGCGGAATCCATTGATCCGCACGTACCGCCGCCCGATGGATTCCGGGCTCGCGCTAAGTGGCGCGCCCCGGAATGACCGGCGGAGAGAGCTCGCCCCTTACCGCACCAGAATATTCCGGAACTGCCAGGGATCGCTCGTGTCGATATCCTCCGGAAACAGTCCCGGACGATCCGTCAGCGGCGTCCAGTCGGTGTAGAAACCCTTCACCGGGCCGAGATAGGGCAGCTGGATTTCCAGCAGGCGGTCGAAATCCATCTCATCGGCTTCGACGATGCCTTCCTTCGGGTTCTCTAGCGCCCACACCATGCCGCCGAGCACGGCGGAGGTCACTTGCAGGCCGGTGGCGTTCTGATAGGGCGCGAGCTTGCGGGTCTCCTCGATCGAGAGCTGCGAGCCGTACCAATAGGCGTTGTTGTCGTGACCGAACAGCAACACGCCGAGCTCGTCGATGCCGTCGACGATCTCGTTCTCGTCGAGGATGTGGTGCTTCTCCTGCATCTTCGCTGCGCGGCCGAACATTTCATGCAGCGACAGCACGGCATCGTCGGCCGGATGATAGGCATAGTGGCAGGTCGGCCGATAGACTGCCGTGCCTGATGCGTCACGCACGGTGAAGTAATCGGCGATCGAGATCGACTCGTTGTGGGTGACGAGGAAGCCATACTGGGCACCGCGGGTCGGGCACCAGGTGCGCACGCGCGTGTTGGCGCCGGGCTGCATCAGATAGATGGCGGCGCCGCAGCCGGCTTCGTGGGTCCGCGCATTCTCGGGCATCCATTTTTCATGGGTGCCCCAGCCGAGCTCGGACGGCTGCACGCCTTCCGACAGGAAACCTTCCACCGACCAGGTGTTGACGAAAACGTCCGGCTCTTTCGGCGACTTGGAGCGCTGGGTGTCGCGTTCGGCGATGTGGATGCCCTTGATGCCGGCCTGCCGCATCAGATCCGCCCATTCGGCCTTGGTCTTCGGCTTGGGGGCGTTGAGCTTCAGATCCGCGGCGACGTTGAGCAGCGCCTGCTTGACGAAAAAGGAGACCATGCCGGGATTGGCACCGCAACAGGAGACGGCCGTCGTCGAGCCCGCCGGGCGCGCCTTCTTGGCGGCCAGCGTCGCTTCGCGCAGTGCGTAGTTGGAGCGCGCTTCCGGGCCCTTCGAGGAATCGAAATAGAAGCCGAGCCAGGGTTCGTTGACGGTGTCGATATAAAGAGCGCCGAGCTCGTTGCAGAGCTCCATGATATCGGTCGAGCCGGTGTCGACCGAGAGGTTGACGCAAAAGCCCTGGCCGCCGCCTTCGGTGAGCAGCGGGGTCAGCAACTCGCGATAGTTGTCCTTGGTCACGCCCTTCTGGATGAAGCGTACATTGTGCTTCTCGCAATGCGCCCTGCGGCCCTCGTCCTTGGGATCGATCACGGTGACGCGCGACTTGTCGTAATCCAGATGCCGCTCGATCATCGGCAGTGTGCCTTTGCCGATGGAGCCGAAGCCGACCATGACGATGGGACCTGTGATCTTCGCGTAGATCTGCGAGGGGTGGCTCATGGGATGGGTTCTCCGGAACGTGCTGGCGGACAAAGGGTGAGGGGTGGCTCAGGCGCTGCGGCGCTTGGCGGTGACTTCGATCTCGACCTTCATCTCGGGCTTGTAGAGCGCGGAGACGACGAGAAGCGTGGCGGCCGGGCGGATTTCGCCGAGGACTTCGCCGCAGACCGCGAAGTGGGCGTCGGCGTCCTTGGCGTCGGTGAGGTAGTAGGTCACGCGGACCACGTCGGCCATCTCGAATCCGCCCTCCTTCAGGGCCGCCTCGATGGTCTTGAAGCAGTTGCGTGACTGGCTCGTGACATCGGCCGGCATGGTCATCGTGGTGTAGTCATAGCCGGTGGTCCCCGCGACGAAGGCGAACTCGCCGTCGATCACGGCGCGGCTGTAGCCAGCGGTCTTCTCGAAGGGGGAGCCGGTGGAAATCAGGCGACGGGACATGGTTCGGCCTCGGCTGAAAGGGTGTTTCGCGGGGTTAAAGGGCGTTTCCGGGGCCTGCGCAACCCCCAAGGAGCGGTGTCAAGTAGGCGTAGCCGGGCATCGCCGCTCAAAGCGGCTTCGGTCGTCGCCATCATGGCAGTCCCTTAAGCCGCGTGCGCTTCGAGGGGGCGAACCGCCCTCCGTTTGGGCAGGGCCGCGCCGGTCGGGACGATCATCCCGCAGGCGCCATCCAGCGCACCGGCCTGAAATTCGATCGCCAGCAGGCGGTCGCGCTCGAACGGGCCGGGCAGCGCCAGTGCGCCGGTCTTCTCCGCAGAGAAGCCGAAGCGGGCGTAGTAGGGCGCATCGCCGAGCAGGATCACGGCGGCATGCCCGCGCGCCCGAGCGGCAGCCAGCGCTTGTTGCATCAGCGCGGCGCCGATCCCGAGCTCGCAGCAGGCAGGGTCCACCGCTAGCGGTCCGAGGACCAGAGCGGGCCTGCCTCCGGCGCTGACGTGCCACAGCCGCACGGTTCCCACGAGTGTCCCCTCGTGCATCGCCGACAGCGCAAGGCCTGCGGCAGGTGCACGTCCGTCGCGCAGGCGCTGGCAGGTGCGGTCATGGCGGTTCTCGCCAAAGCAGGCATCGAGCAGCGCTTCACGCATCGTGAAGTCGACAGCACGCTCGCTGCGGATGGCGAACGGAGCGGCTTTCGAAGTGATGGCAATCTGTGGCTTCCGAAAAGCAGTCATGGCGCGTCAGTCCCCGCTTGAGCCGACGTGCACGCAGCACGCCGGTCCAAGGCGTCATCAGAATGGCAATGTCGGGAAGGGAGCCGGCGGACCGGCTCCCGGGTTCGTCAGGCCTCAGAAAGAGAGAGGCGGATCAGATGTGGTAGGTCTTCAGCGGCGGGATGCCGTTGAACGCCACCGCCGAGTAGGTCGACGTATAGGCCCCGGTGCCTTCGATCAGCAGCTTGTCGCCGATCTCGAGCGTCACCGGAAGCGGATACGGGTTCTTCTCGTACAGCACGTCGGCGCTGTCGCAAGTCGGGCCGGCGAGCACGCACGGGGTCATGTCCGCGCCGTCATGCGGGGTACGGATGGCATAGCGGATCGACTCGTCCATCGTCTCGGCGAGACCGCCGAACTTGCCGATGTCCAGATACACCCAGCGCACCTCGTCCTCGTCGCTCTTCTTCGAGATGAGCACGACCTCGGATTCGATGATGCCGGCGTTGCCCACCATGCCGCGGCCCGGCTCGATGATGGTTTCCGGAATCTGGTTGCCGAAGTGCTTGCGCAGCGCGCGGAAGATCGAGCGGCCGTAGGTCACGACCGGCGGCACGTCCTTCAGGTACTTGGTCGGGAAGCCGCCGCCCATGTTGACCATGGAGAGGTTGATGCCGCGCTCGGCGCAGTCGCGGAACACCTGCGAGGCCATCGCCAGAGCGCGGTCCCACGCCTTCACCTTGCGCTGCTGCGAGCCGACATGGAAGGAGATGCCGCACGGCTCCAGGCCCAGACGCTTGGCGACGTCGAGCACCTCGACGGCCATTTCCGGGTCGCAGCCGAACTTGCGCGACAGCGGCCATTCGGCGCCGGCGCAGTCATAGAGGATGCGGCAGAACACCTTCGCGCCGGGAGCGGCACGGGCGACTTTCTCGACCTCGGGGACGCAGTCCACGGCAAACAGCCGGATGCCGAGCGCGAAGGCGCGCGCGATATCACGTTCCTTCTTGATCGTGTTGCCGAAGGAGATGCGGTCGGGCGTAGCGCCAGCAGCCAGCGCCATCTCGATCTCGGCGACGGTCGCGGTGTCGAAGCACGAGCCCATCGATGCCAGCAGCGCCAGCACTTCCGGCGCCGGGTTCGCCTTGACGGCATAGAACACGCGGCTGTCGGGCAGCGCCTTGGCAAAGGTCTGGTAATTGTCGCGCACGACCTCGAGGTCGACGACGAGGCAAGGCTCGGTGTCCCGGCCCTCGCTGCGGCGGTTGCGCAGGAATTCCTGAATACGTTCGGTCATAGCACTCTCCCAAACGGCCCAGCGACGGGGATCCGTTCAAAAAATGTCGTCGGATAAGAGTGCTCCGGCCAGATCACGCGATGGAGGCGTGACGAGCCAAAGACTCACATCAGACTGTGCTGCCGTGGATTGGTTGGGAATTTTTCCCGCCCGCACACCTGGCAATGAAGGACAAGCCTTTTCAGTAGCCCGCGCCGGCGTTGGACTGCCGGTAGAGACCAAAAAAGCCCGATCCGTCGTTGCTTTAAGTCGCGTCCCCCGTTGAGAGCGGGGTGCGCCGGTTCGCCTCCGGCTGCCAGTCACGGTTGCAAAGGGCAAAGTCACCTTCGACAAGGCATCTCTTTGAGAGAGATGCTGGACGCTCCGGGTTTGCTTCCGTCATCTGACTTTAAAGGTCTTCCGACTTCTGCACTTCCGAAGAGCCCCTCGGCTTCTTCACCCCTTGGCGGCTGTCCGGCCTCTTGTCCGGATACCTACCGACTGACACACGACCACAGGCACGTGCGAAATTGGGCAAGAACGCACATAAGGGTTTTGAATCTCGATCGCAAGAATTTTTTTAGCCTAGCGACAAGATTACCTAACATCTGCTTGCGCTGTGATGCGCGAGCGACGCTGAAGATGAACAGGCGTTAAGTTTTTCCAGAGCAGCGCGTGTGCGCGCGTCAGCCGCGCTTCGTGAACGGCTCGACACGCTGAGCGGCGCGGATGAAGGCGGTCATCACCAGCACGCCGAGCGCAAACATCACGGCCTGAAGGATGTGCGCGCCCTGGTCGCCGAGCCCGAACAGAATTGCGAGTGCCCAGCCGCCGGCAAATGCCGCACCGAACACCTCGGCACCGATCAGGATGGCGGCGCTGACAACGGTGATGACGCTCGGCCAGACGATCTGACGGGAAGACGAGGAGGAGGCGTTCATGGGCTTTGGGGTCCGTAGCTTCGAGGGCCGCAATCTCCCCGAAAAGGCGGGCGGGAGCAAGGCCAAATGGCCCAAAAAAGCCCCATCGCGTGCTATAGCTGGATCCAACAAATCGGCTCAAAAAACGGACTTGTGATGTCAGACCCCCGCCAAACCACGGACACCGAGGCCAACCCGCTGCTGAAGGCCTGGGTGACGCCATTTGTGACCCCGCCCTTCGACGAGATCAAGCCGGAGCATTTCCTCCCCGCCTTCGAGCGGGCTTTTGCCGATCACTCCGCCGAGATCGCGGCGATCACCAACGATCCGGCCGCGGCCGACTTCGCCAACACCGTCACGGCGCTGGAGCGCTCCGGCAAGCTGCTCAACAAGGTTGCTTCCGTCTTCTACGACCTGGTCTCGGCGCATTCCAACCCGGCCATCCTGGAGATCGACAAGGAGGTTTCCTTGCGGATGGCGCGGCACTGGAATCCAATCATGATGAATGCCGTGCTGTTTGGCCGCATCGCCCAGCTGCACGAGAACCGCGCCAATCTCGGCCTCGACCCGGAGCAGCTCCGCCTGCTGGAGCGCACCTACACCCGCTTCCACCGCGCCGGCGCCGGCCTCTCCGACGAGGCCAAGACGCGCATGGCCGAGATCAACGAGAAGCTGGCCCAGCTCGCGACCGGCTTCAGCCATCATCTGCTCGGCGACGAGCAGGACTGGTTCATGGAGCTCGGTGAGGCCGACCGCCAGGGCCTGCCGGAGAGCTTCGTCGCCGCCGCCAAAGCTGCGGCAGAAGATCGCGGCATGGAAGGCAAGGCCATCGTGACGCTGTCGCGCTCCTCGACCGAGCCGTTCCTGAAGAGCTCGGCCCGGCGCGACCTGCGCGAGAAGGTCTACAAGGCCTTCACGGCGCGCGGCGACAACGGCAATTCCAACGACAACAACACGACCATCGGCGAGATCCTGAAGCTGCGCGAGGAGAGCGCCAAGCTGTTGGGCTACCCGACCTTCGCGGCCTACCGGCTCGAAGACTCCATGGCCAAGACGCCGGATGCGGTTCGCGGCCTGCTCGAACGGGTCTGGAAGCCGGCCCGGGCCCGGGCACTCGCCGACCGCGACGAGATGCAGGCGCTGATCACGGAGGAGGGCGGCAATTTCAAGCTCTCTCCCTGGGATTGGCGCTTCTACGCCGAGAAGCTCCGGCTCCAGCGCGCCAATTTCGACGACGCCGCGATCAAGCCTTATCTGACGCTCGACCATATGATCGCCGCCGCCTTCGACTGCGCCACGCGCCTGTTCGGCGTCACCTTTGCGGAGCGCAAGGACGTGCCGGTCTGGCACCCGGATGTCAGGGTCTGGGAGGTGAAGGGCCCCGACGGCAAGCACAAGGCGCTGTTCTACGGCGACTACTATGCCCGGCCGTCAAAACGCTCCGGCGCGTGGATGACCTCGCTGCGCGACCAGCAGAAGCTCGATGGCGAGATCGCGCCGCTCGTCATCAACGTCTGCAATTTTGCCAAGGGTACCGGAGCCGAGCCCTCGCTGCTGTCACCCGACGATGCCCGCACCCTGTTCCACGAGTTCGGCCACGGGCTGCATGGCATGCTCTCCAATGTGACGTATCCGTCACTGTCGGGCACCTCGGTGTTCACCGATTTCGTTGAGCTGCCCTCGCAGCTCTACGAGCACTGGCAGGAGCGGCCCGAGGTGCTGCAGCAATTCGCCCGCCACTACCAGACCGGCGAGCCGCTGCCGGACGACCTGCTCAGGCGCTTCCTTGCCGCGCGAAAATTCAACCAGGGTTTTGCCACCGTCGAGTTCGTCTCCTCGGCGCTGGTCGATCTCGAATTCCACTCCCAGCCGGCGGCAGCCGTGCAGGATGTCCGCGCCTTCGAGAGACGCGAGCTGGAGAAGATCGGCATGCCCGAGGAAATCGCGATGCGGCACCGGCCGACCCAGTTCGGCCATATCTTCTCCGGCGACCACTACGCGGCCGGCTATTACAGCTACATGTGGTCGGAGGTGATGGACGCCGACGCCTTCGGCGCCTTCGAGGAGGCCGGCAACATCTTCGATCCTGATGTGGCCAAGCGCCTGCACGACGACATCTATTCGAGCGGCGGATCGGTCGATCCGGAAGCCGCCTACGAGGCCTTCCGCGGCCGCCCGCCCGAGCCCGACGCGCTGCTCCGCCGTCGCGGCCTGCTCGACGCTCCGAAGGCGGCCTGATGGGCATGCGCGCCCTGCTAGGATGGTTCCTCTCCGCGGCAATGATGCTCGCGGCAAGTGCGGCAAGCGCGCATCCGCATGTTTCGGTAGCAGTGACGAGCGAGCTGCTTTATGCGCCGGACGGCGCCGTAACCGGCATCCGTCACGCCTGGACTTTCGACGACGCATTCTCGGCCAACGCTGTGCAGGGGCTTCGGGGGGAGGCTACGGGCGCCTACACCCGCGAGGAGCTGGCGCCGTTGGCGCAGACCGAAGTCGAGTCACTGAAGAATAACGCCTACTTCACCTTCTTGAGGGTAAAGGAGAGACTCCCGATTGCAGAGCCTGTCGATTACTTCTTTGACTACAAGGACGACCACCTGACTCTGCATTTTACGCTGCCGCTGAAAACGCCTGTGAAGGCGAAGTTTCTTCATCTGACTATTTTTGATCGTTCCTTTTTCATCGATTTTCGGTTGGCAAACGAGCATCCGCTCAAACTTGTCGGTGCGCCCGCCGGTTGTGAGGTATGGCTGCGGCGGTCAATGGGCAACGACCGGGACCGCAAGCTGGTGCAGGAAGCGAGCGAGGATACCTTCAAGGAGGGCGGTGCGAACGTCGCCGTCGGCCTGTTGTTCGGCGTTCCGATCGAGGTGGAGTGCCCATGATCCTGCCGGTTTGGATACTTCCGATGCGCCGCCTGTTCGGACTGCTGCTCGCCGCCGCGATGACCTTTGCGGCAGGTGCGGCGCGCGCGCATCCGCATGTCTGGATCACCGCGACCAGCGAATTGCTCTACGCCGCGGACGGCAGCATCACCGGCGTGCGCCACGCCTGGACCTTTGACGACATGTTCTCGGCCTATGCGGTGCAGGGGCTCGAGGCCAAGAAGAAAGGGGCCTATACGCGCGAGGAGCTTGGGCCGCTGGCGCAGACCAATGTCGAGTCGCTGAAGGAATATGCTTACTTCACCTTCGCGCGAGCCGACGGCAAGAAGGAGCGATTCCAGGAGCCGGTCGACTATTATCTCGACTACAAGGACACGGTGCTGACCCTGCACTTCACCTTGCCGCTGAAGACGCCGCTCAAGCCGAAGCAACTGATGCTGGAAGTGTTCGACCGATCCTTCTTCATCGACTTCCAGATGGCCAAGGACAACCCGGTCAGGCTGGTCGGTGCGCCCGCGGGCTGTGAGATGAAGCTCGATCGTCCCAGCGACGGCACCGCGACTGCGCAGAAGCTCAATGAGCAGACTTTCATGGACGGACCGAACGCCAATTTCGGCATGATGTTCGCCAACAAGATCACGGTGGATTGCCCTTGAAGCCGCATCTCTCGCATCTTGGTCGCGGGCTCCTCGCCTGCGCCGCTGTTCTCCTCGTCGTCGGCGTGGCCGATGCCGCGCTCCATGATGTCCTCGCGCAAAATCCGTTCGGCGCGCCGAAGTCGGCGCAGGCGGCCGAGCCCGAGGCCAGCGGCCTCATCGGCTGGCTGCTGGCAAAGCAGTCGGAATTCTATCGCCAGATGTCGTCGACCATCCGCGCTGCGAAGACCGACGGCTCAGCGGTGTGGACGCTGCTCTTCATCTCCTTTGCCTACGGCATCTTCCACGCCGCCGGCCCCGGCCACGGCAAGGCCGTGATCGCCTCCTATCTCGTCGCCAACCGCGAGACCGCGCGGCGCGGCATCGCGCTGTCGTTTGCCTCGGCGCTGATGCAGTCGCTGGTCGCGATCCTGATCGTCGGCATCTCGGCCTGGATCCTGAATGCGACGGCCAAGACCATGTGCAAGGCGGAGGGCGCGATTGAGATCGCGAGCTATGGCCTGATCGCGCTGTTCGGCCTGCGGCTGGTCTGGGTCAAGGGCCGCACGTTCATCAGCGCGCTCCAGGCGACGCAGCCGGTGCCGGCGATCGCGGGCGTGCCGCACGACCATGATCACAGCCATCACCACCATCATCATGATCACGATCACCACGATCACGCACACGCCCTTCAACACCACGCTGATGACCACGTCCACGACGAGCATTGCGGCCATTCCCACGGCCCCACGCCGAGCGAGCTCGCCGGCCCCGGTGGCTGGCGGCGCGGCTTTGCTGCGATCCTGACCGTCGGCATCCGCCCCTGTTCGGGTGCGATCCTGGTGCTGGTCTTCGCGCTCGCCCAGGGCCTGTTCTGGGCCGGCATCGCCGCGACCTTCCTGATGGGCCTGGGTACCGCGATCACGGTCGCGGCCATTGCGGTGATTGCCGTGTCCGCCAAGGACATCGCCGGCCGCCTGAGCGGAGTCCGCGACGGCGGCGGCGCCCTCTTCATGCGCGGCATCGAGTTCGGCGCCGCCGCCCTCGTGCTGCTGTTTGGCGCGGGACTGTTATTCGGCTACATCGCGGCCGAACGGACGACGTGTTTTTAAGCCAAACTCTCGTGCCCCGGACGCAGCGCAGCGTCCCTTCGACGATGTGCTGCACAGCCGGGGCCCATCTCTCCGTGTGGCAGGGCTTGGCTTTTTGGATCCCGGCTCTGCGGAGCA
Source organism: Bradyrhizobium cytisi (assembly GCF_008123515.1). GTDB lineage: Bacteria > Pseudomonadota > Alphaproteobacteria > Rhizobiales > Xanthobacteraceae > Bradyrhizobium > Bradyrhizobium cytisi. The sequence goes on from NZ_VSSR01000023.1 coordinate 174,705, forward strand.
GCGCCGTAAGCGCGTTTACGCGCGTCTTCAACGCGCTATGGCGCTGCACCGCGTCCGGGACGCGGGTGCTCACACCGGCAAATACCGCTTCAGCATCGGCATCAAGAAAATCCCGAGATTGAGCGCAAAGCCGATGCTCCAGAGGATGGAGCGCAGCGTCGGGCGGTTGCCGAGATAGGTCAGGACATAGGCGATCCGCACGATCAGGAACAGCACCGCGAGCTCGTCGATCAGGCGCTGCGGCGAGTCCCGGAATTCGGCGAGCAGGACGGCAAAGGCGAAGAACGGGAAGGTCTCGATCCCGTTCTGGTGCGCGCCCAGCGCGCGCTGCGCGATGGCGTCCTCATAGAAGGCGGGATCGCGCGGCCGGGAATTGTCGAAGCCGCGAAACCGGATCCATTTGATCGAGCCGATCGTCAAGAGATAGAGCAGCAGCGCTCCGAGAACGCACCATTCTGCGAGTGTCATCTTCCCTCCCCCGCTCGTGGGGGACCCTAGCGAAACCGGGCTCATCTTGACAAGTTCGGAGCAACGCGCGACGCAACTGACCATGACGGCTACCGTTCCCAATGAGACCGCGAAACCGGCCGCAGCACCGGCCCAGCCGCGCGTCGGCGTGCTGCTGGTCAATCTCGGCACGCCCGATACCGCCGATGCCCCGGGCGTGCGGGTCTATCTCAAGGAATTTCTCTCGGACGCCCGCGTCATCGAGGACCAGGGCCTGATCTGGCAGCTGGTGCTGAACGGCATCATCCTGCGAAGCCGTCCACGCACCAAGGCGCTCGACTACCGGAAGATCTGGAATAACGAGCGCAATGAATCGCCGCTGAAGACTATTACGCGGTCGCAAGCCGACAAGCTCGCCGCCGCGTTGTCGGACCGCGCCCATCTAGTGATGGATTGGGCGATGCGCTACGGCAATCCCTCGATCAAGGCGGGCATCGATGCGCTGATCGCGAAGGGCTGCGATCGCATCCTCGCCGTGCCGCTTTATCCGCAATATTCCGCCTCGACCTCGGCGACCGTCTGCGACGAGGTGTTCCGCGTGCTCGCCCGCCTGCGCAATCAGCCGACACTGCGGGTGACGCCGCCTTATTACGAGGACGAGGCCTATATCGAGGCGCTCGCAATCTCGATCGAGACGCATCTGGCGACACTGCCGTTCAAGCCCGAGCTGATCGTCGCCTCCTTCCACGGCATGCCGAAATCCTATGTCGACAAGGGCGATCCCTATCAGAGCCACTGCATCGCCACGACCGCGGCGCTGCGCCGCCGGCTCGGCATGGACGAAACAAGGCTGCTGCTGACCTTCCAGTCGCGCTTTGGCAATGACGAGTGGCTGCAGCCCTACACCGACAAGACGATGGAGCGTCTCGCCAAGGAGGGTGTGCGCCGCATCGCCGTAGTGACACCGGGTTTTTCGACCGACTGCCTGGAGACGCTGGAGGAGATCGCGCAGGAGAACGCCGAGATCTTCAAGCACAATGGTGGCGAGCAGTTCTCGGCGATCCCCTGCCTCAACGACAGCGATCCCGGCATGGATGTGATCCGCACGCTGGTGCTGCGCGAGCTGCAAGGCTGGATATGAGGATCGCTTCATGAACCGCCGCGAATGTCTGGCGCTTCTTGGGGCGATCACCGCGTTGGCGCCGTCCGCTCTGGCGCAGCAGCCGACGACAATGCGACGGCTCGGCGTGCTCACGGTCACCGAAGATGACGTGATCGGGCAGGCTCCCCTTGCCGAGGCGCTCGCCGCCCACGGCTGGAAGGAAACGGCCAATCTGCAAATCGACTGGCGCAGCGGCGACGGTGACAGGCAGCGGACCGCGAAGTTCGCAGAGGAGCTGGTCGCGCTCAAGCCAGATGTCTTGTTCGCGATCGGTACGCCCTCGGTCGAGGAACTGCAGAAGCGTACGGCGGCGCCGATCGTCTTTGCCGTGATCACCGACCCTGTCAGCCAGGGCTTTGTCAAAAACCTCGCCCATCCCGGCGGCAACATCACCGGCTTCACCGATTATGACGGCCCGCTCGCCGGCAAGTGGCTGGACCTGCTGACGCAGATCCAGCCAAGGGTGTCACGCGTCTTTGTCGTCTACAATCCCGCGACTGCGCCTTTCGCTGGCCTCATGTTGCACGCGATCGAGCAGGCCGGACGCGCGCTTCATGTGACAGTCGAGCCTGCGCCGGTCCACGACGCAGTCTCGCTTGCCGCGCTGGCCTCGCACAGAGATGGCGGTTTCCTGGTGCTGCCCGACTTCTTCACCATGGCCAATCGCGCGCCTCTGCTCGCGGCCATTGCGCAAGTGCGGGCGCCGGCAATGTTCTGGAGCCGCATCTTCGTCGATGAAGGCGGGCTGATGGCTTACAGCACCGACAGTGCCGAGCAGCTTCGCCGCGCCGCCAGCTACATCGACCGCATCCTCAGAGGCGCGCAGGCGGCCGACCTACCGGTCCAGAATCCCACCAAGTTCGAATTGGCGATCAACCTGAAGACGGCCAAGGCGATTGGTGTCACGCTGCCTCCAAGCCTGCTCGCAACCGCGAACGATGTTATCGAGTAGCGGTGCAAATCCTTAACATTTGCCGCTAGGTCTGCGCCTCCGAGCTTTCAAGGCCAGACCGCAAATACATAACCGTGACCGTTCCCTCTCCGTGCATCTTGTGCAGAATGGCGTGGATGCCGACGTGAAAGGCGACCGCTGAACCGGTAGGGTCCTGGTCCCGACCAATGGCAGCACGGGAAAGGGCTTTCCCGCCTTGGAGGAAATATGAGCGGTTTCGATATTTTCGCGATTGTTCTGGTGTTGCTCGTCATCGTCACGCTGATCGCCGGCGTGAAGACGGTGCCGCAGGGCTATGACTGGACCATCGAGCGGTTCGGCAAATACACCCAGACGCTGAGCCCCGGGCTCAATCTGATCGTGCCCTATTTCGACCGTGTCGGGCGCAAGATCAACATGATGGAGCAGGTGATCAACATTCCCGAGCAGGAGGTCATCACCAAGGACAACGCCACCGTGACGGTGGACGGCGTCGCCTTCTTCCAGGTGTTCGATGCCGCGAAGGCGAGCTACGAGGTCTCCAACCTCGAGCAGGCGATCATTGTGCTGACCATGACCAACATCCGATCGGTGATGGGCTCGATGGATCTCGATCAGGTGCTGTCGCACCGTGACGAGATCAACGAGCGCCTGCTGCGCGTCGTCGATGCCGCGGTCTCGCCTTGGGGCCTCAAGGTCAATCGCATCGAGATCAAGGATATCGTGCCGCCCGCCGACCTCGTCGAAGCGATGGGCCGGCAGATGAAGGCCGAGCGTGTCAAGCGCGCCGACATCCTTCAGGCCGAAGGTGCGCGCCAGTCCGAGATCCTGCGCGCCGAGGGCGCCAAGCAGGGGCAGATCCTGCAAGCCGAAGGCCGCCGCGAGGCCGCCTTCCGCGACGCCGAAGCGCGCGAGCGATCGGCGGAAGCCGAGGCCAAGGCCACGCAAATGGTCAGCGAGGCAATCGCCAAGGGTGACGTGGCGGCGTTGAACTACTTTATCGCCGACAAGTACATCAAGGCGTTCGGCCAGCTGGCGGAGTCGCCGAACCAGAAGGTCATCATGCTGCCGGTCGAAGCGATGGGCATGCTGGGTTCGCTTGCCGGCATCGGCGAGATCGCCAAGGCGACGTTCGGCGAAAGTGCCGTATCCGCTGCCGCTGCCGCCCGTCGCGGCGGCTCGGTGCCATCCTCCGCTCCTACGCCGCCGGCCGTGCCGCCGCGGCAGGGATAGGATCAGTGCATGGCCTTCCCATAAGGTCATGCGCCAATTTTTAGAGGTCGTGTCATGACCGACATGTTCGTATCGCTCGGCACCTGGAACTGGCTGATCTTCGGCTTCATCTTGATGGCGCTGGAGGTGATCGCGCCGGGCGTGTTCCTGTTCTGGCTCGGACTTGCGGCGTTGCTGGTCGGCCTGATCTCGTTCGCTGTCGTTATCTCCTGGCAAATCCAGCTCGTGATGTTCGCGGTGTTCGCGGCCGCTGCCGTGCCGGTGTGGCGCCGGCTCGCCCGGCCGAAGCCGGAGGCAAGCGCAAGCCCCTTCCTCAACAAGCGCAGCGAGGCGCTGCTGGGCCGCGAGTTCACGCTGGAGAAGCCGATCATCGACGGCAACGGCACCATGCGCATCGGCGACACGGTGTGGCGCGTGGCAGGCCCGGACACACCGGCGGGAACGCGGGTGAAGGTGGTGCAGGTGGACGGCGCCAATCTGACGGTGGCAGCGGCGTAATCCACCGCAATGACGAGCTTGTTGAGGCTGGATTGCCAGACCTAGGCACCGGTCTTGCTGTGCCACCTCTCCGCAAACCTGTGTAGCGGCATGAATGTCTCGCACAGATCCCGCCCGAGCGCCGTCAGGCCATAGCCGCCGCCATCGCCCAGCTCGACGAACCCCGCCTCGCGCAACTCCGTCAGTCGCGCCTGCAGCACCGTCGGCGAAGCCTCGTCGCAGGCGGCGCGAAGCGCGCGCGAGGTGAGGGGATCCTCGCGCAGCTCCCACAGGATCCGCAGGCTCCAGCGCCGGCCGAGCAGATCGAGCAGCGCCATGATCGGCCGCCCGCTGCGCGAGCCACGCACGCGGCGCGCCCCTGATGCTGGTTGTTTCGCCATCGCGCCCCCTCTTGCGTCTTGCTACGGATAATGTAGCGTATTGCTACAGTAAGTGTAGCAAGGAGGACGGCCATGTCATCCCCGACGCCGCGTATCGCTCCGCTCGCGCCGCCTTATCCCCCGGAGATCCAGGCGCAGTTCGATCGCATCATGCGCGGCGCGCCGCCGCTGGTGCTGTTCCGGGTCATGGCGGGGCACACCCGCGCCTGGGACAAGTTTCGCGCCGCCGGCCTGCTCGATCCCGGTCCGCTGTCGCTGCGCCAGCGCGAGATCGTCATCGATCGCACCTGTGCGCTCAACCGTTGCGAATATGAATGGGGCGTCCATGTCGCGATCTTCGCCGGCGCAGCGAAGCTCACCGAGGATGAGGTACGCGCAACTGTTGAGGGCGATGCGAACTCACCCTGCTGGTCGCCGGCCGAGCAGGGTCTGATCGCGGCGGTGGACGCGCTGCATCACCGCGCGACGTTCACCGACGCGGAGTTTGCTGGACTGTCGGCGCATTACGACGAGGCCCAGATCCTGGAGGTCATGCTGCTGTGCGGCTTCTACCGCACCGTGTCGTATCTGGCGAACGGGCTACGATTGCCGCTGGAGGAGAAGGCAGCGCGGTTTCCGGCGCAGGTCTAACCGCCCGTCATCGCGAGGAGCCCTTGCGACGAAGCAATCCAGACTGTCTCCGCGGAGACAGTCTGGATTGCTTCGCTTCGCTCGCAATGACGGAGGCGAGAGCGCTCTACGCCACGCCCGCGCGCAAGAGATCGTGCAGATGCACGATGCCGACCACCTGGTCCGCCTCGGTCACCAGCAGCGTCGTGATCTTGCGGGTGTTCAGCACCTCGATCATCTCGGTCGCGAGCATCGAGGGCGGCACCGTCTTTGGCTGCCTGGTCATGATATCGTCGACCGAAGCCGTCAGCAGGTCCGGCCGCATGTGACGGCGCAGATCGCCGTCGGTGATGATGCCGACGGCCTCGTTGGCGGCGTTGACGATGCAGACGCAGCCGAGCCCCTTGGCGGACATCTCCATCACCGCATCGGACATCTTGGTGCCTTCAGGCTTCACCGGGATCTCCGCACCGGTGCGCATGTAGTCGCGGACGAATTTCAGCATCGCGCCCAGCTTGCCGCCGGGATGGAAGTGGGCGAATTCCAGCGCGGTGAAGCCGCGGCCTTCGAGCAGCGCAATCGCAATGGCATCGCCGATCGCGACCTGCATCATGGTCGAGGTGGTCGGCGCCAGATTGTGCGGGCAGGCCTCGCGCGCCTTCGGCAGCTCGATCACGATGTCGGCGGCCTGGCCCAGCGAGGAGGCCGCGTTCGACGTCACCGCAATCATCGGGATCGCGAACCGCGCCGAATAGTTCACCAGCGTCTTCATCTCCGGCTGCTCGCCGGACCAGGACAGCGCCATGATGACGTCGTCGGTGGTGATCATGCCGAGATCGCCATGGGCGGCTTCAGCGGTGTGAACGAAGAACGCCGGCGTGCCTGTCGAGGCCAGGGTCGCTGCGATCTTGCGCGCCATGTGGCCGGACTTGCCGAGCCCGGTGACGATGACACGGCCCTTGGCGTTGCGGATCAGGTCGACAGCCCTAGCGAACGCCTCTCCCAGCGGACCGCGCAGGGCGGTCGCGAGCGCGTTGATGCCGCCGCTCTCGGTCTCCAGCGTGCGGAGCGCGGATTCGACGCTTGTCGGGGTAGGGCCGGATGATGGGGTCATCAGCGGTTTCGAGCTCGGCATGCATCTATCCAGAGAGGTAGGGCGATTGCCGCCTCCTTAGCACGCCCGCGCCGACGAGGCGACGCGGGCTCCAACGCCCTCAACCGGTCATTAACCATAATTGTTTTAACTCCATTAACGATGGTTCCCGCGCATTCGCGGAAGGGCATCGAAGAAGCGTTTGATTTCGTTGGAGTTATTCCATCGTGGGGTCGCCTCCAGGTAGGGGCCGGAGCAGTTGCGCGTACGTCTTTCGCGCCGCTTTGCCATGCCTGCTGCTGACCGCACTGGAAACCGGCCCGGCGGCCGCCCAGAGCCTGACGCCCGATCTGTTCAATCCCAATCGCGGCGGCTTCGTCGCGCCCGACACCCTGCCGACGCGCCGCACGGCCGCTGTCCCGCAGGCGCCATCGGATGCGATCCCGGCGCCGCCGGATCCCAACGACGATCCGCGCAAGAGCCGCGAGAGGCCTGCGCCGTCGCGTATCGGTCAGGTCCCGACGTATGGCCTGCCCGCAGCCAACGGCGCGAGCAGCTCCGGCTACGACTCGCTCAACCGCAAGCGCCAGCAGCCAAGACTCTATCCGGGCCAGCCGAAGCCGAAGAAGCCCACAGGTCCGGGCTCGCCGGTGCCGTCCGTAACACCGACACTGTCCCCTCTCGGCGCACCGCGCATTGCGCCACCGCCGTCGGAGACCGCGAACAAGACGCCGGTGCCGCCGGCGATGGCCGGCACCGTACCCGGTCAGCCTCAGCGCCGTCGCCTCAAGATCGATGACGATGCGTTCGGCGCGGTCGGCGATTACGCCGGCAGCTTCCTGATCAAGGGCGGCCTCGAGCTTTCCACCGGCTACGACACCAATCCTGCGCGCCTGCAGAAGCCGGTCGGCTCGCCGGTCTACGTCGTCGCGCCCGATCTTCTCGTCATGTCCGACTGGGAACGCCACGCGCTGGTCGCAGATCTGCGCGGCTCGTTCTCGGGCTACACCAACAACATGCCGGCGACGATCGACGGACTTGCCTCGCCGTCGCCGGTCGAAATCAACCGTCCCGATTTCACTGGCCATGTCGACGGCCGTTTCGACGTCGACCGCGATCTCAAGCTGACCTCGCAGCTGCGCCTGCGCCTCGCCACCGACAATCCCGGCAGCCCGAACGTGCAGGCCGGCCTGCAGAAATATCCCGTTTACGCCACCTATGGCGGCACCTTCGGTTTCGACCAGACTTTTAACCGCTTCCAGGTCGCGGCCGGCGCCACGATCGACCGCACCGCCTATACCGACTCCAAACTCACCGACGGCTCGACCTTCAGCAACGACGATCGCGATTTCAACCAGTATGGCGGCGTCGGGCGTTTCTCCTATGAGCTCAAGCCGGGCCTCAAGCCGTTCGTCGAGATCGAAGGCGACAACCGCGTCCACGATCAGGCCGCCGATCGCAACGGATACTTGCGCGATTCAAACGGCGGCTATGCCAAGGTCGGCTCGTCCTTTGAATTCTCGCGCATCCTTACCGGCGAGATCTCGGTCGGCTACTCCGCGCGCAACTATGTCGACCCGCGGCTGAGCCAGCTCTCGGGTTTCCTGACCTCGGGCTCGCTGATCTGGAACGCGAGCGGCCTGACCACGGTGAAATTCAACACCGACACGCAGATCGCGGAAACCACGATCCCCGGCTCCTCCGGCGTGCTGGTGCACACCTATGCTGCCGAGGTGGATCATGACTTCCGCCGCTGGCTCACCGCGATCGGCAAGTTCACCTACGGCACCTACGACTATCAGGGCCAGAACCGCAACGACAAGACCTACTCGCTTGAAGGCAACCTGATCTACAAGCTCAACCGCAATGTCTGGATCAAGGGCACGCTGCGCCACGACATCCTGGACTCGAACCAGCCGGGCTCAAGCTCGCAGGGGACGGTGGTGATGGTCGGGGTGAGGCTGCAGAATTAGTACGCCTGCCGCCGTGCACATTCAGCGAGGCAAAAGGCGAGGGCGCGGCTCTTTCCGCCGTCATTCCGGGGCGCGCGAAGCGCGAGCCCGGAATCCATTTATCCACCGTCCCTGAGGCCCGATGGATTCCGGGCTCGCGCCAAGTGGCGCGCCCCGGAATGACCGAACCTACCGCGGCAGGTCCGTCTTCCCCATCAGGAACGTGTCGATCGACCTTGCGCACAGCCGGCCCTCGCGGATCGCCCACACCACCAGCGATTGCCCGCGCCGCATGTCGCCGGCGGAGAACACGTTCGGGCGCGAGGTCTGGTAGTCCAGCGTGTTGGCCTTGACGTTGCCGCGCGGGTCGAGATCGATCGCGAGCTGCTTCAACAGGCCCTCGTGGACGGGATGGACAAAGCCCATCGCGAGCAGGATCAACTCGGCATCGAGCTCGAACTCGGTGCCGGCAATCGGCTTGAACTTGTCGTCGATGCGCACGCAGTGCAGCTTCTTGACCTTGCCGTTCTCGCCGGAAAACTTCTGCGTCAGCACGGCGTATTCGCGGACCGCGCCTTCGGCCTGGCTCGACGACGTGCGCATCTTGAGCGGCCAGTTCGGCCAGGTCAGGCCCTTGTTCTCGCGCTCGGGCGGGGCGGGCATGATCTCGAGCTGGGTCACCGAGAGCGCGCCCTGGCGCAGCGAGGTGCCGATGCAGTCAGAGCCGGTGTCGCCACCACCAATGACGACGACATGCTTGCCGCCGGCCAAAATCTCGGTGACGCCGTTCAGCGGCTCCTCCGAGACGCGGCGGTTCTGTTGCGGCAGGAAGTCCATCGCGTAGTGAATACCGTCGAGCTCGCGGCCGGGGATCGCCAAGTCGCGCGGAGCCTCTGCGCCGCCGGTCAGCGCAACGGCGTCGTACTCGTTCAACATCTCGCGCGGATCGACATTGCCGTCGACGCCGACATGGCTGTTGTAGTGGAAGGTGACGCCTTCACCTTCCATCTGTGTGACGCGGCGGTCGATGATGCCCTTCTCCATCTTGAAGTCGGGAATGCCATAACGAAGAAGGCCGCCGGCCTTGGCGTACTTCTCGAACAGGTGCACGTCGTGGCCGGCGCGCGCGAGCTGCTGCGCGCAGGCCATGCCGGCCGGACCCGAGCCGATCACGGCGACCTTCTTGCCGGTTTTCACCGCCGCGACTTCAGGCTTCAGCCAGCCATTGTCCCAGGCACGATCGACGATCGCGCATTCGATGGTCTTGATGGTGACGGGGTTGTCGTCGATGTTGAGCGTGCAGGAGGCTTCACATGGAGCCGGACAGATGCGGCCGGTGAACTCCGGGAAATTGTTGGTCGAGTGCAGGTTGCGCGAGGCTTCTTCCCAATTGCCCTGATAGACGAGGTCGTTGAAATCGGGGATCTGGTTGTTGACCGGGCAGCCGGGCGTGCCGGGCGCGACCGAGCCGGTGCCGTGGCAATAGGGAATGCCGCAGTTCATGCAGCGCGCAGCCTGGTCGCGCGTTTCCTTCTCGGTCAAGGGAACGACGAACTCGTTGTAATGCTTCACGCGCTCGGCGACCGGGGTGTACTTGCGGTCATGCCGTTCGATTTCGAGAAAACCCGTGATCTTGCCCATTAAACCCGAAGTCCCTGCCGCTTAAATTCGTTTGTTGCTTCCCCACCGTCATTGCGAGGAGCGAAGCGACGAAGCAATCCAGTCTATATCCGAGGAGAAAGTCTGGATTGCTTCGCTACGCTCGCAATGACGGGCGCTGATATTCCTAGGCCCCGATCGCGATTTTCGGCTCGGCGTCCGCGTTGGCCGCCATTTCGCGCAGCGCGCGCCGGTACTCGACCGGCATCACCTTTCGGAATTTGGGCAGCCAATCCTTCCAATTGGCAAGGATGTCGGCGGCGCGGTTGGAGCCGGTCGCTTTCGCATGGCGCGAGATCAGGACGTGCAGGCGCTCGACGTCGGAGTCGAGCAGGTTCTTGAACACGTCGACCCGGCCATGCGCCTCGAGGTCACCCGAGTGGTTGTAGGTGCCGGCATTGATCAGCTCTTCCGACAGCACCGGCTCGAGCTCGACCATCGCCATGTTGCACAGCTTGTCGAAATCGCCGGTCTCGTCGAGCACATAGGCGATGCCGCCGGACATGCCGGCCGCGAAGTTGCGCCCGGTCTTGCCGAGCACGACCACGATGCCGCCGGTCATGTATTCGCAACAATGATCGCCCGCGCCTTCGACGACGGCGACCGCGCCCGAGTTGCGCACGGCAAAGCGTTCGCCGGCGACGCCGCGGAAGTAGCACTCGCCCTGAATCGCGCCGTACATCACGGTGTTGCCGACGATGATGCTCTCTTCCGGCACGATGCTGCTGTTGGCCGGCGGCTTGACGATGATCTTGCCGCCAGAGAGGCCCTTGCCGACATAGTCGTTGGCTTCACCTTCGAGCTCGAAGGTGACGCCGTTGGCGAGCCACGCACCGAAGGCCTGACCCGCGGTGCCCTTGAGGCTGACATGGATGGTGTCCTGCGGCAGGCCGGCGTGGCCGTAGATCTTGGCGACCGTGCCGGACAGCATCGCACCGGCGGAGCGGTTGGTGCTGTTGATCGCAGCCTCGATCTTCACCGGCGCGCCGCGATCGAGCGAGGGCTGTGCCTTCTCGATCAGCGTGCGGTCGAGCACCGCCTCCAGATGATGGTTCTGGCGCTCGGAGTGATAGATCTTCTGGCCCTTCTCCTCCTTCTGCTTGACGAAGAGCTTCGAGAAGTCGAGCCCCTTGGCCTTCCAGTGCGCGACCAGCTTGGTCTGGTCGAGCAGCTGAACTTGGCCGATCATCTCGTTGAAGGTGCGGAAGCCGAGCGAGGCCATGATCTCGCGGACTTCCTCCGCGACGAAGAAGAAGTAGTTGATCACGTGCTCGGGCTGGCCGGTGAAGCGCTTGCGCAGCACGGGATCTTGCGTGGCGACGCCGACCGGGCAGGTGTTGAGATGGCACTTGCGCATCATGATGCAGCCGGCCGCAATCAGCGGCGCGGTGGCAAAGCCGAACTCGTCGGCACCGAGCAGCGCGCCGATCACGACGTCACGACCGGTGCGGAAGCCGCCGTCGACCTGGACCACGATGCGGCTGCGCAGCCGCTCGCGCACCAGCGTCTGGTGGGTTTCGGCAAGGCCGATTTCCCACGGCGAGCCGGCATGCTTGATCGAGGTCAGCGGCGAGGCGCCGGTGCCGCCCTCGAAGCCCGCGATGGTGACATGATCGGCGCGCGCCTTGGCGACGCCCGCGGCGACGGTGCCGACACCGATCTCGGAGACGAGCTTGACCGAAACGTCGCCCGTCGGGTTGACGTTCTTGAGGTCGTAGATCAGCTGCGCCAGATCCTCGATCGAGTAGATGTCGTGGTGCGGCGGCGGCGAGATCAGGCCGACGCCCGGCGTCGAATGACGAACTTTTGCGATGGTCGCGTCGACCTTGTGGCCGGGCAGCTGGCCGCCTTCGCCGGGCTTGGCGCCCTGCGCCATCTTGATCTGCATCATGTCGGAGTTGACGAGATACTCCGTGGTGACGCCGAAGCGGCCGGAAGCGACCTGCTTGATCGCCGAACGCATGCTGTCGCCGTTCGGCATCGGCTTGAAGCGATCCGCTTCCTCGCCGCCTTCACCGGTGTTCGACTTGCCGCCGATCCGGTTCATGGCGATCGCAAGCGTCGTGTGCGCCTCGCGCGAGATCGAGCCGAAGCTCATCGCACCCGTGGCGAAACGATTGACGATGTCCTTGGCCGGCTCGACCTGATCGAGCGGAATGGGCTTGCGCTTCTCTTCGTCCGCATTCTTGATCCGGAACAGGCCGCGCAGCGTCAGCAGCCGCTCCGACTGCTCGTTGAGGATTTTTGCGAAGGCGCGATAGCGCTCCAGCGAATTGCCGCGGGCGGCATGCTGAAGCAGCCCGACCGACTCGGCGGTCCAGGCATGATCCTCGCCGCGGCTGCGATAGGCGTATTCACCACCGACATCGAGCGCGGTCTTGTAGACCAGCGCCTCGCCGAACGCGTCGGCATGGCGGCGCACGGCCTCTTCCGCGATCTCGGCGAGACCCACGCCTTCGACGCGGGTATGCGTGCCGACGAAGAACTTTCCGACGAAGTCCGCCTTGAGGCCGACCGCGTCGAAGATCTGCGCGCCGCAATAGGACTGGTAGGTCGAGATGCCCATCTTGGACATCACCTTGAGCAGGCCCTTGCCGATCGACTTGATGTAGCGCTTGACGATCTCGTAGTCGTCGAGCGGGCCGGGCAGGCGGTCCTTCATCGCGATGATGGTTTCGAAAGCCAGATAGGGATTGATCGCTTCAGCGCCGTAACCCGCGAGGCAGGCGAAGTGATGCACTTCGCGCGGCTCGCCGGACTCGACGACGAGGCCGACCGAGGTGCGCAGGCCGGTGCGGATCAGATGGTGGTGCACGGAGGCGCAGGCCAGCAGCGACGGGATCGGCACGCGGTCAGTGCCGACCATGCGGTCGGACAGGATAATGATGTTGACGCCCTCGCGCACCGCAGCTTCCGCGCGCGCGCAGAGCTCGTCGAGCACCTGGTCCATGCCGGCCGCGCCGAGACCGGCGTGGAAGGTGGTGTCCAGCGTGCGCGACTTGAAGTGCGACTCGGCCACATCCGAGATCGAGCGGATCTTTTCGAGATCGGCATCGGTCAGGATCGGTTGGCGTGCTTCGAGGCGCTTGGTTGTGGCAAGGCCCTGCAGATCGAACAGGTTCGGCCGCGGCCCGATGATCGAGACCAGGCTCATCACCAGCTCCTCGCGGATCGGGTCGATCGGCGGGTTGGTGACCTGCGCAAAGTTCTGCTTGAAGTAGGTGAACAGCGGCTTGGCCCTGTCCGACAGCGCCGATATCGGCGTGTCGTTGCCCATCGAGCCGGCCGCTTCCTCGCCGATGGACGCCATCGGTGTCATCAGGATGGCGATGTCTTCCTGGCTGTAGCCGAACGCCTGCTGGCGATCCAAAAGCGATAGGTTAGAGCGCACGCCGGTGGTCGGCACCTTCGGCAGCTCTTCCAGCACGATCTGGGTCCGCTCCAGCCACTCCTCGTAGGGATGGCTGCGCGCCAGCTCGGCCTTGATCTCGTCGTCGGGGATCAAGCGGCCCTGCTCGAGGTCGACCAGCAGCATCTTGCCGGGCTGCAACCGCCACTTGGTGATGATCTGGTCCTCGGGGATCGTCAGCACGCCCATTTCGGACGCCATCACGATACGGTCGTCCTTGGTCACGAGGTACCGCGCCGGCCGCAGACCGTTGCGGTCGAGCGTGGCGCCGATCTGGCGGCCGTCGGTGAAGGCGATCGCGGCGGGGCCGTCCCACGGCTCCATCAGGGCGGCGTGATATTCGTAGAAGGCGCGGCGCTTCTCATCCATCAAGGGATTGCCGGCCCACGCCTCCGGAATCATCATCATGACGGCGTGCGGCAGCGAGTAGCCGCCCTGCACCAGGAATTCGAGCGCGTTATCGAAGCAGGCAGTGTCCGACTGGCCTTCGTAGGAGATCGGCCACAGCCGGTTGATGTCCTTGCCGTACAGCTCGGAGCTCACAGAGGCCTGGCGCGCCGCCATCCAGTTGGTGTTGCCGCGCAGCGTGTTGATCTCGCCGTTATGCGCGATCATGCGGTAGGGATGCGCCAGCGACCACGCCGGGAAGGTGTTGGTCGAGAAGCGCTGGTGAACGAGCGCGAGCGCGCTCTCGAAATCCTTCTCGTGCAAATCGGGATAGTACTTGCCGAGCTGGTCGGCGAGGAACATGCCCTTGTAGATCACGGTGCGGCAGGACATCGAGCAGGGGTAATAGCCTGCGAGCCCGCGGTCGCGGCGCTGGTAGATCGCCTGCGAGATCGACTTGCGCAGGATGTAGAGCCGGCGCTCGAAATCGTCCTCGGTCTTGGCGGTGCCGTTGCGGCCGATGAACACCTGCATGCAGGCGGGCTCGGTCGGCTTCACGGTGACGCCGAGCGAGGAATTGTCGGTCGGCACGTCGCGCCAGCCGAGCAGGGTCAGGCCTTCCGCCTTGATCTGGTCGGCGATGATGCTCTTGATGACGTTGCGCCAGGCGGTGTCGCGCGGCATGAACAGCGCGCCGATGGCGTATTCGCCGGGCGCGGGCAGCGCGAAGCCGATCTCCTTGGCCTTGCGGCTGAAGAAGGCGTGCGGGATCTGGACCAAGATGCCGGCGCCGTCACCGGCGCGCGGATCGGCGCCGACGGCGCCGCGGTGCTCGAGGTTGCAGAGGATGCTGAGCGCGTCCGAGACGATCTCGTGGGACTTCTTGCCCTTGATGTTGGCGATGAAGCCGACGCCGCAGGAATCCTTCTCCAGGCTCGGATCGTAGAGACCTTCGGCCGGCGGGCGCGAATTGTGTTCCTGAATCGGATCGGTCGTTTTCGAGGCGACCGTCGCCGACAGCTCTTCTGCCACGATGTTTGCGCGCTCGAATTGCGACCCGTTCATGTCCTCGTCCTCTCCATGCGGCAAGCTGCCTCACCGCCATCTTCGGCGCACCTTGGACGTCCCGCGGCACCCGGTTTTGGGCCACCGCTCGTCCTCTGCGAGCCGCATTTTCTTAAATTCAGGCCAAGGCGTTCTTCGTCCCCGAGAACGGCTTTGCCTGGTACCTTCGCGGCGCTCGAGAGCACCGATTTTTGTTGCAATCCCTATGCCGGAACCGCAAGCAAAATTGAGACAGTCTTCCTGTCCTAAACATCACCTTGCCAAATTTTTGTCTATCACACAAGCGCGCGAAAGTCCCGATTCCCAAAGTGTCAATCGCCGCTTTCTGAATGGCGCGCGGCCCCGGTTTTGAAGCAAACGCGCCCTGATCCGGCCCTGCCGACGCCGAAATCCCGAATGAAGCTTCGGATCGCCCCTTCGAAAGGCGCGCCACGCCGCAAGAAGCGAAAGAGCGCGACCATCCGGGGGCCTGACAGGAGCGTGTCGACCATGAAGTTTTTCACAGGATGTGTGGCCGCGGCCACCCTGGCGCTAGCCGCAACCGCTGCTCAGGCTCAGATTCCGGCGAGCGGTCTTTCCGGCGGGGCCATGATCGCGGTGTCGGATTTCGATGGACCCTACGGGCCACCGGACGCCGCGCCACCGCCGCGTTACGGCTACGGCTATGGTTATGAGGAGCGCGGCCCGGCGCCGGCGCTGCTGCCGCCCACCGAGGTCTACGCGGTGCTGCGCGAAAACGGCTTCTCGCCGCTCGGCATCCCGCGCCTGCGCGGCGCGGTCTATACCATCGCGGTGATCGACCGTCGCGGCGACGACGGCCGGCTCGTGATCGATGCCCGCGACGGGCGGATTATCCGCTTCATGCCGGCGGCTGATGCCTATGGCATGGCGCCGGCCTATGAGGAGCCTTCGGTTGCACCTTACCGGCCGCAAAGCGCGCTGCCGCCGCCGACCATGGTCCGTGGCGGCCCGCCGCGCCCGCCAGCGCCGATCCCGCATGTCGCCAGCCGCGCCGTTCCGCTGCCCAAGGCGGCTCCGCAGCGGGTCGAGACACCGGTCGCGGCTACCAAGCCCGCCGAGCAGACGGCGCAGCAGGTCCAGGCATCGCAGGCGCAGCAGACGGCCGCCGTGCAGGCAAAGCCGGCCGAGGCTGCCGCACCCACCATTGGTCAGGCGAAGCCGCCGGCAACGATCTTGCCGACGCAAGAGATGCCGGCGGCACAGGGGCTGGATTAGAGCGACGCGCGCTTGACGCGACAGCGCGGAGACAGCTGAGCAAAACAAAAGGCGCCCGAAATGCTCAGGCGCCTTTTGCATTTTCAGCGATCGCCGCTCAGCTGCGCGGATACCCGGCCGCCTCCATGATCAAATTCGCAACCTCCTTCGGATGCGACACCAGCGAGAGGTGGCCGGCATCGAGCTCGATCGTGGTCGCGTTCATGCGCTTGGCGAGGAAGCGTTCGAAATCGGGGTTGATGGTGCCGTCGTTCTTTGACACCGCGTACCAGCTCGGCTTCGAATGCCAGGCGGCTTCAGTGGTGCGGCCGGCGAAGATCGAGGCGGCCGTCGGCCACTGCACCGCGTAGAGCTCCTTCGCGCGTTCCGGCGCGACGCCGTTGGCGAAATATTTCAGGAAGGCATCTTCGGAAAGTTTTGTGTAGCCGTCGCGCTCGACGATGCCGGCACGCGCGGGTCCCGCCGGAAACTGCTTCGACAACGCGACGAAATCCTCGTTGGCATCGGGGGCGCGCGCGGCGATGTAGACGAGGCCGGTGACCTTCGGATCGGTGCCGACCTGGCTGATCACGGTGCCGCCCCAGGAATGCGCGACCAGCACGGTCGGACCATCCTGCTCGGCCAGCGCGCGCTTGGTCGCATCGACCGACTCGGCGAGCGATCCCAGCGGATTCTGCACGGCGGTGACGTTGAGGCCTGCGGCCTGAAGGATCGGGATCACCTCCGACCAGCTCGAGCCATCGGCCCAGGCGCCATGCACCAGCACGACGTTCTTCGCCTTCACCGTCTGCGGGGTCTGCGCATGGGCAAGGCTGATGGGGGCCGCCAGCAGGCTCGCGGCGACGAAAAGGCTGCGCCAGAAAGGCATGATCGTTCTCCGTCTTGTTTTGGGTGCGATGCCCAAAGGACGGAGCGTAAGGTCGCGGCGTTACGCATCCTCACCACTCTGTGATGCAGCGCAAAAAACGCCCCGGGGCACCGGGGCGTTTTCGCAACCTTGAAGGTTATGTGCTGCTTAGGCGGCGACTGAGCTCTCGATCACCTGCGCCTTTGCTGCGCCGGTGTTGATCGCGATCTGGCGCGGCTTCTTGGCTTCGGGAATCTCGCGCACGAGGTCGACGTGGAGCAGGCCGTTCTCGAGCGAGGCGTCCTTCACCTGCACGAAGTCGGCAAGCTGGAAGGCGCGCTCGAAGGCTCGGGCGGCGATACCGCGATAGAGCACTTCGGACTTCGAGTTCTCGCTGGCGACTTTCTCGCCCTTGATCGTCAGCGTGTTTTCCTTCGCGACGAGGGAGAGCTCATCCTTGGCGAAGCCGGAGACCGCAACAGTGATGCGGTAGGTGTTCTCGCCGGTGCGCTCGATGTTGTAGGGGGGATAACCGGGGCTGCCGTCAGAGCCTGCCTGGTCGAGCAGGTTGAAGAGGCGATCGAAGCCGACGGTGGAACGATAGAACGGGGTGAGATCGTAGGTACGCATGGTCAAGTCCTCCATTGAGCGACTGTTCGGGTAACCCGCCCGCCAATCGGGCCGGGCTTTAGTCTGTGTGCAGCCTGATGTTCCGGTTCCGAAACACTGGTAGCGGCCTGCACTGAGGTGATATGGGTGAGTCCAGACAGCGTTCAAGAGGGCGGCAATGGCGCCTTTTAGGCGCTCCCGCCCCCCTGATTTGCAGCACTTGGCGCCCACGCACTCCCAATCATGACGCTGGTCTCGATCCCGTCCAATCCCGTTCCCGAAGACGTCGTCAGCGGCACCATCAAGACGCCCGATGGCGTCGAGCTGCGCTTTGCGCGCTGGGCGCCGCCGGCGAACCGCAAGGGCACCGTCTGCGTCTTCACCGGGCGCAGCGAGCAGATCGAGAAATATTTCGAGACCGTGCGCGATTTGCGCGACCGCGGCTTTGCGGTGGCAACGTTCGACTGGCGCGGGCAGGGACATTCCTCGCGCCGCCTGCGCGATCCGCGCAAGGGCTATGTGCGCAACTTCGCCGACTACGAGATCGACGTCGAGACCTTCGTGCAGCAGGTTGTGCTGCCGGATTGCCCGCCGCCGTTCTTCGCGCTGGCCCATTCCATGGGCGGCGCGGTGCTGTTGCGGCTGGCGCATGCGCAAAAGCGCTGGTTCGACCGCATGGTGCTGTCGGCGCCGATGATCGACCTGCCGGGCCGCGCCACCTCGTTTCCAGTGCGGGCGCTGTTGAAGACGATGCGGTTGCTGGGGCGGGGCGGCGGGTACATTCCCGGCGGCAGCGACCACCTCACCGGGCTGTCGCCCTTCATCAACAATCCCCTGACCAGCGATCCCGTGCGCTATGCGCGCAACGCCGCGATCCTGGAGGAGGATCCCACGCTCGGCCTGGCGTCACCGACGGTCGCCTGGGCCGATACCGCGTTCCGTGCGATGGACGTCTTCAAGGGCATGAACTACCCGTCCGAGATCCGCCAGCCGATCCTGATGCTGGCGGCCTCCAACGACAGCGTGGTTTCGACCGCGGCGATCGAGGAGTTCGCCTACCATTTGCGCGCCGGCTCCCATCTCGTGATCGCCGGCTCGAAGCACGAGATCCTGCAGGAGCAGGACCGCTACCGCTCCCAGTTCTGGGCCGCATTTGATGCGTTCGTGCCGGGCACGCCGCTGTTCAAGTGATGAAGACCCGGAGCATCCAGAGCCACTGAGCGTTCCGCAATCTCCGTCATGCCCGGGCTTGTCCCGGGCATCCACGTTCTCAGTGCCGCGGTAAAGATCGTGGATGGCCGGGACAAGCCCGGCCATGACGGCGAGGGCTTTGACTACAGCGTCTTCAGATACTCGATCAAATCGTAGCGCTCTTGCTCTTTCAGCACGCGGCCGATGGTGCCGTCCTTGCCCGGGCCCGGCGTGCCATCGAACGAGTGGCCGGCATTGCTGTTGCCGAACATCTCGGTGCCATCAGACGCTCGCGTCGAGAAGCGCGACTGCCCGGTCTTGCAGCTCTCGCCATCGGCGACCGCGAAGCCGACCTGCTTCGGATCGTAGTCGCGACCACCACCCATGCAGAACGATTTCGGGCGCTCGGCTGCGGGGCTCAGCATCCAGTAGAGCGAGGGCACCGATCCGTTGTGCAGGTAAGGCGCGGTGGCCCAGACGCCGTTGAGCGGGCGCGCGCGATACCAGGGCGGCGGCTCCTTCTTGTCGGGCGGCTGCGGACCGGGATTCGGGCAATTCTGGCGCGCACCCCACCAGATCTGCTGAGCCTTCGGGTCGATCTTCGCATCGTCCATCGCTTTGCGGCTGACGATGTCGACGAGCACCATCAAGCCGACCGAGTAAGGCATGTCGGTCGAAGAAATATCCGGCAGATTGCAGCTCCACCAGGCATTGAGCTTCTGCGTGGGATCGAGCTTGAGAAAGCCCGGCACCTGAACCGTCCGCGTCGCCAGCACACCGGCCTGAGCGGGATCGGTCCCCATGCCTTTGACGCTCTTTTGCACCTCGTTCAGGAATTTGTCGTTGCCGATGGTCTGCCAGCGCGACGAAGACCAGATGCTCTGGTCCGGAAATTCGGTGTCGAACACGGGATCGTTGACCGGCCCGAGATGGCATTCGGCGCAAATCTGCGCGTAGAGCTTACGGCCATTCTTGACGCGGTCGCCATCGATCTTCCAGGCATCATTGCCAAAGATGTCCGACGGCCATTTCGGTGATGTCAGTCCGGAGAGCTGCTTTTTCGGATAGGGCGGCGACCCCTTCAGCAGATCCTCGATCCAGTTCAGATTCTTGATGTCCATCGATGAGCGGAACAGCGTGTCCTTGGGTGCATTGTCGGACAAGTTGAGCAGCGCGGTTACGCCCAGCGCTTCGCCGGCGTTGCGGATCAGCGGTTGTTCGATGGAAGCGTCATATTGCGCGAATTTGAGCCAAGGCACGGTCCAGATCGGCGGGAAGCTGACCGGCGCGTCCTTGGCATGCAGATTCTTCTCGAAGCCGCTGAGGCCGCTCAGCGTCATGTCCTGGGAGAAGACCTGATTGCCGATGCGGTTGAGTGCGTCGAGGCGGCCGTAACCTTCCTCGGTGTCCTGCTGCTGCTCGTCCCGCTTCGTCTTCTCGTTGAACCTCGTCTTGCCGTCGATGGTTTTCTTGTAGGTCTTCTCCCAGTCGACCAGGAACGTGCCGATCGTGCTCAACTTCTGCTTCAGCGCATCGCGATCCGCATCGCTGGCGGAGGGGCCGAGCACACGGTCGGCGAAGCGCGTGAAGCGACCCGGCACGAGGAGCGTATAGGCGATCGACAGGCCGGTCGTGACCTCGAGCTTCCTCAGATCGGTCATCGCCGGGCCGCCGTCGAAGCGGATATCGATGCCTTTGTAGTGGATCTGGCCGGTGTGGCATGCGGCGCAGGTCAGGCCGATCCGGTCCTCGCCGACCTGGCCGGTCGCAGGATCGGGCACGCCGGTCATGCGCGCAAAGCCGACCGGCAGGCCGTCGACGTTTTCAGCCTGGGCGCCCCAGTTGACCGGCGGATCCCAAAGCCGTGCCGGCACCGGCCTCGTCTTGTCGTAGACGTTGGCATAGCCGAACCGGCGCAGCGTGGCGTCGTCGGTGTTGAGCGTCTGCGGGCTGGGGATGAAGCCGAAGCGCTGCAGATGGTCGCTGTCATGCAGCATCCCCGGCTTTGCGAAGAAATGAAGCCGCGGCTGCTCGAGCGCCATGAACCAGCTATAGGGCACCGGGAAGGTCGCCGTGCCTTGGCTGGCGTGATGAAACCAGTGCCGGTCCTCCAGCGCCCAGTTTTGCTCGAGCCAGTACGCGGCGCGGGGTTCGACGTGCTCCGGCAATGGCGGCGCCACCAGGTCCCCGAGGATGCCGGGCAACATCGGCTGGAATTGATCGGGAAAGCGCAGCGCCACGATGCCAAAGACGAGCAGCGCAGCGGCTAATCCGCCGGCAACGCGCAATATAAGCGAGGGCGGGGTAACCGGCTGACTGACGACCCGCTGGGTGATCCTGTCAGGGAATTTGCGCTTGTTGAACAATGTCCTCACCTCGGCCACGCTGAGATAGCGGTCATCACCCTGACCCTTGCCCATGATCTTGAGCAGGACCGGCCATTCGAACTTCATCAGGATTGGGTAATACCAGCGCGACTGATTGCCGGCGCGCTTGAGATTGTCGTTCATGAAGGTTTGGATTTGCGAGGCGTTGAGCCCGGTCTCGGTGCCGCCATTGGGATCGGCATAAGTGCCGCCGAAACTGGCGAGCCGCGCAATCTCGTCCTCGTTGACGCCCCCGTCGACGCCGAGGATGCGCGAGCCGGCACCGAGCTTGTCGAGCGGACCGCCGCGCAAGCCATTGAGCTGCGCGCCCCAGAAGATGCTTTGCAGGATGTGACAGGCGCCATTGGCGATCAGCGCAACGCCGCGGACTTGGATGCGGGCCAGCGTCTTTTTCGCTCCAGTCTCGCCGCTTGCATTTGCGATGGTCTGCGACAGCGTCCGGAGCGGGACCGTGCCGCCGTCGACAAGACCCTCGCCGACAAGGCCCCGGAGGAACGGGCAGGGATTGTCCGGCGAGACCTGGATCGATGGATCGATGGGGGGCTTCGAGACGGAGTCGTTCATGGCCCAAAATCCTGAAAACAGCGAATCGTGAAATACAGACGCGCCGATCAAGCGCGGAAAGTGCTAACAAACCGGCAGCAATCTATACTACTTCAGCGTGTGGAGAAGTGTGGTTGAATTCACTGTCGTGTCAATAAAGCCGGAGGTGAGATTGCAGCGCATGCGCAGGCTCGCCTTCAGGATTCGGCGGCGCGTCTGACGTCGCTCTGGACCAGGGTGAGCTTGCTGGCCGGGACGCCCGCCTTCAGGAGCCCGTCGCGGTAATGCGCGATGTCCTCGGCCCGCTTCCAGTGAAAATTCCGCAAATGGCGGTCGACATTCAGGGTCGGGTAGTTGCCCATCAGCATGCCTGTCGCCTCGATCGCCTCGCCGGTCCGTCCCAGCTGCGCCAGCGCCGCAGCGCGGATCGCGAGCGCCTGCATGTGGTTCGGATTGACGTAGAGCTGCTCGCGGGCCCACGACAGGGTCGCGTCATACTGGCCGACGAGATAGTGGCTGAAGGCATTCAGCGCCGCCCATTGATAGCGCGGGTCGCTGTTGTCGCGCTGGGCGGCCATCGAGAACAGCTCGATCGCTTGCCGGTGCTCGCCGACGACGAAGTGGCAGATGCCGAGCACGCCGCGCGCGCCCATGTCGTAGGGGTTGAGGGCGACCGCGCGCTTGGCGGCGTCCATCGCCGCCTCGTCATGGCCTTCCAATGCGTGCGCCCAGGACAGGACCGAGAACGCGAAGGATGAGCGCGGGTCGAGCCGGACGCTGGTTTCGGCAAGCCTCATCGCCTCGGCCCACATCTCGCGCGTGCCCTTGACCCAGCCGAACTGGATGCTCTGGATCTGGATCGTCGCCAGATAGGCATGCGCGATCGACAGCTTGGGATCGAGCGCGATCGCTTCCCGGAACAGGTCGACGGCCGTGCTCAGATCCTCCTTGGTCTGCCGGTAATAATGCGACAGGCCCTTCAGGAAGCGGTCCCAGGCGGTGATGTCATTGGTCGGGCGCGCGGGCGCGGAGGCCTCGGCGCGGACGATCTCGGTGGCGATGGCGGCGGACAGATTGGTCGTGATCTCGTCCTGCATCGCAAAGAGATCGCCGATGTCGCGGTCGTAACGGCCGGTCCAGAGCTGCTCGCCGGTCTCCGGCGCGATCAGCTCGGCGGTGACGCGGATCTTGGCGCCGGCGCGCCGCACCGAGCCCTGGATCAGATAGGTGGCGTCGATCTCGCGCGCGATCACGCGGGTGCCGACATTCTTGCCCTTGAAGGCGAAGGTCGAGTTGCGGCTCAGCACGCGGTAGAACGATTGCAGCGACAACGCGTGGATCAGGTCCTCGGTCAGGCCGTCGGAGAAATATTCGTCCTGGGCGTCGCTGAGATTGGCGAAGGGCAGCACGCCGACGATGGCAGTGCGGTATTGCTGCGAGAGTGCGGACCCTTCCTTCAGCTCCGGCGCAAGTGCGGTCGCGCCGTCGGGCGTCCAGGTCCAGACCCCGACCGGATCCCTGATGTTCTTGAAGCGGTGGTTGCCGCCGTCGACCAGCGGCACGGTGAGATGCTTGCTCGCCTCGCGGTAGGCCTTGGCCGAGATCGCGAACCCGCCGGGGCTCGCCACCGATTCCAGCCGGACGGCGATGTTGACGTCGTCACCGAACACCTCGTCCTCGTCGGCGATGACGTCACCCATATGGATGCCGAGCCGGAACTGCATGGTGCGTTCGGCAGGCAGATGGTGATTGCGCTCCGCCATCAGCAGCTGCATCGCGATCGCGGCCTCGGCGGCGCCGACGATGGAGGGGAATTCCAGCAGGAAGCCGTCGCCGGTGTTCTTGACGACGCGGCCGCCGTGATTGAGGATGATCGGATGGATCGCGCTGCGATGGGCCTTGAAGGCGGCATGGGTGCCGGCCTCGTCAGTGCCCATCATCCGCGAATAGCCGGCGACATCGGCGCAGACGATGGCGGCCAGACGTCTTTCCATATCCTCGGAGCTCCAAGGGAGAGGGGACAGCCACCGCGTGGCAGTCGCCTCGAATCCCGCATTTTCAGAACCCTGCCTTTATAGAGCAGATGAGGCCGAGCGAAAGTATGATCCGCATTGCAAATTCGATGCAAATCCCACGCAATTCCGGCGGTGGACGGCGGGGTGCGGACCGATTAAGGCCAATCCCCTGGGACCGCCCGACCGGGCGGCGGAGCCTCTCACATGCTGGGCATTCATGAAATCTGGCTCTTCGTCCTGTCGGGTGTGCTGCTCAACGTCGCGCCGGGGCCGGATTCGGTCTATGTGATCGGCCGCAGCATGCAGATGGGCTGGCGCGGCGGGGCAGCGGCGGCCTTCGGCATCAGTTGCGGCTGCCTTTTCCACGTCGCGGGCGCTGCGATCGGCCTTTCGGCGCTTTTGATGGCCTCATCCACCGCGTTCTCGATCCTGAAGCTGGTCGGCGCGGCCTATCTCGTCCTGACCGGCCTTTTAATGCTGTGGTCGCGCCCGGCGCTGGTGGCGGTCAAGGACGAGGCCGAGCGGAGCTCGCTGCGGCGGGTTTTCCTCCAGGGCGTCCTCACCAACGCGCTCAATCCCAAGGTCGCGCTGTTCTTCCTGGCCTTCCTGCCTCAATTCGTCGCAGCCGATTCCGTGCACAAGCCGCTCGCCTTCCTGACGCTAGGCCTGATCTTCATCTGCACGGGGACGCTGTGGTGCCTGGTGCTGGCGGCGTTCGCGGCCAAGGCGGCCCGCCGGCTGCGGCAGTCCGAGGGCGTGATCGCCTGGGTCAACCGGACCCTCGGCGGCCTTTTCATCTATCTCGGCATCCGCGTCGCGATGCTGGAGACGCGGTAGCTCATCCGAACGGATGAGTGGATCTCGCGTCAGGCGAATTCCTTCAGCAGCGCGCTGCCGGCCAAATAGACACCGAGCAAGATCATCGCGACCAGGAACCAGCGGCGGAACGCTTCCGCCGGCATCCGCGCCCGCACCGACTGGCCGATGAACATGCCGGCAAACGCCATGGCCATGGCGACGGCGCCCGGCACGGCATTGGCCGGGGTCAGCAGGCCGCCGGCGGTCAGGTTGAAGGCGAGTGCCAGCGTTGCGGTGGTGAAGAACACGCCGAGCGCCTGCACCAGCTCGTCCTTCTCCATGCCGATCGCCTGCATGAACGGCATCGAGGGGATCACCTGCACGCCGGTTGAGGCCGAGATCACGCCGGTGATCACGCCGACCACGCCGCCGACCCATTTCTCGTTCTGCGGTGCGACGTGGAACTTGAATGTGCTGAGGCCGATGATGGCGTAGATCACCAGCAGGATGCCGAGCACAACCGTGCCGTAGCGCGCGTAGGGTCCGGTCAGCGCGCCGGCGTTGAGCCAGCAGCCGATCACGGTGCCGATCATCAGCGGCCACAACCGCCTCAGGATGTCGCGCAGATGGGGGCCGACAAAGGTTTGCCAGATGTTGGTGACAATGGCGGGCACGATCACGATGGCGATCGCGCGGCTGGGCGCCATGTTCACCGCGAGCAGGCCCATGGAGACCGTCGGCAGGCCGAGCCCGACGACGCCCTTGACGAATCCGGCGACAAGAAAGATGGCGGCGATGAGAATGAGAAGCGGGTCAATCATGACCTGCACATTGACCGAAGCCGCGCCCACGCACAATCTGGAGGTTACGGAGACAGCCTTCGTCCACGACGAAAGCTAGGTTTGGAGGAGGCAACAATGCGTTTCGACCTCGTCGATCTCCAGCTCTTCATTGCGGTCGCCGACCAGCGCAGCATCACCCGCGGCGCGGAGCGCTCGCATCTGGCGCTGGCCTCCGCCAGCGCGCGGATCAAGGGGCTCGAGGACGCGCTTGGCGTCGCGCTGCTCAAGCGCGGGCGCCGCGGTGTCGAACTGACCGCGGCCGGCGAGAGCCTGCTCGACCATGCGCGGCTCGTGATCCACCAGATCGACGCCATGCGCGGCGATCTCGCGGGCTTTGCCAGCGGCGTGCGCGCCAGCGTGCACTTCCTTGCCAACACGTCGGGCCTGTCGGAGCATCTGCCGAAGGCGCTGGCCGGCTTCCTGCGCGAGCATCCCGACGTCGCCATCGACATCGAGGAGCGCGAGAGCACCGACATCGCAGCCGCGATCACCGCCGGCGCCGCCGATCTCGGTTTCGCCGCCGAGCACGCGCTGCCTGATCATATCGAGCGCTTCGTGTTCAGCGAGGACCGTCTGACGCTGGTGACATCGAAGCGCGGCCCGTTCGCCGGCCGCCGCCAGATCGATTTCCAGGAGGCCAACGCCTGCGAGTTCGTCGGCCTGACCAGCGCCACCGCGCTTCAGATGCATATTTCAAAGCATGCCGCCCGGCTCGGCATGCGCCCGCATTTCCGGGCGCGGCTGCGCGACTTCGATGCGATCTGCCAGCTGGTCTCAGCCGATGTCGGCGTCGCGCTGGTGCCCGAAGCCGCCGCCCGCCGCTGCGCCAAGCTGATGCCACTCGCCATGGTCCGCCTGCGCGACGCCTGGGCCAACCGCAAGCTCGTGATCTGCGCGCGGAGCTTCAAGGCGCTGCCGCGGCCGGCCAAGATGCTGGTAGAGCATCTGCGCGCAGCTGCGGTGTGAGGGTAAATGCGACGTACTTCCATGCGGGCGATCGGCTCCCTCTCCCGTTTGCGGGGCGCAAGCGGGAGAGGTGTAAACCGGTTACTTCGCCGTCTCCACGCCGGCGTCCTTGATCACCTTCGCCCATTTCGCGGTCTCGTCCGCAATGAATGCGCGAAAATGCTCCGGCTCGTCGCCGATCAGCGTCGCGCCTTGCGCGGCGAGCTTCTCCTTCACCGCGGGATCCGCCATCGCCTTGGTCGCGAGGTCATGCAGCGCGGTGACGATCTCCTTCGGCGTGCCCTTGGGCGCGACCATGCCGTACCAGTTCTCGATGCGCAGATCCGGAAAGCCTGCTTCCTTCGTGGTCGGCACGTCGGGCGCGGTCGGGGCGCGTTCCGCCGAGCCGATCGCGATCGGCTTCAGCGCGCCGGCCTTGACCTGCGGCAGCAGCACCGGGAGGTCGAGGAACGTCATTTGCACCTGCTGGCCCAAGAGATCGTTCACCGCGGGCGCGGCACCACGATAAGGCACGTGCACGATGTCGATGCTGGCCGTCAGCTTGAACAGCTCGCCGGCGAGATGCGGCAGGCTGCCGGGGCCGGAGGAGGCGAAGTTGAGCTTTCCGGGCTGCGCTTTCGCAAGCGCAATCAATTCGCCGATGTCCTTGGCGGGCAAATTGGCCGCCACGACCAGCATTTCCGGCACGGTCGCAACCAGCGTCACTGGAGTCAGGTCATTGAGCGTGTCGTAGGCGACCTTCTCCATGCTCGGGCTGATCGCAAGTGCGCCGGCAGAGGAGATGGCGATGGTGTAGCCGTCGGGCGCGCTCTTGGCGACCGCATCAGTGCCGAGCACGCCGCCCTGGCCGCCGCGATTGTCGATCAGCACCGGCTGGCCCGCCAGTTCCGACATGCGCTGGCCGACCACGCGGGCGATGATGTCGTTGGGGCCGCCGGCCGGAAACGGCACGATCAGCTTGATCGGTTTTGCCGGAAAAATCTGCGCCGCCGCCACTGACGGCAGCAGCAGAAACAATCCCAAAAACAATCTAAAGAACAATTTAGCGAGAAGCCTGCGTGAGATGGTCATGCAAGCCTCCCGCGAGCGCTTGTTATGGATTGAGCAGTTTCAGTGCTTCTTCGTGAACCCTGGCGTCGCCGGCCGCGACGATGCGGCCGCCGCCCTGGGCCGGCTTGCCTTCCCAGGTGGTGACGACGCCGCCGGCGCCGGTCACGATCGGGATCAGGGCTGCGATATCGTAAGGCTTCAGTTCGGTCTCGACCACGAGATCGACATGGCCGGCCGCCAGCATGCAATAGGAATAGCAATCGCCGCCATAGCGCGACAGCCGCGCGCCCTGCTCGATCCGGCCGAAAATGGCGCGGTCGCGCTCGTTCATCAGCAGCGGGCTGGTGGTGTAGGTCGTCGCCTCCGAGAGCGAGGCGCAGCGGCGGACCTGGAGCCGGCGCTCGCCGGACGGGCCTTTGTAGTTGGCCGAGCCGTTGTCGCCGGAAAAGCGCTCGCCGATGAAGGGCTGGTGCATCATGCCGTAGACAGGCATGCCCTTGTGCAGCAGCGCGATCAGCGTGCCCCAGATCGGAAAGCCGCCGATGAAGGACTTTGTACCGTCGATGGGGTCGAGCACCCAGACATAGTCGGCGTCGTCGCGCTCATTGCCGAATTCCTCGCCGACGATGCCGTGCTGGGGAAAGCTGGCCTTGATCAGCCGCCGCATCACCGCTTCCGCCGCGCGGTCGGCTTCCGTCACCGGATCGAAATCCTTGGTCTTGCTCTTGTCGTCGATCGAGAGCGAAGTCCGGAAGAACGGCAGGATGGTTTCGCCGGACGCGGTGGCAAGCCGCCCGATGAAGGCTGAGAAGTCGATCACCGTCACGGCGCATCCTCAAAACGAAACTCGGGTGAAGCTTTCATCTGCCTAGCTCAATTCGCTTCTCGCGTGCAGCGCTGTCTTGATTTGCACCCTGGTATTTTGGATGCGGATGCCGCCTGCCCTCGGCGAGCCATATGCTGGCCAAATATCGATCACAGTGTTGAGAACTTAGTTCCTTGTATGCCTCGTTCGTATGCAAATGACTATCAACCCATTGAAATTCCTTATCAAAGAAACTGAATCTGGATTTCGCTGGAAGCAAACGAGCCATGTGTTTTTGCATGGGAAACGGCTCAAAAGCCCTTGCACTTTGTGCGACGCGGCCGCATATTGTTGCGGTGCGGTAGCGCTTCTCGCGTTACCGCTGCCCTCCTTGGGCGTTTCCTCCCTAGACTTGGGCCGCTTCTTCATCAGAAGCGGCCCTTTTTTCTTATGTCGCCCGTTTTCAGTTTAGCGCGCGTACGCTCGCGAAGCGAAAACGCATTCGCGCCTCTCGCGGAGAGCCCGATCTTTCGGGAAAGAGTCGCGTCTATTCCGCCGCGGCCTGGAACGGGCCGAGATCGCCGAACGGAATCGTGGTCGCCAGCACATCGGCGAGGACGCCAAAGTCGCGCGCCACCTGCGCAAAGCGCGGGCCGCGCTCGCGGCGTCGCTCGTCCATGTAGATGGCGCGATTGAGCTCGAGCTGCACCGCGTGCAGGCCACTCGCAGGGTTGCCGTAATGCTCGGTGATGAAGCCGCCGGCATAGGGCTTGTTGCGGCCGATCGAATACCCGAGCCCGGTCATGGTCTCCTCGACGCGGTCGGGCAGCAGCGGTGCGCAGCTGGTGCCGTAGCGGTCGCCGATCACGACATCGGGGCGGCGCGGCTCGTCTCGAGAGACGCCGACCGACGGCATCGAGTGGCAGTCGACCAGCACCACGGTGCCGAACATCTGGTGCACCTTGTTGATCAGCCGGCGCAGCGCGCGATGATAGGGCTTGTACAGCGTCTCGATCCGCGCCAGCGCGTCGTCGACCAGGATGCGCTCGCGATAGATCTCCTGGCCGTCGCCGACCACGCGCGGAATGGTGCCCAACCCGCCCGCGACCCGCATCGAGCGCGTGTTCGCAAAGCTCGGCAGCCGGCCGGTGAACATGCGGGGATCGAGCTCATAAGGCTCGCGATTGACGTCGACATAGGAGCGGGGAAAGTTCACCCGCACGGTCGGAAAGCCGCGATCGCTCAGATGGCCGATCAACTCGTCCATGAAGGAATCTTCGGACCGCCGAAGCTGCGGCACGTCGATCCGCGATGCTGCGAGGAATTCGTCCGGATAGGTCGAGCCGGAATGGGGCGAGTTGAAGATAACAGGCGCGCGCCACTCGGCGGGCTCCACGATCTCGAAGGCTGGCGACACCGCGCCGTCAAACCGGGTCATCTTCTCAGGCTTCGTCCCTTCACGCCGCAAGATCCGGCCAAAATCCAGCAAGCCCCAGATCGAGTGATTCGGCCGATCGAGCGGCTCTTATGTGTCGTCATTGTCCGGAATCGCAACCATTCTGCCAAGCGAAAAGATGCGATCGGCGCTGGAACATGTCTTAACCGTGCGGGCAGGGAGACGGGGATGTGCAGACGCGTCTCGATTGATTCATGCCGCATTCGGGTTCACAAGGGGCCGCACCGGTCGGGCCCATGGTAAAGATTTTCACCCGAAATTTACCCTCTGTCGGGCTTAGTGACCTCTGCATATCCTTTGGGGATTCGACGTTCCTGCCATGCCAAAAATCCTGCTCGCCGAAGACGACAACGACATGCGCCGTTTCCTGGTCAAGGCGCTGGAAAACGCCGGTTTCCAGGTCTCGTCCCATGACAACGGCATGGCCGCCTATCAGCGGTTGCGGGAAGAGCCGTTCGAGATGCTCCTGACCGACATCGTGATGCCGGAGATGGACGGCATCGAGCTCGCCCGCCGGGCCTCGGAACTCGACCCCGACATCAAGATCATGTTCATCACCGGCTTCGCCGCGGTCGCCCTGAACTCGGATTCGGACGCCCCCAAGAACGCCAAGGTGCTGTCGAAACCCGTTCACCTGCGCGAATTGGTGAGCGAAGTGAACAAGATGCTGGCGGCCTAAATTGGCCCCCTTCCGTCCTTGCACCGGCTCCCCCGAGCCGTTATAGGGACCCCACCCGACGTAAGTGGACTATTAGGGCACGTAGCTCAGCGGGAGAGCACTACCTTGACATGGTAGGGGTCACAGGTTCGATCCCTGTCGTGCCCACCATCCTCTTCAATGACTTAGGCGCCCCGCGCCTGAGGCCTGAAGGGGTGGTTTCCACGAAATTTCCACGAAGGCCCATTTCGGCGTGGGTTGCCCCGTCCAGATGAGGCTGGCTGCCCCAATGCGGGCGCTCGGTTTCCAGCCCCCTGGAGAGGGATGCCGAAGCAAAGCCTTGCTTCCCCCACGTTACTCCGAAGGTAACGCAGAAGGCCGCGTGCTCTTTCTCGATCGTCGCTTCGGCCGTAGCCATCACTTTCTCTATCCCGCATCGAGCGCGCTAGTTCGTATTGACTGGAAAACAGCGCGCCTGGGCAGTGTCACGCGAAGCGCCTCTTTCGTCAACAGTAGGTTTCTCGTGGTTAAGCCAGTGCACTGGCTTATACTAATGGGCCTTTCCTCTCTCCATTCGGCCTCCTCAGCGCATGTCCCCATCTCCAGGAAGATTAGCCAGCGAGTGGTTCGCTTATATTCGGCCTCACGTCCGGCCATACGAGGCGCTGGGCCGGGGTGATCGCCGCGACTACATCGCCAAGCTGTCGAAGCGGGTGAAGCTGAGCGACAATACGCTCCGGCGTTTTATCTCGGCTGCCCAGTACCTGGAGGCCGAGGGCATCACTGAGCTGCCGTCCGGAGCTCGAATGCCCGTGGCTGCCGTGGAGCGCGTCGCTCGCATTGCCGCGCGCGAGCCCGAGAGACGGCAGCAGCTGCTCAAGGATGTTGCCGAGGGCAGGCTGACGATCGTTCAACTCAGGGGGATGCTCAAGAAGAACAGCAAGACGGCCGCCAGGCGCCGGCGCGCTTCAATTTTAGAAGAGCCGCTGGAGGAGCGGGCGTTGGCGGCGCTTGAAGCGCGAGGGGTTCTCAAGCGGTCCGATGCCGTGCTTGCCACGTTTCAGGGGCTGGACCAGTGGTCGTACTTCGACTCGCACACCAAGCCTGCTCTGATTATTCTTCTTTCGCGGGACCGGCGCATCATCGTCATGGATGACAGATCGATAGGTGGTACGGCTGCCTCATTCATCAGGCAACGGAGAGAATTCTTGCGCAACATCCTCGCCGGTGTGGGGCTTTATGACTTGGTCCTCGTCTTCGCCTCGATCTGGCACGAGGACATTGGGAAATTGGTGTGCGCTATGCGACCCGAGATGCGGCAGCGCATTATTCTGTTAGGGCCGGAGGCGTAGCTGCAAGGAGAATCAATCTGCGCGAGGCTGGTCCAAAGCTGCCCGGGACACACCCACTAGGCCGAACAGCGATGTGGTCGCGTTGTTTCTCAGCCATCTCGGCCACAGCGCAGCTTGCGATCGGCAGTGCGATTACCCCAAATCTACTAACAACGTATCTAACAAGAGCTACGCAGTGTCCAGAATACGGGAATCATAATCCTGGGGTCGGGGGTTCGAGTCCCTCTCCCGCTACCAAGATATTCTCCTTCCAATTCAATATCTTGTCAGCATTTAGGCCGGTCATTTTCATCGTCGGAAAATCCGAATAGCGGTCGCTGTACCCACTTTTGTACCCAAGATTTCGAATCCTTGCCTCTTGCCGGCACCGAGGCGATCGTCCCGGCCATAATCTTCACCGCATCCGACCTGCACGGCGAGGTCTGGTCGCACGGCTACAACGTGCCCGAGGAACTGGACTTCGACGTCGCGGTGTTCGCCGGCGACGTCCACCACGCCTACCGGGCGGTGAGCTGGATGAGCAACCAGCGCGCGCTGTGGCACAAGCCCGTGCTCTTCGTCGCCGGCAACCACGAATATTACGGCAGCATCAAAGAGGACGCCGCGGCCATGATCCGCGACAGGTCGCGCGGGACGAACGTCACCTTTTTGGACGCCGACGAGGTGCCGATCATCGACGGCGTCCGCTTCCTCGGCTGCACGCTGTGGACCGACTACCGCTTCGAGGCCGAGAGCCAGGCGCACGGCCTCCACGCCGGACGGTACCTGAACGACAACAAATTCATCCGGACCTCGGATGGCGCCGAATTCCCGAAGCCGTTCACGCCCGTCGAGGCCCTCAAGCGCCATCTGGCCGAACGACGCTGGCTGACCGATCGCCTCTCCGAGGAGCACGACGGCCCGACCGTGTGCATCACCCACCACGGGGTCCACCCCGGGTCGCTGCACCCGCGCTACGCCGACGACGAGGCGATGAACGCCTCCTTCATTAGCGACCTGTCCGACGCGATCGCGGAGTACCGGCCGGCCCTGTGGATCCACGGTCACGTCCACGACAGCCACGATTACACCGTGGGCGGCGACGGCGGCGACTTGACTCGCATCGTCTGCAATCCAGCCGGTTACGCCTGGTCGCCGAATCCCGACTTTATTCCCGACTCGGTCGTCGAGGTGCCGGACTGGGCGCCCCGGCCGCGCTTCCGCTAGTCCTTGCGCCTAGGCACCCGTCGCCCGCGCAGGAATCCAAAACTCGCCCTCGCATAGACCTCCGCCAGCTCCTGCTCGAGCGCCGCGTTCGCGACGATCAGCGCGCGCACCGCATCGAGCGGATCGCCGCCGCAGGCCTCGACGGCCTCGCGGACGGCGGCTCTCCAGCTCGGCGGCCTGGTCCACGGGTTGCTGCGCGGCAATCAGGAATCGTAATCATGCCAATGGTTGCGGGCGAATCCCCTCCGACCGAAATGTTCGACATCGACGGCGTGCCAGCGCTCCGCGTCCGCATGGTCGGCGTAGGAGTCGAGCCCGATGGAGCGCTGAAACGCAGCTTTGGCGGCGGCATCGTCGGCGTTCTCGATCTCCACCGTTAGGTCGTACGTCGGCATGTGCCCGCCGGCGCGGGGCGCCACCGTGACGATCCGGCCGATCGAGTGAGGGTTCGTCGTCGACGTCG
This sequence comes from Bradyrhizobium cytisi, assembly GCF_008123515.1. Classification (GTDB taxonomy): domain Bacteria; phylum Pseudomonadota; class Alphaproteobacteria; order Rhizobiales; family Xanthobacteraceae; genus Bradyrhizobium; species Bradyrhizobium cytisi. Next base: position 207,954 of record NZ_VSSR01000023.1, read on the forward strand.
GTATGGCCACGAGCAGCCGCTCGCCGACGACCGGGGGCGCGCCGTTCGTCGACAGGATCGCGTGCACTACCATCGCAGCTTCTCCCTCCGCGCCGCCAGCCGCGACCGGCCGGCATCGGCCAGGCGCCGCCGCCACGGCAGCTCGGGCAGCTCGCCGGCGACGACCGCGAGCAGCGCCATGACGACGAATCCGATCAGCGCGGCCGCCATCACACGGCCACCCCATCCAGCGGGATGTCGTCGCCGGCTTGCTCGCCCAGCAGGTAGACCCGCTGCGCCGTCCGGATCCACCTGGACTTGCGGTCGAACCAAAACACGGCGGTCGTGCTGATCTTGTCGCCGTCCTGAAACGCCGGGTCCGGGTGCCCCTTCACGTGGCCGCGCACCTTGAGAACGAACTCCTTTCCGATCGCCTTCACCTCGGTCGACCAATCGTGACAGGCGCGCGCTGCATCAGAAGCGGGGATGGCTGCTCGCCGCACGTGTAGCATTCGAGATCGCGCGCCAGCGTTTCCTTGATTCCTGTGTTCGACATCGCGTCCTCCCTTAGTGGCGCATCGCGTTAGTGTCGCGGGCTTCCAGCGTCGCCCGCACGATCTTCTGCAGCGCGCGCGCATCGACATGCCGCGCGCCTGCCAGGCCTTCGCCATGACGTTCAGCTCGTCCGGCGCGAACGGAGCGGCGTACCCGACCCATTCGTCCTCGAGCAGCATGTCGTCGATGATCGAACCCGCCAGCAACGGCAGGTTCGACCAGCCGCGGCGCCGGCACCTTCACCACACGAAATCTGTCCCGCAGGTGACTCGGCAGCACGCTGACGTCGTTCGCCGTGCAGATGAAGCTGACTGCTGAAAAATCGAATTCGCAGTCGGTCGATTGGTCACGGTAATTTTTCGCCGTCTCCTGCTCCAGGAAAGAGAGCAACGAATTGAACAGGCTGCCGTGGGTTTGGCTGGACGCCGCCTTGTCGATCTCGTCGATGAACACCAGCGGGTTGGCCGTCTTCGACGCCAGCACGGCGCGCGCCGGCACCGAGGCTTCGGTGTTGCTCCAGCCCTTGCTGGTACCCGCGAACTGTCCATCGGCGCTCGCGTCCGCTTGGTACCTCTGGACGTGCTGCCAGCCCACGGCTGCCGCGAGCTTCCTCACGACCCTGCTTTTGGAAACCCCGGGTGGTCCAAGCAGGATGGTCGGTTTCCCCATGATCGAGACCGACGCGCAGGCGTACGGCCTGACCAAGTGCGAAGGCTACCTGATCCAGGAGTTGGCGAAGCGGGGGCTGCTGCCATGACGAAGCTCAAGCCCTGCACGCCCACACACCGCTCGACGCCATCGTCTACGGCCGGCTCGGCGCGGTCTCGATGCAGCCGGCCTCCGCGGACAAGCGCTTCCGGCGCCAGCTCGCCGAACGCAACGTCGCCGTCGCGGGCCTGACCGAAGGCGAATGCCAGCACATGCACCAGCTGGCCCACAAGTATCGGAAGCAGAGTCCGCCGCATCGGCAAGGAGATCGAGCCCGAGCCTATCTGGAGCGGCGGTCGGCCGACCAGCAACACGCTGCACGAGGAGATCGCGTGATGCCGGTGCCGTTCCTGCTGTTCGCGCGCGCCGTCCTATTCGCCTGGTCGTGGGGCGCGCTGGCGTGCGTCAAGCCCGTGTTCGACGCCATCGAGGCCGAGCTGGAGAGACAAGGAGTCGAGCCGTGACGGAAGCCGAGCGCAAAGCGCGTGAGACCATCGCCATGCTGTACCGCGAGACGCCGCCTGAGGTGGCTCGCCGGCTATGGAGACCGGCTGGCGCTCACGGCCAGCTCGGCTTCTACATCTGCCGCATGTAGGGCTCGCCTGCGACGCCCGCGGAGGTGTGCGCGCGACACCTGCAGGGGCGGCGGTCTGCAGTGCCTCAGCGAGCGCATCTACTTCGCCGCTGTCGTCGGCGGAAACGTGCCGTGGAGCGACCGGGCCGCCAACACCACCGAGTTGGGCGGCGACGAGATGAGCGGAGCGTGAGGCCGGAATGAAAGTCGGACCTGCCGTCATTGCCCCACGGAGCATGGAACGCGGCTTAGCTTCACATGAGGCGCACGGCTGCGGGACGCGTCACCGCGCCGATCTATTGGTTATTTGACAGGGCCCCCGGGCTTTTCGCGCATAGACTGTTGACCTTCGCCGGGCGTGCGGCGATCGTCATTTTCGAACCTGCGCTTCAAAGCGCACCGAGAAGCAACTAAGAGGCTTCATGAAAGCAGTTTTGATCGACCCGGCGGCCAAGACGGTGAACGTCGTCTACTTGCATTCAGTCAGTAGGGCGACGAACAAATTTTTCAGCGAGAAGCCGACGCCTGTTCTGAAGCTCCCGCGAGGCGACGTCCTTCTGGCCGCCGCAGCAGAAGAGGGAGATGCATTCGTCCTCGGCGGATCCCGGCCCATCGGCGGGCCAGGGCTGATCGTCGGTCGCAAGCTGGGAGCGGGCGAGCGAGCGCCCGTGCGTGTCGATCCGGATCTCTTAAGGCAGATGGTCCGCTGGACGTCCATTGAGAAGTCGGAAACAGCAGAGACGCGGACTGTGGTGCGTGCGATCGAGATCGATCCTGAGCGGCGGTCGATCGAAGAATTTTCGATCACGCCCACGATGCTCGCCCTGCAGCATCGTCTGGGCGGCGAGATCAGGATCTGCTTCCGCGCTCCAGAGGAGGACATTGTGCTCACCGCTGCGGACGCCACGATGGACCAGTTGATGTGGCGGAAGGATGAGGCGGAGTTCTCCGGTCGCTGCGTCGTCCTCGGTCATGATTTGCGCCGGGGGCGCTTCGTCAACGTCGCGGCGTCGCTGGCCAATTTGCGAGAGAGCGTCACGTTCCGAAGCTCAACCGGCAACACTTGGACCGGTTATGAGTGCGCATCCGAAAACTCGACAGCGGGGCGATCGGATCAGGGATAAGATTTACGGCCGATGAGCGTGGACGAGCCGAGGGCTCGCCCCGAAGCAGGAGCATACAGTTCGGGGAAGTAATTCCCTTGCTTGCCGCAGCATCAAAAAGCTTGGATCAGATCTGCAGCGCGTGACGAACAGGGACGCGACCAGACCGATAAGATAAAGTGAGCGAGGGGACCCTCGCTCTCGTCAACATGCTGCATGCCGGGGACGTTCTCCAACGAGATGAAATCGGGCTTTCATCGCCTGATGGAAACGACCCAATCGAGCGGCAGCGTCCGCCTTGGATCTCCGTCGGTCTTGGCCCGGCTTTGCTTCGAAAACAGTTGGCAGCGAGCCCAGCAACTGAAAACGATTTCGCGCGCGTTAGCGACGTTAGCAGCGCCCTGAACGTCCGTGCGTACCATCCAGATGATCATCACGAGCGGACTTGCAAATGTCTGAACCCGTAACTCTACGGGCGCGGGAAGTGCTGTCCCTTAGGCGTGCCAGTGACGAGTCTGTGCGCCGGGCGCTTAGCTTCGAAATCAATTCGGCGCTGCGGCGCAGTTGGCGATGCAGCAATTAATCGTACTTCATTACGATGAATCCGATTGCGACTAACTTCGCACATGCTTCTCGTGCTTAGCGCTTGACGCGAATGTTCTGCTGCTCATAAAAGCGTCGACTACCTATTTTATAACCATCCAGTTGCGTCGCTAATTAGGTCTGGGGAAGCCCGGATCAACCATTTTTGGTTGGCTACGGCCTATCCGGCACAGCGTGGCTATGATCAGTCGACCAAGCTCTTTTTGCGGGGGGAATTGCTATGCCTAATTCACCAGCCGTCATCGGCGCGCCCACGGTTCACGATGTCGTCGAGGATGCCAGCCTGCAGGCGCTTACTGCAGAAGGGGCGATCTCAATTACGGACAGCAATGCCGGCCAGGCCTTCTTCAAGACGTCGGTCATCGCATCAAGCGGTGATCTCGGTTCGCTCTCCATCGCCGCGAACGGCTCCTACGTCTACTCCGTCGCCGACAGCAAGGTGCAGTATCTCGGCGCCGGCGAGACCAAGGTGGACACGTTCACCGTCACCTCCCTAGACGGCACCACCAAGCAGGTCGCCTTCACGATCATCGGCGTCAACGATACTGCCGTGATAGGCGTGCCGACCGTCGTCGACGTAACCGAAGACGCCGCCAGCCCGACGCTGACGGCCACGGGCTCCATCTCGATCACCGACGCCGACCACGGCCAAGCCGCGTTCAAGTCCACCGTCTCCTCCGCTCCCGGAAATCTCGGCGCCCTGGTGCTGCAGAGCAATGGCAGCTACACCTATTCCGTGGCCAACAACGCGGTTCAGTATCTCGGCGCTGGGCAGATCAAGACCGACACGTTCACCGTCACCTCCCTGGACGGCACCACCAAACAGATTTCCTTCAATGTGCACGGGACCAACGACGTCGCCGTGATCGGCACCCCGACCCAGCATGACGTCACCGAGGACGCATCCAGTCCGACGCTGTCGACAACCGGATCCATCTCCATCACCGACGCCGACCAGGGCCAGGCCTCCTTCAGGACGGCCGTCGTCGGCGCCTCCGGCAATCTCGGCACGCTCGTGCTCGCGGCCAACGGCACCTACACCTATTCGGTCGCGGACGCCGCCGTGCGGTATCTCGGCGCGGGCGACGTCAAGAACGACACGTTCACGGTGACGTCGCTCGACGGCACCCAGAAGCAGGTCTCCTTCACCATCCATGGCGTCAACGACGCCGCGGTCATCGGAGTGCCCACGGTCCACGACGTCACCGAGGATGCTTCGCATCCGCTGCTCACCGCGGTCGGGACGATTTCGATTTCGGATGCGGACCAAGGACAATCGGCATTCCGACCGACCGTCCTGTCCGGCAACGGCGATCTGGGCGTCCTGGTCCTCTCCGGCAGCGGAAGCTACGTCTACTCAGTCGCCGACAGCGCGGTTCAGTATCTCGGCGCGGGCGATACCAAGGTCGACACCTTCACCGTCACCGCCCTCGACGGCACCACCAAACAGATTTCCTTCACCATCCACGGCACCAACGATGCCGCCGTGATCGGCACGCCGACCCAGCACGACGTCACCGAGGACGCGTCCAATCCGACCCTGACCGCGCACGGGACGATTGCGATTTCCGACGTGGACCAGGGCCAGGCCGCCTTCCGCACCACCGTGACCTCAGCTCCGGGCACACTCGGCACCCTGGTCCTCGGCGCCAACGGCGCCTACACCTATTCGGTCGCCGACGGCGCCGTGCAGTATCTCGGCAAGGGCGACACCAAGGTCGACACCTTCACCGTCACCTCGCTCGACGGCACCCAGAAGCAGGTCTCCTTCACCATCCACGGCGTCAACGACGCCGCCGCGATCGGCACGCCGACCGTGCACGACGTGTTTTCCAACACCGCCGCGACCACGCTGACCGCCACCGGATCGATCTTCATTTCGGACGTCGACCAGGGCGAAGCCGCGTTCAGCACCAAGGTGATCGCCGCAACCGGAACGTCGGGCCATCTCACGCTCGCGGCGGACGGCGGCTACACCTATTCCGTCGCCGAAAGCGTGGCGCAGCATCTCGGCGCCACGGGGACCAAGGTCGACGTCTTCACCGTCACCTCGCTCGACGGCACCCAGAAGCAGGTCTCCTTCACCATCCACGGCGCCTCCAACGCGCTGTCGGCCCCGATCGACAGCGACGCCGCGGCCAACACGATTGTCGAGGGTGCGGCCGCCGGCTCCAAGGTCGGGATCACGGCGTCCGTCGCCGGCGCATCGTCGGTGACCTACTCGCTGTCCGCGGATTCCTCAGGCGGCGGCTTCGCGGTCGATGCGACCACCGGCGTGGTCACGGTGGCCGACCCCACCAAGATCGATTACGAAACCGCCGCCGGGCACGCCTACAGCGTCACCGTCCAGGCCAGCGACGGCCACGGCGGCACCAGCTCGCAGGCCTTCGCCATCGCCATCGCCGATGCTCCGCCCACGACGCCGGCGGACGCCGATGCCGCGAGCGCCAACAGCGTCGTCGAAGGCGCGCCGGCCGGCACCTATGCCGGCGTGACCGCGTCGGCCACCGACGTCAACGGACCGGGCGTCACCTACTCGCTGATCGGCGACACCTCGGGCGGCGGCTTCACCATCGACCCCGCCACCGGCGCGGTCACGGTAGCCGATCCCACCAAGATCGACTACGAATCGGCGCCGAACCATGCCTATAGCGTCGTCGTCCAGGCCAGCGACGGCACGCTGACCAGCCACCAGACCTTCGTCATCGGCGTGACGGACGCCGCACCGTCGATCCCGGTCGACAGCAATGCGGCGACCAATACGGTGGCCGAAGGCGCCGCCGCCGGTACGACCGTCGGCGTCACCGCGTCCTCGACCGACGTCAACGGACCCGCGGTCGTCTACTCGCTGATCGCCGACAGTTCGGGCGGCGGCTTCACCATCAATGCGGCGACCGGCGTGGTCACGGTGGCCGATGCCACCAAGATGGATTACGAGTCCGCGCAGGGCCATGCCTACAGCGTCACCGTCCAGGCCAGCGACGGCACGCTGACGAGCCACCAGACCTTCGCCATCGGCGTCACCGACGTGGCCCCGTCGACCCCGGTCGACAGCAATACGGCCGCCAACACGGTGGTCGAAGGCGCCGCCGCCGGATCGGCCGTCGGCGTCACCGCGTCCTCGACCGACGTCAACGGACCCGCCCTCATCTATTCGTTGATCGGCGACACCTCGGGCGGTGGATTCGTCGTCAATGCAGCCACCGGCGTCGTCACCGTCGCCGATCCCTCCAAGATCGTCTTCGATGCCGCGCATCCGAGTTTCGACGTCACGGTCGACGCTTCCGACGGCACGCTGCACAGCCAGCAGATCCTCACCATCGGCGTCACGCAGGCCAACCACGTGCCGGTCGCGGCGAACGACACGGGCTCGATCACCGAGGACCAGGTCGGCACCTTCGCGGTGCTCGCCAACGACACGCTCGACCCGGATCAGGGCGCGCCGAACAACGTCACCATCGGTGCGATCAGCAACCTCGTCGCGCCATCCGGCGCGCACATCGGCGCCGCCGACATCGGCCTCGGCGTCGATGCCTCCAACGAGGTGGTGGTCACGCTCGGCTCCGACTTCCAGCATCTGCAGGCCGGCGAGACGGCGACCTTCGACGTCGCCTACATCCTGCACGGCAACCAGGCCGGCGACACGTCGACCGCTGCGCTTCACGTCACGGTCACGGGGTCCCAGGACGCGCCGACGCTGCAGGTGACCGACGCGTCGGGGTCCGACGACGCCCCGATTCCGCTCTCGATCTCGGCCCAGCTCGTCGACGACGGCGGCACGCTCAGCGTGGTCAGCATCTCCGGCATTCCCGCCAGCTACACGCTCAACCACGGCACCTTCTTCGACAGCGACGGCCATTGGGAGGTGGCGGCCTCCGACCTCGCCGGCCTCGCCCTCGTTCCGGGCGCCCAGGCGCACGCCGACACACTGCATCTGCAGGTCTCCGTCGCCTCGATCGAGGGCGGACACCCGGCGGTCGCCACCTCCGGCATCACCGTCGACGTGACGGCGGGAGCCGGCGACACCAGCAATCGCGCGGTCGACGGCTACATCGCCGGCGCGTTCGTCTTCGCCGACGCCGACGGCAACGGCGTCTATACGCCGGGCGAGGCCTCGGCGACCACCAACGCCGACGGCAGCTTCACGCTGCACGATCCGGTCGGGACTCTGATCATGACCGGCGGCACGGACGTGTCCACCGGTCTGGCCTTCGCCGGAACGCTCAAGGCCCCCGAAGGCTCGACCGTGGTCACCCCGCTGACCACCCTGGTGACCTCGGTGATCGCGTCGGCCGCTGCGAGCGGAACGCAGATCAGCGCGACGGACGCGGCCGCCCAGGTCGCCACCGCGTTCGGCATCGACCCGACCAAGGTCGATCTCACCACCTACGATCCGGTCCCGGCCGCCGTCGGCGGCGATCCGATCGCCACCTCCGTGCTGTCGGCCGGCGTCCAGGTCCAGAGCACGGTCGCCCAGATCTCGGCGGTCGGCGCGACGAGCAGCGTGTTCGACGCCATCGCGGGCGCCATCACCAACGCCGGCGCCGGCCCGATCGACCTCAGCGCCGGATCCACGGTGGCCGCCATCGTCTCCGATTCCGGCGTCACGGGAGACGCTGCGACCCTCGTCACCGGCACCGTCACGGCCGCTGTCGGTAGCATCCAGCAGGCCCCGGACGTCACGGCAATCGCGCAGGCCGGCCAGGTCGCCCAGGGCTCCGCGACGGCATCTCTGGCCGCGATCACCGATTTCTCGGACACCTCCCAGACCGGCGCGGTGACTTCGACCTACGTCGACCATCTGGCCGACCAGGTGCAGGCCGCCGTGGTCGCCGATCCGACGGTCGCGCCCATCCAGGGCACGGCAGGCAACGACGTGCTGGTCGGCGGCGCCGGGATCGACACCATCGACGGGCGCGAAGGCAACGACCAGATCTCCGGCGGCGCGGGCGCCGACCAGCTGTTCGGCGGCGCGGGCAACGACCGCATCGCCGGCAACGCCGGCAACGACCACATCGACGGCGGCGCCGGCTTCGACCGCGCCCTCTACACCGACGCGACCGGCGGCATCACCGTCAACATGGCGGCCGGAACCGCCTCGGGAGCGGGCGTGGACAGCGACGTCCTCGTCAACGTCGAAGGCGTTGTCGGCTCCGCGTTCGACGACGTCTACGACGCCAGGGGCTTCACCGGAAGCTCGGGCACTCCCGGAACGCCGATCGGCTACAACGAATTCGAGGGCGGCGCCGGCAACGACACCGTCTACGGCACCGTCAACGCCCAGGGCGCGGCGCTGACCCGGGTGTCCTACGTCAGCGCGACGGCCGGCGTGACCGTCGACATCAAGGCAGGAACGGCGGACGGCGACGCCTCCGTCGGTCACGACACCTTCGTCGGCCCCGGCATCCAGTCGGTGTGGGGTTCGGCCTACAACGACACCATTCTCGGCAGCGACAACGGCTTCGGCACCGCGGAAGTGTTCGCGGGCTTCGCGGGCAACGACCTGATCGACGGACGGGGCGGCTTCGACCGTGCCGACTACAACGCCGATCCGACCACGACCTCCGGAATCACCGTGAACATGGCGGCGGGCATCGTGACCGGCGACGCCTCGATCGGCACCGACACGCTGCGCTCCATCGAAGCGGTTCGCGGCACCAATTTCGCCGACCATTACGACGCGACCGGCTTCAGCGGCACCAGCACCAACGCAGGGTCAAGCGGCACCTTCAACGAATTCACCGGAAACGGCGGCGACGACGTCATCGTCGGCAACGGCGCCACCCGCCTCGGCTTCAACAACGCGACCGCGGGCGTCACGGTCGATTTCGTCGCCGGCACCGCCGACGGCGACGCCTCGGTCGGCCACGACGTCTTCACCGGCGTCAACGCGGTTCAGGCCTCGATGTTCGACGACACGCTCCGGGGCGGCGCCACCAACGACACCTTCACCGGGCTCGCCGGCAACGACTACATCGACGGCCGCGGCGGCTTCGACGTCTCGAGCTACAACAACATCTTCTTCACCACCGGCGGCGTGACGGTGAACATGGCGGCCGGCACCGCGACCGGTGACGCCTCGATCGGCAGCGACACGCTGCGCTCCATCGAAGGCATCCAGGGCACCAACTTCGTCGACCATTACGACGCGACGGGCTACGGCGCGGCCGGCGCGCTCAACGTCGGCAACAACGGCACCTTCAACCAGTTCGAAGGCCTCGGCGGCGACGACGTCATCGTCGGCAACGGCAACACCCGGCTGATCTACACCAACGCCGCGGCCGCGGTCACCGTCGACCTGTCGCTCGGCACCGCCCACGGCACCGCGGCCGGCGACGCCGCGAACATCGGCACCGACAGCTTCACCGGCGTCTTCAGCGTCATCGGTTCGGCGTTCGGCGACGCCCTGATCGGCAGCGCCCACAGCGACATGTTCGTCGGCGGCGGCGGTAACGATTCCATCGACGGCGGCGCCGGCGGCGACGTCACGATCTACTCCGGAACCCTGGCCCAGTACACGATCACGACCAATGCGGGCCAGACAACGGTCAGCGACCACGTTGCGGGCCGCGACGGCACCGACACCCTCGTCAACGTCGAGGCGCTGCAGTTCACCAACGCCAACGTCCTGATCGCGTCCGGAAGCGCGGCCAACCCGGTCGACCTGTCCGACACGCGGCTGTTCTTCAACGGGCAGCCCAACGTGCTGACGACGATGACGGGATCGGCCGACGACTACGTCAAGATCAACCAGGGTCTCTCGGGCCACCTGATCGACCTCGGCGCCGGCGGCAACGACACCGTCATCCTGGGCGTGACCGGCGGCTACAACCTCACCCTCGCCAACGTCGAACACGTCGTCGGCACCGCGGGCGACGATTTCATCGGCCTCAACACCGACGTCAACCGCCTTTCCATCGACATGGGCGCGGGCAACGACACCATCAATCTCGCCAACGGCGTCAACTCGGTGTCGGAGACCAATACCGAAAACCTCAACGGCAGCGACTGGTCGGGCGCGGCCTCCAACGACACGCTGACGCTCCTGAACGACGTCTCCGGCCTCTCGGTCAACCTGGCGCAGGGCACCAACACCCTCAACCTCGCCGCCGGCGCCAACTCGCTTCTCATCGTGAGCAACATCGATACCATCAACGGCACCTCCTCCGCCGACGCGCTGACGATCTCGAACGGCGCCTACACGCCAAACAACGACCTTTCGATCGACCTCGGCGCCGGAGACGACGCGCTGACGGTCGGATCGCAGTACGGAAGCTTCGCCCTCCACAACGTCGAGCACCTCGTGGTTTCGGGCCAGCAGGACGCCTTCTACAGCCTGACCAACGACCAGACCGGTCTCTCGGTCGATCTCGGCGCCGGCAATACCGGGCTGCAGATCGCCTCCGGCGCCAACACGCTCGCGCTGACCCACGTCCAGAGCGTCGGCACGTCCGACTACGTCGGGCTCGGGGGCACCTCGTCGCCGTCCGACGACAGGCTGACGCTCACGAACGACGTCGCCGGCCTGACCGTCAACCTGCAGCTGGGCGACAACACGCTGAACCTCGCGGCCGGAACGAATTCCATCACCGCCTACAACGTCCAGCACGTCAACGGCAGCGCCTCCGACGACGTCCTGACCATGATCGACGCCGGCGGCTCCGCCGTCGATCTCGGCGCCGGCAACGACACCCTGAACCTCGTCGGACCGGCCAGCGTCACCGTCACCAACGTCGAGCAGGTCAACGGCAGCGCGTTCACCGACTTCATCACCGATGCGACCGTCGTCGGCACCACGACCATCACCGGCGGCGGCGGCAGCGATTTCATCACCGCGGGCGCCGCGACCGACGTCATCCGCTACACCGACGCCTCGGAATCCTCGAGCGCCACGGGGATGGACGCCGTCACCAACTTCGACGCCACCCAGGACCAGTTCCTGCTGGACGGCGCCGCGGGCGCGGCGGGAGCGATCCACTTCATGGCTTCAGGCGTGCTCGACGGCACGCCGGCGACGCCGCATGGCGAAGCCATCCTCGTCGACGTCGGCGGCCAACAGCAATTGCAGATCGACGTCAACGGCGACGGCGTGATCGGCGCCGGAGACATCACGGTCGTCATGAACGGCCTTGCGGGCACGCTGAGCGACGCCAATTTCGCCGTGATTACGCCGAACCACGCCCCGACCGACATCGCGCTCGGCCCGATCGTCCCGGCGCTTGTTCCGGAAAACAGTGCGCCAGGTTCGCTGGTAGGCCTGCTCTCGGACACGGATCCGGACGCCGGCGATACCGCAAACTACGTGCTGACCGACGACGCCGGCGGCCTGTTCGCGATCTCGAACGGCAACCAGATCGTCACTACCGCCCCGCTCGACTTCGAGCAGGCGGCTTCCCACCAGGTCACGGTCCAGGTCACGGACCATGCCGGCGCCACCTTCAGCAAGAACTTCCAAATCGACGTCACCAACGTCAACGAGGCGCCGACCGACATTACGCTGAGCAACCATGCGGTCGCGGAGAACGCCCCGGGGTTCACCGTGGTCGGAAACCTCTCGGCCGTCGACCCGGACGCCGGGGGCACCGCCACCTACACGCTCGTCGACGACGCCGGAGGCCTGTTCACCCTCGTCGCCAACCAGCTCGTCACCACCGGCCCGCTGGACTACGAACAGGCGGCGTCCCACCAGATCACGGTGCGCGCCACCGACGGCGGCGGCCTCACGGTCGACAAGACCTTCACCATCGCCACCACCAACGTCAACGAGGCCCCGACGGCGGTCCTGCTGTCGAACACCTCGGTCGCCGAGAACAGCGCGGCCGACACGGTCGTCGGCGCCCTTTCCGCGCTCGATCCGGACGCCGGCGACACCGCAACCTTCACGCTGACCAACGATGCGGGCGGCCTGTTCGCGATTCTCAACGGAAACCTCGTCACCACGGCCCCCTTGAACTTCGAGCAGGCGACGTCGCACCAGGTCACGGTACGCGTCACCGACGGCGGCGGCCTGACCCACGGCTCGAACTTCACCATCGCCACCACCAACGTCAACGAGGCGCCGACAGACATCCTGCTGTCCAACGCCGTCATTCCGCAGGGAACGGCCAACGGCACGGTGGTCGGCACTCTCTCGGCGGTCGATCCGGATGCCGGCGACACCGCAACCGTCACGCTCCTCGACGACGCCGGCGGGCAGTTCTCCGTCTCCGGCGGCAACCTCGTGGTGGCGGGTCCGCTGACCGCGGGCACCGAGCAGGTCACCGTGCACGCGACGGACGCTGGCGGCCTCGCGTTCGACAAGACCATCGCGATCACCGTCAACGCCGGCGCGCTGGTGACAGGCACCGCCGGCCCCGACACGCTCGTCGGCACCACGGGCGACGACACCATCCAGGGATTCGGAGGCAACGACCGCCTGCAGGGCCTCGCCGGCAACGACATCCTGGACGGCGGTCAGGGCTTCGACCGCGCGGTCTACACCGACGCGGCCTCCGGCATCACCGCGAACCTGGCCGCCGGGACGGTCACCGGCGGATCCGGATCCGACACGCTCGTCCATGTCGAGGGTGTGGTCGGCAGCGACTTCGCCGACACGTTCGACGCCACCGGATTCACCGGCGACGCCGGGGTCGCCGGCACCCAGATCGGCTTCAACGAGTTCGAGGGCCGCGGCGGCAACGACAGCATCACCGGCGCCGTCAACAGCCAGGGCGCGCTGCTGACCAGGATCTCCTACGTCAGCGCGACGGGGAGCGTCACGGTCGATCTCCAGGCGCACACCGCGACCGGCGACTCGTCGGTCGGCACCGACACCCTCGTGGGCTCCGGATTCGGCGGCGTCATCGGCTCCGCAGGCGCCGACACGCTGCTCGGCAGCAACAATGCCAACGGAACGGTCGAGATCTTCGACGGCCGCGGCGGCAACGACCTGATCAACGGCAGGGGCGGCTTCGATCGCGCCGACTACAGCCAGGATCCGACCACGACCTCGGGCATCACCGTCAACATGGCCGCGGGAACCGTGACCGGCGACAGCACGGTCGGCACGGATACGCTCCGCTCCGTGGAATCGGTGCGCGGCACCAACTTCGCCGACCACTACGACGCCACCGGCTTCGCCGGCAACAGCACCAACGCCGGCTCCAACGGCACGTTCAACGAGTTCGTCGGCATGGGCGGCGACGACGTCATCGTCGGCAACGGCAATACCCGCCTCTCCTACATCAACGCGACCGGCGGGGTGACCGTCGACATGCAGACCGGCGCGACGCCGGGCACCGGCACCGCCGACGGCGACGCCTCGACGGGGCACGACACCTTCAGCGGCGTCAACGCCGTCCAGGGTTCGATGTTCGACGACGTCTTGCGCGGCAGCGGCAACACCGCCAGTACCGAGACCTTCTACGGCGGGGCCGGCAACGACCTGATCGACGGCCGCGGCGGCTTCGACCTCGCAACCTACAACAACATCTACTTCTCGACCGGCGCGGTGAGCGTCAACATGGGGGCGGGCACGGTCGACGGCGATGCTTCCACCGGCCACGACACGTTGCGCTCGATCGAGGCGGTCCAAGGCACCAACTTCAACGACGTCTACGACGCCTCCACCTTCGGCACCGGGGCGGCCCTCAACATCGGCAACAACGGCACCTTCAACCAGTTCGAAGGGCTCGGCGGCAACGACACCATCACCGGCAACGGCAACACCCGGATCATCTACAGCAGCGCCACCGCCGGGGTGACCATCCATCTGGCCGCGGGCACCGCGACCGGCGACTCGTCGGTCGGCACCGACACCTTCACCGCCGTCAACAGCTCCACCGGAAGCCAGCTCGCCGACACCTACGATGCCTCCGGCTTCGTCGATGCCGGCACTTTCACTTCCGGCACCTTCAACCTGTTCGAAGGCCTCGGCGGCAACGACACCATCACCGGCAACGGCAGCACGCGGATCGCCTACACGCAGGCCGCCTCGGGCGTCTCGGTCGACCTGTCGGTCGGAAATGCTCACAGCATCGCGGCTTCGGACGGTGCCGGGATCGGTATCGACACGATCCTCGGCGGCGTCAACTCGGTCCAGGGCTCCAACTTCGCCGACACCATCACCGGCGGATCCGCCAACGAATTCCTGTTCGGCGGCTCAGGCGCGGACACGATCTCCGGAGGCGGCGGCAACGACACGCTCACGGGGCAATCGGGCAACGACACGCTCGACGGCGGCACCGGCACCGACATGGCGTCCTTCACCGGCACCATGGCCCAGTACGCCGTCACGACCAACGGCAGCACCGGTGTCACCACGGTCGCGGACAACGTCGCCGGACGCGACGGCACCGACACCCTGACCAACGTCGAGGTGCTGCAGTTCAGCGACGCCACCGTCCTCCTGACCGCCGGAACGGCGGCGAACCCGGTCGACGTCTCGGCCTACAACCTCCTGCCCGGCAAGATCGTCGGCACCGCCGGCGACGACTTCCTCGCGGTCGGCGGCAACGTGTTCGGCCACCAGATCGACCTCGGTGCCGGCGACGACACGGTGAGCCTCGCCTCGCCGAACTTCTACCAGTTGAACCTTCTGAACGTGGAACACGTCACGGGGTCCACCGGAGACGACAACGTCAATCTGGTCAGCAATGCCGCGGGCCTCACCGTGGACCTCGGCGCCGGCACCGACGACATGACGCTGGCCGGAGGCGTGAACTCGCTGAGCGTGACGAACGTCGAAATCCTGACCTCCAACGACTTCTCCGGCCCGGCCGTCGACGACACGCTGACGCTGCTCAACAACGCCGGCGGCGGCATGAACGTCAACCTGGCCGAGGGCGACAACACCCTGAACCTCGCCGCCGGCAGCAACACGTTCGCCTACCTTTTCAACATCCAGCACGTCCACGGCACCGCGTCCGACGACGTCCTGACGGTGACCGGCGGAATCTACACGCCCGACAACAACCCGACGGTCGATCTCGGCGGCGGCGACAACACGCTCAACCTGTCCGGCGGCTCGCTCACCGCGCTGAACATCCAGCACATCGGCGGCGACGCGAACGACAACTTCGTCACCTTCAACAACGAGCTCTCGGGAGTGGCCATCGACCTCGGCGCAGGCAACGACCACGTGACCCTCGCCAACGGGGCGAACTCGGTCTCGTTGACCAACGTCGAGAGCGTCAGCGCCAGCGACTTCACCGGCGGACTGAGTCCATCGGACGACACGCTCACGCTGCTCAACGACGTGACAGGCGTCAGCGTCAACCTCGGCGACGGGACCAACACGATCAACCTGGCGGCAGGAACCAATTCGTTCGACAACCTGTTCGGCATCAACCAGGTGAACGGGGCCAGTTCCAGCGACGTCCTGACCGTCACCCAGCAGTCCTTCGCCACCGTCTTCGACATGGCCGGAGGCACCATTAACTTCAACGACACGACCAACGGCGTCACCGTCGCCAATGCCTCGACGGTCAACGGCAGCGCCGCCGACGACAACATCACCGTCGCCAACGCGTCCGGGACCACCACGGTGACCGGCGGTCTCGGCGCCGACTACCTGACCGCTGGCGCGGGCTCGTTCAACTTCAACTTCAACGGCCCGGCCGATTCCGCCGTCGGTCACGGCGACACCATCGTCAACTTCGATGCCGGCCGCGACAACTTCACCTTCACCGGCGTCAACGCGGCGACCGCGATCCACTACGTCGACACGGCGGAATTCGACGGCACGGTCGGGTCGCCCTATTGCGAGGCGCGGGTGGACGGCACCGGACCAAACGCGCTCCTGCAGATCGACCTCGACGGCGACGGCAAGATGGGAGCCGGCGACATCGAGGTGCACCTGCAGAACTACGTCGGCACCCTCGCGGACCACAACTTCCTATTGGCTTAGGAGATTGCGGGGTCGCCGCCGCTATTCGCCAGAACCAGCTCCCGACACGAATCGACGCGATGGAAAACTCCAGTTCGACCGGCTGCGGAATCGCGCAGCACTTGAAGTGACCGCGAGTGTTGCGTCGCTGGATGGCCGTAAGATGCGGATGCAACATCGTGGCATAACCGGGCTAGTCGTCGCTCGACCCGGTGCTGCGGCTCGTCGAAGCGCCATTCTGGCGGACCGCGCCGCGCTCGGAGGGTTCTCTGCCGACCGTGGAGCGCAGTTCGGCCAAGTCGCTGAAGACGTCGGCTTGGCGGCGGAGTTCGTCTGCGATCATGGGTGGCCGGCTGACGATGGTGGAGACCACCGTTACCCGGACGCCGCGGCGCTGCACGGCCTCTACCAGCGAGCGGAAGTCGCCGTCACCCGAGAACAGCACCATCTGGTCGATGTGCTCTGCGAGTTCCATGGCGTCGACCGCGAGCTCGATGTCCATGTTGCCCTTGACCTTGCGGCGGCCGGAGGCGTCGATGAATTCCTTGGTCGCCTTGGTGACGACCGTGTAGCCGTTGTAGTCGAGCCAGTCGACGAGCGGGCGGATCGACGAATACTCCTGATCCTCGATGACGGCCGTGTAGTAGTAGGCGCGAACAAGGGTGCCGCAGCCCTCGAACGCCTTCAGCAGGCGCTTGTAGTCGATGTCGAATCCCAAGGTCCTTGCGGTGGCGTAGAGATTGGCGCCATCGACGAAGAGCGCGATCCTGCTCGGTGCGGACATGTGGACGCTGCCGGAAATTGGTTTCCAGGACGGAGCAGGAGCTTCCATCCGGACTCCAGGTCATCGAGGCAAAAATCTTCAGGTAAGGTCGGGTGGCCGGGTCTCGCTTCCGCTCATCCGCATTCCGCTCATCCGCATTCTGCGGCTCCGACACTTCGGAGGCTACGCGCAATGTCTTCCGCCTCAAAGCATTTTTCCTTCAACGAAGGACTATTCGCTGATCGCCGCGAGCAAATTTGGACGCCTAGGATCTGAACCTGCGGCAGCAGGGGTAAGACAAAGCCAATGGGAAGTCCCCCTGACGGGTTGGCGGTGCGATGCGATTCCCTGTTTTCGAGACCCACCTGAGAAAGCGCGGCCGCACGTGGTGGTTCTTGTGCACGGCCGACGGCCGGAGGCTTAGGCACGGGTTCGAAGCCAAGCGCTCTACAGCCAGATATCGGGCCAACCGGGCACTGTTCGAGGTGCTGCTGTTCGCGGCGCCTTTGTCGGAGAGTGCCCCGACAGGGGCCGGTTCAGCCGGCGGCCCAGCCGCTCGGCCAGCTAAACAGCGCAGCCTGCGCCGCATCGTCGCCGCCGAATGCTGCCAAGCCGCACCCTCCCTCTTGCCAAGCGTTGGTTAGAAGGTCAGAATTCACGAGATTTTGCAGCACTCTTGATTTTGACGTCGTGCGCTAATTTTCCAATGGGGGTCTCCCATGTTCGATCCTGCGACGACCGCGCTTTTGCGCGCGGTGCTGGACGAGGTCTGCGAAAGCGTTTCCCGGACCGAAACCGGCACCCGTACCCACGTGGCCTCGAAAATTCTGGAAGCCGTGACCAGGGGCGCCACGTCTCCGGACCAGCTCAAGCAGATCGGACGTCAGGCTCTGTCCGACGCGCCGACCATGTGGCGATAGACGGACGAGGGCGAGGGGTGAACTTCCAGGTCACGGTGCTGAAGATCCTGGTGAGCTATCCCGACGGCTTTGCCCCGATGGCCGACCTCAAGCGTGACATGGCAATTCTGGCGACCAGCGGTCGTGACTGGGCGGAGCGGACCAAGCGCCTCGCCGCGCGGGTGCCGGACCTGGACATCTTCTCGCAGGCGCTCGTCGAGCGCCTGAACGGCGGCTGGCGCATTACGGAGAATGGGCGGGCGGTGCTCGAATTCATGGAAGCCCGCCCCGTTGCGCCCGAACCGATCCTGGCGCCCCGGGTCGAGGAGGCTACGGCCGCGATGGTCGCTGCGACGCAGGTACTTCCGCTGCGGCAGGCGGTCGATCGAGCCAAACGGCGGCGCGAACGCCGCGAACGTCGGCGCGAGGCGCGCGAACGAGCGAGGGCGAACGCCTCCTGAAGTGTCCTACAGAGCCGGCAAGGCACGAAAAGAAGATGACGGGAGCCGAACCCCCGCGCTATCGCCAGCTGCGGCCGCTCCCCCGACCCTGACCACGCCCAGTCCCCACATTTGAATGGAGGGCCCGTTTCCGCCGACGAGAGCACCTGTCGTTCGATCCGGCCTTGATCGGTGAGGACACACGGCGTCCACAGACCGATCCGCTCGATCATCGCCGTGGGGTCCGGGTTCGATGAGGGTTTCCCGCGGCATCCGCTCGAGGTCCAGGCCCGCAGTGGCGATGTTCTCGCCCCAGGTCCCCGCCGGGCATGTGGTCGAGTGGGCATCGCATCGGCGTCCGGGTTGATCCGGCGCGACGTCTGCACCTTGCGCTTCGGGGAGATCGATCTCACGCGGCTTGCAGGATCGACTCGCTGACGCGGTCCGGTGCATCGAGCATGGCCATGTGCCCAACGTCCGGCCATTCGAATGTGGCCCACGACTGGTCGCTTTTGCAGTCTGCCAGTGCCTTGTCGAAGGGCGGCTGAGGAAATCTTGGGAGGCGGATGTACGTCTTCTTCGCCACCTTCTGGAGCGCCCCGGAAACCTTGATCTGCTGGAGATAGGTGCCGACTGGATGCGGAGTAACCTTGGACTCGGCGAACGCCCGATCGCGCTCGGCAACAACACTGGACGGATAATGCGCCGATCCGCGAACGCCCGCCTCGCCCTTATCGACGGCGGCTTGTATGCCTTTGCGGACCGGCTCGGCTGCGTAGTCCGCCACCCTTTGTCCATCCGCCGGAATGTAGGCATCAAGCCATACAACCGATGAGACGCGATCGCCGATGCTTTCGAGTGCGCCCGAGCCGACAAACCCTGCATAGGACCACGCCACAAGGCAGATGTTCTCGAGACTTTCCCATTTGATCAGGTTGACGACGTCGGCGATGTGGGTGTCCAGATTGACGTCCTTGCTCAGCAAATGCGAGCGCTCGGCCAAACCCGTGAGCGACGGAGCGAACACTTTGTGGCCGCCCTGTTCCAGCCGGTCACTGACCCGGCGCCATATCCAGCCGCCGCAAAAAGCCCCGCTGACGAAGACGAAGGTCTTTCGCGCCGATTGGGCGCGGGCGGCATCGATCACGCCGGATGTCGCTGTTGCCATCAGACCGCCTGCTGCAGCGCTGCGAAGGACGCGGCGGCGAGTGACGTGAATTCTTGCCACGACACGTCTCCCTATCGTTAGGCAATTCACCACTATTAGTTGTCGATCATAGAGAGTTGCCGCCAAAGCGGCAAGGCGGGTCTGTCGCGGCGGGCCGCCCAACCTCGGAGAGGAAAGCCGAGGCATGTCGGCAAGGCGGCGAGCGGCCGCCGCGCACGGACGGCGGGATCGTTGCGAAACCTGCGAATCCCTACAGCGTTGCACCGCCATCAAATCCCTACAGGAGGAGCCGATGTCAGCAGCGAAGAAGGCACCGCGTGGACGCAAGCAGGACGGCGCGCGCGTCGCCGGCGGGCAGAAGTACGAAGTCGCCTATGAGGCGAAGTAGACCGGCCGCTCCGCCGCCACGATCAAGAAGGCCGTGAAGAAGGTGGGCAACTCCCGCAAGAAGGTCGAGAAGCGTCTCGGCCGCTGGCGGCCAGGTTGGCCGCATACTCGGCGTGGCGGCCAGCGAGGTCATCAGACCCTGCTAGAGAACCGCGTGAACGCCGTCAGCGTCTGTAGCCGCGGCTCGACGTCGCTCAGGTAGATCTCCGCCTTCAGAAACGCGAGCTCGCCTTCGAGAGCGGCCTCGTCGACGTCGATATAACAGGACTTCGGTCTACCGTCGCTGCCGTCGCTTCAGCGGTAGCCGCGTCGCTTCAGCGAGTCCTTGAGTTCGAACGGCGACTGCTCGGCCCATACGCGTACGGTTGGCTTGCGGGCGTTCTCCAGCAGGAGGGCGAGCGCGGGCGACCCCGTGCGGCAATTGGAAAGCAAGGACTTCCAGCAGAGCGTGGCAGTCGTCGACGGCCCGATGACCCTGGTGGAAGAACCCGGCTCCGTTCAAAAGGTAACCGAGTTGGGCTCCCACGAATCCGTGCGCGCGCCAGTCAATCTCGCTCATGCTGCAGCCCCAGGCCTTGTGCTCGAACTCGGGCCAGTAGCGTTCGGCAAATTTCCTATCGAAACTGCTGTTATGCGCTATCATGATAACTGCGCGTTCGGCGAAGGCTGTAACCGCCGCAGCGTCGAATTTGTGGCCGGCAACCATTTCATTGGTGATGCCGGTAAGCGCTGTTACCCGGGCGGGATCGTCACGGACGGCTCGTTGAAGGCGGAGAACGTCTCGCGGACCCCGACGACGCGGCCGTCCGGCGTGTAGTCGAACTTGACCATGCCGAGCTCGATGATCTCGTCCCTGACGTGATCGAGGCCGGTCGTCTCGGCGTCCAGCAGGATGCCGGTCCTGCATTCCTGCCCATGGGCGGCAGGGACGCGGGCCGCGGTACCAGGTGCCGCAGCACCCCCGGTAGTCGGCCGACAGGCTCAATGCTTCGGCCATCGCGGTCAGATCGGATGGGTTTTGAAACATCTCTTCTCGAGGTGAGTCTACCCGATGGCTCGTTGAGGCCGCAGAATACCGAGAGCGCCGGCGACGAGGTATCTAAAAGACAGCATTGCCGCCTGCCGATGAAGGAACGGCGCCGCCGAGAAGGGGCTGCCGGGCTAAGCCGTGGTATGAACCCGGCCCGACCAGGCATCATCTAGGCAAGCTTTCCCCGCGCCTTGTTTGCTGCGGACCACCGCCGCTCGATTTCCTTCACGGCCGCCCGCATGCTGGGCAGATACTTTTTGGCGGCGAGCTCAGGGGTCATCGACGACGAGAAGAAAATCAGATTCAGACTGCCGAGAACGGGACCCCCGCCCGGAATGGCCAGCGCGATCGCGCTGATGCCCGCCTCCGATCCACCGACCGACGAAGCGTAACCGTCCTTTTTCGTCTGTGAGAGAATGTCGTCGACGAAACGACGGTCCTTCGCCAAAGCTGCGTCCTCCTCGACGAGTGATACGGTGAGGTCCAGCATCTCTCGTCGCAGAGCGGGCGCGGAGGCAGCCAAGATAGTTTTTCCAAGCGCGCTGCGCACCAAGGATCTCCTCCGTCCGACCATCGACCGATGAACGGAGAACGGACTGAAGGGATGTGTGCTTTCCCGGATAAGCACCGAGCCAAGTTCGAAAACCCCGAAGTCACTCGGCCAGGAGACCTCATCCAGGAGGCCGAACATCGCGGGCAGGGCAGCCTGGCTCGACAGGTCACGCGACGACACCCCTTCGCTCAAGGTGCGCACCTGGGGCGTCAAGCCGAACAAGGCGTTCGTTTCGTCGAAGGTCACGTAGCCATCTTCGCGCAGCGTATCGAGCAAACGATAGCAGGTCGTTCGGTTGAGGCCGGTCCTCCTCGCGAGCTGTACGACGTTCGACGGCCCGCTCGCGTTGAGCTCGTTGATCAGCGCCAACCCGCGGGAAAGTGCCCTTACGCTGCGGTGCATGATCCCTCCGGACGTGTTCGCACTGCGAACATTTCACAGACTTAGATGGAATCATAGTTCAATCGGCGGCAATCCATCCCGGCACGCCCAAACGGCGGCGACGGGAGGAAACGATGGTTCATTCGAGCTTTTATTTGTCCGCGGCCATGTGCTTGGCCCTCGCGGCCCCAGTCGCGGCGCAGACCGCCGGCGGCTCCCCGAATCTCAGCGGCGGCAAGGTCAAGGTCGGTGTCCTGACAGACATTGCTGGCCCCACGGCCATGGCGAACGGCAAGGGCTCGGTGATCGCGGCTGAGATGGCCGCCGAGGACTTCGGCGCCGGCCTCAACGTCGAGGTGATCTCGGCCGACCATCAGGGCAAGCCCGATGTCGGATCGCAGATTGCCGCACGCTGGTTCGACGTCGAAGGCGTGGACGCGATCGCTGACATGCAGGGATCGCCATCGCCAACAGCCGGC
>NZ_VSSR01000024.1 GCF_008123515.1 Bradyrhizobium cytisi
ATGTCTTCGGTTAGGGATCGGATAGAGCGCGACCATCACCACGACCAGGAACGCGCGGCGCGGATCGACCACACGCAGCGCCACCAGCCAGCAGATCACCATGCCGACGCTGACGGTCGCCATCGCCAGCGCATAAGTCGCCCAGTCCGCCGCCGGAAACACCTTGAACCAGAGCCCGGCGATCCAGCCCGACAACGGCGGATGCTTGCCGTAGCCCCACAGGAATTTCTGTCCCCAGCCCCAGGCTTCTGCGACGTCCATGTGAACGTCCTGCGCCGCCTTGAGATTGATCAGGATGAAGGTCCAGATCACGGCATGCAGGATGGCGAGCTGGATCACCAGCCAAAGCCGGGCTGAGGGGTGGGTCGCGTAGGCAACCAGCCAGGCCCGGAAACGGTCAAAGCTGAGGCGAGTCTTCGCGCGCGCCCGGGCGGAGGGGATCGAGGTCGCTGACATCGGCTTTGCGTAGCGCGTTTTGGCTCCGCTTGGAATCAGCTTGGCGTGAAGAAAGGCCCTGAAATTACAGCAATATGGTTGCCGCACGGGGATGTGAGTGGTATCCCGCGCCCATGACGACCGTCCCCATTTCCAACATCCGCAATTTCTCCATCGTCGCCCATATCGACCATGGCAAATCGACGCTGGCCGACCGCCTGATCCAGATGACCGGGGGCCTGACCGACCGCGAAATGGCCGGCAAGGAGCAGGTGCTCGATTCCATGGACATCGAGCGCGAGCGCGGCATCACCATCAAGGCGCAGACGGTGCGGCTCGCCTACCACGCCAAGGACGGCAAGGATTACATCTTCAACCTGATGGACACGCCCGGCCATGTCGACTTCGCCTACGAGGTCTCGCGGTCGCTGGCGGCGTGCGAAGGTTCCCTGCTCGTGGTCGACGCCAGCCAGGGCGTCGAAGCGCAGACGCTCGCCAACGTCTACCAGGCGCTCGACAACAATCACGAGATCGTCCCGGTCCTGAACAAGGTCGACCTTCCGGCTGCCGAGCCCGAGAAGGTCAAGCAGCAGATCGAGGACGTCATCGGCATCGACGCCTCCGACGCCGTGATGATCTCGGCCAAGACCGGCCTCGGCATTCCCGATGTGCTGGAGGCCATCGTGACCCGCCTGCCGCCGCCGAACGGCGATCGCGACGCGACCCTGAAGGCGCTGCTGGTCGACAGCTGGTACGACGTCTATCTCGGCGTCGTTGTTCTGATCCGCGTCGTCGACGGCGTCATGAAGAAGGGCAGCCGCGTCCGCATGATGGGCACCGGTGCGGCCTACGACATCGAGCGCGTCGGCTTCTTCACGCCGAAGATGACGCAGGTCGACGAGCTCGGCCCCGGCGAGATCGGCTTCATCACCGCCGCGATCAAGGAAGTCGCCGACACCCGCGTCGGCGACACGATCACCGACGACAGGAAGCCGGTCACCGAGATGCTGCCGGGCTTCAAGCCGGCGATCCCCGTGGTGTTCTGCGGCCTGTTCCCGGTCGACGCCGACGACTTCGAGACGCTGCGCGCCGCGATGGGCAAGCTGCGGCTGAACGACGCCAGCTTCTCCTTCGAGATGGAAACCTCGGCCGCACTCGGCTTCGGCTTCCGCTGCGGCTTCCTCGGGCTGTTGCACCTCGAGATCATCCAGGAGCGGCTGTCGCGCGAATTCGACCTCAATCTGATCGCGACCGCGCCGAGCGTCATCTACAAGATGAAGCTCAACGACGGCAGCGAGATCGAGATCCACAATCCCATCGACATGCCCGACGTGGTCAAGATCGCGGAGATCCAGGAGCCCTGGATCGAGGCGACCATCCTCACGCCCGACGAGTATCTCGGCAGCGTGCTGAAGCTGTGCCAGGACCGCCGCGGCGCGCAGAAGGAGCTGACTTACGTCGGCTCCCGCGCAATGGTGAAATACGACCTGCCGCTCAACGAAGTCGTGTTCGACTTCTACGACCGGCTGAAGTCGGTCTCGAAGGGTTACGCCTCGTTCGACTATCATCTCACCGACTACAAGCCGGCCGATCTCGTCAAGATGCAGATCCTGGTCAACAACGAGCCGGTCGATGCGCTCTCGATGCTGGTGCATCGCACCCGCGCGGAGGGGCGCGGCCGCGCCATGGTCGAGAAGATGAAGGACCTGATCCCGCCGCACATGTTCCAGATCCCGATCCAGGCGGCGATCGGCGGCAAGGTGATCGCGCGCGAGACCGTGCGCGCGCTGCGCAAGGACGTCACCGCCAAGTGCTATGGCGGCGACATCACGCGCAAACGAAAACTTCTGGAGAAGCAGAAGGAAGGCAAGAAGAAGATGCGGCAGTTCGGCAAGGTCGACATCCCGCAGGAAGCCTTCATTGCCGCGCTGAAGGTCGACAGCTGAGGCTGTTCAACGTTCGGCCCGGGATGTCCTGGGGGCCGGACACCCCAGATCTCGAAAACAACCCCATGCACAGTAGCCGACGCCTTGTCGGCGCTGTGGTTTTTCGATTTTTACGAAAATCGGTTGACGCGTCGGGCAAAACACCGGCAGGATGGCATCATGGCAGTGGTGCAGCCGGCAGGCGACGATGTCCCATCAACCCATCCCCATCACGTTTGCGCTCATCGCCCGAATACCGGCAGAGGGCGTCGCGGACTTCAGAGCCTATGAGGATGCGGTGCTGCCGCTCTTGCCCGAGTTCAACGGGCGCCTGGAGCGGCGGCTTCGAAATGCCGATGGCACGATGGAAATGCACATCGTCAGCTTCGCATCCGAAGCGGACTTCCAGAACTATCGGAATGACCCACGGCGAACGGCTCAAGTCTGGCTGCTGGAAAAATCATCCGCCAAGCTGGAATTGGCTCCGATGGCGAACGTCTGACGGCTCAATGATCGCTTCATGATCTGATGAAGGCAGCGAATGCACGCCGCGCCGTTCCATTGGTTCTGGAGGATCGTCGCCATCATGGCTTGAACGCCCATGAACCCTCGTCTGAAAATTTGATCGTCATAAAAACAATCCGAAGGAGATGCCAAGGACGATGGATGCGCAACGCCCGTAGATGTACGGGGAAGCGCGCCGGACGGCAGTCTCGCTGATTGCGCCAGTTGTGCTCGAAACGCGATTTGAAGGTGCAACAGAATCGAATCGCTCTTCGGGGATGAAAATTAGTTCAGCCTCATAATCGTAATGACTCCGACGCAAAAAAAGAAAATAGGCTGCAATCAACAAGAATAAAGGGAGGAGTACATGGATACTGCGGGTCGCCTGCGCGCGATGGCAGTGCTGTGCCGTCAGACAGCCGCGCGTCATCCTGATCGAAGTTGGAAACTGCTCGCCGAAGCTGAGTATTGGGAACATTTGGCCAATGATGCAGCGCTCGATCATTTCGACCATTGCTCGGTTTGCCCACCGCTTCACGGAAGGCGCAGCATTACACAGCCGGCCGCGGCACCCGCGGAGTGACTGCGAAACCAAATGGTTTGTTAGCTTCTGTGTGCCTAACTTGATGAGTGCCGCCCACCGCCGATCGCGGCACATTGGAATGGGAATGCCGGCCCCGGCTGTTACCCCATCCTGCGGCTGGGGCCGTTTTGAACTTTCACAGCATCGTTCAACCCGGTCCACAACCATGATTAGAGGCTTCGCCATAGCGCTATTCGGAATGGGGTTCCTTTCCCAGCTTGATCGCGCGCTCTTCTACGGTCGCAATACTGAGGCCGCGCTCCGGCTCATGCGGGACATCAGCAGAGGCTTCGGACTGTAGGACACCGTCCGTGCGCCTCGTTGAGCAGGCAGCGCCCCGACACGGCCGCTACTTCTTCAACAATATTCCTTTCGCTCGCGCCATTCGCCTGACTGATCCGGCATGGCGGCCCAATTCGGCGGCGATCTTCAATGCTCCAACGCCCCGCCGGGCCAGCGCGCCCAACCGTCGAATCTCCTGCTCGGTCCATTGCTTTGGCTTCGGTGTCTTCATGGTGCGGCCCCGCGACCTGCACCACTAACGACTGCGGCTAGGGGCCAGCACTTGGGAAATTTACGGGTGGCGCACCCGGGTCGATAACCGCTTCTGGCCCGGAAGCAGAGAAGGCCGAACTCTCGGCTTCAGAGGCGCGCGCTTAACCTCCGCCGACATTGCCCTCATCCGATCGCGAAATCGGCCGCTGCCTCGGCGTGAATGGCCGTGGTGTCGAAGGTCTCGACCGACGTATCGGCAGCCCCGACCAGCATCGTGATCTCGGTGCAGCCGAGGATGATGCACTCCGCCCCGCGCTTAACGAGCGCGGCCATCACGTCCTGATAGCTGCGTCGCGAGGGCTCGGCGACGACACCAAGGCACAGCTCGTCGTAGATGATGCGGTTCACGTCGGCCCGCTCGTCGGCTGAGGGAATGAGGACATCGAGATCATGCGCGCGCAGCCGATCGATGTAGAACTCCTCTTCCATCGTGAACTTCGTGCCCAGCAACCCGACCCGTCGATATCCCTTGGCCCGAATGCGCTGCGCCGTTGCGTCGCCGATGTGAATGAAGGGAATGGTCAGCTTCGACGTGATTTCAGGCGCGAGCTTGTGCATCGTGTTGGTGCACAGCACGATCGCTCGCGCACCTGCGCTTTCGAGCCGCGCGGCCACCTCCGCAAGGCTCGCCGCCGCCTCGGCCCAGCGGCCGGCGTATTGCATCTCCTTGATCTCCTGGAAATCGTAGGAGTACAGCAACAGCGGAGCCGAATGCAGCTTCCCCATACGGTCGCGGACGCGCTCGTTGATGAGCTTGTAGTAGAGCGCGGTGCTTTCCCAGCTCATGCCCCCGATCAGGCCGATGGTTTGCATCTTGGCGTCTCCGAACAGTGATTCAACCGCATTGTAAACGAGGACGTCGAAGCTCGCCATCACGTCGTCCTGAGGTGCGAGGCCCGCGATGCGAATGCATCATCGGTCTGATACAGTTCGTAGGATGGGTTGAGCTCTTGCGAAACCCATCGCGCTGACCAGCGTACAGCGGGAATGAAATTCGATGGGTTTCGCTTCGCTCTGCCCATCCTACGAGCTATGCGCTCGCAAGCGCCTTGGCTGATGCATTGGCGTGGTCTCTTTGCTCGATAAATCTACGAGCGCGAGGGATGGGATCATGCAGATACTGATCTGGTCCCCGCATCTGTCGCTTGTTCAAGTCTGCTGTAGAGAGGAGGTTGAAGTCCACCCTTCGGATTGCGCAGAGCCAACCGTCATATTGCCTAGACCATACACGCTTGTGATGCTCCAGGAGCCGGTCAAGGATAGAATAGCCGTGATAATCGAACGCAATGACGCCGTTGGTTAGGTAGACATGGTATCCTAAGAAACTTCCGGCCGGGATCACGCGCTCCGCATAAAAGCCGGGAAGCGGAGGCTGATCCAAGAAAACTCCAGCAAGGATATGGCAGGCGCCGTACCCGAAGAAGATACGGTCCGGCAGTGACCACTGCCGATGCGGGTCCGCTTTAACGCCTGGCTTGAGAACGTACATCGTGGTCGCTCGATGCTGATTCGCAAGGCTGGAGCGTATCACCAACCGGATCGTATGCGCTGCGTGAGTCCGGTGTGCCCCGGAGCCGACAAACTCGGCAGCCCGTAAGATGGGTTGAGCTCTTGCGAAACCCATCGCGCTGACCAGCGTACAGCGGGAATGAAGTTTGATGGGCTTCGCTTCGATCTGCCCATCCTACGAGCTAACTCCACGAATGCTTCTCCAGAGCCGCCGCGATTCTCTCCAGGGCGGCGTTCCTGTGCTGCATGTCGGCAATCTGCTGTTCGCAAACCTCGATCATTGTCCGCCCGGACCATCGGCGCGCATACACGCCTGTTCGGCTGCAAAGCCAGCCAATCACGGCCAGCAAGACAATGGTGGCGAGCCATAACAGCACTTGTCCCGGGCCAAGGTCCGCGAAGGCACGGCGGAAATCGCCCCTGGAAAGGTACGCAGTGGCGCGACTGCTATGGGCGTCGCTATCATTCGGATCAAGCGAGATGATCTGATCGTAGTCGGCGATGGCGCGGTCGACGTCACCTTTGGCTTGATAAGCGTCGCCACGGTAGTAGTAGGCGTCCCTGTATTGCGGATAGAGCGCGATCGCCTGACTACAGTCGGCGATGGCGCGATCGAAGTCACCCTTTTCCCTGTATACGAGGCAGCGGTTGTAATAGGGGGGCGCATATTTCGGATAAAGCGCGATCACCTGATCGAGGTCAGCGATGGCGCGATCGAGATCGCCTTTGGCATGGTAGGCGCTGCCGCGGGCTGAGAGGGCGAAATAGCTGTTGGCATTGAGCTGGATGCTGTCGGTATAGTCCGCGATGGCACGGTCGATGTCACCCTTGGCTTGATAGGCGTAGCCGCGCTCGTCGTATCCGACCCGCTTTCCATAGTCCGACAGGCCGCCTTCGAACGCCCGGTTAACGTCCGCTATCGCCCGGTCGTAGTCATGCCGTTGGTTGTAGATATGCGAGCGGTTGAGCAGTGAGCTCACAGCTTCTGGTTCAAGCCGGATCGCGTCGGTGTAGTCCTTGAGGGCGCGGTCGACGCAATCGGCAAGGCTTGTCCATGACCAGAAGTCGCCGCGCTGATGATACAGGATGGACAGGTCGCGGTCATCGTAGTCTCCGCTTTCAATCGCGCGTGTACAGGCAGCGATGGTCGCGGCAGCGGTTTCCTTCGATCCGTTCAAACACTCCTGTCGATCGTCGGCTGCCGCCGGCCGGCTGACGAAAGCCACCGCTGCGAATACCAGGGCGACCAGCCAGACATGCGCGGAAATCCAAGAGCGCATCCACTTCTCCCCGCGATGCACCGATGTGCGAGCTAACCGGCAGACGGCTTTTCAAGGGCCGCCGCGATCCTCTCCAACAATGTGTTCGTGCGTTGGGTTTCGGCGACCTGCTGCTCGAAGAGATCGACCCAACTCGCCCCGGATGACGCGCGCCCATTCCTGCGCGAAAACCACAACCAAACGCCCACCAGCGCCAGGAAGGGCAACCAGGACACAATCAGACTCACCAACCAGTACGGCGCACCACCGCGTGGTGTGAGCGTAAACCAGGCGAGAAGAACTCCGACAAGAGCGATCCACACGACAACGGGCAGAAACCAAGAGCGAGGCTTGGTCATTCCAGGCACGACAGTCCCCTTGGTTGGCCTCAGAGACGGCATGCTATCATTGGTTGATTGGCCTTTCCATGCCCTCCCCTCTGCAGCCGTCGCAATGGTTAGCCGTTTCTTGCGAGATCTCAGCCACCATGAAAGGCTCGGCGCGAGCGAGCGCACTGGCGCCTGTCGCGACCGCGCGCCATCCGTCTCGGTCGATGGCAGGAGGGGAACCGTTGCGCCAACACTTGCATCCGGCCCCGCCTCCATCCCCTGGCTTGCGCGCCCTTACGACGTCTTCTGCTTCGCCTCGACGTATCGCGCAAAACTGTCGAGGATCGCCTGCCAGCCGCCTTGCTGCTGCTCGACCGAGTGCGTCTCTTCGCCATCGAACACGACGCGGACGACGACGCCCTTCGGACCGGGGACGAACTCGACCTCGGCCTTGCGATCGCCGAACGCATATTCGATCAGCTTGTGCTCAACGATCGTCGTGTAGGTGCCGGCGAAGTCAAAACCCATGCTGCCGTCCTTGGCCTCCATGCGGGACGTGAACACGCCGCCTTCGCGCAGGTCGACCGTCGCTTTGGTCGTATGCCAGTCGTCCGACGCGGCGTTCCACTTCACGATGTCGGCAGGCGTCGTATAGGCACGCCAGACCTGATCGATCGGGGCGGCGACGCTGGTTTCGACGGTGATCCTCATGGGCATTGCTCCAGTTCGATTTTGACGGCTCGAGGTGGCGACGTCACTTCCGGTGTGCGGGGTCCATGTCCAGCACGTCCGGGAGGTGTCCACCCAAGGACGGTCGAGACCGGCCGTTGCCGACATGGCCGGGCCGTCAATACGAAAAAAATCGGATGCTGGGGAGGAGTCCTGGATGGATTAGAACCGACCGCCCTCTTTACTTTCGCATGAAGCGCAGTAAGGCATTGCTCGCTGGAAAAGCGGGTCGCCGCCAATACCTCAATCAATCCCTTGAAGCCGCGGGCACGATGTAGCGATCCAGCAGGTCGAGCTCGGGCGCAACCATGTTCTTGGATTGCCGGGACGCGTTGAAGACGACGACCATGTCGAGCGCGGGGATGATGATGGTTTTCTGGGAATTGAAGCCCTGCGCAGCGATCCATTGAACTTCGCGATTCCCCTCCAGTGATCGACCAAGCCACCACTGATAGCCGTAGGATTGCGGCTCCTCGGTCGTGATCTGCTCCGCCGTCGATTGATCCACCCAGGACGCCGGAACGATCTGCCGGCCTTCCCAAGCGCCACGGTTGAGAACAAGCTGGCCGATTTTCGCCCAGTCGCGGGGGCGTAGATTCAGCCCCGCGCTCGACATGGCAACGCCGCTGAACGGCGATTTATGCCATTCGACGTCGTTGATGCCGAGCGGTGCGAAGAGTTCTTCCTGAGCCAGGACATCGACGGTTTTCCCGGTGACCTTTTTCAGGATGGCGCCAACAAGCTCTGTTTCGCTGTCGCTGTACCGGAAGGTGACACCGGGAGCCCTGTCGGAGCCCAATCCCGCCGACATCGTCAGGAGATGGCGCAGGGTTATGGGATCCTTGTCAAGCATACGGAGATCGGCATTCTCTGGAAGATAAAAAAAGGCCGGAACGTCTACGTCCTTGATCAGGCCGCGCTCCATGGCGATGCCGACCAGCAGCGACACAACGCTCTTGGTCATCGAATTACCCCGGTGCCGCGAGGTCGCGTCGAAATTGAGCTGATGAGGATACGCAAAATAGCGCTCGTAGACGAGCACGCCATGCCTGATGACGACGATGTCGTCGACATTGGCGAGCTTGCCGCCGCTGATGCCGTCATCCATCGCGCAGAGCAGCGCCGCGTTCAGCCCCTGTTGCTCCGGCGAGGTCATCGCCCATCCGTCATGGATCTCCTGCGGAATGCCGCACCCGGATGAAGGTTGTGCGCTGACGGGACTCAAGGCGAAGGCACACACGGCTGCAACGACGCCAATCCATCTCCGCATCTCAGGCTCTCCCTACTATTGCCAGGCCAATCGCATATGGCATTTTGCACGACCTGAGTGCGCGCCTCGTCCTTCGAGACGACCGCTTCGCGGTCTCCTCAGGATGAGGCTAAGCGGCATCGGTGCTCGTCAAAGCTACGGCCACACGCTCGGTCCTCATCCTGAGGGCCCGCCAGCGGCGGGCGTCTCGAAGGATAGCCACAGGGGAATCGCTCCTATATGCGCTTGCCCTGCCACCGTTGCCCGTGATGAGCAACCCAAGGATGCCGTTCGGTGTGTGACCGTTTTGCGGCGTGGCAGGTTGTGAAAGAGCCTTCATTGTAGGCAGACGCATGGCGGTGAGGCAAAGCCGGCGATAAAACAGCGCATACGAGACACTGGCCACAAACCCGTTGGAAACAAGACGATGGTTTTCTGGATTGCAGGTGCACTTGGATTGGTGATCGCCTATCTCGTCGGCTCGATCCCCTCAGGCTATCTGGCAGGAAAACTGTTGAGGGGGATCGACATTCGCGAGCACGGCTCCAGATCCACCGGCGCCACCAATGTGCTGCGGACCCTCGGCAAATGGCCTGCGCTGGTGGTGCTGATCGCCGATGTGCTGAAGGGCGTGGCGGCCATCCTCGTTGCCCGCTGGTTCTGTCCCTGGCTCACCACCGAATTGTCTCCGACGCCGCCGACGGCGTCCGATCTGCAAACCTGGGTGCCGTGGGCGGTGTGCCTCGCCGGAATTGCCGCGCTGCTGGGCCATGGCCGCTCGATCTGGCTGAATTTTACGGGCGGCAAGTCGGCTGCAACCGGGCTCGGCGTGCTGCTGGCGATGTCCTGGCCGGTGGGACTGGGTGCGGCGGCCGTGTTTGGCGTCGTGCTGGCGATCGCGCGGATCGTTTCACTGAGCTCGATGCTCGCGGCGCTGACGGCCATCGCTCTCGTCTGCGGTTTCGAACACCCTCTGCCCTATCGGCTGCTGGTGATCGCAGGCGGCCTCTACGTGATCATCCGCCATCGCGCCAACATTCAACGGCTGCTGGCGGGGACGGAGCCGCGGCTGGGACAGGGTAGCCCGGACGCGAAAGCAGAAGCGGAGCTCTGATGCGGGATCAATTCACCGCCTGAAGCGCGGCCGTGAAGGTGGCGAGGTCGGCGCGCGCCATCTCGTCGGGCGCCCATTTCGGAAGGTCGGCGAGCTCTGCGATCACGCGGGCCCGATCCTGCGGCAGCAGAAAGCTCGCCCAGACCTCGCGCGTGTCGCGCAGCGCAGCCGCCACCAGGCGCGCGTTGGCGGGCTTGCCGGCGCCCTGGATCGCGGCGCAGACCGTGGTCAGGATGTAGACGGCGCTGTTCTTGCGGAAGCCGGTAAACCCCTCCTCGCGGATGCGGGTGCGCTGCTCCGGCGCGAGCTCCGCCCAGAACAATTGGCCCGCGACCGCCTCGCGCGCCATGCCGCGGATCATGAAGCTCATCGCCACCGCGTACTGGTCGCCATACTCGGTCATGTTGCGCTGGAGCGCCGCAAGATCAGGCTCCAGACCCGGCTTCGCGCCATAAAGAATGAACAGCTTATGGGTCGCGTTGGCGGCGTTAGTCCAGTCCATCAGCCAGCCCATATCGCTGGCTTGCGCCGGCGGCAGCGCCGCGAGGGCGTCGAGATCGAAGATATGGCCGAGCAGCGTCGCGACCTCCGGCCGGGTCAGATCGGGCCGCTCGCCCTTCTTCGCGACGCCATCGACATAGACCTTGAACGCCTTCGCGGCATCGCGCGCAGCAGCCAGATCGCGTGCGCCATCCTGCGCGAGCGCGGGCCAAGTAAGCGCGGCCGAAGTGAGCGCGAGAAGAAGCAGGAGGATTCTGACGATCGGCATGGGAGACCTCGAGCGGCGCCATTCGTGACGATGGCGGTTGTTGGTCGCCGCGCGCGCCGCCGAGGTTCAGAGCGCCGGCAGGCCGGGCGGCGGCTTGCGCATGTTCGAGGCCTGCTCATAGGCGTAGGCGAGGCGCAAAAGCTTGTGCTCGCTCCAGGCACGGCCCGCGAAGGTGATGCCAAGCGGATAGTCCGGCGTCTCCTTGTCGCCGGCCCCTGAGATGAAGCCCGCGGGCACCATGACGCTGGGATAGCCCGCCTTGGCTGCGATTGCTGCGCCGGTCGCACCGGGGAACAGGACGGCGTCCAGCTTGTGCCGGTCCATGTAGGCGTCCATGCCATGCGTCCCGGCGGCGAGCAGGTCCATGACGCGGGCCGATTTGTACTCGCGCTCGCTCAGATCGCCCTTGGTGAGTTCGGCGGCGAGAAAGAGGTCCTGGCCGAAACGCAGCGCCGTCTGCGCGTGCGCCGCGTTGAAGGCGATGATGTCGGCCATGGTTTTCATGTCGGTATTGGTCGCCCAATGCCTGAGGTAGAGATTGAGACCGTGCTTCAGCTCGTAGAGAAACACGATCGGCGAGCCCGTCGGATTGCCCTTGTTGGGGCTCAGCGGATTGCGGTTGAGCACGGCCATGCCGGTGCCCGGCCCGGCGATCCAGCCGCGCGTCGGCATGCTGGCGCGCACGACGACGGCGCCGAGATCTTCCATCACCTTGATGACTTCGGTCATCAGCCTGGCCCCTTCGGATGACAACTTGCCGTAGTAGCAATCGTTCAGCGGGTCGGCAGGGTCGCTCGGCACCCCGATGCGTGCGCCCTTCATCGCATCGCGTGCGAGGTTGGCGGTGTAGTCGGCCGGCCGCTTCTGCCGTTCCGTCGCGGGATCGCGCGGGTCCTGGGCGGCGAGCACATTCAACAGCATGGCGGCGTCGCGCACCGTGCGCGTCATCGGTCCCGCGGTGTCCTGACTGTGCGCGATCGGCACGATCCCGGCACGGCTGATCAGTCCGACGGTCGGCTTCACCGTGACGAGGCCATTCCGGCTGGCAGGATGCAGCAGCGAGCCGGACGTCTCGGTGCCGATCGAGGCCGCGCACAGGCCGGCCGCCACGGCGACCGCCGAACCCGAGCTCGATCCGCCGGGGTCCACGAGCGGGATACCGCGACCGTCCATCAGCGCCGGTACGTAGGGATTCCTGACCTGACCGCCCAGCGACGAATAGCCCGAAGGCATCTCGATCGCGAGGATGTTAGCGAACTCGGTCAAGTTCGCCTTGCCGAGGATCACCGCGCCGGCTTTCCGCAGCAGCTTGACGACGGTGGCGTCGCGTCTGGCGCGCGCGCCTTCCAGCGCCAGCGAACCCGCCGTGGTCGGCTGCTGGTCGGAAGTCGCGATATTGTCCTTCACCAGGATCGGCACGCCGGCCAGCGACCGCTTGGCCGACGGCTTGGTGCCGTCGAGCTTGCCCGCGATCGCAAGCGCGTCGGGATTGAGCGCCCGGACGGCGTTCAGCGCCGGCCCGGCACGATCGTAAGCTCCGATGCGCGCGAGATAGGCGTTTGCGAGCGCGGTCGCGGTGACCTGCCCGCCGGCGAGGGCATCGATGATGTCGCTCATCGGCGTGTGCTCGAGCCTCAGCTCGGGCGGCGTCGTGCCGCGGACGGCAGCCGCAGCGCGACGGGCGGGCTTCTTCATGACGTGCCTCTTGGAGAGAGATGTGCTACAGGATGTAGCATTTATCGCGATTGCGCCGCAAGGTGATCACCGAGTTTGACACAAGCGGGACAATGCGTCGCCGACTCCCGCCGCCTTGATCGTCCCCACCAAATAGACCACCATCGCGTGATCGACCGCTCACAGCAAGAATGGGCGAGGAAACGCTGACATGAACGCAACTCCGGGGTTTGACCTGGTCGAGCGGGCGCGGGCCATCGTGCCGCTGATTGCTGACGAGGCCGACCAGATCGAGCGGACGCGGCGGCTGACGCCTGATGTTGTCAACGCGCTGATCGAGAACGGGCTCTATCGTGCGCTGCTGCCGCAGAGCCTGGGCGGGTCGGAAGCGCCGCCCGACATCTTCATGCAGATGCTGGAGGAGATCGCGAAGGCCGATGCGTCCACCGCCTGGTGCCTCGGCCAATGCAGCGTCTGCGCCATGATCGCAGCCAGCCTCGACCACGACACCGCGCACGAGATCTTCAACACGGCCCCCGCCGGCATCCTCGCCTGGGGCGCGGTGGCGCACGAGGCGCGCGCGGTCGAGGGCGGCTACCGCGTCACCGCGCGCTGGGATTTTGCCTCGGGCTCGCGGCAGGCGAGCTGGCTTGGCGCGCATGTCCGCATCGTCAATGCCGACGGCACGCCGCGCAAGAACGCCGACGGCTCGCCGGAGATGCGCACCATCCTGTTCCCGCTCGCGAGTGCCGTGATGCACGACGTCTGGCAGGCGATCGGGCTCGCCGGCACCGGCACCGATTCCTACGAGGTGCATGATCTCTTCATCCCCGATCGCTTTGCCGCCTTCCGCGACGTGGCCGAAGCCTTGCGCGAGCCGGGCCCGCTCTACCGGCTTCCGACCGGCTCGACCTTCAGCCTCGGCTTCGCCGCGGTCTCGCTCGGCGTCGCGCGCGCGACGCTGGATGCGGCGATCACACTGGCGCGCGCAAAGCACCAGTCATTGGCGGCAAGCGCCATGCGCGACAACCAGGCTGTCCAAGGTCTGATCGGCCGCACCGAGGCGGATTTGCGCGCCGCGCGCGCCTATCTCTATGCGACGGCACATGCGATGTGGCGCGACCTCTCTGCGACCAAACTGTTCAGCCCGGCGCATCGCAGCGCCGTCCGCCTCGCCGCGACCTGGACCATCCAGCAATCGGCAAAAGTGGTCGACACCGCCTATCACATGGCCGGCGCCACCGCCGTGTTCCGCAGCAATCCGTTCGAGCGACGGTTTCGCGACATGCATGCGATCACCCAGCAGATCCAGGCCCGCGACACGCATTACGAGGATGTCGGCAAGATGATCCTCGCCGAAAACCGCTAGTCGCCGCCGCGCGAAGCTGCGGCGCTTTGTCCCTGCTTGCGACAAACGATCAGCCTCTCCATGCGCCTACCGCATTGAGTCATGCAAAAGGATGGTAGCGAATCCGTTGAAACACGGAGGCGATGCCGCCCTGTTGTTAAGCAATTTCTGAGACCGTTCGGCAAAACCAAGAATCAATCTTTTGGAATGCCCGGGAATTTTCGATGTTCATGCTCAAGTCGATTGCGGCCCGCCTGATCCTCACCATCGCGCTCACCGTTGCGGTGGCCTGCGCCATCCTCTCCGGTTTCTCGATCACCCAGCAGCGGGCGCTGACACGGCTGGCGCTCGATCAGCAGCTCAAGCTGCAATATGAGAGCGTCATCGCAGCCATCGACTATGAGGGACGTTCGGCACTCGCCGTCTCCGCCGTGATCGCGGCGCTGCCGCCGGTCGGCGACGCCATCGCCAAGGGTGACCGCGACGCGCTCGCCAATCTGCTCGGCGACGCCAACAAGGCGCTGAAGGCGCAGGGCATCCCGCTGATCACCTTCCAGCTGCCGCCGGCGCTCTCGTTCTATCGCGTTCACGCGCCCAAGACCTTCGGCGACGACGTCTCCGGGCGCCGTGCCACCGTGGTTGAGGCGCTCAAGACCGGCCGCCAGATCGTCGGCGTCGAGCCCGGCCGCGAGGCGCTCGGCATCTTCGGCATGACGCCGATCGTGCGCGACGGCAAGACCCTCGCCAATGTCGACGTCGGCGCCGCCTTCGGCAAGGAATTCGTCGACCGCGCCAAGAAGCGGTTTGGCATCGACCTCGCGGTCTATTCCGTCGACGGTTCGTCGCTGAACAAGCTGTCGTCGACCTTCGGCGAGAACGCCGTCGCCAAGCCGGACGAGCTGAGAGCCGTGATCAACGGCCCGCCGCTGCTGCGCGAGGCCGAGCTCGACGGCCACCCGGCCGAGGTCTATGCCGGGTCGATCAGGAACTACGCAGGCCAGCCGGTCGGCGTGCTTGAGATCATCAAGGACACGAGCGAATACGAGGCCGCTTTCGCCGCCTCCGAACGCAATCTGATCCTCGGCACGGTCGCGATCCTCGCCGCCGCTATCCTGCTGGCGTTCCTGCTCGGGCGCGGATTGTCGCGTCCGCTCACCGCGATCACGGCGGTGATGAACCGGCTGTCGAGCGGCGACACCAGCGTCACGATTCCCGGCAGCGAGCGGGCGGACGAGCTCGGCACCATGGCCAAGGCGGTCGAATTGTTCCGCCAGAGCATGCTCGAAGCGGGCTCGCTGCGCGAGGCGCAGGAGGCCGACAAGGCCAAGGCGGAGATCGAGAAGCAGGCGCTGCAGCGCCGGATGGCTGATCGGTTCGAGGCCGACGTCAAGGGCGTGGTGTCCGCCGTCGCCGAGGCCACCGAAGGCATGCAGCATGTCGCCGGCGAAATCACCTCCAGCGTGACCGGCACCTCGCAGCGTGCTTCGGCCGCTGCGACCGCGTCGGAAGAAGCCTCGACCAGCGTCAATGCCGTGGCGGCCGCGACCGAGGAGCTCGCCTCCTCCGTCACCGAGATCGGCCGCCAGGTCACCCATTCCAGCCAGGTTGCGGGCAACGCGGTGGTCAAGGCCGCCGAGACGACCGAGATGGTCACGAGCCTTGCGGCCTCCGCCGAGCGGATCGGCGACGTGCTGCGCCTGATCAGCGCGATCGCGAGCCAGACCAATCTGCTCGCCCTCAATGCCACGATCGAGGCGGCGCGCGCGGGCGAAGCCGGCCGCGGCTTTGCCGTGGTCGCGTCCGAGGTGAAGGAGCTGGCAAGCCAGACCGCGAAGGCGACCGACGAGATTGCGAGCCAGGTTTCCGCGATCCAGGCGGCCACCGGCAATTGCGTCACCTCGATCTCCGACATCAGCAACACCATCCGCGAGATCAGCGGCATCGCCACGACGATCGCCGCAGCCGTCGAGGAGCAGGGCTCGGCGACGCGCGAGATCGCCCGCAGCGTGCAGCAGGCCTCCACCGGCACCACCGAAGTCTCGGCCAACGTCGCCGGCGCGAGCCAGGCCGCCGACCAGTCGCGTGCGCTCGCCGGCAACGTCATGGTTGCGTCCGGAGAACTCGGCCAGCATGCGACCGCGCTGATGAAGAGCGTGGATACGTTCCTGGCGGGACTGCGCAGCGCCGCCTGACGCGGCGCTCCCGCAAATCAAAGGCGTTCCGGCAGGACGCCTCAGCGGCACTGCGTCGATTTTGATGCGTCGGGGCTGAAGCAGCCGTGACGGGCAAGCCCGGTCCAAATCAGGCCTTGCGTGCGCCGAACAGGCGACCTCGCCAGCCCATGCCGATGACGACGGCGATCATCGCGAGCCACGCCGCGGCGGCGGCGAAGTCGACGATACGGTCGCCTCCCGAGCAAATGCCGTGATTGATGCCGGCGCGGGACAAGATACCGCCCTGGAGCAGGGCGGCGAGCACTCCGAAGTAGAGCAAGACGCCGAGCGCGAGATAGACCACTGTCACAAGCGCGCGCCGCCGCCACGAGGGCATCGCCGGATCGTCCGCGCTACGCTCGGTCACGAATTGCCCCGGATTGGCCTTGGCAGCATCGCGGATCTGCACGGTCGAGTGAGTCAGGAGATCATGAACCGCCTGATTGCGGCGGGTGGCCAGCATGGTCAGGAACGAGTACCAGCCGAGCAGGCTCTTGATGGCGAAGCGGGCGAGCGCCTTTGCAAAGCTCAAATTGCCACCGCGATCGTCGACGACGCGCAGATTGGTCCAGGCATGCCCGAACGTGCCGCCGGTGCGCCAGACCAGCACCGGCTCGTAGAGCAGCAGGATCACGACGACTGCGACGCCCAGGATCCGGGCCAGGGTGTCGCTCTGCGCGTTGCTCGCCACCGCCAAGGCTCCGAACAGCAGGGCCATCGCGAGCATCCAGTCGAGCAGGATGGCCTTCAGCCGCCGCGAGAACCGCGCATAGCGCAGCCCGGGTGTCAGGGTTGGAGCGTCAGAGGCCATGGGCGCCGCATCCGTTCATCCGATCTACCTAAGAGACGCCGGCAAGCGGCTCGAGGTTCGACTATATCAGACAGCAGGATCACGCCACCAGCGCGGCGTCTTCGTCGTCCCCGTCAATCCCACGCTGCGCCGTCAGCAGGCTGATGATCTCGACATTGGGGCGGGCCTTGCTGAACAGATAGCCCTGGCCTTCGTCGCACCCTTCGGCGCGGAGGCAGCTCAGCTCGGCCTCGGTCTCGACGCCTTCGGCGGTGATGATGACGCCGAGGCCTTTGCCGAGGCTGACGATGGAGCGGATGATCGCCTGCGCCTCGCGGTTGGCGCCGAGATCGCGGACGAAAGACTGGTCGATCTTGATCTTGTCGAACGGGAAGCTTCTGAGATAGCTGAGGCTGGAATAGCCGGTGCCGAAATCGTCCATCGAGATGCGGACGCCGAGTGAGCGTAGCGCATGCAATGTCGCCAGCACCTGCGCGCTCTTCTCCAGCAGCAGCGTCTCGGTGATCTCGAGCTCGAGCCGCCGCGACGGCAGGCCGGAATGTTTCAGCGCGTCCGTGACCATCGAGAGCAGATTGCCGCTGCGGAACTGGAGCGGCGACAGGTTGACGGCAACGCGGACGTCGTCGGGCCAGGTCGCAGCATCCAGGCAGGCGCGGCGCAGCATCAGTCCGCCGAGCGGATTGATCAGACCGGTTTCCTCGGCGACCGGAATGAACTCGGCCGGCGAGACCATGCCGCGCTCCGGATGCGGCCAGCGCACCAGCGCCTCGAAGCCGGTGATGCGGCCGCTCGAGAGGTCGACCAGCGGCTGGTAATAGGGACGCAGCACGTCGTTCTGGATCGCGTCGCGCAGCTCGACCTCGATCTTGCGGCGGCTCTGCGCTTTCGCGTCGAGCGCGGCCTCGAAGAAGGCGAAGGTGCCGCGCGCATCGGATTTGGCGCGCGACAGCGCCATGTCGGCGCTCTTGAGCAGCTTTTCGGACTCGTCGCCGTCGGCCGGCGCCGTCGCAATGCCGATCGAGGCGCCGATCACCACGGAATGGCCGTCGAGCAGATAGGGATCGGCGATGGCCTCCAGCAGGCGTTTTGCCAACCCCACCGCATCTTCCGGTCGGGCCAATCCGCCCTGCACGATCGCGAACTCGTCGGAATTGAGCCGCGCCAGTGCATCCTCTTCGCGCAGCGTCGAGCGCAGGCGCTTGGCGACGCCGCGCAACAGCTTGTCGCCGACCGCGTGACCCAGCGTGTCGTTGACGGCCTTGAAGTTGTCGAGCCCGAGCATCAGCACCGCGACCTTCTCGGGGCTGCGCCGCGAATGCTGCAGCATCTCGTCCATGGTCTGGCGCAAGCGATTGCGGTTGGGCAGGCCGGTCAGCCCGTCATGCTGGGCCATGAAGGCAAGCCGCGCCTCGGCGCGCTTGCGTTCGGTAATGTCCATCAGCGCGAGCAGCACCGCGGGCCGCTCGTCATAGGTTCGTTCGCGGGAATAGATCGCAAGATCGATCAGCGCGCCGTCGGCCTTGACGTGCTTCCAGGTCCGCGCGGCCTGCTCCTCGCTGGACCGGTCGGTGGCCCAGGGCGGCTCGCGATCGAAAGCCTGCAGGGAGTGGATCTTCAGCTTCTCGAATTCGACGCGGCTATAGCCGTAATGCGCGACCGCGGCGTCGTTGACGCCGAGGATGCGCTCGTCATCCAGCGCGCAGACGATCATGGGGACGGGATTGCCGTCGAACAGCAAGCGGAACGAGGCCTCGCGCTGCTTCAATTCGGTGATGTCTACGCGCAGGCCGACCACGCCGCCGTCATCGGTGCGGCGCTCCTCGATCAGGATGACGCGGCCGTCGGACAACGTCTGCTCGTGGCGCTTGCCGGGCTCGTAGAGCTTCTTCAGCCGCTCCGCGATCCATTCGTCCTCGTGACCGGCCGCTTCCGGATAGTCGCCGCGGGCAACGCCGATGCGCAGCGTGTCTTCGAGCCGCGCGCCTTCCTGAAACAGGTCAGCGGTCTTGCTGTAGATCTCCGCGTACTGCTTGTTCCAGAGGACGTAGCGGCCTTCCGGATCGAGGATCACAATGCCTTGCGGCAGCATGTCGACGGCCTGACGCAGCCGCTCATGCGATTTGCGCGCCTCGGCGATGGCCGCTTCGGCTTCCCCACGGCTCTGCACGAGTGCGTCGTGTGCAACGGGCGGATGCGACGCGCGCGCGAATCGCGGCTTGCGCGGCCGTCGGCCGCCCCGGGCAAGCACGTTGCACTTTCGCTTTCCTGTTTTCTTGGACCCCAAACTCAACTTCACACGCCCTAGCCGCACCCAGCGGACGCAAGTCTTGGGGCAAGTCTATGAAAAGAAGGTAATCCTGGCCGACGCCGTCACGGCAGTGCCGACCGGGCGCCGGGCCGGTTTGCCTGTTTGCGAGGCGCGACTGGCGTCCACGGGCGCGTCGAGCCTGCTCCCGCGTCGCGATCGGCGGGAGAGGAGATGCAAAAACGCGCAATCTCCTTGAATCAGTTCCGGACCGCTGGCCGCTTGCATGCAGGAGCCAGGCGCCTCTCGTTCCGCGCACGAATATTGGTCAATGCAGGATACGGTTATCGAGCCGTTAAAAATCGAGGCTAGGCGGCCACGTCGAAAGCCTAATTCTTAACCCAGACGCGGCGTTCGGCTATAAGAGGATCAGCATGAGTCCCCGCCGCATCGCCCCTCTCCTGCTTATGATGACGCTCCTGGCCGCCGGCTCAGCGCTGGCCCAGGACAAGGGCAGCGTGAACCCGAAGCCGCTGCCGCCGCTCGCCAATCCGAACGATCCCAAGATCGGCGCCAGGGAGCTGTTCGCGCGCAAGCTGCTGCCCTCGACGGGGGCGGCACATGTCATCGGCTCCTATGTGAAGGGCTGCATCGGCGGCGCCCAGCAGATGCCGCTCAACGGCGACGATTGGCAGGTGATGCGGCTGTCGCGCAACCGCAATTACGGTCACCCCGACATGATCGCGCTGATCAAGCGCTTGGCTGCCAAAGCGCACAAGGACGCGGGCTGGCCGGGCATTTTGGTCGGCGACATCGGTCAGCCGCGCGGCGGGCCGGCGCTATCAGGCCATGCC
Source organism: Bradyrhizobium cytisi (assembly GCF_008123515.1). Taxonomy (GTDB): domain Bacteria; phylum Pseudomonadota; class Alphaproteobacteria; order Rhizobiales; family Xanthobacteraceae; genus Bradyrhizobium; species Bradyrhizobium cytisi. Next base: position 20,106 of record NZ_VSSR01000024.1, read on the forward strand.
AGCCATCAGATCGGGTTAGACGCCGACATCTGGCTGACGCCGATGCCGGACCACCGGCTCTCGCGCGAGGAGCGCGAGGAGATGTCGGCGGTGATGATGGTGCGCGAGGACCGGCTCGACATCGACCCGAAGGTGTTCACGCCGAGCCATGTGCTGATGCTGCGCGACGCCGCGCAGGAGCCGGCGGTGCAGCGCATCTTCGTCAATCCCGCGATCAAGAAGGCACTGTGCCGCGAAGCCAAGGGCGATCGTTCCTGGTTGTCGAAGATCCGGCCGTGGTGGGGCCACGACTATCATTTCCACATCCGCATGCGCTGCCCAGCGGGCGCGAGCGAATGTCAGGGCCAGCCGTCGCAATCCGAGGACGAAGGCTGCAAGCCCTCCGATCTGGCCTATTGGTTCAGCGAAGGCGTGCTGCACCCGAAGCCGCCGCCGGAGCCGCCGAAGCCGAAGCCGCCGATGACGCTGGCCCAGATGCCGGCGGCCTGCAAAGCCGTGCTGCGCGCAGCCGATGCGAAGCGGTAGGGCGCGCGTCGGGCAAGCTGCCGCCCTGCCCACCACTGTCGTCCCGGACAAGCGCAAGCGCAGATCCGGGACCCAGAACCACAGGGAGCGGTTGTGGCGCGAGCTGATAACTCCGAGTCTTCGCCAAACACAACCCTGTGGTTATGGATCCCGGATCTGCGCTTCGCTCCGCTGCGCTTGTCCGGAATGACGAACAGGTGGTTGGTTCGTGCCACCCAAATGCGCTAGGATCGCCATGCCGCGCGGCCGTAAGCCCGCGGCATTCCGGGATGCGCATCCCTTTCGCCAACGAAACCTGACCGCACGCCCCGCGTCCTTGCGTGGCCAACGATGAGATTTGACATGCGCGTCCTCGCCCTCCTCGCCGTGCTTTCACTCGGCGCGACCTCCGCTCTCGCCGCCGAGGAGCCCAGCGGCTGCGACAAGTTCAAATGGCCGATCGAGCGCGACCGCGCCGCGCTGACGGCGCCGGACCGCGCCAGGCTCGCATCGGGCAGCGAACAGGCCGCGGTCCCCTCGTCGGCGATCACGCTGGGCCTGGTCGCGCCTCAGGAGGCAAAACTGCCCTCGCCGCCGGAGCGAGCGCCGAAGGACGGCACCTTTGCCGGCTTCACTGGCATCAAGGCGGCGAAGGCCGGGCTCTATACGATCAGCCTGTCCAGCGGGGCCTGGGTCGACGTGGTCCAGGACGGGCATCTCCTCAAGCCCATAGCCTTCAGCGGCGCCACCGATTGCGACGGCATCCGCAAGACCATGAAATACGAGCTCTCGGACAAGCCGTTCGTGCTGCAGATCAGCGGCGCCAAGGACAATTCGCTCTCGATTTCGATCCTGCCGGCGCAATAGGCCGTTTGGTTAGACGCCTTTGACCTGAGGGCGCAGCCTGCTATCTTCGAGAGCTGCGATATCCCTGCCGGCCGTAAGCCGTCGCAAGGTCCCGTGGAACAGCGCTTCCGCCCGTCGCGATCTGACCCAACCAACGCCAGATTTGCGCGTGCATTTGCGCGCGCGATCTCGCACGGAGCGCCATCCATGTATCGCATTGCCGGACTTTTCACCGCCTTCGTCATGCTCGCGGGCGCGAGCCTTTCGCCGGCCGCCGCCGAGGACAAGACCATCACGGTCTTCGCCGCGGCGTCGATGAAGAACGCGCTCGACGAGATCGATGCCGCCTACACCGCCAAGACCGGCGTCAAGTTCAGCGTCAGCTATGCCGCAAGCTCGGTGCTCGCCAAGCAGATCGAGCAGGGCGCGCCGGCCGACGTGTTCGTCTCCGCCGACACCGACTGGATGGACTACGCTACAGCCAAGAAGACCATCAACGAGCCGACCCGCGTCAACCTGCTCGGCAACAGCATCGTGCTGATCGCGCCGAAGGACTCAGAGATCAACAACGTCACCATCGCCCAAGGTTTCAACCTCGCAAAGCTCGCCGGCGACGGCAGGATCGCGACCGGCGACGTCAAGTCGGTGCCCGTTGGCAAATACGCCAAGGCCGCGCTGGAGAAGCTCGGCGCCTGGCAGGCGGCGGAGGCGAAATTCGCGATGGCCGAGAGCGTGCGCGCCGCGCTGACGCTGGTGGCGCGTGGTGAAGCCAATCTCGGCATCGTCTATTCAACCGACGCCAAGGTCGAGCCCGGCGTCAAGATCGTCGGCACCTTCCCCGCGGATTCGCATCCCGCGATCATCTATCCGGTGGCGGCGACCACGACCGCGAAGCCCGAGACCAACGACTATCTCGCCTTCCTGCGCACCTCAGCCGCCAAGACGATTCTGGAGAAATACGGCTTCAGGTTCCTGATCTCTCCCACGACTTAGGTTTTGCGACGTGATGATCACGACTTGATGCTCGATATCTCTCCCGCCGAATGGACGGCGATCCTGCTCTCGCTCAGGGTCGCCGTCATCGCAACGCTGGTGGCGACGCCGTTCGGCATTGCGCTGGCCTGGCTGCTCGCCCGCAGGGATTTTTGGGGCAAATCGGTGCTCGATGCGCTGGTGCATCTGCCGCTGGTGCTGCCGCCCGTCGTCACCGGCTATCTCCTGCTTCTGACCTTCGGCCGCCGCGGCCTGGTCGGCGCCTTCCTCGCCGATCATCTCGGCGTCGTCTTCGCCTTCCGCTGGACTGGAGCTGCGCTCGCCTGCGGCGTGATGTCGTTTCCACTGCTGGTGCGCCCGATGCGGCTGTCGATCGAGGCGATCGATCGCAAGCTCGAGCAGGCGGCCGAGACGCTCGGCGCCGCGCCCTTCAAGGTGTTCTTCACGGTGACGTTGCCGTTGGCGCTGCCCGGCGTGCTCGCCGGCATGGTGCTGGGCTTTGCGAAGGCGATCGGCGAGTTCGGCGCCACCATCACCTTCGTCTCCAACATTCCCGGCGAGACCCAGACGATTTCGTCCGCGATCTATTCGCTGATCCAGACGCCGGACGGCGACGCCGCCGCAGGCCGGCTCGTCATCATCTCGGTCGTGATTGCGCTTGGCGCGCTCATCGCGGCCGAATGGTTCGCCCGCCGCGCCACCGCGCGGCTGCACGGGAACTGACCATGCTGCACGTCGATGTCGAAAAACAGCTTGGTGAGTTTTCGCTGCACGCATCTTTCGCAAGCGAAGGCCGCGTCACCGGCCTGTTCGGCGCATCCGGCGCCGGCAAGAGCTCGCTGATCAACATGATCGCCGGCCTGCTGCGGCCCGACCGAGGTACCATCGTCATCGACGGCGAGACCGTCGATGACACCGCCGCCGGCATCCATGTGCCGACTTATCGCCGCCGCATCGGCTATGTGTTCCAGGATGCGCGGCTGTTTCCGCATCTCAACGTCGCGCAAAATCTCGACTATGGACGGCGGATGAACGGTCTCGCGCCCGATCCGGCGCAGCGCACGCGCGTCGTCGAGCTGCTCGACATCGGCGCGTTGCTCGACCGCCGTCCGGGAAAGCTCTCCGGCGGCGAACGCCAACGCGTCGCGCTCGGCCGCGCGCTCTTGTCAAAGCCGCGCCTGCTGCTGCTCGACGAACCGCTCGGCGCGCTCGACGAGGCCCGCAAGCTCGAGATTTTGCCTTATCTGGTGCGGCTGCGGGACGAGGCCAATGTTCCCATGGTCTATGTCAGCCACGACGTCGCCGAGCTGCGTCAACTTGCGACCCAGATCGTGATGCTCAGGCAGGGACGCGTGACCTCGTTCGGCGGGGTGAAGGTGCTGACGTAAGGCGCGGCGGATCGCGGTTGAGGACGACCCGCCTCGCGCATCACTTACCAGCCGCGATCGACGTTGCGCACGTCGCCGGTTCGGGCGTCGACATCGACCTCCATCCAGCGGCCGCTGCTGTCGCGGCCCTCGATCTGCCATTCGTCGCCGAGGAACTGGGTATGCGAAATCGTCATGACGCCGATGTCGGTCGCGACGTCGAGCGCGGCCTGCATCGAGATCTGATCGCCCGTGTCGTAGGCCATCGCCGGCGCCGCCGCTCCCAAACCGATCGCGACAATGGCGGGCAGGATGAGTTTGCGCATGGGTTGCTCCTGTCAGATGCATTGACCGTTACGTGGCTAGAACGGACTACGCAGCAGAGCGTTCCGGAACCGGAAGTCACGAAGCCGCGCAAATCTTCCATGGTTGCCGCGATTTCGTGGCGGTTCCGTGCGAACCGGGTCCTGCATCGGCTCGCCGTCGCAGGGCATGGCGCTTCAACAAACACCGTCATTGCGAGCGCAGCGAAGCAATCCAGAATCTTTCCGCGGTGGCAGTCTGGATTGCTTCGCTGCGCTCGCAATGACGGAGTGTGTAGTTGGTTCCGTCCTGCAAAACTCAAGGCGGACTGCGTGAGAATTAAACCCCCGCCACCGAGGTCCACAGCTCCGCGAGCTTGCGGCGCAGCGCCTGGCTGCGCGTCAGCGGCGCCGGCGTCTCGTCTTCTTCCGGCAGGCGAAGGCCGACGACGTTGACGCGGCCGCCGGAGATGCTGCGCGCCACGAGCACGATCTCACCCAGCGCCAGTTCGGCGCCTTCCTTCGGCGCGCGATCGAGATGGACGTCGAAATAGTCGGCCAGCGTCAGCTTGCTCTCGTCGTCACTCGCCTTGACGCCGTAGATCTCGGCGAGCTCGGCGAGCGTGTGCTCGCCGGAGACCATGAAGTCGCCGAGCAGATGCGGATCGGGCTCCGAGCTCGGCTGCATGTCGACGAAGAAACGGTCGAGGGCTTCGGCCTTTTCCGGCGGCGCCAGCAGATAGATGTAATCGCCGGGCGCAATCGGCTCGGCCTCCGTCGGCGTCAAGATGCTCTCCTTGCGGATCACCAGGGTCGGCTTGGACCAGGACGGGATCAGGCCGCGGCGGAAATACAGGCTCTTGGGCCGCACCGGATAGCCGACCAGCTGCTGCTCGAGCTGGCCGGGCAGATCCAGTTCGACACGGCGCGGGCCGCGCTCGGCGCGCGGCAGCGCCACATGCAGCTTTCGCGCGGCAGGTGCGAGCGTCCAGCCTTGCAGCAGCAGCGAGATGATCACGACGACGAAGGCGACGTCGAAATAGAGATAGGCCTTTGACAGGCCGACCAGCATCGGGATCGACGCCAGGAAGATCGCCACCGCGCCGCGCAAGCCGGTCCAGGCGATGAATATCTTTTCGCGCCAGTTGAAGCGGAATGGGGCGAGACACACGAACACGGCGATCGGCCGCGCCACCAGCATCAGGACGAACGAGACGCCGATCGCCGGCAGCACGCTGGAGCCCAGCCGGCTCGGCGAGACCAGCAGGCCGAGCAGCACGAACATCACGATCTGCGCCAGCCAGGTTGCGGCATCGAGAAACGCTACGACCGAATTATGCGCGCGCGTCGGCCGGTTGCCGATGATGATGCCGGCGAGATAGACGGCGAGGAAGCCCGAGGCATGCATGATCTGCGAGCCGCCGAAGATCACGAGCGCGGCCGTGGTGACGAAGGGCGCGTGCAGGCCCTGCGGCAGCGCGACCTTGTTGAGCCCGATGACGACGAAACGTCCGCCGAGGAAACCGACGACGGCACCCAGCACCGCCTCTTGCAGGAACTCCATCACCACATGGCCGGGCGAGCTCGAGCCCAGCGAGATGTATTCGACCAGCATCAAGGTGAGGAAGATGGCGAAGGGATCGTTGGTGCCGGATTCCGCTTCAAGCGTCGCACCGACGCGCGGGCGCAGGCGCAGGCCCTGGGTGTGCACCAGCAGGAACACCGCGGCCGCGTCGGTCGAGGCCACCACCGCGCCGACCAGCAGCGACTCCGTCCAGTTGAGGTCGAGCGCGTATTTCGCGAACGGCGCCGTGATCAGCGCGGTCAGGAGCACGCCGACGGTCGCGAGCATCACCGAGGGCGCGAGCACGGTGCGGATGCTGGCAAAGCGCGTCTTCAGGCCGCCGTCGAACAGGATCAGGGCCAGCGCCACCGAGCCGACCAGATAGGTCGTGCCGACGTCGTTGAACTGGAGCTGGCCGGGGCCTGAATCACCCGCCAGCATGCCGATCGCGAGGAAGACCAGCAGCAGCGGCGCACCGAAGCGCAGCGCGAGCAGGCTCGACAGGATACCGGCCATCACCAAGACGGCGCCGAGCAGAATGGCGATGCTGAAAGAGTCGAGGGAGGCCATGCGGTGCTGCGGTTACTCCGGGAGATCGACGAGTTCAGTCAGGGGGCCACCGGCCGGGCACTCCCTCGCCCCGCTTGCGGGGAGAGGGTGGGGTGAGGGGGAGCCTCTGCAGGGCCGGTGATAGTGGGACTCGCGGAGAGTCCCCCTCACCCGAAATTCAAGCAGCGCTTGAATTTCGACCTCTCCCCGCAAGCGGGGCGAGGTGAAGTGTGCCGGGACCGACAGATTTGCCCATCTCAAAAACATGTGCTCATGCATCCTTATCGTCGCCGCACCGGCGCGCCAACCCATTTTCTCCCGCTCGCGGCAATCTGCCCGTATTTTGCGGCCTTAACGCGCTTCATTTAGCGGTGTATCGATGGCCCGGCCGCAGCCATTATGGGATTCTGCGGCACTTTCGAATCAAACCGCCGCCCACTTCCCGAAGAGACCTGCCCGATGGACCTCAAAGACTTCATGGAGTTCGTGCAGACCACCGCGCGCAGCGTCGGGGCGGAAATCGCCTCGCCATGGTTCTACCTGCAATTCGGGCTCATTCTGGTGGCGGCCGGGATCGCCTATGCGGCGGAAGCCGCCATTCGCATCCGGGTCGACATGACCTCGCTGGCGATGCGCTGGCCGCTGCCGCTGCGCCACTTCGCCCGCGTGATGGTCTCGAGCGCCTCGACGGCAATGTTCACCCTGCTCGTGATCATCTCGCGCGTGGTGATGTATCACGCGACCTGGCCGAGCCGCAGCTATCTCTTGATGGTCGCCGCCAAGCTGGGGCTCGCCTGGCTCGCGATCCGGCTGCTCACCTCGGTGCTGCGCAACGCCTTCTTCGTCAAGCTGGTGTCGGTTGCGGCGTGGTTCGTCGCCGCGCTGTCGATCCTCGGGCAGCTCGACACCACGGTCGATCTGCTCGACTCCTATGCGATCGTGCTCGGCGGATTGCGGCTGACGCCACTTCTGGTGCTCAAGGCCGGCGCGCTGTTGATCCTCGCGCTCTGGCTCACCAACATCGCCAGCAATTTCGCCGAGAGCAAGATCAACTCGGCGACGGACCTGACACCGTCGGTGCAAGTGCTGCTGGTCAAGATCATCCGCATCGGGCTGCTCGCAATCGCAATCGTGCTCGCGCTCGGCACGGTCGGCATCGACCTCTCCGCGCTTGCGCTGTTCTCCGGCGCGGTCGGCGTCGGCATCGGTATCGGCCTGCAGAAGATCGTCGCCAACTTCATCTCCGGCATCATCCTGCTCGCCGACAAATCGGTGAAGCCGGGCGACCTCGTCACCATCGGCGACAACACCGGGCGCATCAGCGCGATGAAGACGCGCTATATTTCCGTGGCCGCCGGCGACGGCCGCGAATTCCTGGTGCCGAACGAGGATCTGGTGACGCAGAAGGTCGTCAACTGGACCTATACCGACAAGAACACGCTGGTGAAGATCACCTTCGGCACCAATTACGACGCCGATCCCAGGCTCGTCTGCAAGCTCGCAATCGAGACCGCGGCCGCCCACCCGCGCGCGCAGAAGGCCAAGCCGCCGAACTGCATCCTGACCGAATTCGCCGAAGCCGGCATGAAGTTCTCGCTCACCCTCTGGCTTGCGGACCCCGACGGCATGGACAACGTCAAGAGCGACGTGATGCTGGCGCTGTGGGACGTCTTCAAGCGCGAGGGCATCCGGGTTCCCTACCCGGTCCGCGAAATCCGCATCCGCGGCGGCGCGCTGCCGGTCGAAACCACCGTAGAAGTCCCGAATTGAGCCTGCTTTCGGGCGCATGGCAGGCTCTCGTCTTGATTTGACGCGTTTTCTTGACGCGAACCGGCACCCACTTCGCTCGAAAGCGCTCTTGCCAAGCTTGCGCGAAGGCCCGCAATCATTAGATTGGGCCTGAAATCAAGCCTTTCCGCCCGTATCGGGCCCGAGCCAGAAGAACCAGACCCGCATGAGCTACGTCGAAGCCACCGATACCTCCCTGCGCAAGACCGGACAGATCAAGCTGCATGGGCCGGCCGCCTTTGCCGGCATGCGCAAGGCGGGTGCCCTGGTGGCGAAGTGCCTCGACGAGCTCACCGACGTCGTCGGCCCCGGCGTTCCGACCGATCGCATCGACGAATTCGTCCGCGAGTTCGCCTTCAGCCATGGCGCCTATCCCGCGACGCTGATGTATCGCGGCTACCGCTACTCGACCTGCACCTCGCTCAACCACGTGGTCTGCCACGGCATGCCCGGCGACCGTCCGCTGAAGGAAGGCGACATCGTCAACATCGACGTTACCTTCATCGTCGACGGCTGGTACGGCGATTCCAGCCGGATGTATGCGGTCGGCCCGATCGCGCGCAAGGCCGAGCGGCTGATCGAGGTGACCTATGAAGCGATGATGCGCGGCATCGCCGCGGTGAAGCCCGGCGCCACCACCGGCGACATCGGCCACGCCATCCAGAGCTTCGTCGAGCCGCAAGGCATGAGCGTGGTGCGCGATTTCTGCGGCCATGGCCTGGGGCGCATGTTCCACGACGAGCCGAACATCATCCATATCGGCCGGCCCGGCGAAGGCGTGCAGCTCAAGCCCGGCATGTTCTTCACCATCGAGCCGATGATCAATCTCGGCAAGCCGCATGTGAAGATCCTGTCCGACGGCTGGACCGCAGTCACCCGCGACCGCTCGCTGTCGGCGCAGTTCGAGCATTCGGTCGGTGTCACCGCCACCGGCGTCGAGATCTTTACGCTGTCGGAGCGGCACGGCGAGAAGCAGATCGGGTGATTGCAGATCGTCTCGGTTATCGCCGGCGCCGGAAGGACGACGGCGGCCGCTTGTAGGTCGCGGCAAAGGCGTCGTTGAAGCGGCGAACGCTGCCGAAGCCAGCGGCGAAAGCGATCTCCGCCAAGGTCATGTCAGTCCGGTCGATCAGGCGCTTGGCTTCCTGCACGCGCCGGGTCGCCGCGATGTCGCTGGGGCTCGCGCCGGCATGGCGCAGGAACAGACGAAGCAGATGGCGCGGCCCGACGCCAAGAGCCTCGGCGAGCGCCGTCATGGTGGCGCGATCGAGAAAGCCGTCGTCAATCAGCCGCATCCCGCGGGCGACGGTGGTCGCCGTCCCCAGCCAGGCCGGAGAACCGGGCGCGGTTTCGGGCCGGCAGCGCAGGCATGGGCGAAAGCCGGCCCGCTCGGCGGCGGCAGCCGTCGCATAGAAGGTGACGTTCTCGGAGCGTGCGGGGCGAACCGGACAGACCGGCCGGCAATAGATGCGCGTCGAGCGAACGCCGGAGAAGAACAGGCCGTCGAACGCGCGGGCCCGTGCCAGTCGTGCGCGGTCGCAGGTCTCCCAGTCGAGATGCGGTGGCAGGGTTTGCCGTTGCGCCGGACCCGTCGTCATGCCGCGACATTAGTTTCGATGCGGGCGGCCGAGTAGCTGAAATCGGACTCGATCGGACAATGAGGTCCGAATTCGGCCAGCCCGCGCGGCCGCTTCCTGATCATGCTGCCGGCAAATCGCGGAGCACCGCATGAGCACGCAGGCCGAACAGGCAACATCAGAACAAGCCACCCTCGCCTCCGAGATCGCCCTGTTGCTGCTGCTTTCGTTGATCTGGGGCAGCTCGTTCACGCTGATCAAGGTGGCGATCCCGTCGATTCCGCCGTTCACGATGGTCGCGGCGCGCGTGACCCTCGCGGCAGGTCTTCTCCTTCTCATTGCGACGGCGCAGGGACACGCTCTCCCTCGCCAGGGATCGGTCTGGGCTGCCTTTCTCGTGCAAGGGGTGCTGCAAAGCGCGCTGCCATTCACCCTGATCAGTTGGGGCGAGGCGCATATCACAAGCGGCCTCGCCGGCGTGCTCAATGCGACACCACCGATGTTCGTGCTTGCGATTGCCTTGATGACGGGGCGCGGACGACAGGCGACCAGCGGCCGGACAATCATCGGCGTCGGTCTCGGCCTCGCCGGCGTCGCCGTGACCGTGGGGATCGACGCGCTGTCGGGGATCGGCACGGCCGCGCCGCTGGCGCAGGCGGCCGTGCTCGGCGCGAGCCTTTGCTACGCGCTCGCGCCGCTATGGGGGCAGCGGTTCAAGAAGCTTCCTGCGATCGTCACGGCGGCGGGCGCCATGAGCTGCGCCGCAATCCTGATGCTGCCCGCGGCCGCGATCCTAGAGCGGCCCTGGATGCTGGCTCCGCCGCCGGCGCAGGCGATCGCGGCTGTCGTCGCGCTCGCCATGATCTGCACGGCGCTCGCGATGGTGATCTATTTCCGGCTGATCCGCACCATCGGCCCGCTCGGCACCACCAGCGGGGGCTATCTGCGGGCGGGATTCGCGGTGATGCTCGGCACAACCCTGCTCGGCGAGAGCTTTGCCTGGTCAATTCTGGCCGGAATGGCGCTCATTCTTACCGGGGTGATCACGGTCACGCTGCCGCCGCCGGCGCGACACGATCAGAAAACCGCCGGGCTGATTGTCGTCACCTTCAAAGCCTGATCTTGCCATCCTGTTTGTCGATGACGATCTCATAGGCTGAACGGCGCGTCCTGCGGGCGGCAGCAAGACTGTCCGCGGGACACCATGACACTTCATGGTTGCAAAACGCGCCGGGTGCGGCATGGTTGTGCGCGATGCCCGCCAAAACCAAGGCCGACGACAGCAACCCCGAGGACGCGCCGCATTATCTCGGCCATCGCGAACGGCTGCGCGAGCGCTTCTACAGCGCCGGGGCCGACGCGCTCAGCGACTACGAGCTATTGGAGATGGCGCTGTTTCCGGCGCTGCCGCGGCGCGACACAAAACCTCTGGCGAAAACACTGATCAAGATCTTCGGCTCGTTCGCCGAGGTCGTCCATGCGCCGGTGGCGCGCCTGCGCGAGATCGACGGCGTCGGCGAAGCGGCCATCAACCAGCTCAAGCTGATTGCGGCGGCCGCGCACCGCGTCGCCAAGGGCGAGGTCAACAGCCGCAATGCGCTGTCGTCCTGGAACGAGGTGATCGCCTATTGCCGCACCAGCATGGCCTTCGCCGACAAGGAGCAGTTTCGGCTGCTCTTCCTCGACAAGCGCAACCAGCTCATCGCCGACGAGGTGCAGCAGACCGGCACCGTCGACCACACGCCGGTCTATCCGCGCGAGGTGATCAAGCGCGCGCTGGAGCTGTCGGCAACCGCGCTGATTCTGGTGCATAATCACCCCTCGGGCGATCCCTCGCCCTCGCAGGCCGATATCCAGATGACCAAGGCGATCATCGAGATCGCCAAGCCGCTCGGGATTGCCGTGCATGATCACATCATCGTCGGCAAGAACGGGCATGCCAGCCTGCGGGGGATGCGGCTGATCTGACGAGCTTCCGGGCAAATGATGAGATGACATGAGCGATTGGCTGCATAATTTGCCGGTGCCCGCGATGGCGCTGGTGATCTTCGGTTTCACCTATCTTCTGGCCGCGACGGTGTTCGCCGCGATCGCGCTGGTCGCGACAGAGGAACGCGCGAAAGCGCTGAAGGCGATCTCGCCGGGCATGCTGCCGGTGCTCGGCATCATCTTCGGCCTGTTCGTCGCCTTCACTGCGGCGCAGGTCTGGGGCGACAGCGACCGCGCTGGCACGGCGGTGAGCCGCGAGGCCAGCGCGCTTCGCAGCGCCGTTCTGCTCGCGGCCGGACTGCCGGCGGAGCAGGAAGCCAAGCTGCGTGGGCTGGTGCGTGACTATGTCAGTCAAGCCGTCACGGTGGAATGGCCCGAGATGGCGCATCAGGAGGCTTCCCTGAAGGCGACGCCGCCGGCGCTCGCCGAGGCCTTGCAGCTGGTCGTCGCGACGACGCCGCAGGGTCGCGGGCAGGAGACCGCGCAGCGCGAGATCGTCGCCGCGCTGGAGCAGGCGCTGGATGCGCGGCGGCAGCGGATCATCGTCAGCCTGGCCTCGGTCAACTCGGTGAAATGGTGGTGCCTGTATCTCCAGGCCTTGTGCGAGCTGCTGGTGATCGGCTTCGTTCATTGCGACAACCGCCTGGGATCGGCGATCGCGATTGCGCTGTTCGCGACCGGCGTCGCCACCTCGGTGCTCCTGATCGTGGCGCATGATCGTCCGTTCACGGGCCAGATATCGATATCACCGGAGCCGCTGCGCCAGATCATGCCGGAGGCCTCCGCCAAGCCCTGAGGCGCGATGTCAGTCGAAGGCGGCGAGCAGCGACTTCAACGCGGGCAGATGCTCGGGTATCTGTTTCCTGAGCTCGCGTTCACAAATGGCGTCAAAGCGCTGCGATCCAACATCGAGCCGCATGTCCAATTCGCCATTGTAGTAGAGCGGGCAGTGCTTGCCGCCGCCGGCCTTCCGTTTGTGCGTGCCGCGGTCTGCCAGGATACCCGTCAGCCCCTGCACGATTGCGTTTGCGATCATATGGTCGGCCGCAGGTCCCTGCGTCGGCTTGTCCTCGTAGACGGTGCCGAAGATGATGATGTTTTCCTGGCCGGGATCTGACCACCAGCACATATAGCCGGTGTGCGTATCGCCGCCTTCCTGATACATGATCGGCTTGTCGATGATGCAGAACAGAAAATCGACGCCGAATTCCTGGCGCTTGTTGTTGAACCCGCTTGCGGCGAGATTGGCGTTGAGTTGCAGGCCCTCTCCCTCCACGCGCTGCCAGGCTCCGAGCGGAACGGACATGTCGACAACCTCGAAGCCGAACTCGCCCTGGGCGACGTTCAAGCGCTGGACCGTGCGCTCGAGCTCCGGAAAGACATGGTTGACGTCCCACACGGCGACACGGAACTTGTGCAGCATGGTGGCGCGTCTCGCCGTGGTCGAGACCAGCGGTGTCAGCAATGCTTCCTTTGGCAGTGTGCGCCGCTCGCAAATGCGGCCCTCGGGATCGCGGGCGTAGACAACCGGAACGGCCCAGTCGATCGTGTCGTGGCTGGTCGCGTAGTTGACCGCGATCCGCGCTTCCCGTGCCGCGCTTCCGTAGGAGTCTCCCTGCGCCAGCGACCAGTAGAAATGCTGTGAGAATTCGGTTGCGGCCTCGTCGCGGACACTGAACTGGTTCGCAACAACGGCCGGAACGCCGTTCGCCACCAGCGCCGGCGCGATGCCGCGATTGAAGTCCGCCTTGCGCTGTTTCGTACCCCTCGCCTCGCCGCGTCCGGTTTCGCACGCGTTGAGGAAGATGAGCTGGATTCCACGCTTGCAGAGGATCTCGCAAATATTTCGCGCGCTGACCTCGCACACGGCGCCCTTGTCATCCTCAAAAACAAGGAAGCCCTGTCCGGTCTCGGTGTCGAAGGTGCCATGGCCGATGAAGTGCACGACGTCGTAGGGTGTCGCCGAGATCCACCGATGCAGCCGCGTCGGCGTCGTCGCACGCAGCACGTCGACCTTGACCAGGCCGGCATCGATGAGCGGCTGGAAGCTGCGCATGATAACGGCTTCTTCCTGCTCCGTAGAGAGCTTCGCGGTCCCGATCGGCTGTGCAACGGCCACCAGAATCCGCAACGGCCCCGACTTGGGCTTCGCAACCTCCACCGGCATCGCCGTCAGCGCATTGCGGACGAAATGCAGCTCCTGGGTCGCGAGGAACGTCTTGCGGTCCGGGTCGAACGCGAACTCCCAGGGCTTGTCGGCGATCCACGGAATCATCGACGTGAAGATCACGTTCAGATGGCCGTTGCGCTCCTCGCGCGATCGCGCCACGTCGTAGAGGCGACGCACCTCCCGCGGAAACAACGTGTCGAACAGCAGCGTCCCGTATTTGATGAGCTCTTCGTCGGTCGGCGCGTCGAAGCCGAGCTTGCCGTCGACGTAATTCTTCATGCGCTCATGCATGGCGATGATGTCATGCCACCTCTGCCCCGCTTCGCCGCCCCTGGCCGTAAAGGGCTCCACGATGCGTGCACCGCCATAGGTTGCCAACAGCTGGTACGGCTGCGGCGTCACGACACCACCTTTCTGCCCATCCCCGCCTGGCCGGGCAGGTCCGCCATCCTGCGCGAGGGGCCTGGGATCAATCAGCGTGAGCTGGAATGCATCGCTGAAGATCGAGAAATCTGACGGGCCCGGAAGCGGCGCCGGCACCACCGTCGCCGGCGGGGGCGCCGGCAGTTGTGCGGCCTGAGGCCGCAGCAACGCGGCCGGCCTTTCGACGAGGCTGCGCCGGCCTCGGCTGTCGGGGAGCGTCACCGAGGGATCGATCTCCGGCAATCCGTGTGGAGCTCCCGCCAGCGCCTGAAGCAGGAAGCTGGCGGTCTCGGCGCGGGCGAAGAAGTTCAGATGATGCACCGGCGGCAGATTCGAGGGAAAGTTTCCGCCCGCGCCGAAGCAGCCGATCCGGTCTCCGGGGACCGACCCGTCGGTGCGATCAATCAGCCATCCACCGGCGCTCGGCACGACGAGGTCATTGGCGCCGGCGAAGAACGTGTCGACGCCGACGTCGACCATTCGCTCGAGGATATTGCCGGACGGGGTGAAGTTCGAGACCAGCGCGGCGTAAGCCGCAGCAGGCGGCGCGGGGGGCCCCTGCAAATCGGCCACCATCTCGCCACCCGCGTCCATGGCCGCGATGCCCGGCAAGGCACCACCCGCGCGCTGCGCAAGCCAGACCAGCGCGTCGGCAACGAATCCGGCGCCGAAGGTGAACGGATTCTCGGGAAACAGTTCGAGCAGATTGGCCAGCCAGCCTACGGTGGCTTCCCACCGTGCCGGCGTTGCCAGCGGCGTGCCATCATTGGGCGAGGCGACCAGCGCGGCGCGATTCAGCTTGAACCGGCTTGCCGTCGGCCCGAGCGCGTTCGCGCGTTCCACCAGATTGCGCAGCACGAGACCGCCGCGCGAATAGGTGATGACGTCGAATTCGGTCTCCTGATCGGGCAAGCCGGCGAGCAGGTCTTTCGCATTCTCTTCCGGCGTCTTGCTGACGCTGAAATGATCGAACGCATATATTCGATCGCCATACGCCGCCTGCAGCGGCGTGAAGAATTGCGGTGTGGCGAGCTCTTTGAACGACGAGGTGGTGTGTGAGAACGTCCCATGAAGGAACAGCAGTGCGCGTCCAGCCTGACCGCCGGCCGGCGCACCCGGCCGCAACGTGCCCGACGCCAGCGAATTCTGGTCGAGAGTGAACCATCCTTCGGAGAGACCCGCCCTCCTCCATAGCGCCGCCTCGACCGTGGCGGCCAGCGAGGGCAACAACGCATCGGCGATCTTGCCAGCCACTTTCAGGACGACCGCTTTGATGGCCGAGCTCACGATGCCGCGCCGCTTGGCCGCGATCGAGGCACCTCGCAGCGGGACGCGAAAGCGGAAGCTGGCCAACGCAGCCGATCGCCCTCTGCGCGCTCCGATTTCGATCTCGGGCGCATGGAACGTGAGCGCGCCGGAGGCGTGCCTGATCGCCAGCAGGTAGGATTCGTTCGCCGACGGGACCACCGACATGTCGACCATCGGCACGCCGGCCGCCCGACGCGTGGTCGTCGGGGCGAGCTCCATGGTGCGATCGATCGTCACCTGCGGCGCAATGAACTCGGCCGGGATCACCGGAACGGTGATCGCCGCTGTCGCGGCCGCGCGCCGGCCGCCTCGGCGGACAGCCGCCGTGCCCTCGGAGACGACGGTCCATTCGCTGGCATTGTTCAGAGTAATCGATCGCGCCATGGAGACCCGCCTTTTCGGCAAATGCGGTCGGGGCGAACCGGCCTGGCGACAAGTGCCAGCCCGGGGCGAAAAAAATTGGTCAGCTCAATATGCTACCTTTAGTTTAGCGCGAGATGCGCGCTACGTAAAGGAGATGCGCGGTTTCGCCGCGTGAAGCCTGCCCTTGCCCTGTCACTTGCCCTGCCCCGAGCTACGCCGGCGCGCCAGCGGGACGCGCTAGACGCGCGCCAGCGTGCAGTTCAGCATCCATTGCACACCGAAGCGATCGGTGAGCTTGCCGTAATAGTCGCCCCAGGGCTGGATCCCGAGCGGCGTGGTGATCGTGCCGCCTTCGGCAAGGCGGGCGAACAGGTCCGTCGTTTCCTGCGCGTCGTCCATCATCAGGTGGTGCGCCGAGCCGCGCATCGGCTCCGCATCGTCGTTGTCGGATGCATAGAATTGGATACCTGGTCCTTCGAACCTTGCATGCAGGATCTTTCCCTGCATCGGTCCGGCTGCGCCGTGACGCATGACCTCGGTCACCTTGCCGAGGCCACAGGCGGCGTAGAAAGCGAGCGCCGCCTCGCAATGCGTCGTGAAGAAGAGATAGTTCGACATCTGCATCCGCGGGTCTCCTCTCAGGTCTCGGAACAGGCCTTGAGTGCAGCCGCGCGACACGCGGACGCGATCGCAGCGCTGACATCCTTGTCGGCGACGGCCCGTGCCATCGTGACACCGCCGGACAGGATCGAGAGCAACGCCCAGGCACGCGCGCGTCTGTCCTTGGGCGAGCGGCCCGGCAAACCGCCCGCAACGGCGTTCACGACGCCCTCGATCTCGGCCTCGAACACGGTCTTGATTGCAGCATCGGCGCGCTGCACCTCCGAGGTCAGGCTCTGCAAGGCGCAGCTCGAACCGAGCTCGCAGACCCGCTTTTGCCCGAGATAGAAATCGACGAATGCCGCGACCCATTTGGCGCCGTGCTCGGCACGCAGGCTTTCGACGCCTTGGCGCAGCTCCTGCAGGCCCGCCACCAGCGCGGCCTTGAATGCCTCACCCTTGGACGAGAAGTGCCCGTAGAACGCGCCGGAGGTGACCTCGGCCTCCTTGGCGAGGCCGTCGACACCGATGCCGCCATAGCCATGGCGGCGAAAGCCGCGGCCGGCGGCCGCGACCATGCGCGCGCGAGCTTCTTCCTTGTGTCCGGACTTGTATCGCACCACCGCACCTCTAGATATAACGATCGCTATTTTAATATTGACGGCATCGCCCTCTCCGTGCGAATGCAGTCACGGTCGTTATATAACGATCGCAATATTATTGCAAGCCGCGATCGCATCCGGCGCTCGCGACGCTCGTATCATGAAGGGAGATCCAATCATGCCGATCACCGTCGTTGCCACGGATGGCATCTTCAGTGCAGCCGCCGAGCAGACCATGTTCGCCGAGCTGACCGCCTCATTTCTCAGGCATCACGATCTCGCGGGCAATGCGTTCATCACGCCGAACGTGATCGGCGAGATCAGCACCGTCCCGAAAGGCCGGTCCTTCGCCGGCGGGTCGTCAAACGACATCGTCGTGGTCGAATTGAAAGTCCCGTCTTTCGCGCTGGCGGCGCCTGCGCAAAAGGCGGGCTTCATCGAAGAGGCCACCGAGATCGTGTTCAACGCAGCGGAAGGCCGCCATCCGCGCGAGCGGATTTTCGTCAACATGGTCTATGCGGTGGACGGGCTGTGGGGCATCGGCGGCAGGGCCTACACCAATGCCGAGCTCGGCGATGCAGTCAGTCGGGCCAGCGCTGCCTAGGGACAGCAACCAGTCATGACAGCGCCGGCGCATGCGAGACGGCGCCGGCGCATCGTCTGTTCAGTAGCAGTATGTTCAGTAGCAGTATCTTGGATCGACCGGGACGTAGCGGCCGTCCGGGCGCTGCATGTAGCAGCCGCGCTGATAGGCGTAATAGCCGGACCGGCGACGCTCGCCTTCGGAGGCGATCGCAGCCCCCGTGCCGGCGCCGACGACGGCACCGATGGCGGCGCCGCGGCCACCGCCGATCGCTCCGCCCAGGATCGCTCCGCCCACGCCGCCAATGATGGCGCCACCGACAGCGTCCTGCGCCACCGCGTCATGGACCGGGACGGCCATCGCGACTGCGAAACACGCTGCAACTCCAAGACGTCGAAGCATCCCGAATCCTCCCATCTGATGCGCCACTCATAGCGTTTGGGACGATCCCGGGCCAGAATAATCGCGCGAATCCGGCTCGCTTCCCGCCCTTTACGTCACGGGCCAGCCTGTCGCGACAACGGCCGATCCTGATCAGCCTCGGACTAAGGGTAGGCTTGCCCGCGGCTACGGCTCGACCCAGCGCTGCACGGCTTCCGCCGTGTCGGCAGGCGTCGTGTTGAAGCAGATCGCGGCCTGCGGCGCCAGGTGGTGGACGAGGTTGAGCACCTTCTCGAACAGCAGCAGCCGTTCCTTCGGCTCACGCAGGCCGGCACCGATAACGATGCAATCGAAGTGCTCATCGCGCAACGCGGCCGTTACGGCCGCCTCCGCGGCAACGTCGAGATCGATCAGGCAGCTCGTGACCTCGTAGCCGAGGCCGCGCAGGCGCAGCAGCTGCGCTTCGATATAGTTGCGGACGAGCGCCGGCGTGAGCTGCGGAAACGCACTGTAATCCGCACTGCCGGGTTCGATGCCGATCGCGAGGACGCGCTTGGCCATCGCAGGATTTCCCTGAGCAGACCGTCTCCGGTGCTAACGGACGGCCGCCCGACCGGTTCCCGGAGTGCGCATGGGCGACCGCGCGTTCGCGCGTACGGTGCTGATGTTGCGTCCTTTGACCGCAACCTTTCGCGCTGCACGTGTAAGCCATTTCACATGCACTGCGGCGAGGGCCTGCCACATTTGCCAAACCACGCCCAGAGCTCGCGCCCACCGACGGTGGCACGCGGCTCACGCCTGATTTGCACAACCAACTGATAATTTAACAATTCGCGGGAGCGGGAGATGGTGTCATACGAGAATCTGAAGAGCGGGTATGAGAGGAACTGGGCCAATCTCCAGATCCGGCCCGCACGCCTTGGCGAGGCCAGCGCGACGGCACGCAAGGCCATCAACGGCAAGGCGACCTATCAGCAGGTCGAGCGGCTGTCCGGTGTGCCCTGGTATTTTGTCGCGCTCTGCCATTATCGCGAATCCAATTTCGATTTCGACACCTATCTCGGCAACGGCGAGACATTGAAGCGCGTGACATGCCTCGTCCCGAAAGGCCGCGGCCCGTTCGCCTCGTTCGTCGACGGGGCCGTGGACGCGCTGCGGATCCAGCACTTCGTCGGCACGCAGGACTGGTGCATTGCGCGCACCCTGTACCGGCTCGAATGCTTCAACGGCCTCGGCTATCACGCCAAGGGCGTCAACTCGCCCTATCTCTACGGCGGCTCGACCCTGTACGGACCGACCGAGGCAAACGCCGGCAAGTTCGTCGCGGACCATGTCTTCGATCCGAACCATGTCGATTCCCAGCTCGGCACCGCCGTTATCCTGCATGCGATGATGTCGCAGGATTCCTCGATCGCGATCAACGACGGCCCGTCCATTGCCTCCCATTCCGAGCCCGACGAGGACGTGGCCTCGTCGGTCCTGCTCATGCAGCAGACGCTCAACAAGCTCGGCGCCAATCCGCCGCTCGACGAAGACGGCATCAGCGGACCGAAGACCAAGGCCGCGGTCTCGCAATTTCAGCAACAACACGCCCTCGCGGATACCGGCCTGCTCGACGGCACCACGATCGCCGCCATCACGCGCGCGGGAATGCAGCCGGTCCGGACGGCGAGTATCGATCTTTCCCAGATCCTCAAGCGGCTGGATGATATCTCACAGGTCGTGCAGCCAGGAGGCGCAACACCTGCATTGGCAGGCATGACGTCGGGAGGACAGTCGGTCGATCTGTCTCAAATCCTGAGCCGATTGGAAAATCTCGCACAGCTCATACAGTCGGGAGCAACGACACCAACGCCGATCGCGACCCCATCTACAGCAACGGCGCCCCTAGCGCAGACTATTCAGCTACCCAAGATCCTGAGCCAGCTGCAGAGCCTCACGCAGGCCTTGCAGTCGGGAGCGACAAATCCGGCGAACCCGACAACGGCGGCCAGCACGACAGTCAGCGTACTCGGGCAGCTCCTCTCTCTCATCACCAGGACAGTGCCGGGGACGGCGGCGGCGGCAAATCCCGCTCCGGCCGATCAGCTCAAGCAGCTCGTCGACCTGCTGGGCACACTGCTCGGCAACAAGCCCGTGCTCGGCCAGGTCAACGGCGCGCTCGGCGAAACCATCGGCAAGCTGCTGGACGGCAAGAAGACGGCACTTGGCATCGGCGGCGCGCTCATCACCGCGCTGCTCTCTGCCGTGAGCGCGACCCCGAGTGCCGGCGGTCTTGCCGGGCTGCTCGGGACGATCGCGTCCGCGGTGCCAGGGCTTAGCCAGTTCGCCCTCCCGATCTCGCTGGCGCTGACGGCCTGGGGCGTGCTCGGCAAGCTGGAGAAATGGGCCCAGGGCACCGCGCCGCCGCCCAAGCCGACAACCTAGATATCCTGTGCATGGAGCGCCGCGGCGCGGCGCTCCATCAGCGCGCGCTCTCGCCCGTTGGTCGCAAGCTGCGCGGCGGCCTCGAACGCCTGCCGCGCCTCTGCGAGCCGTCCGAGCTTTTGCAGCAAATCACCCCGAACCGCCGGCAGATGATGATAGGCCGACAGCGCCGGCGTGCCGGCGATCTTGTCGAGCACGTCGAGTCCGGCCTGCGGTCCTTCGGCCATGCCGACCGCGACCGCGCGATTGAGCTCGATGACCGGCGAGCGCACCAGAAGCGCCAGCTCGGCGTAAAGCTGCGCGATGCGCCGCCAGTCGGTGTCCGCGGCCGTCCCCGCCGTGGCGTGACACGCCGCAATCGCCGCCTGAAGCGCGTAGAACCTTCCCGAACCGCCGAGCTCGCGGGCACGTTCAAGCGCGCGCAGGCCGCGGCGGATCTGCGAGCGATCCCAGAGCGTGCGATCCTGGTCCATCAGCAGGATGGGATCGCCAGTCGCGTCGGTGCGTGCACGGGCCCGCGCGGCATTCAAATCCATCAGCGCGACGAGGCCGTGAACCTCGGGCTCGTCCGGGGCGAGGCCGGCGAGCACGCGGCCCATGCGCAGCGCCTCGTCGCAGAGCTGCGGCCGCAGCCATTCGTCGCCCCGAGCGGCGAGGTAGCCTTCGTTGAAGATGAGATAGACGACCTCCAGCACGGAGGCGAGACGCTCTGACAAAGCCTCGCCGCCCGGCGTCTCGTAGGCGAGGCCGGATCCGGACAGCGTGCGCTTGGCGCGGACGATGCGCTGGGAGATGGTTGCTTCCGGCACGAGATAGGCGCGCGCGATCTCGGACGTGGTCAAGCCGCAGATCATGCGCAGCGCCAGCGCCGCGCGCGCCTCGCGCGACAGGATCGGATGACAGGCGGTGAAGACCAGTCGCAACAACTCATCGCCGATGTCATCGTCGAGCGCAGCATCGAAATCCGGCACGGTCGCCTGCTCCTGCAACATGTCGCGCGCCAGCATGTCGTGCTTGTCCGCCAGCATCCTGCCGCGACGCAGGACATCGAGCGCGCGGCGCCTTGCGGTGGTCATGAGCCAGGCGCCGGGATTGTCGGGCACGCCGATGATCGGCCAGGCTTCCAGCGCCGCAACCAGCGCGTCCTGGGTCAGCTCTTCCGCAAGCGGCACGTCGCGCAGCATCCGCGCCAGCGTCGCGATCAGCCGTGGTTGCACGACGCGCCAGGTGGCGTGAATCGTGGCACGGATGATCTGATCGATGTCGGCGGCCGTCATCGCCGCCGACCGGAATGAGCGGTGCTGACCATCAGGCGTGCGCAGCTACCCCTGACCGTGCGTCGACCTCGCAGGCCCCATCCACGCCCGGCGTGGCGAAGGCCCGCAACTCGCAGGTGCCATCCCAGCCCGGCATGTGATCGAGGTGCAGCTGCATGAACTCCTTGGCCATGGCCAGGGCTTCCGCCTTGTCGCGCAACTCGAAAATGGCGTAGCCGCCGACCACTTCCTTGGCCTCGATGAAGGGACCGTCGATGACGCTGAGCTCGCCGTCGACGATGCGCACACGCGCGCCGGTCGCAAGCGGCATCAGGCCGCCATTGTCGATCATCCGGCCGGCCCTGATTTCCCGCTCGGAAATCTTCTGCATGGCCTCCATCAGCGCCGGGCTCGGGCCCTTCATCGGCTGGCTGGAGGTGACGATGTACATGAAGCGCATGCAAAACTCCTGTTGAGGCGAGACGCGGCCGGTTCGGCCGCGCGATCAGCTCGCTATTGGGATGACGATCCAGCCGGGGCCGGATCGACATCGCTTCGATAAAAATTGGGCGCAGGAAAAATTGCGAGGAGAATTACAGAACCGGAACGGCGCCTATTGGCGCAGCATGATCAGGGGATCGGCCGTATCGGGAACCCGCCGCCATTGCGCGTTGTCGTCGGCCTCGAACTGCCAGACGTCGCCAGATTTCGACATCAGGATGATCTGGCCGCGCTCGAGCCGCCATTGCGTCGGGTTGAACTGGGCGATCGCCGCATCGCATTTCGGCTTCAGGAAGACCTGGAAATTGTCCTGATCGGCTTCCGTGTTGGTCAGCGTCAATCCGCAGACCGGCTGGCCGTTGCTGCGCACCATGGCCCAGTCACCGATCATCTGGTCCATCGACTTGGCCATCGAGCGGGCGGCGGCGAGGTCCTGCAGGATGTAGACGCCCTCGCCCTGCCGCAGGCCTTCGAAGATGCCGGCCTCGACCTCGGTGAAGTCGATCACGGATTCACCGGTCGCATCCTGCAAGCGGACGATGTCGAGCCCCTTGACGCTCCAGGCGACGATGTCCTTGGTGAACGGAAGCGCGGTCTTGCAGGCCGGCTCGAGCTCCAGCTTGAAACCCTGCGCCCCGGCGTCGCTCTTCATCGTGATGACACAGGTCTTGCTGCGTTCGGTGGTCGAGAGCTCCCATTGTCCGGGCATTTCCTTCTTCAGGGTCGTCGCATCCTGCGCACGCGCAGGGCCGATCGCGGCGGCGCAGGCCGCGATCAGCAAAGCAACGGCCCGAAGGACTCTCATCAGCGCCCCTTGAATGGCGTTTCCGCAACCGGCGTCAGCGGCGCCTTGCCGGCGAACCAGGACTTGAGGTTGTCGACCACGAGCTGGTCCATGGCGTTGCGCGTCACCACGGAGGCCGAGCCGATATGCGGCAGCAGCACGACGTTCTGCATGGACTTGAGCTCCTCCGGCACGCTGGGCTCGGCCGCGAACACGTCGAGGCCGGCGGCGAGGATGGTGCCGGACTTCAGCGCCTGGACCAAGGCCTGCTCGTCGACCACCGAGCCGCGCGCCACGTTGACCAGCACGCCGCGCGGGCCGAGCGCCTTGAACACCTCGGCATTGATCATCTTGTCGGTCGAGGCGCCGCCCGGCACGATCACCATCAGCGTGTCGACCGCCTTCGCCATCTCGATCAGGTCGGGGTAGTGCTTGTAGGAAACGTCCTTGGACGGATTGCGCGAGTGATAGACCACCGGCACCAGCGAGGCATCGAGCCGGCGCGCGATCGCCTGACCGATCCGGCCCATGCCGACGATGCCGACCTTGCGGTCGCGCAGCGAGCCGACGCTGAGCGGATAGTTCTGGGTCTGCCAGAGGCCGGAGCGGACGTAGCGATCGGCCTTGATGAACTCGCGCACGGTGGAGATCAGCAGGCCCATCGCGACGTCGGCGACCTCCTCGGTCAGCACATCAGGCGTGTTGGTGACGATGATGTTGTGCTCGGCGGCGTATTTGGCGTCGATGTGGTCGTAGCCGACGCCGAAGCTCGCCACCATCTCGATCCCGGGCAATTGCGACAGCGAATCCTTGTCGGCACGGACGGTGTGATAGGTCACCGCGACGCCGCGGATCTTGTCGCGGATCGCCGGCGTCAGCCGCTCGAGGTCGCCTCGCGTCTCGGCCTTGTGCACGACGAAATGATCGGAAAACCCGTTCTCCAGGATCGGCCGCACCGGCCCATAGATCAGAAGGTCGATCTTGTCGGACGAAATCGAACCGGTAGACATCAGTTTTCCTTTCCAAGCGCGCTCTCGTGCCAGCGCCGTAAAACGAGGTGGGAAACTAGCGCCAGCACCCCATAGATGACAATCCCGGCCAGCGACAACAAAAGCAGCGCTGCGAACATGCGGGGTATGTTCAATCGATAGCCGGATTCGGCGATTCTGTAGGCGAGACCTGAGCCGGCGCCCGCCGTTCCCGCCGCGATCTCGGCGACGACCGCGCCGATCAGCGACAGGCCGCCGGCGATGCGCAGGCCGCCCAGAATATAGGGCAGCGCCGCAGGCAGCTTCAGGAAGCGCAGGGTTTGCGGCGGCGAGGCGCCATAGAGCTGGAACAGGCCGGCGAGGTTGCGGTCGACCGAATTCAGCCCGAGCGTGGTGTTCGACAGCACCGGGAAAAAGGCGACGATGAAGGCGCAGACGACGACCGCGGTTTGCTGCTCCAGATAGATCAGGAGCAGCGGCGCGATCGCGATCACCGGCGTCACCTGCAGCACGACGGCATAGGGGAACAGCGAATATTCCACCCATTTCGACTGGTTGAACAGCAGCGCCAGCGCGATGCCGCCGATGCTCGCGGCGACAAAACCTTCCAGCGTCGTCAGCAGCGTGGTGGCGAGCGATTGTGACAGCACCGCCCAGTCCTTGATCAGCGTCAGGAAGATGACCGACGGCGCCGGCAGCACATAGGGCGGAATCTCACGGATGCGGACCACGAGCTCCCAGGCGGCAAGACCGGCCGCGAACACGATGATGGGCAGCACGAAACGCACCGCGCTTTGCGCGCCTGACGGCTTTGCGATGACGGGGGCTTGCGCGTTCATAGCATCGACTGTCCCGAGTAGGACGGCGCCAGCGCGGCCGATACTTTCCGGCAATAATCCGAATAAGCCGCCGAGGTGCGAAACTCCTCACCGCGCGGCTCGACGGTCTCGATGCGGATGTCGGCCTGGATGCGGCCGGGCCGCGCGGTCATGACGACGACGCGCTGCGACAGATAGACGGATTCGAACACCGAATGGGTGACGAAGATGACGGTCTTGCCAAGGCTGCGCCACAGTGCGAGCAGATCGTTGTTGAGGCGGAAGCGCGTGATCTCATCGAGCGCCGCGAACGGCTCATCCATTAAAAGGATATCAGGATCGGTGACGAGCGCGCGCGCCAGCGACACCCGCATCTTCATGCCGCCGGACAATTCGCGTGGAAAAGCGTTGGCGAAATCGGCGAGACCGACGCTCGCCAGCGCCGCGTCGGCCCGCGCCCGCCCTTCGGCTTTCGGGATGCCGCCAAGCTTCAAGGGCAGCCGCACGTTTTCGCGCACACTGGTCCAGGGCATCAGGGTCGGCTCCTGGAACACGAAGCCGATACCATGGCCGATCTGCGCCGGGCCTTCATGACGCGACATCCGCACCGTGCCTGATGATGCCGCGCTGAGCCCCGCAATCAGCCTTAGCGCCGTCGACTTGCCGCAGCCGGAGGGCCCGAGCAGCGAGATGAACTCGCCCTTGCGCACCGCGAGGTCGAAGGGACCGAGCGCCATGACGCCGTTGTCATAGGTCTTCGTCACGCCGCGCAGGCTGACGGCGAGCGCCGTCAGGCTGGCCTCGACCGTGGGCGTAGTTTTGGCGTCTGACATCAACGCTTGCGTTACGGCTTGGCGGGGCGCAGCTCGACACCGACGCCCTTGTTGACGAAGCGCAACGTGTAGGACTTGCGGAAGTCGAGATCGCCCTTCACGACGCCGGCCTTCACCATCTTGTTGAAGAAGGAGGTGTAGCGATCGTCGCTCATCGCGCCGATGCCGTTCTTCAAGGATTCGCCGGAATCGACGATGCCGTATTCCTTCATCTTGGCGACGGAATAGGCGAGCAGATCGTCGGTCATCTCCGGATTGAGCTTCTTGATCATGGCATTGCCGGCGGAATTGTCGCCGTAGATGTAATTGTACCAGCCGATCATGGAGGCATCGACGAAGCGCTGCACCAGGTCCGCCTTCTTCTCGACCAGGTCGCGGCGGGTCTCGATCAGGGTCGAATAGGTGTTGAATCCGGCATCGGCGAGCAGGATGACGTTGGGCTTGAAACCGGCGGCTTTCTCGACGGCGAAAGGCTCGGAGGTGACGTAGCCCTGCATCGCGCTCTTGGGGTTGGCGATGAAGGGCTGCGGATTGAAATTATAGGGCCGGACGTTCTTCTCGCTGAAGCCGTATTCGGACTTCAGCCACTGGAAGTAGCTGCCCATGCCCTCCTTGGAGACGAACAGCGTCAGCGGCTTGAGGTCCTCGATCTTGGTGACCTTCGCATCCGGCTGCGTCAGCATCACCTGCGGGTCTTTCTGGAAGACCGCGGCGATGGTCACCACGGGGACGTTGTTAGCGACCGCGTCGAACGACATCAGCGTGTTCGCGGCCATGAAGAAATCGATCTTGCCGGCGATCAGCAGCATCCGGTTGTTCTCGTTGGGCCCGCCCGGAACGATGGTGACGTCGAGCCCATATTTCTTGTAGGTGCCGTCGGCGACCGCCTGGAAGAAGCCGCCGTGCTCGGCCTCGGCGACCCAGTTGGTGCCGAAGCTGACCTTGTCCAGGGTTTCCGCGCGCGCCAGCAGGATCGACACGACCGTGGCCAGCAAGCCTGCCGTTAACGCTCGCCGCAGATGAGGAGGGCTCATGATGGGACTCCGTCGATCGTTTCTGGCCCAATCGCTTCTGGCTCATGCCAGACCAACGCGATAAAACCGCAAGACATTCGGGGACGCGAACCGGCCAGGCCCGCGTCCCCTCCATAACACCAAACTACGTGACAAATTCGGGCAAAGAAACCTTGATGACGCCTTCGCGCGACTGGACCGAGATCCGCTGGGCCGATGCGAACCCTGCGGACGTATCGCGCTGGATCGCGGTGCTGCCGCTGGCCGCGACCGAGCAGCACGGCCCGCATCTGCCGCTCGAGACCGACGTGCTGATTGCGGAGGCCTATCTTGCGCGGGTGCAGGAAGTGCTGCCCGCGACCATTCCGGCGACCTTCCTGCCTGTTGAGCCCATCGGCATCTCCACCGAGCATATCGACTATCCGGGCACGCAGACGCTGCCGACCGAGGTGGCGCTGAAGCGCTGGACCGCAATCGGCGAGGATATCGCGCGACGCGGCGTGAAGAAGCTCGTCATCATCACCAGCCATGGCGGCAACAGCGCGGCGATGATGCTGGTGGCGCAGGATCTTCGCGCGCATCAGAAGCTGCTCGTGGTGACGACATCATGGTCGCGCCTGTCGGCTGCAGAAAAACTGTTCCCGGCCGATGAAGTGCGTCACGGCATCCATGGCGGCGCGGTCGAGACCTCGATCATGCTGGCGCGCTATCCCGATCAGGTGCGCGTGGATGCGATCGCGGATTTTCCTGCGAGCAGCATCGCGATCGAGAAACAATATCGCTGGCTTTCGACGCAGCGGCCCGCGCCCTTTGCCTGGCAGGCCCAGGATCTCAACGCCAGCGGCGCCGTCGGCAATGCGACACTGGCCGTCCTCGAGAAGGGCGAGCAGGTCATCGACCAAGGCGCGCGCGCCTTTTGCGAGCTGCTGGCCGAGGTCGATAACTTCGACGTGAACAAGCTCGCCAAAGGCCCCCTTGGTTAGCTCGCATCTATCTGAAATCCTTCGGGAAAGAGCTGCATTCCCAGACCACCTAGGGCGCCTTCGAACCGGTTTCGGCAAGCCTCCGTCCAATTGAGCACGCGGACCACAACGGACCGCCTCAACCCGGATGGAGTTTCACATGTCGATCAAAACCAAGATTGCCACCGTCGCTCTCGCCGCCCTCACCGTCACCGCTGGCGTCGCATCCACCACGTCGACCGCTCAGGCCAAGCCGCTCGGCTGGGGCTGGGGTGTCGGCGCCGGCATCGCCACCGCCGCCATCGTCGGCACCGCGGTCGCCGCCAGCAGCCAGCCCTATTACTACGGCTATCACCGCTGCGGCTGGGTCGCCCAGTACAACGCTTACGGCCAGTTCGTCGGCAACGTTCGTACTTGCTACTGATTTGAGGTTCTGAGGCCGATCTTACGTGGATCCCGCGTCCGACACGGGCGCCTCATCCACCCCGTGTCGTGCCCCGACCCCGCCCGGCTGTCCCCCCGGGCGGGGTCATTCGTTTTTTGAGACCGGGAATTCGTTGCAGTCCGGTCACATAGCGGTGCGAACCATCTCCTGCGACATTCTGAACTAGTTGCTATTGCGAATTATTAGCAATAAGGTTTGTAGCGAGCGCAGGGGCTTGGCAAGACCTTGGGGTGAAACGCATCGAAACGAGCTCGTCTCGTCCGATCGCGCGAACAGCCAAGACCCTAATGACAGGAGCATCGCGAATCGGCAGGGATGTCGGGCGCGGTTGGGGCACGGTCGCGTCTGGGGGCGTAGTTTTGACTTTGAGAAGTCACCGACATCAATTGCTGCGGACGGCAGCGGTGATCGCCGCCGGCGGGTTCGTCGTGCCGGGCGCCAGCTTTGCCGCCGACCTGCCGCTGAAGGCGCGCGCCGCGAAAACGGTCTACGAGTGGACCGGCTTCTACGTCGGCGGCCATTTCGGCTACGGCGACGCGAGCTTCGGACCCGGCACCAATCCCATGCCTGAGCAGGGCGTCGTCCTGCCGCACAGCGCGACCGGGCTCACCGGCGGTTATCAGCTCGGCTACAGCCGGCAGCTTTCCAACCGCGTCGTGCTCGGCATCGAGGCGGATTCGACCTTCACGAGTCCGTCTGACGGTCCGGCACTCGCACGTTCGCCGGCGCCATTCCACACCACGATTGATTACGTCGGCACCGTGCGCGGCCGCATCGGCTATGCGTTCGACAGATTCATGCCCTATCTCACCGGCGGCTTGGCCTGGGGCCATACCCACATCAACGTCAATGACGGCGATGGCGTCACCGGATTATTTCCGGTCGGCCACTACCAGGCCGGATGGACTGCGGGCCTCGGTCTCGAATACGCCGTCAGCGGCAACTGGACGGCGAAGGCCGAATACGACTATGTCGACCTCTCCCGCAAGACTTACGATCTCAGCGGCTTTGGCCTCGGCGGCGTCAACGTCGATCCACGCATTCATCTGTTCAAGCTCGGCCTGAACTACCAGTTCGGCGACACGCCGTGGATGCCGGTGGCCGGCGGCAAGGCCAAGCTGCCTGAATCCGACGACTGGAACGTCCACGCCCAGACCACCGTGCTGCCGCAAGGCTATGGGCCGATCCATTCACCCTATGCGAGCCCGCAGAGCCTTCCCGGTCGCGGCCAGTTCCAGGCGACCTGGACGACGACGGCGTTTCTGGGAGCGCGGCTCTGGGACGGCGGCGAGTTCTATTTCAACCCCGAGCTGGCGCAGGGTTTTGGCCTCAACGGCACGCTCGGGCTTGCCGGCTTCTCCAACGGCGAAGCGCAGAAGGCCGGCGCGGCCTTCCCGAAAATCCGGGCGCAGCGCTACTATCTCAAGCAGATATTCGGACTCGGCGGCGAGCAGGAGACGATCGACGACGGTCCGAACCAGCTCGCGGGAAAACGCGACATTGATCGCGTCACGCTGATCGTCGGTCGGTTCGCAGTCGGCGACTTCTTCGACGGCAATTCATACGCAAAAGACCCGCGTGCCGACTTCATGAACTGGGCGATGTGGGCGTCGGCCGCCTATGACTTCCCCGCCGACCTGCCCGGCTATACCCGCGGCGCCGTAGTCGAGCTCAACCGCAAGGACTGGGCGATCCGTGCCGGCCTATTCCAGGTGCCGGCCGCGCCCAACAGCGATGTGCTGACCTTCAAGACCGGCGGTTCGGTGGTCGAGTTCGAGGAGCGTCATTCGATCTTCGAGCAGCCCGGCAAATTGCGCGTCGGCGTCTTCGCCAATAGCGGCAACACCGCGAACTATCAGCAGGTGGTGGACCTGGCCGCTGCCAATCCGGCGCTCGACATCAATGACATCGCCGCCGTGACCCAGCGCAATCGTCTCAAATACGGCCTCTACGTCAATCTCGAGCAGCAGATCGTCAAGGACGTCGGGTTGTTCGCGCGGGCAAGCTGGAACGACGGCCAGAACCAGATCCTGAACTTCACTGATGTCGACCGCAGCGTTTCTGGCGGCCTGTCGATCAAGGGCAGTCGCTGGGGGCGTCCGGACGATACGGTCGGCATCGGCGGCGCCATCAACGGCCTGTCGGCCGCGCATCGCGACTTCCTCGCCGCCGGCGGCACCGGTCTCCTGATCGGCGACGGCCAGCTCAACTATCGCACCGAACGCATCCTCGAGGCCTACTACGCCTATTCGGTGATCAAGGGCGTGACGCTGACCGCCGACTATCAGCTCATCGTCAACCCTGCCTACAACGCTGACCGCGGCCCGGTTTCGATCTTCTCGGGCCGCCTGCACGCCGAATTCTGAGCCTCCGGGGAACACATGTCCGGACGGCGGTGCGACAATTTGGTCGGAACCGGGCAAGGTGCGCATCGCGTTCATATATAACGGGCTTGGTCCGGCGTCCGCCGGGCTGATTTTCCCCTTCGCTCGCGCGCAATGTTGTCTGTCGAACTCATCATCGTCGTCGTCCTGATCGTCATCAACGGCCTGCTGTCCATGTCGGAGCTCGCCGTGGTCTCATCGCGCCCGGCGCGGCTGTCGATGCTGGCCGCCAAGGGCGTGCGCGGCGCCGAGCGCGCGCTGACACTGGCCGCCGATCCCGGAAAGTTTCTCTCGACGGTGCAGATCGGCATCACGCTGGTCGGCGTGCTCTCGGGCGCGTTCTCCGGCGCGACGCTCGGGCAACGGCTGACGCAATGGCTGGTCGAGCTCGGCCTGTCCTCGGGCATTGCCGACATCGTCGGCGTCGGCATGGTCGTCACCATCATCACCTATGCGACCCTGATCATCGGCGAGCTGGTGCCGAAGCAGGTGGCGCTGCGCAACCCTGAAAGCATCGCGGTGAAGGTCGCGCCCGCAATGCACGTTCTGGCGCGGGTCTCGCTGCCGCTCGTATTTCTGCTCGATCTCTCCGGCAAGCTGATCCTCACGCTGCTCGGCCGCGGCGGCAAAGCCGAGGAGAAGGTGTCGGAGGACGAGATTCATCATCTTGTCAACGAGGCCGAAAGCGCGGGGGTTCTGGAGTCGGGCGAAAAGGAGATGATCGCCGGCGTGATGCGGCTCGGCGACCGGCCGGTCGGCGCGATCATGACGCCGCGCACGGAGGTCGACGAAATCGACCTGAGCGATGACCAAGCCACGATCCAGACTCTGATCGCGAAGAGCCCGCACTCGCGCTTTCCGGTCTCCGACGGCGATCGCGACAAGCCGATCGGCGTGCTCCAGGCGAAGGACCTGCTGGTCGCGTATATGAACGAACGCACGCCGGATCTGCGGGCGCTTATCCGCGAAGCGCCAAGCATTCCCGCATCAGCCGATGCCCGCGACGTGCTGGCAATCCTGAGAGCTGCGCCGGTTCATGTCGGTTTCGTTTATGACGAGTACGGCGCGTTCGAGGGCGTGGTGACGGCAGCCGATATTCTGGAGTCGATCGTCGGCGCCTTCCATTCCGAGGAAGGGCCTCCGGAGCCGGCTTACGTCAGGCGCGCGGACTCGTCGCTCCTCGTCGCAGGCTGGATGCCGGTCGACGAGTTCGGCGAGCTGCTGGGCATCGAGCTGCCGCCGCATCACCGCTACAACACGGTGGCCGGCCTCGTGCTGCAGCAATTCAACGTGCTGCCCAATGTCGGCGACGCCTTCGACTTTGCCGGCTGGCACATCGAGGTGGTCGATCTCGACGGCAGGCGGATCGACAAGATTTTGGCGAGCCGGCTAAGTGAGGTCGAGACGGGGTGAGCGAGCGCTCGTGCGACACCCTCACCCGAACCTTACCCCGATCCGCTTTTCCTTGCGCCACACCACCGTGCAGGCGAGATGCGCGCCATCGGCCTTGATCGATAGGGTGAAATGCTCGGGAATGCCGACCGGGCTGGTGACGTCGAGGGCTGCGCCGGTGGCGGAGAAATTGCGGACGGTGCAGTCGATCGCGCCGCCGCCGAACTCGATGGTTCCGGCTTTCAACACACGATGCCTGGCCTTGTTGCGTCGTTCTTCGTCCATTGGGCCAATTTACACCCGAAGCTGACACAGAGGTTAAAATGCAACCGGCGTGCGATGAATTTACGCCCCGCAGCAGGGTGCAGCGGTATCATGTGGTGGAGCGGAACCTCACAGCGCCGGCTGAAACGAATCTGCCCGCGCCATCCGCCAGGCGTCGCCGAACCGCGGATCTTCCGTCCCTTCGAGCAGCTCGCCCGGGCGCAGCGCCGGATAGAGCTGTGCGAAGGACTGCACACGGGTCGTCGAGGTCCGCTGGCTGAAATGAACCGGGCGCAGCTCCTGCGGATGGGTGAGACCGGCCGCCGCGATCAGCTCGGTCAGCGAGTGCAGCGTGGCGCGATGATAATTGTGCACGCGGTCGATCTTGAGCGGCACGTAGAGCGCACGTGCCCGCGTCGGGTCCTGGGTCGCGACTCCGGTCGGACAGCGGTCGGTGTGGCAGCTCAGCGACTGGATGCAGCCGAGCGAGAACATGAAGCCACGCGCGGAATTGCACCAGTCGGCGCCGATCGCCATCGCGCGCGCCAGGTCGAAGGCGGTGGCGATCTTGCCGGACGCGCCGATCTTGATGCGGTCGCGGGCATTGATCCCGACCAGCGCGTTATGGACGAAATTGACGCCCTCGCGCATCGGCATGCCCAGATGATCCATGAACTCCAGCGGCGCAGCACCGGTGCCGCCCTCGTTGCCGTCGACGACGATGAAATCGGGATAGATGCCGGTCTCCAGCATCGCCTTGCAGATCGCCAGAAACTCCCAGGGATGGCCGATGCAGAGCTTGAAGCCAGCCGGCTTGCCGCCGGAGAGCTTTCGCATCTCGGCGATGAACTGCATCATGCCAACAGGCGTCGAGAAGGCGCGATGCGAGGCTGGCGAGATGCAGTCCTCGCCCATGGTGACGCCGCGGATCTTGGAAATCTCCTCGGAGACCTTCGCCGCCGGCAGCACGCCGCCATGGCCGGGCTTGGCGCCCTGGCTGATCTTGAGCTCGACCATCTTGATCTGGTCCTGGCTCGCGACGCGCGCGAACGCCTCTGGATCGAAGCTGCCGTCGAGATGACGGCAGCCGAAATAGCCGGAGCCGATCTCCCAGATGATGTCGCCGCCCATCTCGGCGTGATAGGGGCTGAAGCCGCCTTCGCCGGTATCATGGGCGAAGCCGCCCTTCTTGGCGCCGGCATTGAGCGCGCGCACCGCATTGGGGCTGAGCGCGCCAAAGCTCATCGCCGAGATGTTGAACACTGAGGCCGAATAGGGTTTTGCGCAGTCCGGCCCGCCGATGGTGACACGAAACTTCTCCTCGGCGTGCGCCTTCGGCGACACCGAGTGATGCATCCACTCATAGCCATCGCGATAGACATCCTCCTGGGTGCCGAACGGACGCTTGTCGAGCTGCATCTTGGCGCGCTGATAGACCAGCGCGCGAATGTCGCGCGAGAACGGCATGCCGTCCTTCTCGCTCTCGAAGAAATACTGCCGCATCTCCGGCCTGATCTCTTCGAGCAGGAAGCGGATATGCGCCGAGATCGGGTAGTTGCGCAGAACCGCATGGCCCTTCTGCATGAGATCGCGGACGCCGAGCAGCGTCAGGGCGCCGAAGATGCAGATCGGGATCAGCAGGATGTCGAAGATCTTGCGGTCCGCGATGCCGATGCCGATCAGCAATGCGGTGACGACCGCGCAGATCGTCAGGATGATGAAGCGCGGCGAGAATGGAAGCAGCAGGGTTTCCATCAGCCCTTCGGGCGAAGCTTGTGTCTTGTTCTCGTTGGCCACGACCACGTCCCTCTCGTCAGGATGACGGGGTATGATACGCCCGCGCCGGGTCTATGGATATGACGCGGACCGGTCCTGAGGCTACCGAATCCGCACGCTTCAGATCAATTCCTCCGGATGCGGGCTTTTTCACTGCAATAGATTCAATGACATGACAAATCAGTGACCAATTCAGTGGCCATGCAGCTGCGCCTCGTGCGGAATCACACCGTGGCGCGCAAGGCGCAGCTCCCCCACTTCTCGCATCGCAACACCGCTGCGAGATTTTGCCGCGCGCTTATAACAAGGCGCGCGCGGGCGACGCCAATGACAAGGTCGGGGGAGGATGGTGAGGGTGGTAGTGAGGGTGCGAGCCGAGATGCGAGCCACACTCTCCGCCGTCGTCCCGGGCAAGCGTCAGCGCAGACCCGGGACGGCGGTGTTGGAGGGTATCAGCGCTCGACGAACGCCTTCTCGATCACGAAGTGGCCGGGCTTGTTGCCGGAGCCTTCGACGAAATCGCGGCCCTCGAACATCACCTTGAGCTCTTCGAGCATCGCCGGGCTGCCGCACATCATGATGCGGTCGGTTGCGATGTCGAGCGGGCTCTGGCCGATGTCGTTGAACATCTGCTCGGAGCTGATGAGGTCGGTGATGCGGCCGCGATTGCGGAACGGCTCGCGGGTCACGGTCGGATAATAGATCAACTTGTCCGCGAGCAGCTCACCGAACAGCTCGTCCTCGCGCAAATTCGCGACGAGCTTCTCGCCGTAAGCGAGCTCGGAGACCTGGCGGCAGCCGTGCACCAGCACGATGCTCTCGAACTGGTCATAGACCTCGGGATCCTTGATCAGGCTGGCGAAGGGCGCAAGGCCGGTGCCGGTCGAGAGCAGCATCAGCCGCTTGCCGGGGATGAGGTTGTCGGTGATCAGCGTGCCGGTCGCCTTGCGGCCGACCAGAATGGTGTCGCCTTCCTTGATCCTCTGCAGGCGCGAGGTCAGCGGTCCGTCCTGCACCTTGATCGAGAAGAACTCGAGCTCTTCCTCGTGATTGGCGCTGGCCATGCTGTAGGCGCGCAGCAGCGGACGGCCATCGACCTCGAGGCCGATCATCGCGAACTGGCCGTTCTGGAAGCGGAAGCCGGTATCGCGCGTGGCGCGGAAGCTGAACAGCGTGTCGGTCCAGTGCTGGACGGAAAGAACCTTCTCTCGGTAAAACGCGCTCATGATTTTCGATATTCCGAATAATTGCGGTTTTAGGGCAAAAGCGTTGCCCGGCCCTGAAAACGGGGCGGACACCATTGCCATGGCGGAGGATTTCGCCTGTGTGATCTACGCCATTGAGGCCAATAATCAACCTCGTTCCGGATGCAATTGATACCGGTCAATGCGGCATTTGCGGCGGAAATGGCCACACCATTAACGGATCTGCTGTCCGGGCGGCGCAGAGGGCAATTTCTTTTCCCTTTCGGGCGCAGTTGCAGCACTTAATTTCCATCGCGCTCGCAAAAATTTCATTAAGAATAGCTCTGATTTTCACCCCGGCTTGGCGCCATTTCCCGCATTTTTGCGGCTTTTGGCGACTGGAACGATCTGGACATGACAAGCGGCGAGCGGATCTTCGTCCAAGCGATCAGGAGCTATGGCGCGCGTCATAGCATCGACGTCGATGTCCGCCCGGGCGGCTGGCTGATCGCCATGCGTCGCGGCGAGATGCGCCGCTTCGCCTTCGGCTACGATATCGGCCTCAACAGCGCGATCGCCCATCGCCTTGCCAACGACAAATCGGCGACTGCCGAGACGCTGTCGCTTGGATGCGTCCCCTGCATTCCGCATCACCTCTTCCTCAACCCGAAGCTGGGCAGCAACGTTGTTGATGCCGCCTGGCGAGAGGCCATGCTTGGGCTGCTTCACGACAATCCGCAAGGCGTGGTGGTGAAGCCCAACGAGGGGACGTCGGGACGATCGGTCTTCAAGGTGACGACAGAGACCGAACTCGACCACGCGGCCGGCGAGGTCTTTTCGATGAGCACAGGGCTCGTGATCTCGCCTTATGTCGAGATCGAGGACGAGGTCCGTGTGATCCTGCTCGATGACGTCCCCCGCATCGTCTACAGCAAGCAGCGCGGCTCGGATTGGCGGCACAATCTTGACGCCGGCGCCAAGCCCGTGCTGCTGGAGGACGACGAGGTCCGCGCGGCCTGCGTGAAGCTCGCGGTCGATGCCGCGAACGCAATCGACATCGCCTTCGCGTCGATCGATGTGGTCCGCGTCGATGCCGACTGGCGCGTGCTGGAAATCAATTCCGGCGTGATGATGGAAGCGCTGGCGAAGCTGCATCCGGAGCTGGTGCAGGCGACTTATGATGCGGCGCTGGATCGGGTGTTTGGGGAACACAAATAGCCGCGGACTCAATTCACCCTCCCCTGGAGGGACCTGGAGGGGGAGGGTAAAAGAGACCGCCATCAATTATTCGCGCTCGCGGAATCGTCCATCGCCTTGAAGGCTTCTTCCAGCTGCAGCGAGATCGGCACGTTCATCCGCTCGCCGGTCGGCATCCGCGCGACAAACCATTTGTTGTAGAGCGGCACGAGGTCGTGGTTGGAGCCGAGCTTGCGGAAGGTGCGGTCCACCACGGCTGAGAGTTGCGGCTCGCCCTTGCGGAACATGATGCCGTAGGGGTCGTACGACAGGAAGTCGCCGGTGACGCGGAACTTGTCCTGCGCCTTGTGGCGGACGATCAGGCCCGAGAGGAGAATGTCGTCGGTCGCGAAGGCGTCGGCCTTGCCGTCGACCAGCATCTGGTACGACTGCTCGTGATCGGCACCGACGACGATGTTCAGCCCCAGCGAGGATTTCTTGTCCGCGGCCTGGATCGCCTGCTCGTTGGTGGTGCCCTTCGTCACCACGATGGTCTTGCCCTTGAGATCAGTCAGCGACTGGACGCTGGACGCCTTCGGCACCATCAGCTTGGTGCCGGCGACGAACATCAGTGGCGAGAACGCCACCCGCTTGCCGCGCTCGGAATTGGCCGTGGTCGAGCCGCATTCCAGATCGATCTTGTTCTGGAGCACGGCGTCGATACGGTCGTCCGACGTGACCTTGACGTAGTCGATCTTCAGATTGGGATCGTCGACCTCGACGCCGATCTCCTCGACGATAGCCTCACAGAGTTCGAGGCTGTAGCCGATCGGACGATTGGCCTGGTCGAGGAAGGAGAACGGCGGCGAGCTTTCGCGATAGCCGAGCCGCACGGTGTGCGCGTTCTTGATGGCGAGCAGCGTCGGGCTAAGCCCCTCGCTGCCGCCGGTCTGGGCGCAGGCGGCCGTAGCCAGCAGACATGCTGCCAGCAACAGGCTGCCCGAAATCGCCGTCAAAGGGCGCATGAAGCACTCCCGTCAGTGGCCGGCCATCGCAGGCACTTCGCCCGGCACCATGTCGCCGGGCACGACATCGCCAGCTCCGAGCTCGTGCTCGGGTCCGAGCTCGCCTTCCCACTTCGCCACGACCGAGGTCGCCAGCGTGTTGCCGATCACGTTGGTAGCGCTGCGGCCCATGTCGAGGAAAGTGTCGATGCCCATGATCATCAGCAGCCCCGCCTCGGGGATGTTGAACTGCGACAGCGTCGAGGCGATCACGACAAGGGAGGCGCGCGGCACGCCGGCGACGCCCTTCGAGGTGATCATCAGGGTCGCCAGCATCGCCAGCTGCGTGCCGAGCGGCATGTCGATGTGGTAGCTCTGCGCGATGAAGATGCTCGCGAAGGTGCAGTACATCATCGTGCCGTCGAGGTTGAAGGAATAGCCGAGCGGCAGCACGAAGCTCGAGATTCGCGACGAGGCGCCGAACTTGTTCAGTCCTTCCAGCGTCTTCGGATAGGCCGCTTCCGAGCTCGCGGTGGAGAACGCGATCATCAGCGGCTCGCGGATCAGCCTGAGCAGATGGCTGTAGCGCGGCCCGATCACGATGAAGCCGACCATCACCAGGATGCCCCAGAGGATGAAGAGCGAGAGATAGAAGCCGCCCATGAACACGATGAGCTTCCAGAGCACTAGCAGGCCGTTCTTGGCGACGGTCGCGGTGATCGCGGCCCAGACCGCGAACGGCGCGAACAGCATCACATAGCTCGTGACCTTCAGCATGATGTGGCCGAGATCGTCGATCAGCGCCAGGATCTGCTTGGAGCGCTCCGGCAGCGCACCCATCGCCACCGAGAAGAACACGGCGAAGATCACGATCTGGAGGATCTCGTTCTGTGCCATCGCATCCGCGATCGAGGTCGGGATCAGATGGGTCAGGAATTTCTCGATCGAGAAGGCGGAGACCGGCAGGCCGGTCGACTGCGCCTTGTCAGGCAGCGTGCCGGGGAAGTTGGCGCCGGGCTGGAGCAGGTTGACCATGACGAGGCCGAGCATCAGCGACACGAAGGAAGCGCTGACGAACCAGCCCATGGTCTTGGCGAAGATGCGGCCGAGCTTGGAGCCCGAACCCATATGGGCGATGCCGCCGACCAGGGTCGCAAACACCAGCGGCGCGATGATCATCTTGATCAGGCGCAGGAAGATCACGGCGATCAGGTTGATGGACGAGGCCCAATCTCCACGCGTATCCGGCAGGAAATTGTAAATCGCCGAGCCCATGATGATGCCCAGCACCATCGCCGCCAAAATGTATTGCGTAAACCTGTTCGACATCAATGACCCCCACTACACCGACCGCTTCATGATGTCGCAGATATGACGGCGACGCAACACGCTTTGCGTGCGCTCCCTTGAGCCGGATGTTCCCGTTGCGAAACCGAACGCCGCGATCTAGCCTTCATGCAGCGCACAACGAATGCGGCTTGCTCGTTTTGTTTGCGGCAACTGCATCAATAAACGTCAAGCAATGAGAGAGGGAACACCATGACCGGAAGCCGCAATCGCCAAATTCTTCTGGTGGAAAAGCCCAGCGGCAAGCTCGGCCCCGAGCATTTCAAGATGGTCGAGAGCGCATTGCCGGAACCGAAGGACGGCGAGGCGTTGCTACACGTGCGTTACATCTCGCTCGACGCCGCCAATCGCGCCTGGATGCACGGGGCGACGTATCGTTCGGCCGTGGAGGCGAACAGCGTGATGGCCGGCGGCGCCATTGCCGAGGTCATCAGCTCGAAAGCGCCAGAGCTTGCTCCGGGCGACATCGTGTTCGGTGACACCGGCTGGCAGGAGTTTGCCGCAGTGCCCGCAAAGCATTTGGCGAAAATGCCGAAGCTGGAGCCGATGACGCATCTGCTCAGCGTGTTCGGCATCGCCGGCCTCACCGCCTATTTCGGCCTGCTCGAGGTCGGCAAGCCCAGGGAAGGCGAGACCGTCGTGGTCTCGGCGGCCGCGGGCTCGGTCGGCTCGATCGTCGGGCAGATCGCCAAGATCAAGGGATGCCGCGTCATCGGCATCGCCGGCGGCGCCGACAAATGCCACTGGCTGACCTCCGAGCTCGGCTTCGATGCGGCTGTCGACTACAAGGACGGCGCCGTGTTCAAGGCGCTGCGCGCGGCCGCACCAAAGGGCATCGACGTCTATTTCGACAATGTCGGCGGCGACATTCTGGAAGCCTGCATTCCGCAGATGAACAATTACGGCCGCATCGCCTGCTGCGGTGCGATCTCGCAGTATGACGGGACGCCGTCGGCACACGGCCCGCGCGGCGTGCCCGGCCTGATCGTGGTGAAGCGGCTCGTGATGCAGGGCTTCATCGTGATGGACTACATGAAGGAGAGCCAGCGCGCCCTTGCCGATCTCCAGACCTGGGTAAAATCCGGCAAGCTGAAGGTACAGGAAGACGTCATCGATGGATTGCAGAACACGCCGAAGGCGCTGATCGGATTGCTCGCGGGTGAAAACCGCGGCAAGCGCATGGTCAGGCTGTAGAGACGTAGTTACGTCGCAATTCCACGCCTATTATCTACTTGCGGTAGTGGCCGAAGCGGCCAAGGATGGCGCGCGCAGCATCACCCGCGACGATTGCTTACATCACTTTTAATAAGGCGTCGGCACTACCGACAGGGCAGGAATTCACCCCGATGTTCAACACATTGAAACATGTTTCGACGCGGAGGGCGTTGCTCGCCGCAGCACTCTTCGCAACTGCAACAAGCGCATTCGCGCAAGCGCCGACCGAGGCTCAGAAGAGCGCGATCCGCTCCGCATGCCGCTCGGATTTCATGGCGCATTGCGCGAGCGTCACGCCGGGCGGCGCCGAGGCGTATCAATGTCTGCAGAAGAACATGTCCGGCCTGTCCTCCGGGTGCCAAACCGCGGTTCGTGCGATCGAGCCTGCCGCGGTTCCGAAGGCCGAAGCTGCTCCTGCCGCGCCGAAGACCGAAGCTGCCCCCAAGGCAGAAGCGCCGCCTGCCGCATCGAAGGCTGAGTCCGCACCCGCAGCAAAGCCGGCAGCCGCGGCGCCGAAGGCCGCCGCCGCCAAGCAGCCGAGCAGCGCGCAAATTGCTGCGGTCAAGAGCGCATGCCGCGCCGATTATCCCAAGGTTTGCGCCAGCGTGCCGCCGGGCGGCGCTCCCGCACTCGAATGCCTGGAGAAGAACAAGGCCGGGGTTTCGGCGGCTTGCGCGAAGGCCGTGACCGCTGCGACCGGTGGCGGCGGTGCAACAGCGACGGCCGCGCCCGCAGCTGCTGCCGCGCCGGCTTCCGGAGCCGCGCCGGCGGCCGCACCCGCCGCGATCGTATTGCGCCCACTGCGGCCGCGCGAAGAGCTGTTCATCGTCCGCTCCGCCTGCGGCGCCGACATCCGCACGCTCTGCGCCGGCGTCCAGCCCGGTGGCGGCCGCATCGTGCAATGCGTTGCTAGCAACGCGGCGTCGCTCTCGCCCGGCTGCAAGGATGTGCTTGCGCCGTTTGCTGCGCGATGAGCAGCGCGCAGCTCACGGCGCGCGTGAATTTTCGCGCCTCTTGCGACTAACCTTTTGCCGACGCCCGATTTCAATCGCGACAAGACCCGGAGAAAGACATGCGTGCATTCCTGCTCATCGCTTCCGCGCTGCTTGCCTTCGCAGCGACCATGACCTTCGAGCCGTCTGATGCCAACGCAGTGGTGTGCGCCCGCGGCGTCTACCGCGCCGGTTGCGCCGGACCGAATGGCGCCGTCGTGGTCCGCAGGCCGGTGGTCCGCTGTACCAGGGTGCTGGTGAACGGGGTCTACGTGAAGCGCTGCGTCTGACGCGCGGGTGGTCAACCCAATGCGGTTTGGCTATGGTTCGCAACTGACGGTTTCGGGCACGCGCAAGACGGTTGCCCGCGGCCGTGCTGCGGCGCACCTCGCCTTGTCGATAATTCCGCTGGCGTGGGAAGCCGGGGCCCATTAGTCTACCCTGAGATAGTAAGTATACTGTCAATTAGGGAGGCAGAATTTGCGGATCGCCGTGATTGGCGGGGGGCCCGGTGGGCTCTATTTCGCCTATCTCTGGAAGAAGCGCCACCCCGAGGATCAAGTCGACCTGTTCGAACAGAACCCGGCCGACGCGACCTGGGGTTTTGGCGTCGTGTTCTCCGACCAGGCCCTGGAGTTCCTGCGCGCCGACGACCCCGAGACGGTCGATGCGATCGCGCCGCATATGGAGAGCTGGGAGAACATCACGCTGAACCGCGGCGGCGATACCGTTGCTATTGACGGCGTCGGCTTCTCCTCGATCGGCCGGCTCGAGCTGCTGCAGTTCCTGCAAAAGCGCGCGCTCGATGCCGGCGTCACGGCGCGCTTCGACACCCAGATTCACACGATCGACCAGCTCAACGGCCATGATCTGATCGTCGCCTCCGACGGCTTGAATTCGCTGGTGCGCCGCGCCTACGAGGGCGATTTCGGCACCTCGCTGTCCTACTCCTCCAACAAATTCGTCTGGTACGGCACCTCAAAGCGCTTCGACACGCTGTCGCAGACTTTTGTGAAGACCGACCGCGGCGCGTTCAATGCGCACCATTACCGCTATTCGCCGACCATGAGCACCTTCCTGGTCGAGTGCGATCACGCGACCTGGCAGGCCTATGGCTTCGCCTACAAGGACGTCGAGCAGTCCAAGGGTGTCTGCGAGGAGGTGTTTGCCGACACGCTCGGCGGCCACTGCCTGGTCTCCAACAAGTCGGTCTGGCGCAACTTTCCCTGGGTCTGGAACGAGCACTGGTCGTTCAAGAACATGGTGCTGATTGGCGATGCCCTGCACTCGGCGCATTTCTCGATCGGATCGGGCACGCGGCTCGCGATCGAGGACGCCATCGCGCTGGTCAAGGCGCTGGAATCGGATGCGCATCTGACGACCGCACTGCATCGCTACCAGGCCGCCCGCAAGCCTGTGGTGCAGAAGCTGATCAATGCCGCGCGCACCTCGGCCTTCTGGTACGAGCACTTTGCCCAGCACATGCAGCTTGGCCTGATGGACTTTGCCTATAGCTACATCACCCGCTCCGGCCGCATCGACGATTCGCGGCTGCGCGCGATGTCGCCGGCCTTCATGGCGCGCTACGAGGCCGAGAAGAACGGCGGAGACGCGGACCGCGAGGCTACGGCATGAGTAACGAGATTCGCGACCAGGTGCCCGCGGACGGCGCGGGCGCCCGTGAGATCGGCTTTGCCGTTCCGCAACTCTACAACGCCAGCCGCGTGCTGTTCGACAATCTCGCCAAAGGCCGCAGCGACAAGCTCGCGCTGATTGGCCCGGCGGGCACTCGGACCTATGCCGAGCTCTGTGCCGAGGCATGCCGCTGGGGCAACGGCCTTGCGTCGCTCGGCCTGAAGCGCGGCGACCGCGTGCTGCTGTTCCTCGACGACACGCCGGCCTATCCCGCCGCCTTCTTCGGCGCAGTGCGCGCAGGCTTCGTGCCACTCCTGATCAATACGCTGACGCCGCCGGACCTGCTGCAATTCTATCTTGCCGATTCCGGCGCGGCCGTTGCGGTAGCGGAGGCCGAGTTCTGCGGTCGCTTCAACGCGGAGGCATGCAAGGACACGAACCTGCGCACGCTGATCGTCGTGAACGGCGCGGTCGGAGAGCACGCCGCGCCTGCCGCACTCGCGGCAACAAGCTGGCTTGCACAATTCCAGACGGAGCTTGCGGAAGCCGATACGCATCGCAACGAGATGGGGTTCTGGATGTACTCCTCCGGCTCGACCGGCCGGCCCAAGGGGATCGTGCATCTCCAGCACGACATGGCCTATAGCGAGGCCGCCTTTGCACGGAACGTGCTGAAGCTGGCGCCGGACGACATCTGCTTCTCCGTGCCGAAGATTTTCTTCGCCTATGGCTTTGGCAATTCCGTCACCTTCCCGTTCTCCGCGGGCGCGGCAACTTTGCTTCTGCCGGGCCAGCCGAAGCCGGCATCGATCTTTGCCGCGATCGAGCAGTACCAGCCGACGGTCTTCTTCGGCCTGCCCACGCTCTACACGTCGCTGACCAGGGCCGAGGGCGCGGACAAGACGAATTTCTCGTCGCTGCGCATGGCGCTCTCGGCAGCCGAGGTGCTCTCGGCCGAAGTCTTCAACGGCTGGAAGGCGCTCACGGGCCTCGAGATCGTCGAAGGTCTCGGCTCGACCGAGGTGCTGCACATCTACCTCTCCAATCGCCCCGAGCAGAAGAAGCTCGGCGCGGCGGGCTTGCGCGTTCCCGGCTACGAGGTCGCGCTCCGCGACAAGGACGGTCGCGACGTGGTCGACGACGAGGAAGGGATCTTGTGGGTGCGCGGCGATTCCAACACGCCGCTATACTGGAACCGGCCGGACAAATCCGCCGAGACCATCCGCGAGGAGGGGTGGATCTACACCGGCGACCGTTTTGTTCGCGACAGCGACGGTTTTCACTTCTTCCGCGGCCGCGCCGATGATCTCATCAAGATCTCGGGCCAGTGGGTCTACCCGCTCGAGGTCGAGCTGTGCCTCGCCGACCATCCCGAGATTCGCGAATGCGCCGTGTTCGCGGCCGAACTGCCGGATCGGCGCATGACGCTCAAGGCGGTGGTGGTGATGAACAACCGCGCCGCCGACCAGAGCGAGGCGACGCGGCGGCTGCAGGACTACGTCAAGGGCAAGCTGCTGCCCTACAAATATCCGCGCGAGGTGATCTTCATCGACGAGCTGCCGAAGACGGGCACGGGGAAGATCGACCGGCAGGCGTTGTTGCGGATGTGAGGCGAGGTGGAGATCCGCTCGCAGGCATCGTAGGGTGGGCAAAGCGGAAGCGTGCCCACCACTTCTGTTCCGTTGGAGGAGAGATGGTGGGCACGGCGCAAGGGCGCCTTTGCCCACCCTACGAAATCTTGCGATAGCCTCGTGAGGAGCATGGTCGTGGCCCCCCTCACCCCGCCTTCCCCAGATGTTCCAACGCATCCTCCGCCCGCAGCGGCACGCGTGACGCCTCGTTGTTGAGGTCGACGAGCTGGACCAGCAGCCCCATCAGCGCTTTGCGATCGCCGGGCTTGAGCGGCTCCAACATGCGCGCCTGCGCACGTTCGACGGCGGGGATGATCTCGCGCAGGATCGCGGCGCCCGGCTTGGTCAAATAGAGCAGCTTGATCCGCTTGTCCTCCGGCGCCGGCTTGCGCTCGACAAAATCCTTGGCCTGGAGCCGTTCGATCACGCTGCCGAGCGTCGAGCGGTCGAAGGCGATCACCGCCGACAACCGCGTCGCGTCGATGCCAGGATGAGTGTGGATCGCGATCAGCGCCGCATATTGCACGGGCGTAAGGTCGAACGCCTTGCACTCCTCCATGAAGATCGAGACCGCGATTTGCTGCATGCGCCGGAACAGATAGCCCGGCGCGGCATAGACCGCGTCTATCGTAATCGGCGCGGCAGGCTTACTCGGCATCGGGCTGCTTCTCCGGTGCGGCGTTGGCGAAGGCGGGCAGCGCCTTGGCGGCGGCTTCGGCCTTGAGCAGGCGCGGATACGCCGCGACGTCAACGCCGAAGCGGCGCGCATTGGCAAGCTGCGGCACCAGGCAGAGATCGGCGAGCGTCGGCGTATCGCCAAAGCAGAACGGCCCTGGTTCACCCTTGATCAGCGTCTCGCAAGCCGACAGTCCCTCGCGATTGACCCAGGCGGCCCAATCCTGGACCTTCTCCTCGGGCAACCCAAGCTCGCGCAGCCGCGCCAGCACTTTCAGATTCTGAACCGGATGAGTGTCG
Organism: Bradyrhizobium cytisi; assembly: GCF_008123515.1. Classification (GTDB taxonomy): domain Bacteria; phylum Pseudomonadota; class Alphaproteobacteria; order Rhizobiales; family Xanthobacteraceae; genus Bradyrhizobium; species Bradyrhizobium cytisi. The sequence goes on from NZ_VSSR01000024.1 coordinate 65,018, forward strand.
CAGGCGATCGCCAGTGCGAACGCCCTCACCTTGGCGCGCTGCAACGCATCCTTCGGCAGCAATGGCGGGCTGGGGTGCGTTTCGTCGAGCCATTCGATGATCGCGACCGATTGGGTCAGCACTGCACCGGCATCATTCTCCAGGGTCGGCACCAGGCCCTGCGGATTGATGGCGAGATAGGCGGGCGCGCTTTGTTCGCCCTTGCGAAGGTGATGCGGCAAATGCTCGGCGCCGAGGCCCTTAAGATTCAGCGCGATCCGCACGCGGTAGGCGGCGCTGGAGCGGAAATAGCCGTGCAGCTTCATCGGAACCCTCCCTGTCTGTCATTCCGGCTCGCGCAGCGAGAGCCCGGAATAACGACGACCTTGTAAGTCGTTCGTCAAGTTGACGCTACCCAGACTGTAAGTATACTGTCAAATAACAAAACGACGGGAGCCGCACCATGGAAGCCGTGACCAAGACGCCGGAACGCGAGGCGTTCTACAAGAGGATCGACGGCGAAAATCTCACCGCGCTGTGGACCGTGATGGGCGATTTGATCACGCCGGAGCCGAAGAGCGCCTGCCGGCCGCACCTCTGGAGGTTCGACGTCATCCGTGACTACATGACCGAAGCGGGCAAGCTGATCACCGCCAAGGAAGCCGAGCGGCGCGTGCTGGTGCTGGAGAACCCGGGCCTGCGCGGCCAGTCCAGGATCACGACATCGCTTTATGCCGGCGTGCAAATGGTGGTGCCCGGCGACGTGGCGCCCGCGCACCGGCACAGCCAGTCGGCACTGCGCTTCGTGCTCGAAGGCAAGGGCGCCCACACCGCTGTCGACGGCGAGCGCACCGCGATGGAGCCCGGCGATTTCATCATCACGCCGTCGATGACCTGGCACGATCATTCCAACGAGACGAGCGAGCCAATGTTCTGGCTCGACGGCCTCGATATTCCGCTGGTGCAGTTCTTCGATTGCTCCTTCGCGGAAGGCTCCAGGGAAGACCAGCAGAAGATCACAAAGCCGGCCGGCGACAGCTTTGCCCGCTACGGCCACAATCTCTTGCCGGTCGATGTGAAGCGGTCATCGAAGACCTCGCCGATCTTCAGCTACCCCTATGCCTACACCCGCGAGGCGCTGGAGAAAGCACGCACGAGCCAGGAATGGGACGCCTGCCACGGGCTAAAGCTTAGGTTCAGCAACCCCGAGACCGGCGATTTCGCCATGCCGACCATCGGGACCTTCATTCAGCTGCTGCCGAAGGGCTTCAAGACCGCGCGTTATCGCGCGACGGACGCGACCGTGTTCTGCCCGATCGAAGGCCGGGGCCGCAGCCGCATTGGCGATGCGGTTTTCGAGTGGGGCCCGCGCGATCTGTTCGTGGTGCCGAGCTGGCAATGGGTGACGCACGAGGCGGATGAGGATGCCGTGCTGTTCAGCTTCTCGGACCGGCCGGTGCAGCAAAAGCTGGATCTGTTTCGCGAGGACCGCGGGAGCGCGTGAGGATCACGACTAACCACATCCGTCATTGCGAGCGCAGCGAAGCAATCCAGAATCTTTCCGCGGCGGGATTCTGGATTGCTTCGTCGCAAGTACTCCTCGCAATGACGGCTGTGGCTACCGCCAGTGCAACAGCCGCGTCTCCAGCCAATTGATCACCCTGCCCACCACAAGCCCGAACGCCGACAGGATCACCACGCCCGCGAGCAGCTGATCGGTCTGCATCAAATTGCCGGCCTGGAGCACGAAAGCGCCGATGCCGTACTGGGCGCCGATCATCTCGGCGCTGACCACGAGCAGCAGCGCCACTGAGGCCGTGATGCGGAAGCCGGCGAGGATCGCGGGCAGCGCGCCCGGCCAGACCACCTTGCGCACGATGGTGGCGAACGGAACGTTGAAGCTTTGCGCCATGCGGATGAGGTTGCGCGGCACCGCATCGACGCCGCTATAGACCGAGATCGCGGTCGAGAAGAACACCCCGAGCGCAATGGTCGCGATCTTCGGCTCTTCGCCGATGCCGAGCCAGAGGATCAGAAGCGGCAGCAGCGCGATCTTCGGAATCGGGAACAGCGCCGAGATGAAGGTGATGCCGACGCTGCGCGCCAGCCGCGACAGGCCGATGGCGAAGCCGACCGCAATGCCGGCCGCCGTCCCCAGCAGCCAGCCGACGCCGATGCGCAGCAGCGACGCCGAGAGATGCTGCCAGAGCGCGCCCGACAGCGCGAGCTCGTAGATCGCGCGCACGATTGCCGACGGCGCCGGCAGGAACAGCGGATTGACGAGACCGGTGCTGCCTGCCGCTTGCCAGATCGCAATGACCAGCGCGAGCGCGATCCAGCCGCCGAAACGGCTGGAGGCCGGCACGAAGCCTGCGCCGCGAAAGCGGACGCGGCGCGTCACGGCGTCCTTGGTTGATGGCTCCGTCGCGCGATCAAGCATGCTGGACCTCGCGCTCGGCATCGATCGCCTCGTTGCGGATCAGCGACCAGATCTGGTTCTGCAGCGCGAGCAGCTTCTCGCGCGCAGCGATTTCGCCGCGTTCGGCGCGCGTCATCGGCACGCTCACGACCTCGCGGATGCGCCCCGGTCGCCGTGACAGCACCACGATGCGGTCGGCCAGCCGCGCCGCCTCTTCGAGATTATGCGTGACATAGACCGCGCCCATGCCGCCATCGGCGAGCAGGCGGACGAAATCCTCCATCAGCAGCTCGCGCGTCTGCGAATCCAGCGCCGACAGCGGCTCGTCCATCAGCAGGATGGCAGGCCTCACCGCGAGCGCGCGCGAAATGCCGACGCGCTGGCGCATGCCGCCGGAAAGCTGCTTCGGGTAGGTCTTGCGAAAATCGGTCAGTCCCGTGCGGCGCAGCGCATCCTCGACCAGCGCACGGCGCTGCGTGGCTGAGACCTGCGTGTGCAGCAGCGGGAATTCGACGTTCTCCTCGACCGTCGCCCAGGGCAGCAGCGCGAAATCCTGGAACACGAAGGTCAGCGGATTGAGACTGTCCGCCGGCGGCGCGCCGCGCAACTCGGGTGCGCCCGACGTCGGCTGCAGCAGCCCGCCGAGGATCGACAGCAGCGTGCTCTTGCCGCAGCCCGAGGGACCGACGATCGCCACCACCTCGCCGGCGCCGACGGTGAAGGAGACGTCGTCGAGCACGGCGAGATCGCCGAAGCGGTGGGAGATGTGGTTGGCGATCAGGTCCATCTGCGATGTTCTACTCTCAATCCGCCTTCACAAAATCCTTGGCGATGATCGTATTGGCATCAAAGCCCTTGTCAGCAAAGCCCTGCTCCTGGAGCCATTTGATCTGGTTATCGACGTTCTTGACGTCGAGCTTGCCGTCCGGATCGATGTAGGCACAGTTGCCGACCACCTGCTCGACCGGCAGGTTGGTGTATTTGGCGATGATCTCCAACAGCGGCCTTGTCTTGTCGTTGATCGGGGCAACACCGTCCTTCATCGCGGCAAGGATGACGTCGTGATATTCGCGATCGGCCCTGGCGAGCACATCGAGAAATTTCGTCACCAGCACCTTGTTGGTCAGCGTCTTCGGCGAGGCGAATACAGCGCCCAATTGCCAGGGCGTCTCGTCGCCGACCCAGCCCAGGAATTTCGCGCCGCCTTCATCCATCAGCTTTCGCGCGGTGGAGATCGGCAGCAGCGCCGCGTCGACGGTCTCGCCCTTCAGCGCGGCGGCTGCGTTCGACAATGACTGCAGCGGCACGATCTTCACCTCGGCGAGCTTGAAGCCGTATTTGTCGGCGAGCAGGCCGAGCGAATAATGGAAGGATGATCCGACCTGGGTCACCGCGATGCGCTTGCCCGCGAGGTCCTTCGGCGTCTTCAGGCCGCTCGCATAGGCGTTGTTGCTGGCGAAATAGCCGATCAGGGGATAGCCGGCCCTTTCGCGGCTCATGCCGCCGATCACCTTCAGCACGCCCTTGCCGGCGAGATTGTAGAGGCCGGCGGTAAAAGCCGTGACGCCGAAATCGACGTCGCCCGAGGTCGTGGCGACCGCGATCGGCTGCGCCGCGTCGAAGAATTTCAGCTCGACGTCGAGGCCGGCTTCGCGGAAATAGCCCTTGTCCTGCGCGATGAAGACCGGCGCGGAGGACGACAGGCGGAGCACGCCGATCCTGGCCTTCAGTGCGTCTTCGGCCCGGGCCGTGCCCATCGCCATCATCGCCAAAAGGCCAGCTGCGGCAAGCCGCGCAATCCTGATCATCCCGCTTCCTCCAATGGTTCTTCTTGCAGTCCGTTACAGGCCCTCGGGCACCGGCTGGTCCCGCCCGATGAAGGCGCCCTGTTGTTTCAACGTTTCCTGCAATATTTCAACCGGGATTTCTCGTGGAATCCGGTTTCCGGACAGCGCCAGGGCGGCTGCGGAACCGGCTGCCTCCCCCATCACGAAGCAGGCCCCGGAAACCCGCGCCGCCGACTGCCCCTCATGGGTCATCGAGGCGCAGCGGCCGGCGACCAGGAGGTTATCGACGCCCTCCGGCACCAGCATCCGGTACGGCAGCTCGTTATAGCCGCGCGATTCCGGGATCGGCGGGAAGGTGAAGACGACGTCCCCGGGGACGTGGGCCTCGATCGGCCAGCCATTGACGCCGATGGAATCCTCGAACGAGGCGCAGCCGAGCACGTCCTCGCCGCTGAGCTGGTAGCCGCCCTTGATGCGGCGGGTCTCGCGGATGCCGAGTTGCGGCGGCAGATCGACGATGTAGGATTTTTCAAACCCCGGCACAGTGCGCAGGAATTCAAAGGCTGCGAGCGCCTGCTTGCGGCCCTCGATCTCGCCGCGGGTGAGATCGTCGGGCTCGACGCCGTTGATGGCGTGGCCGTCCTCGCGCGCGATTTGGGTGAAATTCACCCGCCATTCGATGCCGGATTTTTGCGGCCGCACGATCGCGCTCTTGCGCGGGAATTTGTGCGTGCCGGCGGCGGTGGCCTGTTCCATCAATTGCGGGATGGTCCGCCAGGCATCGCCGGCCTTTGCGGGGTCAATGCCGTTGAGACGAAGCATCATCGACGGGTACATCGGATGGCCGTGCTCATCGCCGATGTCGAACGGCGCGCCGGCCCAGACTGCGAGATCCCCGTCGCCGGAGCAATCGATGAAGATCTCTGAGCGCACCGCCTGCCGGCCCGCCTTGGTCTCGACCATCAGCGCGTCGATGCGGCGGTCATCGCCCATCACAACGCCCGCGCCGAGTGCGTGGAAGAGGATGTGAACCTTGTGGCTCACAAGCAGCTCGTCGGCTGCGATCTTGTAGGCCGCGGTGTCATAGGCCTGGGCAAACACCTTGCCGAGGATCAGATGTGGCGTGTTGAGGCCGTTCAGATGATCGATCCGCGCCAGCAGGTCAGACGCCATGCCCTGCACCAGCCGGTGGGCCTGGCCAAAGACATTGCCATGCAGACCGCAGAAATTGGTGACGCCTGCCGCGGTGCCCATGCCGCCGAGAAAGCCATAGCGCTCGATCAACAACGTCTTTCGTCCGGCACGCGCTGCGGATGCCGCCGCCACAATGCCGGCCGGGCCGCCGCCGAGCACGACGACTTCGTATTCGCCGTAAAGCGGCACCTGGCGCGCTGGTTCTTCGATCGTCGTGGCCCGCATGGCGCGTCCTATCCCTGAAAATCTCTTGCTTGGCCCGACTATGAATTAACGCGAGGCAGGCTACAATCCACCAATATACGCGATCAGCTTTCTCGAATCGAGAAAGGTCGACATGGATATCCTGGTAAACCTCCAAGCGTTCCTCGCCACGGCAGATGCAGCCGGATTCTCCGCGGCCGCCCGAAAACTCGGTGTCTCGACCTCTGTGGTGGCCAAGCGCGTCACGCAGCTGGAAGCGCGGATCGGCACGCCGCTGTTCCACCGCTCGACCCGGCAATTGCGGCTGACCGACGCCGGCCAACGCTATGTGCATCGCGCGCGCGGCGTGGTCACCGACGCCACCGATTTGCTCTCGCGCATGGGCGAGAAGGGCCACGATCTCGTCGATCATCTCCGTATCAAGGCACCGACCTCGCTGACGGTGGCGCGGCTTGCCGATGCCTTCAGCGCGTTCCAGACCCAGAACCCGCGATTAAAGCTCGAGATCGTGCTGATCGATCGTCCGGTCGATCCCGTCACCGAAGGCTTTGACATCGCGATCGGCGCCTTTCCGCATTCCTTCGGCGGTGTCGTCGACGAGCCGCTGTGCGCGCTGAAGCGGCTGCTCTGCGCCTCACCGGCCTATTTGAAGAAGCACGGCACGCCAAAGCATCCGCGCGACCTCGTCGAGCATCGCTGCCTCAGCTTCCTGCCGACCGGTCCGGAATGGATCTTTGACGGACCGCGCGGCCGCATCAGCATCCAGGTCAGCCCGCTGTTGTCCTCCAACGAGGGACATGTGCTGGCGCGCAGCGCGATCGCCGGCAACGGCATCGCGCTGATATCGCACTATCTCGTCGCGGATGCCTTGCGCGACGGCACGCTCAAGCCCGTGCTGCGCGATTTTCCAATTCCCGAGCTGTGGGTGAAGGCCGCGATCCCCGAGCGGCGGCGCAATGCGGCGGCAGTGCAGGCGCTGCTGGCGCTCCTCAAGACGTCACTCGCTACGTCGCTGTGAGGCTGGCCGCGCAACCGTCACGTCTTCCCGCCGCCCCAGTTCGCCGCCCGCTTCTCGGCGAACGAAGCCAGCCCCTCCGCCGCCTCCGGGCTCTGGCGCTTGAGCGAATGCAGTTGCACGAGCCGCGCGTACGCCGCATCGTCCACGGCCATTCCGCCGAACGAGCTCTCCAGCGCCAGCCGCTTGGTCTCGGCCACGGCCTCCGGTCCGTTGGCGAGCAGCTGCTCGACCACCTTGGCGCCGGCGGTTTCGAGATCGGCGAGCGGCACGACGTCATGGACGAGGCCGATGCGGCGGGCGTCTTCGGCGCCGAAGCGTTCGCCGGTCAACGCGTAACGGCGGACTTGCCGTACACTCATGGCATCGCAGAGCTGGGGGATGATGATCGCGGCGGTCAGACCCCAGCGCACCTCCGTGATGGAGAACAGGGCGTTGTCGGCGGCGATCACGACATCGCAGGCCGAAATCACGCCGGTGCCGCCACCAAAGCAGCCGCCCTGCACCAACGCGACGGTCGGGATCGGCAGCGTGTTGAGCCGCTGCACGGCCTCGAACGTCGCCCGGGACGCCGCCTCGTTCGCATCAGGCGATTGCGGCCGCACGCCATTGATCCATTTGAGGTCGGCGCCGGCCTGAAAGTGCTTGCCGTTGCCCCGGAGCACGACAACACGGAGGTTGGGCTTTTTGCCGAGATCGTCCATGGCCCCGAGCACACCGGCGATCAGGGCGCCGTCATAGGCGTTGTTGACCTCCGGGCGATTGAGCGTGACGGTCGCAACCCCGCGCTCGTCGAGGGTCCACAGGACAGGGCTGGCAGTCATCGGCGATCCTCCGGTCTTATTGGTTGCCGCGCACTATGGACGAGGCTGTAGACCCCGATCCATATCTTTCCGGCGTGGGGCGGCCGCGCCCATCGCATGGCGGCTTGTGTCATGCTGCGGCCGGGCGACGACCGAGAGACCAGGCAAAGCGATCAGGGACGGGACATATACATGCGCATCTGCATTTTCGGCTCGGGTGCCGTCGGAAGCCATCTCGCGGTCAGGCTGGCGCGCGCCGGCCACGAAGTCTCATGCGTGATGCGCGGCGCGCATCTCGAGGCGGTGCGCGCCAATGGCCTGAAGTTGCGCGTCGGCGATTCCGAGGTCTCGGCCAAGGTGAACGCCTCGGGCGATCCGGCCCAGCTCGGCCCGCAGGATGTGGTGATCTCGACGCTCAAGGCCACGGCGCTGACCGGACTGGTCTCCAGCATCAAGCCGCTGCTCCAGGACGACACCGCCATCGTATTCGCCCAGAACGGCATTCCCTGGTGGTACGGTATCGGCCTGCCGCCGCGACACCCGACGCCGCCGGACATTTCCTTCCTCGATCCAGGTGGACGTCTGCGCGCCTGCATCCCGAAGGAGCGGATCATCGGTGGGGTGGTGTTCTCCTCCAACGAGGTGACCGCGCCCGGCGTCGTGCAGAACCTGACGCCGGACCGCAACCGCCTCCTGATCGGCGAATGCGACGACCGCAATTGCGAACGCATCACGAAACTCCGCGGCGTCTTCAACGACGCCCGGCTGGAATCGCCGCCGGTGGCCGAAATCCGCGAGGCGATCTGGTCAAAGCTGCTGACCAACATGTCGCTGTCGGTGCTGTGCCTGCTGACCGGACAGACCGCGCGCGGCGTGCGCGACGACCCCGCCTTCGCCGAGGTCATTCCGCGCATGCTGAACGAGGCGAACGACATCGCGCAGCACTTCATCCCCGAGGTCAAGCGCGTCACACGCAGCGGCCCCGCCCCCAATCACAAGCCATCGCTGCTGCAGGATTACGAACTCGGCCGCGCCATGGAGATCGACGTGCTGGTGAAGGCGCCCGCCGCCTTCGCGCGCACCGCCGGCCTGTCGACGCCGACGCTCGACCTGATCGCTGCACTCGCAATCCAGAAGGCGCGCGACAAGGGGCTTTATTCAGCCTGAGCCTCAGGCGAGTTGGTCAATCCAGGCCGTGAGCGTGTCGAGCACCTCTGTGAGCGCCTCATCGTTGGTGCGGCCGGACTTCTTCAGCACCGCGAAGGAGTGGTCGCCGCCTTCGACCTCATGCAGCGTCGCCTTGGCGCCGAGCGCCGCGACGACGGGCTTGATAAGGCCGAGGTCGGCTAGCTTGTCGCGGGTGCCTTGCAGGAACAGCATAGGAATCTCAACCTGGGCGAGGTGCTCGGCCCGTTCCGTCGAGGGCTTCTTGTCGGCATGCAGAGGAAAGCCGAGGAAGGCGAGCCCTTTCACGCCGGGCAACGGCGTCTTCGCTTGCGCCTGCGACGTCATGCGTCCGCCGAACGATTTTCCGCCGGCAACGAGCGTCACGCCGGGGCACAGCCGCGCCGCCTCCTCGACCGCCGCGCGGATGGTGGCGTGCGCGACCGCAGGCTGGTCGGGACGGCCCTGCTTGTTTTCCATGTAGGGAAAATTGAAGCGGAACGTGGCGATGCCACGGTCCGCGAGCCCCGCCGCGACCTTCTCCATGAAGGAATGCCGCATGTCGGCGCCCGCGCCGTGTGCCAGGACGTAACAGGCGCGCGCATTGGCTGGCTGCATCAATGTCGCCGAGACCGTCCCGATCCGTTCGATGTCGAGCTTGAGCTCTGTCGCCTTGGCCGTCATGATGCGTTCACCCCTCGATCTGCATCTAGCGGCGTGCGTCGCCCGCCGGCCAGAGATAGTTCAGGACGTGATTGAGCGTCGTCATGATCTCGCGGTATCCGGCCTCGCTGCTCAGCGAGCCGAATTTCTCCTCCAGCGCAAGCTTGGCAAAACCGTGGACGGTTGACCAGGCCGCCGCGGCCGCGGTCTTCGCCTCTTTCGGCGTCCCGCCGACGAGTTCGGCGATGATGGCCTCGAACTCGCGGCCAGCCGCCCTGCTCGCCTGCCTGAGGCGCGAATCGTCCGCGACAAGGCGTTTGTTGGCAAACATCATCTGGAAACGACCGGGATGCCTCAGCGCGAATTCAACATAGGCGAGGCCCTGGGCGTGGAGTTTTTCGCGCGCGCCCTGCTTGCGAGACGCAGCATCCCGCAGCGCGCCGGCAAGCGCGTTATAGCCGCGGATCGCCACCTCCGTCAGCAGGCCCTGCGCATTGCCGAAATGATGTGACGGCGCGGCCGGAGACACGCCGGCGCGGCGGGCGGCCTCGCGAAGCGTAAAGCCTTCGGCGCCGTGCTCGGCAAGAATGGCCTCGCTCGCCGCAATCAGGGCCTCCTGAAGCTCGCCATGATGATAGCCGGCTTCGGGCTTCGGAACCCTGGGGCTCGGCTTGGCGCGCGCGGGCGCATTCGGTTTTGTCATGCCTAACTTGACACTGTTCAGATTGCGGGCTATCCATCTTAACACTGTTTAGATGGAGCGGCCGGGAGTTCGAAATGACCGAAATGCAGCATAGCACCGCAACCTCCCGCGTAAAGCGGCGTCATCTGGTCGGCGGTGCCGCACTCGGCATGCTGGCGAGTGCCATCGGCGGCCTTGCCGGCGGCATGGCGCTTGGCCAGGGCGCGACGCTGCCGCAGCAGAAGCCAAGCGGCAAGCGCCGCTTCGCCGACAAGACCATCATCGTGACCGGCGGCACCTCGGGCATCGGCCGCGCCGCCGCGTTGATGTTCGCCGCCGAAGGCGGCAGGGTCGTGTTCTGCGGACGCAATGTCGAACGCGGGGCCCGGGTCGAGGAGGAGATCAAGGCGGGCGGCGGCAATGCGTCGTTCGTCCGGGCCGACGTCCGCAACGAGGCCGAGGTCAAGGCCCTGGTCGACAAGACGATCGATCTTCATGGCCGCCTCGACGTCGCTTTCAACAATGCGGGCATCTCCATCGAAAAGCCCCTGCATCAGTACAGCGCTGCCGAGTTCGATGACGTGATCAATACCGACCTGCGCGGCGTTTTCCTGTCCATGAAGTACCAGATTCCGCACATGCTGCAGAACGGCGGATCGATCGTGGTCACCTCGTCGTCCAACGCCATCGCCACGACGGCGAACCGCTCCGCTTATTCCGCGGCCAAGCGCGGGCTTGTCGGCATGGTGCAGGCCGCTGCACTCGAATATGCCCAATACGGCATCCGCATCAACACCCTGATCCCCGGCACCACGGATACCCCGTTCATCCGCCGGCTCGCCGGCATGGAAAATCTTCCCGATGCTGCCTGGCACGTGGCCATCGCGCAATGGGCCAAAACCCATGTTCCGGGAATGCAGCGCGTGGCGAGCGCGGAGGAGGTCGCGGCGTTCGCACTCATGCTCGCCTCGGACGATCATCCCTACGCGACCGGCGGCCAATTCATCATCGACGGCGGCAAAACCGCGCAGGCAGGATAGGCCAACGGCCGGCGCAGCCTCAAGACACAATCATGGGCGGCCGCCGCTGGCGTAGCAACGCGGCGGGCTTGCGCCCGCCGCTGGCCTTGTGGCACGGCTGGGCGAGCGCATCGCCATCAACGACCGAGGCCGCCATGTCCTACCGCTCCTCCTGGATGACCGAAGAGCTCGACGTCTTCCGCGACCAGTTCCGGAGATATCTCGCCAAGGATCTGGCGCCGCATGCCGGGAAATGGCGCGAGCAGAAGATGGTCGATCGCTTCGCCTGGCGCGGGCTTGGTGAAATGGGCGCGCTGCTGGCGAGCGTCCCGGAGGAATATGGCGGCCTGGGCGCGACCTTCGCCTATGACGCAGCCGTGCTGGACGACCTCGAAAGCACCGTGCCGGAGCTGACCACCGGCGTCTCCGTGCACAGCGCCATCGTCGCTCATTACATCCTCAACTACGGCTCGGAGGAGCAGAAGAAGCGCTGGCTGCCGAAGATGGCCTCGGGCGAGATGGTCGGCGCCGTCGCCATGACCGAGCCCGGCACCGGCTCGGACCTTCAGGCCGTGAAGACCACAGCGAAGAAGCAGGGCAATTCCTACGTCATCAACGGCCAGAAGACTTTCATCACCAACGGCCAGGCGGCCGATCTCGTCATCGTGGTCGCGCGCACCGGCGAGCCAGGTGCCAAGGGCATTTCGCTGATCGTGGTCGAGACCGCGGGCGCGGACGGCTACAAGCGCGGGCGCAACCTCGACAAGATCGGCCTGCACGCTTCCGACACGTCGGAACTGTTCTTCGACAATGTGCAGGTAGCCCCGGAAAACCTGCTCGGCAAGGAAGAGGGTCAGGGTTTTGCCCAGCTGATGCAGCAGCTGCCGCAGGAGCGCCTGGCGCTCGCGGTCGGCGCCGTCGCCTCGATGGAGCGTGCCGTCAAGCTCACCATCGAATACACCAAGGAACGGAAGGCGTTTGGCAAGCCGCTGATGGATTTCCAGAACACCGCCTTCACGCTGGCCGAGCGCAAGACCGAGGCGATGATCGCGCGCGTCTTCGTCGACTGGTGCATCGAGCGCCTGGTCGCCGGGGATCTCGACACCGTCACCGCGTCGATGGCGAAATACTGGTGCTCGGACAAGCAGGTCCAGACCGCCGACGAGTGCCTCCAGCTGTTCGGCGGCTATGGCTACATGCAGGAATACCCGATCTCGCGCATCTTCATCGATTCCCGCATCCAGAAGATCTATGGCGGCACCAACGAGATCATGAAGCTGCTGATTGCAAGGTCGCTGTAGTCGGCTATTTCGTCGATGGCCTCTTGTAGCGTTTCGCATAGTCCGGCGTGGAGATGCCCGGCTTGAGATCTCCGCAATTCCGAGGCTCGCCGGCCATCAGCTTCAGCGGTACGACACCGGCCCAGACGTCCAGGGCATGGTCTTCGTCGGGATCGACTACGCCGTGATTCCGAATCTTCGCCGAAGCCTCAGCAATGGAAAAGCGGAGAAAGACCGTTGCGGCCAGCTCCTTTTTCTTCGGCGGACGAACGATGTGGCCCGGCATGATATCTTCGACGAAGGCTGCGACCAGGCGCTCCTTTTCGTCGTTGTCCACGATCTTCTCCGCTGTGCCGAAGATCATAACGGATCGATAGTCCATGCTCATTCCGAACCCGGACCTGCCGGCCACGACGGAATCGACCAGCGTAACGGTGATGCAGGCAGGCGCACCATCCGCCAGGGCGGTCAGAAGCTGGTTGTTCGGACTGCCGTGAACATACACATGCTCGCCGATCCGGATGATCGCTGTCGGAATGACGCGCGGCCCAGCCTCCGTGGCGACGCCGATGTGGCACACCAACGCTTCATCAAGGATGTCGTAGATGACCTGGCGATCATAGGCTGCGCGCTCGGGGCGCCGGCGCACGCGAGTCTTCTCCGTGGGGGCGATGGTCGTCACGACATATCTCCTACGCGGGCTGATGGGCCATCATGGGCTTGCTGTGCGTGAGGTGATCGCCCTCGTAATCGTTTCGCTCGTCGACGCGCTTTCCGGCGATATAGGCCTGGATTCGGTCATGGAGCGACACGGGCACCTTGACGCCCTCTTTTGCCGTTCGCTCGCGCGCCTCGTACCTGCGATCGGAGGGAAGTCTCGCCCCGTCCTGCTCCAGCATCCGCGAGAACAGCATCTCTGAATGCTTGAGCTGCGCGATACGGTCGCCGTTTTCGACACATCGGACCGGGTCGATGGCGATGATCAATTCACCGCCGCAGGGAGCGCCGGTGTTCGCCTTGTCGCGCTCGCCGGCCTCGAAGCTGAGGACGTCGCCGACCAGCGGCCCGGCCAGCAGCTCGACCATCATAGCGATGTTCGAGCCCTTGAAGCCGCCGAACGGCAGTTGCGCGCCGGCGAGTGCCTGAGCCGGATCGGTCGTGGGCCTGCCGTCAGGACCGATGGCCCACCCCTCCGGAAGCATTTTGCCGTCGCGCAGTCGAAGCTGGATTTCTCCTCTCGCGGAGGCGCTCGACGCCTGGTCGAAGACTACGGGCGGCTTATCATGGCGCGGCCAGGCGAATGCCATCGGATTGGTTCCGAACAGCGGCTTCGTTCCGCCCGCGGGCGCCACGTAGGGGCTTGCCGCGACAAACGCGAAGCCGACCAGTCCGCGGTCGGCCAGCCGCTCGACCTCCGGCCATAGCGCAGCGACATTGAGCGCATTCGTCACCGCAAGCACGGCAATGCCGTGCTCCTTCGCCTTGTCCGCCAAAGGCTGGTCACCGCGTTCAAGCGCCAGCGGGGAGAAGGAGTATTTCGCATCGACCTTGATCACGCTCGGCGTCAGCTCGACAAGAGAAGGCTCTGCCTCTCCGGACGCCTGCCCCGACAACAGGCCGTTCATGTAGAACGGCAGCCTGAACAGGCCGTGGTGACGGCACTCATCCCGCTCCGCCGCAGTGACGGTATTGGCGATGGCCTGGGCGTGGATCTCATTGAATCCCTGCGACAGCAAAGCCGCCTTGGCCGAGCGATGGACGTCGCCGAGCGACATCTGAACGAAATTTTGCATGGAGCCTGCTCCTTGTGTGGCGGCCGGAGAGCAACCCGGCGACAAAGTTCAATATCCACAAATTTGCATGATATGCAAATTCATTCAAGGCAATTTGCGTCCAAAGGACGGGCGGCAGGCCGGCAAGGCTCAGGAGGACTCGATCAAGGCGACTTGGCTGGCGGCAGGTGGATGACGTCGGACGGTGTCACCACCATGAGCATCTTGGCCGGCTTCTTGCCGACATTCCTGCCCATGTGAGGCTTGTCGCCGAGCAGATGGACGCAATCGCCCGCGTCCAGCGTCAGCCGATCGGACCCGATCTGGAATTCGATCCGGCCCTCGAGGATATAGAGGACTTCCTCGCCTTCGTGCGAGAGGAGCTTGACGTCAATCTCCGACGTAACCGGAAACTCGAGCAGAAAGGCGTTGAGCTTGGGTTCAGTCAGGTCGCCAGAGAGCCAGTGGTAATCGTAACCATTTGCTGACATTTGCTCTGAATCGTTGCGGTCCTTCTTCCTCGACACCGAATAATGCTTCGGGACGTAGGCCTCGTTGGTGTCCTCGAAGAGGTCCCGCAGAGGAACGTTCAAACGGGTCGCGATCGAGATGAGATTCGCGATGGAAGTCGCGGTCTCACCTCTTTCGATTCGAGAAAGATAGGCGGCCGACAGATTGGTGTCGGCCCCCAATTGCTGCAACGTGAGTTTACGAAGTTGGCGCGCCTCTCGAATTCGAAGTCCGAGCTGACGCGCGACAAATCGCGCCTGATCCAACACGCGCTCCCTAGCCTCTTGGAACGTCTCAAGGTTGGCTCTAGAGGCAATTTGCCGGACATGCAAGATTAGAGAGGCGTCTACGGATCTTCGGCCACAGGCAGTTGTCGCCTGTTATTTGCGAACCAGCGGGCACTCGCTCTGCTCAAGGCTCGGGAACGCCTGATCCGCGGGAATTGTCGCCAGAATCTTGTAGTAGTCCCAGGGTGCCTTGGATTCCGACGGCTGCTTGACCTCGACGAGATACATATCGTGCAGCATCAGCCCGTCCTCCCTGACCTTCCCATTCCGCGAAAAGATGTCGTCAACGGGAAGCTCCTTCATCTTGGTCATCACAGCCTGTCCTTCGTCGGTCTGCGCCGCCTCGACCGCTCGCAGATAATGCCGCACCGCCGAGTACACGCCGGCTTGAGTCATGGTCGGCATGGCGTTCCGCTTTGCGAAGAACTTTTTGGACCACGCCCGCGTCTCCTCGTTGCGGTCCCAGTAGAACGCCGTCACGAATTTGAGGCCCTTGGCGGCCGCCAGGCCAAGCGAATGGACGTCGGTGATGAACACGATCGGCGCGACAAGCGATTGGTCGGCGATGCCGAATTCGGCGGCCTGCTTGATGCCGGTCGCCATATCCGCGCCCGCGCTCGCCAGAGCGACGACTTTTGCCTTCGACGATTGCGCCTGTAGCAAATACGAGCTCATGTCTGAGGTATTGAGCGGATGCCGGACTTCGCCCAGGACCTGCCCTTTGCCTTCCGAGACGGCCTTGCGGATATCGGCGGCAAATGCCTGTCCGAAGGCATAATCCACCGTGACCAGGAACCAACTGCTGTAGCCCGATTTCACGAGCGCCTTCGCCAGTCCGTATCCGTTCGAGTAGCTGGTATAGACCCATTGGGCTGATGTCGCCGAGCAGGACTTGCTAGTGAAATCCGACGAAGCCGCCGCGATCAGGGTGACCTTGTCACGATCCCTGGCCAGCGATTGAACCGCGAAGCCCACGGACGAATTGGAGAAATCGGCGATCACGTCGACGCCGGCGCGATCGAACCATTCGCGCGCCTTCGCAAGCCCGATATCCGCCTTGTTCTGGTGATCGGCAGACAGCAGCTCGATTTTCTTGCCAAGGACGGTTCCGCCGAATTCGTCGATGGCCATCTGTGCAGCCACGACGGATCCCTGCCCGGAAAGGTCGGCGTAAGGCCCCGACTGGTCGTTTAAAATGCCGATCTTGACGACATCGTCGGATATGCCGGGCCCGGCAAACGCCGGAAGGGCCGACAGGACCAGCGCCAGCCCTCCGAGGGCCGCGCCGCGTGCGAAATTCGTTCTGAACATGGATCAATCCCTTTCTATCCCACTGGACAGCATCTTCTTACTGCAAATTTGCACTATATGCATAATTGCACAAAGGACATTTTTTGGGCGGCATGTCCAAAGATATGGCGCTGGGCAGGATTTTGACGGTCCGGGGGCACCCCGCATCAGCGGCTCGCGCAGATCCCCCGCGCAAATTTCACGGGCACGGACCCAGTGCGGCCGACCGGCTGTCGGCGGCAGGCGCCGCGCCTTTGCAATTCTATCGCGAGCAGGTTTAGGCGCCGCTGACCCGCGCCCTCACCGGCTGCGCCAATCCCGCGGCCGGCATCCAAAGCGCTGCTTGAAGCGCCGGGCGAAGTGGGAGAGATCGGAAAACCCCCAATCGAAGGCGATCGTGCCGATCTCGCGGCCGGCAAGCGCCGGATCCTTCAGCTCGGCCGCAGCGCCATCAAGGCGGCGAGCCATCACATAGTCCGAAAACGTCGTGCCGGAGCGCTCGAACAGCTTGTGGACATAGCGCTCGCTGATGCCGACCGCGCCCGCGACCGCCGCGACCGTCAACCCAGGCTCGCGCAGCCGCTCGTGAATGGCCCGGCGTAGCGCCAGTACGGTGGCATCCGCGAAGTCTGCGGCTTCCGCCGTCTGCGCCCGCGAACGTCGCGACAGGCTGAGCGCAACGAGGTCGAGCAGCACGTCGAACAGCCGAACGCTGTCCTCCTCCGCCATCCGCAATGCGCCGGCATTCAGGGAGCGCGCGGTCTCGATGATGAGATGACCGACATGGGGATCGTCGGAGACGCGCTCGGCCCTGAAATCGAACGAGGCCGGCAGCCGGTCGCGCAAGGCACGCGACGGCACCCAGAACGAAGCGACCTCCAGCGTCGGACCGCGATCGTGCAACAGCGTCACCTCGCGGTCACTGTCGACGATACCGACCTGGCCCCGCGACAGGCTGACCTCGCGGCCGTCCTGAAGCATGCGGCAGCGCCCGGCGAGCTTGAAGTTGAGATAGAAGCAGCTCTCGCGCGAGGCTGCGATGTCGGCACTTGAACGATTCACGGTGTGCTCGGGAAACACCACCCGGTTGATCGCGCCGGCGCCGAGCCCGATCGTCTCCACCTTGGCCGGGAAGCGTGACGTCGTCGCCGATTCCGGCGTCAGGTTCATGAAGGCCTGGCAGATCGCCTCGCGGTAATAGGAAAACTGCTCGTCCAGCCGCGTCTCCGCGGTGTTCCAGATGACGTGCCGCGGCCGGCTTGTAGGATCGACCTGCTGCATCGGTTCACTCCGAGACCAATCCGGTTCACTTCCAGCCAAGCGGAAATTGGCCCGCCGGTTCACGCTTCGCACAACAAGAATTGTCTCCCGCGCCTCGCGAGCGCCGCAAAGGACCCAATTCATGTTGATCTAACCACATCCTGCGGAGGAGCCACAACATGTCGTCCTACGTTCTCGTCCACGGCGCCTGGCATACCGGTGCCGAGCTCGAGCCTGTCGCGGCCCCGATCCGCGCCGCCGGCCATCAGGTCTACCTGCCGACCATCAAGGGCAACCGCCCGGGTGACGCCAAGACGACGGGGCTTAAGGAAGCGATCCAGTCGATCGCCGACTATCTCGCCGAGAACAATCTGAAGGACGTTATCCTGCTCGGCCATTCCTATGGCGGCATGATCATTACCGGCGTCGCCGATCTCGCGCCCGAGCGCATCCGCCGCCTGGTCTACTGGAACGCCTTCGTGCCCAACAATGGCGAGTCGCTCAACGACATGGTGCCGCCGCACTATATCGGCCTGTTCGACGCGATCGCGGCCGAACGCGGCGACGGCTCGGTGGTGCTGCCGTTCCCGATCTGGCGCGAAGCCTTCATCAACGATACGGATCTCGAGACGGCGCAGCGCGCCTACGACGTGCTCAATCCGCATCCGCTGAAGACCTTCAGCGACAAGATTGCGCTCAAGACCAACCCGGCCGAGATGCCGCTGGCCAAATCGTACATCAACTGCACCGAGGACACCGCGCTGCCGCACAGCTATGGCTGGCATCCGCGGCTCTCGGAGAAGCTCGGCCTGTTCCGCCTGGTGCAGGTGGCGGGAAGCCATGAACTGTGCTTCTCCGATCCAGCACGCCTTGCCAAGGCGATCATGGAAGCAGGACGCGACTGACGCGCGCCAGTCCAAGGCAAGACGACTTTTGGCGATTGCTGCATCGCAGGCTTCGGCGGCACAGCCCTTGCTCGGTCTACCAACGATTTTCAGATTGGTGGGAGCAAGCCTGCTTGTCACGCCTCGCTCCCCGCCATACGCTGCCCCGTCATCGACAGCCGCCATCTGATCTCGTTTGCATCGGGAGAATTGCGAATGGTTCACGTCTCGCGACGGAAACTGCTTCAGCTTGCGGCCGTTGCCCCATCGGCACTTCCCCTGGCCTGGTCGTCGGCTGCATCGGCCGCGAGCGGAAAGAAAGTCCTGACTGCGGTGATGCAATCGGACCTTCGCGTCACCGACCCCGGCTTCACGACGGCCATCATCACCCGCGACCATGGCTACATGGTCTACGATACGCTGCTCGGCATCGATTCCAGCTTCAAGGTGCAGCCGCAGATGGCCGACTGGACGGTGTCCGCGGACAGGCTGACCTACACCTTCACCCTGCGCGACGGCCTGAAGTGGCATGACGGCGCGCCGGTGACGGCGGAGGATTGCGTCGCCTCACTGAAGCGCTGGTGCACGAGCGTCGACGGCATGGCGCGCAAGCTGGTGGACTTCACCGCGGGCATCGAAGCCGCGGACGGCAAGACGATCGTCCTCAAGCTGAAGGAGCCCTATGGCCTCGTGCTGGAGACGATCGCCAAGCCGTCGGCCGTTGTCGCCTTCATGATGCCGAAGCGGTTGGCGGAGACCCCAATCACCAAGCAGATTCCGGAGCAGATCGGCTCCGGCCCATTCAAGTTCGTCGCGAGCGAATTCCAGCCCGGCGTGAAAGCCGTTTACGAAAAGAACACCGACTATGTGCCGCGCAAGGAGCCGGCGGAATGGACATCGGGCGGCAAGGTGGTGAAGGTCGACCGCGTCGAGTGGCTGACGATGCCGGACGCACAGACCGCGCTCAACGCGCTGCAATCAGGCGATGTCGATTTCGTTGAAACGCCGCCGTTCGACATGCTGCCCGCGCTCGGATCCAATCCGGACATCAACGTGTCGATCCTGAACAAGTTCGGATTCCAGTCTTTCGGCCGGATGAACTTCCTGCATCCGCCGTTCGACAATGTGAAGATCCGCCGCGCCGCGATGCTTGCGATCAACCAGAAGGACGTGCTCGACGCGCAGATCGGCAATCCCAAATACTATAAGTTCTGCGGCGCATTCTTCATCTGCGACACGCCGCTCGCCAGCGACGCCGGTGGCGAGACCCTGGTCAAGGGCAACGGCATGGCGGACGCCAAGAAGGCGTTGGCCGAGGCCGGTTATGACGGCACGCCCGTGGTGATCCTGGCGCCGACCGACCAGATCCTGCTGAAAGCGCAGCCGGTCGTGGTCGCACAGCTCCTGCGCGAGGCCGGCTTCAAGGTCGATCTTCAGGCGATGGACTGGCAGACCGTGGTCACCCGTCGCGCCAACCAGAAGTCGCCGAAGGAAGGCGGCTGGAGCATGTTCTTCACCTACCAGGGCGCTGCCGACTCCTTGAACCCGCTGGTCAACGTCCCAATGGGCGGCAAGGGCACGAGTGGCGGCTGGTACGGCTGGTCCGAGGACCCCAAGCTCGAGGAGCTGCGCGACGCCTTTGCCCGCGCCACCTCACCGGAAGAGCAAAAGAAGATCGCCTTCGACATACAGAAGGAGGCCTACGATCAGGTGATCTACGTTCCGCTTGGCCAGTTCCAGGCGCCGAGTGCATGGCGCAAATCGCTCACCGGCGTGATCGACGGCCCGGCGACGCCGATGTTCTGGAATGTGGACAAGAACGAGTAGTCTCCCCGTTCTCACGGGAAGAGGCAAAGCCCTAATTCGGATGCCACCAGCGACCGCCGATCACGACGCCTTCGGAGACGATCTTGCGATCGCCGATCAGGTGCTCGCCGACCACGTCCTCATAGTCGAACTGACCCTGTTTCACCGAGATCAGGGTGGCGTCACCGACGCTGCCCGGCTTGAGGCTCCCGAGCTCGGGCCGCCGCAACGCCATTGCGGCGTTCTCGGTCGAGGCCGCGATCACGTCCGACAGTGACATGCCCATGCAGAGGAATTTCGACATCGTCGTCACCTGGTCGAAGGCGGGGCCGTCGATGCAGAGCTGATGAATGTCGGACGAAATGGTGTCCGGATAGAAACCGTTGGCCAGCATCGCGCGCGCGGTCTTGAACGCAAACGAGCCCTTGCCGTGGCCGATATCGAACAAGACGCCGCGCTCGCGCGCGTCCAGCACCGCCTTCTTCACAGTGCCTTGCGCGGTCGCCGGCGTGTTCGGGAACGGGCGGAACGCATGGGTCAGCACGTCGCCGGGGCGCAGGCGGGCCAGCACCTCTTCATAGGTCGGGGGCGGATGATCGATATGCGCCATCAAAGGCATGCCGACCTCGTTGGCGACCTGGAGCGCGATGTCGAGCGGCACGGTCCCCGATGTGCCCGAGGAGTGCAGTCCGACGCGCACCTTGATGCCGACGATGAGATCGCGGTTGGCATCCGCGACCTTGGCCGCATCGATCGGATTCATCAGCCGCAATTCCTCGCTCTCGCCGACCATGATCCGGTGCGAGAAGCCGAAAATGCCGGCATGGGAGACGTGGAGATAAGCGAGGATGCGGACCTGGCTCGGCTCGATCACATGCTTGCGGAAGCCCGCGAAATTACCGGGGCCGGCGCTGCCGGTGTCGACCGAGGTGGTGACGCCGGAGGCGCGGCAGAATTCCTCGGCATCGATGCCGAGCGAGGTGCCGCCCCAATAGACGTGGGTGTGGAGATCGATCAGGCCCGGCGTCACGATGAGCTGCGAGACGTCGCGGACCTCAGTCGCCGGATCCGCCTTGAGCCCGCTGCCGACGGCGGCGACCTTGCCACCCGAAAATGCGACATCCGTCACGGCATCGAGCTTCTGGGACGGGTCGACCACACGGCCGCCGCGCAGGATCAAGTCGAAAGGCATTGTCGTCTCCGGATGGGCAGTGAGGCGTGGCGGGACGTGCCGGGCCAGGCCAGGAAGGAAGCCGTTCGCTTCTAGCAATTTTTGCGCCGACGAGCCCAGCAAACCGCGACGATAGCCCATGCAAAACGCACCGTCTCGGGACCTCTTGCGGACTGCCGCTCCGACGGTTCACCGGCGAAGAACGTCAGGAGCTAAACAGTGTTTCAAGACATCGTCGATCTGGTCTGAATCGAGGAAGCTTGAGATTAGAAAGTTCATTGTTCCAACAAGCCTTGTTCCAACGCATCGGTTTGCCAGCAGCCACAAAGGCACGATCGAATGGTGATCTGGTTCATCGATCAAGCCATGCGTGAATTTGCCAACTTCCATGACGGCTCCAAGCGACCATCTCTCGGTTATCTCAGGCAGCTCGCAAGGAGAATTTCGATGGAGCCACAGACCATTCAGCGGACAACGCCGAGCGCACCTTCCGATAGGATCGGGCACCGGAAGGCAAAAGCGAACGGGCTCGATCTTCACTATCTCATCGCGGGCGAAGGGCCCGCTATTCTTCTGCTACATGGGTTCCCGCAGCATTCGCTGATGTGGCGGCGGGTGCTGGCGACGCTTGCGTCCGACCATAAGGTCATCGCGCCGGACCTTCGCGGCACCGGAGGAACGACCATCACGCCTGCAGGTTACGACAAGCGGACCATGGCCGCCGACGTGCAGCAGCTTCTAAGTCAGCTCGACCTCCAGCATATCGATGTCGTCGGCTACGACCATGGCGCCGGGGTCGCCTACCAACTCGCGGCACGCTATCCGGGTCTCGTGCAGCGGCTTTGCGTCATCGAATATGCGCTGCCAGGTTTCGGCTATGAGCAGGAAATGGCGCCGAGGCCGGATCGAAACGCGGGCAGCGCCTGGCAGCTTGGCTTCTTCACGATTCCCGAGGTGGCCGAGCACTTCATCCGAGGCCGCGAGCGGGACCTGCTGACATGGTTTTTCTGGCACGCTGCCTGCAACCCGTCCGCGGTAACTCCGGAGGACTTTGAGGAGTATGTGCGCCAGATCTCGAAGCCTGGGGCATTGCGTGCGGGCATCAACTACTACGCTGCCGTCTGGCAGGACATGGAGGACCACAAGGAAGCCTCGCGCACAAGGTTAAACATCCCCATTCTCGCGCTGGGCGGCGAGTGCAGCTATGGTGAGCATGTCTTCGACGCCTGGGAACCGCTTGCCCACGATGTGCGAGGCGGCCTCATAAGGGACGCTGGCCACTGGCCTGCGGACGAAAATCCGGCAGAGGTCGCTCGTCTTCTTCTGGATTTTTTCCAGCGTAGGGACGAACCGCCGAATCCAGAGCGAGCCCCTGGTTCGCGCCACTAAACACACGAGGAACGCGATGCGTTATGACAGCGTCATCATCGGCGGCGGATCAGCAGGCTGCGTCCTTGCCAACCGGCTCAGCGAAGCTTCGGCGCGCACCGTCCTGCTTCTCGAAGCGGGCGACGCGCCGCGCGCGACCGATTATCCGCCCGCGCTGGCCGATGCGGACAGGCTGGGCGGCGGCGCAGATTACGACTGGGGCTACCGCAGCGAGCCCGGCCGTCTCGGTTGCACGATCGCCGCCCAGGCAGCACGAGTTCTCGGAGGCGGATCGGCGATCAATGCCGCGGTCGCAAAGCGGGCGCTGCCCGCGGACTTCGCCAGATGGCGGAAGCATGGTCTCCGAGACTGGGACTTCGCACAGGTCCTTGAATGCTATCGGGCGCTGGAGAATACGCCGACCGGCGCAGATGAATGGCATGGACGCTGCGGCCCATTTCCGATCCGTCAGCCCTCGCCCGCGGACGTCGCAACACCGCTCCGCGCTTTCGTCGAGGCCGGCAGGGAGGCAGGCTTCCACGCCATCGACGACTTCAACGGACCAGTGCAGCATGGCGTCGGCATCGATCCGATGAACGTCGTCGATGGCGTCCGCCAGAATACGGGCATCGTCTATCTGCCAGATAACGTGCGATCCCGCGCCAACTTGACGATACGCGGCGGCGTGATGGCTGATCGCATCGAGTTTGATGGCTCGCGTGCAACCCGCCTCCGCCTCGCTGGCGGAGAAGCGGTCGAAGCCGATGTCTTCATTCTCTGCGCGGGCGTGTATGGCAGTCCGGCCATTCTCATGCGCTCCGGCATCGGCCCAGCGGGCGACCTCGAGAGACTTGGAATCGATGTGGTCGCGGACCTTCCTGTCGGGAGGAGGCTGCTCGACCATCCCTTTTACTACAATCGATATGCCCTGAAAGCCGAGGCTGGGAAGATGCATCCTGCCCGCGCCGCGACCATTTGGACGCGGTCCGCTGAGGCTGCTGACGGCGCGCTTGATCTCCAGGTCACGGCGTCAAACTTTGAGGGCCCCGAGAGTCCGACGAGTCGCGGGCTTACGCTCGCTGTGGCCGTGACGGAACCGAAATCGGCCGGCACCCTCATGCTGAGAAGCCGCGACCCGCTCACGCCGCCGGTCATCGATTACAATCTCCTGGCTGATCCGAGCGACCGTCGCCGCATTGTCGAAGGATTTGGATTAGCCCGAAGAATCGCTGGCTCAGCGCCGCTTGCCGAATTGATCGACCACGAACTTGTTCCTGGTGCCGAGATCATCGACGGTGCCGCAGCGTTACAGGCGATTGAGCGGGAGCTCGACACTTTTCATCATGGCTGCGGCACAGTAGCGATGGGGGGCAATCGCAATCCGAATGCCGTAGTCGACGGCGCAGGCCGCGTACGTCAGGTTGAGAGGCTTGGAGTGATCGATGCATCGATCTTCCCGGAGATTCCTTCGACGCCCACCAATCTCACGGTCATCATGCTGGCCGAACGTCTCGCGGCTGCCGCCGGCGATCTACTCCGATAGTGACGCGCCTTTGCCAGTCCGATGCCTCATTCAGTCGCTCGAAGCTCTCGCTCTGGGGGTTGAGGCTCGGCATCAACAAGCGACAAAATGGCGATCCCGGGAAGACTCGAACTTCCGACCTACGGTTTAGGAAACCGTCGCTCTATCCGGCTGAGCTACGGGACCGCGGAACCCGCTCGGCGGGTTCGGCCCCCTCATAGCAGAGCAGGATGCAGTTCGCCAGCCGCAAGGCGGGACCGGCAATCTGGCGCTCGGCTCATCGTAAACCTGCACTTGGCGGCTGTACAATCGGCTCCAAGCCCAAACTCTGGTTAGGAGCCGCCATCATGATCGAGGGCATCAGCGCCATCACTCTCGCCATCCACGACATGCACCGTGCTGTGCAGTTCTACCGCTCGCTCGGATTCGAGATCCTGCACGGCGGTGAGGCTGCACTATTCACGAGCTTTCGCGCCGGCACGGGGTATCTCAATCTGACTGTGCAGCCGGACAAGCGCTGGTCCTGGTGGGGGCGCGTCATCTTCTACGTCGCCGACGTCGACGCGCTCTACGAGCGAGCGCTGGCAGCGGGATGGCAGCCGAGCACCACGCACGCGATGCCGAATGGGGCGAGCGCTACTTTCATCTCACTGACCTCGATGGTCACGAGCTCAGTTTTGCCCGGCCGTTGTCCTGACCGGATGAGGCTGCCGCAATGTCGCTCAGCCTTAGTCTCAGCGCACTCGGCAATGTCCGCACCGAAACGCTGCGCGCGTTTTCGGCAGCAGATATGACAAAAGATCATCGGCAGGATGCTCTGACGCTCAAGCCCGCGCGAGCGCACCGGCCGGCGCCTTCGCAGGAATGATACGGAAGGCACGACCCTCCTTCATCCACGCCGCGCGCTCGTCGCGCAGCAACGTGCGGCGAACCTTTCCGGAATCGTCGCGCGGCGGCGTGCTGACGATCTCGAAACTCTCGGGATGCTTGTAGCGGCTGAGCCTGTCTTTCAGGAAGTCCGCCATGCCGTCCGCAATCGCCTGACCGTCCGCGTTCGCCTCCGGCTCGATGATGGCGTGCACACGCTGGCCCAATTCCGGATCTGGCAAGCCCACCACCACGCAGGACCGCACGCCGGGACATTCGGAAACGGCGGCCTCGACCTCGGCGGGATAGATGTTGGCGCCACCGCGCAGCACCATGTCGGCCAAGCGGTCGCCGAGATAGAGATAGCCTTCGGCATCCAGCCTGCCGATATCGCCGAGCGATTCCCAGCCGTCGGCGCGACGCTTCGGCTCCGCACCGAGATAGTGGTAGGTGGCGTCCTTGCCGTCATTGTTGAGGAAGTAGATCTCACCGGTCTCCCCCGGCGCGACGTCGTTGCCGTCCTCGCCGATGATGCGGAGCTTCGCCGTCTCGCCGATCCTGCCGACCGAGCCCTTGTGCGCCAGCCACTCCGTGCCGGAGATGATGCAGGCGCCCTGCCGCTCGGTGCCGCCATAGAGCTCCCACACCCGCTCGGGCCCGAGCCAGGCGATCCAGTTCTCCTTGAGCCAGGGCGGCATCGGCGCCGCCATGTGGAACACAGTCTGCAGGCTCGACACATCGTAAGAATTACGGACGTTCTCCGGCAGTGCCCAGATCCGATGCATCATGGTCGGAACGAAATTGACCCATTGCACGCGCTCGCGCTCGATCTGCCGCAACGTCTCCTCGGCGTCGAACTTGACGAGGCCGGTGAGCTTGCCGCCGTAGAACAGCGCGTAATGTGACACGATGAACGGCGCATTGTGGTAGAGCGGGCCCGGATTGAGCAGTGAGGCGCCGAAAGGCATGTTGAGCGGCGGCGGTGTGACCGTGTCGACGACCGCAGGATTGTGGTCGAGGATCACCTTGGGACGGCCGGTCGAGCCGCCGCTGGTCATGGCCTTCCAGTAGCGCGCCACCGGCGGGTCGATCTGCTCGCCGGAAAAACCTTCCGGCACGAAATCCGCAGGCAGCCGGTTCGGCGCATTCCAGTCGGCCTCGCCGCCGACCACCAGCGCGGGCTTGAGAATCTCAAGCACGGCCGCGGCTTCGCCGCGCGGCAGCCGCCATGACAGCGAGGTCGGCGTCGCGCCGCATTTCCAGACCGCAAAGCTGGTCTCGAAGAACGCATTGCCGTTGGGCAATCCGATCGCGACGAAATCGCCGGGCTTGACGCCCTTTGCCGCAAATGCCCGCGCGCGCCGGTTGGCGCCACGCTCGAGCTGGTCCCAGGTCAGCCGATCCTGCCCATGCTGAACGGCGACGGTGCCTTCGGGTTTGCGTTGAGCGTACCAGCGCGGCACATCGGACAGGGGCAGCAGCATCAGGCGTTTCCACTTCGTCTTCTTGGCGTCGCCTCAGGATGAGGTGCCCGCGCGACGAAGTGTAACAGCAGCAGCTGGACCTTCAAGGCGCAAGCCTTCAAAGCACAAGCATTCAAAGCACAAGCATTCAAAGCGCTCGCATCAGCGCTCCGCGCCACAGCCTGGAATATCGAACAGCGCCGCAAGCCCGCATTTCGAGGTCAGCATCTTGTCGCCGTCATGGCCGACGCCGGCGACATCCCACACGCGATGATTGGGCGTGCCGTGATCGCGCTTGGCTATCGCGTCCACATAGGCGTGGCCGCGGGCGTAGCGATAGGGACCCTGCGCCTTGGCCATGCAGCTCTTGTCCAGCGCAGGATGCTCCGGATTGGTGTCCAGGGTGCCGAGCAGGTAGATCACGTCACGGTCGACATAGCGCTGCTCAAGCGCGGCCGGCGTCGCATCGGCAAGGTAGGGCGGACGCTCGTCCATGCCGTATTTCCAATTATTGTAGCCCGAGCAGGATGCGGCGATGGCAGGCACCGGCCGCTCCGCGCTGAAATACGCATAGGACGAGGGGTTGGCGACGACGTAGCGGACGTCGATGTGCTGACGCGACAGCATCGCCTCGCCCTTGCCGGCAATGGCATAACGCTGCGCGACCTGGCCGCCGCCGGAATGACCGGCGACCACGACCTGCTTCAGGTTCGGGAAGATGCGCCGGTCGGAGAGCTTTGCCAGGATCGCGTCGAGCGCCTCGAAGGAGGACACCGGGTTCGGAGCAAGCGCGCCATCGCCGCCTTCCCAACCTTCCAATGACCAGCGCAGCGTATCCGCGGGCAGCTTGTGCGCCTCGATATCGATCTCAGCCAAAAACTGCGGGACGATCATCAGCGCGCTCTTGCCATCGTCCCCTGCCGCGACCTGCGCGGTATGGGCTGACATATAATATTCGTCGGCATTACGCAGGCGTCCGTGCAGCACGATGATTGCGCGCGAGATCGCCGGCAGCGGTATCGACCAGTCGCTGGAGAGATAGAGCGGTAACATCCCCTGGCCGCCGACCGCCAGCCGCGCATCGGCAACAACCTTCACGGGCTTGCGGTTCGGTGCATCCTCGTCGGCGGCGAGCGCGCGGCCACAAGCCAGCGACAATGCGATTGCGGCGAAACAGCTCAGCGCTCTCATGATGAACATTTCCCTTCCAGCTCGAACCGATAAAACTCTAAGCGCATCATGTGCCGCTCGGCTGTGACTCCCGCGCCACGTCAAGCAAAAAATGTCAGCAACCCAGCCGTGAATTTCCCGGGTTCCACGGGTGACAAGGCGGCGATAATGGAGCAAAAATCAGGCCCGACTCAGTTTGGGTTGAGTTTTACAGGGAACGCTCTCGTAGAATGTCGGACCTAGTTGCATCGCGTCGTGCGGCGCTGTTTGTCGTTGCCGCAGCAGGATTTTTCCTGCTGATCGCGTCGCATGCCCACGCGCAATGGTGGAAGCGCGCGCCGGTTGACTTCGAGGAATGCGCCGACGCTGCCGAAAAATCCGCGACCAAGGCCGAGAAGACCGCAGCGCTTGCCGACTGCAACGCAAAATTCGCCGGCCGGCGCAAGGCGGGCGGCGGCTACACCTATTACGACTTCCTCCAGGACCGCACCTTCGACATCGCCGGGCCGAACCCGACGCCGGAGGAGCAGAAGAAGATCGACGAATCCTACACCGCCTATCTCGCCAATCAGCGCCGCAGCAATGAAGCGGCCCAGGCCACGGCACGGCAGCAGCGCGAGCAGCAGGAACAACAGGTGCAGCAGCTTCAGCAGGTCGCACTGCGAACCGAGGCCGAGCGCGTGCCCGTGCCCGTGGAACGGCCGAAGGTGCTGCGACAGAAGGGCGCGCCCTGCACCAAGGGATCGTTCTCCTGCGAATGGCCGCGGCTGTCGGAAAGCCTGAGCGATCTGAAGAGGCTGTTCAGCCCGACGCCGAGCAAGCCGGCGAAGAAGGGCTGAGGCACAGCCGTCATTGCGAGCACAGCGAAGCAATCCAGAGTCTTCCCGCGGAGGCAGCCTGGATTGCTTCGCTGCGCTCGCAATGACGACGTTGATACAGTCGTGAGCTATCCTGGCACCGTTATCCGGTTAAGGCTGAGAATGCCGTTCCTTAATTCGTATGCTTCTTCCTGCTATGCTTGGGTGACGTAACCGGAGGATTCCCCGGAGCCTGTACTGTCGGCGGATTGCCCAACGCCGACCGGCTCTCCTTCAAGCGCGCGTCATAGCCCGGGGAATTCGTGACGGTCGGCGGCCGGGCCTCAGCAAATGTGACGGCACCGCATAGCGCGATCAGCGCGAGCCCCAACATCAGCACATACTTCATCGCGCTCCTCCATCAACCGGCACGTATCTGCTGCGGTGAGAGTCCCGGCGGGCCCTTGCCGGCGGTTTCGGCCTGCTTGATCAGCGCAACAATGCGGCGCATCAGCGGCGTATCGACATTATTCTGCTCGGCCAGGGCAATGACCGCCCCCTGGAGATAGTCAATCTCGGTCTTGCGGCCCTGCTTCAGATCCTGCCACATCGAGGAGCGCGCCTCGGGATCGATCTTCATCGTCCGCCCCAGGATCGCGTTGAAGATCATGTCGGGCAATCTCAGCAAGCTCGGCGTCCAGTTCGGCGGGATTGGCGTTGCCGAGGCCGGCGTGATGCCGGCGGCCTTTAGCGCGGCCAGACCTTCCGCCATCTGGTCGGCGAACAGTCTTCGCCAGTCCCGGTTCGCCAATTGCGCAGCGAGCGGCATGTCGGACAGGGCGCTGAGCGCGTTGTTCAAGTTGATGATCAGCTTGCCCCATTGCACGCCGGCGATGTCGCGGCTTGCGCGCAAATTAAGCCCCGGCACAGACATCGCCGCCGCCGTGTTGTCCGCATCTTCACCGACATGGATGTCGCCGGAGCTCGAGCGATGGAAACGTCCTTCCCCCATTGCCACCACATTGAACGGCACCATGCCGGCAAGCACGCGCCGGCCACCGAGCCGCTCTTGCAGCACGGCGACATTGCCGACACCGTTCTGCAACGACACGATGACGGCATCCTGAGGCGCGTGCTGCGCGATCTGGTCCGCGACCTCTGCCGTGTCGGCGCTCTTGACCGTGACCAGCACGATGCCGGCGCTGTGGAAGATTGCGGGATCTTCCGACAGCGCGAGCCGGCCCGCATCCAGCTTCTTCTCAGCACCGTCGAAATCCGTCAGCCGCAGGCCGAACCGCTCGATCTCGGTCTTCACCCACGGCCGCACCAGCATTGCGACCCGACGGTCGGCAGCCGCCAGCTGGCCTCCGACAAAACAGCCGATGGCGCCCGCCCCGGCCACCACGATCGATCGATCCGTAACCACCTGGCCTGCTCCCTGAATGACCGGCCCTCGATAGCAGAGCTGACGCCGGCTGCCCATCGCCCGGTTGCGGCGCAATCGCCTTGTAACCGTCATGAGAGCCTCATATGTTTTGGAAAGGGGCTTGTTACCGGCAGGAGAACGCCATGGGTTTACTCGACGTCCTCAACGGCATGCAGAATGGCCCGCGCGGCCCAAGCGCGCCGAGTTCACAATCCTCATCCAGCGGCGGCATGTCGCCCATGACCATGGCGATCCTTGGTCTGCTCGCCTGGAAGACTTTCAAGCATTTGACGGCGGGCCAGCCAGGCGCAGCGCCGCAGACGGCGCCGGCCTCTATGCCACCGGTGAATGCGGGCCCGGGCGGAGGCCTGGGTGGCGCGCTTGGTGGTGCTCTTGGCGGAGGCGGCGGCCTCGGTGACGTGCTCAAGGGTGGCCTCGGCGGCCTGCTCGCGGGCGGCGCGGCCGGCAGCGTGCTGAGCGGCGGGCTTGGCGATCTCCTCAACCAGCTCCAGCAGGGCGGCCACGGCGAGACCGCGAACACCTGGGTCGGCAAGGGCGAGAACAAGCCGATTGCACCCGGCGATCTCGCCAACGCACTCGGCGCCGACCAGATCCAAAGCCTCTCCGCCCAAAGCGGCCTGTCGCGCGACGAGCTGCTCTCCGGCCTCAGCCAGTATCTGCCGCAGGTGATCGACCACCTGACGCCGGACGGACGGTTGCCGACCGAGAACGAGATCTCAGACAGAGTCTGATTTTAGTCAAACCGAGGGGAGCACTGACATGAGCATGGGCGGCATCTTGTGGATCATCGTCGTCGGCTTCATCGCCGGCCTCATCGCGCGCTGGCTGGCGCCGGGGCCGAACAACCCGTCAGGCTTCATCCTGACCACCATCCTCGGCATCGTCGGTGCGTTTCTGGCGACCTTCGTCGGCCAGGCCATCGGCCATTACAGCCCGGATCAAGGCGCCGGATTCATCATGGCCACGATCGGTGCCGTGGTAGTGCTATTCATCTGGCACCGGCTGGTGGCGAGCGGCGTGATCAAGGGGTGACGGCGCAAGCCGTTGCGTGAGGAAACTCGTCTGCCTCCTCATCGTCATTGCGAGGAGCCCGCGACAAAATTGCGAAGCAATTTTGCGCTGGTGCGACGAAGCAATCCAGACTGTTTCCGTGGAGGAATTCTGGATTGCTTCGCTTCGCTCGCAATGACGAGTCACGTAATCAAATGCATCCCCGCATCCATGCGCACGACCTCGCCGGTCATGTTGCTCGAGGCCGGCATCGCCAGGAAGCAGACGAGCTGGGCGATGTCCTCGGCGGATGAGGCGACCTTGAGCGGCACCTTCGCCACCACGCTGTCGCGCACCTGCTTGGCGCCGGCTTCGCCGCGGCCCTTGGTGAACCAGGGCGTGTCGATATAACCGGGGCACACCGTGTTGACGCGGATCAGCGGCGCGAGTGCGCGCGACAGCGACAGCGTCATGGTGTTGAGCGCGCCCTTGCTCGCGGCATAGGCGATCGACGAGCCGACGCCGCTGATGCCGGCGACCGACGACACGTTGACCACGGCGGACGAGCGTCCCGACGCTTTCGACCCGGCTTCCAGCAAGCTACGCGCCGCCCGCACCATCTGGAACGGGCCGATGGTGTTGACACCGTAGAGACGCTGGAAATCTTCGGCCGACAATCCGTCGAGATCGGCATGGGCGACGTGCTTGGTGGTGCCGGCATTGTTGACGAGGATGTCGAGCCGGCCCCAACCGCTCGCGGCCGCAACGATCTTGCGGCAATCATCATCCTTCGAGACGTCGCCCTGCGCGACCAGAACTTCCGCGGCGCCGGCCTTGCGGCAGAGCTCTGCCGTGGCCTCGGCTTCCTTCTGGCTCGACGAATAGTTGATGACGAGCCGCGCCCCGCTCCGCGCGAGAATTTCCGCGGTCGCAGCACCGAGACCGGATGCGGATCCCGTCACGATTGCGCTCAGACTGTCTTTTGCCATCCGGATTTCCTTCCCCGTTATCGAGTTGCTGGCGCCCTGTTTAGCGAGTTTGCCGCTCCCTGCAAATCAAGCAAACTCCGCTAAGCGGAATTACTCCGAACCGGGTCTTGCCCCCATGCTAGCGCCGCAGATGGGCCTGCGATCAACGCTTGTCAGGGCCATGGCTTT
This sequence comes from Bradyrhizobium cytisi, assembly GCF_008123515.1. Taxonomy (GTDB): domain Bacteria; phylum Pseudomonadota; class Alphaproteobacteria; order Rhizobiales; family Xanthobacteraceae; genus Bradyrhizobium; species Bradyrhizobium cytisi. The sequence goes on from NZ_VSSR01000024.1 coordinate 96,988, forward strand.
TTCGGATCATCGGGCGCAAGAAGAGACCGCGCGCCGCACTGACCGGGCAGGACGCGCCAATGGCAAAACACGGGGAACGCTGTGGCGGAGAGTGACAATATGGTCGTCGAGACCGCGGAGAAGATCTTCGCCGATCTCGCCGATCCGCAGACCATCAACAACGACAAGAAGGATTCCTGGCAGGCGCCGCTGTGGCTGGCGCTGAGCGAAGCCGGCTTGCCGTTATCCTGGGTGCCCGACGATCTCGGCGGCTCCGGCGCGAGCCTTGCCGATGGTTTTGCCTTGCTGAATGCTGCCGGCCGTTTCGCGGTCGCGGTTCCGCTGGCCGAGACCATGCTCGCGGGCTGGCTGCTGGCGCAGGCGAAGATCGCTTCGCCCGAAGGCGAGATGACGGTGCTGCCAGCCTCGCCAAAGGATCGGCTCACGATGGATGCCGACGGCGCACTCTCGGGCCGCTGCCGCGGCGTGCCGTTTGCCAAAGCGGCAAAGCATTTTGCGGTGCTCGCGCATGGCAAGGACGGCGTCTCGATCGCGCTGGTCGATGCAAGCAAGGGCCGGATCGAATCCGGGCTCAATGTCGGCTACGACCATAGCGATACCGTGACGTTCGACAAGGTCCAGCCCATCACCATCAAGCCCGCGCCAAAGCGTTTTGACCAAACCACACTGATGCTGGTGGGCGGTGTCGCGCGCAGCCTTCAGATCGCCGGCGCGCTGGAAGCGATGCTTGACATCTCCGTGCGCTACTCCAACGAGCGCGTCGCCTTCGAGAAGAAGATCTCGAAATTCCAGGCGGTACAGCACAATCTCGCCCGCCTCGCCGGCGAATCCGCCGCGGCACTTGCGGCGGCGACTTCGGCCGCCGATGCGATCGCGAACGCAAAGTCGTTCGACGACGAGGTCTATCTCGAAGCCGCCTCTGCAAAGATCCGCTGCGCCGAGGCAGCAGAGAAAGGCGGCGGCATCGCGCATCAGGTGCACGGCGCGATCGGCTTCACCAACGAGCACATCCTGCACCGGTACTCGTTGCGGGCGCTGGCCTGGCGCGATGATTTCGGCTCTGAGAGCCACTGGGCCGTCGAACTCGGCAAGCTCGTCGCCAAACGCGGCGCCGATGAATTGTGGCCGCTCGTGGCGTCGCGCTGATCGGGAGACGAAACACATGACCGCTGCTCTTCGTTTCGATCCGATCCGCCTGCCCGAGAAGTGCGAGCAACTGCGCAAGGAAGTGCGCGCCTTCCTCGCCGAGGAGATCGCCGCCGGCACCTTCGATCCGCACAAGCCCAACCGCGAAGACACCGATGCGCCGGAATTCTCCCGCCGGGTCGGCGCCAAGGGCTGGCTCGGCATGACCTGGCCGAAGAAATATGGCGGCCAGGAGCGCTCCTTCCTCGAGCGTTACGTGGTGACCGAGGAGATGCGCGTCGCCAACGCCCCGACGCGGCGCTTCTTCGTCGCCGACCGCCAGAGCGGGCCGGTGCTGCTGAAGTACGCGCCTGAGCACATCAAGATGGACATCCTGCCGCGCATCTGCCGCGGCGAGATCTGCTTTGCGATCGGCATGAGCGAGCCGAACTCCGGCTCCGACCTGTTCGCGGCGAAGACGCGCGCGACCAGGACCGATGGCGGCTATCTCATCAACGGCACCAAGATCTGGACCTCGTCGGCGCATATCGCCGACTACATGATCGCGATCTTCCGGACCTCGCCGCCGACCAAGGAAAACCGCCGTCACGGCCTGACGCAGTTCCTGGTCAAGATGAAGCAGCCGGGCATCAAGGTGAACCCGATCGGCCAGATCACCGGCCAGTACGAGTTCAACGAGGTCGTGTTCACCGACTTCTTCGTGCCCGAGGATCACGTGCTCGGCGAGGTCGACGGCGCCTGGAAACAGGCGACGAGCGAACTCGCCTATGAGCGTTCAGGCCCCGAGCGCTTCCTCGAGACCTATTACGTGCTGACGGAGCTGGTCCGCGCGGTCGGTCCCAATCCTGACACGCGCAGCGCCGAAGGCATCGGGCGCCTCGTCGCGCAGCTCCACACCATGCGGCGCATGTCGGTCTCGGTCGCCGGCATGCTGCAGGCCGGCAAGGAGCCGGTGGTGGAGGCCTCCATCGTCAAGGACATCGGTACGGTCTGGGAGCAGCAGCTTCCGCACCGCGTGCGCGATCTCGCCGCCTTCGTCGAGGAGACCGCGACCAACCGGGAGACGCTGGAGCGGCAGCTCGACTTCGCGATCAAGACCGCGCCGAAACTCACCATCCAGGGCGGCACCACGGAAGTGCTGCGCGGCATCATCGCCCGCGGGCTTGGTTTGCGCTAATTCAATCGAGGATCATCATGAGCACCTATAAAGATATCGGCGTCGAAAGGGTCGGGCATGTCGGCACCATCGAGATCCGCCGCCCGCCGCTCAACTTCTTTGACATCTCCCTGATCAACCAGATCGCGGATGCGCTCGACGAGTTCGATCGCGACATCGAGATCCGCGCCTCCGTTCTCTCGGCGCAAGGCAAGGCGTTCTGCGCCGGCGCGAATTTCCAGGACCCGGCGCGGCAGGCGCAGGAAGCGCGCGAAGCCGATAAGGCTGCCAAGGGCGATCCGGCCGACAGCCTCGGAGCAATCAATCATCTCTACATCCAGGCCGTGCGCATCTTCCGCGCCAAGAAGCCGATCGTCGCCGCCGTGCAGGGCGCAGCCATCGGCGGCGGCCTCGGCCTTGCGGTGTCGGCCGACTTCCGGGTCACCTGCCCCGAAGCGCGTTTCTCCGCGAATTTCACCAAGCTGGGTTTCCATCCCGGCTTCGGCCTGACGACGACGCTGCCCGAGCTGATCGGCAAGAACAACGCCGAGCTGATGTTCTACACCAGCCGCCGCGTCACCGGCGAAGAAGCCGTCAAATGGGGCCTCGCCAATGTGCTGGTGCCGCAGGACCAGGTGAAGGCGGAGGCGATGAAGCTCGCCGGCGAGATCGCCGAATGCTCCCCGCTCGGCCTGCTCTCTACCCGCGCCACGATGCGCGCCGGATTGGCCGATCGCGTCATGGCTGCGACCAATCACGAGCTCACCGAACAGACCCGCCTGCGCGCGACGGAAGATTTCAAGGAAGGCGTGAAGGCCACGGAAGAGCGGCGTGTGGCGAATTTCAGGGGGCGGTGATTGCAGCTCCGCGCTGCATCCCCGTCGTCCTGAGAGCTTGTGACGGATTCCTTCGGGTCAACTGACGCGGAAGATCACGCCGCCGAGCAGAAACTCGTTCCCGGCCACTGCAAGCCCCTTTGACCTCGCGACATGGAGCACGTGCGCGGCATCGGCCACCCGAAACTCGAGCGCACTCATGATCTCGCTGGCGCCCTTGACGAAGCGGAAGGTTGCGTTGGGCAGCTTCAGCTCAGGGCCATCAGCTGCCACGCCGATAATCTTGCTCCAATGCTGCGCCAGCCCGTGTGGATCCGGGCTCTGCATCTCCACTGCCGTCAGCGCCTGCGTCACTTCCTTGCGGACGAACTTCTGCCAGTCCGGGCCTGCGGGCGGATACGTTCCAAAAATATCGTCGCTGCCTGCAGTGTGGTTGAACTCGATGAAGGCGGCGCGGCAGTCGCGGGGGTGGAGCTGGACGCCGTGATAGGGCGCGTGGTCGATGACGTTGGCGGTGCGGACGCCAAGCGCATTGGCGTTGCGGCCGCGCTCGTCCGGGTCGTTGCAGCAGAAGATCGCCATGTAGCCGCCGCGCCCCCCGGTCTTCTCGATAAAGCGGCCGGCCGTGGTGCCGTCCTTGAAGGGTGCGACGACCTCGAGCATAATCGTGTCGACCGGGAGCAGTGCGTTCTCCAGGCCGTATTTGGCGACATTGCCGTCGCGGTAGCAGACGGCGAGGCCCATGATCTCGGCGATATCAGAGATGACAGGCGCGAGCTGCGGCGCGACCAGACAAATCTGCCGCAGCCGCATATAGGGCGCCATCGTCATGCGCCCCTGAAGGCCGGCTTGCGCTTCTCGACGAAAGCCTTCGCGGCCTCCTTGTGATCGTCGGTGTCGCTGCAGCGGGTGTGATGGATGGCTTCACCGTCGAAGCAATCCTCCAGCGGCAGATGCTCGGCATTGTTGATGTTGCGCTTGATGTAGCCAAGCGCGATCGACGGCCCCTGCGCCAGCGAGAGCGCCAGCTCGTGCGCGGCAGCATCAATCTCTGCATCGGGCACGACCTTCGTCACCATGCCGATCGCATGCGCTTCCTTCGCCGTCAGCACGGGCGAGGTCAGATAGAGTTCGCGTGCCCGCGCGCTGCCGAGCAGCTGGGTGAGAAAATAGGTGCCGCCGTAATCACCGGAGAAGCCGACCTTGGCGAAGGCCGTGGTGATCTTGCAGGATTCGGAGGCAACGCGGAGATCGCACGACAGCGCCATCGAAAGACCGGCTCCGGCTGCCGCGCCATCGAGCTGCGCCACCACCGGCTTCGGCATCTGATGCAGGATGCGCGAAACCTCCATGCCGCGACGCAGATTCGCCATCTTCACTTCGAACGGCAGCGGCGCGCGGCCGGCCGCCATCGACTTGACGTCGCCGCCGACGCAGAACGAGCCGCCGGCGCCCTTGAACAGCACCGCGCGCACCTCCGGATCGTCGGCGGCGCGCCGCGCCGCCTCGACCAGACCGGCGACCATCTCGGGATTGAGCGCGTTCTTCCGCTCGGGACGATTCATGGTGATCGTGAGCAGTCCGCCTTCGAGCTTTTGCAGGACCATGTCGTTCATGGGACGTCTCCCTTGTTGTTGTTAGGTTCTGTCATTCCGGGGCGCGCCACTCGGCGCGAGCCCGGAATCCATCGATCAACCGTCACTGCGGCCAGATGGATCCCGGGTTCGCTTCGCGCCCCGGGATGACGCTTCGCGTCATTTCTTCACCAGCGGGCAGCGCGATTGCTCCAGCGACTGGAACGCCTCGCTGCCGGGCACCGTGGCGACCAGCTTGTAGTCGTCCCAGCGGCCCTTGGACTCCGACGGCTTCTTCACCTCGAACAGGTACATGTCATGGATCATGCGGCCGTCCTCGCGGATCTTGCCGTTCTTGGCGAAGAAGTCGTTGATCGGCGTATCCTTCATCACCTTGATGACCGCGGCCGAATCCGTGGTGCCGGCCGCCTTGACCGCCTTCAGATAATGCATGACGGAGGAATAGACGCCGGCTTGCGCCGAGGTCGGCATCCGCTTGGTGCGCTCCATGAAGCGTTTCGACCACGCGCGGGTCTCATCGTTGAGATCCCAGTAGAAGGCTTCGGCCAGCAGCAGGCCCTGCGCGGTCTCGAGACCGATCGAGTCGATGTCGGAGACGAAAGCGAGCAGCGGCGAGACCTTCTGGCCGCCCTTGGTGATGCCGAACTCGGCGGCCTGCTTGATGGCGTTGACGGTGTCGCCGCCGGCGTTCGCGAGCCCGATCACCTTGGCTTTCGAGGCCTGCGCCTGCAGCAGGAACGACGAAAAGTCCGACGTGTTGAGCGGATGGCGCACGCTGCCGAGCACCTTGCCGCCGGTCTTGGTCACGACCGCGCTAGTGTCCTTCTCCAGGTCCTGGCCGAAGGCATAGTCGGCGGTGAGGAAGAACCAGGTGTCGAGGCCCGACTTCACGGCCGCAAGGCCGGTCACGTTGGCCTGGCCGTAGGTGTCGAATACATAGTGGATGGTGTAGGGACCGCAGGCCTCGTTGGTGAGACGGATCGAGCCCGGGCCGTTGAACATGATGATCTTGTTGCGCGCCTTCGCGATCTCGCCGGCGGCAAGTGCGGTCGCAGACGCCGCGACGTCGTAGATCATTTCGACGCCCTGATTATCGAGCATGTCGCGGGCGAGGTTGGCGGACAGGTCGGCCTTGTTGAGATGGTCGGCCGCGATCACCTGGACTTTGCGCCCCAGCACCTCGCCGCCGAAATCTTCCACCGCCATCTTGGCTGCGGTCTCGCTGCCGGGGCCGGTGATGTCGGCATAGAGGCTCGACATGTCGAGGATGCCGCCGATCTTCAAGGGTGGCTTGTCCTGGGCCTGCGCAACAGTCGCGCTGAGAGCCAAGGCGGCGGCAAAAATGCCGGACAAAATATGCTTCATTGAAAAGGACCTCCCTTGATCGCCTGACTCTTGAATGGCGGCTTGATTATTGCTGTTGGCAAACGCTGTTGCCGCAATCATGCCGCACGCGCAAGAGCGCAGCAAGCAGAAGCGCGATGCGGGTCTTTCGACGGGCCTCATGTTTTCCGCAAAGCGGAATGGTGACATATGGATAAATATCTCCACGTCATTGCGAGCGCAGCGAAGCAATCCAGAATCCCTCCGTGGAAAGACTTTGGATTTGCTTCGCTGCGCTCGCAATGACGGAGTGTGAGGAAGCCTCTTCGCGCCACGCAGCGCTTGAGTTAATATTGACACGTAACGCAACCTCTCCGGGTCTCGTGACGCAACGGCTTCGCCTCATCGTCGCATTTGTTCTCGCCGCAGGTCACACTGCGTTCGCGGCGCCGTGCCAATTCGAAACACAGGGCGAAGGCCGCGTCGTTGGAATCGTCGATGCGCGCAGTGTGCGTCTCGACGACGGCCGTGAGGTGCGCCTCACCGGGATCGAGCCCACTGCGTCGACCAGGCAGGCGCTGACCTCGTTGCTTGCCGGCCGCGACGTGACGCTGCGCGGCACGGACGACACACCCGACCGCTACGGTCGCCAGGGCGCGCTGCTGTTCATCGGCGAAAGCGACACCTCGGTACAGGCGATGCTGCTCGCCCAAGGCGACGCCCTCGTCTCGGCCGAGATCGCGGACAAGGAGTGCGCCACCGCGCTGATGTCGTCAGAGGCCGAGGCGAGGCGCCAAAAAAAGGGCAACTGGGCTGACCCGTCGGCCATAAAAAACGCGGAAAGTCCGGACGATATTTTGGCCGGGAAAGGGCGCTTTGTGGTGGTCGAGGGCAAAGTCCTGTCGGTCCGGCAAGCTGGGGCAATGACCTACCTCAACTTCGGACGGAACTGGACACACGGCTTTGCCGCGACTATTTCAAAGCGCATGGTGCCGGCGTTCGAAAGCGCTGGAACGACGCTTAAGTCCCTGGAAAATAGGTACATTCGCGTCAGGGGCTGGGTTGAGGGGACTGCGGGGCCGCGTATCGACGTGCTCCGGGTGGGACAGGTCGAGTTGCTGGGCGCAAGCGAGCCGATTGGGGTAAGGCCCTGACCAGGGGCCAGGCACGGGTTAGCGACGTGAATGGGGTGCTAGAACAGCACAAAAAGGGCGAAGGACGCCGCCTTCGGGCTGCGCCGGCCGCGCTTTGCCTCGTTCTGGGCACGGCTCTCGCCGGCTGCGGCGATATGGGCCGGTTCCAGACCGCAGCGGCGCCGGCGACCATCGCGTTGCCCAAGCCGAAGCCGGCTGTCGCCCAGACCCCCGCCACCGAGAAAGAGCACGAGCGCATCCTGGCGAGCTATGGCGGGGCCTATGACGACCCCAGGCTCGAATCACTGGTCAGCAAGACCGTCGACCGGCTCGTCGCGGCGTCCGACCGCCCTGACCAGGGCTACAAGGTCACCATCCTCAATTCCGGCGCGGTGAACGCTTTCGCGCTGCCGAACGGCCAACTCTATGTCACCCGCGGGCTGCTCGCGCTGGCCAGTGACACCTCCGAATTGTCCTCCGTGCTCAGCCACGAGATGGCGCATGTGCTGTCGAAGCACGCCGCGATGCGCGAGGACCAGGCGCGCCAGGCCGCCATCGTCACCCGCGTCGTCACCGACATGAGCACCGATCCCGATCTCACCGCGCTCGCGCTCGCCAAGACCAAGCTCACCATGGCGAGCTTTTCGCGCAATCAGGAATTCGAGGCCGACGGCATCGGCGTCGGCATTTCCGCCAAGGCACATTTCGACCCGTATGGTGCCGCACGCTTCCTCTCCGCGATGGAGCGCAATGCCGAGCTGAAGGCCGGCAAGAGCTCGCTCGATCCGCGCGCGCAGGATTTCACCTCATCGCATCCGGCCACGCCCGAGCGGGTGCAGAATGCGCAGACCATTGCTCGCCAATATGTCGCCCCAGAAGGTGGCGAGCGCGACCGCGAGAGCTATCTCGCCGCGATCGACAATCTCGTCTATGGCGAGGACCCCAGCGAAGGCTTTGTCCGCGGCCGGCGTTTCCTGCATCCAAAACTCGGCTTCACCTTCCAGGCGCCGGACAATTTCACGCTCGACAACACTGCGCAGGCCGTGATTGGCGTACGCGAGGGCGGCTCGCAGGCGATGCGCTTCGACGTCGTGCGCGTGCCGGCCGAGCAGTCACTGGGCGACTACCTCAATTCCGGCTGGATGGAGGGCGTCGAGAAGGCGTCCACCGAGGACATCACCATCAACGGTTTTCCGGCCGCGTCTGCCACCGCCAAGGGCGACCAGTGGCAGTTCAAGGTCTATGCGCTGCGCTTCGGCAGCGACGTCTATCGCTTCATCTTCGCCACGCGGCAGAAGTCGACCGAGAGCGATCGCAATGCGCGCGAGACCGTCAATTCGTTCCGCCGCCTGACCCTCGAGGAGATCCAGGCCGCCCGTCCGCTGCGCATCAAGGTCATCACCGTGCAGCCCGGCGACACCGTGGAATCGCTGTCTCACCGCATGGCCGGCGTCGATCACCCGGCCGAACGTTTTCGTGTGCTGAACGGCCTCGATCGCACCGCGCAGGTAAAGGTGCGTGACCGCGTGAAGATCGTGACGGATTGAGGCGCGCCGAGCTGCCGTAGGGTGGGTGCCCCACCACTTCTGCGCCAGTGGAGGAGGGATGGTGGGCACGGCGCAAGGGCGCCTTTGCCCACCCTACAAAAGCTCTTGTAGCTGCTGTTTGTACTTAGCCGCCCGCGTCCATGTCACCCACCTCGCGCTGGCCGCTGAGCCAGAGCGCGAGCAGGGTCCAGAACGCGCCGGAGAGCAGATAGGCACCCGAGGCGATGACGCCGAAATTGGTGGCGAGCAGCAGCGCGACCAGCGGAGCGAATCCGGCGCCGAACAGCCAGGCCATGTCCGAGGTCAGCGCGGACGCCGTGTAGCGGTACATCTGCTTGAAGTTCGAGGCGATCGCGCCCGACGACTGACCGAAGGAGAGGCCGAGCAGGATGAAGCCGATCACCATGTAGATGGTCTCGCCGAACGCGCCGGCGTCGAGCAGCTGCGGGGCGAAGCCACTGTAGATCGCAATCGCGATCGCCGATCCCATCAGCAGCGACTTGCGGCCGACCCGGTCGGCGATGACGCCGGAGGCCACGATCGCGGCGACGCCGAACACGGCGGCGACGATCTCGATGATCAGAAATCGAACCGGGCTTTCGCGGGTGAACAGGAACACCCAGGACAGCGGAAACACCGTGACCATGTGGAACAGTGCGAAGCTCGCGAGCGGCGCGAACGCACCGAGCATGATGTTGTGGCCTTCGCGGGCAACCGTGTCGGAGATGCGCGAGGGCTGCAATTCGCGGGTTTCGAACAAAGATGCGTATTCCTCGGTCGTCACCATGCGCAGGCGCGCGAACAGCGCCACGACGTTGATGGCGAAGGCGACGAAGAACGGATAGCGCCAGCCCCAGTCGAAGAAATCGTCGGCCGAGAGGTTACCTGCGAAATAGGCGAACAGCGCGCTCGCCACGATCAGCCCGAGCGGTGCGCCGAGTTGCGGCACCATCGCGTACCAGCCGCGCTTGGAGGCCGGCGCGTTCAGCGCCAGCAGCGAGGCCATACCGTCCCAGGCGCCGCCCCAGGCCAGACCCTGCGCGATACGCGCCAGTGCTAGCAGCCAGATCGCGGCGACGCCGATGTCGTGATAGCCAGGCAGGAACGCGAGCGCCACGGTGGCGGTGCCGAGCAGAAACAGCGCCGAGACCAGCTTGGCCGTCTTGCCGTACTCCCGGTCGACCGTCATGAAAATGACGGTTCCGACCGGCCGGGCGATGAAGGCCAGCGCGAAAATCATGAAGGAATAGAGGGTGCCGGTCAGCTCGCTCGTGAACGGGAACACCAGGCGCGGAAACACGATCACCGAGGCGATCGCGTAGACGAAGAAGTCAAAGAATTCCGAGGTGCGGCCGATGATGACGCCGATGGCGATCTCGCCAGGACTGGCCAGGTCGTGGCCGTGCTCGCCCGAGTGGAGGTCTGCCATTGCGGGGGTCTGTGCCGTCGCCATGCGTGCGCCCTTAACGTCCTGAAAACCAAAGCCGACCGCCCGGCGGAACGCCAGCCAATCTTGCCTTGTTTGGCCCAACATCCCGCACTGCAACATTGGACAAATTGTCCAATGTCCGGATTGCTGCGCCGCAGCTACCCATTGGCCCCGCAAAGGAAACTCATTCTCAAAGGCTCGGCCCGTGTCCCGTTTCAAGATCCTGGCGCTGCTACCCCTGGCAGTTGCGCTCAGCGGCTGCAACTACGTCGTGCTAGCGCCAGCCGGCGATATCGCGGCGCAACAGCGCGACCTCGTCATCATCTCCACCGTCCTGATGCTCCTGATCGTCGTCCCCGTGATGGCGCTGACGGTGCTGTTCGCCTGGCGCTACCGCCAGTCCAACAGCTCGGCCCGCTACGAGCCGGATTGGGACCACTCGACCAAGCTCGAGCTGGTGATCTGGTCGGCGCCGCTGCTGATCATCGTCTGCTTGGGCGCGCTGACCTGGATGGGCACGCATCTGCTCGACCCCTATCGCAACATCGGGCGCATCCATGCAGAACGCCCACTGGATCAGTCCAAGGCTCCGCTCGAAGTCGATGTCGTCGCGCTCGACTGGAAGTGGCTCTTTATCTACCCCGATTACGGCATCGCCACCGTCAACGATCTGGCCGCGCCGGTGGATCGCCCGATCAACTTCCACATCACCGCCTCTTCGGTGATGAACTCGTTCTACGTCCCCGCACTCGCCGGACAGATCTACGCGATGCCGGGCATGGAGACGTCGCTCCACGCCGTGATCAACCATGCCGGTACCTACAAAGGTTTCTCGGCGAACTATAGCGGCGCTGGCTTCTCTGGCATGCACTTCAACTTCCACGGCCTCGACGACAAAGGCTTTGACGCCTGGATCGCCCAGGCCAAATCGGCCGGCGGCTCGCTCGGCCGCGCCGAATATCTCCAGCTCGAGAAACCGAGCGAGAACGAGCCGGTGCGCCGCTACGGCACGGTCGATGCCGATCTCTACCGCCTGATCCTCAACATGTGCGTCGAGACCGGCAAGATGTGCCAGAGCGAAATGATGGCGATCGATGCCAAGGGCGGTCTCGGCCATGAAGGCGTGAACAACACCCTGCCGCTGGCCTACGACAAGTACGCCCGCCGCGGCACTGTGCTCGGGCCCGAGCCGACCTTCGTCGCCGGCACCTGCACGCCGGATGCGCCGCAAGGCCAGACCACGGCCGCGATCAAGGCGCCGCTGGATACCGCGCCGCTCCTAGGTGCCGGCCTGAAGCGGCCGACCTTCGCGCCGCTGAAGTCCTCGTCCTTCTTCCTCGGACAACGTCCCAAGTCAGACTCCTGACGTCAGACTCCTAAAGAGAGCTCGCATGTCTCCTGATCTTCTCAAGCTCATCTTCGGCCGTCTCGGCCTCGATTCGCTACCGCTGCACGAGCCGATCCTGGTCGCTACCTTCGTGATGGTCGCGCTTGGCGGCGGCGCGCTGTTCGCCGGCGTCACCTATTTCCGCCTCTGGGGCTATCTGTGGCGCGAGTGGTTCACCACTGTCGATCACAAGCGCATCGGCATCATGTACATGATCCTCGGCATCGTGATGCTGCTGCGTGGCTTCGCCGACGCGCTGATGATGCGCGCCCAGCAGGCGCTCGCGTTCGGCGGCTCCGATGGCTTCCTCCCCGCCCATCACTACGATCAGGTCTTCACCGCCCACGGCGTGATCATGATCTTCTTCGTGGCGATGCCGCTGGTGACGGGCCTGATGAACTACGTCGTGCCGCTGCAGATCGGCGCGCGCGACGTGTCGTTCCCGTTCCTCAACAATTTCAGCTTCTGGATGACGGTCGGCGGCGCGGTGCTGGTGATGGCTTCGCTGTTCATCGGCGAATTCGCCCGCACCGGCTGGCTGGCCTATCCGCCGCTGTCAAACATCGGCTACAGTCCTGATGTCGGCGTCGACTATTACATCTGGGCGCTGCAGGTCGCCGGCGTCGGCACGACATTATCCGGCATCAACCTGATCTGCACCATCGTCAAGCTGCGCTGCCCCGGCATGACCATGATGAAGATGCCTGTGTTCACCTGGACTGCGCTCTGCACCAACATCCTGATCGTCGCCTCCTTCCCCGTCCTGACCGTCGTGCTCGCGCTGCTCTCGCTCGATCGCTACGTCGGCACCAACTTCTTCACGAACGATTTCGGCGGCAGCCCGATGATGTACGTGAACCTGATCTGGATCTGGGGCCATCCCGAGGTCTACATCCTGGTTCTCCCCGCCTTCGGCATCTTCTCGGAAGTGACCTCGACCTTCTCCGGCAAGCGGCTGTTCGGCTACACCTCGATGGTCTACGCCACGGTCGTCATCACCATCCTGTCCTACCTGGTCTGGCTGCACCACTTCTTCACGATGGGGTCGGGCGCCAGCGTGAACTCGTTCTTCGGCATCACCACGATGATCATCTCGATCCCGACGGGCGCGAAGATGTTCAACTGGCTGTTCACGATGTATCGCGGCCGCATCCGCTTCGAGCTGCCGATGCTATGGACGATCGCCTTCATGCTGACCTTCGTGCTCGGCGGCATGACCGGCGTCCTGCTCGCAGTCCCCCCGGCCGACTTCGTCCTGCACAACAGCCTGTTCCTGATCGCGCATTTCCACAACGTGATCATCGGTGGCGTGGTGTTCGGCGCATTCGCCGGCATCAACTACTGGTTCCCGAAGGCGTTCGGCTTCAAGCTCGATCCGTTCTGGGGCAAGCTGTCGTTCTGGTTCTGGGTCACCGGCTTCTACATGGCCTTCATGCCGCTCTATGTGCTCGGCCTGATGGGCGTGACCCGCCGCCTGCGCGTGTTCGACGATCCCTCGCTCCAGATCTGGTTCGTCATCGCCGCGATCGGCGCCGGCCTTGTCTTCCTCGGTATCCTCAGCATGCTGATGCAGTTCGCGGTCTCCTTCCTCAGGCGGGAGCAGCTCAAGGACGTCACCGGCGATCCCTGGGACGCCCGCACGCTGGAATGGGCGACATCTTCGCCGCCGCCGGACTACAACTTCGCCTTCACCCCCGTCGTTCACGACAACGACGCCTGGTGGGACATGAAGAGGCGCGGCTACCAGCGTCCGCTCACCGGGTTCAAGCCGATCCACATGCCCAGCAGCACCGGCACCGGAATCATCCTCGCCGGCCTCGCCACCGCGATGGGATTCGGCCTGATCTGGTACATCTGGTGGCTGGCGGCTGCGAGCTTCATCGCGATGCTCGCCGTCGGGATCGGTCACACCTTCAACTATCACCGCGACTTCGACATTCCGGCTGACGACGTCATCCGGACCGAGGATGCGCGCACCAAGCTGCTCGCCGGAGTCAAGTAAATGACTGTCGCTGTCAATCCCACGCAAACCGGCGAGCCGGTCTTCTACCTCGCCGACGAACATCCGCATCCGGAAGGCCACAGCACCTCGCTCGGCTTCTGGATCTACCTGATGAGCGACTGCCTCATCTTCGCGATGCTGTTCGCCGCCTTCGGCGTGCTCGGCGCCAACTACGCCGCCGGGCCTGCGCCGAAGGACCTGTTCGACCTCAACCTGGTCGCGGTGAACACCTCGATGCTGCTGCTGTCGTCGATCACCTATGGTTTTGCGATGCTGACGATGCAGCAGAACAAGATCGCCCAGACGCAGATGTGGCTCCTGATCACCGGCCTGTTCGGCGTCGCTTTCATCAGCATCGAGCTCACCGAGTTCGCCCACATGATCCATGAAGGCGCCACGCCGCAGCGCAGCGCCTTCCTGTCCGCCTTCTTCACCCTGGTCGGCACCCACGGCCTGCACGTCAGTTGCGGCCTGATCTGGCTGGTGACCTTGATGGTGCAGGTCTGGCGTTTCGGCCTGATCGAGGCCAACCGCCGTCGCCTGATGTGCCTGTCGATGTTCTGGCACTTCCTCGACGTGGTCTGGATCGGCGTCTTCACCTTTGTCTATCTCCTGGGAGTTCTGCGATGAACACCGACACCCACGCCGCCCACGCGCACGACCATCACCACGACGACGGCCACGCCCATGGCACGTTCTCGACCTACATGCTCGGCTTCGTGCTCTCGGTGGTGCTCACGGCGATCCCGTTCTGGCTGGTGATGAGCGGGACGCTGCCGAGCAAGCAGATCACCGCACTGGTCATCATGGCCTTTGCGGTCGTCCAGATCGTCGTGCACATGATCTACTTCCTGCACATGAGCCCCAAGTCCGAGAACGGGTGGAGCATGATGGCGCTGATCTTCACCATCGTGATGGTGGTGATCGCGCTGTCCGGTTCGCTGTGGGTGATGAACCACCTCAACAGCAACATGATGCCGATGCACGAGATGACGGGAATGAAGTGAGCGATCCCGTGAGACCCGAGGATAACGAACCGCGCAGCGCCGCGGGGGCTGCGCGTCCGTCCCTATGGCTCACGATTCCCTCGCTCTCCGCCTTCGTTGTTCTGATCGCCCTTGGCGTCTGGCAGGTCGAGCGCCGTGCCTGGAAGCTCGCGCTGATCGACCGCGTCGAGCAGCGCGTTCATGCCGCGGCCCAGCCGATCCCCGCGCGCGCAGCCTGGCCGGCGATCACCGCCGCAGGCGACGAATACCGGCATGTCAGCCTCTCCGGCCGCTTCCTGCACGACCGCGAGACCCTGGTTCAGGCCGTCACCGAGGACGGCCCTGGCTATTGGGTGCTGACGCCGCTCCAGCGCAGCGACGGCACGCTTGTGCTGATCAACCGCGGCTTCGTGCCATCCGAGCGGCGCGACGCATCGACGCGCCAGGGCGGCAATCCGGACGGCCAGGTCGAAATCACCGGTCTCTTGCGCATCACGGAGCCGAAAGGCGGTTTTCTCAGGGACAACGTGCCCCAGCACAACCGCTGGTACTCGCGGGATGTCGCCGCGATCGCGGCCGCGCGCGACCTCCAGAACGTTGCGCCGTTCTTCGTCGATGCCGACGCCGGATCACAATCCGGCAGCGCTCCAATCGGCGGATTGACCGTGGTCCGCTTTCCCAATAACCACCTGATCTACGCGTTGACGTGGTTTGCCCTGGCTTTCATGCTGGCCGGTAGACTTCTCGTCACATTCGGCGGCGGGCTGTTCCGCCGCAAACGCTTCGTCCACGAAACGGCCTGCGGGTCGGATGCCTCCGCCCGCAGGACGGGATCAGATGCTGGAACGATCGTCGAACCGACCTGACGACGGGAACACTTACGGCGAGCTGGCGGTCACGCTGCAATCGCAGGCGGACGCGCGCAGCGAGCTGATCGGCGCGGCCCCCACTGACGACGAGACCAACCGCAAAAACATGGCGCTGCTGATCCAGCTGCGCTGGACCGCGGTGGTCGGCCAGATCGTCACCATCGGCGGCGTGCATTTCTGGCTCGGCATTCCGCTGCCCCTCACCCGCATGGGCGCGGTGATCGGCGCGCTGGTGCTGCTCAATGTCTCGAGCCTGGTCTGGGTGCGCCATCGCGCCGCGATGACCAACAACGAGCTCTTGGTCGCGCTGATGCTGGATGTCGCCGCGCTGACCGCGCAACTCTATCTCAGCGGCGGCGCCACCAATCCCTTCACCTCGCTGTTCCTGCTTCAGGTCACGCTCGGCGCGGTGCTGCTCGATGCCCGCTCGACCTGGTCGCTGGTGGCGCTGAGCTGCGCGAGCTTCGTGTGGCTGACGATGGCCTACCGGCCGCTCGACCTGCCGCCGAATCCGCTGAGCGAGACCTATACGCTCACCGTCACCGGCATGCTGCTGGGCTTCATCCTCAACGCCGTATTGCTGGTCGTGTTCGTCACCCGCATCAACAGGAATTTGCGCGAGCGCGACGCGCATCTGGCGGCGCTGCGCCAGCACGCGGCCGAGCAGGATCACATCGTCCGCATGGGCCTGCTCGCCTCCGGTGCAGCGCATGAGCTCGGCACGCCGCTCGCCTCGCTCTCGGTCATCCTCAGTGACTGGCGCCGCATGCCGGATCTCGCCGCCGATCAGGAGCTCGCCGAGGACCTCACGGAGATGGAAACCTCGCTGCAACGCTGCAAGACGATCGTGACGGGCATTCTCGTGTCGGCCGGCGAAGCCCGCGGCGAGGGATCCTCGCCGACGACGGTGACCGCCTTCGTCACCGCACTGGTCGAAGAATGGCGCGACGCCCGCTCGGCGCGCACACTGTATTTCGTCAATACCTTTGGCGAGGACGTCGCGATCGTCTCGGACATCGCGCTGAAGCAGGTGATCTTCAACGTCCTCGACAACGCCTATGAAATCTCGCGCGGGTGGGTGGAGCTGCTCGCCGAACGCGAGGGCGACAATCTGGTGCTCTCGATCAGCGACCGCGGCCCGGGCTTCGCGCCTGAAATGCTGGCACAGCTCGGAAAGCCCTACCAGTCGAGCAAGGGCCGCGCCGGCGGCGGGCTCGGCCTGTTCCTGGTGGTCAACGTGGTGCGCAAGCTTGGTGGCAGCGTGACCGCCGAGAACCACCGGAAGCGCGGCGCCACCGTGCGCCTGACGCTGCCGCTCGCCACGCTCGCGATCGGAGGCAGCTTTGACGCCTGACCGTTCGCTCATCGTCGTCGAGGACGACGATGGTTTTGCGCGCACGCTGAAACGCTCATTCGAGCGCCGCGGCTACGAGGTCGTGCTCGCCGCCTCGATCGAGGATGTCCGGAAGGTTCTGGAGGACCGATCCTTCGGCTATGCCGTGGTCGACCTCAAGCTCGGCGGCGCCTCCGGCCTTGCCTGTGTCGATCTGCTGCATACCCACGACGAGGAGATGCTGATCGTGGTGCTGACGGGCTTCGCGAGCATCTCGACCGCCGTCGAGGCCATCAAGCTCGGCGCTTGCCACTACCTCGCAAAACCCTCCAACACCGACGACATCGAGGCCGCCTTTAACAAGGCCGCAGGTAACGCCGACGTCGCGCTGGACGTGCGGCCGACCTCGATCAAGACGCTCGAATGGGAGCGCATCCACCAGACGCTGATCGAGACGGACTTCAATATCTCGGAGGCCGCGAGAAGGCTGGGCATGCACCGGCGCACGCTGGCACGAAAGCTCGAGAAGCGGCCGGTGAAATGAGCCGACGCCTCACTTCGGAGGGTGGGTTAGCGAGGCTAACCACCCTACGAAGCTACAAATCCAAAAACAAAAGCCCGGCCGAACGGCCGGGCTTTTGAACTGTTAGAAGCGAGAGCGGCTTATGCGGCCTCGTCGGCGACGGTGGTGTCGTCGCCGTCGGTATCGCCCTCGGCATCCGCCTCGCCTTCGCCCTCGGCGGCTTCCGCCTTGGCGTTGCGGCGCGGGCTCTTGGCGAGCTGGGCCTCGATCTCCTTGACCGCTTCGGTCTCGGTCGAGTGCTGCACCACCGCGATCTCGCGGGAGAGACGATCGAGCGCCGCTTCATAGAGCTGACGTTCAGAGTAGGACTGCTCCGGCTGCGACTCCGAGCGATAGAGGTCGCGCACGACTTCCGCGATCGCGACGATATCGCCCGAGTTGATCTTCGCTTCGTATTCCTGGGCGCGGCGCGACCACATGGTGCGCTTGACGCGGGCACGGCCCTTGAGCGTCTCCAGCGCCTTCTTCACCAGCGCGGGCTCGGACAGCTTGCGCATGCCGACGTTGGCCACCTTGGCGGTCGGAACGCGCAGCGTCATCTTGTCCTTGATGAAGTTGATGACGAACAGCTCGAGCTTCGCGCCGGCAATCTCCTGCTCCTCGATGGCCAGGATCTGGCCGACGCCGTGAGCGGGATAGACGACGAATTCATTGGCCCTGAAGCCCTGACGCTGGGTCACGACCTTCTTTTCCTCGACCTTCGGCGCGGGTGCAGCGGCCTTCACAGCCGGCTTGGCAGCAGCAACGGGAGCCTTGGCAGGGGCGGCAGCAACAGGAGCCTTCGGAGCAAGAGGCTTGGCAGCAGGAGTCTTGGCAGCAACAGGCTTCGTAGCGGGAGCCTTGGCAGCGGGAGCCTTGGCGGCAGCAGGCTTGGCAACGGTCGCTTTCGCGGCCGGTTTGGCAGTCTTGTGAGGCATTGCGCTTCTTTTGTTCTTCGAGGACTTTGCAGCCGGCGGCGCCTTGGCAGCGGCCCGACCCTTGGATGCGCTACGGCTGGCCGCGGCGACTTTTTTGGCCTCCTTATGGGAAGCCCTCGCTGAAGTACTCTTTTTACGCGTTTTCTGTGACACAGCCTGCGCGCGGAAACTGCCACGCCCCTGTTCGACATCTGGTTTCACGGGAACCCGGCGGAGCCAACAGGGCTGACGAGGGGTTCGGGTTAATGTGCCCAATATAGCACATTTCCCGCAAAAATCAATGATTTAGGGGTCGTGAGGCTGGTTTTCGACGCTGACGAAGGTATTAGGGTTAAGTTTGCGCCGGAATTTAGTCTCCGGAGCCGGGGTTCGGAGAAAAATATTTCTCGAACTTCCCTTCCATCCCGTCGAATTCCTTCGCGTCGTCGGGTGATTCTTTCTTCTGGGTGATGTTCGGCCAGCTCTTGGCGTAGTCGGCGTTGACCTGGAGCCACTTTTCCAGGCCCGGTTCCGTGTCCGGCTTGATGGCGTCGGCTGGGCATTCCGGTTCGCACACGCCGCAATCGATGCACTCGTCAGGATGGATGACGAGCATGTTCTCGCCCTCGTAGAAACAGTCGACCGGGCAGACCTCTACGCAGTCGGTGTACTTGCACTTGATGCAGGCTTCAGTGACGACGTAAGTCATCCAACGCTCCGAAAAGCTCTTTTAAAAGTCGCGGCTTGCGTAGCGCGGATGGCCCGGCGCTGCAAGGTCGGGAAGCCCCGATCATGCGGGCTTTGTGTGGTTGATCGACCAAGAAATGAACCGAAAACGCAATTAATTACTCTTTGCGTTCACTGAGCTCCTCGTAGAGCACTCGCGCCGAGGCTGCATCGCCGCGGCGCGCATTGAAGCCGGTCACCTTCAACACACGTACGGTGCGATCGAGCGCGACGGTGATGACGTCGCCGACCTTGACCGCGTGGCCCGGCGATTTCTCGCGTGTGCCGTTGACGCGGACGTGACCGGACTCGACGAGCTCAGCCGCGGAGGTGCGCGCCTTTACCACCCGCGCGTGCCACAGCCATTTGTCGAGGCGCTGCCGCTCGGTCGTGGGATCACTCCTTGCGACCGGACAGCTGCTCCTTCAGCGCAGCGAGCTTGGCGAAGGGCGAGTTCGGATCGACGGGGCGATCGCGCTCGCGCGGGTTCGCGCTCGAGGCGTAGGGACGCAGCGACGGACCACCCTGACGGTCGCGGCCCTTGTCGCGGTCGCGGCCACGATTGTCGCGGCCCTTGTCGCGATCACCGCCGAACTTCTTGTTGTCGCGGTTGCGATCCTTGTTGTCGCGGTCCTTGCCCTGGAAGCTGCGATTCCTGTCGTCGCGCCCTTCCTGACGCGGCGCACCTTCGGCACCACCTTCGCGCGGCTTGCGGAAGTCCTTAGCCCCGTCTCTGCGATGACCGCCGTGGCGATGACGCTGCTCGCGCTTCTCGCCATCGGCCGCCGGCGCGGCTTCGCCTTCCGCGGGCGCGGCGCCAGCTTCAGCACCGGCCTGCGGACGCTGGTTGTTGTGGCGCTGATGACGATGGCGCTCGTGGCGCGGCTTGCGATCCTCGTGACGGCCACCGGGACGCCAGACTTCGACGAGCTCAGGCTCGGCAGGTGCCGCAGCAGCCTCGGGCGCCGCCGCAGCCTCAGGTGCAGCAGCATCGGGCGATGCGGCAGCCTCGGTTGCAGCGATCTCGGCCGGAGCGGCTTCAGCAGCAGCCTCAGCAGGCGCAGCAGTTTCTTCCGCCGGCGGCGCGATGCCGGGGGCATCTTCCGGCGTGACAGGCGCTTCGGGCGAGGCTTCGAGCGCCGGCTCTTCGTGCGCTCCCTCGTCATGCAGCTCCAGGCCGGGCGCGTCTTCGACGGTGACGGCTTCGATCGCGGCATCTGCGGGCGCCGCGGCATCTGCGGGCGCCGCGGCCTCCTCGGTCGCGGGCGTTTCTGCGGAAGCTTCGGCAGCAAGCGTCTCGGCAGCAGGCGCGACCGGCTTGGGCGGCAGTGGCGCACGCTTCTCCATGCGATAGCCGAGCGCGCGCAGCACCGAGGCAAAATCCTCGCCGGCGGAGCCGGTGAGCGAGGTCATCGCCTGCGTCACCACGAAGCCGCGGCCGTCGAACGCGCCGGCGGGCTTTTCGCCGGGCGCGTTCTCGCGCCAAGCCAGCGCCGGGCGGATCAGATCGGCCAGGCGCTCCAGGATGTCGACGCGCACGGCGCGCTCGCCGGCCTGCTTGTAGCCGAGCACGCGATAGGCATCGCGCGGCAGCTGCTTGTCGACCGGGAACGAGGTGCGGCCCGACGATGCCAGATGCTGCGCACCTGAAAGCGCCGAAAGATCAACATTGTCCTGCTTCAGCGCCCACAGCAGCGCGGCCAGCGCACGCGCGGCAGGCTTCAGGATGCCGGGAAAATAGATGTGATAGGCGCCGAAGCGGACGCCGTATTTGCGCAAGGTCGCGCGCGAGGGCTGGTCGAGATCCTTCAGCTCGTTGGCGATCTTGGGACGCTCCAGCACGCCGAGCGCCTCGACGAGCTGGTAGGCGATGCCGCGGGCAATGCCGGTGACGTCTTCGGCCTTCGACAGCTCGAACATCGGCCCGAGCAGCTTTTCGATGTGCGTCTTGAGCCAGAGGTCGAGCCGCGCCTGCACCTTCTCGCGGGGGCTACCTGTCAGCCGCTCGTCCGAGATGATGCGGATGCGTGGATGCAGCGCCTCCTCTGCGGCGGTCAGCCGCGCCACCGCATCGCCGGTCCAGCGGATGGTGCCGTCCGAGGTCAGCACGAACTGATCGTCCGGCGCATTGCCGAGCTTTTCGGCGCGCGTGTTGATCTCGCCGGCGAGCACCGCTTGCGCAGCAGCCTGCAAGGCTTTCGCATCGGAGCCGGCTTCCGCCGCATCCGGTGCAAAGGTGAAGCCATCGAGGCGGCCGATGACATGGCCTTCGACGATGACTTCGCCGGTCTTGCCGATTTCCGTATTCAAGCTCGTGTTCTCCCGCAGGCGGCGCATCAATACACTGGTCCGGCGATCAACGAAACGCTCAGTCAAGCGTTCATGGAGCGCATCCGATAATTTATTTTCGACCTCCCGCGCGATCCCCTGCCAGCGTTCTGGGTCTTTCAGCCAGTCCGGGCGGTTGGCGACGAAGGTCCAGGTGCGAATCTGCGCGATCCGGGCCGAGAGCGTGTCGATGTCGCCGTCGACGCGGTCGGCCTGGTCGACCTG
Organism: Bradyrhizobium cytisi; assembly: GCF_008123515.1. Lineage (GTDB taxonomy): Bacteria > Pseudomonadota > Alphaproteobacteria > Rhizobiales > Xanthobacteraceae > Bradyrhizobium > Bradyrhizobium cytisi. Next base: position 118,488 of record NZ_VSSR01000024.1, read on the forward strand.
GGCGGCAAACCAGGAATCGGGGATGCAGCCCTTCTGCATCAGGAAACCGTAGAGCGTGGTGACGAGCTCGGCATGGGCGGCCGGCGACAGCTTTCGGTAGTCCGGGACCTGGCAGACCTCCCACAGACGTTCCACGGCGGCCTTGCCATGCGCGATATCGCGCACCTCGACGTCGCGGGCGGCGTGGTCGAGCACGCGCATGTCCTCGGCAATGGGTGCCCGCGTCAGCACCTCATGGCCGGGGCCGAGGTTCAGCGAGACCTGGAGCGCGCCGAGCGAGGAGAAATCCAGCTTCGCGTTGCGCCATTGCAGCATCTTCACGGGGTCGAAGATGTGGTTCTGGAGCGCATTCACCAGCTCGGGCTCGAACGGGCCGCAGCGTCCCGTCGTCCCAAAGGTGCCGTTGCGGGTGGCGCGGCCGGCGCGGCCGGCCACCTGCGCGAACTCGGCCGGCGTCAGGCGGCGGAACTGATAGCCGTCGAACTTACGGTCGGAGGCGAAGGCGACGTGGTCAACGTCGAGATTGAGGCCCATGCCGACGGCGTCGGTGGCGACGAGGTAATCGACGTCGCCGTTCTGGAACATCTCGACTTGCGCGTTCCTGGTGCGCGGCGACAGTGAACCCAGCACCACGGCGGCGCCACCATGCTGGCGCCTGATCAGCTCGGCGATGGCGTAGACCTCGTCGGCGGAGAAGGCGACGATCGCGGTGCGGCGCGGCTGGCGCGTGATCTTGCGATCGCCGGCGAATTCCAGCTGCGACAGCCTGGGACGGGTGATCATGGAGACGCCGGGCAACAGCCGCTCGATGATCGGGCGCATGGTCGCGGCGCCGAGCAGCAGCGTCTCGTCGCGGCCGCGGCGGTTGAGGATGCGGTCGGTGAAGACGTGGCCGCGTTCCAGATCGGACGCGATCTGGATCTCGTCGACGGCGAGGAAGGAGACGTCGAGGTCGCGCGGCATCGCCTCGACTGTCGACACCCAGTAACGCGGGTTCTTCGGCTTGATCTTCTCCTCGCCGGTGATCAGCGCCACGGCCTCGGGGCCAACGCGGCCGACGATCTTGTTATAGACCTCGCGCGCCAAGAGCCGCAGCGGCAGGCCGATCATGCCCGAGGAATGCGCGAGCATCCGTTCGATGGCGAGATGGGTCTTGCCGGTGTTGGTCGGCCCGAGCACCGCAGTGACGCCGGCGCCAGGCACGCGATCGGAAAGCGCGCGCTCGGAGGCGAAGGGGGAAGAGGAAAAGGCCATGTCTGAATGATTAGGTAGTGGCGATTGGGGCGAATGTCAGTGCTGTTTGGGGCGGCGAGGTGCTGTCAGCCATGTCTCCGAACGCGGCCAAATTCTCCGCTGTCATGCCCCGGCTTGACCGGGGCATCCAGTACGCCGCGGCCTGTCCGCTCCACCACAACCGCCTCGGCGTACTGGATCGCCCGGTCAAGCCGGACGATGACACCGATCGTGTGGGAGCAGCTTCCCCAAATCCCGCGCAACTGTCTCACTTTGCGACGCTTTTCCCTGTGGCCTTAAGCTTCGGAACGACTCCAGAACGAATCGCGGCCGAATCGCTGACTCCCCGGTGAGTCCTGTTCCGTTCACGCAACATGTCGCGGGACGCTTGTTTCCATCGCACTAGATGGAGTTTTGGGCTGTCGCACAAGCGACGATGTGGTGGCGGATTTCGTTAAGTTGGGGATGGCGCGGAGTCGAATCAGAATTGGGGAGGAGTCAAATGGATTCCCGAAAACGATGACCCCCACCTCATTTTCGCGAAAACAACCCCATGCACAGTAGCTAAGTCATTGTTATGATTAGGGGGAGCGTCGCAGCGGCGGCTACTGCGTTTTCGCCACCCTTGGCGGCTGGGCGGTGGTGATGAAGCTGGTCGCTTCCAGCATCGCCGGGCCCAGCGGCGTCGGCACTTTCAGCCAGAACGGGACCAGGATCCGCGTGCCCGCCACCGGCGCGAAGGCGATTTCGATGTTGCGCTGGGCGGCGAGGTATTTGATCACGGGGCGGTCGGGGATGTAGCCGGCCACAGGCACGAAATAGAGCGCGCAGACCACGACCGGGCCGCGATAGCCCTTCTCGGCCTTCACCGTCTCCATGCGCTTGAAATCGAGCTTCAGCTCGTAACGCATGCGGCCGTCGAACACGGGCGCGCTGCCGTGGCAGGCCTCCGGCGACACGGGATCGCCGGTGCCTGATACGCGCACCAGCGAGGCCGTCATCGGATCGAACACGCCGCGGCGATGCGCGTCGGTGACGACGATGCGGTCGGCATCGACAGGCGGCTCCGGAATGATGCCGAAATCCTTCACATTGCCCTTGTCGAGGGTGATGTGGATCTCTTCGGTCTTCTTCGAGGTGGTGGTTGAGGCCTGGTAGGCGGTCGCGACCAGCGCGCCGTTGACCACGCGCCCCTGCGAGGCGCCGGTGCCGGACCCGCCCGCGAACGATTTCAGGATGCCGGTGGTGCCGCCGGAGGCCGCCGCCGAAAACACGTCGTCCTGGATATCGATGTTCCAGGCGCCGCGGCCGACCGGAATGCCCGACAGCGTCGCCTCATACTGCGCCTCGAGCTTGCCTTGCGCTGCCGCCGGCTCCGCCGCCCACACCAGCACCAGCACGCCGACAGCGGCCAGCGCCAGCCGGGCGACAAAGGCCAGCCTGCCGGCCGACTGCAGCCGGGGCAGAAAGAGGGGCGAGGTGTGCACGAGACGATCCAATCGGGACGCGAGTGGGTGTTACTTAAGCCTGTTACGGCCGCAAGCAATGTATCCGGGCACGATAAGCCGGGAACTCACCGGAGTCTTTCGGCGGTGAATGCGCCCTTTATGTGATGGTAAGGCGCTTTAAACATTGCCGTTTTGGTGATCGGGGCAGCCGCGGGCGCCGCCACATCTCCCCGCTTGCTCCGCTGTCGTGCCCCGCGAAGGCGGGGCATCCAGTACGCCGCGGCCTCTCTGTTCCAGCCGCGCCGCCGGTGGAATACTGGATCGCCCGCCTTCGCGGGCGATGACACCTGAATATGCCGATCGAGATCCCGGGTTCGGGCTCCCGCCCGCCCCGGGACGACGGGCCCAAAACGGCCCGTCGCCTTGACTACCCGCCCCTTCCCCCCTATACGTCCGCCGCTCCCTGCAAGGACAGAGAATTTGCCCCCGTGGCGCCCCGGATGGCGGCCGCAACTCGTTGGGGGCTCGAAACTGAGGATTAGTGACATGTCTCGCCGCTGCGAACTGACGGCCAAGGGCCCCCTCGTCGGCCACAAGGTCAGCCACTCCAACATCAAGACCAAGCGCCGCTTCCTGCCGAACCTGGTCAACGTGACCTTCATCAGCGAAGCCCTGGAGCGCAACGTGCGCCTGCGCGTCTCCACCAACGCGGTGAAGAGCGTCGACCACAATGGCGGCTTAGATGCCTTCCTGCTCAAGGCCAAGGCCGACGTGCTGTCGCCGCGCGCCCTCGAGCTGAAGCGCGCCATCCAGAAAAAGGTCGGCGACGCGCCGGTCAAGAAGGCCAGCTAAGCGAATTTTGGATTCGGGCGGGGGCTAAGTTGCGTCGCGTGGCGTAGGCTTAGCCAAGTAGAGTTCTGCGTCGCGGCCGGATCGAAAGATCCGGCCGTTTTTGTTTGTGGGGCAAGGTGAGCATTTGAACGACCGACAATGGCATGAAGAAGCTGGTGCAATTTATGCGGCCTTGCACCTCACAGCAACGAGCAGATTGAACTCAATATCTCCTTGGACGAGGTAACGAAGCTAAATCACGTTGACCCAATATCCGAAGTCATTCCAGACGACTTTCGCTCAGTAGCCAACGACGATTCCATGGCTTGGGCCAAAATCCGAAAATTCGGCCCGTTCGATGTGATCAATCTAGACCTTTGTGATAGCTTCGCCATTGAGGAAGCTGGGCTGTTCAATGACAACTATTACAATGCCGTGGCCAGGCTCATGGCAATTCAAACTCGACGGAAGACCCCTTGGTTACTTTTGCTGACAACGCGCGTGGGATTAAATCACGTTCATGCCGAGACGCTGAAACGATTTAAGGGGCATTACAGGCAGAATCTCGTTGAGTGCGGACCGTTCCGCGACCTCTCCTTGCAGGAATTCAAAATTTCAGACGAGGCCTCTCTTACTGAATCTCTTAAAACGGCCGCGGGAGTACACAGCGTCTTCTTGGTCGGAGTTTGCAAATGGCTCTTAACATTGGCAATAAGCTATCAATCCAGCGCCGAGTTAAAGAGCGTATTGGGATATCGTGTCGAAGGATCGGCACCGACAACGGACTTAGTTTCTATCGCATTGCGTTTCACACCACATACAATTCCAGTAGCCGATCCACTTGATATCTCTGCCGTCGCGTCACAAGAAATAGACGAATGCCGATTTGCTACGAAGCTCGTCCAAAGGGTTGCAAACCATCGAGACGTCGATCAACTCCTAGCGAATGATCCGAATCTATTTGAAGAGATGGTTCAAAACTCAAGCCGATTTCTTGAGGCGGCCAGGTACGACACCGCCGCCTACGCAAAATGGGCGAAGTAGAATCACCTTGGCACTCACACGATCCCTTTTCCGCTATGGTTGCTCCGATAGCATAGCGTCTCCCCTACCCCCGAAAATCAATGCTCCGCAGCACGATCCCCGGCGGGGTGCCCTCGAACTCCGTCGCGCGGTACTTGCTCGCGGCTTGGGCTTCGATGCGGTCGCGGAGGCGGGTGAACTGGGCTTCGCGCTCGTTGTGGCGGGCCTTGGGGCCGCGTTCGAGATCGTCCATCGCGGAGGTCGAGATCGCGCACGGGACTTCCTTAGGCCCGTCCTGCATCGAGAACTGGACGATCCCGCGGTCCTGTTCGTGGCCGATGAAACGGCCGCTGGTGAGGGTCATGGGGTGCTCCTTTGACGCGGGTTGCTTGCTGAGGACTGAACGCGGTGTGACGGCGGTGGTTCGCCGCCATCTCTCGGTGTTGGCGGCCGGAACCTTGGCGAAGGCGGATGCGGGTGGCGGTGTCTCTGCAGGCGAGAACCCCGATGAGGAGAGAGCCCTCACCCGCCGCGCGCGGGACGATGCTTCGCATCGCCCGACGTGCCGACCTCTCCCGCGAGCGGGAGAGGTGTCCCCGCCGCCTTCAGTTGTCCCCGCCTAATCTCGCGAAGTCGTCGAACAGGGCGGCCACCAGCGCGCGGTGGCGGGTGTCTTCGGTGGGGAGGCTGGCGGCGTAGAGGTTGAGGAGATAGCGCGCCTTCACGGCGGCTTCGGCCCAGGAGCCGGCGGGCACCGTCATCAGGCGGTTCTCGAGATCGGCCTCGCGCTCGCGCAGCTGCCTCACATTGCTCTCGACCTCGGCCAGCGCACGGCGCAGGTCGGTCGCCTTCTGGGCGGCCATGCCGCGGTGCTTGTCGAGATCGACGGGAATCTCAGTCATTGGCGAGGCTCTTGGGCGACGCTCGCGTCGGACGCTATCGCATCCGCAAGATCGGGCGCGCGGATCGACAGCGTCTCCATGGAGCCGACCATGCCGTCGACGGGCACGACGATCGACGTGCCGACACGGCGGCAGGCCGAGAACATCTCGCGCTCGATCGTCTCTTCGTCGGCGATCACCTGATAGCTGCCGGCCGGCAGCATCCGATCGATACCGTGGATGCGGAACGGATGCCTGAACGTGACGGTCTCCCGCCGCGAACGGATGGTCATGCACGCCTGCCTTCCTGCGAGAGCGGCCCCAGCCGACGCCAGCTTGGTTGCAACCATGCGCTCTCGGCGCGCCAATAGCCAGCACTATCAATACCGCGGCTGGTGCGCGGCGTTTTAGGCCTCGCTAGTTTTAGGCCTCGCTAATGGTGTGGTGCGGGCGTAGGCTCGACGCATCATCGCAACTCAGACGGGCATTGCCATGGCCAGGCCGATCCGCGTGCCCTATCTGATCTGGGCGACCGGCGAATACGGCAGCGCCCATCACGGCCGCAGCGACGCCAATGTCGCGCTCCGGATGGCGCGAAAGCTGCTGCGCGACGGCTTCATGGAGGTGCGCGTCTGCACGCCGCGCGGACGCGTGCTGCAATCGGACGAACTGGACGAACTCAAACCCGCACAGGAGACCAACATCATGGCCAAGGGACAGCAACGCAGCAATCGCGAAGCCAAGAAGCCGAAGAAGGACAAGACCAAGGTGATCGCCGCGGCGCCGACCCGCAAGGACGCGTGGCAGCCGGAGATCGGACAGGGGAAGAAGAAGTAGGTTAGCAAGCGCGCTCGGCCAAATCGATAGAGCCCGTCATGGCCGGGCTTGTCCCGGCCATCCACGTTCTTGTTACGCGGAAACCAGCACGTGGATGCCCGGGACAAGCCCGGGCATGACGAGTTTGTGGCACGACCGCGCATCCAACTGGCGCAGCCCTCGTCTCCTCGCCGCCGCGCTTTTCGGCTATACTCGCTCCGGTAGCATCACCGGGAGGGGCCCACTGTGGAGCACGCGCGCACAACCGAGCCGAAGAATCTCGTCATCTGCTGCGACGGCACCGGCAACGAGATCTCGGAGAACATCTCCAACGTCCTGAAGCTCTATCGCTGCCTGCGCAAGACCGACAAGACCGAGCCGCGGCAGATGGTGTTTTACGATCCCGGCGTCGGCACGGTGACGGAGCCGTCGACGTGGAATCGCTGGAAGGCCGACATCAACCTGGTGCTGGGGCTCGCCACCGGCTACGGGCTCGATGACAACGTGCTCAACGCCTACTGCTTCCTGGTCGAGCACTACGCGCCCGGCGATCGCATCTACCTGTTCGGGTTTTCGCGCGGCGCCTACACCGTGCGGGTGCTGGCGGGGCTGATCCACAAAATTGGGCTGATCTCGCCGGAGCAGGCGAACCTCGCAGGCTCGGGCCTCGTCGCCTACAAGCAATATTCCGGGCTCGGGCGCGGCAACGACATCGAGGACCTCAAGGATAGCGGCAGCGACGAGGATGGGCCGCTGCCGAAGGACCAGTTCGATCTCGCCGCGCAATTCGCCCGCATCACCTCGTCGCGCTGGCCGACCATCCATTTCATCGGCGTCTGGGACACGGTGGCGAGCGTGATCGTGCCGCGCGCCGACCGGCTGTATTGGCCGAGCCTGGAGGAGCTGGCCTTCACGCTGCGCAATCCGAGCGTCAAAATCTTCCGCCAGGCGATCGCGATCGACGAGCGGCGCTGCATGTTTCGCCTCAAAGCGTATGAGGAGCCGCAGGAATTCTGGAGCAACCGCTTCGTGCCCGACCACAGCAAGGAGAAGCAGGACATCCTGCAGGTGTGGTTCGCCGGCGTGCATTGCGACGTCGGCGGCGGCTATCCCGAGGCCGAGAGCGCGGAATCGAAATACCCGCTGATCTGGATGATCGACGAGGCCGCGAAGGCGGGACTGAACTTCAACCCGCGCACCGTGAACCAGCTCGCCTGGGGCATCCAGCGTAAGGCCTCGCCGTTCCAATATGTCCCGCCGGCTTTTACCGGCAAGGCGGGCGTGCTGCACAATTCGATGAGTGCGGCCTGGCGCATGCTGGAATTCTTGCCGAAGCGCGCGAGCTACAAGGAATGGCCGGCGCGCAAGGTGTTTTTGGGCAAGGTGTTTTTGGGCTTCTACATCCCCGATTGCGAGCCGCGGCTGATCCCCGAAGGCGCGCACGTGCATGAGAGCGTGTTGAAGCGGATGGCGGTGGAGCCGGACTATCGGCCGGTGAATATGCCGAAGGATTTTGTGACGGTGCCGATGCCGGTGGCGCCGGGGGTGGAGCTGGCGGCGGACGGTAGCGGCGAGGTGATGGTCGGAGAGTGAAGCCGTGGCCTCTCCTCGTCATTGCGAGCGAAGCGAAGCAATCCAGAGTCTTTCCGCAGTGGCAGACTGGATTGCTTCGCTGCGCTCGCAATGACGGAGAGTGTAGAGACGGCGTCGCGCTACACTCCCGGCGGTGCCTGAGGCGGCCACGGTACCCCACCCCGCTACCGCAACATTCCCCGATCGCCGCTACTTTTCATTAAAATTCTCACCGCGACCTCAACGTGATCGCATCATCTCTTCGGCATCATTGCAACCTGCCACCGCGTTGTCCGCGGTATTGGAGGAGAGTGCCAATGCATCCGCGCCGACATGCTCGCGTGAAACCCGCCGGCCTGGTGTCCCGCCAGGCCAAGATCATCACCGACGCGCGTGCGCCGGTCATCGTCTGTACACTGGTGGACTATTCGCCGGGCGGCGCCTGCATCGATCTCGGCGGACAGGTCAAGATCCCCGATCGGTTCGAGCTGCTGCACGTCAACACCAAGAAACGCTGCCGCATCGCCTGGAAGCGCGGCACGCGCGTGGGCGTGGTGTTTTAGAGGACTACTCCCGCATCCTCGCCTTTGCGCCCGCGACGATCTGCATCGCGACGCCACCGATCCAGCCGGCGAACACCAGCCAGGTAGCCGCGTCGTGCGGATCGAGCCGCAGCACGATGACGGCGACTGACGCGAGCGAGGCGAGCGTGGCGCAGAGGGTGCCGGCGGAGCTCAACAATTCCGCGGCGTCGATCTGGCTGTGGGCCGCGTCGAAGGGTAGTTGCGGCGTGTCGATGCCGAGATAGAAGCCGACGGCACCGAGCAGCATCATCAGCAGCAGAAAGCCCTGCGTGGTGAGCGACGGGATCGCCGATCCGACATGGGCGCCGACGAACAGCCCGCAGGCTGCGCCCGCCATCGCGAGCCCGATCCGTTCCAGCACATGGGCAGTCTTGCGGACACCAAATCGCATGCCGGGCCTCCGAGACGCCCCCCGGATGGGCGGAGGTTAGGCCTGTTTTGCCGCGGGTGGAAGGTTGGGGGAGTTACGGATGCGTGAGGTGCCCGGTTACTCCCTTACCGCGCTCCGAACGTCGTCTTCCCGAACAGCGCCTTCTGCGTCGACGGCTGCGAGCGCCAGTATTGCGGCGGGGCTTCGACTTCGCCGCCGATCTCGGCTGCGGCGTGCCAGCCCCAGCGCGGGTCGTAGAGCATGGCGCGGGCGAGCGCGACCATGTCGGCCTTGCCGGAGGCGACGATCTCCTCGGCGTGCCTGGCTTCGGTGATCAGGCCGACGGCGATGGTCGGCAATCCGGTCTCGCGCTTGATCGCATTTGCGAACTGCACCTGATAGCCGGGGCCGAGCGCGATCTTCTGCAGCGGCGAGACGCCGCCGGAGGAAGCATCGATCCAGTCGACGCCGCGCGCCTTCAGCACTTTGGCAAACTCAATGGTCTGCGCCAGATCCCAGCCGCCCTCGACCCAATCGGTCGACGACACCCGCATGCCGACCGGCTTGTCGTGCGGGACCACCGCGCGCACTGCGTCGTAGACCTCGAGCGGGAAGCGCATGCGATTTTCAAGTGACCCGCCATATTCGTCGGTGCGCTTGTTCGAGATCGGCGACAGGAATTGATGCATGAGATAGCCGTGCGCGCCGTGCAGCTCGATCGCATCGATGCCGATGCGCATCGCGCGCTTCGCGCTGTCGACGAAGGCCTCGCGGATGCGCTTCAGCCCCGCGGCATCGAGCGCCACGGGTGCAGCTTCGCCCTCCTTGTGCGGCAGCGCCGACGGCGCCACCGGCTGCCAGCCGCCTTCGCTTTGCGGGATCAGCTGGCCGCCGTCCCAGGGCCGCGCGCTGCTCGCCTTACGGCCGGCATGGGCGAGCTGCATCGCGATCGCGGTGGTCGAATGCTTGCGGACTGAGGTGAGGATCTGCTTCAGCGCGGCCTCCGCGGCGTCGCTGTAGAGCCCGAGACAGCCCGGCGTGATGCGGCCGATCGCCTCGACATGGGTGGCCTCGATGCAGAACATCGACGCGCCCGACAGCGCGAGATTGTTGATGTGGGCGAAATGCCAGTCGGTGGGAACGCCGTCTTCGGCCGAATACTGGCACATCGGCGACACCACGACGCGGTTCTTCAAGGTCAGGCCGCGCAGCTTGATCGGGGAGAACAGGGCGCTCATGCGGGGAATCCGGGAATGGAGGGATGAAAGCGATTGCATGAAGTCTAGTAGGCCGACGGCGAATTGCCAGTTGCGCAGGCGGCATGGCCGCTGGCGGCCCCATGCATTGCGGGCACGACGGGCCGTCGTCACGGAACAGGCGACTAATCCACCAGCGTGAACTGCAACAGCAGGGTGCGCTGGAGCAGCGAAAAATTATCGTCCGACACCATTGTCAGCACGGTCTCGCCCGCGGCCGTGACGTGGGCGTCGATGCCTTCCATGTTGTCGATCTCATGGCCGAGATCGGCCTCGAACAGCACGGGGCCGTCGACCAATGCGCCGGGCGATATTGCCTTCAACGGGAGCGACCGGATGCGGATGTTGATGCCGGTGAACCAGGAGAATTTGCGCTCGAGGATCAGCAGCTCAGCCGAAGGCAGCAGCACGGCGTCGCTGATGAACTGCTTGTCGGTGCGCTTGATGCTGAACTGGCCGGGCGAGGGACCACCGATCAAGAAGCCGATCAGATTGCCGTCGGCATCGAAGCCGCCTTCCGACAGGGCGATCAGCGTGCCCGCGAGGGGCTGGCCCTTCATCTCCCTGGGCACGAACACCAGCGCCTCGAGCCCCTTGTTGTAGGGAAGCTTGCGCACCGCAGGCGGCGTCGGCACCACCTCGCCGCGGGCACGGGTGCCGCCTTTGGCGAAGTCGAAGCGCATGATCTGGTTGACGCGCTCGAGCCCGACATAGACCAGCGAGCCGTCGCGCGCGAGCGACTCGGTATCGTACCAGAGCCGCTTCTCCGTGATCGGCCGTCCCTCGGCGTTGAGCATCGGCGCGGCCTCGACGTCGTCGAGCCCGGTCATCTTGCTGCCGGAATAGCGGATGGCGCCGGTGAACCAGGTGCCTTGATCTGACAGCGCGAGAAAGCGCCCGCCCTTGTCATCGAGGAAGCGGAAGCCGGACAGGCCGCCAAAACCGCGATGCGGTGAGGTCAGCACCAGACCGCTGCGATATTGCAACGAGCCGAACCGCACGCGCGAACGGTCGCGCGGCTCGAAGTCGGGAATCGGCCGCGCGTTGACCTCGATGCTGACGGGCTCGGTGACGGCGTGCTCGGCCAGCGCCGGCTTTGGCGCGGACTGCGCTTGCGCGAGCCGAGGCAGTGCAAGAGTGGAAAATCCCGCCGCCGCGTGGCCGAGAAAGCCGCGGCGGGATTGATGCGTGCTCACGAATGCAGTTTGCGTCGCGGGCGATTGGGAGCTTGCGTGGGCGCGGTGTTGGTCTCGCTGAACAGTTCGGCGAGCTTCTCGGTGATGGCGCCGCCGAGCTCTTCGGCGTCCACGATCGTCACCGCGCGGCGGTAGTAGCGCGTCACGTCGTGGCCGATGCCGATCGCGATCAGCTCGACCGGCGAGCGGGTCTCGATCTCCTCGATGATGTGGCGCAGGTGCCGCTCGAGATAGTTGCCGGGGTTGACCGACAGCGTGGAATCGTCGACCGGCGCACCGTCCGAGATCATCATCAGGATCTTGCGCTGCTCGGGCCGGCCGAGCAGGCGCTTGTGCGCCCAGTCCAGCGCCTCGCCGTCGATGTTCTCCTTCAGCAGCCCCTCGCGCATCATCAGGCCGAGGTTCTTTCGCGCGCGGCGCCACGGGGCGTCGGCGGACTTGTAGATGATGTGGCGGAGATCGTTGAGGCGGCCGGGACTGGCCGGCTTGCCGGCGGCAAGCCACGCCTCACGCGATTGTCCGCCCTTCCAGGCGCGCGTGGTGAAACCGAGAATCTCGACCTTGACGCCGCAACGCTCCAGCGTGCGCGCGAGAATGTCGGCGCAGGTCGCGGCGACCGTGATCGGGCGGCCGCGCATCGAGCCGGAATTGTCGAGCAGCAGCGTCACCACGGTGTCGCGGAACGTCGCCTCCTTCTCGTGCATGAAGGACAGCGGGTGATGGGGATCGGTCACCACGCGCGACAGGCGCGCGGGATCGAGGATGCCTTCTTCGAGATCGAACTCCCAGGCGCGGTTCTGCTGTGCCATCAGGCGCCTCTGAAGCCGGTTGGCGAGGCGGGCGACGATGCCCTGGAGGTGCGCGAGCTGCTTGTCGAGATAGGCGCGCAGGCGCTCCAGCTCGTCATGGTCGCAGAGATCTTCGGCGGCGATGACCTCGTCGAACTTGGGCGCGAAGGCGTGATATTCCGGCCCGCGCGGCTCGTTCTTGCCATGCGCGTTCGGGCGCGTCGCCTCGCCCGGCGTCTCGTCGTCGCCGAGCTCGCCGTCGTCCAGGGTATCCGACGTCGAGGCCTGCGCGCTTTCCATCGCGCTGTCGCTCATATCCTCGCTCGAGGCCTGCGCCTGGTCTGCGCTCATCTCCTGCGCGGCATCGGAATCGGGCGAACCCTCGGCACCGGACTGGTCGTTGTCGCCGTCCCGGTTCTCGTCGTCGTCCTCATTGTCCTCGCTGTCGGCGCTGCGCTCGTCGCCGAGCTCGAGCGCGGTCAAGAGATCGTGCACGGCGTCGCCGAACCTGGTCTGGTCCTCGACGAGGTTATCAAGCCGGTCGAGCCGCCTGCCGATCTTGTCCTCGAGGATCGGGCGCCAAAGATCGACCATCTTCTTCGCAGCCGTTGGCGGCGCCATGCCGGTCAGGCGCTCGCGCACCAGCATCGCCAGCGCATCGGCGAGCGGCGCGTCGGCGCGGTCGGTGATCTCGTCGAACTTGCCGCGATGAAAGTGATCGTCGAGCATCGCGGTCAGGTTCCTGGCAACGCCCGCCATGCGGCGCGCGCCGATCGCCTCGACCCGGGCCTGCTCGACCGCCTCGAACACGCCGCGCGCCTGCGGATTGCCGGGCATCAGCTTGCGATGCAGCTTTGCGTCGTGACAGGCGATCTTGAGCGCGATCGAATCCGCGTGGCCGCGCACGATCGCGGCATCCCGCTTGGTCATTTTCCGCGCGGGCTCCGGCAGCCGCGCCTTGCCGGGCGCAAGGCCCGGGCGCTCGGCGGCGAAGCTCACCTCGAGTTCGGGCGACTTCGCGATCGCCTTCAGGCAGGACGCCACCGAGCGCTTGAACGGCTCGGTCGGCGCTTCCTTGGTGTTGCGGAATTTGGAGTTGGAGGTGGTCATCTGACCCTATCTGTCGTCCCGGCGAAGGCCGGGACCCATAACCACCGGCCGCTCTTGTGTCAGGAAACTATCAGTGACGTTCAATCGAGAGATCAGCTGAGCGCCACGTTCACGGCCGATTCCGGCAGCTCCGCGTTGAAGCAGCGCTGGTAGAACTCGGCGACCAGGGGACGCTCGAGCTCGTCGCACTTGTTGAGGAAGGTGACGCGGAACGCGAAGCCGATATCGCCGAAAATGTCGGCGTTCTCAGCCCAGGTGATCACCGTGCGCGGGCTCATCACCGTCGACAGATCGCCATTGGCGAAGGCGTTACGGGTGAGATCGGCGAGGCGCACCATCTTGTTGACGATGTCGCGGCCTTCCTGGGTGCGATAGTGCTTGGCCTTCGCCAGCACGATCTCCACTTCCTCGTCATGGCTGAGGTAGTTGAGCGTGGTGACGATCGACCAGCGGTCCATCTGGCCCTGGTTGATCTGCTGGGTGCCGTGATAGAGGCCCGAGGTGTCGCCGAGGCCGACCGTGTTGGCCGTCGAAAACAGCCGGAACGACGGGTGCGGCTTGATCACCTTGTTCTGGTCGAGCAGCGTCAGGCGGCCCGAGACCTCCAGCACGCGCTGGATCACGAACATCACGTCCGGGCGGCCGGCGTCGTATTCGTCGAACACCAGCGCGACGTTGTGCTGCAACGCCCAGGGCAGGATGCCGTCACGGAATTCGGTGACCTGCTTGCCGTCGCGGACCACGATCGAGTCCTTGCCGACGAGATCGATACGGCTGATGTGGCTGTCGAGGTTGACGCGCACGCAGGGCCAGTTCAGGCGGGCTGCGACCTGCTCGATATGGGTGGATTTACCGGTGCCGTGATAGCCGGTCACCATCACGCGGCGGTTGCGGGCAAAGCCGGCGAGAATGGCAAGCGTGGTGGCGCGGTCGAAACGGTAGTCGGAATCGACTTCGGGCACATGAGGATCGACTTCGGAATAGGCCGGCACTTCGAGATCGCTGTCGATCCCGAATACCTGGCGCACCGACACCTTCATGTCGGGCAGACCGGAAATTTCCTCAACTTTGGACAAGGCGGCGGTCGTCATCAATCCTCCGAGATCCCGGGCGATCCCGAGACCAGTTATTTGCACGTTGGCTGCGGCTGGGTGCGATTGCGAACCTATCAGAGACCACGGGCCTGCAGAAGCCCGCGCGCCAATCAAAGTTCCATTGTCTTTTCATTTAGATAGGCAAGGAACGCGATTTTGGGAAGGCTGCCCTGCAAATCTCGCCCAAATTTCGCGCCGGACAGGCGCCCTGCCCAGGCGAATGGCACTTTCACCGCCTCTCACTACTTGTGTAAGGGTCTGAACCCGAATGCCCCAGCCCACCACAGAGACGACGTGACGTCATTCCTTGATCCCCTGATATCCTTCGTCTCAGTCCACGCGTGGCTGGCCTATCTAACCCTGTTCCTGGCAGCGCTTCTCGAAGCCGTGCCGGTGGTGGGGTCGGTGATCCCGGGCTCGACCATCATCCTGGCGCTGAGCGCCCTGATTCCGGGCGGCGACCTGAAGCTGCAGTGGGTGCTGCTCGCGGCCGCCGTGGGCGCCGTGCTGGGTGACGGCTCGGCCTACTGGATCGGGCACCGGCAGCAGCGCAAGATCCTCAACACCTGGCCGATGACCAATTATCCGCGCGTGGTCGAGGAGAGCGAAACCTTCTTCCACCGCTTCGGCACCTGGGCGGTGTTCTTCGCCCGCTTCGTGCCGCCGATCCGCGCCTTCGTGCCGGTGACCGCCGGTGCGCTCGGCATGGCGCCGGCAAAGTTCTACGCGGTGAACATCCCCGCGATCCTGGTCTGGGCCCCGGCCCATGTGCTGCCGGGCGTGCTGGCGGTGTCGGCCTTCCACCAATATTTCGGGGTGCCGCACGAGGGGCATCCGGTCAAACACATCTGGATTTTGACCGTGGTCGCCGTCGCGATCGTGCTGGGCGTGACGGTTTGGATCATCCGTCGCCGGAACGGCGACGGCATCGCGGCAGCGGCGAAGCCGCGGGTCTGAACGGGCTCGGCCGGCAGCACAAGAGGCGGGCGCATGGAGCGCTCCGTTGCCTAAATTGCGGTCCGCTGCGCATCCGCGATGCGCAAATATTTGCCAGCGGGATGAGTTGTCGATTAATTGCTTCACGGCGCGTTGCCTTCGGATGACCCTCATCCAATCGCAGGCTGGCCGTTGCGGCCGCCGACGTTCCTGGGGGTGGTTGCATGCGCTCGAACACAGCTCTTCGCGTGGTTTTGTTGGCGATCTCGACGTATGCGGTCGGCCTGAATTCCGGCGTCGGAGCTAAAGCCGAAGATGTGCTGAAGGCACGGCTTGCGCAGAATCTCGGACCGATTTCGGGTCTCGCGATCGTCGCCAAGACCAAAGGCCTGTTCGCCAAGCAGGCGCTCGATATCTCCGTTTCGAACTTCACCAGCGGAAAGCAGTGCCTCGATACGGTGGTCGGAGGAGGAGCGGATATCGCAACGACCGCCGAAGCGCCGGTAACGGCGGCCGCAATGGCCCAGCAGCCGATCGCCTTCGTCGCCGGCATGGAATACTCGGATCTGAAGACGATGACGGCCGCGTCCGCGGCGATCAGGACCAAGGCCGACTTGCGCGGCAAGCGCATCGGCTTCACGGCCGGGACGGGCAGCGAGGTCTACACAGCGGTCCTGTTAAAGGCGGCCGGATTGACCGCCAAGGACGTTACGCTCGTCAATCTTCGCCCGCAGGAGATGCTTCCCGCCCTGGCGGCGGGGAGCATTGATGCATTCGATACCTGGGAGCCGCATGTGGCGAATGCAAAGAAAGCTCTCGGCGAGGGTGCCGTCCTGCTCGACACCAAGGGGCTCTACTCGGAGACGTTCAACGTCGTTGTGATGCGGTCCTATCTGGAGGCCAACCCTGCGGTCATCGGCAAATTCCTGGCTGCCCTCATTGAGGCCGAAGGCTGGGTCAAGGCTTATCCGGATGAAGCGATTGACATCATTGCCACGGCGACCGGCATGAAACGCGACGAGCTGACGCTGATCTGGCCGGACTACGTCTATCATGTGCGCCTTGACGACAAGCTGCTCGAGACGCTCAAGACGCACGCGGCCTGGCGGCTCGCAACCGGCAATCATCCGCCCGGGGCCGGGATGCCCGATTTCTTACAGATCATCGCGACTGCGCCATTGAAGGCACTTGATGCCGCACGTGTGACGCTGTCGGCCAATCCATGAGCGTCGGCAGACGCAGCCGTGCGAACGCGGCCGGGCGCCTTAGCGTGCTTGTCGGCGTGCTCTCCGTGCCCACCTTCGTCGGCGTATGGGAATTGATCGCCCGATCTCGGATCGTCAACGCGGTGCTGTTTCCGCCGCCTTCGACGGTCGCCGTCGCCGTCCTCGACTGGATCCATAGCGGCCAGTTTTTCGGCGACCTTTCCGCGAGCCTCTTCCGCGTCACTGCGGGATTTTTGATCGGTGCCACGGGTGGGATCGTGCTCGGCGTCCTGACAGGCGAGTTCAGGCTAGTCTCGAGCCTGCTCTCCCCTTTGTTCCACATTCTTCGCCCGATCCCTCCAATCGCCTTTGTGCCGATCGTGATCCTGTGGTTTGGGCTGTCGGAGGCCGGCAAACTGTTTCTGGTCGTCTGGGGTGTGTTCTTCACCGTGTGGCTCGCGACCCATATCGGCGTGCAGAAGGTCGACCGCGGCCTCATTCGCGCCGCGCTGATGCTCGGCACGCCGCGCCGGCAGATGCTATCGGAGATCGTCCTGCTGGGTGCGCTTCCCTACATTGTCGTCGGCCTGCGCACCGCCGTCAGCATCTCCTTTTACACGCTGGTCGCCGCCGAGCTGGCGGGCGCGTTTGCGGGCATCGTCTACCGGATCGAGATTGCGCAACAGAACATGCAGACCGGACAGGTCATGGGAGGGCTGGCGGCGCTCGGACTGCTCTCATTCGTGGCCGATCGTTCCTTCGCGGCCATTGCCGAACGCGCCGTATGGTGGCGCTGATGCACAACCCCCTTCGTCCGGCCCTGCCGCTCCGGCTGGTGGATGCTCCGCCCGCACCTTCATCGACAACACCTCAGGCGATCATCCGCGTCGAGGATCTGAGCATCGTCTTCGATGTGCCGCGCGGCCAGGTTATTGCGGTGGACCGGGTGTCTCTGGCCGTCATGCCGGGCGAATTCGTCTCGCTCGTCGGCCCGTCGGGCTGCGGCAAATCTACACTCCTGAATGCGATGGCCGGTCTCGAGCAGCCGTTCGAAGGCCTGGTGACGGTGGCCGGCGAGTCGATGCTGGGACCCAGGCCGGATGTAGGGATGGTGTTCCAGCAGCCGCATCTATTCCCGTGGAAATCGGTGCGTCGCAATATCGCGCATGGACCGCGCGCGCTCGGCAAGTCGAAAGCGGAGGCACTGCGGATCGCGGACGACCTAATCGAAATGATCGGGCTGACAAAATTCGCCAACGCCTATCCGCATACGCTGTCAGGCGGCATGCAGCAGCGGGTGGCGATTGCCCGGGCTCTCGCAAACCAGCCGCGCGTCCTGCTGATGGACGAACCGTTCGGCGCTTTGGACGCGCAGACCCGGGCGGTGATGCAGGACAACCTTCTCGAACTTCGCGGCCGGATCAACGCCACTATCGTTTTCGTCACGCACGACATCGACGAAGCTATTCTGCTGTCGGATCGGGTGCTGATCATGAGCGCCGGGCCGGGTCGCATCCTGCGCGATCTTTCCGTAGGCCTGCCACGCCCGCGCTCGAGCGCCATCCTGACCGACCCCGCCTATCTCGCCCTCAAGCGGGACTGCCTCGATCTGATCCGGAGCGAAGGCCGCAAGGCGTTCGAGCAAATGGAAACGGTCGCCTAGCGCGTGTCCTCATAGCGCGAGCTGGCATGGCTCTTGAATGGCATCGCCCGGCTACGAGGGAGCGGGCAGATGGCAGCGGCAACTCTCAGGACTACGGCCGGGATCATGCTGGCGGAGTCCGATACTCTGGTCAGCTCATTGCCAGGCTTCCTCGATCCCTTAGGTGAGGCTGACCGCCGTCGCGTCCTTGCCATCGGCCGCAAGGAGGTGCTGGAAACCGGCAAGCATATCTGGCGCCAAGGCGACACGCAGAACGGCATCTATCTGATCGAGTCCGGCCGGATCCGCAGCTATTACGCAGCCCCTTCCGGGCGCGAGGTGACGCTCGCCTACTGGTTTGCCGGCAATTTCATCGGCGGGCCGGACCTGTTCGGAGCCGGCGCGCATATGTGGTCTTCGGTTGCAGTTGAGCGCAGCCGGCTCCTGTTTCTGCCCGGCGCCATCCTGCGCGAACTTGCACTTCAATCGGCGACCATCGCGGTTGCTCTTCTGGATGCGCTGGCGTTCAAGGCCAGGTGCTACTCGGCGATGGCGCAGATGCTCGGCACGCGGTCGGTGACCGAGCGGTTGCAGCGCCTGCTGATCTTTCTCTCGAAGATCTACGGATCGCAGCAGGGCCGCCAGATCGTGATCGGCATTCCGTTCACCCACAGCGATCTCGCCAACCTGATCGGGGCGACCCGACAATGGGTGACGGTGCAGCTCTCGCGCATGCAGGCGAGAGGCGTCATCCGCTACGACAGGTGCCTCATCGTCATCCTGAATTTGCGCGCCCTCGATCTCGAACTCGTCTAGCCGGCGGCCGGCGAATAGACCTTGAGACCGAACAGAGCTCCGCCTTCGTCAGGCTGCCATCGCGATGCAAAATCCAGAAGGGCATGGTCGTGCCATGCGGGCGCCAGCAGGGTGACGCCCATGGGCATGCCGGTGGGGAGCGCTGCATTGGGAAGCGCTACCGCGCAGAGGTCCAGAAGATTGGCGAAGTAGGAGTAGTAACCAAGGCTGTTATTGAGCTTGATGGGGTCCTGAAGCATATCCGCAATGGTGTAGGGACGCGGTGCGGTGGGCACCACAAGCACATCCATCTCTTCAAAGAACAGCCGGACCTGCCGCCGCAGCTTCAAGAGACGGTGTTGCGCCGCGAATGCGTCCGCCCCGGTGAACTGCGCCGCGGAGTGCAGGACCTTGCGCGTAACCTCCAGCAGCTCACCTTGATCGATGTCGAGGAGCCTGCTGATCGACGCATAGCGTTCGGCGATCCATGGCCCCGAAAACAGCATTTCGCCGGCTTCAGTGAAAGGCGTGAAGTCAATCTCGATGGCTTGGCCTCCCAACCGCACGAGCCTCTCGCAGGCCCGTTCGTACAGCGCGTCGCATTCGGGCATACCGAATGAATTCAGCTGACGAGCGGAAATACGTCCGAAGTGGAATTCGCGGGGAAAGACCGATGACAGGCCGGGCGCTTGACGGCTGTATGGATCTTCGTCGTCGAAGCCCTCGACGAGCCCCAGCAACAGTTTGCCCTCGGCGGCTGAATTGCAAAAGATCGACGGACAATCGAGCGTCGGGCAGTTCGGGACCAGCCCACGGGATGAAACCAGGCCGACCGTCGGCTTGACCCCGATGATGCCGTTGAAACCTGCCGGTATCCGGCCGGAGCCGCCGGTGTCGGTTCCGAGCGAAAAAGCAATATGGCCGGAGGCAACGGCGACGGCCGAGCCCGAGCTCGATCCACCCGCGACATAGCGATCGTCGGCGGCGCTCGGACAGGCGCCGTGAGGTGACCTCGCGCCGGAGAGCCCGGTGGCGAACTGATCCAGGTTTGTCTTGCCGAGACAGATGGCACCCGCTGCGATAAGGCGCTCGACGCACCGAGCCGACCGCTCGGCAACATGAGCGAATGATGGGCAGGCCGCGGTGGTCGACATGCCCGCCACGTCGATGTTGTCCTTCACGCCGAAAGGCACACCGAGGAGCGGTAGGAATTCGCCCTGCGCGCCGCGCCCCGCGAGATTTTCGGCCTCCGCCAGCGCCTCCGCCATCGGCCTCACATAGACCCAGCAGTTGCGGTGTTGGTCCCTTTCGATGCGCTCGTATGCCGTTGCAATGGCTGACGTGAGTTCGGCGCGCGAGCGAACGGCTCGGCTTCGGCTAGGCAGGGCGGCTTGCGACACGAATTGCTCCCGGGGAGATCGAAGATGCTGGAAGCGTGCCCGGGGGCCGACGATACGGAAAGCAATTAAGCGCTTCTCCGGTCGCCGCGCTAAAGCGCTCTCCTCTGAATTAACCTCATCGGCAGCCCCTTTGCGGGACGTAGCGTAATGCGCTGAAGGGGCCAGACCTCGGAGTGCGGCAGCAGCTGCATCTCGAAATGACGGGTCAAGACAGCAAGTACGATTGCAGCCTCCTGCAGGGCAAAAGACGAACCGATACAGGTCCGAGGCCCAACCCCGAAGGGCATATAGGCGAAACGTGGAATTCGGCCGCGGGCCTCCGGTAGAAACCGGGAAGGGTCGAATGCATCCGGACGGCTCCATAGCCCGCGATGTCGATGGAGAACATAGGGCGCTATCACGATCAGAGACCGCGGCTTGACCGGGATTTCACCCAACACATCGGCATCGACCGCGGCCCGGCTGAGTGCGGCGATCGGCGGGTAGAGGCGAAGCGTTTCCTCGATCACTGCCTTAGTCACGATCAGCCGGTCGGCCAGGTCATCCCTCGGATTCGACAATTCCCGTTGTGCTTCCTCCACGACGAGCGATCGCCACTCCGGTACCTGTGAAAGCAGAAAGATCGACCAGGCGAGTGTATTGGCAGTTGTCTCATGTCCCGCCGAAAGAAAAGTGAGGATGTTCGAGCGAACCTCTGTCGGGCTGAGTTGCCGTCCGGTCGACGGATCCAGCGAACGTAACAGCAGCGTCAAAAGATCATCTGGCCCGTCGTGTGTGGCAAGGGCCGCAAGCCTTTGGTACCTCGCGTGTATGATCGTATCGATCACCGCTTCGAAGTAAGCCATCGTGTGACGCAAGCGGCGATAACCCGGACGTGGCACGAATTTGGGCACGCCGAACAGATCCAGCATCCCTATGCGGCCGATCACGCTGAAATAGGCATTCATCGCCACTCGAAATTCATCGAAGTCGCCGCCGATCCCGCCAGAAAAGATCGTGACTGCGAGCACGTTCAAAGTGACCAGAGTCATCTCTGCAGCGACGTCGACCGTGGCGCCAGGCTCCAAGCTTGTCCATCTTGCGGCCAGTCCGTTCGCGGCCGACAACATGGCCTTCGTGAAAGAGTTGACGGTTCTGCGAGCGAACACGGGTGCGAGTATTCGTCGTTGAAGCTCCCAACGCTCTCCTTCGACGCTCAACAAGCCATCGGACAGTCCAGACGAGAGAATGCGGCGTTGGATCGTATCTTTCTGATAGTTTCTTGAATTATCCATCAGCACGCGCTTGATGGCTTGGGGGTCATGAACCAGAAAAGCATCAGCGAACGGCAGGCGAAGCTTGGCTATTGGCTCCTGAAAAAAATCCGCGCTCCAGCATTCAAGCGGGTTTCGCCTCAGTTTGATTAATAGCTCGACAAATCCTGGCCGGGCTGGCGAAGGGCGCGGCGCAGGCGGGCAATAGTCCAATTCGCGGCGATGTAACATGGCGCGATCAGAAGAAAAATAAGCCTGAACTGTAGCGGAACGGGAATAAGTGGCAATTGGTTCCTAGAGCCACTGGCTGTCCCTAAGCCCTCTCCACGGGCGCCGATCTCCGTCCCGCCGCCGGCCCCACATACCGTGCCCGCGGCCGGATCAGCTTGCCGAACTGCAATTGCTCGCTCGCATGCGCGATCCAGCCGACGCTGCGGGCCATGGCGAACAAAGCGAGCTCGCTGCCTCCCGGCAGGCGCAGCGCGTGCACGAGCACGGCGAGCACATAATCGATATTGACGAATTCTCCGGTCGCTTCCGCGATCCGCTCGGGCACCTCTTTGGTGAATTTGCGTGGCGCGCCGGCGCGGGCCAAGGCGTTCAGCAGCGACTTCGCGCGGGGATCGCCGCGCTTGTAGACGCCGTGGCCGAAGCCCGGAAAACGCTCACCGAGCGCAACGCGCTCGCGCACCATCGGCTCGACGTCGCGGTCGACCAGCGTCTTGACGAGCTGCGAGGCTAGCACGCCGGCGCCGCCATGTTTTGGGCCTTTCAGCGCGGCGAGACCCGCGATGACGGAGTCGTAGAGATTGAGGCCGGTCGAGGCAGCGCAGCGCGCGGTGAAGGTCGAGGCATTCAGCTCGTGATCGGCCAGCAGCACCAGCGCGCGGCGGATCAGATCGGACGCGTGCTTGTTGTCGCCTGCCCAGACACGCGCGATCTGCTGATGCAGCGGCTCGGGTGAAGACTCCGCATTGAGCATGGTCGCGACCAGCAGCCGGACGATGCGCGCGCCGACCATCGCGCGGCCATCGGGCGCGCGGGTGAACGCGCGGGTATCGGCGCTGCTCGCGAGCGCGAGCACCGCGATGGCGCGATCGATCGGAGCTGCGCGGCGCGCGGCTTCCGCAATCGCACGCATCTCGTCGGACATCGCAGGCTGATTGTCCGGCGCGAAGGGATCGACGTCGGAGACGTCCCAGAGCAGCGTTGCGGTGTGCTCCAGCGTGTCGTTCTCGGCGAGATCGACGCAGTTGACGCCGCGGTAGATCGCGCCCTCCTCGGTGATGGTCGAGATCTCCGTGTCCATCACCGGCAGATCGGCATCGAAGCTGCGCAAGCCGCGCGGCTCCGGCGACGGCACCCGGCGCTCCTTCAGGGCGCGGACGTCCTCGGCGCGGTAGCGATTCTTGCGCGAATCCGGCGTCGGCTCGGAGCGGATCAGGCCACGGCTGACATAGGCGTAGAGGGAAGCCGGCGAGATCGCGAGCTCGGCCGCAGCTTCCCGGGCAGAGAGATAGAGACCGTCCGAATTTTTCATATTGATTAATGTAATCAAGATTGATCAATCTGTCGAGAGGTCCGATTTTCCCCTTGGGCAGTGCAAAGGAGATTTGGGCCATGAACATCCACCTCACCAAAAGCCAGATCGGGCTGGACGGCGTTCCCGCGGCCGAGACCGCGTTGAGCCATGTCGACGGCGAGCGCGGCGAGCTCATCATCGCCGGCGAGCATGTCGGCCGCCTTGCCGCCAAATCGAGCTTTGAGGGCGTCACAGCCCGGCTCTGGAACGGCGCCAGCAAGACGACCCTCACCGAAGCCAATGTCCGGGCAAGCCTGGGCGCGGCACGCGAACGTGCCTTCGCGCGGCTCTCCGAGCTCTTGCCGGCGACCCAAGGCATGGGCATCGTCGACGGCTTTCGTGCCGCGGTCGCGGGCCTGCGCGCCGAGCACGGGCTGGAGCATGAGGCCACGATCGTCGGCGCGTTTCCGGTGATCGCGGGCGCACTGGTCCGGCGCGCAAAAGGGCTCGACCCGGTCACACCCGATCCGAACGTGAGTCACGCCGCCGATACGCTGCGCATGCTGCATGGGCGCAGCCCTGCCGCACGCGAGATCACCGCGCTCGATGCCTATCTCGTCGCCGCCAGCGACCACGGCATGAACGCCTCGACCTTCACGGCGCGCGTGGTGGCCTCGACGCAGGCCGATCTGTTCGCTGCCGTCACCGCCGGCTATTGCGCGCTCACCGGTCCGCTGCATGGCGGGGCGCCGGAGCCGGTGCTGGAAATGCTCGATGCGATCGGCTCGCGCGAGCGGATCCAGCCCTGGGTGGATGCGGCGCTGGCGCGCGGCGAGCGGATGATGGGCTTTGGCCACCGCGTCTATCGCGTGCGCGACCCACGTGCCGACGTGCTCAAGACTGCAGTCGAGGCGCTCGCCTCTGACGGTACCGACCTGCCGTTTGCCGGCGAGGTCGAGGCCTATATCCGCGCAGCGCTACGCAAGAAGAATCCGGAGCGGCCGCTCGAGACCAATGTCGAGTTTTTCACCGCGATCCTGCTCGATGCGCTGGCAATCCCAAGGCAGGCGTTCACGCCGATCTTCGCGGTGGCACGTTCGGCCGGCTGGACCGCACATGCGCGCGAGCAGCAACGGACGGGACGGTTGATCCGGCCGAGCTCGTCATATGTGGGGGCGATGCCGGAGGCGTCCGGCAACTAGGGGCAAGGGCAAGGCGACGGCGGAGCCCCGCTCCGTCGTCGTGCCGACGAGGTTCTAATCGCTCGCTGGGTTGAGGTGGGTCTGCACGTCCCTGACGAGCGCCTTGGAACATATGCGCGTCCAGCGCATTGCCTGATCTCTCCCCGTGAGGAACGCAATGCTGGACTTGTTTGGACAAGCGGACGAGGCCAGGATTGGCCAGATCGCCGCCGGTTATGCGGCGAGCCGGGTCGAAGCGGGAGCGGATTCCGAGAGGCGGTTCCGGGACTTGCTTCAGGCGCTGCCCGCCGCGATCTACACCACCGACGCAACGGGCCGCATCACCTTCTTCAATCAAGCCTGCATCGATTTTGCCGGACGCACTCCAGAAATCGGCGAGATGTGGTGCGTGACGTGGAAGCTTTATCTGCCGGACGGCACGCCGCTCCCCCACGATGAATGCCCGATGGCTATCGCGCTCAAGCAGAACCGGCCGGTGCGCGACGTCGAGGCTGTGGCCGAACGGCCGGACGGATCGCGGATCTGCTTCATGCCATATCCGACCCCGCTGCGCGACGAACGCGGCCGACTGGTTGGCGCGGTGAACATGCTGGTCGACATCACGGCCCGTAAGCAGGCCGAGCAGCGCATGATGCTGCTCGCCTACGAGGTCGATCATCGTTCGAATAATCTGCTCGCGGTGACCCAGGCGATGCTGCGGCTGACCAAGGCCGAGACCGCGGCAGAATTCCAAGCCGCGTTTCAAGGCAGGCTTAGAGCACTTGCCAACGTGCAGAGGCTGTTCTCGGCGTCGCGCTGGACCGGTGCCAGTCTGAAGACCATCGTCGAAGAGGAACTCCGGCCATACGCAAGCCCGGACGGCGAACGTGTCAGCATCGCTGGAGACGACATCCGCCTGCCGGCGACGCTCGCCCAATCGATTGCGGTCGCCGTGCACGAGCTGGCCACCAACGCCGCCAAATACGGCTCGCTGGCGACGCCAGCGGGTCGGCTGGACGTTCGCTGGGAAAGCAGCGACGCAGAGCCTCTCGTGCTACGCTGGTCCGAGAGCGGCGGTCCGTGGGTCGACGAGCCGACGCGCCATGGCTTCGGAATTGGCGCCGTCGACGGTATCATCCGGACCTTGCGCGGCAGGATCACCCGGCAGTGGAAGCCGGAGGGATTGGTCTGCGAATTCGCCTTCCCCGAGCTTGTAGGTTAGGCCTCCCGCACCACCGTCTTCAGATAATTATACGCCTTGATGATCTCGATCAGGCGATCTTCGGTGGAGCGGTCGCCGCCATTGGCATCGGGGTGGTGCTGCTTCACCAGCGCCTTGTACTTGGATTTGACGTCGGCGAGCGTCGCACTTGGACCGAGGCCCATGACCTGGAGCGCCTTGCGCTCGGCGTTCATCACCTTGCGGGTTTCGACCTTGGGCTGGGCGGCCTCAGGGCCCTTCCGCCAGCCGGTGCGGCCGTTGAGCTCCGCGAACATGCTGAACGGATCGAAGGCGCCGTCGATCTCGGCTTCCGCCCCCTTCTTGACGCCACCATTGGCGCCCATCTTCCAGGTCGGGCGATGGCCGGTCAGCGCGTCCTTCTGGTAGCGTGCGACCGCGTCGGCATTCATGCCGGAGAAGAAGTTGTAGTTCTGATTGTACTCGCGGACGTGGTTCAAGCAGAAGTGCCAGTACTCGCGCTGGTTATCGCGTCCCTTCGGCGCGCGGTGCGCGCCCTTGTTCTGACACCCGGTCCATTCGCAGGCGACCACGGTATCGCGCGGCTTCACCTCGGGCTGCTTGCCCCGCGGCTTCACGCGGATGGAGTCGAAGAACTTTGATGAATCGATCGGCATGGCAGACTTTGACTACGCAATGCAAAAACCTTCAAGTCTTGACATTGCAATTAGCTTGGAACCCGTAGCCGAAGCTTCGCTTCGGCGTTCTTAAGAACGGCCGCCCCAGGCGGCCTATCGCTCAAGAACGGCCGCCAAGGCGGCCTATCGGCATTGACGGAGTGCGATCGCGTACCTTAATGGCAAACATGGCTACCAAAGACATTATCAGCAACAAGTTGCAGGAAGCTTTCACGCCGGAAAGCCTGCAGGTCGTCGATGAGTCACATTTGCATGAGGGCCATTCCGGCCATCGGCCGAGCGGCGAGACGCACTTTCGGGTTTATATCGTATCTCAGGCCTTCAAAGGGAAGAGCCGGGTCGACCGGCACCGTATGATAAATGCGACGCTGACCGCGGAACTTTCCGGCGGCGTGCATGCGCTGGCGATCCAAGCGCAGGCCCCGGGGGAAGGCGGAACGTAATCTCCACCGTCATGCCCCGCGCAGGCGGGGCATCCAGTACTCCGCGGCGGCAGTTCGTTCACATAATCGCGGCCGCGGAGTACTGGATCGCCCGCTTTCGCGGGCGATGACACCAGGCGTCAAAACGACTTCCCTGCCCGTCGCGGCTTGGCTTCCTCCACCTCCGCGTCGCGCGGGACCGGTGAAATACGGAGTGCGGTGATACGGTTGCGTTCGCGGCGGAGGACGCGGAAGCGGAAGCCGTGGAAGGTGAAACTCTGGCCACGGTCGGGGATCGATTGCGCCTCGTGGATGACGAGGCCCGCGACCGTCGTCGCCTCTTGATCGGGCAGCCGCCAGTCCATGGCGCGGTTGAGGTCGCGGATCGGCACCGAGCCGTCGACCACCACGGAGCCGTCCGGCTGGGCCCGCACGCCGGCGACCACGACGTCGTGCTCGTCGGAGATGTCGCCGACGATCTCTTCCAGAATGTCTTCCAGCGTCACAAGACCTTCAACTTCGCCGTACTCGTCGACGACGAGCGCGAAATGGGTTTTTCGCCGGCGGAATGCCTTGAGCTGCTCGGAGACGGTGCGCATCTCGGGCACGAACCAGGGCGGCAGCGCGATGGTGGAGACATCGATGCGTGAGGTGTCGCCGTCGGCAGCGCGGATCGCGCGCAAGAGATCCTTGGCGTGGAGCACGCCGATGATGTTTTCGGGCTTCTCGCGCCAGAGCGGGATACGGGTGTATTCGGTCGCCAGCACCTCACTCACCAACTCCTCAGCCGGCAAATCGGCGTTGATCATCATCATCTCGGTGCGATGGATCATGACATCGGAGACCTGGAGCTCGCGCAAATCAAGCAGGCCGCCGAGCATGTCGCGGTCGTGCTTTTCGACCTTGCCCTCGTGGTGCAAGAGGTCGACCGCGCCACGCAGGCGCTCGGTCGGCGACAGGATCGCCTGATGCTCGCCGGCAAGGCCGAACAGGCGCATCAGCAGGCGCACGATGACTTCCACGACCCGCAGCAGCGGCCCCAGCACGTACATCGTCAACCGCATCGGGCGCGCGACCGCGAGCGCCATCCGGTCCGGCGCGTTGATGGCGATGGTCTTGGGCAGAACTTCCGCGAAGATCACGACCAGCGCGGTCATCACGCCGGTGGCATAGAGCACACCGACATCGCCGAACCAGGCCGTGAAGATGGAGGTCGCCAGTGCCGAAGCGCTGATATTGGCGATGTTGTTGCCGAGCAGCAGCGCGCCGATCAGGCGCTCGCGCATGTCGAGCAGTTGCGAGACCACGTCGGCGTCGCGATTACCCTGCCTGGAGAGCCGCAGCATGCTGGCGCGCGAGGCGCCGGTCAGCGCGGTCTCGCTCGCGGCGAAGAAGCCCGAGACGAGCAGGCAGATAATGACGATGGTGAAGCCGAGCCAGTCCATGAACCACTCTGGTTCCTTGTTTTAGCGCCGTTCAGCAGCGCCTCGCGCCTTGAGGGCGAGCTTGTTATGCAGGAAGTCGCGCACCGGCGCCGGCTCGACATCCTTGGCGATGACGGCACGCCCGACGGCCTCCAGCAGGATGAAGGTGAGCTTGCCGCGCTTGACCTTCTTGTCCTGTGCCATCAGCGCCATCAGCGCGTCAGCATCCGCGAGGCCTTCCTGCGCGAAGCCGGCGATGTCCTGCAGGCGGGTCGGCAGGCCGGCCTCGATGAGATGCCGCTCGACGCGGGCCGCGTCGGCCTCGGCGATCATGCCGAGACTTGCGGAAAATTGCGCCGCTAGGGTCATGCCGATCGAAACGCCCTCGCCGTGAAACAGGCGATCAGAGAAACCGGTTGCGGCTTCCAACGCATGGCCGAAGGTGTGTCCAAGATTGAGCAGCGCGCGCTCGCCAGTCTCACGCTCGTCGCGCGAGACGACAGCCGCCTTGGCGCGGCAGGAGGTGGCGATGGCGTGCTCGCGGGCCGAGCCGCCCTTGACGATGTCCGCGTGGTTCTTCTCCAGCCAGGTGAAGAAGGCCTCGTCGCCGAGCACGCCGTATTTGGCGACCTCGGCATAGCCGGCGCGGAACTGCCGCGGCGACAGCGTGTCGAGCACGGCGGTGTCGGCGATGACCAGCACCGGCTGGTGGAAGGCGCCGAGCAGGTTCTTGCCCTGCGGCGAGTTGATGCCGGTCTTGCCGCCGACCGAGGAATCGACCTGCGCCAGCAGCGAGGTCGGCACCTGCACGAAATCGACGCCACGGCGCAGGATCGCCGCCGCAAAGCCGGCGAGATCGCCGACGACGCCGCCGCCGAGCGCGATGACGAGATCGTTGCGCTCGATTTTTGCGGCGATCAGGGCTTCGCTGACCTTTTGCAGACCCGCATAGGTCTTGGAGATCTCACCTTCCTCGACCACGACGCGCGAGGTCGGAATGCCGGCAGCGGCGAGCGAGGCCTCGGTCGGCTCGAGCCAGTATTTTGCAACGGTGCGATCGGTGACAACAGCCGTGCGCACGCCGGGGCGCAAAGCCGCGACCCGCTCGCCGAGCGAGGACAGCACGCCGCGGCCGATGACGATGTCGTAGGCGCGATTCTCCAGCGCGACATCGACATTGACAGGGTCGGAATGCTTTGGGGGCGCGGTCATCGAACGGCACTCGCGACGTCGGCTGGGGGATGGGACGCGCTCTCGCCGCAAAGATGGGCGCGCAGCGCCTCGATGGTCTCGTCGACGATTCGGTCGTGCGGCACATCGCGCGAGGCGATGGTGAGGTCGGCCTTGCCATAGACCGGCTCGCGCTCGGTGAGCAAGCGCGTCACGGTTCCCTCGGGGTCGGGGGTCTGAAGCAGAGGCCGGTCGGCGCGACGGCGCACGCGGCGCATGATGACGTCGTGATCGGCCCTCAGCCAGATCGAGATCGCCTTCGCCGCGATGCGGCTGCGCGTCTCCTCGCGCATGAAGGCGCCGCCGCCGGTCGCCAGCACGATCGGCCCGCTCTCGAGCAGGCGCGCGATCACCCGCGCCTCGCCGTCGCGGAAATGCGGCTCGCCATGGCGCTCGAAAATCTCCGGTATGGTCATGCCGGCCGCCGCCTCAATCTCGGTGTCGGCATCGACGAAGGGCAGCTTG
Organism: Bradyrhizobium cytisi; assembly: GCF_008123515.1. Lineage (GTDB taxonomy): Bacteria > Pseudomonadota > Alphaproteobacteria > Rhizobiales > Xanthobacteraceae > Bradyrhizobium > Bradyrhizobium cytisi. Next base: position 148,043 of record NZ_VSSR01000024.1, read on the forward strand.
AGCCGCGCCGCCAATCGCCGGCCGATGGTCGATTTGCCGACGCCCATCATGCCGACCAGCACGATCGAACGCGCGCCCAGCGCCGACAGGATGTCGGCCTCAGGGCTCGCTTGTGCTGGCAACGCGGCGTCGGACATTCGATCTTGCTCTGGATCTCGCTCAATCTGCCGCCAAAGGCGGCATCCCGGCCACGTATACGACCACCCCGGGGCCCTCGCCAGAGGACTCTTGCCACGAAACGGCGAACATGTTGGATGATTTCATTGGTTAATTTGCCTGTTCGAGACCTCTTCCGAGACCTTGCCCGATGCCCAGCCTGTTCCGCTTCCTGACGGTCGTCGCCGTGCTCGCCGGCATCGTCTATGGCGTGGTGTTCGCGCTGGCCAACTTCGTCAATCCGAAGCCGCGAGAAATGACGGTGACGATCCCGCCGGATAAATTTCTCAAGAAATAGGAGCTAGCCTCCGGGGCATGCGCAAATCCTCCGCCAGCAAGCCCTCCGGCGCCAAGCCCTCCGACGCCAAGCTCACCGGCCTGTTCCTCGACATGCTCGCGGCGGAACAGGGCGCCGGCCCCAACACGCTCGACGCCTATCGCCGCGACCTCGCCGATTTCTCCGAGTTTCTCGGCCGCGCCGGCCACAGCTTTGTGGACGCCGAGACGCAAACACTCCGCGACTATCTTGGCGACCTCGATGCGCGCGGCTTCAAATCCTCCAGCGTCGCACGGCGGCTGTCGGCGATGCGGCACCTGTTCCGCTTTCTCCTCAATGAACGCATCAGAACTGAGGATCCCGCGGCGATCCTGTCCGGGCCCAAGCGCGGCCGCGGCCTGCCAAAGGTGCTGTCGATCGCCGATGTCGACCGCATGCTCCGCCGCGCCAAGGAGATGAGCGAGGCGGCGGACGCCTCGCCGTCACAGCGATTGCGCGCTTTGCGGCTCTACTGCCTGCTCGAGGTGCTCTATGCGACGGGCCTGCGCGTCTCCGAGCTGGTGTCGCTGCCGCGCACGGCGGCCAAGCGCGACGCCCGCATGATCGTGGTACGCGGCAAAGGCGACAAGGAACGGCTGGTGCCGCTCAACGAGGCCTCGCGGCAGGCGATGGCGGATTATCTCAGCGCGACGGAGGCGGCCAAGGAAAACAAAAAGGGCGAGACGAAGGGCAGTGTCGCGACCACGAAATGGCTGTTCCCCTCGTTCGGCGAGAGCGGGCATCTGACGCGGCAGCATTTTGCCCGCGACCTCAAGGAGCTCGCGGTGGCTTCGGGGCTTCAGGCGCGGCTAGTCTCCCCGCACGTGCTGCGCCACGCCTTTGCCAGCCACCTGCTGCACAACGGCGCGGATCTGCGCATCGTGCAGACCCTGCTCGGCCATACCGACATCTCGACGACCCAGATCTATACCCACGTGGTCGAGGAGCGGCTGAAGAGCCTGGTGCGCGATCTGCATCCGCTGGCGGAGAAGTAAGGAGGTCTCGTGCCCCGGACGCGGCGCAGCGTGAAACGATGCGACGCAGAGCCGGGGCCATGCTCGCTGGGTCCCGGCTCTGCGCGGCAGCGCTATAGAAGCGCTGCAGCGCGTCCGGGACACGAGATCCGGTCGGGACGACAGCCGCGAAACCGCCTTGACTTCGGCCACATCTCCGCAGAAAGAGCCGTGGCCTCATTCGCGATTTGGCGCGCCCCCGGGAGCGCACAAGTCAAGTGCTTGAAGAAGCTACACTTCTTTATGAGGAGCCAACCTCGCTTCGCCTCTCCGCCCCGTCCCTCTATATTGAGTTGATGCCAGACCAGATGCGCAGCTATCTCGACTTCGAAAAGCCCGTCGCCGAGCTCGACTCCAAGGTCGACGAGCTCAGGACGTTAGCTGCCTCCGGCACTGACATCGCCGAGGAGATCGGACGGATCGAGGACAAGGCGGCGCAGGCGCTGGCCGACCTCTATCAGAACCTGACGCCGTGGCAGAAGACGCTGGTCGCGCGGCATCCGCAGCGGCCGCATTTCAACGACTTCATCAAGGGCCTGATCACCGAATTCACCCCGCTCGCCGGCGATCGCAAGTTCGGCGAGGACGAGGCGCTGGTCGCGGGCTTCGGCCGCTTCCGCGGCGAAGCGATCTGCGTGATGGGCCAGGAAAAGGGCGATTCCACCGAGAGCCGCATCAAGCACAACTTTGGCATGGCGCGGCCGGAAGGCTACCGCAAATGCGTGCGGCTGATGGAGATGGCAGAGCGGTTCGGCCTGCCGGTGCTGTCGCTCGCCGATTCCGCCGGCGCCTATCCCGGCATCGGCGCCGAAGAGCGTGGCCAGGCCGAGGCGATCGCGCGCTCGACCGATGCCTGCATGGCGCTGACCGTGCCGAATGTCGCCATCATCACCGGCGAGGGCATGTCGGGCGGCGCGATTGCGATCACCACCGCCAACAAGGTGCTGATGCTGGAGCACGCGATCTACAGCGTGATCTCGCCGGAAGCCGCCTCCTCCATCCTCTGGCGCGACGGCAGCAAGGCGCAGGAAGCCGCCAACAACATGAAGATCACCGCCCAGGACATGCTGCGCTTCGGGGTGATCGACAGTATTCTGAAGGAGCCGGTCGGCGGCGCCCACCGCGACCCCGCCACCATGATCGCCACCACGGGCGATGCCATCGCCAAGGCGTTCGACGACCTGCGAGGCCTGGACGGCGACGCGATCCGCAAGCAGCGCCGGCAGAAATTCCTCGATATCGGTCGGAAACTGGGTTGATTCGGCCCACCAGCCGGTCGGACGGCAGGGAATGGTGGGCACGCTTCCGGCTTTGCCCACCCTACTGGACTTCGCCCGGACCGCCCCTGTAACCCCGCATTAACCCTTTTTTTGCCCAAATCGGCGATCTCAGTAGCGGTTTGGCTGCAAAGCCCAATTCAGTCCCAGTTCCGGCCCAGTTTAAGTCTCTGTTGACCACGCCTGTCGGCCAACGGGCTCGTGATCCCCGGTCGGGTTGCGACCCCCAGGCGCGGAGGTTAGAATTTTAATCAATGGCTTCAGGGCATCAGCGCTGGGGCTTGGTCTGAATCAAGTCCGGACATCCGGTCAGGCCATGCTTCAAAGATCGGGGTTCGCGCTCCTTGCCCGGAACGTTGTGGGGTTCGTCTTGACTGCTAGCTCGCTTGCTCGTGCGCTTTTGGCTTCGGTCGCGCTTGCCGCCAGCATTGTGCTGGCCGGCTGCGACACCGACCAGGTCTCGCTCGCGACCAACGCCAAGGCCAACCAGCCGATCTCGCCAAAGCTCGTCGCCGCGATGGGCGAGAAGGACATGGATCTGCAATCGCCGATCCTGATCCGCCTATTCAAGTCGGAGGCCGAGCTCGAGATCTGGAAGCAGACCCGCTCCGGCCAGTTCGCACTGCTCAAGACCTATCCGATCTGCCGCTGGTCGGGCGACCTCGGTCCGAAGGTGCGCGAAGGCGATCGCCAGGCGCCGGAAGGATTCTACTCGATTAATCCGAGCCAGATGAATCCGCAGTCGGCCTATTACCTCTCGTTCAACACCGGCTTCCCGAACGCGTTCGACAAGGCGCTCGGCCGTACCGGCTCGCAGCTGATGGTGCATGGCGATTGCTCGTCGCGCGGCTGCTACGCGATGACGGACGAGCAGATCGCGGAGATCTATTCGCTCGGGCGCGAGTCCTTCTTCGGCGGCCAGAAGGCGTTCCAGTTCCAGGCGTATCCGTTCAAGATGACGCCGGTGAACATGGCCAAGCACCGCAACAATCCGAACATGGCCTTCTGGAAGATGATCAAGGAAGGCTATGATCATTTCGAGGTGACGCGGCAGGAGCCGAAGGTCGACTTCTGCGAGAAGAAGTACGTGTTCGATGCCGCGAAGGCACCCGACGCCAAGCGCGATCCCGTGTTCGATGCCTCGGCGAAGTGCCCGGCCTATGTGATCCCCGAGGACATCGCCAGCGCCGTGCGCGAGAAAGAGCAGCGCGACGAGGCCGAATACAACAAGCTCGTCTCCAAGGGTACGCCGGTGGCGCGCATGAACACCGGTATCGACGGCGGCATGAACAAGATCTTTGCCGCGAAGATTCCGGAAGGCTCGACCGGCCTGTCGGAAGGCGCCGAAGGCAATACGCTGCAGATGCTGGCGATGTCGAAGGCGCCGGGCACGATCCCAGGCACCGTCAACCCACCGAAGCCGAACCTCGAGCCCGCCGCGGCAGCTCCGCAGCAAGAACCTGTCGTTGCGGTCGCACCCGCGACCAACACCCGCGTCGCCTCGGCCGAGAAATCCGGCGGCTTCTTCTCCAATCTCGGCCGCAAGATGGGCCTCGGCACTGCCGACACGACGGCGACCGCCTCAGCGCCGCAAGCGACCGCGTCGGTGGCCCCCACACCCGCAGCGCCGAGCACGGCCTCCAGGCTGAAAGCCGCAGTGACGCGGTTCGTGCCCGGCCACGACAAGTCCAAGGACGCTCCGGCGGTTGCCGCAAAGCCCGCCGAGACCAAGATCGCAGCAACGCGGCCCGCGCTGAAGCCTTCCGTGAACGATGGCGCAAGTGATGGTGCGCAGATGGCCGGCGCGGCGCCGGTGGTGTCGTCGAACTCGTTTGACAGCCGGTTTGGCGCGGTGAAGTAAGCGGGATTTTCGCTTACGGCGCCAGATACCGCAGCAACTCCGGATTGCCCCTCACCTCGCCGGCCGCGCCTTGCAGCGCGACTCTTCCGCGGTCGAGCACGTAGGCGTAGTCGGCGACGCGCAGCGCGAGGTCGAGGTGCTGCTCGACGATGATGACGGCGATCTCTTTCGCAAGCTCGATCAGGCGCTCGGTGATCTCCTCGATCACGCCGATCCAGACGCCTTCGGTCGGCTCATCCAGCAGCAGCAATTTTGGATCGCCCAGCATGGCGCGGCCGATCGCGAGCATCTTGCGCTCGCCGCCGGAGAGCGTGCCGGCGGGCTGGTCGAGACGCTGGCCGAGTTTCGGGAAGATGGCCAGCACGCGGTCGACCGCGGTGGCATCCTTGTTGAGGAGCGAGCCGACGGCGAGATTGTCGCGCACAGAGAGGCGCGCGAACACCGAATGCTCCTGCGGCACGTAGCCGATGCCGGCGCGGACGCGCTCCTCTGGCCGGCGGCGGCTGATGTCGCGGCCATCGAAGCCGACCTCGCCCTTCCACGCCGGCAATTCGCCGACGATGGTCTTCATCAGCGTGGTCTTGCCCGCGCCATTGCGCCCGAGCACCGCGACGCCGCCGCGCCAGGGAATGCCGAGATTGACGTCGAACAGGACCTGGCTGCGGCCATAGCCGGCGTCGAGATGCTTGATGTCCAAAAATTCAGGCACGGCGCAGATAAATCTCCTGAACGGATTTGTTGGCCTGGATCTCGGACACGGTGCCCGATGCCAGCACCTTGCCCTGGTCGAGCACGGTGAGGCGATCGCAGATGTCACGGATGAAATCGAGGTCGTGCTCGACGATGACGAGCGAGCAATGCTGCTTGATCGGCTGCAGCAATTCGCCGGTGACGCGACGCTCCTCCAGGCTCATGCCGCCGGTCGGCTCGTCCAGCAAAAGGAGTTTGGGTTTGCCGGCGAGCGCCATCGCGATCTCCAGCCATTGCTGCTGGCCGTGCGACAGCGCGGCCGCCGCATCGAAGGCACGGTCGGCGAGACGGAACTGCGTCAGCATGGTCATGACCTGATCATGCAGCGCATTCCTGGTGCGCGAGAACACGAGGTCAAGCAGCGAGGACTGCGCCTGCAGCGCGAGAAGGATGTTGTCGTAGAGCGTCAGCGACGGCAGCACGCTCGTGATCTGGAATTTCAGGCTCATGCCGGCCCGCGCCCGCTCGGTCGGCGTGAACGCGGTGATGTCGGTGTTGACGAAGCTCACCTTGCCTTGTGTCGGCACCTCGGCGCCGGCGATGCACTTCATCAGCGTGCTCTTGCCGGAGCCGTTCGGGCCGATCAGGCCGTGAAACTCGTTCTCGCCGACGGTCAGTGCTGCGCCGTCGAGCGCGGTGAGCTTGCCGAATATCTTTGAGATGCCCGCGGCTTCAAGAAGCGGCATTGCGCTTCTCCTTAGTCTCCTTGGGCTTGGCACCGAAGCTGCCGACCCGCTCGCGCTCCCCGAGGACAAAACTGATCAGGCCGAGCGGCCGGAACAGGATCACGAGCAGCAGCAACAGTCCCAGAATGATCGGCCAGATGTCGCGATAATTGTCCGACAGCCAGAAGCTGACGCCCTCGACGATGACCGCGCCGATGACAGCACCGATCAGCGTGCCCGAGCCGCCGAACAGCACGTAGAGCACCACCTGCGTCGAGACCACGACGCCGACCATGTTGGGCCAGACAAAACCTTCGTGGAAAGCATAAAGGCTCCCGGCGAGCCCCGCGATGGCGCCGCCGATCGCAAAGATGATCGCTTTCAGATGCTGCACCTTGTAGCCGAAGAAGGCGATGCGCTGCTCGTTCTCGCGCAGGCCCGCAAGCGCGAGACCGAACTGCGAGCGCATCAGGAAGCGGCAGAGCAGGTAGACGACAATGAGGATGCCGAGGACGAGATAATAGAACGCCGGTCCTTCCGAGAATTCGTAACCGCCGAGCGTCATCGGCGCAATCGAAGGAATGCCGTTCTGGCCGCCGAGATAATACCAGCCGCGTGCAAGGCGATCGGCAGCGTAGGAGCCGGTCAGGGTGCCGAGCGACACGAAGATCACGCTGGAGGGGTGCCGGCCCAGCAGCAGGAAGCCGCCGAGCAGCAACGCGAAGGTGAGGCCGATCAGCGTGCCCGCAGGCAGCACCAGGAAGATGTTGGTGATATCCAGATCGCGCGCGAGCAGCGCGACACCATAGCCGGCCGAGCCGAAAAACAGGGCCTGGCCAAAGCTCATGATGCCGGCATAGCCCCAGACCAGGTCGAACGACAGCGCGAACAGCGCCAGGATGATCACGCGCGTTGCAAACACCGTGAGGTAGTCCTGCAGCACAAATGGCGCGACGAGCGCGGCGACGAGCGCCACGCCCTCTACGAATGGCAGGATCTTTCGTTCCGCGGCGGCTTGTGCCGCCGTTTCGCGTTCAGCCATTGCCGCGTCCGTCTCCCCGCCAATCTCGGCGGGGATCGCCTGTTTCACTGCGCCCATCGACTTCGGCATTTGACCTTAGCATTCCTTGGGGTCGACGAGACCGTCGCTGCGTCCGACGATCTCGTAGTTCCCGGCTTTGGCAACCGCGGTGTACATCTTCATCTTGCAGTGGCGCTTGCCCGGCACCATCTCGGCCGGTCCGCCCGGCCCTTCCGCGATCTTGGCGTGATCGAGCGCGGCGGCGACCGAGTCGCGGTCGACCTTGCCGGCTTCCTTCACCGCAGCTTCCCACAGCTTCAGACCACGATAGGTGCCGGTCGCGGCACTTCCGGCGGCGAACAGGAAGTTGCCCGGAAAGTCCTTCTCGTAGGCCGCCTGGATTTTTGCGTCGAACGGGTTCTCCTTGGTCAGCACCTTGAAATAGTCGAGGCAGCTCGCGAGTCCCTCGATCTCGGCGGCCTGATTGATGTTCAGCGTGTTCTCGTCATAGTAGACGCAGGCTAGGCGCCCGCCGTTCTTGAGGAAGCCGGCTTCATAGAGCTGCTTGAAGAACGGGCCGACGCCCGGCGGAATGACGGTGTTGAAGACGACGTCGACCTTGTTGGAGATGATGCGGTTGACGGTCGCGGAGAAGTCGACCTGGTCGAGCGGGTAATATTCCTCGAACACGACCTCGCCGCCATTGGCTTCGATCACCTTGCGGGCATAGACGTTGAGCGTGTGCGGCCACACATAATTGGCGCTGGGCAGCGCGAACTTCTTGCCGCCGTTCTTGATCAGCCAGGGGATGAATTCGTCGCACTGCTGCGCCGGGGTCGGCCCGGTGCAGAACAGATAGGGCGTGCACTCCTTGCCCTCGTAGAGCTGCGGATAGATGTAGAGCGTCTTGCCGCGCGCCACGATCGGATCCTTGATCGCGTTGCGCATCGACGAGGTGATGCCGCCGAGCACCATGTCGACCTTGTCGCGCTGGATCAGCTTGCGCACGTTGCCGACAGCGACCGATTCATTCGACGCGGTGTCCTCGATATAGAGCTCGAGCGGTCGGCCGAGCAGGCCGCCGGCATCGTTCATCTGCTTGACCAGCATCTTGGCGACGTTGGCGTCCGCCGTGCCGGCGTACGCAATCGGACCGGTGAGATCGGTTGCGATGCCGACCTTGATCGGCGCTTCGGCCGCGTTGGCCCACGGCGCCGGAATCACCCAGCTTCCCACCCCGGTTGCGACCGCGCCGGAGGCAAAAGCAAAATTGGAGAGGAAGCGGCGGCGCGAGAGCTGACGATCGAACATGTGACTAAACCCCTTTTCCAGCGATGAGGCCCTGCGGCCGGAATTTGATGAAGGCAATGGCGAGAACGAAAACGAGGACATCGGCGACCACGGGCGCCATCACCCAGGGCAGCGCGGCACTGAGCGTGCCGATCACGCCGGCGCCGGCGACAGGGCCGATGAAGGAGCCGACGCCGCCGACCATGACGGCGACAAAGCCCTGAATCAGGAAGCGGATGCCGAGATCGGCATAGAGGCTGAACACCGGCACGATCAGCGCGCCGGCAAGGCCGGCCAGTGCGGAGCCGAAAGCAAAGGTGGCGCCATACATCAGAGGCGTCGAAATGCCGGATGCGCGCGCCAGCGACGGGTTCTCCAGCGTGGCGCGCATGCGCAGACCAAAGCTCGTGCGCGACAGCAGGAGATAGCAGCCGACCATCACCAGCAGCGTGATGACGATGATGGTGAAGCGCCAGGCCGAGATATGCATGGTGCCGATGTCGATCGAGCCGCCGATCGGTTCGGGCACGGTGAGATAGAAGCCGCCGATCAGGCCGCGCACGGATTCGCGGATGATGAGGCCGAGCGCGTAAGTGCCGAGCATCGCCACGATCGGCGCGGCGTAGAAGCGGCGGATGATCAGCGCCTCCAGCACGAAGCCGAGCGCACCGACCAGGAAAGGCGCTGCAACCATGCCGGTCCAGATCGGCAGGCCCTTGGCGTAGGCGAGATAGGTGATGTAGGCCCCGAGCAGGACGAACTCGCCCTGCGCAAAGTTGAAGATGCCCATCATGCTGGCGATGATCCCGAGCCCCAGCACGATCAGGACGATGATCGCGCCGAAGCTCAGGATCTCGAAAGCCGCGACGAACGCGTTAGCCATGCGATGCTGTTCCGTTCGTCTGCACTAATTCCTCGCTCACATCTTCTTCCAGTCGCCGATCTGCTCGAAGGCGTGCGCGGCGCGGTAGATGGTGGATTCCTCGAACATGCGGCCGACCAGCATCAGGCCGACGGGCAGCCCGTCGACCATGCCGCAGGGCAGCGACATCGCGGGATGATGGGTAATGTCGAACGGCGCGGTATTTGAGATCATCTCCAGGGCACGGGCGACGTAGTCCTCGCGGCTGGCCGTCGGTTCCGGCAGCTTGGTCGCCTTCATTGGTGTCGTCGGCAGCAGCAAAAGGTCGTATTCGCCGAACGCCTTGTCGTAGGCCGCAGTCAGGCGGCGGGAAATGTTGAGCGCCTTGCCGTAGTAGCGTGGTCCAAAGGTGTTGTTGATGTAGGTGCCCAGCAACAGAAACAGCTTTGTCGTCTCGGACAACGAGTCCGCCTGCCGGCGCCAGCCGCGGTGGAAGTCCATCAGCGAAGTCGAATAGAGATCGGACCGGCTCAAGCCGTAGCCGTCGCCATACATCATGGTCTGGGTCATGCCCTCGGTACCGATCGGTGTCCAGATCGCGGGACCGGCGAGATGCATCGGGATAGAGACGGTCTCGACAGTGGCGCCGAGATCCTTGAAACGCTTTGCGGCCTCGCGCACGCTTTCATTGACGGCGGCCTCGGCAGTCGCCTGCTCGAAGCCTTCCTTCAAGATGCCGATCTTCATTCCCTTGACGCCCTGGCCGAGCGCCTTGGTGTATTCCTCCACCTTCGGCGCCTTGATGCGGGGATCGTAGCCGTCATCGCCAGCGAGCACTTCGAGCAGCAGCGCGTTGTCGGCGACGGTCGCCGTCATCGGACCGGTGTGGTCGACGAAAATCTCGATCGGCATGATGCCGGTGTAGGGCACGAGGCCCCAGGTCGGCTTCATGCCGTAGGTGCCGCAAAACGAGGACGGCATGCGGATCGAGCCGCCCTGGTCGCCGCCCATCGCCATGTCGGCTTCGCCCAAGGCAACGACAACGCCGCTGCCCGAGGACGAGCCCCCGGCCGAATAGCCCATCTTGTAGGGATTATGCACCGCGCCGACCGCGTTGGTGTGACTGCCGCCGGACATGCAAAAGGATTCACAGTGGGTCTTGCCGAGGATTTCCCCGCCGGCATCCAGAATGCGCGTGACGACGGTGGCGTCGAAATCGGGGATATAGCCTTCCAGCGTCGTTGAGCCGTTCATCATGGGCACGCCGGCCAGCATGATGTTGTCTTTCAGCGCGACGGTCTTGCCCTTGAGCTTGCCGCTGGCGGCGCCTTTAACGGTCGACTTGCGATACCAGGCATTGCGCGGATTTTCTTCCGCCGACGGCCGGTAGCCCGGCGTCCGCGGATATTTCACCTCCGGCACCTCGTCCGGCATCGCGCCGACGAGGTTGTAGGCATCGATCGAGCCCTGCATCAGGCCGCGGAACGATGTCACGTCGGCATCGGTCAGTGCGAGACCGCACTGCTCGGCGACGCTGCGGAGTTGGGCTGGCGTGGGAAGGACAACTGTCACGGCGCGCTCCTTGAGGCTTCTTGATCCCTGGCTTTGAACGGACAGCCGCTGGGCTCGGGCCTGCACGGCGCGGGCCAATCGGCATCGCGTTGATACTAGAGACGGAAATATTTTCCTTTTCAAGTATTATTTTGGAGCGGATCGTGCGCTGATTGCTACGCGTGGCGTCAGACCGGCTTGATCAGCTTGAAGTCGAGGCCATCGGCCTCGGCGAGATACATCTGCATCCGGGCGTGACCGTTGCGAACGACCACCGGGCCGCGCGCGCCGCCGTAATCGATGTTGCGCCCCGCCGCGAGCATCGGCCCCATCGCCAACGAACCGGCCTTGTTCGCGACGGCTTCAAGGAAACGCAGGCCCTCGTAGCTGGACTGGCCGAGCGAGCCGATCGGCGCGGCGTTCGGTCCGAACATCTGGCGATAACGGCTTTGAAAATCGTCATTGGCGCGCGACCCGACACCGGGAAAATAGCCGGAGGCACAGAACATGTTCTCGCTGTTGTCTGCGCCGATGCCGAGTAGCACCGTCTCGTCCATCGCGCCGGCCAGCCGCAACGTCGTCGCGGCGAGACCGCACTCGCCGAAGGCGCGATTGAAGGTGATGCTGTCGGTGCCGATCAGCGAGATCAGGACGACGTCCGGTCTTGCGGCGCGGATCCGCTCCAGATGCGGCTCGTGGTTGTCCTCGCCGAGAGGAACGAACTCCTCGCCGACGACGCATCCGCCGGTTTCCTTGATGTAACGCTTCACCGCGCGATGCGATTGCCATGGCCAGACATAATCGCTGCCGATCAGGTACCAGCGCGCCGCGTTCTTGACGTCGGCCAGCCAGTGGATCGCAGGACGGCTCTGCCAGCGCGGCGTTTCGCCGATCGCCATGACGCCTGGCGTCAGTTCGCCGCCTTCATAGACGGGCGTGTAGATGTAGGGGATCCGGTTTGCCGTGGTGATCTTGCGGAGCGCGACACGAACCGCGCTGGTGTGCATGCCGACGACGAGATCGATCTCGTCGTCGACGACCGCCTGCTCGGCGCGGTTCAGGACACTGTCGAGCGGACCGCCGGCATCATAAATCGACAGCTCGATCTCGCGCCCCAAAATGCCGCCACGCTTGTTGATCTCGGCGACCGCGAGCTGCGCGGTGTTGGTGGCGCATGGCCCCCAGATGCCGGGCGAGCCGGTGCAGCAGATGAAGCAGCCGACGCGCAGCTTGTTCGTACCGCGACGCCGAAGAAAGGCATGATCGTTGGGCGACAACGCACCATCAGCCGCCGATGACGACAGATTCCTGAACAGCAAGGACGGCGGCAACGCCGGACCGCCGTGTGCCGGGAAGTTTACCGTCGCGCGCACGCCAACTCCTGTCTGGTACCAGACCTGAAAGCACATTGAGCAGGCGGCCGCGGCACCCGCCCTTTTGTTGTGCAATCATCCTATTTTGAAAATATTGAATATTCAAGAATTGAAGTGCATATAGAAGCAGCATTGATTGCAAGACATTCACTCATTTGGGTCAAGACGAAGTCTTAGCCGTGGCAAAAATGAACGCTCCAATCACCGAACACCTCGCTTACCTGCTCGCGCAAGCAAACCGGGAGATCAACCGGCAGCTCGAACTGCGGTTGAGCAAGGAGGGGGTTCCCGTCGAGCAATGGCGCATCCTGAAAGTGCTGTCGGATGGCGACGGCCATTCGATGGGCGAGCTTGCGGACGCTGTGCTGCTCAACCATCCGACGCTGACCAAGATGATCGACCGCATGGTCTCCGACACGCTGGTCTACCGCGTGCAGGACCCGAACGACCGCCGCAAGGTTTTGATGTTCATCTCCGACCGCGGCAAGGTGCTGTGCAAGAAGCTCAACTCGCTCGCGGTCGACCAGGAGGAGCACATCCTGGAGAGCTACGGCGACAAGCCGACCAGCGAGCTCAAGCGGCTGCTGGAGAGCTTGATCGATAGCTCGAATTGAGGGGCGGCTTTACGCTTTCTCGCCGCTACGAGAATTGCGCGCCACACGCACACCTGTCATCGCCCGATTTAATCGGGCGATCCAGTATTCCGAGAGGGTCGTGATTGAGCCGAGAGGCCGCTGCGTACTGGATGCCCCGCCTTCGCGGGGCATCCAGAGAGCTAAACCGCTTACGCGTACCGCCCGTGGCAGTGCTTGTACTTGTAGTGGAAG
>NZ_VSSR01000025.1 GCF_008123515.1 Bradyrhizobium cytisi
TGATCGGCTAACGCTCTAGCGCATGGCGGGAAGCTCGCCTGCGGCTATCCTTCGAGACGCCCGCCTTTGGCGGGCCCTCAGGATGAGGGCAGAGTACGCGGCAGCAGCTTGAACGAATACCGATACAACGGAGCCTCATCCTGAGGAGACCGCGAAGCGGTCGTCTCGAAGGACGAGGCGCTTGCTCAGCCCCGTCCGCTTTTGTCCTTACGCTTGCAGCGTCGGCGCCACCTCGCGCGCGACATTGACCAGCGCCGCGATCAGCGGCGTCATCGGATCGCGCTGCGGGATCACGAGACCGATGCTGTAATTGACCTCGGGATCGGTGATCGGGATCGAGCGGACCTTGTCGGAGAGGCCGAGCGTCTCGGCGAGCTTGGCCGGCATCACGCTCGCCCAGCGCCCGGTCTTGACGTGCGTGTACAGCACCAGCAGCGAGTTCGATGTCAGTGTCGGCGTCGCCTCCGCGCCGACCGAGCGCAGCGCGCGGTCGATGATGCGGCGGTTCTGCATGTCGGGCGTCAGCAGGCACAGCGGCACCTGGCCGACCTCGGTCCAGGTCACCGACTCCCGGTCGCCGAACATCGCATCCGGCGCGGTCAGGAGCCGATAGCTCTCGTTAAACAGCGGAATGGTGCGCACCTTTCCGATCGGCTCGTTCTCGATATAGGTCAGCCCCGCATCGACCTCGAGATTTTCGAGCAATCCCAGCACCTCGGACGAGGTGGTGGACTGAATGCGGAAGCGCACCTCGGGATGCTTGGCGCGGAACGGCGTGGTCAGCGCGGCGACCATGCCAAGCACGGTCGGGATCGCCGCGATGCGGATCTCACCGGAGAGCTTGTCCTTCAGCGAGTTGATCTCCTGGCGCATCGCACGGGCATCGCCCACGATCCGCCGCGCCCAGTCCAGCGCCCGCTCGCCTTCGGGAGTGAAACCCTGGAACCGGGAGCCGCGCTGGACCAGCATGACGCCGAGAATTTCCTCGAGCTGCTTCAGCCCGGTCGACATGGTCGGCTGGGTCACGCCGCAGGCCTCCGCAGCGCGTCCGAAATGCCGCTCCTTCGCCAGCGCCAGCAGCAGTTCAAGCTTGTCGAGCAACCGGTCGCCCCCTCGGATTCTGTCGTGGCATACAAGCTAGCACGCCCCACCCTTGCCAACACGTAAAAACCCGCCGGCGGAGCGGCCGCGATCGCATTTTCATATCGGTCGATTGGGCTCGTCAATCGATCTGAATTCGCAATCGCAGCATGAGACAGCTTTATTGATCTTCGAACGATTCCAAATAGTTTGCGACCCAGGGACGCTCTGGTTGAGAACGAAAAATGACAGCGGTTTTTGAGCCTTCTTACGAGCCTTCTTACGAGCCTTGGAACGAGACGCGCGGCGCCGAAATCATCGCCGAACACGCCGGGCAGGAAGGCGCGACGCTCGTGATTCTGCACGCGCTTCAGGAGGCGTTTGGCTATGTGCCGGAGGCGGCGATTCCCATGGTGGCGCAGGCGCTGAACCTCTCGCGCGCCGAAGTGCATGGCGTCTTCACCTTCTACCATGACTTCCGCCACAAGCCGGCCGGCCGCCGTGTGCTGAAGCTGTGCCGCGCCGAGGCCTGCCAGGCCGCCGGTGGCGATGCGCTGGCTGCGCGCGCCGAAGCAAAGCTTGGCGTCTCGCTCGGCAGCACGACTGCGGATGATCGCGTCACGCTGGAGCCGATCTATTGCCTCGGATTGTGCGCGACCGCGCCGTCCGCGATGCTCGATGGCCGCCTCGTCGGCCGGCTCGACGAGAAGCGCATCGACGCGCTGGTCGCGGAGGCGCAGCGATGAACATGCGGATCTTCATTCCTCGCGATGCCGCCGCGGTTGCCGTCGGCGCCGATGAAATTGCGGTCGCCTTCGAGCAGGTCGCGGCCAAGCACGGCCTGCCGGTCGAGATCACCAGGACCGGCTCCCGCGGGCTCTGCTGGCTGGAGCCGATGGTCGAGGTGGCGACCGCCAAAGGCAGGGTCGCATATGGCCCGGTCAGCGCGGAGGACGTCGCCTCCGTGTTCGAGTCGATGGCGAGCAACGGACCGCACGCGCTGCGGCTCGGCGTCGCAGACGAAATTCCCTGGCTCAAGCGCCAGACCCGCCTCACCTTCGCTCGCTGCGGCGTGATCGATCCGCGCTCGCTCGAGGACTATCGCGCCCATGGCGGTTACAAGGGGCTGGAGCGCGCGCTCTCGCTCGGCTCGGATGCGATCCTGGCCGAAGTCACCGCATGCGGCCTGCGCGGCCGCGGCGGCGCCGGCTTCCCCACCGGCATCAAGTGGAAGACGGTCGCGCAAGCCAGCGCGAACCGCAAATTCATCGTCTGCAACGCCGACGAAGGCGACAGCGGCACTTTCGCCGACCGCATGATCATGGAAGGCGATCCTTTCCTCGTCATCGAGGGCATGGCCACCGCCGGCATCACCGTCGGCGCGACCAAGGGCTACATCTACATCCGCAGCGAATATCCGCACGCGGTCGAGGCAATGAATGCTGCCATCGTCGCGGCGAGGCGCGGCGGCTATCTCGGCGACAGGATTGGCGGCTCGACCCACAGCTTCGATATGGAGGTGCGCGTCGGCGCCGGCGCCTACGTTTGCGGCGAGGAAACCTCGCTGCTTGAGAGCCTCGAAGGCCGCCGCGGCCTGGTGCGCGCAAAACCGCCGCTGCCGGCGCATCACGGCCTGTTCGGCAAGCCGACCGTCATCAACAACGTGCTTTCGTTCGCGGCCATCCCCTTCATCCTCGCCGAGGGCGCCAAGGCGTACGCCGATTTCGGCATGGGCCGCTCGCGCGGCACGATGCCGATCCAGCTTGCCGGCAACATCCGCCAGGGCGGGCTGTTCGAGACGGCGTTCGGCGTGACGCTCGGCGAGCTCGTCGACGACATCGGCGGCGGCACGTTCACCGGCCGCCCGGTTCGCGCCGTGCAGGTCGGCGGTCCACTCGGCGCCTATTTCCCCCGCGCCCTGTTCGACACCCCGTTCGACTACGAAGCCTTCGCCGCGCGCGACGGCCTGATCGGCCATGGCGGCATCGTCGTGTTCGACGACAGCGTCGACATGCGCAAGCAGGCCCGTTTCGCCATGGAGTTCTGCGCCATTGAATCCTGTGGCAAGTGCACGCCGTGCCGGATCGGCTCGACCCGCGGCGTCGAGACGATCGAGAAGATCATCAACGGCGAGCGGGTAGGCGAAAACCTCGCGCTCGTCGAAGACCTCTGCAACACCATGAAATTCGGCTCGCTCTGCGCACTCGGCGGCTTCACGCCCTACCCCGTGCTCAGTGCATTGAAGCATTTCCGGGAGGATTTCATCCCGGCCCCGACCACGCTTCAGGCCGCGGAATAGGAGAACGACGATGTCTCTGATCGAAGAAATCGACTACGGCACACCGCGCTCCAAATCGGAAACGATGGTCACGCTGACCATCGACGGCAACCAGGTCACGGTGCCCGAGGGCACCTCGATCATGCGGGCCGCGATGGATGCCGGCCACCAGATCCCAAAACTTTGCGCGACCGACATGGTCGATGCGTTCGGCTCCTGCCGTCTCTGCGTCGTCGAGATCGAGGGCCGCGCCGGCACGCCGGCGTCCTGCACCACGCCGGTGATGCCCGGCCTGGTCGTCCACACCCAAAGCCAGCGGCTGAAAAAGCTCCGCAAGGGCGTGATGGAGCTCTATATCTCCGATCATCCGCTCGACTGCCTCACATGCGGCGCCAACGGCGATTGCGAGTTGCAGGACATGGCCGGCGCCGTGGGCTTGCGCGACGTCCGCTACGGCTATGAGGGCGAGAACCACGTCTTCGCCAAATCCCATGGTGAGATCAACGCCGCCTGGATGCCGAAGGACGAGTCCAATCCCTATTTCACCTACGATCCTTCCAAGTGCATCGTCTGCTCGCGCTGCGTCCGCGCCTGCGAGGAAGTGCAAGGCACCTTCGCTCTGACGATCTCCGGCCGCGGCTTCGACAGCCGCGTCTCGCCCGGCATGAGCGAGAGTTTTCTCGGCTCCGAATGCGTCTCCTGCGGCGCCTGCGTGCAGGCCTGCCCGACCGCGACGCTGACCGAAAAGTCCGTGATCGAGATCGGCCAGCCCGAGCACTCCGTCGTCACCACCTGCGCCTATTGCGGCGTCGGCTGCACCTTCAAGGCCGAGATGCGCGGCGAGGAAGTCGTGCGCATGGTGCCCTACAAGGACGGCAAGGCCAATCGTGGCCATTCCTGCGTCAAGGGCCGCTTCGCCTGGGGCTATACCAATCACAAGGAGCGCATCCTCAATCCGATGATCCGCGAGCGGATCGAGGATCCCTGGCGTGAAGTGTCCTGGGATGAAGCGTTCTCGTTCGCCGCAGCCAGGATGCGCGGCATCCAGACGAAATACGGCCGCGACGCCATCGGCGGCATCACCTCGTCCCGCTGCACCAACGAAGAAACCTATCTGGTGCAGAAGCTGATCCGCGCTGGCTTCGGCAACAACAATGTCGACACCTGCGCGCGCGTCTGTCACTCCCCGACCGGCTATGGTCTGTCGGTCACGTTCGGCACCTCCGCCGGCACGCAGGATTTCGACTCGGTCGAGAATACCGACGTCGCCATGATCATCGGCGCCAACCCGGCCTCGGCTCACCCCGTCTTCGCCTCCCGCCTGAAGAAGCGGCTGCGCCAGGGCGCGAGGCTGATCGTGATCGATCCGCGCCGCACCGAGATGGTGGAATCGCCGCATGTGAAGGCGCTGCATCTGCCGCTGATGCCCGGCACCAACGTCGCCGTCGTGACGGCGCTGGCGCATGTCATCGTCACCGAGGGCCTCGCCAACGAAGCCTTCGTGCGCGAGCGCTGCGACTGGGCCGAGTTCGAGGAATGGGCCGCCTTCGTGGCCCAGCCCAAGCACAGCCCGGAAGCGACCGCCATTCTCACCGGCGTCGATCCGAAGACCTTGCGCGAAGCAGCTCGCATCTACGCCACCGGCGGCAATGGCGCGATCTATTACGGGCTCGGCGTCACCGAGCACAGCCAGGGTTCGACCACGGTGATCGCCATTGCCAATCTAGCGATGGCGACCGGCAATATCGGCCGTCCCGGCGTCGGGGTAAACCCGTTGCGCGGCCAGAACAACGTGCAGGGCTCCTGCGACATGGGCTCGTTCCCGCACGAGCTGCCCGGCTACCGTCACATCTCCGGTGATGCCGTGCGCGACCAGTTCGAGGCGCTCTGGAACGTCAAGCTCAATCCGGAGCCGGGCCTGCGCATCCCGAACATGTTCGACGCCGCCATCGAAGGCACGTTCATGGGGCTCTACGTGCAGGGCGAAGACATCCTGCAATCCGATCCCAACACCAAGCATGTGGTGGCGGCGCTGTCCGCGATGGAATGCGTCATCGTCCACGACCTCTTCCTCAACGAGACCGCGAACTACGCCCACGTCTTCCTCCCCGGCTCGAGCTTCCTCGAGAAGGACGGTACCTTCACCAATGCCGAACGCCGCATCCAGCGCGTTCGCAAGGTGATGTCGCCGAAGAACGGCATGGCCGACTGGGAGGTCACCATCGCGCTCGCCAAGGCGATGGGATTCGAGATGAACTATAGCCATCCTTCGGAGATCATGGATGAGATCGCCGCGCTGACGCCGACCTTTGCCGGCGTCTCCTACGCCAAGCTGGACGAGCTCGGCTCGGTGCAGTGGCCCTGCAACGAGAAGGCGCCGGAGGGTACGCCGGTGATGCATATCGGCGGCTTCGTCCGTGGCAAGGGCAAGTTCGTCGTCACCGAGTATGTCGCGACCGACGAGCGCACCGGTCCGCGCTTCCCGCTGCTGCTCACGACGGGCCGCATCCTCAGCCAGTACAATGTCGGCGCGCAGACAAGGCGCACCGAGAACGTGGTCTGGCATGCCGAAGACCGGCTGGAGATCCATCCGCACGACGCCGAGCAGCGCGGCGTGCGCGACGGCGACTGGGTGCGGTTGCAGAGCCGCGCCGGCGAGACCACGCTGCGCGCGGAGCTCACCGACCGCGTCGCGCCCGGCGTCGTCTACACCACGTTCCACCACCCGGACACGCAGGCCAACGTGATCACGACCGAGTATTCGGACTGGGCCACCAACTGCCCCGAATACAAGGTCACGGCGGTGCAGATCTCGCCGTCGAACGGCCCGTCCGACTGGCAGAAGTCCTACGACGAGCAGGCGCGGCATTCCCGCCGCATCGCGCCGGCCGAGGCCGCGGAGTAACCGCATGCACGTGCCGGTCCAGGCCATTGACCGCGAGATCTGGCGCGATGGCACCGCGTCCGAAGGGGCGCGGCTGATCCCCGAGGAGACGCCGCTGGCGCTGAGCTATAATGGCGGCACCTATGCCGTCATGATGGGGACGCCGCAGAACCTCGAGGATTTTGCCGTCGGCTTCAGCCTGGACGAAGGCATCATCAAATCGGTCGACGACATCAAGTCGCTCGATGTAGTCCGCCTCGACGACGGTATCGAGCTGCGCATGTGGCTCGAGCAGGACAACGCCGCGCGCATCAGCGAGCGCCGGCGACACATCGCAGGTCCGACCGGCTGCGGCATCTGCGGCATCGATTCGATCGCCGAGGCCGTGCGCCCGGCCGCTGTGGTGCCGCAGGGACAGACCTTTACGCCGCAGCAGATCATGACGGCGATGCAGGCGATCGCCCCCCTGCAATCGATCAACATGCAGACCCGGGCGGTCCACGCCGCGGCCTTCTGGTCGCCATCGAACGGCATCGTGGCGCTGCGCGAAGACGTCGGCCGGCACAACGCCCTCGACAAGCTCGCCGGTTCGCTGGCGCGCAGCCGCACGGGCGCAAGCGCCGGCATGGTGCTGCTGACGAGCCGCGTATCGGTCGAGATGGTGCAGAAGACAGCCGCCATCGGCGCGCCGGTGATGGTCGCGGTCTCCGCACCGACCGCGCTTGCGGTGCGCACCGCCGCGGCCGCTGGCATCACGCTGATTGCAATTGCCCGCAACGACGGGTTTGAAGTGTTTACGCACCAGGGCCGCGTCACGGCTCATCGTGCTCCGGAGATTATCGATGTCGTCGCCTGATCGTCTCGTCTACATGGCCAACCAGATCGGCACGTTCTTCCGCAGCCAGGGCCACGACAAGGCCGTGCCGGGGATCGCCGACCACATCAAGAAGTTCTGGGATCCCCGGATGAAGCGCGCGATCTTCGCGCATCTCGACGCCGGCGGCGCAGGCCTCGAGCCGCACGTGCTCGAGGCCCTCACCTCACTCAAGCAGGCCAGGCCGACCGAGATCGGGTGAACAGCGGCCGGCCCGGTTTGCGATCGGAAGGGACGAGTCGCTCGGCGCCATAGCAATCATGTAGCGGACGCCTGGTCGATCCCGGCATCAACCCAGGCACGTGTCTGCTCCAGCACCTCATCCGAAAGCGCGGGATCGTCGATCGCCCGGGCGAGGATCACCGCGCCCACCATCGCCGCCCAGCTTCCGATCGCCACGCGGCGTTTGTCTGCCGCATCAACCTTCGGGAGCGCCTCGCCGATACGGTCGATCTGCGATCGAAGGCCTTGCGTCATGGCCGCGCGTGTAGCCGGACTCTGATGGCGAATGGCGGCAGCAAGGCCCGCGGTCGGGCAACCACCGGCGGCGTTGTCGCGATGACGGGGCGCAAGATAATCGTCCACATAAGCGCGAAAATCGCCCCCTCCGTCCGCGTCGAGGGCGAGAACATGGGCAAGAGTCTGCGCGATCAGGTCGTCCTTTGAGGCGAAATGGCCATAGAAGCCGCCGTGGGTGAGCCCGGCGGCTTTCATCACCTCCGCCACGCTGACCGCGTCGAAGCCCTTATCGCGAAATAGTCGGCTGGCAACCTCCAGAATCCGGCGACGATTCTCCGACATCTGTTCTCGACTGACCTTCATTTCAAAATTCTCCGACGGCCCCGTTGACATTTACATGATGGTTATCATATTTAGCTGCAATCATGACGGTCGTCATGAATATATTCCATTCGAGAAAAGAGCAATGCCATGACCGTCGTTCCGTCCGTTCTCGTCACCGGCGCCTCCACCGGCATCGGAGCCGCCTATGCCGAACGCTTCGCGCGCCGCGGGCACGACCTCGTGCTGGTTGCCCGTGACAGGGCGCGAATGGAGGCTCTGGCGGCCCGTCTGCGTCAGGAAAATGGCGTGGCGATCGACATCATCCAGGCCGATCTTACACAGCCTGCCGAGCTCGCCACGGTCGAGGCGAGGCTGCGCAATGACGCCCGCATCGGAATCCTCATCAACAATGCCGGAACGGCGATCGGCGGAAGCTTTATCGAGCAGAGCACGGATGACGTGGCGCGGCTCGTTGCGCTCAACACGACCGCACTTCTGCGGCTTGCCAGCGCCATGGCCCCGCGTCTTGCGAAGGCAGGCGAAGGAGCGATCGTCAACATCGGCTCCGTGGTCGGCCTGGCGCCGGAGTTCGGCATGACGGTCTACGGCGCAACCAAAGCCTTCGTGCTGTTTCTCTCGCAGGGGCTAAGCCTCGAGCTCGCGCCGAAGGGTGTGTACGTCCAAGCCGTGCTTCCCGCCACGACGCGGACCGAGATCTGGGGCCACGTCGGCGCCGACGTCAACACGCTTTCCAACGTCATGGAGGTGAACGATCTGGTTGATGCGGCGCTGGTCGGGTTCGACCGCCGCGAACCGGTGACGATCCCGCCGCTTCCGGATGCCGGGCAGTGGGACGCGCTTCAGGCCGCACGTCAGGCAATGCTCCCGAACTATCGGAACGAACGTCCCGCCGAGCGGTACCGCACGCTCGCCTGAGCACAGCGAAACATTTCGATAACAACCCCGCCGCGGCGGCGACAAACGAAAGTGATCGATGACGAGCAAAACGCTATTTGAGCCTTATCTTCTCGGCTCGCTGACCCTTTCCAATCGGATCGTCATGGCGCCGCTGACGCGCAATCGCGCTGGGCCGGGCTTCGTTCCGGGCACTCTCGCCGCCGAGTATTACGGCCAGCGCGCGTCGGCGGGCCTGCTGATTTCCGAGGCCACGCAGGTCTCGCAGCAGGGACAGGGCTACCAGGACACGCCCGGCATCTACTCCCAGGCTCAGATCGACGGCTGGCGCAAGGTCACGACCGCCGTTCACGCCAAGGGAGGGCGGATTTTCCTCCAGCTCTGGCATGTCGGCCGCGTATCGCACGTCGACCTGCAAGACAACGGTGCCGCGCCCGTGGCCCCCTCGCCGATCCGCGCGCGCACCAAGACGTTCGTCCACAACGCCTTCGTTGACGTCTCAGAGCCTCGTGCGCTGACGCTCGAGGAGCTTCCGGGGATCGTGAGCGATTTCCGGCAAGCGGCAGCGAACGCCATTGCGGCCGGCTTCGACGGCGTCGAAATTCACGGCGCCAATGGCTATTTGCTCGACCAGTTCGCCAAGGACGGTGCCAATGTCCGCACCGATGCCTATGGCGGATCGGTCGAGAACCGCGCCCGGCTGATGCTGGAGGTTACGGCTGCGGTCGTCGAGGAGATCGGCGCCGGACGCACCGGAATCCGGATCTCGCCCGTATCGCCCGCCAATGGCGTTTCGAGCAGTGATCCTCAGGCCCAGTTCGACTACATCGTCGATCAACTCAACGCCTTGGGCATCGTCTACATCCATGTCGTCGAGGGCGCCACAGGCGGATCGCGCGATGTCGCACCGTTCGACTTCGGATCGCTGCGTCGGCGGTTCAAGAATACATATGTTGCAAACAACGGTTACAACCTCGAACTCGCAGCTTCGCGCCTCTCCGAGAGCAAGGCGGACCTGTTCGCCTTCGGCCGACCCTTCATAGCCAATCCCGACCTCGTGGACAGACTGAAGACCAGCGCGACGCTGGCGGAGTTCAATCCGGCGACGCTCTATGGCGGTGGCTCGGCCGGCTATACCGACTATCCCACCCTCGCAGCCGCAAGCCGCCCCTGACCCCTGAGGGGCCGCGCGCGGCAGCGGCCCGATCCTGTTATGTGCGACAATGGTTCTCCCGCCAACGCATGGCGGTCGTGAGAGCTCGGAGAACGGACCATCATGAAGGCCTTCATCCTCGATAAATACAAGAAGCGCGGTGCCCTGCGCTTCGGCGACATGCCAGAGCCGACGTTGCAGGACGACGACGTTCTGATCGAGATCCACGCGGCCGGGCTCAACGTTCTGGACTCCAAGATCCGGGATGGGGAATTCAAGCTCATCCTGCCCTATCGCCCGCCCTTCGCCCTGGGACACGACGTGGCCGGAACCGTGGTTCGGGTCGGATCGAAAGTTCGGCGCTTCAAGCCAGGCGACGAGGTCTACGCCCGGCCGCGTGATGGCCGGATCGGGACGTTCGCGGAGTACATCGCCGTCAATGAAATCGATGCGGCTCTGAAACCGAAAAACCTCAGCATGGAGGAAGCGGCTTCCATCCCCCTTGTAGGTCTGACCGCCTGGCAGGCGCTGGTCGAGCGGGCCGGATTGAAGAAGGGGCAGAAGGTTCTGATTCATGCCGGCTCGGGCGGCGTAGGCACCCTCGCCATCCAGCTGGCGAAGCATCTCGGCGCAACCGTCGCGACGACGACGAGCACGGCGAACCTCGAACTGGTCAGGAGCCTCGGCGCCGACGTCGCCATCGATTACACGAAGCAGGAGTTCGAGAAGGTCCTGTCCGGCTACGACGTGGCACTGAACAGCCTGGGCGGCGACACGCTGCAAAAGTCGCTGAGCGTGTTGGGGCCGGGCGGCAAATTGATTTCCATCTCCGGCCCCCCGGACCCCAATTTCGCCAGGGAACAAGGACTGAACTGGTTCCTGCAACAAGTCACGCGCCTTCTGAGTTTCGGCATCCGAAGCAAGGCCAAGCGCCGTGGCGTCAGCTATTCGTTCCTGTTCATGCGCGCGAACGGCGATCAGCTGGGCCAGATCGCTTCGCTGATCGAAGCCGGGATCATTCGCCCGGTCGTTGACCGGATCTTCCCGTTCGAAGCGACCAGCGAGGCCTTGGCTTACGTCGAGACGGGACGCTCCAGAGGCAAGGTCGTCGTCAAGATCCGGTAGGCGAGGAGCGTGACCATGCCCCTACGATCCTACGGCCTGGTTGCTTCCAACAGCGCGCTGAACACCCGCCGCACCTCGCCCTGCGTCTCCTTGACGCGCGCCTCCAGCGACGAGAAATCCGGCGCATCGCCGGCGCGCGCCATCACGCGCTGCAGGTCGGTGCCCGCCGTTTCCGGCTTGAAGCGATCACTGACGCAAAGCCGCAGAATCTGCGTCAGATCGTGATAGAGCCGCGCCGCGGCGCGCAGGATCTCAGCTTCCGATTGCGGCAGCACGCCGAGCCTGGCGGCGTTCTCCAGCACCTGTACCGTGCTGACGTCGAGAATGTCCGGCTTGTCGTGGGCATGAACGAGCTGGAGATATTGCGCGATGAAGTCGATATCGACCATGCCGCCGGCGGCATATTTCAGGTCCCAATAATCGGTCTCGCCCTTTTCCTGCGCGATCGCGCGGCGCATGTCGGCGACGTCGTTGGCGATGATTGCGGAATCGCGGCGGCGGGTCAGGACGTCGCGAATGATGCTCTCGATCCGCACGGTGAATTCGGGCGATGCCGAGACCACGCGCGCACGCGTCAACGCCATGTGCTCCCAGGTCCAGGCCTCGTTGGCCTGATAGTCCGCGAAGGAGACGAGACTTGATGCGACCGGGCCGGCGCGTCCCGACGGCCGCAGCCGCATGTCGATCTCGTAGAGCACGCCGTAATTGGTGCGGGTGGTGAAGGCGCTGATCAGGCGCTGGGTGAAGCGGGCGAAGTAATGCGCGCCCTGCAGCGACTTCCGGCCGTCGGAGTCCGGATTGTCGCTGTCGAAATCGTAGAGCAGGATCAGGTCGAGATCCGAAGACGCCGTCATCTCGCGGCTGCCGAGCCGGCCCATGGCGATGATCGCTGTCTCCTGCCCTTCGATGCGCCCATGCTGGTCGGCGAAGCGCTCGGCGACAAGGCCATGCACGGTGTCGACGATGCCCTCGGCAACGTCGGCGAAGGCAGTGCTCGCCTGCTGTGCCGAGACGGTCCCGGAGAGGATGCGCGTGCCGATCAGGAACAGGCTCTCCTGCCCGAACAGGCGCAGGCGGTCCAGAAACTCCTCGTAGGAGCCCGCGTCCTGCACCGTGGTCGCAAGCCGCGCCGACAATTCCTGCTTGTCCGGCATCGCGCCGAAGAAACGCGGATCGATCAGGCCGTCCATCAGCTGCGGCTGCCGCGCCAGCATCTCGCCAAGCCGGGGCGCCGCGCCAAGCACGAGTGCCACGAGCGCAACGAGATCGCGGTTCTGGCCGAGCAGCGTGATCAGACGGCCGCCGCGCTGGAGCGCCTGGAGGAACTGGTCGAACGCGACGACGGCGCGATCCGGCCCCTCGGCATGCGCGAGGCCGTCGATCAGAGCCGGCACGAACTCGACGAAGGCGTTTCGCGTCTGCTCGTTACGGAAGACGCGGTAGTCGCCGGTGAGCCAGTCGCAGACGGTCTGCGCCACGGCAGCGGGCTTCTTGAATCCGAGCGTCGTCAGGTGCTGAAGCAGGCGCGGATCGTCGGGACCGGCGCGATAATCGATCGCGGGCAGGCTTGCCGTGCCGGTCGGGTCGTCGCCCTCGAACAGTTTTTCGTAATGTCCCTGGACGATCTCGAGCTGGCGCAGCAGGTCGCGCGCGAAGGTCTCGCGGCTGTCATAGCCGAAGAACCAGGCGAAGCGTTGCACCGCCTCCCTGTCCTCGGGCAGTGCATGGGTCTGCTCGTCCGCGATCATCTGGAGACGATGCTCGACCCGGCGCAGGAATTCGTAGGCCGTGGTCAGCTCGTCGCGTGCATCGAAGGTGATCCAATTTCTATCAGCGAGCACATTGAGCGCGGCGAGCGTCGGCCGCACCCGCAATTCCGGATGGCGGCCGCCTGCGATCAGCTGCTGGGTCTGCGCGAAGAATTCGATCTCGCGGATGCCGCCACGGCCCACCTTGACGTTGTGCCCCTCGACCGCGATCTCGCTCTGGCCGCGATAGGTCTGCATCTGCCGCTTCATGTCGTGCACGTCGGCAAGTGCTGCGAAATCGAGATGCTTGCGCCACACAAAGGGGGATATCTCGGCGAGCAGCGCTTCGCCCGCCCTCGCGTCGCCGGCGCAGGCATGAGCCTTGATCATTGCGGCGCGCTCCCAGGTGCGCCCTTCCCGCTCATAGTAATGCAACGCGGCGTCGCGTGAGATCGCAACTTGCGTCGAGGAGGGATCGGGCCGCAGCCGCAGATCGACACGGAAGACGTAGCCGTCATAGGTGCGCTGCTGGAGAATGCGCGCCATGCCCTGCGTCACCCGGACGAAGAACGGCTGTGGCTCGATATCCGGCGCAAGTGTCGTCGCATCCGGATCGAAGAACACGATGAGATCGATGTCGCTGGAATAGTTCAGTTCGCCCGCGCCCATCTTGCCCATCGCGAGCACGATCAGGCCGCAGCCGACCTCCGGCGCCTCGGGATCGGACGGCACGAGCTTGCCGCGTGCGGCTTCCTGTCGCAGCAAATACTGCAGCGCCGCCTGCACCGAGGACACCGCGACTTCGGTCAGCGCGGCCGTCACCCGCATCACCGGCCAGACTCCGCCGATGTCGCACAACGCGATCAGGAGCGCTGCCTCCGCCTTCATGCGACGAAGCAGCCGCATCACCTCGGCTTCGTCCGGGGCGGCGAGCACCGCGCCTCTCGCCTCGGCGATCAGCGCAGCGAAATGCGCATCCGGTTCGCATTCGAGCAGCCGGATCAGGCGGAGCGGATCGGCGCGGACCAGATCGAACAGATAAGGCGAGAATTCCGCGACACCGGCGAGGATAGTCCGGGCAAAGGGATGGACCAGCAGCGCTTCAACACGGGTCGATTGCGCCGGCTCGAGCGCGGCCAGCCAATCTTCAAAACGACGTTCGTCGGTTGTGGAAGCGGCAATATGGGGAGCCTCCGCGAAGCGCGCGGCCAGGCTCTCACCATGCTTGTCCGCGTTTCCCGGCGCGGAGTGGTTCATGCCACCTTCTGTGGCACATCCGGTATTGGAGGGGCAACCCTGTCGCTGGCGCCCGCACGCGCCGGAAGCACCAGCGTGGCAATGAGGCCAGGCTGGGCATCGCCCAGCCGCAATTCGCCGCCATGCAATGTGGCAACGGCGGACGCGAGGCTGAGGCCGAGGCCGGAGCCCGGCACGGTGCGGCTCGCCTCCAGCCGCACGAATCGCTCGACGACGTGCTTGCGGTCGGCCTCGGGAATTCCCGGGCCGCGGTCGGTGACGCTGAGCAGCACCTGGTCGCCCTCGCGCTTCGCCTCGATCGTGATCTGACGGGCGTCCATGCTGACCACGGGTCCGGCCGCCTGCGCCGCCGGCTTGCCGTATTTGATCGCGTTCTCGACGAGATTGGCGAGCGCCTGGCTGATCAATTCGCGATTGCCGTGAATGGTCGCGGCCTGCGCCTTGACCTTCAAGGTCATGCCGCCGTCCTCGGCCAGTGGCTCGTACAGCTCGTGGATGCCGTTAGCGACATCGGCGGCGTCGAAATCATCCATATTGCCGCGGGCCTGACCGGACTCGGCGCGCGCGATCATCAGCAGCGCGTTGAAGGTGCGGATCAAGCCGTCGGATTCCTCGATCGTCCGCTCCAGCGCGGCCCGATAGTCGGCCTCGCTCCCCGATTTCGCCAGCGCCTCCTCGGCACGGTTGCGCAGCCGCGTCAGCGGCGTCTTGAGGTCATGGGCAATGTTGTCGGAGACTTCTTTCAGCCCCGCCATCAGCGCCTCGATCCGCTCCAGCATGGCATTGAGGTTTTCGGCGAGGCGGTCGAGCTCATCGCCACTGCGCCCGACGGGCAGGCGCTCGCTGAGATCGCCGATCATGATGCGATGGGCCGTGCCGGACATCGCGTCGATGCGCGTCAGCACCCTGCGCGCGACGAAAACGCCGCCGCCGAGGCCAAGCACCACCACGATCAGCACCGACCATTGCGCCGCCTTGGCGACGATGCCGAACAGCCGCCGTCGCTCGTCGAGATCCCGGCCGATCAGGAGGCGGAAGCCGTTCTCCAACTCGGTAACGCGCACCAGCGCGCGATGATCGTGTTCGTTGGCGTCCTCGATCCGCCTGTAGGCCGTCTCCGACCAGCCGCGCGTTGCCATCACGCCCGGCGCCAGCGAGCCGACATTGCCGGCAACCGCCTGCCCGGTCGGCGTGGTCACGAGGTAGAGATTGGCGCCCGGCCGCAGCGCGCGATATTCGATCGCGCGCACGAGACCGAACAGGCCGCGGCGCCCGTAGATCTCGTTGATTTCCGAGGTCTCGGCATTCACCGTCTGCGTGATCTCTTCGGTGATCAAACGCCGCGTGTTCCAGGCAAAATAGCCGAGCAGCGAGGCCGCAAAAATCGCAAACAGGAACAGGTAGACCAGCGTTAGCCGGAATGCCGTGGTGCGGATAAGTTTACCGAATGCCGTCACGGATCATGTACCGATTTCGAGGTGGGTGTGGGATGTCACGGCCTATCGTCCGCTATCGAGACCATCGAGTACACCCAATGCCTTCTCTCCATTCTGCATCGTCCTTTATCACCGCCTATCGTCGCGGCGCGAGCTCACATTCTGGACAATTGCCCGGGCTGGCAGATGGGTACGCTGACATGAAAGCCTAAGGCTTTGTTAAATCCCGCAAAACTTAAATCTTGGCCATGTGGCGACCACAACGATGGACCGTGGCTTCTTGCTGCCGGTTGTCGGGCACGGCGGCACCCGTCCAGCGGCGGCCGCGCCACAACCTCGCGGTCGAGCGCCTACGCACCACAGCTACCGCTATCAAGGTGGGTTTCGCCGGGGCCGATCCTAGTGAGCTACGGGATCCGGACGCAGCTGAAACTGGACGACCAACGGACTGGATCGCGTGGCCTCCGTCGCGCCTGGCGCGCCGGGATGGGGTGCGTCAGTCCCCTCAATATGAACTGGGGTGCGGTTGCCGGACGTCACCCACAACCCACGGCCTTTCCAGCCCGCGGTGGGATCATCGATCCGCCCGTCGATCTGCTTGGCAAAGAACCCCATCGGATAGGGAACGCGCAGCTCGACGAAGCGGCCATTCACCAGCGCATGCAGTGAATCGGACTGGTTGCCGGTTGCGATCGGGGTATTGGCACCTAGCCCGAGGATGTCATGCTGATCGACCCAAAGATAATACGGGTTCTCTGCCGCAGCCGTATCGCCCTGTAGCGGCGGTCCCGGCAACGGATAGAAGCTCCAGCCTTCGGGGCATCTGTCACCCTGCTCCGCTCCGGGACCGTTCAGCGGGCCTTTGCATTTGCGGCGATCGAAGCTGCCGATATGGCCGCTGTCGAGCGGGACCCACACGACGCCGTCACGATCAACATCCATGCCGCGGATGCCATAGCCGGGTAGTGGCACTCTGTAGACCTCGGATAATGCGGTGTCGGGCGGATTTGACCCAGGATCGACGCGAATGATGTAGCCAGGATGCGGGAGGCTCGAGCCCCAGATCGAACCGTCCAGCGGGCTTGCCGAGATGCCGTACAGACCGAGCGGAATGCGCGTATCCTTGCTTGCATCGATCGGCTGGCCGGGCTCGTTGTAGCCTTCGTCGCGCCTGCCATTGCCGTTGGTGTCGACAACGAGCGCCGTCCAGCCCTGCGCGGCCGCCGCGTCGCCATCCGACCAAAACCTCCTGGTATTCACCCATCCGACGACTGCGTTCCTTCCTTGCGTGTTGTTGCTGAACCAAAGCGTATTCGCTTCATCCTCGGCAAAATTGAGATGCTGGGTGCCGAAACAGGTATCGATGAATGTGAACTTCCCGGTGCGAGGATCGTAGACCGTCACTTGCCGCGAGTTCTGGCTGAATCCCTCCGGCCTCGCCGTGAGCGGATAGAGCTGGGCTGAACGAAGCGGCGAGTCTTTGCCGCAATAGACGGGCACTTCCGCCGGCGATCGCGTTTGGGCCGTGAAATAGATCCGGCCATCCCGGTCCATCGCTGGCGAATGGGCATTGACCTGGCTGTCCCATACTTGCTCGCGCCCGAAGTAGGGCGAAGATGCAAATACCGGGTTGGCCAATGCCGAGCTCGGAGTGCTCTCGGGCTCGCGGACCGGCACGTCGACGACGCTCTTGACGTCGTGCACGGGATCGAGCACCGGCATCGTATTGCTGCTGAGCTCGGTCGCACCATAAAGCGGGCCGTTCGCATTCACGGTCGGCTGCCGCTTGTCGGTTGCCGCGAGGTCATGCAGGTAGTGCTTCGGATCGAGCCAGTCGCGTATCGTGACGACGAGATTGCGCTCGATGCCCATCGGCCGCGACGGTGCAGTCCTTGGAAGCTCGCCGGCCTTGATGCGATCGGTCCAGTCCGCAAGCGCGGCGAGGTGACCGCCATCCGGCGTCAACAGGCGGCCCATCGTGCGCACCATGGTTGTCCCGCCGGGCCCCGATTGCAGTCGTCGCGCCCACGCCGCGACACTCGGAAGATGATCGAACTCGGGCGGGACGGTGCGTGTGGCATAATTCCCGATCTGATGACAATTGCCGCAACCGTTGGTCTTGATGACGTCGAGCCATTGATCGCGAGTCTTGAATTCACTGGGAATGCCGTTGCCATTGGCGCCGGTGCCGGGAAATTTGTCCGGGCCGGGCGGCTTGAGCAGCGAGAACCAATAGATCGCGGGATAGTATTGTGCCGCCGCTGCACGATCCGGCGCAATCACCGCATCCAGCTTCAACCGTTGGCCTCGCTCGCCGCCGACCTTCGGCGAGTCGACAAGACCATAGCCGCGGCTCCAGACCTGGTAGTGCGCGGCCGGAAGATCGGGAATGACGAAGCGTCCCGCATCATCTGTCACAACGACCTTCGCGAAACGCGTGCCGAGATCCTGGGTCTCGGCGATCACCCAGACCCCGCCTTCCGGTCCGTCCGCGCTTCGGACAGTGCCGCCGATGTCGTGAGCACCGATATCGACCGACAACGTCTGCTGTGCAGATGCAATTGGCAGGCGCGCAAACGCAAATACCAGCGCCAATGCCGCGATCGGGCCAATCCGTGGTGCCATGGACGCCTCTATTTCTGACTCGCCACGTAGGCAATGAGATCGTCCAGCTGCGAGTCCGCGATCCCCTGAAACACCGACATCCTGTTGCCGGGAATCATGAGGTTCGGCGCAATGACGAAGGAGGCAATCTCATCGGCCCCCCAGGTCCAGCTCGCCGCAGCGAGAAATTCCGGCGAATATTTGTATCCTGGTGCGGTCCCGGCCTTGCGCCCCGCGATCCCAAACAGATTCGGCCCAAAACGATTTGGCTCGCCTTTGCCGATGGTGTGACACAGCGCGCATTCGCGACTGAAGATCACGGCGCCTTTCACCGGGTCGCCGGCCGCGCAAGCAGGGTCGATAGCAATGCCGACCGCCGCCGCTGCCAGCACAAGACGGCGCGCAACCGCGAACAACTGCACGGAGCGGCTCCCTGTTCGAATTCCGGCGACAACACGCCTCGACAGCCTCGGTTCCTACTGACCACATCAGCCTCGAAACCTTCAACATCCGGTGATGCGAGACGTGGTGGATGAAACCGGCCGGCCCGGCCAGCCGTTTCTGGGCAGCGGCGAGGTCGGCCAGGGACCAGCAGCGGCTTCGATCGCGAATGCGATTGCAAATGCCACCGGCAAGCGCCTGCGGGATCTGCCGCTAAGGCGAGAACGGGTCAGAAGAGCAATCCAGGCCTAGCTGGAGTCCGGTCCTGCTCTGTCTGGAGCCGGCACACATGAATTCCTTACGGAAACTTCAGCGTATCCCGTCGCGGATCATGTACCCGGCGCCGCGGATCGTGTGCAGCAGCGGGCGCTCAAAACCCTTGTCGATCTTGGAGCGCAGCCGCGAAATGTGCACGTCGATCACGTTGGTCTGCGGATCGAAATGATAATCCCAGACGTTCTCCAGCAGCATGGTGCGCGTCACCACCTGGCCGGCATGCTTCATCAAATACTCGAGCAGGCGGAATTCGCGCGGCTGCAGCGTCAGCTCGTCCTTGCCGCGGGCGACGCGGTGAGAGAGCCGGTCGAGCTCGAGGTCGCCGACACGGTAGAGCGTGTCCTCGGCGGGACCGCCGCGGCGGCGCGACAGCACCTCGACGCGGGCCAGCAGCTCGGCAAAGGAATACGGCTTTGGCAGATAGTCGTCGCCGCCGGCGCGCAGGCCCTTGATGCGATCGTCGACCTGCCCGAGCGCAGAGAGAATCAACACCGGCGTCGTATCGCCCTTGTCGCGCAGCGAGCCGATCAGCGACAGCCCGTCGCGCTTGGGCAGCATGCGGTCGATCACCAGCACGTCGTAATCGCCGTTCTCGGCCATGACGAGGCCCTCCTCGCCGTCACCGGCGTGGTCGGCAATGTGTCCGACCTCGCGGAACGCCTTCACGAGATAGTCGGCGGATTCGCGGTCGTCTTCGATGATGAGGAGGCGCATTGTGCGTTCGGCGGCGGTCAAGGAGATCAACCTTCTCTGAACATGGCGCGAGCGGCAATCGCATGCAAGCCAAGCGAACGGGACTTCTTAGGCAAACAGGACTTGGGTAGGCAAAAAGGCGGGCGGTGAAGCTGGGGGGACCTCACCGCCCTATGCCTTCCGACGGAGGGGGGCGTAATTCCACCGGAAGGTAGGCATGGGGAGCAGGCGTTGCGCTGCTCCCCGGAAGAGTGCCGCCGGCGGGGGCGACTGATGCCGGCGACACCCTTCATCTCGCAAGCCTCCTGCGGCTCAGCCCTTGTCAGCCCTTGGCAATGGGCACCGCGACGAAGCGCGACTGGCCGCCGCTCTTCACGCGCATCAGGACGCTGTTCTTGTTGTCGGTCCGCGCCGTGTTGATGGCATCGCGGACCTCGCCGGCGGTGCTCACGCTCTTGCCGCCGACTTCGAGAATCACGTCGCCTTCCTTGAAGCCGCGCTCGGCGGCCGCGCTCTTCGGATCGACTTCGGTAACCACGACGCCGTCCTTGCCGGCGCCAGCCACGGAGTTGGCGGGCGCAACCGTCATGCCGAGCTTCGGCACGTCGGTGCCCTTGCTGGCGCCCTTGCCGCTGTCGTTGTCGTTGTCGTTGTCGGCCTTGGCCTCGACCGTGTTCGGCAGCTGGCCGAGGGTGAGGTTCACGACCTTGTCCTGGCCCTTGTGCAGCACGTTGAGCTTCACGGACGCGCCGGGCGCCATGCCGCCGATGGTGCGGGCGAGCTCGCGGGCGTCCTTGACGGGTTCGCCGTTGACCGTCGTGATCACGTCGCCGGACTCGATGCCGGCCTTGGCCGCCGGGCCATCCTTCTGCGGCTCCGCCACCAGCGCGCCTTCGGCCTTCTTCATGCCGAGGCTGTCGGCGATGTCCGAGGTGACAGGCTGGATCTGCACGCCGATCCAGCCGCGGCTGACCGAGCCCTTATCCTTGAGCTGGGCGACCACGCTCTTCACGGTGTTGGCGGGGATCGAGAACGCGATACCGACGCTGCCGCCGGAGGGCGAATAGATCGCGGTATTGACGCCCATCACTTCACCCTCAGTGTTGAAGGCCGGACCGCCGGAATTGCCCTTGTTGACGGGCGCATCGATCTGGATGAAATCGTCATACGGGCCGTTGCCGATGTCGCGGCCGCTGGCCGAGACGATGCCCGCGGTCACGGTGCCGCCGAGACCGAAGGGGTTGCCGACCGCCAGCACCCAGTCGCCGATCCGCGGCTTGCCGTCGGCAAGCTTGGCGAAGGGGAAGTTAGAGCTACCCTCGACCTTGATCAGGGCGATGTCGGTGCGCTGGTCGGTGCCGATCACCTTGGCGCTGAAGGTCTTGCCGTCGTCGGTGGTGACCTCGACCTTGTCGGCGCCGTCGACCACGTGGTTGTTGGTCACGGCGTAGCCGTCAGCCGAGATGAAGAAGCCGGAGCCCTGGCCCTGCACGACGCGGCCACGGCCACCCTTCTGGCCCGGGAAACCATCGGGACCGCCGAAGCGGCGGAAGAAGCGCTCCATCGGCGAGCCCGGCTGGAACGGCGAGGCGGAATCATCGCCGTCGTCGTTGCTCGCGGTCTTCTCCTTGATGTTGACCTTCACCGAGATCACCGAGGGCTTCACGCGCTCGACGATGTCAGCGAAGCCGATCGGACGCTCGACCTTCTTGACCTCGTTGTTGACCTGCGCGTGCGCCGGGCTGGAGAACAGGTCGGCGGGCGACGTCGTCGGGCTGAAGCCGTGGACGGCGACACCGAGACCGGCGACGACCGAAGCCATCAGCGCGATTCTGCGGGCGGAAAACACGGAACGGCGAGGCTGCCGGTAGGACGGAAGGTTGGTGAGGTCGGGACGATCGGTCATGCAGGTCTCCAGGGCCTTGAAATCCATCTGGTGCCCGGTAGCGGCACCTTACGGACCTGAAGATGGGGATTTGCGCCTTACCGCGCGCTGGCTGCGGGGTTAAACTTTTGTAATGAAGACCGCGCTGGCGTGCGGCAGTTTAGCGCAGACCAAAAGTCGCGATCTTGCAGGAACTTAACGGGTTCCGGCGACGGCGCCGCGCGACCCTAGCGCGATGTCGCATCGTCCGACATCAGGGCGGCAAGCCGCGCCTCTTCCTCGGGCGTCAGCGGCGCCATGACGTCTGTGCCGTTCCGCGAGCGACGCCTAATTTGCCGCCACAGCGCAAACCCACCGCCGGCCAGCAACAGCGGCGCGAGCAGCCACAACAGCATGGTCTGCCGTTCGAAGCGCGGCTTGAGCAGTACGAACTCGCCGTAACGGGCGACCAGGAAATCCAGCACCTGAGAGTTGCTGTCGCCGGCCGCGATCCGCTCGCGCACGAGAAGACGCAGATCTCGCGCGAGCGGCGCATCGGAATCGTCGATCGACTGGTTCTGGCAGACCATGCAGCGCAGCTCGCGCGACAAGTCGCGCGCGCGGGCCTCCTTGACGGGATCCGACATGATCTCGTCGGGCTGCACCGCATGCACCGCCGGCATAGCCAGCAGCATGAGCGCGACGATCGCGGACATCATCCGGCGCATCGCGTCACTCCGCGGGTTGCAGGCGCTGCTTGGCCCGCGCCGGCTTGGGCGCGCCGACCCGCAGGCGTCGGTCGGATAGCGACAGCACGCCGCCGAACGCCATCAGCACCGGCCCCCACCAGATCATGAGCACCAGCGGCTTGTGATAGATGCGCACCGCGATTGCGCCCTCGGCGGTGACGTCGCCGAGCGAGATGTAGAGCTGGCTCGCGCCACGAGTCAAAAGCGCAGCTTCCGTGGTGGAGGAGCCACGCGTGGTGAAGCTGCGCTTCGACGGCGTCATGACGCTGAGCGCTTCGCCATCCCGACTGACGTTGAACTGGGCAATCATCTCGCGGTAGTTCGGCCCTTGGCGCTCGAGCAGACCGTCGAGCTTCAGGTCATATCCGGCGACCTGCGCGACGTCGTTCGGCTTCATGGTCGCGATATATTCTGTGTTCCAGGTGGTCTCGCAGACGATCCCGATCAGCGCGACGCCGAGACCGGCATGCGCGAACACAGTTCCCCAGGCCGAGCGCGGCAGGCCGCGAGCCCGGCGCAACGTCGTCGCGAACGGCAGACGAAACAGGCCGGTTCGTTCAGCCAGATCCGTCGCGGCCCCGGCGATGACGAAAACCCCGAGCCCGATGGCCAATGGCGCCAGTGCGCTGCCGCCACGCGTCCAGGCCCAGACGATCGCGATCACCACAAGACCCGCCACGCCGGCCGCAAGCAGCCGCTGGGTGACGCCGAGCAGATCGCCGCGCTTCCACGCCAGCATGGGCCCGAACGGCACGGCCAGCAGCAACAGAACGAACAGCGGCACGAAGCTGAGATTGTAGAACGGTGCGCCCACGGACATCTTGAAGTCGGCGAGCACTTCCATCGCCAAGGGATAGAGCGTGCCGAACAGCACGACCGCGCAGGCCACCGTCAGCAGCAGATTGTTCAGCACCAGCGCGCCCTCGCGCGAGATCGGCGCGAACAGGCCGCCCTGCTTCAACGAGGTCGCGCGTCCCGCGAACAGCGACAGGCTGCCGCCGATGAACAGGCAGAGGATCAGCAGGATGAACACGCCGCGGGTCGGATCATTGGCGAAGGCGTGGACGGAGGTGATGACGCCCGAGCGCACCAGGAAGGTGCCGAGCAGCGACAGCGAGAAGGTCAGGATCGAAAGCAGGATGGTCCAGACCTTCAGCGCGTTGCGCTTCTCCATCACCAGCGCCGAGTGCAGCAGCGCCGTGCCGGCGAGCCAAGGCATCAGCGAGGCGTTCTCGACCGGGTCCCAGAACCACCAGCCACCCCAGCCGAGCTCGTAATAGGCCCAGTAGGAGCCCATCGCGATACCGAGCGTCAGGAAGATCCAGGCGACCAGCGTCCACGGCCGCACCCAGCGCGCCCAGGCCGCATCGATTCGCCCCTCGATCAGCGCCGCGATCGCAAACGAGAACGAGATCGAGAAGCCGACATAGCCGAGATAGAGCATCGGCGGATGCACGGCGAGACCGATGTCCTGAAGCACCGGATTGAGATCGCGCCCCTCGATCGGCGGATTGACGATGCGCAGGAACGGATTCGAGGTGATCAGGATAAAGAGATAGAAGGCGCTCGCGATCCAGGCCTGGACCGCCAGCACATGGGCGCGCAGCGACAGCGGCAGATTGTTGCCGAACGCCGCGACCAGCCCGCCGAACAGCGCCAGGATCGACACCCACAACAGCATCGAGCCTTCATGGTTTCCCCACACGCCGGTGATCTTGTAGATCAGCGGCTTCATGGAGTGGGAATTCTCGTAGACGTTGGCGACGGAGAAATCCGAATTCACGTGCAACGTCACGAGCGCGATGAACGAGGCGCCGACGAACACGAGCTGCGCCAGCGCGGTGGAACGCGCCACGTTCATCAGCGCGGAATCGCGCAAGCGGGCGCCGATCATCGGCACGAAGGACTGGATCAGCGCCAGCGCGAGCGCCAGCACCAGCGCGTAATGCCCGGCTTCCGCGATCACCGCACCGCTCCTTGCGAATTGCCCTGCGCCGTCGTGGCGGCAGGCTTGGCACCACCAGCAGCCTGGGCGCCGTAATCGTCCTTCCAGTGCCCTTGCTTCTTCAGGGCATCGGCCACGTCCTTGGGCATGTAGGTCTCGTCGTGCTTGGCCAGCACGGTGTCGGCCTTGAACACGCCGTTGGCATCAAGCGCGCCTTCGGCAACGACGCCCTGCCCTTCGCGGAACAGATCGGGCAGGATGCCCTTGTAGGCGACGGGCAGCTTGGCACCGCCGTCGGCCACTTCAAACGTCACCGCGAGATTGTCGCCACGCTGCAGCGAGCCCGGCTGCACCAGGCCGCCGAGGCGAAAACGCTTGCCGGGCTGGACGTGGTTTTCGGCCACCATAGTCGGGGTCGAGAAGAACACGATGGAGTCGCGAAGTGCGTTGAGCACCAGCGCGGCTGCGAGCGCGAGCACGGCGAGGGAGCCGCCGATGATGGTCATACGTCGCTGCTTGCGCGTCATGGCGTATCCGTTCTCCGCTCGTCTGGTGCTGCGCCTGTCATCCGTCGAGCCCGAGAGTCTTGAGGCCTTCGTTGAGCCGGCGCAACCGCTCGGAATCTTTGGCGATCGCCTGGCGGGCGTCGGTCGAGGCGGCCTGCGCCTTGTCGCGATCGCCCATCACCAGATAGGCGCGCACCAGACGCAGCCAACCCTCGACATCGTCGCCGTTCTGCTTGAGGCGCGTGGCGAGACGCTCGACCATGCCGCGGACCATCGCGTTGCGATCGCCGTCGTTCATCTCCTTGGACGCTGCGATCGTCTCGTCGGACAGCGCCGGCATCGTCACGCCGCCGCCGACCCGCGCGAGCGAAGTCTGAACCAGCGGCCGCCACGGCGCATCCGCAGGCGCTTTCGCCAGCAGCGCGCGCCAGATATTGGCCGCGTCATCCTTGCGGCCGTCCTGCTCGGCTGCGAGCCCGAGGAAGTAATTCGCCTTGGGATCGTCGGCGTTGAGCGCATGCGCACGCTCGAACTCGGTCTTGGCCTCCGCCGTCACCACGCCGCTGGCAGCGGCCGTAATCGCCTCGCCGAGATCGGAGCGGCGCTCCGCGCTCTCGCCGTTATAGGTGATCGAGCTGCGATAGGCGCGCACGGCCTCGTCGAAGCGGCCAAGCCGCTCCAGCACCGGCGCGAGCACGTTCCAGCCGCGGCCATCGGTCGGATTTTTTTCCAGATGTTGCTGGACCTGCACGACGAGGTTCTCGAGCGACTGCGCCATGCCGGACCCCGCCCCACGCTCCCGCTGCGCTAGCGGGAAGTCGCGAAGCGCGGGCGAGCCGAGCGGAACGTAAATTGCGGCCGCCACCAGAGGCAGGCCGACCAGCGCCAGCACGGCGGCCGCGCGGCGCCATTTCAGACTGGATGTCAGCACGAGCCCAGACTCGCTGCCGGCGGCGGCGAGCAGCCTGCGGCTGATCTCGACGCGCGCTGCCTCGGCTTCAGGTAGCGCGATCAGTCCTGCCGCGAGATCACGCTCGATCTCGGCCAGCTGATCCTTGTAGACCGCGACCTCGCTGCCTTGATTGTCAGGACGCGCGCCGCGGCCAAGTGGCCAGAGCACGGCGAATATCGCCGCGACCGTCATCAGCGCGAACACGAACCATAGCGTCATCTGGCAAGCTTCCGGCAGCGCGCGAGCCGCGCCTGTAGGTGGCTTTACACCACGGCCGGACGATGCGGCAATTGACAATTGTCAATTTGGTGCGAGCGCACATAGTCCCGAAATGGTGAAAATCCAACGGCTTAGCTGATCTCGAAGTCCACGCTTCGAGCGGCGTCCTCGCCATGCCCGTTGAAGGCCCTCAGGAAATATGTTCCCGGCTCGATTGCCTCAGGCAATCTGATGCGCAACGCCCCGACCGGAACGGGCGATGCAACCCTGGTGACGGTTTCTGACAGTTGCCGACCGCTTGTCTTCTCGACCAGCACCACCTTCGCGCCGACCATCAGCCTTTGATATTTGGCAACAATGACGCGGTTTTCGATTTCGATGGAGCTGATAACGGGTTTCATGCGCCCACAGATAGAAATTCCAGAAGCTTGCACGGGGACCGTAGGGCCCGCGACCGGCAGCGTCAACTACAAATTGTGATTACGGAAAAATGCGCTTGGATCAGCTTGCGCGGGTCGATTTGCGCTCGCCCGTCGCCGCGTTCTCTGCCGCGCGGCTCATCAGCGAGGCGTAATCGTTGCCAAACAGCACCTGGCAGAAGCGGATCGCGGCCTGCACCTGCTGCTGCCGGTAGGTACGGACCTTGTGATCGGCAGCGCGCAGCGACTGCACCAGCTGCTCAGTCGACCGTTCCACATATTGCTGCAGGTCGGAATAGGTGCGCAGCGTCACCTCGTTGATCGCGAGCTCACTGGCATAATTGCGGCAGGTTGCGACGAAATCGATCAGCGCCACGGTTTCCTCGACCTCGGTGCTGTCGATCCGCGCGCCCGGCGGAATGTCCTTCTCGGGGCGCTGGCGCAGGATGCGGCGGACGCGGCCGGGAACGTTGTCGATCTCCGACTGCAGCGCGTTGGAGATGTCGGCCCGAATCGAGGTCAGCTGCTTGCCCCAGGCGGAATCGTTGCGCAGGTCGAGCTCGGTGCGCAGGCCGCGGACGCCGTCGTGCAGCGCTTTCAGATTGTCGGCCACCGTCTCGAAATGGCCGCGCTTGATGTCCATGCGCAAATTGGCGGCGACCCGGGCCAGATCGTGCAGGGCTATCGTGACGGCCACGCCGTACGGCGTCGCCGCGACGCGGATCTCGTCGTCGGACGCGGCGATCTTGATGGCGAGGCGAATGATCTGCCACGGCGCGGTCATGCGCTGGACCACCACCGACAGCGCAAATGGCAGCATCTGCGGGGTCTGGAGCACGGGAACGTTGAGCGCAGCGGTCACCGAGGCGATCTGTGGATCGCCGAATGTCCGCAGGAAGCGCGGCAGCTTTTCATTGAGCGTGCCAATGGCCTCGCGAACGGCGAGCACCGCGCCGATCGAATAGAGGTCCTCGATCACGCTGGGCGGACCGACACGGGCGAGCGCGCGCGACTTGTCGCCGCCGCCGGGCCCCGTCAGCTCGAAGATGGCGTGCGCAGCCACGGCCTGGAGCTTGAGCGCCAGCGCCTCGACCTGCCCCGCACTGTCCGACGCCGGCATGCGCGCCAGCGCCGCCTCAAATTCGTTGATCTTGTCCGGGGCGCCGTCGCGGCCGAGCCATTGCCAGATCGGATGGAGTGCGGAGCGGCGGATCTGTCCGACCCGGGTCGGGGCGCCAGCCTCGACCAGGAACGGTTCCAGGATCTGGAACAGCAGCCGCGACAGATCGTCGGCGCGCGGCGGCGCAACTTCGTCGGCCTCGGTCTTGCGCACGATCTTGCGCAGCTGCTCGAGCACGAGGGTTGCGACCGCGGTGTCCTGGCCGCGCTCAAGCGCGCGCTCGAACTCCCGCATCAGCAGCGCCTGCGCTTGCGGCGGGAGCTGCGCGAGATATTCCCTCAGCCGCTCGATCGATGTCTGGCTCATGCGCCCGGGTAATGCACGGTAAGTGGCGGACGAGGATGCGTCCTCTCCGATCATAGCCGGGTGCGCCTTAAGAAGCCGTTGAGGAAGTCGCTCCGAATACCTCCGGTTTCGTTCGGAAGCCCAAATAATCGTTTGAGATCAGAGGATTATACTCCCGGCAGCACCAGCTCGGCCCGTAGACCCCCGATCGGGGCGCTGCCGAGCGACAGGCTGCCGCCATAGAGCGCGGCAAGATCGGTCACGATCGACAGCCCCAGCCCGGAGCCCGGCTTGGACTCGTCGAGCCGCTGGCCGCGCCGGGAGACCTGGGCACGCTCGGCCTCCGAGAGGCCGCGCCCGTCGTCATCGACAATGAGCCGGAGCCTGGGGCCTGCGCCGGCCTGCTGCGAGGCCTCCACCAGCACCTCGATGAAGACGCGCGAGGCCGCCCATTTGCAGGCATTGTCGACGAGATTGCCGACCATCTCCTCCAGATCCTGCCGCTCGCCGCGGAATTTCGCCGATGGATCGGCCTCGGCCTCGATGGCAATGCCGCGGCCGCGGTGGATCTTCTCCATGGTCCGCCGCAACGCCTCGATAGCGGGGGCAACCTCGGTCACGGTGCCGACGATCGAGACGCGGGCCGCGATGCGGGCGCGCTCCAGATGATGGGCGAGCTGGTTGCGCATCACATCCGCCTGCTCCATCACCTTGGCCGCGAACGGATCGGCCGCATGCGTTCCGGCCTCGTTGACGATCACCGACAGCGGCGTCTTGATCGCATGGGCGAGATTACCGACATGGGTTCGCGCTCGCTCCACGATCTCGCGATTGGCGTCGATCAGCGCGTTGGTCTCGCGCGCGAGCGGCGCGATCTCGACCGGGAATTCGCCCTCGAGCCGCTCCGCCCGTCCGGAGCGGATGTCGGCAATGGATTCCGAGATGCGCTTGAGCGGGGCAAGGCCGAAGCGAACCTGGAACACGGTGGTCAGCAGCAGCACGATGCCGAGCGCCGTGAAGGTGCCGCCGAGATAGTAGTCGAAGCTGCGCGTCTCGTCGAAGATCTCGGTATCGTCGCCGGCGACGCTGACCAGGTATTTGCCGTCGGCGCCGAGATCGACGGGACGCTCGACCATGCGCAGATTCTGCCCTTCCGGCCCGTCGACATAAGCGAGGCGAATGCCGGCCGCGGTGAGCTCGGTGCCCTGCTCTTCCAGCTTCGGCAGCTTCTTGTCCCAGAGCGAGCGCGAGGACCGCACCTCCGGCTTCTCGGTGTCGGTGCGCGTGATCTGCCAGTACCAGCCGGACAGCGGCAGCTCGAACAGGGGCTCGCCAAGCGATTGGAACTGGCGATCCGGCGGCTCGTCCGGCGTCGCGACCTCGGCGATCAGGGTACGGAGATAGAGGTTGAGCCGGCGGTCGAAGGCGCGCTCGGTCGCGTTCTTGTAGACCGACGACAGCACAACACCCGTGATGGCCAGGATCACCACGAGCCAGGCGGTCGCCGACAGGAACAGGCGGTTCGCAAGCGAGCTGGCGGGCATCGGAACGATCCCGGAGGCGCGAGGTGGCGGCATGGCGTCGGCGGTCATGACCGGACCAAGGCCCGTGTAGGCGCGGCCGTCAAGCCAAGATCCTTCGAAAGCCCCCTTAAGCGCCCGGCGCCGGCGGCGGGGTCAGGAGATAGCCGAGGCCGCGGACCGTCTGGATGATGTCGACATCGAGCTTCTTGCGGATGCGACCGACGAAGACTTCAATCGTGTTGGAGTCGCGGTCAAAATCCTGGTCGTAGAGATGCTCGACCAGCTCGGTGCGCGACACCACCCGCCCCGAATGGTGCATCAGATAGGCCAGAAGCCGATATTCGTGCGAGGTCATCTTGACGGGATTGCCGGAGACGCTGACCCGGCCGGTGCGGGTGTCGAGCGTGACTGGGCCGCAGCTGAGCTCGCTCTGGGCATGGCCGGTGGAACGGCGCAGCAGCGCACGGATCCGCGCCAGCACCTCCTCCAGGTGGAACGGTTTTGCGACGTAGTCGTCGGCGCCGGCATCAAAACCCTGGACCTTGTCGCTCCAGCGGTCGCGCGCGGTGAGGATCAGGACCGGCATGGTGCGGCCGTTGCGGCGCCAGGCTTCCAGCACCGAGATGCCGTCCTTCTTCGGCAGGCCGATATCGAGCACCACGGCGTCATACGGCTCGTTGTCGCCGAGATAATGCCCCTCCTCTCCGTCAAAGGCGCGGTCGACGACATAGCCGGCGTCCGTCAGCGCCTTGGTGAGCTGACGATTGAGATCGGGGTCGTCCTCAACAACGAGCAGGCGCACGCTTCTCTC
Organism: Bradyrhizobium cytisi; assembly: GCF_008123515.1. Classification (GTDB taxonomy): domain Bacteria; phylum Pseudomonadota; class Alphaproteobacteria; order Rhizobiales; family Xanthobacteraceae; genus Bradyrhizobium; species Bradyrhizobium cytisi. Next base: position 30,001 of record NZ_VSSR01000025.1, read on the forward strand.
CGAAATGACTGCATCAACTACGCCACAGATGATCAATCCCGGCGTGAACTGAATATGAACGCGGGGAACCGGCCGCGTTATTTTTTGGTCATATACTTGGTCATATACGATGTGTTCGCACCAGACGCGACTGCGCCCGCCAGGCCACCGGGCGAGACCTGTGGCATGGCGGGCGCAGTGTGCCGCGTTAGCGGCTGAGTCGGAAGGTCCGCCCTTCCCGCTGAATTGTCCGTCAGGTCCGGAAGAACACGAACCAGATGACGGCGAGGATCAGGATCGCAAGCCCGGTTGAGATGGCGAGCAGCGCCGCCACCGACGGCCCCGGCTCGCCCTGGCGCGCCTCGGTTGCAGTTTCAACGATCTGACGGTCCTCGCGCGTGCGTGCCATGGTGGCCTCAATCTCTGAACGTCGCCTCCGCTGACCGCGAACTCATCACGGCCCTGTGTCCGGGGCCAACGCCCGATCCGATACGATGTTCCGGTCTTTTGCCAGTCGATCGGGCCGAACCGCACGGTCAGCGGCTGGTTAACGCAGTTGCAAGATTCCGCACTGACCCATGTAGGATTCGGTGTTCCCCGATGGTATCGTCATAAGCCTGTCCCTGTTGCGTTTGGAGTAACCCATGGCCCCCCGTGCCAACTGGAAGGGTTTTTTGCGCCTCTCGCTCGTGACCTGCCCGGTCGCGCTGTATCCGGCCACGTCGGATACCGAGAAGGTCTCGTTCAACCAGATCAACCGCAAGACCGGCCACCGGATCAAATATCTCAAGGTCGACGCCGAGACCGGTGACGAGGTGACCTCCGAGGACATCGTCAAGGGCTACAAGGTCGACACCGACACCTACATCGAGGTCACCAAGGACGAGCTCGACGACATCGCACTAGACTCGACGCACACGATCGACATCGACGAGTTCGTGCCGAAGACCGATATCGACAACCGCTATCTGATCCGCCCCTATTATCTCGTGCCGGACGGCAAGGTCGGCCACGATGCCTATGCGGTGATCCGCGAGACCATTCGCAGCATGGACAAGGTCGCGATCGGCCGCGTGGTGCTGACCAATCGCGAGCACATCATCGCGCTCGAGCCGCTCGAGGCCGGGCTGATGGGAACGCTGCTGCGCTATCCCTACGAGGTGCGCAGCGAAGGCGAATATTTCGACGACATCCAGGACGTGAAGCTGACGAAGGACATGCTCGACCTCGCCAAGCACATCGTCGAGAAGAAGTCCGGCGCGTTCGAACCCGAGCTGTTCGAGGACCATTACGAGAGCGCGCTGATCGATCTCATCAACAAGAAGCGCGCGGGCGCGCCGATCGCGGCCAAGTCCACACCGAAGAGCGGCGGCAACGTCATCAACCTGATGGACGCGCTGAAGAAGAGTCTCGCCAGCGAGAAGGATGTAGCCCCCGCAGCGAAAGTCGCCAGGGAGACGGTCAAGGAAACCGCCAAGGATACCGCCAAGGCCAGGAAGCCGAAGAAGCGCGTCGAAGGCCAGCGCGAGATGCTGCTGCCGATCTCGGGCAAGGGCGGCAAGGAGGCCGCGGCAAAGGAAGCTATATCGAAGAAGGCCGACAAGCCGGTGCGCGCGACCACACGGACGAAGAAGGCCGGCTGACGACCTCGCATCACCGATCGCGCCGTGACGTCTCCCCTCACCGACCGGGCTGCCTGACATGCCCTGGTCGACGCCGTTCGACGATCCGATCAACTTGCGCGGCGGACGCCGGCTCCGCACGCTGCAAGAGGCCGCCGACTTCATCATGCAGCTGCCCGCAGCCGAGCAGCAGGAGCCGCGCTGGCAGACTGCGATCGAGATGCTGATCAACGCGGCGGAAACCGGCGGCGGCTGGCTGATGTTCGCGCGCGTTGGGATGCTGCGGGCGTTGAACACGGACGGCCGCCGTGGATAAGCCGCGACCGGCATGCTTGACGATCGGTTGACGAACAGCCTCAATAATCCGTTAAGCGGCGCGCTTCCCTTCCGCACGATCATGTCATCGTGTCGCACCGAGTATTCCTACGGGAACCAAAATTAACCTCCGATTCCCCTTGCTCGCCCCATGGTCCGGCGTTCGATTGAGCCAGGGTTCGCACCTTCGTGCCGCAGCAGGACGCCAGAAAGAACTACATCGGCATCGTGAGTGACACGACCGAGGAAGAGCGCATCGCCGACACTGCCGCGCGCTTGCAGCCGCATGTGGTGGGCTATCTGGTCGGTCGTCTCGCGGCTGCGCTGGGACGCGCTCGCAAGGGCGCGCTGGAACGCACCACCACGAGTTGAGGCGGGCCGGCTTCCCCTCATTTGAATTGGATAATGAAACCTTCGTTTAACGGCTGTTACGTTAAGACACAGCAGGCAAGCTTCGGCCGAGCCTTGCCTATTTCGAGCCCGGCCTATTTGACGCGCGCAAATGCCCGCCGACCACTTTACCGGTTTGATAACGCCGCGCGCCTACATTGGATCGGATCAAGAGGAGTTCGCGATGGTTTTGCTTAGGTCTTTTCTTGCCGATGAAAATGGCGCCACCGCGATCGAGTATGGCCTGATCGCCGCCGGCGTCGCGCTTGCGATCGTGACCATCGTGACCAACACGGGCAGCGTCCTCCTCAGCAACAAGTTCAACTCGATCAGCGCAGCCACGAAGTAGTTTCGTGATTGCGAGCGCAGCGTGGAGTGGGGACGGCGTAAACGCCGTTGACAGCCACCTGCGTGGAGCGACAGCTCTCTCCACCGTCATTGCGTGGAGCTCGCGACAAAATTGCGCAGCAATTTTGCGCTGATGCGACGAAGCAATCCAGAATCCTCCGCGGAAAGATTCTGGATTGCTTCGCTCCGCTCGCAATGACGGCGTGCGGAGAGGCGGCACAGCTCTGACAACCCGACACACCTCCGCATCCTCGCGTCGACTTTTAAGGGCGCAGGGAAGGTTTCGCTTCCGCTCTACCCGTCCTACGGGCATATTTTCAACACGGCGTGGCTCCGAGTCATGCTATCAATCGCTGCACCAAAGCCACTTGAAGGATACGGATGAAAAGCGCGACGCTGCTGGTTCTTGGCTTCGTGTTTGTTGGCGTCTGGTCGCAGGACAGCGCGACAGGGCAGACGTCAGTCGCGCCGCCGGTTTCGCTTGCTCCGCCCAAAGCATCGCCGCCGCGGGCAAGCGCCGGGATTTCGCCGGCAGCGTCTGACAATCGGTCCTCGACACCGGCGACGAACGGACCTTCATTGTCGCCAAATCCAGCCGTCGACTACGATGGCTTCAGCGTCGGCACCGTCGAGGACAACACCCCGCATCAGGCGACGCGCCCCACGAAGCCACGCGCAGCAAGGGACTCCAAGACCAATCCGGATACAAAAGGCGTCGCGGGACAGGACCCGATCGACCGGGAAGATGCGGCGTTGAAACGCAAGCTGATGATCTGCCAAAGCTGCAAATAGGCGGTTCCCTCGGAATTTTCCGCTCGCGAAACCGTGAAGAGACTTCGTCAGCCGCGCGGAACGAAATAATCCGCCTCCGGATTGAAGTCGCTTTCGAGCGATCACGAAGTCACGGCAATACGTCGCCGAGCTACTGTCTCGACTGTTCTGATTGGGAGAGACAACAATGCAGTCACATCAGGCTTTCGTCGCTCCGGCAATCATCCTCTGTTGCTCGCTGTTGAGCATCGCCACTCTGGTGATGGTCGGAGCGTGGTGAAGTCAGGTTAAAAGTCCATGCGCGAAGAATTCACATCGCTCGCTTTTCTGGCCGTAACCGTGGCCGGGGTCGCGTTACTGGGATCAGGTCTGCTCGCACTGGCCTTGGTAGGATAGGCCGCTCGCCCGCCACGTCCGGCGGCCCGCTCGCGCTGCATAGCAGCCTTCTGCGTGCGAAGCGCCGCTTTACCCTCCCGGCATTTCCTGATCCTCTCTCCCTAATCGGCCGGACCAACCGGCCCGCCACAGGGAGAGAGACGCCATGAAGCTCGGCACCGCCATTGCGGAAATCATGCGGCGCGAGGGGATCGAGATCCTCTGCGGCTATCCCGTCAACCATCTGATCGAGCACGCGGCGAAGGCCGAGATCCGCCCCGTGATGGTGCGCCAGGAGCGCGTCGGTTTGCACATGGCGGATGCGATCTCCCGCGTCACGTCGGGACGCACGATCGGCGCGTTCTGCATGCAGCACGGGCCCGGCGCCGAGAATGCGATGGGTGGCGTCGCGCAGTGTTTTGGCGAATCCGTTCCGGTGCTGGTGCTGCCGATGGGCTATCAGCGCAGGCTTGCGCATATCGAGCCGAACTTCAATTCCAGCGAGGCGATGAAATCGTTCTCGAAATCATCCGAGCCGATCATCCTCGCCGCCGAGGTCGCCAATATTTTCCGGCGCGCCTTCACCAGGCTCAAGAACGGGCGCGGCGGGCCTGTCATCGTCGAGATCCCCGCCGACATGTGGAACGAGGATGTGCCGGAGCCCCTGAACTACACGCCGGTGCTGCGCACCCGCTATGGCGCCGACCCCGTGCATGTCAGGGAAGCGGCCGGCCTGCTCGTCAACGCCAGGCGGCCGGTGATCTATGCCGGCCAGGGCGTGCATTACGCGCAGGCCTGGCCGCAACTGAAACGCCTTGCCGAGCGGCTCGCCATTCCCGTCACCACCAGTCTCGGCGGCAAATCCTCTTTCCCCGAGACGCATCCGCTGTCGCTCGGCTCGGGCGGCCTCGCGGTGCCGCGCGCGGTGCCAAAATTCCTCGCTGAAGCCGACGTCGTCTTCGGCATCGGCTGCTCCTTCACCGAGACCAGTTTTGGCATCGCGATGCCGAAGGGCAAGACCATCATCCATTCGACGCTCGATCCGAACCATCTCAACAAGGATATGGAGGCGAAGATCGGCCTCGTCGGCGACGCGGGTCTCGTGCTCGATGCGCTGCTGGAGGAGATCGGCAAGTCCGTCACGTCGAATCGCGATGCCTCGGCAGTCGCCGCAGAGATCGCGGCTTCGCACAAGGAGTGGCTCGCAAAATGGATGCCGAAACTCACCAGCAACGATGCGCCGCTCAACCCCTATCGCGTGCTGTGGGACCTGCAACACACCGTCGACATCGACAACACCATCATCACCCATGACGCCGGCAGCCCGCGCGACCAGCTCTCGCCGTTCTGGAAGGCGGTCACGCCCCTGTCCTATCTCGGCTGGGGCAAGACGACGCAGCTTGGCTACGGCCTTGGTCTCGCGATGGGCGCCAAGCTCGCAAAACCCGACAAGCTCTGCATCAATGTCTGGGGCGATGCGGCCATTGGCTTCACGGGCATGGATTTCGAGACCGCGGTGCGCGAGCGGATCCCGATCATGTCGATCCTGCTCAACAACTTCTCGATGGCGATCGAACTGAAGGTGATGCCGATCTCGACCGAGAAATATCGCTCGACCGACATTTCCGGCGACTATGCCGCGATGGCGCGCGCCTTTGGCGGCTACGGCGAGCGGGTGACGAGGCCGGAGGATATCATCCCCGCGATCAAGCGCGGCATCCAGAAGACGCAGGAAGGCGTGCCGGTGCTGCTGGAGTTCATCACCAGCAAGGAGACCGAGGTGTCGCGGCCGGGCACGTGAGGCAACCGCAGCTCCGCGGGCGCTGGCTCCGGCCGCAGAAGATGTGATAATCCGGCCTGGTGCCGCGCATGTCGCGGCCTTCAGCCGGAATGCGAATGACCAGCCTTTCCAACGATGCTGCCGGGATCGACGAGCTCAAGCGGCAATTGCAGTCCGCCGCGGCCGAGACCGCGCGGCTGCGCGATCGGCAAAACGCCAGCGCCGAGATCTTGCGCACCATCGCCGCCTCTCCCTCCGATGCCCGCCCCGTCTTTGCGGCGATCGCGTCCAGCTCAAAGCGCCTGCTCGGCGGCTTCTCCGCCACCGTGCTCCAGTTCATCGGCGATGAGCTGCACCTCGTGGCGTTTACGCCGACCAGCCCGGAAGGCGACGAAGGGCTGAAGGCGTCGTTCCCGCGGCGGATCGAGGATTTTCCGACCTTTGCGCTGGTTCGCGGCGGAGAGACGATCCAGTTTCCCGACAGCGAAGCCGACGAGGTCCCGGAGCTCAACCGCGATCTCGCGCGGCTGCGTGGCTTCCGCAGCGTGCTGTTCATGCCGCTGATGAACCGCGGCGAAGCCGTCGGCATGATCAGCGTCACGCGGACCGAGACCGGTGCATTCGCGCCCGATCTCGTGGAGCTGCTCCAGACCTTCGCCGACCAGGCGGTGATCGCGATCGAGAATGCGCGGCTGTTCAACGCCACGCGCGAGACGCTGGAACGCCAGACCGCCACGGCCGACATCTTGAGGGTGATGGCGGCTTCGCCCTCCGACGTGCAGCCGGTGTTCGACGCCATCGCCACCAACGCCAACCGGCTGATCGGCGGCTTCTCCACCGCCGTGCTGCGCTACATCGACGGCGCCGCGCACCTTGCCGCCTTCACGCCGGGCGATCCGGCCGGCGATCGCGTGCTGCAGGAATCGTTCCCGGTGCCGTTGGCGCAGTTTCCGGCCCACCAGCTCACGGCCAGTGGCGAATCGACTCAGCTGCCCGACACCGAGCTCGAGCCGGCCGCACGCGACATCGCCCGCGCCCGCGGCTTTCGCAGCATGCTGTTCACGCCTTTGATGAGCGAGGGTGAGGCCAAAGGCGTCATCATCGCGACGCGGCGGACGACCGGCGCGTTCGCCGAGCATCATGTGCGGCTGTTGCAGACCTTCGCCGACCAGGCCGTGATCGCGGTCAAGAATGTCAGCCTGTTCAACGCCACCAGGGAAGCGCTGGAACGGCAGACTGCAACAGCCGATATCCTCAAGGTGATCGCGGCCTCGCCCGCCGACGTCACGCCGGTGTTCCAGGCGATCTCCGACAGCGCCAAGGCGCTGGTCGGCGGGCATTCCTCCACCGTCACCCGCGTCATCGACGGCGTGCTGCATCTGGCGGCCTTCACCACCGACAACGAGGCCGGCAACGCCGAGCTGCTCAGCACGTTCCCGGCGCCGCTGTCGTCATCAGGCATTCACAGCCGGGTGGCGACCAGCGGTGCGTACGCATTCCGCAGCGACATGCAGAACGAGGCAGACCTGACGGAGGCGATGCGGGAGCTGGCGCGGACGCGCGGCTATCGCAGCATCCTCGTGATCCCGATGCTACGCGACGGCGTTGCGATCGGCACCATCGGCGTGACGCGCCCCGAAGCCGGCCCCTTCCCCGACAAGGCTATCAGCCTGCTCAAGACCTTCGCCGACCAGGCCGTGATTGCAATCGAGAACACGCGGCTGTTCAACGAGGTGCAGGACCGCACGCGCGACCTTGCGAAATCGCTCGACGATTTGCGCGCCGCGCAGGACCGGCTGATCCAGACCGAGAAGCTCGCCTCGCTCGGCCAGCTCACCGCCGGCATCGCGCACGAGATCAAGAACCCGCTCAACTTCGTCAACAATTTCGCCGCGCTCTCGGCCGAACTGACGGACGAGCTGAACGAGGTGCTCGCGCCCGCGCCGCTCGGCGACGATGTCCGCAACGACGTCGACGAGCTGACCGGGATGCTGAAGGACAATCTGCAAAAGGTCGTGCAGCACGGCAAGCGCGCCGATTCCATCGTCAAGAACATGCTGCTGCATTCGCGCGAAGGCGGCGGCGAGTACGGCTTGAGCGACATCAATGCGCTGGTCGAGGAGAGCCTCAACCTTGCCTATCATGGCGCGCGTGCCGAGAAGCCGCAGTTCGACGTGACGCTGAAGCGCGAGCTCGATCCGGCCGCAGGCTCCGCAAATTTGTTTCCGCAGGAGATCTCGCGGGTGCTGCTGAACCTGATCTCGAACGGGTTTTATGCGGTGACAAAGCGTCAGGCGGAGAGCGGCGGCGGCACTTTCGAGCCGGTCGTGACCGCCACCACCCGCGACCGCGGCGACAGCATCGAGATCCGCATCCGCGACAACGGCACCGGCATTCCCGACGACGTGAAGGCGAAAATGTTCAATCCGTTCTTCACGACCAAGCCGGCCGGCGAAGGCACCGGCCTCGGATTGTCGATGAGCCACGACATCGTGGTCAAGCAGCACGGCGGCACGATCGACGTCGCGACGGAGCCGGGTCGGTTCACGGAGTTCACGATTGTGCTGCCGCGGAAGGGCGGTTTTGCGGACAACAAGGGATAGCGTCAGTCGGGGGATGGGTTGACTGGTCTCGCGCGGTTCTTTCGGCGGCAATTGCTCTCGCTGTCCGGCGTCGGCCTGATGCTGGGCGCGCTGTTCTTCGCAGCCGCGCTGACGCCGACGCTGATCCCGCGCAGCTATCTCACGCAAGGGGCGCTGGCCGGCGGCTGCTTTGCGATCGGCTACCTCAGTGGTGTCCTGTGGCGCCGGCTATGGCACTATCTCGAGCTGCCCGAGCCGTCAGCGCGCGCGAGATCTGTTGCGAATGCGCTGGTCGCAATCGGCTGTCTGCTCGTCGTCATCGCCGCCCTCTGGCGCACGACCGCATGGCAGAATGCGATCCGCAGTGTCATGAAGATGGCGCCGGTCGAGACCGCGCATCCGGTGAAGGTCTGCATCATCGCCCTGATCACGTTCGTGGTGCTGCTGGTGCTGGGGCGGCTGTTCGCACTTGTCGCCCGCGTCCTCGCCACGCGCACGGGGCGTGTCATTCCGCGAAAAGTTGCGAACGTCATTGGTGCGCTGGTGGCAGCACTGCTGTTCTGGTCAATCGCCAGCAATGTCCTGATCCGCACGGCGTTCAACGCGCTCGATTCTTCGTTCCGCGAGCTCGATGTCCTGTTCGAGCCCGAACGCCCGCAGCCGACCGCCTCGAATCGGACCGGAAGCCCGGCATCCCTCGTGAAGTGGAAGGAGCTCGGGCGCATGGGGCGCCGCTTCATTGCCTCGGGCCCGACCGCAGGCGGGATCAGTGCCGTGACGGAACGGCCCGCGCAGGAACCTGTGCGCGTCTATGTGGGGCTCGCTGCCGGCGACACGGCGCAGGCGCGGGCCAGGCTCGCGCTTGACGAGCTCAAACGCCAGCACGGTTTCGAGCGAAAGGTTCTGATCGTCATCACGCCGACCGGCACCGGCTGGATCGATCCGTCCGCGATGGATACGGTCGAATATCTCCACCACGGCGACGTCGCCAGCGTCGCGATGCAGTATTCCTATCTCAACAGCCCGCTGTCGCTGCTGTTTCAGCCCGAATACGGCGCGGAAGCCGCGCGGGCGCTGTTCGCGGAGATCTACGGCTACTGGACGACGCTGCCGAAGGACAAGCGGCCGAAGCTGTATCTGCACGGGCTCAGCCTCGGTGCCCTCAACTCGGAAAAGTCGGCCGAGCTGTTCGAGACGATCGGCGATCCCATTGCCGGCGCGCTGTGGAGCGGTGCGCCGTTCGAGAGCCGCATCTGGCGCTCGATCACCGACAACCGCAATCCGGGCTCGCCGGCGTGGCTGCCTGAATTCCGCGACGGCCGCTTCGTGCGCTTCATGAACCAGAACGGGCCGACGGTGCCCGCAGATGCGCCATGGGGCCCGATGCGCGTCGTCTATCTGCAATATGCCAGCGACGCGATCACGTTCTTCGCCTACCGCGACGCCTACCACCCCCCGGCCTGGATGAATGCGCCGCGCGGCCCCGACGTGTCACCGGAGCTTAGGTGGTATCCGATCGTCACCATGCTTCAACTCGCCCTCGACATGGCGGTCGCGACCAACACGCCGATGGGCTTTGGCCATGTCTACGCGCCCGAGCATTATGTCGATGCCTGGATCGCGGTCACCGATGTCAATGATTGGTCGGCTGATGCGCTGGCGAAGCTTAAGGAGCAGCTTGCGGCAAAAGCGCGGAAGACGAGCGTCGGCAATCTCGACGACGATCCTGATCGCGGCGGATAGAGATCGCTATTCCGCCATCTCGACGGGCTGCGTGGTGGTGGGACCAGCCAGCGGCCGCTCCTCCATCATGATCAGGCAGAGCGAGGCGGTGGTCATCAGCGCGGTCGCGGCCGCAAAGACGTAGCGGAAGGCGTGCCGCATGTCCTCGGTGGGGATCGCCGGGATGGAGCCTGCGGCGTGATGCTCGCCGGCCAGCGGAATATCGGCGCCGAGCGCGATCAGCAGGATGGCCGCGAACGCGGCGACCGTGAACGAGGACATCAGCGAACGGAAGAAGTTCATGGCCCCGGTGATGGTGCCGACCTGCGGGCGGGCCACTGAATTCTGCAGCGAGACCACGCAGACCGGGAAGGTCGTGCCGAGGCCGAGCGCAAAGGCGGCCATCAGCGTCAGCAGTCCCCATAGCGGCAGCGTGGTGACCGTGAGGCCGAGCGCGCAGATCGCAGCCCAGGACGTGCCGATGATGGCGACGCGCTTGTAATGCTTGGCGCGCGCCATGGTGCGGCCCGCGATCGCCGCACCACAGGTCGAGACCGCCGCGAGCGGAATCAGTGCAAGGCCCGCCTCGCTGGCACTGAGGTGGTAGACCGACTCGTAATAGAGCGGCAGCTGCACGGTGAGGCCGGTGATGGCCCCTAAGCCGCAGCCGCCGGCGGTAAGCGCGAACGGCGCGACCGATCCCGAGAGCAACGGCAACGGCAGGAACGGCTCGTCGGCGCGACGCGCGTGCCATACGAAGGTGACCGCAAGCGCGACGGCGCCGCCCACCATCGACAGCACGGTCGGCGAGAGCCAGGGATAGCGCGTGCCGCCCCAGGTCAGCACCAGCATGAAGACGACGGCAGAGGCCATCAGCAGCACGCCGCCGAGCCAGTCGACCTTGCGCTTGCGGTGGAACACCGGGATCTTCTTCATCTTCGGCAGCAGCAGCGCGAGCGCTGCGGCTGCGAGCGGCAGGTTGATCCAGAAGATCATCGACCAGTGCAGATGCTCGGCGAACACGCCGCCGATGACGGGGCCGAGAATGCCGCCGACCATCCAGACGCTGGAGAAATAAGCCTGGTACTGGCCGCGCTCGCGCGGGGACACCACGTCGGAGATCACGGTCTGCACGACAGGCATGATGCCGCCGCCGCCCAGCCCCTGCAGGCCGCGCGCCAAAATCAGCATCGGCATGTTCGGCGCGATCGCGCACAACACCGATCCCGCGATGAACAGGCTCAGCGACACGATGATCATGGCCTTGCGGCCGTAGATGTCGCTCAGCGTCCCGAACACCGGCGCGACCGCGGTCGAGGCGAGCAGATAGGCGGTGATGACCCAGGAAAGATTCGAGACATCCTGGAACTGACGGCCGATGGTCGGCAGCGCAGTGGCGACGATGGTCTGGTCGAGGGCAGCCAGGAACATCGTCAGCATCAGGCTGAGTACGATGGTCCGGACCTCGTCCTGCGACAGCGGGACCGGCGGCGCGAGGGAAGGAGCGTCACTCACGCTGATGACCTCGCCCGGAAGGCGGGTCAGTTCCTCGGCGATCTCGTCGGGCAATGTCTGGATGTCGGCAGATTGGCTGCTCTGCCGTGCGAACTTGTTCATTTCGGGCGTATCAGATCGAGCGTGTTGCGGTGCAAAGCCGCGAAGGATTCGTTCTATGAACCCAATCTAGACAGCAAAGTTCTTCTCAGGCAGGCACCGCGGCGCATGGGTGCGTCCCGCACCACGGTCATCCCGAACAATTGACTGAGATGGCAGACCGGACCGGTCCGTGATCAGGCCTTGGGGCGTCGCTTCAGGCGTGCTCGTTTCGGGATCTGCCCCGGCCATTGCACGATATAGTTTTCGAGCTTGTCGTCCGGGACCCCTTCCTCGGTGCCCGAGACCCGGCCGCGCACGGAGACGCCGGCCTCGTGCACCGTATTGGGATCCCCTGATATCAGCGGGTGCCACCAATAGAGATCGCGACCCTGGGCGACGAGCCTGTAGCCGCAGGTCGGCGGCAGCCAAGGCAGCGTGCGGACCTTCTCGGGGGTCATGACAACGCAGTCCGGGACGAAGTCGAAGCGATTCGCGTAGTCCTTGCAGCCGCTGGTGCAGGAATCGAGCATCTTGCAGCTGACGTCGGTGAAATAGATCTCGCCGGTATCCTCATCTTCGAGCTTGCTCAGGCAGCAGCGGCCGCAGCCGTCGCACAGGCTCTCCCATTCGGCCGGCGACATGTCCTCCATCTTCTTGGTTTTCCAGAAGAATCCATCCTGGTCTGAAGGTCGTTTGCGAGCTGCGGTCATGCGTCTGATACGATTCCAAAAAGCTGCGGCCAGTGCCATCTAGGGCGCGCGGCCCTAAAGCCGCAAGCAACGCCCCATAAGGCCCGTAATGAACCGGGGTTCAATTAGGCCTGTTGTTCAAAATTGCGAGCCTGACCATTGGTTTATAGGCCCCGCTCGGCTAGAAGAACAGCAAGTCCCCTCGGACGCGAAACGGGCGCCTTGGGTTTGCCGCAACAATCCCGCAAGACGTCTCGATGCCGCCCCGGCCGGGTGCTTGAACGCTTTCGAAGCGAGCCTCAAGGGTTCTAGGTGGTCCAGAACACACCATCCAACTGGAAGAGCCGTATCAGGAACTTCTTCCTGGACCTCGATGCGCGCATCGACTCCTCGCTGTTCTCCTCGGCCAAGGGCATCCGCGAGCTCTACGAGCGCTACTCGACCTTCATGGACCGCTTCTATGTCGGGCGGTGGAAACGCTGGGTGTTCGTCGAGCCGCTGTCGGAGGCCGCAACGCTCGGCCTCGGCGGCATGGTGCTGATGCTGATCCTCGCCATCCCCGCCTTTCGCGAGACCGCGGACGAGGACTGGCTGAAGAAGTCCGATCTGGCGGTGACGTTCCTCGACCGCTACGGCAATCCGATCGGCAGCCGCGGCATCAAGCACAACGACTCGATTCCGCTGGAAGATTTTCCTGACGTCCTGATCAAGGCGACGCTGGCGACCGAAGACCGCCGCTTCTACGAGCATTTCGGCATCGACATCGCCGGCACCGCGCGCGCGCTGGTCACCAACGCCCAGGCCGGCGGCGTCCGCCAGGGCGGCTCCTCGATCACGCAGCAGCTCGCCAAGAACCTGTTCCTGAGCAACGAGCGCACCATCGAGCGCAAGATCAACGAGGCCTTCCTCGCGGTCTGGCTGGAATGGCGCCTGAGCAAGAACGAGATCCTCAAGCTCTATCTCGATCGCGCCTATATGGGCGGCGGCACGTTCGGCGTCGACGGTGCGGCGCATTTCTACTTCAACAAGTCGGCGCGCGACGTGACGCTGGCGGAAGCTGCGATGCTCGCCGGCCTGTTCAAGGCGCCGACGAAATACGCGCCGCACATCAACCTGCCCGCCGCGCGTGCCCGCGCCAACGTCGTGCTCGACAATCTCGTCGATGCCGGCTTCATGACCGAGGGCCAGGTGTTCGGCGCCCGTCGCAATCCGGCCTTCGCGGTCGACCGCCGCGACGAGGCGTCGCCGAACTACTATCTCGACTACGCCTTCGACGAGATGCGCAAGCTGGTCGACACCTTCCCGAAGTCCTACACCGAGCGCGTGTTCGTCGTTCGCCTCGCGATCGACGCCAACGTGCAGAAGGCCGCCGAGGACGCGATCGAGAACCAGCTGCGCCAGTTCGGCCGCGACTATCACGCGACGCAGGCCGCGACCGTCGTGTCCGATCTCGACGGCGGCATCCGCGCCATGGTCGGCGGCCGCGATTACGGCGCGAGCCAGTTCAACCGCGCCGTCGATGCCTATCGCCAGCCCGGCTCGTCGTTCAAGCCTTACGTCTACACCACGGCGCTCTTGAACGGCTTCACGCCGAACTCGATCGTGGTCGACGGCCCGGTCTGCATCGGTAATTGGTGTCCGCAGAACTATGGCCATTCCTATTCCGGCGCGGTGACGCTGACGCAGGCGATCACGCGCTCGATCAACGTCGTGCCCGTAAAACTGTCGATCGCGATCGGCCAGAAGGAGCAGCCGAAGGCGCCGAACCCGGCCAAGATCGGCCGCGCCAAGATCGTCGAGGTCGCGCGCCGGTTCGGCCTCAAGGCCCCCCTGCCCGATACGCCGTCGCTGCCGATCGGCTCGGACGAGGTCACCGTGCTCGAGCATGCCGTGGCCTATGCGACCTTCCCGAACCGCGGCAAGTCGGTGACGCCGCATTCGGTGCTCGAAGTGCGCACCGGCGCTGGCGATCTGGTCTGGCGCTGGGACCGCGACGGCCCGAAGCCGAAGCAGGCCATTCCGCCGAACATCGCCGCCGACATGGCCGGCATGATGAGCCACGTCGTCAGTGAAGGCACCGCGCGCCGCGCAGCGCTCGACGGCATTCCGACCGCCGGCAAGACCGGCACGACCAATGCTTATCGCGACGCCTGGTTCGTCGGCTATACCGGCAATTTCACCTGCGCGGTCTGGTACGGCAATGACGACTATTCACCGACCAACCGCATGACCGGCGGCTCGCTGCCGGCGCAGACCTGGCACGACATCATGGTCGCAGCGCATCAGGGCGTCGAGGTCCGGGAAATTCCCGGCATCGGCATGGGCCAGAAGCTGCCGCCGGAACGAGTTGCCAATGCGCAGGCCAATGCGGCGCCAAAGGTGCTGGAGACCAAGCCCGGTCCGCCGCCGGTGCTGACCAAGCGGGGCGCCGACGTCCTGGTGCGGGTCGAGAAGCTGCTCGACGACGCCGCCAGGACCGCGACCAAATCGACGGCCAACGACAGCCAGCAGGCCAAGCCGGCATCGTCGAACAGCGCGCTCGCCTTCCCGCAGAACTATGCGGCGGAGGAGAACGCGAACGCATCCACCACCCCGCGCAAGAACTGATCTGATCCCGTGCGGCTGATCCTGAGCACATTGACGGCCCTCCTGCTCGCGACCGTGGTCGGCCTGGGCGCGACCTGGATGACGACGACACGCGGCACCGAGATCGGCGCGCTGACCATCGGCCCCTGGACCGCCCGCCCCCGCACCGGCACCGCCGACGTCGATCCGTATTCGCGCGCCACCATCGTGCGCAACGGCGAGCTGCCGATCGGCACCGGTGACGGCGTCGCCTTTACCGCGACCGCCGACGACAAGAAGAAGGCGCTCGACGGCCGCTGCGACGTTGTCGTCTCCGGTGTGACGCCGCCGGCGCGGTTCTGGACGCTGACGCTGTACGACCGCAAGGGTCATCTCGTCGCCAACTCGCTGCAGCGCTACGGCTTCACCAGCCAGGAGATCGTGCGCCAGTCCGACGGCTCGTTCGAGATCCACATCGCCTCGCGTTCGCGCGCCGGCAACTGGCTGCCGACCGGCGGCATCGAGCGCTACGCGCTGATGTTCCGCCTCTACGACACCCCTGTCGGGGTGGCGACGCGCACCCAGCGCGATGCGCCGATGCCGACGATCTCGACGGTGGGCTGCTCATGATCCGGCTGCTGTTCACCATCGTTGCCGGCGTGGTGCTGGGCCTCGTGGTCCATCTCGTCAGCGTGCTGGCGCTGCCGCGCATTGCGACCCAGGACGCCTATTCGCGGCTGACGCCGATGACCAGGCTCAACAGCGTCACGCAGCTTCCGCTCGCGGATCCCAACACCTCGCCGATGCCGTTCATGGACCCGGCCTTCGCGCTGGCGATCTGCCGCTATGATCTCTCGGGCGGGCCGCTCAAGCTCACCGTGCCGGTGAGCCAGTCCTACACGTCGGTGTCGTTCTACACCCGCAACGAGATCGCCTATTACGCCATCAACGACCGCTCGGCCGGCAAGAAGGTGATCGAGCTCGACCTGATGACGGAGGCGCAGCACGACGCCCTGCCCGAGGACGAGGAGATCACCGCGGCCGACCGCCTGATCATCGATTCCCCTGCGACCACCGGCCTGATCGTGATGAAGGCGCTGGCCGCCGAGCCCGGCCTGATGCCGCAGGCGCAGGCAACGCTTAACGCCGCCACCTGCGCCCCGCAGACCGAAGCGCCCGCCAAGGCCGAAGCGCCGCGCGGCCGGCGGTAAGCGCGGGCGTTGAAACGCCTTCCAAGCCAAACACGCGAAAACAACCCCATGCACAGTAGCGTGGGCATTGAAATCATTGAGCCTTATTGTTTGGAGCATGATCTTTCCGGAAAACCGCTCCGCACGTTTCCGGTTCATGCTCGAGCGCTCATCCGCGGATGGACCGAACGTGTCAGCTAAAACTTCGCTTTGACACGTCGGGCAAAACACTGGCAGAATGGCATCATCGAAAATTCGTAAACACCCGCGCGGAGAAATCCGCCGCGGGTTTTTTCATGCCGGAACAGAGATTGCCGTGATGAGAGGATCGATATTCCGACGCGGCTCAGCCTGCCGCACTCAGGATTGGCTGCACGGCGAGCGTCGCTTTGAGTTGTTCGAGGCGCTCCTTGATGAGCATCTCATAATCACTGAGGGAAATAGCCCGATCCTCGGTCCGTAAGAGGCCACGAGAAACTGGCACGAGAAGATCTTCCGGCCGCGAGCCGCGTAGCGCGTTCAGCGCCGTGGGGTTTCCTCCTTGCGGTCCAAGCCCCGGAGCGAGGATAATGGCGTTCGGCAGAAGGTCACGGAGCCGCTTTCCCTCTTGGGGGGCGGTCGTTCCGATAACCGCGCCCACAGGACTGAGACCCGAGTCCAACGCATGATCCCTGCCGATCGTCGTAATCAAATCGGCCAGCCGGTCAGAAACGAAGCGGTTGCCCGTCATGCGGTCTTGCAGCCAACCTGCGCTAGGATTGGATGTGCGGCAAAGAACGAACAGGCCCTTGCCATATCTGCGAACACACTCGAGGAAGGGCTCCAAAGTATCCGGGCCCATCATCGGGTTGACGGTCAAGCAATCAGCTTCAAAATCGCCGCTGCCCCCTGCATGGGTTGGCGTCAGATAGGCACGTGCATAGGCGGCCGCTGTCGACCCAATGTCTCCGCGCTTGGCATCAAGAATGACACCGACGCCCGCCGCTCGCGCCCGCTTCATCGCAAACGACAATGCACTTAAGCCGGCAAGGCCGTATGCCTCGAAATAGGCCGACTGAAATTTGACAAAGCCTATTTTTCCGACAGCGGTTTCCAGGATGAAATCAAGATAGCGGGGTAGCCAATCAATCCCGTCATTGTTCTGCTCGAAGGCCGCTGGAACATCCGGCAGATAGGGATCAATGCCGAGCACAATGTTTCCGTAAGAACGGACGTTGGCTTCAACTATGCTCGTCCAAGTGTTGGCTGACATCCAATAATCTCCAGGATGCTAAATAGCCGAGCAGCCAGCGCGGGTCCACTCGACCGCGAATTTTATCCCCGGGCTTCAAACCCCGCAAAATGCTTGGGTATTACGGCATTACGGCAGCATTCAATCAACCGCACAATTTAGTGCACTGTCACCGTAACTTCCACCGTAACTTCGATGTCTGCGTCGCAAAATAACTCAGGGCCGCGAGAGATCCTTCGCCATAAGAACTGAGTCGTAGTAGCGGCCAGCTTGCTTCAACGCGTTCTCCTCCACGCCGTACTCGAGGAAGCCCAATCTCGCGTAAAGACTCCGCGCATGTTGATTGTCCACCACAACGCTGAGCTGGATCAGCTCAACCTGCTGACGGGCAAGATTGCATATCGCTTCGACCAAACGTCGACCGACTTTGGCATTCCTTGCGGATGGTCGAACGTACATTCCCCAAAGCGTGCCTTTGTGAGCTTCCTTCTGGCCCTGTTGGACAGCAAAGCCGACAATGCCGAGGAGTTCTGCATCGCGGAACGCGCCGAGCACTATAGAGCTGCCGAGCCGGTCCGAGAACAAGCTCAGCGGCTGGGCATCTTCAACCTCGAAGGTGCGACCGAACGCTTCCGGGTTGGCTTGGAGAGCCTCCAGTCGAATGTCTCGATAGAGGACAGCATCCTCCCGGGCGAGGCGACGTATCTCAATGTCGTCGTCGGTCATCCTTCGTCTTCACCGCCAGGCAGGGAACTTGTGAGTTGCACAGCATAACTTCTGCGACCTCGCAAATCCATAGAAGCTCTTTTGATTTTGGCGCATCGCTTCCGTAGACGCGGTGCAGCTACATGTCAGTTGATGGGGCACCGCGGGCCGCGTCCCGCGGTCGCGTCGGTTGATCGTCTCAGAGTGAAATGGCGGATTACGCTGACGCTAATCCGCCCTACGCACTGTCCGAGCGATAGCAGCATGTAGTAATCTCGCTCGTGCGAATGAAAGCGTTTGAGCCAACGTGAGGACACTCAATTATGCTCACTGTCTATGGTGAAGGTCGTGGGTTCCGTGTCGTTTGGCTGCTCGAGGAATTGGGAGTGGCTTATCGGCTGCGCCCGGTCGATCTGCTCGCCGTCGAGAACGATCCCGATTTTCTTGCGATCAACCCCGCCGGCTTTATCCCGGCGCTACAGGACGGCGAGACGATCATGGTCGAATCGATCGCGATCCTCGAATACCTGCTCGCCCGCCACGGACCGAGCCCGCTCGCCGTCGCCCCGGATGATCCGGCTTTCGCCGCCTATCTGCAATTCCTCCATTTGGGAGAGGCTGGGCTCGCCGGGCCAATGAACGCCGTCTTCGTCGGTCGCGCACTCGCGCCGGAAGCAGAGCGAAACGCCCGGGTGACAAGCTGGGCACTAGAGACCTTTCAGAGCCGGCTGGGGTTGGTCATCCAGCGTCTCTCAAATCGTCCATTTCTCGCCG
Organism: Bradyrhizobium cytisi; assembly: GCF_008123515.1. Taxonomy (GTDB): domain Bacteria; phylum Pseudomonadota; class Alphaproteobacteria; order Rhizobiales; family Xanthobacteraceae; genus Bradyrhizobium; species Bradyrhizobium cytisi. The sequence continues at coordinate 48,635 of NZ_VSSR01000025.1, forward strand.
GAGACCGGTTCACTGCGGCCGACATTTCAGTGAGCTACGCTCTCCTGCTTGGTCTGCGAACCGGCAACTATACCCCGGGCCCGGTCGAGCGGGCCTATCTCGCTCGCACGACGACGCGCCCCGCCTACGCCCGCGCGATGGAAATCTGCCAAGCCACCAAGGCCTGGGCGGAGAGATCGCCGACGTTGTAGAAACAAGTCGTGAATCCATAGAAGGAATTCCCACGAGCGAACGATTTCGGTGACAGTGCATTCTATTCATCCATGCAATTAGTGCACTGTCACCGCAATCGGCGAGCGCCGAGATCGGGCTGAAACCAAAACGCCGGCATATCCGAGCGTCGAGATCGGGCCAGCCCGCACCGGCGACGCGCGCGTCCGAAAGCTAACCCGCGTGCCGTTGCGTCACACCGGCACGTTCAGGAACGGAGATACTTGATCAGCGCAGCGGCTGCGAGGACCAGGACGACGATCGCAAGCAGCCACAGAAGTCCCATTGCCCACATCATCCCCGGCATCATGTCCTGCATCATGGTTCACCTCATTCAGCTGGCTCCGGAACAGGTTTGAGACGTTTGATCGGGTTGCGGACCGGCGGTGGAGCCCGGCCGTCGTCGCGCGGCAGTCCGAAGCCCTTCACCAGGCCGAAGATCGCCGGAATCACGATCAATGTCAGCAGCGTGGAGGAGATCATGCCGCCGATCATCGGCACCGCAATGCGCTGCATGATCTCCGAGCCTGTCCCGGTGCTCCACATGATCGGCAGCAGCCCCGCCATGATCGCGACCACCGTCATCATCTTGGGACGTACGCGCTCCACCGCGCCTTCCATGACGGCATCGTAGAGGTCGCCGCGGGTGAGCGCACGGCCTTCCATGCCGCGCTTGAACCTGATCTCCGCCAGCGCCTGATTGAGATAGATCAGCATGACCACGCCGGTCTCGGCGGCGACGCCGGCGAGTGCGATGAAGCCCACGGCAACCGCCACTGACAAGTTGAATCCCAGCCACCACATCAGCCACAGCCCGCCGACCAGCGCGAACGGGAGCGAGAGCATGACGATCATCGTCTCGGTCATAGATCGGAAGTTCAGGTACAGCAGTAGGAAGATGATGAGCAGGGTCACGGGGACGACGATCTTCAGCCGCGCGGTGGCCCGCTCCAGATATTCGTACTGGCCGCTCCACATGACGTAGTATTCGGCTGGGAAGCGGATGCTGGCTTGCACGGCAGCTTTCGCATCGGCGACGTAGCCGCCGAGGTCGCGGTCACGGATGTCGACGTAGATGTAGGTCGCGAGCTGGCCGTTCTCGGTCCGGATCGAGGTCGGCCCGCGCGCCGGCGCGACCTTCGCGACCTCGCCTAGCGGCACAGCACCGCCGGCGGGCATCGGCACCAGCACGTCGTTGGCGATGGCCTGTGGGTTGTCGCGCAGATCGCGCGGATAGCGCATGTTGACCGTGAAGCGCTGCCGGCCTTCGACCGTCGTCGTCACTGTCTGTCCGCCGAGCGCGGTGGCGATCGTATCCTGCACGTCTTGAATCATGATGCCGTAGCGAGCCATCGCGGTCCGGTCCGGCGTGACCTCCAGATAGTAGCCACCGATGCCGCGCTCGGCATACGCCGAAGAGGTGCCCGGCACCGCCTTGAGGACCTGCTCGATCTGCTTTGCGAGCTTGTCGATCTCGACCAGGTCGGTGCCGATGACCTTGACGCCGATCGGAGTCCTGATGCCGGTCGACAACATGTCGATGCGCGCCTTGATAGGCATGGTCCAGGCGTTCGAGACACCAGGAAACTGCAGCGCCTTGTCCATCTCGGCGATGAGACCGTCGACGGTCATGCCGGGGCGCCACTCTTGCTTCGGCTTGAGGTTGACGATTGTCTCGAACATCTCGGACGGGGCCGGATCGGTGGCGGTCGCGGCGCGTCCCGCCTTGCCGTAGATCGAGGCGACTTCCGGAAACGACCGGATGATCCGGTCCTGGGCCTGCATCAGCTCGCCCGCCTTCGTCACGGAGATGCCCGGCAGCGTGGTCGGCATGTAGAGCAGCGTGCCTTCGTTGAGGTTCGGCATGAACTCCGTGCCGAGTTGGCGCGCGGGCCAGATGCTCGCCGCGAGGGCGGCCAGCGCGAGCACGATCACCAGAATCTTTGCCCGCATCACGCCCTTGATGATTGGTCGGTAGATCCAGATCAGGAACCGGTTGATCGGGTTGCTGTGCTCCGGAACGATCCGCCCGCGCACGAAGATCACCATCAGCGCCGGCACCAGCGTCACCGACAGCAGCGCGGCGGCCGCCATCGAGAACGTCTTGGTGAACGCCAGCGGGCTGAACAGCCGGCCTTCCTGCGATTCCAGCGTGAAGATCGGCATGAACGAGACGGTGATGATCAGCAGGCTGAAGAACAGCGCCGGGCCGACCTCTGAAGCAGCAGCAATCAGGATGTCGATCCGGGATTTGCCCGGTTCGGCGCGTTCGAGATGCTTGTGCGCGTTCTCGATCATGACGATGGCCGCGTCCACCATGGCGCCGATCGCGATCGCGATCCCTCCGAGGCTCATGATGTTGGAGCCGAGGCCCAGCAGCTTCATGGCGCCGAACGCCATCAAGACGCCGACCGGCAGCATCAGGATGGCGACCAACGCGCTGCGGACGTGCAGCAGAAATACGATGCAGACCAGCGCGACCACGACGCTTTCCTCGAACAGCGTGTGCTTGAGGGTATCGATGGCCGCGTAGATCAGGTTGGAGCGGTCGTAGACCGGCACGATCTCGACGGACTTCGGCAGGCTCGAGGCGATCTCCTGGAAGCGCTTCTTGACGTTCTGGATGACCTCCAGCGCGTTGAGACCGAAGCGCTGCAGCACGATGCCGCTGGCGACCTCGCCCTCGCCGTTCAGCTCGGCGATGCCTCGCCGTTCGTCGGGGCCGAGCTCGACCCGTGCGACGTCGCGCAGCAGCACGGGCGTGCCGTTGCTCGTCTTCAGCACGATGTCGCCGAGATCGTTGATCGACTTGATGTAGCCCTTGCCGCGGATGACGTACTCGAACTCCGACAATTCGACCGTCCGGCCGCCCACGTCGGCGTTGCTGGCGCGGATGGCATCGCGCATCTTCTGCATGGTGATGCCGCGGTCGCGCATCCGCTGCGGATCGAGGATCACGTTGTACTGCTTGACGAAGCCGCCGACGCTGGCGACTTCCGCGACGCCCTCGGCCTTGGCGAGGGCGAACTTCAGATTCCAGTCCTGGATCGTGCGCGTGTCGGCGAGGTTCAGCTCCTTGGACATGACGGCGTACTGGTAGACCCAGCCGACGCCGGTCGCGTCGGGACCGATCGTGGGTGTCACGCCGGCCGGCAGGCGTGCGCTCGCGCCGTTGAGGAATTCCAGCACGCGCGAGCGCGCCCAGTAGATGTCGGTGCCGTCCTCGAAGATGACGTAGACAAAGGAGACGCCGAAGAACGAGAAGCCGCGGACAACTTTCGATTTGGGCACGGTCAGCATGGCCGTCGTCAGCGGATAGGTGACCTGGTCCTCGATCACCTGCGGCGCCTGGCCGGGGTACTCCGTGTAGACGATGACCTGGGTGTCCGAGAGATCCGGGATCGCATCGAGCGGCAGATGCAGAAGCGCATAGAGCCCTGCAGCGGCGGCGAAGCCGGTCCCGAACAGCACCAGCAGCAGGTTGCGGGCGGACCAGCCGATGAGGCGGGCGATCATTGCTGCGCTCCCTCCGCGAAGCCCTTCAGTGCGGCCTTCAGGTTGCTTTCGGCATCGATCAGAAAGTTCGCCGAGACCACCACGGCGTCGCCCTCCGCAAGGCCGTCCCGGACCTCCACGAAGCCGCCGCCACGATTGCCGAGCTTGACCTCGCGCGGCTCCAGCCGACCCTGCCCCCTATCGACGAAAACGGCCTGCCGGCTGCCCGTGTCCATCACGGCGCTCTCGGGCACTGTGAGAGCGGCCTCACCGCTGCCGGTGTCGATCTCGGCGTCGACGTACATGTCGTGCAGCAGGATCAGGTCCGGATTTTGCAGCTCGATCCGCACGCGCGCGGTCCGGGTCTCCTTGTTGATCTCGGGATAGATCACCTGGACCTTTCCAGTGAACTCGCGGCCCGGAAAGCTCCGCGCCTTCACCGTGACGGGCTGGCCCTTGGCGATCATGCCCAGATCGCGTTCGGCGACGTCGATCAGGGCCCATACCATCGAATGGTCGGCGATCCGGAACAGGACCCCTCCAGGCTGCACGCGCATGCCCTCGATCGCATTGCGCTCCAGCACGATGCCGTCGCGCGGCGAAGTCCACGCGATCGAGGTCGGCACAGTTCGGCTGTTCTCGATGGCGGCAATGGCGCTCTCCGGCACGTCCAGGTTCATCAGCCGCTGCCGGGAGCCGCGTCCGTACTGGACGTCGCCCGCCGTCGTCTTCGAGGTGATCGTCGCGAGGTACTCGGCCGCCGCCGAGGAAACCGACGGGCTGTAGACCTCCATCAAAGGCTGGCCCTTGACCACATGCGATCCGGTCGTCACGTCTGCGACCTTGAGGATGAAGCTCTCCGAGCGCATGGCGATCACGGAAATCCGCCGCTCGTCGAGGGCGATGGTGCCCGGCGCTCTCACGATGGTCCGGATCACCCGTCTCGCTGCGGGCTCCGACTTGACTCCGGTCCGCTGGATCTTGCCGGGCGACAGCCTGACGGAGCCGTCCTCGCTGTCCTCGCCTTCATAGACGGGGATGTAATCCATCCCCATGGAATCCTTCTTCGGCGTCGGCGAGGTGTCCGGCAGGCCCATGGGATTGCGGTAGTACTTGATCTTGCGCTCGCCGCCGGCGGTTGCCGCCGGCGGCGGGGCTGCCGCCTGCTCATCGTCGAAGCTGATGTCGGCGCCAGCCGGCACAGGCCGGTAGTCCCGGCCGTCCGGCGTCTTTCTCGGCACAAGCGAATACGATGCCTTGCCGTCCGGATCCTGGTAATAGATCGGCGCGCCGCTCTCTTCGGCCGCAGCCGGGCCGATCACGGCGACCGCTCGCGCCGCCGGCCGCTGCGGGCCGACGACGAATGCGATGCCCGCCGCCGCGATCAACGCGGCGGCCAGGCTTGCAGTGAGGGCGCGGGTCATTTCTGCGCCGTGATGACGAGCTTGTTCTCGACGCTGCCGGTCTCGCCCTGGATCTTGGCGCCCAGAGAAAGCTGCCAGCGTCCCGCCATGCCCAACGTCGCCTTGAAGCGGTAGGTGCCGGGCTCCGTCCCCGGCATGGGCGTGACCTTGGTCGCCATCTCCTGCATGCCGTCCGGAGCCATGTCCAAGCGGCTGGCGAAGATCACGGCATCCGGTACCGGCTTGCCGGTCTTGGTGTTCACGAGCCTGACGGTGATGACCTTGTCGGGCCCGGCCTGAACCGACTGATCGACGAGCTCGAACTTGTAGTCCTTGATGTCGGCCAATGCGGCCGTGCTGGTGCCGCCGATGGCGGCAGCGATCAACGCCGCCCGGACGGCGCGCGCGAAGCTAAACGTCTTCATTTTTTCTGTGTCCTCGATGTCCTGGAATCCGCCGCCGAGGCGGCGTGCGTCATCAGCGCGCGCAAGCGCACCGATGCAGTCGGCGCCTAGGCGCCGCTCAGGCCTGGGTTCGAGGTGGCTGCTCGGGAGGCGGACGGTCGAGGCCGTCACCAAGCACGTCATCCGTGACGAAATGGGCGGTACGGACGGCGTACCGCAGCGGGAGGGCGGCGACTATGGACGGTCCAGCCTGCGCCGTCTTCAGAATGCACATCGCCACGAGCGGGCAGTCCTGACAGCCTGTGCTCTTCTGCTGGTCGGGACAGCAGGGCATGTCGGCCGACATCGACTGCATGTTGTCGGAAGCGGCTGCCGCCTGCGGTGCAGCGACGGCGGGCAACGACAAGGGCGCGACCATAAGTCCCGCCGCCACCGCGAGCGCGATCAGCCACTTGAATGTCTTCAGCGGACCCATGTTCCCCTTTTCGCACGTCAGCAGCAGCCGTGCAAATCGTCGATTCATCACGATTGCGCCAGATTTGCCGTGGTTTGCGTGGTGCCGAGCCCAGTAGCGACAGCAAGCGAACCGGTCGCCTGGCCCGGAGGAACCTGCTTCATGAACAACCGCAACCCGCCTCGACACGACCAAAGAGATTTCCGGATTGACGCTTCGCCAATAATTCCATAAGTCTGGATATATGGAATCAGAAGAAGCCGTCCTCGCGCTCGCCGCGCTGGCGCAATCGACCCGCCTGGAGGCGTTCCGGGCGCTGGTCGGGCACGAGCCCGATGGCCTTGCGGCCGGCGACCTCGCACGCCTGCTCGAAGTGCCGCCGAACACGTTGTCGGCCCATCTCTCGATCCTGACGCGCGCCGGCCTCGTGACATCAGAGCGGCACAGCCGGTCGATCGTCTACCGCGCCAACCTCGCCGAATTCCGCGATGTCGCGGTTTTCCTGCTGCGTGATTGCTGCGGCGGACGGCCGGAGGTTTGCGAGCCGGTCGTCGAAAGCCTGCAAGCCTGCTGCTCTCCAAAGCGAAAGGGGAAAGTCCGTGCCTGACCAGAGGTTGATCGATGCCTTCGAAGGCGTGCTGCACCCGACGCCGAAGGCCGGCTGATGGATAATTTCGATCTTTCGCGGCGCCTTGCGGCCGAAGCGCTCGGCACCGGCATTCTCGTCGCCACGGTGGTCGGCTCCGGCATCATGGCGGAGACGCTGACCAAGGACGTCGCGCTTGCGCTTCTCTGCAACACCTTGCCGACCGGTGCCATTCTGGTCGTGCTCATCACGGTGCTCGGTCCGATCTCCGGCGCGCATTTCAATCCGGCGGTTACGCTCGTGTTTGCCGGTAAGCGCGAGCTGCCGGTGAATGAGGCCGCTCTTTACGTGATTGCGCAGATCGCCGGCGGCATCGCGGGGACGATGGCGGCGCATCTGATGTTCGGACTGCCCCTGCTCGATGTCTCGACCAAGGTTCGAACCGGAGGGCCGCAATGGTTTGCCGAAGCCGTCGCCGCGTTCGGGCTGGTCGCAACGATCCTCGCCGGCATCCGCTTTCAGCGGACGGCGGTCCCCTGGCTGGTCGGCCTTTACATCACCGCGGCCTATTGGTTCACGGCCTCCACGTCGTTTGCCAATCCTGCGGTGGCCATCGCGCGGTCGCTGACCAACACATTCTCGGGCATTCGTCCCGCTGACCTGCCCGGATTCATCCTCGCGGAACTCTGCGGAGCGTTCGCCGGCCTGCTGTTGATGAACTGGCTGCTCGGACATTCGCGCGCGCCAGCCCCTCTCCCGATCACGGAGCCCCTGCAATGAGCGTCACGATTTATCACAACCCCGATTGCGGCACCTCGCGCAACACGCTGGCGATGATCCGGCAGAGCGGCGTGGAGCCCGTCGTCATCGAATATCTGAAGACGCCGCCGGCACGCGAAACGCTCAAGCAACTGATCGCGGCGATGGGAATATCCGTCCGCGCATTGCTGCGCGAAAAGGGAACCCCCTACAAGGAGCTCGGCCTCGCCGATCCCAAATGGTCCGATGACGAGCTGATCGATCAGATGCTCATGCATCCCATCCTGATCAACCGTCCGATCGTGGTGACGCCAAAGGGTACGCGCTTGTGCCGACCTTCGGAGGCCGTCATCGATCTTCTGAGCAATCCCGTCGGCCGCTTCGTGAAAGAGGACGGCGAGGTGGTCGAAGCGCGATAGCTGCGGCCCGGCGGTCCGAAGTCCGATCTGCGTTTCAAAACCTTGGCGCCACTGCACTGCAAGGTTCGCCTCTGGAAGACTGCGCTGCTCAATGCGCGCCGCACCGACAGGTCTCGTAATCCACCGGATCATGGCTGTTGAAGATCGTCACGCGGCTGCCGTGGCTGAGCTTCAGCTCGCGCAGCCGGGCCTGATTGGCGATGCGGGCGTTGCGGTCCATGTCGACGCGGCGCTGGAAATAGCGAAGCACCAGAGGCGCGCGCGGTGAGGCGTCGAGCTGGGCGTGATGGAAATAGCTGTCGCCGGCATGCAGCAGCCATTTGTCACCGCTGCGAACCGCGATGCCGCAATGGCCGAGCGTGTGGCCGGCGAGCGGAATCATCAGGATGTCCGCTTCCCGGTCGCCGAGCGCGCGCACGCCCTTGAAGCCGAACCAGTCCTCGCCGGCCTCGCCGTAGAAAGACCAGCTCGGCCCGTGGCTCCATTGCCCGGTGACATAGCGCCCTTCGGGCGGCGCGGGCTTTCGCAGCACCGCCATGTCGTATTCGGCGCGATGAACGTGGATCGCGGCATGGGGAAAGTCGGGCACGCCGCCGGCGTGGTCGCGGTCGAGATGCGTCAGCAGCACGTGGCGAACGTCGGCAGGCGAATAGCCGAGCGCTTTCACCTGCTGCACGGCCGTCTCCGCCGGATCGAGCTTTGGCGCGGTCTGCCGCAGCCAACGTTTGCCGAGCCTTTCGGGCGTGGCGATATCGCCGACCCCGATGCCGGTATCGACCAGAGCGAGGCCGTCACGGGTCTCGATCAGCAGGCAATGGCAGACCATGCGGGCGCGCTGGAACAGGCCGCCGGTGCCGTTCACCAGCCGCCGGCCCATGGGACACATCGTGCCGGTGTTGAGATGATGGATTTTCATGGGTGACGCTCGCCTGTTGTGAACAGAGCGTTCTTGTCATTATCCTATCCATAGGTAAAATATCGAATATTGATATTATATATAGGCTTGGACTATGGACATTCGCGAGCTCCGCTACTTCGCCGCCGTCTACCGTGAACGCAACCTGACGGCCGCCGCGCGCACCTGCTTCGTGTCGCAGCCGTCGATCTCGACCGCGATCACCAATCTGGAGGCCGAGCTCGGCACCACGCTCTTCATTCGGCACAAGAAGGGGGTGGCGCCGACCGCCTCGGCCGAGCAGTTTCATGCGCTGGCCCGCCGCATCATCGACGAGGCCGAGGCCGCGCGCAGCCTGTTCCGCAAACCCAGCACCAGGACCAATCTGACGCTCGGCCTGATGCGCACGCTCGACGTGCCCCGGACCATCGCGCTGCTGAAGCCGCTGACGTCACGCAGCGACATCGCGCTCCGACTCGTCGGCCACGACGAGCGCGCGGATGCAAGGATCATCTCGAAGAGCATGCTTGGGGATGACGAGCATTTCGTCCCGCTGTGGAGCGAGCGGTATGTCGCGGCGCTGCCGCCGTCGCATCCGCTGACGCTGAAGGAGCGGCTCCGCGCCGCCGACCTCGCCGAATTCCCCATGATCGACCGCTGCCATTGCGAGCAGAGCACGTTCTTCGGTCGCACCGCGCAACGGCGCCCTTCCGCGGCGATCGCGCAATCGGAGGATTGGGCGATGGCGCTGGTCGCGGCCGGCATCGGCATCGCCATCGTCCCGGAGGGCGTCGCCAAGGGCCATCCTGACGTCGCCATCCGGGAGATCGAGGTGAAGGTCAGGCGCGAGGTCGGGCTCGCCTATCGCGCGTCAGTGCCGCTGGCGGATGCGTTGAAGGATTTCGTCGGGAAGCTTCGGAAGCAGCGGATCAAGCCCAATCGGAGCGAGCCTCGCCCCGCTGCGCGCAAGACTGCCGGCCGCGGACGTTGATCGCGCGGGGATCCCGCCCTCGGCGACTGGCAACAAGCTATCCAAGCAAGCCCTTCAGACCGGCATAGATCGAGCCGACGGCCGTTGCGGCGACGCCTGCGAGCGGGCCGACGGTCTGCATCAGGTCCTGAATCAGGCGGGCGCGGCGGCGGAGCTGCTCCTCACCGACATGCTGCCCGAGCAGACGCGCCATCCTGAAGGCAAATGCGTTCGGTTTGCCTCCCTGGCTGAGCACGCGCGGCAAGACCTGGAAGATCACGACTCCCAGAATGTTTCCGGAAACGAAAGCGAGAAGGATGCTCGCACCGTATTCGAACACTTCGCGCCATTCGACCCACACCGCCGGCAGGATCGGAACGCCGTCGTGGATGCCGGTGACCGTCAGCATCGCGAGGATGCTGATGGTCGCAGCCAGGAACGCCAGCACGAACGCGCCGAGTGCGGAAACCCTGTGCAGGGGATATGCGAGGAGCCCGAACAGAAGCGGGACGATGATCGACGCTATCCGGAGCGGGATCGGCGAGAGATTGAACGTGATCGTCACGAGAAAATGCGTGACCGTCAGCAGCATCGACGGAATAACGACGTAGAGAACCGCGTGCGTTCCGAAATATCGCAGCGGATTTCTCTGTCGTTCAAGCCGGATGTTGACCCGATCGAGATCGCGCCTGAGCTTGTCGAGCTCGGCAACGATCTCCTCGATCTCGACAAGCGTCGGCCGCACGACGCGCAGGTCGCGCGAACAGTGCTTGCACGCGATGGCCTCGTCCTTGATCGTCTCGGCGCAGAATGGACATTCCATGGCTAGCGCGACTTCCTGCGCTGCATGATCGCTTCCATCTCCTCTCTGGCCTGCCTCAATTCGGCACGCAGGGCGTCCCGCTTGCGCAAGAGATCGTCGCGCTCGGCGATCAGCGTCGCGGGAACGGCGACGTCACGCCCGCACGACGCGCAGATCAGGGCGCCCTCCAGATTTCCGGATTGGCAATAGGGACATTTCACCTCAACGACACCTCATTTGGGCGCTACCTTCAAGGTGAAGATGCTCGTGCCGGGCCGTCCATCGCTGTCCTTGATGTCGACGCGAACCATGTATTCGCCCGCCGGCAATTCGGCATCCTGTATGTTGATGCCGCTGGCCTCGACAAACGGTTTGACGCGCGCCGTCAGATCGACGTTCGGCGTCCGCAGAAACATCACCTTGACCGAATCCGGATCGATCCTGGCTCCGCCAAAGGACTCGAACTTCAAGACCAGGTGCACGGGCGAGCTGACCGAATCGCTCGGCGAAACAAATTCGACCTTCGGCCCGCGCAAGATGCCGCGCCGGTCGGTCGCGACTGCACCCTTTGGGGGCGGCAGCTTCGCTTCCTCTTCGGTGATCAATTGTGTCGCTGCTCTCGCCGCTCCCGAAAACAGGAGACCTGCGGCGATCAGCGCCGGCAAGATATTCCGTTTCATCTCAGTTCCAACCCTCTTCACTTGCCGTCAGCGCACGCCGCCATCGCCAATGATCGTGTAAGGTGCCCAGAACAGCGGATGCGCATAGGCGAACTCGGTCTTGCCTTCGCCGTTGAGATAGCCGGGTCCATCGACGAGAGCCATCATCGCTTCACGCAACGCCTCGCTCCGCGACAATTTGGGATCGTCGGCCTGCCGCTTGAACAGATCGGTCACGAGTTGCCGCGCGGATTGCGAATGCACCGACCAGTTCGTCACCAGCAGCGCGCGCGTACCCGCGTAGAAGAACGCGCGACCAAGTCCGGATGCGGCCTCCGCGCCGGCGCCGGCACCGGCACCGGTGTTGCAGGCCGACAGGATGACCCAGTCGGCGTCGAGCTTGAGGCCGAGAATCTCCTCCATGGTCAGGAGGCCGTCTCCGCTTTCGCCCGTCACCGTTGGCGATGACAATGCGAGCGCCGGCTGCGTCAAGCCGTTGAGCTCGCCCGGAACAAGACCGTGGGTGGCAAATGCGAGAATCCTGAAGCCGGAGAGGTCCATCGTCTTCACGGCGCTCTCGGTCGCATTCTTGCCGAGGAACAGCACCTTCGAGGGGTCTGCCTGCAGGGCCAGCGCGATCGATTTCAGCTCGTCGGCAGTATCGGGCAGCCGGGGCAGCAATCCGAGCTCGGCACTATCGACACCGTCGAGCTTCGCGCTGTTACGACGCTTCAGCGGCATGCCGCGCGTGACGTTGCCACCCGCGTCGGCGAGCTGAACTTTGGTTTGATCGCTCTCCGCCTCGGCCTGCTGATCCTTGTTGAAATAGGGATCGCCAAACGCCACGAGATCCCCGCGGCCGGGCTTGCCGGGCGGCAACTGCCGCAGCGTGCGCAACGCCGCGGCCGACGGCACTGTCGACACAGCGTGGGTACGAGCCAACCATGGCACGTTGCGGTAGCCGACGAACAACGGGTCTTCGTCTTGCGCCACCTCGGCGGGTGCCGTCGGCAGCAGCGAGAGCGGCAACAAGCCGAGGGCGCCATTGGTGACGACGATCAGGTTCTTCGCGGGCTTCCATCCACTCTCAACGGGCTTGAGCAGCAGCTCATAGAGCTCGTAACCGAGCTTGAGGTCGAACGGCGGAATATCCGAGATCATCGCGGCTTGCGGCTCGAGCGCCTCGCGCAGCTTGCGAATCTTGGTCTCGACGTCGCCGATGCCGGCCTTGACGGCCGCGAACGCCACCGGCCCCGCCTTCGGCACGGCCCAGACGAAGCTGCCGTTCTGACCGAAATAGAACGACAGCATGGCCTCGTTGTCGGCCAGCGTCGCACGGATTTCGGCGACGGCCGGCGGCTTCGGCGAGACCAGATCGGCATAGGTCGGAAACTTCTGCTTGATCTCCTGGCGCGCCTTGTCGCGTGCACCGCGCAAGGCGACGATCGAGGCCTGGATCTGCTGCGCGCCCTTCTCGTCGCGTTCCGCCGAAGGAATGGCGAGGATATTGGTGAGCGTGCCGAGCTGGGCGTTGACCTGCTTGGTGAGGTCCTGCTCCTTGCGCACGAGCTCGGCCAGCGCCGGATCCTTCGCCGCCGCACGCGCGCTGGAGGCGGCCAGCGCCTGCTGCACGGAGCGGCCGCGGATCGCATCGGCCAGACCGAACGTCTCCTCGCCGACGCCGCTGCCGGTGCCTTCGGCCCGCGCGAGCAGCAGGAGGTAGCTCTCGACGATGGTCTGGAGCCGCTGGCCGCGCGCGGCCACGACGGTCGTGTTCTCGTCGTCGGCGTTCTCGTTTGCGTTCGCCATCATGATCGGAATGGCGGCCTTGAACTCCCGAATCGCGTCGGCATCGCGCCGCGCGCGCATCAATCCGATCGCCAGCGTGCCGCGCGCCGACGCCGCATCGAAATGGTTCTCGCCGACCCGCCCGATCTGCTTCTTGACCAGTTGCTCGGCGGCGGCGATGCCGGCGTCGAGCTGGCCGGAATTGTATAGCGCGAGAATGCGCGCCGGATTGAGCTCGATGACCTGGCGGCGCTGCGGATCCCAATTGGCGACCGCCTTGTCGATCCGCGCAAACATGTCGTTGGCCTCGGCATTCTTGCGCTGCAGATTCAGGATGCCGGCGACCTGCAACAGCAGCTGCACGGTCGACTGCGAGTCGTCCGGCACGCCCACCGCCTTGTTGATCTCAAGCGAGACACGGCCGAGCTGCTCGGCTTCGTCGTAACGTCCCTGGTCGACCAGGATTCCAGCAAGTCCCATCACGAAGCGCGGCGTCACCGGATTGTACTTGCCAGTGTCCTTCAGGCGCGACAACAGCGCCCGGCGCGCATCGACCTCGGCTTCGGCGAGCCTGCCCTGCCGCGCCTTCATGCGCGCCTGATTCAGGATGGTGGTGTCGACCGCCTGCAACAGAATGGTCTCGGCAGGTGGATTGTCCGAGTCCAGAACCCCCTTGTGGCCGGCACGCTTGCGCACCTCTGCGGTGCGATAAGCGGCCTCGGCCTCGGCAAACTGGCCCCGCGCCTCGAAGATCTGGCCGCGCGAAATCTCGATCTCGCCCTCCCAGTTCTGGCCGAACTTGGCATAGGAGGCGCGCCAGCCCGGCAATCCACTGGTGCGCGCTTCCTGGATCCCGGTCAGGCTGCGGCGCAAATAGGCTTCGGCCTGCGGGATGTCGCCCATCTGGATCAGGATGGCTGCAATCGAGCGGTTGGCGTTGAACTGAAATCCCTTGGCGCCGGGCACGCCGGCCGACTCGCGCAGCAGCCGCTGGATGATTTCGAGCGCGCGCTTGGGATCGCCGGCCAGGGCATATTGGAGCGACTGTAGCTGCATCATCCGCCCAAGCATGTTCGCGCTGACGGCGCCGCGTCCCGTCTCCACCGCCTTGTTGGCATCGGCAGTGGCCTCGGCGAGGCGGCCGAGCTGCGAGCGGGCATTGGCGCGATCGAAGTAGAATTGCGCAAGGTCTTCGCGGGACTCCTTGCCCGTCGGCGCGGCATCGGCATCCGACTTTAATTCGGCAATCATCTTCTCGTCTGGCTTCTCGCCGTCGAGAATCGCCGTGATGTCGGAAATGTTGCGCGGCGGCGCGACAAAGTCCCTCGGCAAGGCCGTTCCCGGCGCAAGCTTCGGCGCGACCTCCGTCGGAAGCGCGACGGCGACATTGGCGCGTCCGTTCGCGGCATTAAGGGCGGCGAGCACGCAGGCGTGGACCTGCGGTTTAGCCTTGGCGCGGCACCCCTCGACATCGGCACCGGCCTTGCGACCTCCCTGGGCCTGCATGCAAGCATGCACGATCGGCTTGCCGACAGTCATCCGGCAGTTCTCGAGCGCCGCCTCCTTGGTCAGGGCAGCGGCGGAGCCGGTCGATCCGAGCAGGATGGCAAGGGCCAGCAACTTTCGCAGAGGGTTGGAATTTCGACGGACGTCAAACGGCATCCTGGAATTGGTGCTCATCCCAAAAGACCTTCGTGCAAAATGACTTGGTATAACTGCGCAATCCTATCGATCTGGCTTGGGAGAACAAGCGCCAATCGGGGCGGTCCGACTATGTGCTGAACGGCGTAGGCGGCGGCCGACACAAGGTCCCGGCGCCCCGTCCCGGTGGCATCTGGACGTGATCCTCGCCGTGGTTGCATGATTTGGCCGCCGTCGCGGCGGCCCGGGATCGCGGCTCGTGCTGATGGGAACGCAACCGGATGCGTCCGTAGGCGCGGCGATCCGCCGTCAGCCCTTCGAGACGACCGCGCGGCCGTAAGCCGGCTGTGCCGCAACCGGCGGATTGGTGGTCTGGGCGGCGAGCTCGCCGATCAGGCGATCGGCATCCGCAGCCATGCCGTCGGGGGCCTGGATCACCAGCCGCTCCAGCGCAAAGCGATAAGACGAGACACGCTGCTCGAGCGACAGCTGCACCCACTGGATGATCAGCGAGTTCTCCTGCATGCGTTCGACGGCGTCGGCCTTTTCCTGCGGCGAAAGCGCCGAGACCCGCGCCATGGTGGCCTCACGCTTCTTGTCGAGATCGATGACGCGGATGGCACAGCCGAAGAACGGCTCGAAGCGGGTAATGTCGTTGCGCACGTCCTCGATCAGCTGCGCATAGCGCGAGGAATGCGAGCGATGCGGCTCGTCGATCAGCGTGCGGCCGTACATGGTGCGGTCGAACACGATCTTCTGCCGCCACGGCGACGGCAGCGCCTTGTAGTCGCCAAACACGCTTTTCCAGGCCGGCCGCGAGAGCGGCGGCTCGATCATGGGATAGGCGAGATCGCGAAGCTGGCGCTCCTCGTCGGTGAGCTGGAATTGCGACGGTTTCAGGCCGAGGCTGGAGGTGACCTCGGTGCCGAGCCAGCGATGCATGTCGTCGCTGCGCATGTCGGCACGGGTGCGGCCGAAATCGCCGCCGCTGCAGGCGGCGAGCGTCGCGCCCACAGATAAGAGCAGGATGGCCGTTACAATGGTGCGGATCTGGCGGATGGATGCCGGCATGGCAAAGGCCGGCCTTAGCGGCGACGACGACGGCGCCCCGGCGCTGTGCCCGCTTCCGGCCCGCGATCGCCGTTGGTTGCGTCCGCATCGCGCTCGATACGGACGACGGGAAGGATCAGAATCGTCCCCATGTCCGCGCGCGGTGTGACGTCCCCCGACGAGCCCACCCGGCGACCGGCCGGAAATTCGATGATGGTCCCCATGTCAGCTCTCTCGATTGCCGCGCGACAGAACGCGACCATGCAACATGGGGGCATTAGGATCAGTTTATGGTTAACGGGATGTAAACATGGCCTCTGGACCGTAACCGCACGGACCGGCCCAGATCGTCCCGCTGCGAGACGAGAACCATTGAAACGGGCGGGTTTGCTTCACGCCTCGTTTTCCTTAACGAGCCTTTAAAGGACCCCCTGATAGGCTGAGGCAACGGTTTTTTCCAAGTTGCGTACCCTCCATGACCAAGTCGCTGTTTCCCGGATTCGACGGGCTGATGACACTCTCCCGCCGCGAGGGCGTCGATGTTCGTCCAACGTTGCTGCGAGTGCTGACCGACCTCTATGTCCAGGCGCCCACCCACAGCGAGGACGAGCAGCGGCAATTCATCGAGCTCGCCACGCGGCTGATCGATCAGGTCGACGACGCGACGCGCGCCGCCGTCAAGGCGCGGCTTGCGATCTATCCGCAGACGCCGGTCCCGGTGCTGCAGAAGCTCGGGCTGGTCGCTGCGCAAGAAGGCCGCCGGGTGCCGCTCGCGCGCGAAATCCCGCGTGCTGCGCCCGTCCCCTCGCCTGCCCGCACGCCGACCGACGCCGAGCAGCGCATGGCCGCCAGCATGGCGATGCAGCCGAAGGAAGCCGCCGAGATCCACGACATGTTCTTCGGCGCCGATGCGAGCCAGCGCGCGCTGATCCTGCACAATCTGGCGCAGACCCCGCTGAAGGCCGCGCCGCGAATTCCGACCGTGCGCGCCAAGCGCGCAATCCAGATCCTGGAGATGGCGGCGATCGCGGGCGACGTCGAGAACTTCACCTTGGAGCTCGGCGACAGCCTGATCCTGCCCTCGCGCGTCGCAGTAGAGATCGTCGACGATGCCGGCGGCGAGGCGCTGGCAATCGCCGCGCGCGCGCTCGACATGCCGAGCCCGAACTTCCAGCGCATCCTCTTGTTCTTCAAGCCGGAGATCGGCAACTCGGTCGACGCCGTCTACCGGCTGTCGCGGCTCTACGATCGCCTCAGCGATCGCGCCGCGCTGGTGATGCTCGCCGCCTGGCGCGGCTCGACACTCGCCGTCACGCGCGCCAAATATCGGCCGTCACTGCACGACAGCGAACGGCAGCGCGCACGTGGCACATCCAGCCAGTCGAGGCCGGGCGTGCAGCCCGGCTCGAGCCCGGCGGTGCGCACGGGCAATGGCGGGTCGTCGGAGCGCTGATCACGCCCCACGCTCGTCATTGCGAGCGCAGCGAAGCAATCCAGACTGCCTCCGCCGAAAGATTCTGGATTGCTTCGCTGCGCTCGCAATGACGGTGGCCGAGGTCAGGTCTTCGCCAGCTCCAGGAAATGCCGCCCCGCGCGGTCTTCGGTCTCGACGATCCAGGCATCGGGATCGAAGCGGAGTTCCTTGGTCAGGCGCTCTTCGACCGACTGCTCCGGCATCGGCTGCGGCGCGGCGGGCACGAAGAAGCGATCGACCGGTCGACCGTCGTCATAAGAGGTCTGCGGCGCCGGCACGTAGAGCATCGCATTGCCGTCGAGCAGCGACACCTTGACGAACACTGCCCCCGCTTCCTCCGCACCACGATGGCGCACGGCGCCGAACACGCCCTCGGTCTGGCACCGGCGCAAGTAGGCTGAGACCCAGATATTCGATTTCAAACGCATGTACGCACGATAGGCCAGTGCTGCAATCAGCACCAGCCTTCAGGCTTCGCGAAACAACGACGACTATTATTCGACGGGGTGACCGATTGCGGCGGCAAGCTCCCGCAGCAGGCGGTCCGACACCTGGCCGGTGACGGGCATCTTGTGCTGGCGCTCGAACGTCTGGATCGCCGACTGGGTCTCGCCGCTCATCGTGCCCGTGATCTTCAAATTCCCGTAGCCGTATTCGGACAGCGCGCGCTGCACGCCGGCGAGGCGACGTGCCGCCGGGCTTTGCTGCATCGGGACCGGCGCCGGTGGCCGCGCGACGGCCACCGCAGACGGTGCCGGCGTAGGTGTCGTGGCCTTGATGACCAGATTGGTCATGGGATCGCTCGCGCGCGGCATCGAGGCCGTCGTTTCGGCGGGCTTCTCGGGCGCCTTCTCTGCCGGCCGCGGCTCGACGCGAAATTCGGTCGCTTTGGGCTCGAGCGGCGATGTATCCGCACCGACGGGACGCGGACGCGGCATGGGATTGGACAGCGACATGGACGACGGCGCGGGAAGATTGATCACGGTGCCGAACATCGGCGCCGGATGCCGGCCGGTCTGCAGAAACAGAGCGTTCGCAACGATGGCGCTGATGGTGGCGACGGCGACGAGGCCGGCCAGCGTGTCCTTGGGGCTGTGCAAGAGCACGCGCATCACGAGATTGCGCTCGGTCTCGACATCCACGACAGCCGCCTTGGCGCCACGGCGGCGCGGAGCGGCTTCGTCCTTTGCAGCAGATTTTCTAGGCACTTTTCTTCACCCGAGCAGGTTGGTCCTGAGGTCGGTCTTGGGTCTCCTGGCGCAGCACCGGCGTCAGCGTCGCGATCTTGCTCTCCGAGGGTCTTTTATCAGAAGCCTTTGATTGCGGCGGCGTGTAGACCAGCGGCAGCTTGACCGTGACGGCGGTGCCCTCGCCGAGCCTGCTTTGTACCGTCAATTCGCCGAGATGCAACGCCACGAGGCTCTTCACGATGGAAAGGCCGAGACCGGTGCCCTCGTGACGGCGCTGATAGGTCTTGCCGCATTGGAAGAACGGCGCGCCGACGCGCTTGAGATCGTCGGGCGCGATGCCGACCCCCGTGTCGCTGATGCACAGCGTGAGCTGCGAGGCGGATGCCGCCGCAGACACCGCGACCTGGCCGCCGCGCTCCGTGAACTTGACGGCATTGGCGACGAGATTGAGCACGATCTGCTTGAAGGCGCGCGGATCGCCGGTCATGACGGGCAGATCCTGCGGCGCATCGGTGATGAGATCGACGCCGTTCTCCCGCGCCTTCAGTGCGAGCAGGTTGCAGCAATGCATCAGCGCCGCGCGCGGCGCGAACGGCTCCGACGCAATCTCGAAATTGCCCGATTCCATCTTCGACATGTCGAGGATGCCGTTGACGACCGACAGCAGGTGCTGGCCGGAAGCGTTTATCAGCTCTGCGTATTCCTTGCGCTGGGGGGCGCCCAGCATCAGGGTCTGCTCCTGCGCGATCATCTCGGAGAAGCCGATGATGGCGTTGAGGGGCGTGCGCAGCTCGTGGCTCATGGTGGCGAGGAAGCGCGTCTTGGCGGCGTCGGCGGCTTCCGCCGCGTCGCGGGCCTGATCGAGCGCTTGCTCGGACAGCTTGCGATCGGTGACGTCGCGCATCACGCCGACGACTTCGGCCTCTCGCGTGAGATCACGGCCCGGATCCCGATCGAGCGGCCGGCAGCGCATCTCGACCCAGATGAAATCGATCTGGCTGCGCTCCGAACCGGTGGGCTCCCGCCGCAGCCGGAATTCGACGCTGCGCACGTCGCCGCGCGCGGCATCCGAGAGTGCGGTGAGATAGGCCGGGCGATCGGCGACATGGACGCGGTCGAACAGGCCATGGCCGAGCAGTTGCGCGACCGGCATGCCGAGCATGGCTTCCGCGGCCTGTGAGATGAACTGCACCGCGCCGTTGCGCTGATGCCGCGAGATCACGTCGCTCATGTTGCGCGCGAGCAGGCGATAGCGCTCCTCCTCACGCGACAGCAAGGCGACGCTGGTGCGCGCGAGCGATTCGGCGCCGAAGGCGAGGCCCGCGGCATAGAGCGTTGCGGAGGCGACGCCAAACGCCATCATCACGCCGCGCTCGGTAGCACCGGCATGTTCGAGCGGCAGCCAGGCGAGCTGGCCGAGCAGGATCAGCAGGCCTGCGCAGGACAGCGCGAGCAACGAGGCAAAGGCCGCGACGCGGCGCGAGGCCGACAGCGCGGCTTCGAGCGGAACCACGACCAGCCAGACCGCGGCGAACGATTCGATGCCGCCGGTCGTGGCGGCGATCGCCATGATCAGGCCGGCGAGCGCCAGCGACGACAGCACGTGGGCGCCTTCATAGCGGCCGGTGCGCGACAGGAACCAGGACAGCAGGATCGGCGCGATCAGCCACGCGAAAGCCGCGACCTCGATCGCGCTCGGCGCGCCACGCAGGACGAGGTAGACCGGAAATGCGGCGAAGGCGGCCAGGCTTCCGAGAAGCCGCGGCGCCATGAAAGCGCGATGGCGCGCACGCGTCAGCGCATCGTAACGCGCGGAGGGATGCAGCAGCGCATCGAGACAATCGCGGATGATACTCAAAACTGTCACGGGTCTCGCGCTTCGGCTCAATCGTCCTTGAAGACGTGCCGGAACGCCTCCTTATCGTTGAGCCAACGTGTCAGAGCGACCTTAAACGAGTGCTAAGGCGATCCGGCCTGCGGCCTGACACCGCGTCATCGCGGACATTTTTAGGCGATTTGGCGATGTCATCATCGGGGATGGTGAACACAGGGTTTCGCCGTCCGTTTCATGGTTTCGAATTGGTGGATGCGCCGGTCCGGAACACCACGGGCGCAGGCATCAATCGAAAATTTACGAGACCTGCAATCGCGAAGATTTTTGCGTAAATTTTCTGCGAATTAAGCGGAAGGCAATCACTTGCGATTTATCGAGAGTTGCTAGGTCCGGTGCGTTCTGCGGGAATCGCCGCGGCGGGGATCTAACGTACAGGTTCGCAAGATGCGCTTTCTGCTCCGCATCACATTCTGGCTCGGGCTGGTGCTGGTGCTCCTGCCGCGGGACAAGACGCCCGGATCGGACAAGCTGCCGCAGATCGGCGCTGCCGACGCGGTGCAGGCTGCGACCGCGGCCGTCTCCGACATGACCCAGTTCTGCAAACGCCAGCCGGCGGCCTGCGAGGTCGGCGGACAGGCCGCGACCATCATCGGTCAGCGGGCGCAGGACGGCGCGAAGAAGATCTATCAGATCATCAACGACAAGAAGGAGCAGATCACCAACGAGAAGAATGAGAAAGCCGACAAGAAGGCGGCCGACCACACCGGTTCGATCACGGTCGCCGGCGAAGGCGATGCCGCCGCGACCGAAGCGCCGCGCGACACGCTGACCCAGGACGATCTCGCGCTGGACTGGCGCGGTCCGGAGACGGCGAATTAGGGCCCCAATCCTATCGATTTCGGCAGCGCCCGTCCCTATATTGGCCTGAACGGGGATCACGGGCCACAAATGACTGCGATTGACGAGATCAGGGACAATTTCGAGCTTCTGGACGACTGGGACGACCGTTACCGGTACGTCATCGAGCTCGGCCGCACCCTGGAACCGATGCCCGAGGCGGAACACTCGGCCGAGAACAAAGTGAATGGCTGCGTCAGCCAGGTCTGGCTCCAGAAGCTGGTCGATCGCGGCAATGGCGCGCCGATCCTGAAGTACCGCGGCGACAGCGACGCGCATATCGTGCGCGGGCTGGTGGCGATCGTGCTCGCGCTCTATTCCGGCCGCACGCCGCAGGAGATCCTCGAGACCGATGCGATTTCCGTGTTCAACGAGTTCGGCTTCCGCGACCACCTGACGCCGCAGCGCTCCAACGGCCTGCGCTCGATGGTCGAGCGGATCAAGACCGACGCGAAAGAGGCGCTCGCGGACGCTTCGTGAAGCGCTAACTTGCGCTTCGTAGGGTGGGCAAAGCGCAGCGTGCCCACCATCTGAGTGCGACCAACGAGAATTGGTGGGCACGGCGCTGTCGCGCCTTTGCCCACCCTACGAAATCAGGCAAGCGGCTCTACTTTCCTTTTTTCCGCTGTTGCTGTCCCAGACCCATCTTCTTCGCCAGTTGCGAACGCGCCACCGCGTAGTTCGGCGCGACCATGGGATAATCGGCCGGCAGGCTCCATTTCTCGCGATATTGCTCGGGCGTCAGGTTGTACTGGGTGCGCAGATGGCGCTTCAGCGACTTGAAGCGCTTGCCGTCTTCCAGACACACCAGATAGTCCGGGGCGATCGACTTCTTCAGCGAGACGGCAGGCTTTGCCGGCTCGAGCGGCGCCTCGACACGGCCCGACGACACCCGCGTCAACGCGCCATGCACCTGGCTGATCAGGCTCGGAATCTCGGCGGCCGGCGTCGGGTTGTTGCTGACATAGGCCGAGACGATGTTCGCCGTCAGCTCGATGAAATTTTTAGCCCCAACATCCGACATGGGCTCGACCTCTCCAATCCGATTCCGTCGCGGCCTCATTGGCGGCGGTGAAGTATTCTCTGTCAACAATACCTTTGGCCGAAATACGACGACTGGAGAATATGAGCCGATTACTGATCTCGCGACAGCAGTTGCGAGACTTTACTTGAACCCGGCGAAGCTTCAGCCGCGCTGGTCGAGATGGGCGCGCAGCTCGTCGATTGAGGCGAAGCGCATCATGCCCTCCGGCATCTGCGCTTCGATCGAGCCGTCCGAATAAAGCGAATAGGCCATGCCGTCGACGATACCGGATTTGAGCACCGTGACCGGCGCCTGTTCGGCCGGCGGCGGCTCGGGTGCGGGCGGAGGTGCGGCGGGCTGAGGAGCAGCAGGCTCGAAGGTCGACGCCGGGCGCGGCGGCGATGGGCGACGCGGCGCGGGCGGTTCAGGCGGCCGCGCACGGTCGGCCTTCGGCCAGGCATCGTCGAAGCTCGCGGGCGGGGCCTCAGGCACGGCCGGCTCCGCGGGCTCGGCGTGTGGTTGCGGCGGCGACTCCTCCGTGGCCTTTGCCTCGGCACGCTCGCGCTCCTTGCGCGAGCTCGAGGCGAACATCAGGTTGCGCCGACGCGGCGCCTCCTGAGCTGCGGGCGGGGGCGTAGGCGGCGCTTCCGGCTCGGCCGGAGCCTCGGCCCGCGGTCGCTCGCGCGCCGGTGCTTCGGCCTGCCAAGGCGGCGCAGCGGGCGATGGCTGCGGCTCGACTCGCATCGCCGGAGCCAGCTCGGACGCAGCCGCGCCTGGTGCAGCGAGGCCCGGCGGCAGCACCGGCCGCACGCGAACGTCCGACGGCGCGGCCAGCCGTCGGGCGATGCCTCGCAGCTCCAGCAGCACGATGTAGAGACCGACCAGTAACATTCCGGAGCAGACGCCAATCGTTCCGCTCGTTATGAGCGTGCTGCCGAGGCTGAAATCCCTGATCGAATAGCCAAAAGCGACCGCAAGGAGGCCCGCCGCCACGGCGAAAATCCCTGCGATCAACAAAGCCAAGCTCATCGAACACACCCCCGGCCGCGCATCCACGCGCGGCACCCGTTACGCCACGATACCGTCATACTGCGTTCCTCGCCAACGACCAATTGCCGGCGCCGTTCCTAAAGGGAAGGATATCAGGGACTTATTCACATTCCCTTCAGCAACGGTCCGGTAGCTCTCATGTGCTTCCCGCGCTTCTGGAAATTGCTGCGTCGCATCAGGAATTTAGCCATAATGCCCAATTACTTGGTAATGGAACTGCGCTATAGGGATTCCGGGGAACAGGCCCGCGCGCGCCAGCAGGGCCGAGAGGGGATTCCGGGTCACCAATAGCCATGACATCCATCACGACTTCGGCGCTCGACACGCCTCTCGGGCGCTCGGTTGAGCGGACTTGCGACGACCTCGCCATGCTGGTGCTGGCTGCCGTCGCCGTCATCGCAGGCCTGACTTTCCGCGATTACGGGCTCGGCTGGGACGACTACACCCATGCCGAATATGCCGACCTGCTGCTGCGCATGTACGGCTCCGGCTTCAGGGACACGTCTGCCCTCTCCTTCGCCAACCTCTATATGTATGGCGGCGGCTTCGACATGGTCGCAGCCCTGCTGCACAAGATTCTCCCGCTCGAGCTGTTCGAGACGCGACGCCTGGTCGGCGCGATCGTCGGCGTGATCGGGCTTGCGGTGACGTGGCGGCTCGGCCGCCGCGTCGCCGGACCGCTTGCCGGTCTTGCCGCACTCTTGCTGCTGGCGCTCTGCCCGATCTTCTACGGCCACATGTTCATGAACCCGAAGGATGCGCCCTTCGCGGTGGCGATGATCATCCTGATGCTCGGCCTGGTCCGGCTTGCCGAGGAATATCCAAAACCCTCGCCGCGCACGATCCTGATCGTCGGCCTCGGTGCCGGCTTGTCGATCGGCTGCCGCATCCTTGGCGGGCTCGCGCTGGTCTATGCGATGGTCGGCTTCATGCCGCTGTTCCTGGAAGAGCTGCGCACCGAGGGCGCGCGCGAGGCGGTCCGCCGTTTCGCCCATGTCGTCTACGTGCTCCTGCCCGGCCTCGCGTTCGGCTACCTCGTGATGGGCCTGATCTGGCCGTGGTCGATCATGGAGCCCGGCAATCCCTTCGAGGCCCTGACCTATTTCTCGCACTTCTTCGAGAAGCCCTGGAAGGAGATGTTCGACGGCGCGATCGTGTCGGTGCCCGACATGCCCTGGTCCTATCTGCCGACGCTGTTCGCGCTGCAGCTTCCCGAAGTGATGCTGGTGCTGACGGCCGGTGCCGTGTTCAGCACCTTCGCGATGCTGCCGCGTCGCGAGGTTCCGGCGCGTCGCAAGACCATCCTGCTGATGCTGACGCTGGCGGCCACCCTGCCGCTCGCGATCGCGATGGTGAAGCGTCCTGCGCTCTACAACGGCATCCGCCATTTCGTCTTCGTGATCCCGCCGATGGCGGTGCTCGGCGGCATTGCCTTCGCCCGGACTATGGAACGCCTGCGCGCCAGCCACCGCGCCTGGCAGCCGGCCGTGCTCGCCGTGTTCTGCTTCGGCCTGGCGCTGCCGCTCGCCGAGATGATCCGGCTGCATCCCTATCAATACACCCACTTCAACCACATCGCCGGCACGGTGCGCGCCGCCGACGACCGCTTCATGCTGGACTATTGGGGCCTCGCGCTGAAGCAGGCCTCCGACGAACTGCGCGAGCAGCTGGTCGAGCGCCAGGAGGTGCCGCCGCGCAATCGCAAATGGAAGGTCGCGGTGTGCGGTCCGCAACGCCCCGCCCAGGTCGCGCTCGGCCCCGACTTCACCATCGGCTGGGATTCCAACGCGGCCGATTTCGCCATGACGCTCGGCGAATTCTACTGCAAGGGCCTCACCGCGCCCGTGCTGGTCGAGATCAAGCGCGACGACGTGGTGTTCGCCCGCGTCTACGACATCCGCGGCCGCAGCATTTCCGGCCTGCTGTCGATCCCGGCGCCGTAATAATTTTCTCCGGAAGCCGTAGCCCGCTCCATGCGGACCACGCTGAACTGCCGCGCTTGGCGCGCACCTTGCTGCCAGCCGTTTGCGAGACTAGGCTCCCTCCCCGCAACAACGAGGTTCGGAGAGATTTGCCATGTCACCAGCGGAAGCGCGCCTGAAGGAAGTGCCGTCGAACATGACGGAGGCCGAGTGGCAGCAACGGGTCAATCTCGCCGCCTGCTATCGTCTGGTCTCGCTGTACGGCTGGGACGATCTGGTCGACACCCACATCTCCGCGCGCGTGCCCGGCCCCGACCATCACTTCCTGATCAACCCCTACGGGCTGATGTTCGACGAGATCACGGCCTCGAGCCTGGTCAAGGTCGATCTGCACGGCAACCAGCTCAGCGAGAGCGAATACAGCATCAACCCGGCCGGCTTCACCATCCATTCGGCGATCCACGAGGTGCGAGAAGATGCGATCTGCGTGCTGCATCTCCACACGCTGGACGGCACCGCGGTGTCGAGCAGCGCCGAAGGCCTGCTGCCGCTGAACCAGACCGCGCAGCTCGTCACCCACGACCTCGCCTATCACGACTATGAAGGCATCGCGCTCGATCACGACGAGCGGCCGCGGCTGCAGCAGGATCTCGGCGACCACAACCACATGCTGCTGCGCAACCACGGCACGCTGACCGTCGGCCGCTCGGTCGCTTCCGCCTTTGAGCGCATGTACCACCTCGAGCGCGCCTGCTCGATGCAGGTGCGCACCCGCGCGCTGGGCACGCCGGTCTATCCGGTGGAGGACATCGCGATCGAGAAGAACACCGAGCTGCTCGCCAACCGCGACCGCGCCGAGCTGCGCGCGACGAACCTGGTATGGCCGCCGCTGCTGCGCAAGCTCGACCGCGAGCTCCCGGGCTACCGCTCTTGAGATTTACGGAGTTTGGTGTAGACTAGGCGTCAACACCCTCTACACATTTCGGAATGAAACGCCGCCCAATTCCGGGCGGCGTTTTTATTTGGGCCCGCTGTCATTGCGAGGAGCTCGCGACAAAATTGCGAAGCAATTTTGCGCCGATGCGACGAAGCAATCCAGACTGCGCCCGCGGAGGGATTCTGGATTGCTTCGCTTCGCTCGCAATGACGAGGATAGAGTTTTCATGCCCTACTTCACCTCCGCGAGCGCCGCGAGGATCCGTGCCCAGGAGCGGATGCCCTTCTGGAAGCTGCGCAGATCGTACTTCTCGTTCGGCGAGTGAATGTTGTCGTCGTCCAGGCCAAAGCCGACGAGCAGCGAATCCAGCCCAAGCGCGCGCTTGAAATCGGCGACGATCGGGATCGAGGCGCCGGAGCCCATCAGCACAGTCTCCTTGCCCCATTCCTCGGTCAGCGCTTGCCTCGCGGCGGCAAGCGGCTTCATGTTCCAGTCGAGCGCCACGGCGGGCGCGGCGGAATGGTCGCCGAACGCAACCTTGCAGTCGCCCGGAATCCGGGCGGTCACGTAGTCGCGGAAGGCCTTGCGGATGGTCTGGGGGTCCTGCCCCTGGACCAGCCGGAACGAGACTTTTGCCGAGGCGTGCGACGGGATCACCGTCTTGGAGCCCTCGCCGATATAGCCGCCCCAGATGCCGTTGACGTCGCAGGTCGGACGCGTGGAGGCCTGCTCGACCATCAGCCGCCCCTTCTCGCCAGCCGGGATCGACAAGCCGACCGGCTTGAGGAACGACTCCGGCGTGAAGGTGAGCTTCTTCCACTGCTCCAGGATCTCCGGCGGCGTGTCCTTTACGCCGTCATAGAAGCCGGGAATGGTGATGCGGTTGTCATCGTCGAACAAACCGCCGAGAATCCTGGTCAGCACCCGGATCGGGTTCATCGCCGTGCCGCCGAATACGCCGGAATGCAAATCGCGGCTGGCGGCGGTGATCTTCACCTCTTCATACAGCAGGCCGCGCAGCGCCGTCGTAATCGCCGGCGTTTCCGGGTCCCACATGCCGGTGTCGCAAACCAGCACGTAATCGGCTTTGAACTCGTCCTTGTTGGCCTCGACGAACGGCACGAAGTTCTTGGAGCCGACCTCCTCCTCGCCTTCGATCAGGAAGGTGATGTCGATCGGCAGCGAGCCCGTGACTTTCTTCCAGGCGCGGCAGGCTTCGACGAAGGTCATCACTTGACCCTTGTCGTCCTCGGCGCCGCGCGCGACGATGATCTTGCGGCCGTCGGCATGATCGGCGACGGCGGGCTCGAACGGAGGACGGTGCCAGAGCTCGAGCGGATCGACCGGCTGCACGTCGTAATGGCCGTAGAAGATCACATGCGGCCGTCCGCCCGCCTTGTCGTCCGCCTTGGCCTTGCCGACGACGGCAGGATGGCCGGCGGTCGGCCTCACTTCGGTCGCGACGCCGAGGCTCGCAATGTCCTTGGCCAGATGCTCGGCCGCCGCCTTGCAATCCCCGGCATAGGCCGGATCTGCGGAAATCGACTTGATCCGCAACAGCGAGAACAGGCGCTCGAGACTGTTATCAAAGTCCTTGTCGATGTGGTCGAGCACGGATTGAAGTTGCGCATTGGCCATGGCCGGATGTCCCACTTTTCTAACCTCAAGATGGTTGTGGTTTTAACCCTGCCGCGGCGTCGGAGCTAGCCGCAACCGGCGGATGCCGGATGTGCCAGGCAAGGCTAACTGCGAGAATCGCCGTCGCGATGAGGTTGTTACCCCAGGCCTGGATGGCGTTGGGAAACGGCGGCAGCGACAGCAGCATGAGGATGCCAGCAGCGCCAAGCGCGAGCACGGTTCCCAGCCGCACATTCGGCCGCAGGTCGAAGGCGGCCCGATGTATCAGCACCGTCAGCGGCAGGAACAGCCACATGAAGTAATATTGTCGCGCCAGCGGCGAGGCGATCGTCATCAGGCAGAACAGGATGCCGAGTTCCTCGGCGTCCGATCGCGCCGTTCGCCGCGCTTGCCGCGGAATGACCGCGATGAAGCCGAGCCCGAGCAACGCCGATACCGCAAGCACGATCCAGTTCGCCGTCTTGTAGTCGACGTCGATGACATTCATCGTGCGCGCCGGCTTGCCGGGATCGTCCAGATTGTAGTTGATCGGCCTGACCAGCCGGTGCGTCACCGCGATGACGGACTGGTTGACCCACGACCAGTTCTGCTCGTCGCGCTGACCAAAGCCCTTTTCCGAACTCGAGCCAACCATGCCCCGGTACCAGGTGTTGAGCTCGGCGGCGTTGCGCTCGAAGCCGCGGATCGGCGCCGGCACGAGATAGAGCAGGATGCCGATGAAGGCGAGCATGCTGACGACCGCCGCCCATTGCCGGCGCCAGACCAGATAAGGCAGCACGGCGATCGGAAACACCTTGATGGCGGCGGCGAGCGCGAACATGAAGCCCGCGAGCCAGGACCGTCGATGCTGGAGGCTCCAGAAGCCGTAGAGCATCATCACCAGCAGAACGAGGTTCGGCTGACCGAGATCGAACATGTCGAACGCGAAGGAGACGGTGACGACCACCGGCAGTGCTTCGAGCCACGGGCCCGGCTCGCGATCCGAGCCGGTCATGGCATTGGAGAGAATGCTCGTGTACCACCATGCCACCCCATTCAGGATCGACAGCACGATGTAGAGCGGGATCTTGCCGAACCAGCTCGGGATCGCCAGCAGGATCGCCGGCAGCGGCGGATAGATGAACTCGAACGGGTGATCCATTTCGCTGGGATAGAGCGCGCCGCCATGCAGCACCTGCTGCCCGGCCCAGTACCACAGCGCATAGTCCTTGGTTTTGCCATGACCGAAGATCTCCGGACCGAGGACATCCGCAGTCAGGATCAAGCAGCAAAACAAGAAGAGCAGGTCGAGCGGCCTGCGCAGCGAGAGAGTTCGAAGCGCGCCCGGTTTGTCTGATGAATTCGGTGATGTCACATGATGTCCCGTCGGAAACATATAGCACGTAGCAGACCGACGGACGCTTGGAGAGTCCCCCCTCACCCGAATTTGTAGCTGGCAAAGATGCTCTTTCCCCCGCCACCTGAGTGGCGTTACGGACCACTGGCCTGCAACCGGCGCGTTATGCCTACCTTCGCAGCAATCCGCCGAGCGCGCCGCGGACGAGCGCACGGCCGACCGAGCCGCCCAGCTGGCCGCCGACCGATTTGCCGAGATCGGCCACGACGCCGCCGACCACCTTGCCGGTGACCGTGCGCGTGACATCGCGCGCGATGCGTTGTCCCGTCGTCAGCCGGTTACGTCCGGTGTGGGTGCCGAAGATGGTGCCGACGATCGAGCCGATCTGGCCGAGGATGCCGCCACCGCCTCCGCCCGCCTGGCCATCGGCCGGCGCCGCGGTGCCGGCGATGCGCTTCTGAAGGATCTCATAGGCGGACTCGGAATCGATCGCGGTGTCGTATTTGCCCTTCACCGGGCTCGCATCCATGATCGCCTTGCGCTCCTCCGGGCTGATCGGCCCAATGCGGGCCGATGGGGGACGGATCATCACCCGCTCGACCATCGCCGGCGTGCCGTTGCCTTCGAGGAACGACACCAGCGCCTCGCCCTTGCCGAGCTCCATGATCACCTTGGTGGTGTCGAGCTTCGGGTTGGGCCGGAAGGTCTGGGCCGCGGCGGCGACCGCCTTCTGGTCGCGCGGGGTGAAGGCGCGCAACGCATGCTGCACCCGGTTGCCCATTTGCCCGAGCACGCGGTCGGGCACGTCGATGGGGTTTTGCGTAACGAAATAGACGCCGACCCCCTTGGAGCGGATCAGGCGGACCACCTGCTCGATCTTGTCCATCAGCGCCTTCGGGGCGTCGTTGAACAACAGATGCGCCTCGTCGAAGAAGAACACCAGCTTGGGCTTGGGAAGGTCGCCGGCCTCGGGCAATTCCTCGAACAGCTCCGACAGCATCCACAGCAGGAATGTCGCGTAAAGCCGCGGGCTCTGCATCAGCTTGTCGGCGACGAGGATGTTGACCGTGCCGCGGCCGTCGCGGTCGGTCTTCATGAAGTCCTTCAAGGTCAGCGCCGGCTCGCCGAAGAATTTTGTGGCGCCCTGGTTCTCCAACACCAGGAGCTGGCGCTGGATAGTGCCGATTGTGGCCTTGGTGACGTTGCCAAAACCCTGGGCCGCCTTCCGGATCGGCGCGAGCGGATCATCGTCCGCGTCCGGCTCCTTCTTGCCGCCGTCGGGCACGATGGCGTCCAGCAAAGCCCGCAGATCCTTCATGTCGATCAGAGCAAGACCGTTGTCGTCGGCGACGCGGAAGGCAACGTTGAGCACGCCCTCCTGCACGTCGTTGAGATCGAGCATGCGCGCCAGCAACAGCGGCCCCATCTCGGTGATGGTGGCTCGCACCGGATGGCCCTGCTCACCGAACACATCCCAGAACACCGTCGAGAACTGGTCGGGCTGGAACGTCAGCCCCATCTCGGTCGCACGCTTGACGATGAAATCTTTTGCCTCCCCGACCTCGGAGATGCCGGAGAGGTCGCCCTTGATGTCGGCGGCGAACACCGGAACGCCGGCCCGCGCAAATCCTTCCGCCATTACCTGCAGCGTGACCGTCTTGCCCGTTCCGGTCGCGCCGGTGACGAGGCCGTGGCGATTGGCGAGCGCCAGCGTCAACCAGGCCTGCTCGTCTCCCTTGCCGACAAATATCTTGCCGTCGGTATCGCCGAGCTTGTTGTCCTGCGCCGTCATTACTCTCTCTATCGTTGGTTTCGCATATTGAAACTCGAACTCACCAGTTCCGTAGTTTAACTCATGTCGCAAGCCGATTGAAACCGTTCAAGGCGGCGCGGACATGCGACATCGTCGGAGACTACGCGCGCGGCATGCGCCAAAAGTCGGAGTGATACATTCGCATCGCGGCAATTTTTCACGGATTCGTTCCCCGGTCTTGCAACGCTGCAACACTTTACGCGCGTTCGAAGATGAATCGCATGTTCGCCTCCGTTCATAGCTTGTATTTCACATCACACCGGCTCAAGATCAGTTTTCGAAATAAATCTCCGGCATGTGAACCGGCTGAGGGGCGGCCCATATGGACGAGCTGATCGGACGGCTGGCGACAAACGCCAGCATAGATAGTGCTGTCGCTGAAAAGACCGTCGGCATTATCCTGGGATTCCTCCGCAGCGAGGGTCCTTCTGACAGCGTGCAGGCCCTGATCGACCAGATCCCTGGCGCAGAAGGCGCGATCGAAGCGTCCACGAGCGGCGGCGGACTGTCGCGGCTGATGGGCGGCGGCCTGATGGCCGTCGGCACGCGCCTGATGGGCCTTGGGCTTGGCATGTCCGACATCCAGACCATTGCCCGTGAACTTTTCCGCTACGGCCGAGACAAAATCGGAGCGGATCAGATGGGCAAGATCATTGCGGGGACGCCGGGCCTCAGCCAGTTCGCCTGAGAGCCACGCTTTTTATATCGAGTATCATGACATATTCGATTTCCGAGATTGAGGGCCTGCCAGCCTTTGCCGCCAACAAGTTGAAGGCGCAGGGAATCCGCACCACCGACGCGCTGCTGGAAGCCGCGAGCACCGCCAAGGGCCGCAAGGCGCTCTCGGCCAAGACCGGCATCAGCGAGCAGCTGCTGCTGGAGTGGGCCAACGTCTCCGACTACATGCGCATTCCCGGCATGGGCCGGGCCAAGGTCGGCCTGGTCCGCGCCGCCGGCGTCACCACGGTGCGCGAGCTCGCCTATCGGAATCCGGTGAGATTGGCGCAGAGCATGCGCGAAGCGAACGATCGGAGGAAGCTCGTCCGCATCCTTCCTTCCGAGAAGTCGGTCGGCGACATCATCGCCAAGGCCAAGAAGCTGTCGCCGAAGATTACGTATTAGGGCGTCCTCTCTTGGGCGATGACCTGCAGCGTTAGCTCTCGATGTCATGCCCCGCCTTGTGCGCACTTGCGCACTGGGGCGGGGGATCCAGTACGCCGCGGCTCCTCCGTATCACCGCACCGCCTCGGAATACTGGATTGCCCGCCTTCTTCGCGGGCAATGACAGCTAGGGTGTTGGTCTTGACTCCCCCTCCCCGACCGCTAAAGCGGGCGGCATGAATGCCTCGCCCTCCCCATCCGTCCCGCCGGCCGGCTCGGCCGGGCCTGACGCGCTGCGGACGCTGCTGGAACGGCCTCTGCCGGCGGTGATGGGCGTGCTCAACGTGACGCCGGATTCCTTCTCCGACGGCGGCGACTTCATCGCACCGGACCAGGCGCTGGCACGGGCGCGGGCGATGATCGAGGCCGGCGTCGATATCATCGATATCGGCGCCGAATCCACCCGGCCCTACAAGGGCGCCCAGCCGGTGACAGTGGCGGACGAGCTTGCCCGGCTGAGGCCGGTGCTATCGGCAATCGTCGCGCTCGGCGTCCCCGTATCGATCGACAGCATGAAGGCGGAGGTCGTGGCCTTCGCGCTCGACCAGGGCGTGGCCATCGCCAACGACGTCTGGGGATTGCAGCGCGACGCCGGCATGGCGCCGCTGGTCGCCGCAAGAGGCGTCCCCGTCATCGTCATGCACAACCGTGACAGCGTCGATTCCGCCATCGACATCGTCACGGACATGAAGGCGTTCTTCCTGCGCTCGCTCGACATCGCCGCCAAGGCCGGCATCGCACGCGCAAAGATCGTGCTGGATCCCGGCATCGGCTTCGGCAAGACCGCCGAGCAGAGCATGATCGCGCTGGCGCGGCTACGCGAACTCGACATGTTCGGCCTGCCAGTGCTGGTCGGCGCCTCGCGAAAACGCTTCATCGCCTCGGTGTCGCCGTCAGAGCCGAAAGAGCGGCTCGCCGGATCGATCGCCGCGCATCTGATCGCCGCGCAGAAGGGCGCGAAAATCATCCGGACCCATGACGTCGCCGAAACCTTGCAGGCCCTGCGGGTCGCAAACGCAATCGAGAGCAAGCAATGACCGATACGATCTTCGTGACCGGCCTGTCGATCCATGCACGCCATGGCGTGATGGATCACGAAACCGAAGTCGGCCAGCGCTTTGTCATCGACCTCGAGCTCTACACCGACCTGTCGGAGCCCTCGCGCAGCGATCGCCTCGCCGACACCGTCTCCTATGCCGATGTGGTGGCGACCACGACGGCAGCGTTCAAGAACACCAATTACAAGCTGCTGGAGCGTGCCGCGGGCGCTGTCGCCGACGCCATCCTGTCGCACTTCCCGCGCATCCGTGCCGTCAAGATCACCGTGCACAAGCCGCACGCGCCGATCGCCGCGATCTTCGACGACGTCGGCATCATGCTGACCCGCTCGCGGCACCCCTGACATGGCGAGCGTGCTGATCGCACTCGGCGGCAATGTCGGCGACGTCCGCGCGACATTCCGCAAGGCGATCGCCCATATCTGCGGCATGGCGCAAGCCACGGTGATCGCGCGTTCGTCGGACTACACCACGCCGCCCTGGGGCGACGAGGACCAGGATCCTTTCATCAATGCCTGCGTCGAGATCGAGACCGACCTCGATCCGCACGCGCTATTGTTCGTTATGCAGAAAGTCGAGCAGAAGTTCGGCCGCACGCGCGACAAGGATCGGCGCTGGGGTCCGCGCACGCTCGATCTCGACATGATCGCCTATGACGATGTGTCGTTTCAGAAGCCCGACCTGACCCTGCCGCATCCGCGGCTGTTCGAGCGCGCCTTCGTGCTGGTGCCGCTGGCCGAAATCGCGCCCGACCGCGTGATCTCGGGCATCCGCGTGCGTGACGGCCTCGCCAGCGTCTCGACGCAAGGCATTGAGCGGCTTCCGGATACCGGTTAACCAAAAACAACCGTTTGCAGGGACGGCCGGCCGTGGCAATTTCGCCTGCGAATAACGAGACGTTTGGGAGCCCTTGGCCGTATGACCTCCGTGACTGACAATCTGCCGCTGGCGGCCGATTTTCCCAAGGCGACGGACGCGGACTGGCGCAAGCTGGTCGACGGCGTGCTCAAGGGCGCGCCGTTCGAGAAGCTGGTCGGCAAGACCTATGACGGCGTGAGGATCGAGCCGCTGTATCCGCGCGCCAAGGACGCTGCGCTGGTGGCAGGACGGCCGGCGGCAGCGCCGTGGCAGATCATGCAGCGGGTTGATCATCCCGACGCGGTGGCCGCGAACGCGCAGGCACTGACCGATCTGGAGAACGGGGCGACAGGGCTTTCGCTGGTGTTCGCCGGCAGCAATGGCAGCCATGGTTTCGGCCTGGAACCAACGGCCGATGCGGTCGCGAAAGCACTGAAGGATATTCATCTCGATGCCGGCATCGGCATCGAGCTTCAGGTCGGCCCGCAATCGCGGATGGCGGCGATCCATGTCGCGGAATATGTGAAGAGCAACGGCATCGATCCTGCAGCCTGCGACATCCGCTTCGGGCTCGATCCGCTCGCGGCCTGCGCGGTGTGGGGCCACAGCCCCTACACATGGGAAGAGATCGTTCCCGCCGTCACCGGCGGCCTCAAGGGCCTTGCCGCGCTTGGCTTCAAGGGACCGTTTGCTTCCGCCGATGGTCGCGTGATCCATGATGCCGGCGGATCGGAGGTGCAGGAGCTCGCCTTCGTGCTCGCCTGCGGCGCCGCCTATTTGCGCGCGATCGAAGGCGCAGGCGTCCCGCTGGAGCAGGCGCAAGACATGGTCTATGCGCGGCTCTCAGCCGATGCCGACCAGTTCCTGACCATGGCCAAGTTCCGTGCGCTGCGGCTGCTCTGGGCTCGCATCGAGACGGCGTGCGGGCTCATGCCAAAGCCGCTGTTCATTGCCGCCGATACGGCCTGGCGCATGCTGACGCAGCGCGACCCCTATGTGAACATGCTGCGCGCGACCATGGCGACGTTCGCGGCGGGCCTTGCGGGCGCGAATGCCATCACCGTACTGCCGCATACGCTGGCACTCGGGCTGCCCGATCCGTTCGCGCGGCGCGTGGCGCGCAATACGCAGCTTCTGCTGCTGGAAGAAAGCAACCTTGCCAAGGTCAGCGATCCCGCGGCAGGCGCAGGCGGCATCGAGACGCTGACGGCGCAGCTCTGCGAGGCCGCCTGGGCGCTGTTCCAGGAGACCGAGAAAGCGGGTGGCGCCTTTGCCGCGCTTCAGCAGGGCGTGTTCCAGAGCAAGGTCGCAATCGCACGAAAGGCGCGCGATGCCAACATCGCAAAGCGCCGCGAGGTGCTGACCGGCGCCAGCGAGTTTCCGAACTTGCATGAGAGCGAGACGGCGGTGCTGAAGGCGACGCCGGTCGCGCTCGCACCCTATGGCGAACAGAAACACAAGTTCGACGCGCTGCCGCCGATCCGGCTGGCGGAACCGTTCGAGGCGCTGCGCGACAAATCCGACGCGGCGCTGAAGGCACGCGGCGCGCGGCCAAAGGTGTTTTTGGCCAATCTCGGCACGGCCGCCGATTTCACCGCGCGCGCGACCTTTGCCAAAAGCTTCTTCGAAACTGGCGGCATTTTGGCCGTCGACAGCGAGGGCTTCGCCGATCCGGCCAAGCTGGCGGCCGCCTTCAAGGCGTCGGGTGCCGAGCTTGCCTGCCTCTGTTCCCATGACAAGGTCTATGCGGACCATGCCGAAGCCGCCGCCAAGGCCCTGCAAACCGCGGGCGCCAAACATATCTATCTGGCAGGCCGACCGGCAGAGGCCGAGGCGGCCCTGCGCAAGGCGGGCGTTACGGACTTCATCTTTGCTGGCGCCGACGCGCAAGCCATGCTGGGCGACGCCTACCGACGGATGGAACAGGCATGACCGACGCAACCAAGACAGTTCTGAGCGGCGGGTGCCAATGCGGTGCCATCCGCTTCGCGGTCTCGGCGGCACCCGCCAAGATCAGCATTTGTCATTGCCGGATGTGCCAGAAGGCGACGGGCGCGCCATTCGCCTCCTATGCCGACATCGAGAAAACCGACTTTGCCTGGACCAAGGGCACGCCGTCGGCGTTTCAATCCTCCTCGATCGCGATGCGCGATTTCTGCGCTGCCTGCGGCACGCCGCTCAGCTTCCGCCGCATCGATGGCCCGCGTATCGAGATCATGACTGGAACCTTCGACCGCCCGGATCACGTCGTACCGACACGGCAATATGGAACCGAATCCCGGCTCGGCTGGGTCGTCGGTATCGCCAACCTGCCGAGCCAGACCACGCAGCAGAATTACGGACCGGAGAAGATGGCGACCATCGTCAGCCATCAGCATCCGGACCATGATTGAGCGCCCGAAGCGCCCACCTGTGAGTTGAAGCCATGAGCCGCATTCCAAACTTTGCAGACATTGCCTTCGAGCGGACCGCAACCGCCGCCCCGACCGGCAGCGCCGAGCCGTGGCTGACGCCCGAGGGCATTCTGGTGAAGCCGGCCTATGGCGAGGCCGATCTGGCCGGGCTCGATTTCCTCGATACCTATCCGGGCATCGCGCCGTTCCTGCGTGGCCCCTACCCGACCATGTATGTCAACCAGCCCTGGACTATCAGGCAGTATGCCGGCTTCTCCACGGCGGAGGACTCCAACGCGTTCTACCGCCGCAACCTGGCGGCCGGACAGAAGGGCCTCTCTGTCGCCTTCGATCTCGCCACCCATCGCGGCTATGACAGCGATCATCCGCGCGTCGGCGGCGACGTCGGCATGGCCGGCGTGGCGATCGATTCCATCTACGACATGCGCACGCTGTTTGCGGGCATTCCGCTCGACCAGATGAGCGTCTCCATGACCATGAACGGCGCGGTGCTGCCGATTCTCGCGCTCTACGTTGCCGCCGCCGAGGAACAAGGCGTTCCGCCAGAGAAGCTCTCGGGGACTATTCAGAATGACATTCTGAAAGAGTTCATGGTGCGCAACACCTATATCTATCCACCCGCGCCCTCGATGCGGATCATCTCGGACATCTTCGCCTACACCTCGCAGAAGATGCCGAAATACAACTCCATTTCCATTTCCGGCTATCACATGCAGGAGGCCGGTGCGACGCAGGATCTCGAGCTGGCCTATACGCTCGCCGACGGCGTCGAATATCTGCGCGCCGGTCTTGCCGCAGGCCTGGATGTCGACCGCTTCGCGCCGCGGCTGTCGTTCTTCTGGGCGATCGGCATGAACTTCTTCATGGAGGTCGCCAAGCTGCGCGCTGCGCGGCTGCTCTGGGCGAAGCTCTTGAAGCCGTTCAATCCGAAGGACCCACGCTCGTTGTCACTGCGCACGCATTGCCAGACTTCCGGCTGGTCGCTGACCGCGCAGGATGTCTTCAACAACGTAATGCGCACGACGGTGGAGGCAATGGCGGCCACCCAAGGTCATACCCAGTCGCTGCACACCAATGCGCTCGATGAAGCCTTGGCACTGCCGACCGATTTCTCGGCCCGCATCGCCCGCAACACCCAGCTGTTCCTGCAGCAGGAGAGCGGCACCACCCGTATCATCGATCCCTGGGGCGGCTCCTATTATGTCGAGCGGCTCACGCGCGACCTCGCCGCAAAAGCCTGGAGCCACATCCAGGAGGTCGAGGAGCTCGGCGGCATGGCGAAGGCGATCGAGGCCGGCGTGCCGAAGCTGCGCATCGAGGAGGCCTCGGCCAAGACCCAGGCGCACATCGATGCCGGCAAGCAGGCGGTGATCGGCGTCAACAAGTACAAGCCGACTGACGAGGCGCCGATCGACGTCCTCAAGGTCGACAACACCAACGTTCGCCGGCTCCAGATCGACAAGCTGGCGCGGCTGAAATCCGAGCGAAGCCAGAAGGACGTCGAGGCCGCGCTCGCCGCGTTGACGCGCTCGGCTGGCGAAGGCAACGGCAATCTGCTCGCGCTCGCAATCGACGCGGCACGGGCCAAGGCGACCGTCGGCGAGATCTCTGACGCAATGGAGAAAGTGTTCGGCCGGCACCGCGCCGAGATCAAATCCATCACCGGCGTCTACAAGCGGGAGGCGTCCAGCATGGGCAATCAGGTCGAGAAGGTTCAGGCGCTAATCGACGCGTTCGAGGAGGCCGAAGGCCGCCGCCCGCGTATCCTGGTCGCCAAGATCGGCCAGGACGGCCACGACCGCGGCCAGAAGGTGATTGCCTCGGCTTTCGCCGACATCGGCTTCGATGTCGATATCGGGCCGCTGTTCGCCACCGCGGACGAAGCCGCAAGACAGGCGGTCGAGAACGACGTCCACATCCTCGGCGTCTCCTCGCTCGCCGCCGCCCACCTCACCGCCGTACCGGAGCTCAAGGCCGCGCTGAAGAAGCAGGGCCGCGAGGACATCATGATCATCGTCGGCGGCGTGGTGCCTCCACAGGATTACGACGCACTCTATGCCGCCGGCGCGGAAGCGATCTTCCCGCCCGGCACGGTGATCGCGGACGCAGCCGAGGAGCTGATCCGCAAGCTGAACGCCCGGCTCGGCCATAGCGAGGCGGCGGAGTAATTCCGCCGCCGTGGGGGCCTCCTATCAAACCCGCGGGCGCGCTGCCGCGACCAATCTTCACGTCCTAGCGTTCGCGCCGCGCGTTCTGCGCCGGTTCATGTTGCGATCGCTACGCTCACGCCGATGTCCGAACGTCGCAGAATTGATGGATATTGAAGTGACATATCATCGTGCAAATGTGCGGGCAGGATTGCTCGCGAGCCTTTTTGCCGTCGCGACGATCGGCCTTGCCTCGCCCTCCCTCGCCGCCGCCCCCAAGCCCGACGCCGTCGTCAAAAACAGAAACATCGAGGCGCGTGTGTTCCTTGATGACAGGATCAAGGCCGACACGCCACTCGCGGCCGATTGCCTCGCTGACGGCAAGAAATGGCTCGACAAGAACGCGGCTGACGCTGCGACCTCGCGAAAGCAGGATCCGCAATTCTTCAAGGACGGCGGTTGGGATTTCGAGCGCAAATATTCGATCCGCTCCGTCGTCGCCGACCGCTATGTGAGCATCCTG
This sequence comes from Bradyrhizobium cytisi, assembly GCF_008123515.1. GTDB lineage: Bacteria > Pseudomonadota > Alphaproteobacteria > Rhizobiales > Xanthobacteraceae > Bradyrhizobium > Bradyrhizobium cytisi. The sequence continues at coordinate 87,446 of NZ_VSSR01000025.1, forward strand.
CGTGACGACTACATGGACACCCATGGCGCCCATCCCAATTCGGATGTGAACACGGTCCTGTGGGACAAGTCCGAGAGCAAGCGCATCTCGATCCGCCCGTTCTTCACCGAGACGGCCGATGGCAGCCCCGCCATGAAGACGATCGCGAAGGCCGTGATCGCCTCGCTCAGAATCGAGAAAAAGAAGCGCGACTCCAGCGAGACCGCGACCAATGAATGGTTCAAGGGCGTCGAGCCGAGCCTGCTCAAGATCGGCGCCGCGACGCTCGCGCCGTCGACCGAAACAGGCAAGAGCTCCCGCCTCACCTTCCATTATCCGCCCTATGCGGTCGGCCCCTACGCCGAGGGCCAATATGTCGCATTCGTTCCGTGGGAGACATTTAAGCCCTATCTCACGCCGGAGGGCACGCGCATCTTCGGCGGTGCGCGGCCAAAAGGCGACGCTGACGAGCAGCAATAAGTTCCGACGGAACACTTGCTCAGGGCGCCGTTGGGCGGCCGCTTGCGACATCCATGCAAAGCCGCGTAGCATATTGCATTGACGCGAGCCCGATTCCCGAGGGCGCCGCCGGGACCATTTATGCCAGGAATCACGCGCCGCATTTTCGCGGCTTCTTCTGTGGCTGCCGCCACGTCCGCCCTCCTCTCACCTGCGCGCGCGCAAGCCTATCCGGCGCGGCCGGTAACCTTGATCGTGCCGTGGGGTGCGGGCGGCGGCACGGATGCGACCGCGCGCATCGTCGCGACGCTGCTGGAGAAGGAGCTCGGCCAGCCGTTCAACGTCGTCAACCGCATCGGCGGATCCGGCGCCGTCGGCCATGCCGAGATCGCAGCCGCAGCGCCGGACGGCTACACGATCGGCACGCTGACCGTGGAAATCGCGATGTTGCATTGGCAAGCCCTGACGCAGCTGACGCCATGGAATTTTACGCCGCTGGCGCTGGTGAACGAAGATCCGCCTGGCGTCCAGGTATCGACGTCCTCGCCATACAAGACGGTGAAGGAGCTCATGGACGCCATCAAGCTGGCGCCTCCGGGACGGTTCAAGGCTTCAGGCACCGGACAAGGCGGCATCTGGCATCTCGCCCTTGTCGGCTGGATGCAGGCGATGGGATTGCCGGCCAATCAGGTCGCCTGGTCAGCGTCGAATGGCGCAGCACCGGCCATGCAGGATCTGGTCGCGGGCAGCCTCGATCTCACCACCTGCTCGGTGCCCGAAGCGCGCGCCACCATCGAGGCCGGCCAGGCCCGGAGCCTTGCGATCATGGCGCACGCGCGCAATCCGATCTTCCCCGACGTCCCGACGCTGAAGGAGACGCTCGGCGTCGATTATTCCACCAGCTCATGGCGCGGGATCGGCGGCCCCAAGGGCTTGCCTCCAAATATCGCCACCACGCTGACCGCGGCCTTGAAGAAGGTGTACGATTCCCCCGCCTTCAAGGACTTCATGACCGGACGCGGTTTTGGCACCGTCTGGTGCGATGCCGGTCAGTTCGAGACCTTCATGGACCAGGCGAATAGCCAGATGGGCCAGGCGATGAAAGCGGCCGGTTTTGCGAAAGCGCCATGAGATTTCGTGCCGAACGCAGAAATCGCGGCACCATTCTTTAAGCCGAGCCTTGCCTGCCCGCCGGAGCGCCTAACGGGCTCCGACGGCGCTGGGCTGGTTGACGACCCTGTGCTAATATTTGGCCATGACTGATGTCGTAGACATTTCAACCCAGACGCTCATTGAGAAGCTGAAGGAGCTTGCACCCGCCTTGAGGGCTTCCGGCATTACGCGCCTGTACCTGTTTGGATCCCGTGCGCGCGGCGACGCACGGCCCGATAGCGATCTGGATATTTTGATCGAGACGACGTCGCGCGAGGAATCGCCGCGGTTTGACCATTTCAAAGCCCTCCACTTGATTGAGGAACATCTGGGACTTCAGGTGCAAATATCGATGCGAGATTTGCTGAAACCGCGTATGGCAGAGCGGATCGCGGATGACCTGATCGAGGTATTCTGAATGCCGCCGACCGTGGAAGACCGGCTGCGGGATATTCTGGAAGCCATCACTGACATCGAAAATGCCGTGAGGGGCTTTACCTTCGATCAATTTGTCGCCGAGAAAACGACCCGGCTGGCGATCGAACGTCTTCTCGAAATCATCTGCGAAGCGTCGAGATTCATCCCCGACGATCTTAAGCGGGCCGAGCCACATATCGACTGGCGCAAGATGATCGACTTCGGAAATCTGCTTCGTCATGCCTATCACATGACGAAGGCCGAGATCGTTTGGGACATCGTTCAAATCCACCTTCCACCAATGAAATCTTGCGCTGAAAGACACATTCGCATGTCGGGCCGTTAGCGGCTGGATGCGAAGACCATGATGACCAATGGCAAGACCATCAACATCACCGCCCTCGCCCGCGAGCTCCGCACCGGCCATCGCGCGGCGCTGGCGCGGGCCATCACGCTGGTCGAGAGCCGGCGTGGCGATCATCAGGCGCAGGCGCGCGAGCTGGTGCAGATGCTCCTGCCCGATACCGGCAAGGCGGTTCGCGTCGGCATTACCGGCTCGCCCGGCGTCGGCAAATCCACCACCATCGATGCGCTCGGGACCTATCTGATCGAACAGGACAACAAGGTCGCGGTGCTCGCGGTCGATCCGTCCTCGGCACGCAGCGGCGGCTCGATCCTCGGCGACAAGACGCGGATGGCACGGCTCGCGGCCTCCGACGATGCCTTCATCCGCCCCTCGCCGTCGTCAGGCACACTCGGCGGCGTCGCGGCCAAGACGCGCGAGGCGATGCTGCTGTGCGAGGCGGCCGGTTTCGACGTCGTGCTGGTCGAGACCGTCGGCATCGGACAGTCCGAGACCGCGGTCTGCGACATGACCGATTTCTTCCTCGCGCTGATGCTGCCGGGCGGCGGTGACGAGCTGCAAGGCATCAAGAAGGGCCTCGTCGAGCTCGCCGACATGATCGCGATCAACAAGGCCGACGGCGACAATCTCAAGCGCGCCAATATCACCGCGGCCGACTATCGCAGCGCGCTGCACATCCTGGCGCCGAGGTCCGCGCATTGGCATCCGCCGGTCGTCACCTATTCGGCGCTGGCCGGCACCGGCATCGCCGATCTCTGGCAGAAGGTTTTGGATCACCGCAAGGCGATGAACACGTCCGGCGAGTTCGGCGCACGCCGCCGCGAGCAGCAGGTGAAGTGGATGTGGTCGATGCTCGAGCAGCGCATGCTGGCGCGGCTGCGCAGCGAGGCGGCCGTCCGCGCGAGGGTGAAGAAGATCGAATCCGAGGTCGCCGACGGCCACCTCACGCCGGCGCTCGCCGCCGAGGAGATCATGAAGCTGCTGCATTGAGGCCGCCTCACCGCTCCCCAGCGCGGGAGGGATGAGGCGAAGTCCGCGCTCGCGACCCAACGCAATCTCGCGATTGCCTAACTGATCTGGCCGGCCAGTACCTTCGAGACGAAGCGCGCGGTCGCCTCGCCGACCTCCTGAGGCGCCTCCTCCTGCAGGAAGTGCGATCCCTTCACCAGGACGGTCTCCTGATTGGGCCAGGCCCTGCAGAACTCGCGCTGTGCCCCGATCAGGAAGCCCGCCGGCTCGGCATCGATGAACAGTTTCGGGATCCGGTTCTTCGACATCCAATCCGCATAGGTCTCGACGATCGCGACCACATCGGCAGGCTCGCCCTCAATCGGCAATTCGCGCGTCCAGGTCAGCATCGGCTGGCGGCTCGGACCGGGATTGCGGAAATAGCGGCGATAGACCTCCAGCGCCTCCGGCGCGATGTGGCGCAGCGGCAGCAGATATTCGATGAACAGGTTCTTCTGCAGGATCAGGTCCTCCCCTTGCGGACTCCGTTGGCCCTGGAAGAAGGCGCGCGTCGCGTCGGGCCATTCGTCCCAGGAGCGGAACGGCCGGACGATGCCTTCCATGTAAACGATCGCCTTGACCCTCTCCGGGTGGCGATGGGCCCAGTGAAAGCCGAGCGCGGCGCCCCAGTCGTGCACGACGAGGATGACATTCTCGGTCAGGCCCAGCGCATCGAACCAGGCGTCGAGATAGCGTTGGTGATCGACGAAGCGATAGGAGCCGTTCGGCGCCGCGCCCGAATTGCCCATGCCGACGAGGTCGGGCGCAAGGCAGCGGCCATAGGGCAAGAGATGGGGAATGATGTTCCGCCAGAGATAGGACGGCGTCGGAACGCCGTGCAGGAACACGATGGGATCGCCCGCGCCGACATCGACATAGGCCATCTGGGTATCCAGCACCTCGACGTATTTCCGGTAGGAGGCTTCCTCGGTCGAGATCGGGGGATGGTTGACGTGCAACATGATGAAACTCCGTTCTCTCGTTGGACACCAGTAAAATAGAAATACTGGCGTCTTGAGTCAACCAGCAAAAGCGATTAAATGGTGTTCGATGTCGAAAGAATCGCGCAAGTTCCAAGTCCCCGACGCATTGGCGAATCTCTACGATTTCGCCAACACGCTGGATCTGCGGCACTTCACCCATCACGGTGTTCAGCATCGGCAGGCGGACGAGCTGCAAAATCTCACCGCCCTCGGCGAGTGGATGCGCGAGCACGGGCTGATGGAACGTACCGCTGCGCCATCGCAGAAGACCTTCGAGGCGGCCTTGCGGCTGCGCGCCGCGATCCGCGACTACCTCAAATGCGAGCCGGTGGAGCGCGATCGCAAGCCAGCCGTCACCGCCCCCCTCAACGCCGCGATGGAGCCGTTTGCACTGCGTGTCGCCGTCATCGGCAAGGATGGTTTTGCACTCAGGCCGGCGATGAGCGATGCGCAAGCGGGCCTGTCGGCGATCGTCGCCGAATTGTACGACGCGGCCTCGGCCGGCACGCTCGATCGGCTGAAGATGTGCGCCGCCGACGAGTGCCAGCGGGTGTTTTTCGATCGCTCGAAGCCCGGCACGCGGCGCTGGTGCCAATCCAACTTGTGTGGCAACCGGGAAAAGACGCGGACCTACCGCGAGCGCCACAGGCACGATGCCGCATCGGAGATCTGACGACCCGCGAGCTTGGAAGACGGCTGGTCCCGGTGTTTACTGGATGCCAGCGTCCCCGACAGGATCGAGAGGATCATATCCATTGTCCGATAAGCTCCGCGTTCTCGTCACCGGCTTCGGGCCCTTTCCCGGTGCGCCGCATAATCCGACCCAGCCGCTGGTGGCGCGGCTGGCGCAACTGCGCCGTCCCGCGTTCGATGATGTCGAGCTATCGCGCCACATCTTTCCGGTGACCTATGCTGCGGTCGACCGGCAATTGCCCGAGGTGCTCGCGAAAGTGAAGCCGGATGCGCTGCTGATGTTCGGCCTCGCTGCCCGCACGCCGTATCTGCGGATCGAGAGCCGCGCGCGCAACGCCGTCACCATGCTGTGGCCCGATGCCGCCAACACCCGCTCGAGCAAGCGCGGCATCGCCGGTGATGCGGACGCCATGACGTTCGGCCCGCACACGGCAAGGCTCTTGCGCGCCGCACGCCTCACCGGCATCGATGCGCGGCCCTCGCGCGACGCGGGGGCCTATCTCTGCAATTATCTGAGCTGGCGCGCGATCGAGAACGTCAGGGGCGGCGGGCCGGGGCTCGCGGCGTTCATCCACATTCCCCTGCTTGCGCGCAGCGGCGCGATGCGGCGCAAGGGCGCGCCGCGGATTACGCTGGACGAATTGGTGGATGCCGGGGAAGCGATGCTGATGGAGATGGTGCAGCTCGCAAGGAAGGCACGCGTTTCGTAGGGTGGACAAAGGCGCCCTTGCGCTGTGCCCACCATGCAACGATATGCGCGGCGACAATGGTGGGCACGCTACGCTTTGCCCGCCCTACCGCACCGCCCGTTGCGTAAACATTTAACCCTACCGCAAACAATCCTCACCGCCCCGCCCGCCCTGCGCTACCTAATCTCCGCGGACACCTCCCGCGTCCGCCGAAGGACGCGTCATGGACCTCAATCGCCGTCATCTCATTGGAGCATCGACCGCCGGCATCGCCGGTGCGCTCGCCATGCCTGTTGACGCCGCGCGCGCGGCGCCGCTGACGTCCACGCTCGGCCGCGATGCGACCCAATACGGCGTGCGGCCCGGCAGCAGCGAGGATCAGACCCGCGCGCTCCAGCGCGCGATCGACGAAGCCTCGCGCGCACAGATGCCGCTGGCGCTGCCGCCCGGAATTTACCGAACCGGACTGCTGCGGCTGCCGAATGGCGCGCAACTGATCGGCGTGCGCGGCGCGACAAAGCTTATCTTCACCGGCGGGGCCTCAGCGATCCAGAGCGACGGATCGGACTCGATCGGGCTGACCGGCCTCACCTTCGACGGCAGCGGCATTCCGCTGCCGACGCGGCGCGGCCTGATCCACGTCCTCGGTGGCCGCGACGTCCGCATCGCCGATTGCGAGATCACCGGTTCCGGCGGCAGCGGCATCTGGCTCGAGCAGGTGTCCGGCGACATCTCCGGCAATATCTTCACCAACATCGCCGTGACGGCAGTGGTCTCGTTCGACGCCAGGGGCCTCAGCGTGTCCCGCAACACCATTGTCGGTGCCAACGACAACGGCATCGAGATCCTGCGCACCGCCATCGGTGACGACGGCACGCTGGTCGCGGACAACCGCATCGAGGACATCAAGGCCGGCCCCGGCGGCTCCGGTCAGTACGGCAACGCCATCAACGCCTTCCGCGCCGGCAACGTGATCGTGCGCGGCAATCGCATCAGGAACTGCGACTACTCCGCCGTGCGCGGCAACTCGGCCTCCAACATCCACATATCAGGCAACAGCGTCAGCGACGTGCGCGAGGTCGCGCTTTATTCCGAGTTCGCATTCGAGGCCGCGATGATCGCCAACAACATTGTGGATGGCGCCGCCGTCGGCGTCTCCGTCTGCAATTTCAACGAAGGTGGCCGCATCGCGGTGGTTCAGGGCAACATCATCCGCAACCTGATCCCGAAGCGGCCGATCGGGACCGCGCCCGACGACGATGCCGGCGTCGGCATCTATATCGAGGCCGACGCCTCGGTGACAGGCAATGTGATCGAGAACGCGCCGTCCTACGGCATCGTCGCCGGCTGGGGCAAATATCTGCGTGACGTCGTGATCGCGGGCAACGTGATCCGCAAGGCGCTGGCCGGCGTCGGCGTCTCCGTGGTGCCGGGTGCGGGCACCGCGCTCGTCAACAACAACATGATCTCGGAAACCCCGCGCGGCGCCGTGGTCGGCCTCGATCATGCGCGGGCCGTGACGGCGGACCTGTCGGCGGACGGCGCCCAACGCTTTGCGCAGGTGGTGGTCGGCGGCAATGCGGTGCGGCAGTAGACGGGACGCCCCTAGAACGTATTCCGCAGCAGCGGGTACTTCGCCTGGATGCCGTCGAGGCTGAAGGTGAATTCGACCACGCGCTCGGGGGCCGCGACGATTTCGGCGGCGGGTGGCGAGAAGGTCTGCAGAAACGAGGCGATCGACGCCACCGGCGCGGCTGGCGCCATCCGAACGACCGGCGCAGGCGGAGCGGCCGGCGCCGTCGGGGCGACCGGTGCAGCTGGGGCGGCCGGTGCGATCGGTGCCTCGACGATTTCGGCGAGCACGTCCAGCTCGGGCTCGAGCCTGACCGGAACGGCGGTCTCGGGCGCGATGTGCACTGCCTTGGGCTGCAAGGCCTTGGGCTGCAAGGTCTGGAGCTGCAAGGTCTGGGCCTGCTCGCGCGGAAACACGCGCGGCATGGTCGCGGGTGACCAGCCGAATGCGGAGGTCACGCTCGCGGCCGCCGCGGCGACGTCCCCGCCATTCGCAAGGGCGCGCCAGGTCTGGACCGCGCGCTTGGCTTCCTGGATGTTTTCGAGGAATGCTAGTTCGGAGTGATAGCGGCGCCAGCGTCCGGTCTCGAACATTTCGGAGAGATGTTCCAGCCGCTGTTCGGCGAGAGCGCACCAGCGTGCTGCAAGCTCGCGGCTTCCAGCCGCGCTGTGGCGATGAGTCATAAATCAGCCCGTCAGGAGAAGATACGGACGCGACGCAACGCACACGAATCAATTTAAGAGCGACATGAATATTTTGTGGAAAAGTTTTGACTTGTCCAGCAACGACACGACTGTCGTCACGAAATTCCGTAGTCGTGCGGAGTTTTCAGGGCTTTTCGAGTCAAGCTCCGCGCAAGCATAGCGGACTTGCCACGTGCCGCTGCGGAGTCGTCACGACGATTGTGCCCGCGGGCTCAATCGCAAGCTGATTTCGCATCACGCTTCAAGAAATCGGACGCTCCAAAAAGAGAAGACCCGTCCGGGGGGACAACCGGACGGGTCAAGCCATATGGGCGCTTGGGGTGGATGGGCGCTCGCGCCTGATATGACTGATGGGGAGGGATGACCGCTCCCACATAAATTGGTCGTGGCAGCCGGCTGAACGTTCAAAGCGGGGTTCGATCTTTTAACCTTTGGCCGACGCGCAATGTCGTCGCAGGTGCTATCGCGCCGCCGGCCTATCCACCTGAGAAACCGTGGATTTATCGCCCGCGCTCGACAGCGAGGGCTGCTCGATCGCGCGTATGCCGGGGTCGTCACGGCGCTTCTCGGCATCTTCACGTTTAGTTGTACCGGACGCAGCCGCGACCGGCGTCGTGCTGCCGGCCGGAACGGCCATGACCGCGGCAAACGCATCGGGCTCACCGTCGCCGAAGAGATCGTCACGCCCGGGTGAACCGAGATCACGCGCGGTCTTCGCCAGCGTCATGCGCAACGCTTCCGGCTTCAGGGCATAGTTGCGCTCGAGCAGCAACGCCGCGACGCCGGAGACATAGGCCGCCGAGAACGAGGTGCCCGACGTCATCTGGTATTTGCCATCCGGCGCCGGCAGGAAGATGTCGACGCCCGGCGCCGCCAGCGCGATGTAATTGCCGCGGTTGGACGCGGTGAACAGCTTGTCCTGCTGGTCGGTCGCACTGACCGCGATCACGTTGGGATTGGCGGCGGGATAAAGCGGCGGCGATTTGGCGCCGGCGTTGCCGGCGGCCGCGATCAGCACCAGGCCACGCGCGGCAGTTGCCGCGATCGCACGCTCGATCACGGCGTCCTTCGGACCGGCAAAGCTCATATTGACGATCTGGGCGCCGTGCTCGGCTGCGTAATTGAGCGAGCGCAGGACGATGTAGGACGAGCTCTCGGCGCTGCCGTTGGTGCCGCCGAAGGCGCGAATGGCGATGATGCGCGCTTCCGGCGCGCTGCCCATCAGCTTCGCATGGGCCACGATGGCCCCCGCAATGCCGGTGCCGTGGATATGGGGGCCTTCGCTGCTGCCGAGCGCGTCGAAATTGTCGGCGATGGAGTTGGCGAGTTCGGGGTGCCTGGCATCGATGCCGGAATCGATCACGGCGACCGTGACATTGGCACCGTGCGCCAGCGTATGGGCTTGCGGCAGGCGCAGCTTCGACAGCGCATATTGCGCCGGATCGCCCTCGGTCGGCACCGCCGACTTCTGGTCCTGGAGCACGTAACGGAAGTTCGGCTGGAGCGAACGCACGCTGCCGTCGGCGGCAAATTCGCGCCGCACCGTCTCATACGGCCGGCCGTCGGCGATGCGGAACAGGCCGACCGCGGCCCCGATCAGCGGAAAGCTTTCCGAAGAGACGCGCGTCAAGCCGTGGCGCCGCGCGAGCTCATCGGCCTCGGTCAGCGACAACGCACTGTCGATCTCGGCCACGAACTCGTTGGCGAAGCTGCGCAGATTTACGGCGACCGGCGTATTATTGCCCCGCCCCTTGCCGGCACTCTTCCTGGCCGATTTGCCGGAGCCGTCGCCGCCTCCGTTCGGCTGTGCCAGGCACTCGCCGTCGGCGTCGCGATAGGCTGCCGTGCAGGCCGGGTAGAGGTTCGGCGAGTAGCGCGCATAGGGCAGCACCGGCGTCAAGCCGATCCGTGCCGTGGAGATATGCGGGATGGCGGGGGTGACCCGAGGACCGCGGTCGACGCTCATCACCCTGGCCGCGACACCCGGAGAGATCGTCGGCGTCCGCGAGGGAACACTGATGGCCGGCGTGCGCATGATCGCCTGGGCGTGCGTCCCCTCGATGCCGAGGCAGGCGGCGAGCAGGAGTGCGGCTCCGGCAGACGAAGCGTAGGCCCCGGCTCGCAACTGACTCTCGGACTTGCGCGTCATTGGTGCAGCGGCGCGGTTAAGGCGCCGCCACGGCGAGGTTGACGAACTTCTCGCGCTGCATCCTGCCGAGCAGCGCAGTGAGCTCGTCCTGGCTCATCGCCTTGTCGAACTGCAGACGGAACATGCCGCCCCTGGCATCGCCGATGATCGAGGCCTGGTAGCTGTCGAGCAGCGCGGTGATGTCGGCGACGCGCGCCTCGGGCGTGAAGCGCACCAGCGCCCGCGAAGGTGCTGCCGCCCCGAGCTCGCGCGTGATCGGTGCGCCGGTCGAGAGCGATGCGGTCTGGAAGGTCGAGGTCTGGGTCTTCATCAGCACGGCGCCGATGATGCCGGCCTGGAGCAGCAGCGCAATGGCGCCAAGGCTCGCCGACCAGGCCAGCGCGCGCGGCGACAGGCTGGCGAAGAAGGTGGCAATGCGCGCCGACAACGGCAGCGAACGGGTCGCCCGCGCCGGCTCGGCGTCAATCGCGGCGAACAGCTTCTGCATCGCGCGCGCCGACGGAGCGCCAAGGCTCTCGTTCAAATGAATCGTCTCTTCGTATTCGCCACGGATCGCCGCATACTGCCTGGCGAGCGCAGGATCGCTGGCGAGCGCTTCCTCGACGCGGCGGGCATCGCGCGCGTTCAGCGTGCCAGCAGCGTGCCACGGCAGCAGCAATTCAATTTCACTGGGCTCTTGCTCCAGCATCTTCTTGCTCAACGCCATCATGGCCAGCCTCGCTCAATGCCGGCTGCCTTCAGCAGTTCGGCCAGTTTCTTGCGCGCATAGAACAAGCGCGTCTTCACAGTGTTCTCCGGGATCCCGACGATCTCAGCCACCTCTTCCACGGACTTCTCGTGGTAGTAGACGAGATCGACGATTTCCCGATGGTCCGGCGAGAGGCCCGTCAGGCACTCCCGCAACGCTTCACTGGTGTTCTTCTTCTGAACCGCCGTCTCTGGATTGTCGGACGAATCCTCGATTGCATTGGCGGCCTCGTCGTCCAGCTCAAAATCCTTTCGGCGCCGAAGCGCAGACAGGGCCTTGAATCGGGTGATTGCCAGCAGCCAGGTGGAAACGGCGGATCGGCCCTCGAACTTGCCGGCTTGACGCCAGACGTCGAGAAATACCTCGCTGATGAGGTCTTCCGCCGTCTGCTCGTCCCGCACGAGCCTGAGCCCGAACCTGTAAACCCTGACATGGTGCCGCCCGTACAGCACCTGCATGGCGAGCCGGTCACCTTGGGCGATCCTGGCGATGAGGACCTCGTCCGTAGCCGCCTGTGTCACGCTCAAAGGCCGTCTCGCAAGGTTTGTCGGGTCGATGCAGGGGACGGTTCGACGAGAGGGGTAAAATTCTTCAGGCTACCGCACTGATACGGGGATCTGTGTGATCTACCCCACATAAGCGCAATTTCCTTGTCCCACCCGTGGCGGTCGGCCGCTTCTCTCCAGAACGGTAACATAATACGGAAACACTCTCTTGCGGACTTGCCGTGAGCCGGCCATGCGGCCCGGCCGAGCCCCGTCCATAACACGGCCCTGTGCACCTTATGTCGCACGGGGCCGGCTTTGGTCCGCGATATCGCCTGCGATGCCTAACCGGCTGCAAAATTCCACGCGGCACGAACCCTTCACCCGCGCCGCGTTCCCCGGATTCGGTGCAAAAGGATACCAAACCTAAAGGCTTGCCACGTAGATTTTTTCGGCTGACATCCACCATTGGCGGGACCATGAGCACGGCCGCGACGTCCTTTCCGGAGAGGAATGCCGCAGAGGTCGCGGATCTCGTCCTCGCACCCGAAGCAGCCGCACCGGAGATGTTGGCGCGGCGGATCCGGCAGCGCCGGCAGATGTATATCGGCCAGGTCGCGAGCTATTCGCTCGGCGGCCTTGTCCTGTTGCTCTACGCCTATGACGGCACCGTCCACATGAACGTTCCGTCGCTGTTCTGGGTCGGCGGCCTCTTGATCATCGGCATCTTCGTCGTGATGTCGGAGGCCGGCGTCGGCGACAAGCACGCCGACCATTATCTCACGGTGTTCCAGATCTCGGCGCATATGGCGCTGCAATTCATATTCCTGGTGTCGGCGCCGACGATCGGGATCGCCTTCATCAGCGTGCTGTTCCTGATCTTCGCATTCGGCACGCTGCGCATGACCTCGGCCCAGGCGATGCTGACCTGGGCCCTCGCCTCCGCGGCGCTTGCGGCCGTGTTCCTCGGCTCGGACCTGCCGATCGGCATGCCGGTGGCGACACGGTTGCAGCGGACCGCCTCGATGCTGTGCTTCATGCTGGTGATCGGCCAGTGCGCCTTCCTCGGCCTGTTCGGCGCCACGCTGCGCAAGATCCTGTACCGGCGCAGCATCGAGCTGAAAGCTGCTTATCGGCGCATCGAGGAGCTCGCCGAGCTCGACGAGCTGACCGGCTCCTACAACCGCCGCTGCATCATGCGACTTCTCGACGCCGAGATGGAAAAGTCGCGGCAGGCGGCCGCACCTTGCGCCATCGCACTGATCGACCTCGATTGGTTCAAGCGCATCAACGACGCCTACGGCCATCCCGTCGGCGACGAGGTGCTGCGCACCTTCGCCATCACCATCTTCGCCAACATCCGGCCCGACGACCGTTTCGGCCGCTATGGCGGCGAGGAATTCCTGCTGCTGCTGCCCGGCACCGCAAACGAGGCCGCATCGCGCATGCTCGAGCGGCTGCGCGGCATCATCGCCGATCTCGACTGGAGCGCATTCTCGCCCGGCATGAGCGTGACCATTTCCGCCGGCGTCGTGACGCTACGCAACAACGATACTGCCGACACGTTTCTCGCGCGCGCCGACAGCGCGCTCTATTCCGCCAAGGCACAAGGCCGCAACCGCATTGCAACGAGCTGACCAATCCATTTGCCGGAGCGTGAGAAGACGCCGCCGGACCAATCGCTCCAGGACAGGGCCATGAGAACCAAAACCGCCAAATCATCCGAAAACCTGCTCGACGAATTGCAGTCCGCACTCTCGCACGGCACCGTCGCGCGCCGGGTCGAGACGCTGCGCCGGGTCACCGACCTCTTCATCAACAACGCGGTGGATTATTCCGACGACCATGTCCGCGTCTTCGACGACGTCTTCCAGTGCCTGATCGAACAGATCGAGACCTCGGCGAAAGCGCTGCTCGCCGACCGCCTCGCGCCGATCCCGGCCGCACCGCCCAAAATCATACGTACGCTCGCACTCGATGAGGTGATCGAGGTCGCCGGTCCCGTACTGACGAAGTCAGAGCGGCTGGACGAGACCACCCTGATCGAGATCGCGCGCAGCAAGAGCCAGGCCCATCTCAAGGCGATCTCGCTGCGGCGGGTGCTGTCGGAGGCGCTGACCGACGTGCTGGTGGCGCGCGGCAACGAAGACGTGGTGCAGTCGACCGTCAGCAATCCGGGCGCGCAGCTCTCCGAGGGCAGCCTCACCGACCTCGTCACCCGCGCCGCGCGCGACGATGACCTCGCCGCCTGCATCGGCCTGCGGCCCGACCTGCCGCGCCATCACTATCTGAAGCTGATCGCCAAGGCCTCCCTGAGCGTGCGCAGGAAGCTGGAGGCGGCCCATCCGGAGCTCGCCGACGAAGTGTCGAGCGTGGTCCAGGAAGCCGCGCAGCGGATCCGCGCCGCCGCCATGAGCCGGCAGACCGAGATGGCACGCGCGCTGGTGAAGTCACTCCACGACGACGGCCGTCTCAACGAATTCCAGGTCACGACCTTCGCCGAACAGGGCAAGTTCGATGAGACCAATGCGGGGCTCGCAGCGCTCGCCGGCGTTGCAGTGGAGACCGTCGAGAACATGATGATCGAGAGCCGGACCGAGGGCGTGATGATCCTCGCCAAGGTCGCCGGAATGCAATGGTCGAGCGTGCGCGCGATCATCGCCATGCGCGAAAAGCTGTCCGGCGGCTCGCAGACCGACATACTGACGCTGCGCGATACCTACGAGGCCCTGCGCAGCTCGACGGCGCAGCAGGTGCTGCGCTTTCACCGCATGCAGCGGGGTGCGACGAGCCCAACGCCGGCCGCTTAGCGGGCGAACTCCTCAGGACATATGCTGCCGCCAGGGAGATCAGGATGTTGGCGACCACCACGCCATAGGAATTGCGATACAAGAGCTCGACGAGCGCCCCGCGTATCTTGTCCTCTTGCATCGAAACCTCTCCGCGCGCCGGCAGGTGCGGCGGCTTCGTTTGCGAGTTGCCGTTGCGCTAACCCGCTGGAAGGCCGAGACGAACCGCGTAGGCTGTCAATTCGGCACCACTGTGCAGATCGAGCTTCCGCATAAGATTCTCGCGATGTTTCCTGGCAGTCAGCGGGCTGATGCCGAGACGGCTGGCGATGTCGCGATTGGTGACGCCATGAGGGATCATTCCGAGGATTTGCCGCTCACGCCTCGTCAACGTAACCGGAGATATGATCGCTGCCGTGGGCTCCGGGGTTTCGTTCGGGCCGTCATGCTGGTTCACCGCAAAGCGAACCTCCTCCGCCACATAGGCGCTGCCTGTTCTGATGGCCGCGATCGCAGCGATGAGTTCGGATGGATCGCCGCCCTTGGTCAAATAGCCATTGGCGCCCGCGGAAAAGGCTGCCCGAACGGAACGTGGCTCGACATTGGCGGTGAGGACCAGAACCCGCAGCTCCGGCCATGCCGTTCTCAGTTGGGCTATGAACTGAAATCCGCTCACACCCGGCATGCCGAGATCGAGGATGAGAAGATCGGCGGAGTTTTCGTTCAGCAGCCGATGAACCGCTTCAGCGTCCGCCGCTTCACCACTGACAGTAAGCTCGTCCACGGTCGACAGAAGCTGTTTCAGGCCTTCCCGCATGATGGCGTGATCGTCGGCAATGATCGTCCTCACCAGTCTGCACCTGTGTCGCGCCCGCCCGTAACGGTATTAGGATATCAGTCAACTCCAATCAAGGATGCAGCGGTCGAGATGAACGGTCACAGGCCGAAGACAATTTAGAGTAACCACGCTGCCTAGTAGCGCAGCACTTTGGAGCCAACCGCCGCGCCGATCGCGGTCACGACCGCCGTCGCGATCGTGTACCAGGTCGCGACGAACAGCGGCGAGTCGTCGGTGCAGTGCGAGGCGTAGAGCGTGGCGGCGAGCCCGGCCGACAGCAGGCCAGCAAGCGCACCGGCCAACGCCGGCCGCGACGGCGCGCCGTGGCGCAGACCAAACAGGGCGCCCGCGAGCAGCGGCAGCGACATCGCGGGAATCGCCAGCATGCACCACCGCGAGTTCTTGCCGACGAGCCGCATCGTCATCGGCATGGCCGGCGCCATCATCGCCTCGCTGCCAATCGCGACTGCAAGCAGCCCGACGGGGAGCAGCAGGAGCCAGCCCCAGCCGCGCATCAGGGCTTCGGGCCGCGACAGATGCAGGCTGATGATGATCGCGGGAATCGCGAGCGACAGCGTGACTGCGAACTTCATGTCGAAGAACGGGTTGTGCATGGCGCTCATCACGTCCGGCCGCACGCCGAGAAACGTCGCGAAGATCAGGATGGACAAAGGCGCCGCCACGAGAAGTGCCATGGTCAGCATCGCGCCGACACGCGGGGCGCGATGGGTGTTATCGGCCGCAAGGCTACGAATGAGTTGATCGGTATCCATGACTAGTGGTCCCGTAGTTTGGCAGTCAGGGCCGAAAGCCCCCGATGCAGTGCGACCCGCACGGCACCTTCGCTCATCGAGAATTTCGCCGCCGTATCCTTGATCGAGGTGCTGTCGACCGCGATCGACTGCAACACGTCGCGTTGGCGCTGCGGCAGGGTGTTGAGCTGCGCCGTCACCTCGCCTGCCGAGGCCGTCTCCTGCGGCGTCTCCCCGGGCAGCGTCTCGGCGAAATCGTCGATATTGACGAAGACGCGGCGGCCGCGGCGCCTGAGCGCATCGATCAGCTTGTTGCGGCCGATCGCGAACAGCCAGGGAGCGAAAGGCGCTTCGCTGTCCCAGGTGTGCCGCTTCAGATGCACCGCCAACAAAATCTCCTGCACGATATCCTCGGCCTGATCGGGAGGCTGCCCGGCCCTTGCCAGGCCGCGCCTCGCGGCAGCGCGCAGCACCGGGGTGACCGCCCTCAACAGGCGATGATATGCCGCATCATCCCCTGCCATGGCCGACCGCATCAGGCCGGTCCACTCGTCCTCACGTCCGCGCACGCGCGCCCTCACCATTGCAATTCGGCCGCTCTTTCAATTTGTTACGTCGGGACCTGCGTGATCACGAAGTCGTGATCGACGCTGGGCCCCGACCACAAGGCAGCCGCAGAAACTCTGTCAGGGGCTCATAACACCGATCGGTCTCTGCCGCACCCGGCCGCCTCTGTACCCCACCGGTTTGCCCCGGTTTTGCCCCGTGTGGCCCGAAGATTCCCATTTTTTGCCCCGCTGTCGTCATGGGCCGGGGTCTCTGTTCGCCCCGGGACGGGCGAATTGGGGAGATCGTCAACATGATGAAAGCCAGCGGACGCGCGGCATTGGTCGTTCTGGCCGGACTATTGCTGCTGTTTGGAGCTTCGGTGCAGGCCGCGCCGAGCTCTGCGAGCACGAAGCCGGACGGCGCAAGCAAACAGGCCGAAGCGGACAAGCCGGGTAAGCAGCGACGCCATTCGTCGCGCCACACCGACAGCAAGACGGCGCAGAAATCCGACGACAAGACTGACAAGGCGGATGCCACGCCGCAGGCCGACGAGGCCAAGGCTGGCAAAGAGGCCAGCACCGACGTTCCGGCGTCGAGCCAGATGCCCCCGGAAGTCGCCAATGCGAACGCGCAGCTCGCCGCCGACACGCCGCCCGCGGCCGCAGCCTCGGCGATGACGGGCCGCGCCAATGACAATGTGCAGGCCGCGGCCGACAGTCCCGCCGCTCCGGGCGCCGAAAACCAGGTGGTCGCGCCCGACCAGCTCAACGACCTCGATCGCGCCCTGCAACAGGACAATCCGCCCGTGCAGAAGGCCGTGGTCGCCGCAACCGACGCGCAGCCGCGCCCGGCGCCGGTGATGGCAAGCAGCCAGCCGAGCTCGGCCTGGGACCAGAGCTCCCTGATCGGGAAGATCTTCATCGGCGTCGGCACGCTGCTGACGCTGGCCTCCGCCGCGCGCATGTTCATGGCCTAGGTCTTGGCCCAATTCTTGGCCTAGGTCTTGGCCCAAGTCTTGGCCTAACGGCTCATTTCGGGGCGCGCGCTACCCGCGCGTCCCGGCGGCTTTTGGCCCCCTTGAAGGCATCCGCGCCAGCAGGCACATTGCCCGCCCAATCAAAAGCGTGGGTGGAGCATGAGCACGTTCGAACACATCATCGTCGAAAGCAAAGGCGCGGTCGGCATCATCAAGCTGAACCGGCCGAAGTTGCTCAACGCGCTCTCCTTCGGCGTCTTTCGCGAGATTGCCGCCGCCGTCGACGATCTCGAAGCCGATGACGCCATCGGCTGCATCGTCGTGACCGGCAGCGAGAAGGCCTTCGCCGCCGGCGCCGACATCAAGGAGATGCAGCCGAAGGGCTTCATCGACATGTTCTCCGAAGATTTCGCCGCGATCGGCGGCGACCGCATCGCGCGCTGCCGCAAGCCGACCATTGCAGCGGTCGCCGGCTATGCGCTCGGCGGCGGCTGCGAGCTCGCCATGATGTGCGACTTCATCATCGCCGCCGACACTGCCAAATTCGGCCAGCCCGAGATCACGCTCGGCACCATCCCCGGCATCGGCGGCACCCAGCGCCTCACCCGCGCGATCGGCAAGTCCAAGGCAATGGATCTCTGCCTCACCGGCCGCATGATGGATGCGGCGGAAGCCGAACGCAGCGGCCTCGTCAGCCGCATCGTGCCGGCCGACAAGCTGATGGACGAGACCATGGCGGCGGCGGAGAAGATCGCCGCGATGTCACGCCCTGCCGTCACAATGGCCAAGGAAGCAGTCAATCGCGCCTTCGAGACCACGCTCGCCGAAGGCATGAGCGTCGAGCGGAATCTGTTCCACTCGACCTTCGCGCTCGAAGACCGCTCCGAGGGTATGGCGGCGTTCATCGAGAAGCGCACGCCGGTGAACAAGAACCGGTAGGATCTACGTGGCGCGGCTCTGTGCGAGGGCCGCGCTGACGAGCGCGCGATAGAAGCGCTCGGCCCACGTCTTTGGTTGATCGAGGCCGAGGCGTCCGAGACACGCCTCGTCGGCCGTATCCGGCTTTCGCATCAATCCCTGCCACACCAGGCCTGCCAGCGCGCGCGATGAATGTTGCGCGCCCTGGAGAATCTCCAGCGCCGGAATGAGGCGCTGCTCCACCTCGGTGAAATCGCAGCCGAACGGGAACGACGGCAAGAGCCCGGCGTCTCGCGCATGCTTGAGCGCAGCCGCGATCCGCTCGGGATGGTTTTCGCGGTGAGCCGCCGGAATCTCGTAGCCCCGCGGCAGTTTGCCGGCGTCCTTTGCAACCCGCGCCAGCTCGTCCTGGAAGCGCGAGTCAGCGATCTCGAGCATGGCCGCGATCACGTCGGCGTCCGACTTTCCCTTGAGATCGGCAACGCCGTATTCGGTGACGAAAACATCGCGCAGGTGGCGCGGAATCGTCTCGTGTCCGTAGCGCCAGAGAATGTTGGATTTCAGCGTACGGCCCGCTTGCCGCGTCGCTTCAAGCGTCAGCACCGATCGCGCACCGTGAAGCGCGAAGGCCTGCGCCACGAAGTTGTATTGCCCGCCGACGCCGCTCACGACCTGGCCGTCGTCGAGGCCGTCGGATACGGCCGCGCCCAGCAGCGTCGCCATCATCGTGTTGTTGATGAAGCGTGCATCGACGCGTTCACGGCGCTTCCGATCCTCCTCGCCATAGAGCTCGTTCGTGAACGACACCGGCATCATCTGGATGCTCGCGATCTGGTCCGGCGGCATTTCGCGCAACGCGCGATAGAAGGATTTCGGACCGAGAAAGAAAGCGCCGTGCAGCACCACGCCTTCGACGGCGCGCTTGAGAATGCCGGCGTCGATCAGGCCGATGAACGCCTCGGTCACCATCTCGCTGACACCGTAGAGGCCGGCCTCGAAGGCGCCGGCTTCCTGCGCAACGGCTGGTCGCGCCGGAGACAGCCGCGCGACGACCTCATGAAACGCTACGCTATTGCGATGGCGCAGGATCAGGCCTTGCGCGAGCGCATCGCCGATCTGCCCGATGCCGATCTGAAGCGTACCGCCGTCGCGCACGAGGGATGCCGCGTTCAGTCCGATGGCGTATTTGGTATCGGAGATCGGCTCCGACGGCGGCGCAAACAGGGGAAAATCGGTAGCCGTGCTGTCCAGCACGGCGCTGAACTCGTCGGCTGGAAGATCGCCAGGGCCCGGCATGAACGGCAGCTCGGAATTCACCTGCGCGATCAGCTTGAACGACGCACGTCCGGCGCGGCGCTCACGCAGCACATCCAGCGTCGTATCGGTGTTACAGGACAGGCTGTAGCGCGGCACGCCGTCGACGACGCGCTTGGCCACCAGCTGTGTCACCACGTTCATCCCGCGCGCGAGCAGATAGCTCGCCGCATGGGTGTAGTTGGCCGAGATGTAATTCTGCTGCGCCGCCGGCACGTGCAGCCAGCGTCCAGCAAGAAAGAAGAATTCGACCACGTTGATGTTGGGCGGCAGCCGATTTTCGCGCAGCGCCTCGGCATAGGCCAGATCGGGATACAATCCGAACAGGCGGTCGATCACGGGCGTGATGAACCGGCGTTCGATCAGGGCCTGCGGCTTCGGCTTTTCCAGTGTCAGCGCCGAGAGCAATGTCAGCTTGATGTAAGGATCGGCACTGGCCCGCGCGTAGAGTGCGTTGACGACGTGATTGGCCTTGCCGAGGCCGAGCGGCAGACCGACCACCAGATCGATTCCGACGTCGCGAATGATCTCCTCTGCAAGCGCATCGGGATCGGAGAAGAATTTCGGCATCATCCGTGGGTCCGGACCACATTGCAAAGGCGCCCGACGGAATTGGCAGGCGCCGCCAGTCCCCTATAGCGCATTCGAGCCGGAATCGCTGTGTGACGCACCTGCAACAAGCACGGATTTCATGGGGGTTTCCTCCGCGGCAGTTTGCCTGCGAGACCGGCGCTGGGTAAACAGTTAAGAGAGCCGCCGTCGGCGGGGGCGGACAGCCAGGATTTTGCGGGATTACATGATTGGGCGTACCGCCAGAGCTGGTCGCGTGATGACGCGGCGTCGATCGGGCGTGGGTCCTGTCCTCGCGACGTGGACCACGGTGGCGCTCTGTTGCGCCCTGCCCGCCGCGGCCTGCGCGGAGGCCCTGCCGGAGGCGCTGGTCAAGGCCTACCAGACCAATCCGCAACTCAACGCCGAGCGCGCACGGCAGCGCGCCACCGACGAAAACGTGCCGCAGGCGCTGGCAGGCTATCGGCCGCAGATCGTGGCGAGCCTCAGCGCCGGCCTGCAGGCCGTACGCAACCTGCTTCCGGACAACACCATCCAGACCGCGACGCTAAAACCCTGGACCATCGGGGTCACGGTGTCGCAGACCCTGTTCAACGGCTTCCGCACCGCCAACAGCGTGCGGGTCGCGGAACTTCAGGTGCAGTCCGGCCGCGAGGCGCTGCGCAATGTCGGCCAGGGCGTGCTGCTCGACGCCGTCACCGCCTACACCAACGTGTTGGCGAACCAGTCGCTGGTCGAGGCGCAACGCTCCAACGTCGCCTTCCTGCGCGAGACGCTCTCCATCACCCAGCGCCGCCTCAATGCCGGCGACGTCACCCCGACCGACAGCGCCCAGGCCGAGGCGCGCCTCAATCGCGGCCTTGCCGATCTCAATGCCGCCGAGGTCGCACTCGCGGTGAGCCAGGCGACCTATTCCCAGGTGATCGGCAATGCGCCTTCGGCGCTTCGCCCCGCCGAGGTGGTCGATCGCTATCTGCCGAAGAGCCGCGAGGATTCGATCGCGATGGCGATCCGCGAGCATCCGGCGGTGATGGCCGCGGGCTTCGACGTCGACGTCGCCTCGACCAATATCCGCGTCGCCGAAGGCGCGCTGCTGCCGAGCGCCAGCCTGCAGGGCAGCGTCAGCCGCAGCCGCGACAGCGACCCGACGCTCGGCACCTTCGCCACCGACCAGGCCTCGATCGTCGCCAACGTCACCGCCCCGATCTATGACGGCGGCCAGGCGGCCTCGCAGACCCGGCAGGCCAAGGAAGTGACGGCACAGAGCCGGCTCGTGCTCGACCAGATGCGCAACCAGGCGCGCACGGCGGCCGTCAGCGCCTGGGTCACCAATGAAGGCGCCAAGATCGCGGTCTCGGCCTCGGAGTCCGAGGTGAAGGCCGCAACCGTCGCCCTCCAGGGCGTGCAGCGCGAGGCCGCCGGCGGACAGCGCACCACGGTCGATGTGCTGAACTCGCAGGCCGACCTGATCCAGGCCAGAGCCCGCCTGATCGGTGCGCTGCGCGACCGCGTCATCGCGTCCTATACCCTGCTCAGCGCCGTCGGCCATCTCGACGTCAAGACGCTGAGCCTGAACACGCCCGACTATCTGCCCGAGATGCACTACCACCAGGTCCGCGACGCCTGGCAAGGACTGCGCACGCCGTCAGGGCAGTAATCCATTTTCCGGGTGAGCACCGCGCTGGGCATCCTGGCGGTGGCCGGCTTCGGCCTGCCGCTTTGGCGGCCACCTATAAAAATGTCGAAAACAACCCATGCACAGTAGCCGATGAAGTCGCGCGCGAGGATTGCTGATTTTACGAATTTTATTTGACGCGTCGGGCAAAACAGGGGCACAATGTCATCCTCGCAATGTGTGGATTTGTAGCGCCGTTGCGAAACCCGTCGACGTAGGCGTAGCCTAATCACTTCCTGTCGAGAGAGGTGATAGCATCGGACGTCGTTGGACTCGCAGCCATGACCTCAAAACCGCCCATCGACCTGCTGGCCACAGTTGCGCGCTTCGGCCGCAACCTCGCAAAAGATGAGGCGTGGCTCGCGCGTCTAACCTCCCCTGTGGTCCGCGTCGACGGTGCGCGGCCGATTGCGGAGCTGGTCGAGCAGCTATGCGCCGACGTGGCTCGACTGCCCGGCTGATGTGATATCGTTCCGAGCGCCTTCCTCGCCGCCGGAGCAGCCATGACCGACAAAAAGTACGCGCGCGCAGCGCAACCCGCGACGCCGATCAACTTCGAAGTGCCGGCGCATGCCTGCGATTGTCACACCCATATCCACGGCGATGTCGAAAAGTTTCCTTTCTTTGCCGGGCGCGTCTATACGCCAGGGCCAGCAAGCCCGGAAGAAATGGCAGCGCTGCACAAGGCGCTCCATATCGAGCGCGTCGTGATCGTCACGCCGAGCGTCTACGGCACCGACAATTCCTCCAGCCTGTTCGGAATCAAGGCGCGCGGCGCGACCGCACGCGGGGTGGCCGTGATCGACGACAAGACCACGGAAGCTCAGCTCGACACGATGCATGCGAACGGCTTTCGCGGCATCCGCATCAATCTTGCCACCGACGGCGTCAACAATCCCGATGTCGGCCGCACCCGCCTCACCGCCGCCATCGAGCGCATGAAAGCGCGCGGCTGGCACGTGCAGCTCTACACCACGCTGGCGATGATCTCGGCGATCAGGGATCTCGTGCTGGCCTCACCGGTGCCCGCGGTGTTCGACCACTTCGGCGGCCTCGAGGCCTCGCTCGGACTGGAGCAGCCCGGATTTGCGGACCTCGTCGCACTCGTCACATCGGGCAAGGCGTACGTGAAGATTTCGGGCGCCTATCGCTCGTCGAACCTCGCGCCCGACTATCAGGACATGATGCCCTATGCGCACGCACTGATCGCCGCAAACCCGGACCGCATCGTCTGGGGCACCGACTGGCCACATCCGGATTCGGCACAAGTCGAGGGCCGCAAGACTAGCGACCTCGCACCGTTCCACCAGATCGACGACGGCCGCCTGCTCAACCAGCTTCCGGTATGGGCACCGGATGCGGATGTGCGCAGGAAGATCCTGGTCGACAATCCGGCGCGGCTGTACGGATTCTGAGTCGCGACACGCGCAATTAGGTTCAATGAAGTGCGACGCAGCTCCATGTCGAGTGGCGAAACTCTGTCGCACGAGTGCAACGAGATTGGACTCACACGAACGTGTTCGTGGTTCCTTTCGCTTTTCACCCTTTCGGTTGAGGCACGGACCCTCGCATCCGGGTACGCACACGCACTGATTTCATTTGTTCGTGCGGGTGCATGCTTTTATCGCATTATCTTGCCGCGCTTTTGTCCGGCATCGGAATTGGTTTCACCGTCGCCGCCCCCATCGGGCCAATGGGCATGCTGTGCATTCAGCGCACATTGGAGTCGGGCATCGCCACAGGCCTCGCCACCGGCTTCGGCGCGGCGACTGTGCATCTCACCTACAGCGCCTTCGCAGTTTTGGGATTAGGCGCGCTTGCACAGCCCTGGGTCGAGGCGAATGCTGTTGTCTTCGGCATCGTCTCGGCACTCACGCTGCTGTGGTTCGCGCTCCGCACGCACCGGTGCTCCATCGTGCTCCAGGACGCCGGTGAGATCGACAGAGTGCATCTCGCTCGCGCCTATCTCAGCGCCATCGCGCTCGGGCTGACCAATCCATTGACGGTCATCCTGTTTCTCGCGGCGTTGCACGCATTCTCCACGCAGGCCGCAGCCGCACCGCTAATCGCGGGCGTCTTCGTCGGCTCGGCGGTCTGGTGGATGATCCTCAGCACGATCGTCGCAACCGCGCGCTCGCGGCTGACGCCGCGGATGCTGTCATTGAGCAGCCGGTTCGCCAGCCTGATGCTGCTCGGGCTCGGGACCTCGATGCTGCTGCGGATCGCGCAGCGCGCGTTGGGCTAGCTCGCGCGTCAGCGCGCGCGACGGGAGAAGAAGGAGATCAGCACCGGCAGCGTCACCAGGATCACGACCGGTGCCAGCATCATGCCGGTGACGACCACGACCGCGAGCGGCTTCTGCACCTGCGAGCCGATGCCCGCCGACAGCGCAGCCGGTAGCAGGCCGACGCCGGCGACCACGCAGGTCATCAACACCGGGCGGAGCTGGAGCTCGCCGGTGCGGATCACTGCGCTGACGCGGTCCATGCCTTCATCGATCAATTGGTTGAACTGCGAGAGGATAATGATGCCATCCATCACCGCGATGCCGAACAGGGCGATGAACCCGATCGCCGCCGAGACGCTGAAGGCGGTGCCGGTGATCAGCAGACCGAGCACGCCGCCGAAGATCGCCATCGGGATCACGCTCATGGCGAGCAAGGTATCGGTCATCGAGCCGAAATTGAACCAGAGCAGGATGCCGATCAGCGCCAGCGAGATCGGCACCACGATCGACAGCCGCCGGATCGCGTCCTGGAGATTGCCGAACTCGCCGACCCATTCCATGTGCGAGGCAGGCGGCAGCTGAACCTGGTCAGCGATCTTCTGCTGCGCCTCGCGGATGGCGCTGCCAAGGTCGCGCTCGCGCACCGAGAACTTGATCGGCAGATAGCGCTCCTGCTGCTCGCGATAGATGTAGGCGGCGCCGGAGACGAGGCTGATGTTGGCGACCTCGCTCAAAGGGATTTGTGTCACGGAGCCGTTCGGCCCGGGCGCGCCGATCCGTATGTTCTGGATCGCCTCGGCGCTGCGGCGGTACTCCGGCGCAAGGCGAACGATGATCGGGAAGTGACGGTCGGAGCCCGGCTCGTAGATATCGCCCGCGGTGTCGCCGCCGATCGCGACCTTGATGGTAGCGTTGATGTCGCCGGGGGCGAGCCCGTAGCGCGCGGCCTTGGCGCGGTCGATGTCGATCTGCACGGTCGGCTGCCCGAGCGAGGTGAAGACCGCGAGGTCGGTGACGCCCTGCACGGTCGCCAGCACCGACTTGATCTTGTTGGCGGTGTCGGTCAGCGCCTGGAGATCGCTGCCGAACAGCTTGATCGAGTTCTCGCCCTTCACGCCGGAAACGGCTTCCGAGACGTTGTCCTGGAGATATTGCGAGAAGTTGAACTCGACGCCGGGGAAGCGGTCGTCGAGCTGCTTGAGCAGCTGCGCGGTCAGCTCTTCCTTGTCATGCGTGCCGGGCCACTGGTCTACAGGCTTCAGCGGCGCGAAGAACTCGGCGTTGAAGAAGCCCGCGGCGTCGGTGCCGTCGTCGGGACGGCCGTGCTGCGACACCACGGATTCGACCTCGGGCCGGGCGCGGATCAGCTTGCGCATCTCGTTGACGTAGGAGTTGCCTTCCTGCAGCGAGATGGTCGGCGGCAGCGTGGCGCGGATCCAGAGGTTGCCCTCTTCGAGCTTGGGCAGGAATTCGAGGCCGAGCAGCCGGCCGAGCGCAACCGTCATCAGCACGAGGCCGACCGAGGCGCCGAGCATGATGCTGCGGTTGGCGACGGCCCAATTCAAAACCGGCATGTAGATCCGGTGCAGGATCTGCATCACCCTGGTCTCGGTTTCCTCGACATGCGCCGGCAGGATGATCGCGGACAGCGCAGGCGTCACGGTGAAGGTCGCCAGCAGGCCGCCGGCGAGCGCGTAGGCATAGGTGCGCGCCATCGGCCCGAATATGTTGCCCTCGACGCCTGACAGCGTGAACAGCGGCAGGAAGGCCGCGATGATGATCGCAGCGGCAAAGAAGATCGAGCGCGAGACGTCGGCCGCGGCGCTGAGGATGGCGTGGCTCTTCATGCCGAACAGCGTGTCGGGCGACATCTGCTCGGATTCCGCCGGCGGCGTGGTCTGCGTCAGGCGGCGGAAGATCGCCTCCACCATGATGACGGTGGCATCCACGATCAGGCCGAAATCGATGGCACCGACCGACAGCAGGTTGGCCGATTCCCCGCGCAGCACCAGGATGATCACGGCGAAGAACAAGGCGAACGGAATCGTGGCGCCGACGATCAGCGCACTTCGCAGATCGCCGAGGAAGATCCACTGCAACAGCACGATCAGGAGGATGCCGACCACCATGTTGTGCAGCACGGTGTGGGTGGTGAGCTCGATCAGGTCGCCGCGGTCATAGATGCGCTCGATGCGGACGCCGGGCGGCAGGATACTGGACTCGTTGATGGTTTGAACGAGCTGGTGGACCCGCTTGATGGTTGGCGAGCTCTGCTCGCCGCGGCGCATCAGCACGATGCCCTGCACGATATCGTCGGAATCGTCGATGCCGGCGATGCCGAGACGCGGCTTCTGGCCGACGGTGACGGTGGCGACGTCCTTCACCAGCACCGGATTGCCGTTGGTCTGGGCGATCATGGTGTTGGCGAGGTCGTCGATGGAGCGGATCAGGCCGACGCCGCGGACCACGGCCGATTGCTGGCCGATATTGACGGTGTTGCCGCCGACATTGACGTTCGAATTGCTGACCGCCTGGAGCAGCTGCGGCAGCGTCAGGCCGTTGGCGACCAGCTTGTTGTTGTCGACCTGGAGCTCATAGGTCTTGCTCTTGCCGCCCCACCCGGTGACGTCGATCACGCCGGGCACGGCGCGGAAGCGACGCTGGAGGATCCAGTCCTGAATGGTCTTGAGGTCGAGCACGCTGTAGTTCGGCGGGCCGACCAGCCGATAGCGGAAGATTTCGCCGATCGGGCTCAGCGGCGAGATCTGCGGCTGCACGTTGCCCGGCAGCGGCGCGAGCTGCGCCAGGCGGTTCAAGACCTGCTGCAACGCCTCGTCATAGGTGTAGGCGAAGGAGAACTGCAGCTTGACGTCGGAAAGGCCGTAGAGCGAGATGGTGCGGATGGTCGTGAGGTTCTTCAGGCCCGCGACCTGGGTCTCGATCGGGATCGTGATGTAGCGCTCGATCTCTTCCGCCGACAGGCCCGGGCTCTGCGTGACGATGTCGACCATCGGCGGGGTCGGATCGGGATAGGCCTCGATGTTGAGCTGATTGAACGCAATCAGGCCGCCGATGAGCACGGCGACAAACATGCCGACCATCAGGAAGCGCCGGTTGACGGCTAGGGCGACGAGACGGTCCATTCAGGTTTTTCGCAGTTTCTTGGGGCTCGTCGATCAGCTACCGGACGCCGCGCGGTCGATGAACAGGCTGCCTTTGACGACGATCTGTTCGCCGGGCTTCAGGTTGCTGGTCACCTCGACGAGGTTGCCGTTGATGAGGCCGGTCTTGATCTGGCGGAGCTCGACCGACTTGTCCTCGCGCGCGACCCAGATGCGGACCTGGTCGCCTTCGTAGATCAGCGCCTGCTTCGGCACCGCAGGCGCCCCGCGGTCGCCGGCCGAATAGATCGTGACGTTGGCGAACATTTCCGGCTTGAGCAGACCATCCTTGTTGTCGATCGTGGCGCGGACCAGCAGGCGGCGGGTACTGGGATCGATCGCGGCGGCGACGTAGTTGATCTTGGCGGTCAGCGGACGGCCCGGCAGCGCCATCACGTTGACGCTGATGTCCTGCCCGACGCTGACGGAGGCGGCGTCGCTCTCGCGCACGAAAGCGGTGAGCCAGACCGTGGAGAGATCGCCGATCACGAAGACCGGATCGCTGGCGCCGGAGTTGACGTATTGGCCGGGACCGATCTTGCGCTGCACGACCGTGCCCGAGATCGGCGCATAGATCGTGATTTCCGGATTGATGGTGCTCTTGGTCTGGAACGCCTTGATCGTCTCGTCGGTGAAACCGAGGATCCGCAGCTTGTTGTTTGCAGCCTCCAGCGCCGTCACCGAGGAGCGCATGTCGTTCTGCGCCTGGACCTGGGTCGCTTCCGCCTGCTGATAGTCCTTGAGTGGAATGGCGCGGCCTTCGTAGAGATCCTTGGCGCGCCGGTACTGGATGTCGGCAAGCTCAAGCGCCGACTTCGCCTTGTTCTGCGACGTCATCGCCGCGATGAAATCGTTCTGGGCCTGCACGGTGTCGGCGGCCTCGATTGTGAACAGCGGTTGACCTTGGGTCACGCTCTCGCCGGGCTTGGCGAGC
Source organism: Bradyrhizobium cytisi (assembly GCF_008123515.1). Taxonomy (GTDB): domain Bacteria; phylum Pseudomonadota; class Alphaproteobacteria; order Rhizobiales; family Xanthobacteraceae; genus Bradyrhizobium; species Bradyrhizobium cytisi. Next base: position 115,552 of record NZ_VSSR01000025.1, read on the forward strand.
AGCTTGGTCACCCGGCCCGCATAAGGCGAGAACACCGGCGTCGAACGGTCTTCGTCGACCGCGACCTTGCCTTCGGTGACATACTCGGCGCGGAAGCTTTTGGCATTGACCGGCTCGATCGTCAGCGTCGCCCATTCCGACGGTGTCGGCGTGAAGTTCTGCGCATTCCGGCGCGACTGGCTGGAGACTTCGGAATGGCTCTTGTCCTTGGCGCCCGCATGGAGAAAGCCGTAGGCCCCGGCCCCGGCAAGCGCCAGTAAAACTACGGATGTAATCACCCGTCGTTTTGTAAGCACCTGCAATCGCTTGGTATTTTCAACTACCATGGGGCCCGGTCAAGTCTGCGACGATCTCGGCAAACGACTGCCTCATCGGTCGCGCTAATAGTGCCGAATTGAGATTTCAAACAACCTAAAAAACGCTGGGCGTCCTGCGGTTTGCGTTAAAAATTTGCGACGCGTCAGCTTCACGTCAGCTTCGCGCCGGCCATTGCGGCGGATGGCTGCCGAGCGGCATGGCCGGACGGCTCCATCGCGCCGGTGTCCGCGACAGCACCGCCGAATGGCGCACCGCCGTCAACGTGCCGAAGCCAGATGACACTGTCTCTATGAACGTTGCATGTACAGCCTCACCCGTAAGATCCGGGGTGTTAAGACCACCTTCGAGACGGCCGAGATTCCAAAGCCAGCGTCCGGTCTGCGCCAGCGACACGCACACGTGCCAGCTGCCGCCTTCACGCGCCTGGCGCGCCCTCGCCATCATCGCGCCGAATGCCATCAGATAGCCGGTGGCGTGGTCGAGCATCTGCGCCGGCAATTCCTTGGGACCGTTGATGCCGGCGGCCTTGCCTTCCGCGTCGTTGAAGCCGGTCGTGGTCTGCACCAGCGAATCGAAGCCGCGCCGCTCGGCCCATGGGCCGGCATGGCCGTAAGCCGACAGCGTGACGTAGACGATGCCGGGATTGATCTCCGCGGCCTGCTCCGGCGAAAAGCCGAGGGCTGCGAGCGCGCGCGGGCGATAGCCTTGCGAGAAGATGTCGGCCTCCTTCAACAGCGCGCGCAGCTGCGCTTGGCCCGCCTCGCTCTTCAGCTCGATGAAGGTGGTGAGCTTGCCGCGGCCGGTGTCGATGGTGAGCCAGGGAATGGCAGGCAGCTCCGGCCCCGAGACGAGCATCACGTCCGCACCGTGCGCGGCAAGCGTGCGGCCGGCGACGGGACCGGCGATGACGCGGGAGAGATCGAGCACGCGAAGACCCGAGAGGGGGCGATCGCCTTTGGGCCACGGCTTTTTAGACCAAGATTTTGGAGAGGCGTCGCCGATCTTCTCGATCGAGATCAGCGGCAATTGCGCGAGCGCACGTGCTTGCGGCAGCGCCGACCATTCATCGTAAGAGCGCATCAGAGCGACGACCCCGCCGGCGGCATAGGCCGCGGCTTCAAAATCCTCGCCCTTCCATTGCATCAGCGCGGCTTGCACCTTCTCGCGCTCGGGCACACAGCCAAGCACCTTGCAGACGGCGTCGCGGTGATGCCTGAAATTGGTGTGGCAGCGAACGAAACGGCTATCGCCGGTCTTGTAGACGCCGGCGATGGCATCCCAGGCCGGTGGCGGCGGCTTGTCGTCGAGGCGCAGATAACGCTCGGAACGGCATTCGACGACGGCGTGACGCATGTCGACGGCGACATCCTGCGCCTCGACGCCGCGCATCCGCCAGATTTCAGCAGCGGCAAGGCCGGCAGCGGCAATCGTCGTTTGTCCGGCAACGGCAACGCGAAACGAGGATGGGATCTGCGGCTCTTCGCCGGTCAGCCATACACGCGCGAGCGCAGCCTTGTCGCCGTCGGCGGAAGCCCAGATGTCGCTGAGAATGTCGGCAGGGCTTTGCATGACCGCTTCTCTCCCTTAGCTTTGCGACTTCCATTAGCACACAAAGGAATGCAATGGCTGCCATCGATCCCCTCACCGCGGGCGCCGTGTTCATCGCAACGGCGGCCACCGACGCAGTCTATGTGATGTTCACCTCGGCCGTGATCGCGCGCAAGCGCGTCCCGGCGGCGAACTGGAGCGCGGTCTGGTACCTGCTCTCGTCCTACGCCGTGATCAGCTACACCGAGAACGCCTTCTATGTCGCGTTCGCGGCGATGGGTTCCTGGGCCGGCGCCTACGCCTCGCTGACCTTCCTGCACCGCCCGCCCGGCGGCCCGCCGGTGGGAGCGGCGCCGGAGTGAGGGCACGCTGTTTCCGCCGTCATTGCGAGCGAAGCGAAGCAATCCTCTATCCTCGTCATTGCGAGCGCAGCGAAGCAATCCAGAATCCCTCCGCGGAAAGACTGGATTGCTTCGCTACGCTCGCAATGACGGGTGTGGCGGCTCCCCACCACTCCTCAATGGAAATCCCGCGACGGCGGCAGGATGCGGACGTTGCGGGGGTGGCGGATTTTTTGCGCCGGCATGTCCGCGTGGTCGCGGCGGTCGTCATTGAGCGGCTCGATCAGGTCGGCGCCTGCCGGGACCGGATGCTTGCGGCTCAGGGCATCGTTGGCAAGACCGACCAGATCGTGCGAGCGGTCGATCATGCGCTGCGCGATCAGATGCGTCACCTTCTCGGGGCTGCTCTGGATATAGCCTTCGACCTGGATGAGGCGCGCGCCCATCACCTCCTTGCGGTACTGCTCCATGATCTTGGGCCACACCACGACATTGGCGATACCGGTTTCGTCCTCCAGCGTCATGAACACGACGCCACTGGCGCTGCCGGGCCGCTGCCGCACCAGCACCACGCCGGCGCAGCGGACGCGGCGCCGTTCGTTCTCATGGCTGATCTCCTTGCAGGCGACGATCCGCTCGCGCGAAAACGTCTCGCGCAGGAATTCCATCGGGTGGCCCTTGAGTGACAGCCGGATGGTCTGGTAGTCGGCGACGACCTGTTCGGGACGCGGCATCACCGGCAACGGCTTGGCCTGCTCGTCCGGCTGCTCGCGCGCGGTGGCTGCCTCGAACAGCGGCAGCGCCACATCGTCGGGCAGCCGTCGCACCTGCCACAGTGCCTCGCGGCGGTCGAGCCCGAGCGAGCGGAATGCATCAGCATCCGCCAGCAGGATCAGCGCGCGCTTGGGCAGGCCGGTGTCGCGGGCAAAATCTTCGAGCGAGGTGAACCGTTGGCGGTCGCGAGCCTTGATGATGCGGTCGGCCCAGTCTTCCTGAGTGACATAGACCTTGCCCTGCCGCTTCGCTTGCTCCGCTTTGAGGAATTCCTCATCCGGATCGAGCCAGTGAAAGCCGTCGATCTGGCGGAAGCCGAGGCGAACGGCACAATATCTGTCGTCCGTGTTCTCCAGCGTGTTCTGCGCAAAGCTATAGGACACGTCGATCTCGCGCACCTCGATGCCGTTCTTGCGGGCGTCGCCGACGATCTGCGCCGGCGCGTAAAAGCCCATCGGCTGCGAGTTCAGAAGCCCGCAGCAGAAGGCGTCGGGATGATGATACTTCAGCCATGACGAGATATAGACGAGCTGGGCAAAGCTCGCGGCATGGCTCTCCGGGAAACCATAGGAGCCGAAGCCCTTGATCTGGTCAAAACAGCTTCTGGCGAAGTTTGCATCATAGCCGCGCGCGACCATGTTGCCGATCAGCTTCTCCTCGTATTGGCCGATGGTGCCGACATTGCGAAAGGTCGCCATCGAGCGGCGCAGGCCGTTGGCTTCCTCGGGGGTGAATTTCGCCGCCTCGATCGCAATACGCATCGCCTGTTCCTGGAACAGAGGCACGCCCTTCGTCTTGTGCAGCACCTTGTAGAGCTCGTCCGCGGGACCATGCTCGGGCGATGGCGAGGGATAGATCACCTTCTCTAGCCCGTTCCGCCGGCGCAGATATGGATGCACCATGTCGCCCTGGATCGGACCCGGACGCACGATCGCGACCTCGATGACGAGATCGTAGAAGGTCCGCGGCTTCAGCCGCGGCAGCATGTTCATCTGTGCGCGGCTCTCGACCTGGAACACGCCGAGCGACTCGCCAGCACACAGCATGTCGTAAACCTTGGGATCGTCCTGCGGAACGGTCGCCAGAACCCAGCGCTCGCCCTTATGCCGATCGATCAGATCAAAACACTTCCGGATGCAGGTCAGCATGCCCAGCGCGAGCACGTCGACCTTCATCATGTTGAGCGCGTCGACGTCGTCCTTGTCCCATTCGATGAAAGTACGGTCGTCCATCGCGGCGTTGCCGATCGGCACATAGGTGTCGAGCCGGTCTTGCGTCAGCACATAGCCGCCGACATGCTGGGAGAGATGACGCGGGAATTCGATCAGCTCGGTCGCAAGCTCGACCGCGAGATTGATCATGGGATTTTGCGGATCGAGCCCGGCCTGCCTCACCTGCATGTCGTTGAGACCCTTGCCCCAGCTGCCCCAGACGGTGTCGGCGAGCGCGGCGGTGACGTCCTCGGTCAGCCCCAGCGCCTTGCCGACGTCGCGGATGGCGCTGCGCGGACGATAATGGATAACGGTGGCGATGATCGCAGCGCGGTGGCGGCCGTAGCGGCGATAGACATATTGCATCACCTCCTCGCGCCGCGAATGCTCGAAATCGACGTCGATATCCGGCGGCTCCAGCCGCTCCTTGGAGATGAAGCGCTCGAACAGCAGATCGACCTTGGTCGGATCGACCGAGGTGATGCCGAGCACGTAGCACACCGCCGAATTGGCCGCCGATCCCCGCCCCTGGCACAGGATGTTCTGGCTGCGCGCGTAATGAACGATGTCATGCACGGTGAGGAAGTAATGCGCGTATTTCAGCTCGGCGATCAGCGCGAGCTCCTTGTGCAAGGTCGCGCGGAGCTTTGCGTCGATGTTGTCGATCCCGCCAAAATATTTATCGACGCCTGCCCAGGTCAGATCCTCCAGATGCCCCTGCGCGGTCTTGCCCGGCGGCACCGGCTCGTCCGGATATTGATATTTGAGCTGGTCGAGCGAGAAGTCGATCTTGTCGGCAAAGCGCATGGTCTCCGCAATCGCCTCGGGGAAATCGCGGAACAGCCGCGCCATCTCGCGCGGCGTCTTCAGAAAGCGCTCGGCGTTGGCTTCCAGCTTGCGTCCGACCGCCTCGATCGTGGTCTTTTCCCGGATGCAGGTCAGCACGTCCTGAAGCGGCCGGCGGCCGGGATCATGATAGAGCACCTCGTTGGTCGCGAGCAGCGGCACCCTTGCTTTGGCTGCGAGATCGTCGAGCCGCGCCAGACGGCGACGGTCGTCGCCGCGATAGACCAGGCTCGCGGCCAGCCACACGCCTTCGGCGCGGCTGGCCTCGAGCCTTGAAAGCACATCCAGCGCTTTCGCATCATCAAACCGATGCGGCAGCGTCAGGACCAGGAGCTGGCCTTCAGAAAACTCCAGAAGATCGGCGAAGCTGAGATGGCATTCGCCCTTCTCGATTCGCGTGATGTCGTCGCCACGCTTGCCTCTGGTGAGGAGTTGGCACAGCCGGCCATAGGCGGCGCGATCGCGCGGATAGACAAAAATGTCGGGCGTATCGTCGATGAAGACGATGCGCGCACCGATCAGGAGCTTTGGCTTGTGCAGCACCGTGTCATTGTCGAGCTCATTCCAGGCCCGTACCACGCCGGCCAGCGTGTTGTGATCGGCAATGCCGATCACGGGAATGCCGAGCTTGCTGGCCTGATGCACATAGGCGCGCGGATCCGAGCCGCCGCGCAGGAAGGAGAAGTTTGTGGTGATGCCGATCTCGGCATAAGCTGATGTCGTCATGCGAAGAGACCGTGCACGTACCAGCCGGGAGAAGCGGGCTTGCCGTCGGCGTCGAACACCTCCCCCTCGTAAAGACCATCGCGAAAAATCCAGAAGCGCAGGCCTTCGGCATCCTCGATGCGGAAATAATCCCGCGTCAGCTGCTTGCCGTCCTGCCGCCACCATTCCATGGCGATGCGCTCGGGTCCTTCCACCCGCACCACCGCATGTTTTGCACGCCGCCAGGTGAATTGATGCGGCGGGCCATCAGGCACGGTCGCGAACGGCACTGTGACCGGCTCCGGCTTGTCGAACAGCCGCAAGGGGCGCAGCGGCGGCTCGCTCTCGGCACGCGCCGGCCATTCGGCCTGCATGGCAGCGGCGAGATGATGCTGCGCGGGCGCGGCCAGCACCGCACTTTCAGGGATATGGGTGTCCTGCGGCAGATGCACGACGACGCGTTTTCCGCCGATACGCGCGGCGATGCGGTCGATCAGCGCGGCGAGCTCGTCATTGTCATGGACATTGGCGTCGAGATCGCGCTGCTCCTGCACCACGATCTCGGTGCGGCTCGCCGACAGCCGCACCATATCGAAGCCGAATCCGGGATCGAGGGGATCGGCAAGCGCATCGAGCCGCTCGCGGAACAGCCGGTCGATGACGGCACTTCGCGTCACGGGACGCCCGGTCTCGACCATGATCGCGCGCACCACTCCGTCGGTGCGGAAGAACGCGGCCTCTAATCGGCGCGCGCCCTTGCCCTGCTTTTCCATGGAAGCGATCAGCGTATCGGCCAGCCGCGACAGCGTCATCGCGATCATGGTGTCGGTCGCGATCGGCTCGGCAAAGCGTTTTTCCACGATGTAGTCGGGCAGCGGTTTTCGCGGGCTGATCGGCGCATCGCCCTGCCCCAGCGCATGCGCGAGCAGCGTGGAGAACCGCGCGCCGAACCGCGCCGTGATTTCGCTCGGCGTGCGCAAGGCGACATCGCCGATCGTCTTCAGCCCGGCCCGGCGCAGGCCGGTGGTGATGGCCTCGTCCGCACCGAGCGCGGACACCGGAAACCGGTCGATCGCCGCCGCCTCCCCGCCATTGACAACAATAACGCCAGGCGTCTGCCGCGTCAGCGTGCGCGCGCAGACCGAGGTGCTGGCGATTGCGGCGCCGACGGCAAAGCCCTGGCGCGCCAGCGCACGGACCAGCGTCTGCAACAATGCAGCCTCGCCACCGAACAGATGCGCACAGCCGGTGATGTCGAGGAACAGCCCGTGCGGCGGATCGAGCGCCACCAGCGGCGTGAAGCGGTCGCACCAGTCGGCGATATCGCTCAACGCCTTTGCATCGGCCACGACATCGGCGTCGAACACTTTCAGGTCCGGATACATCGCTCGCGCATTCGCCAGCGGCTGGCCGATGTACAGACCGAGCCGCTCGGCCGCCTCGTCCAGCGCATGGATCACCAGCGCATTGTTGTCCTTGATGACGACAATGCTGGGCTCATCCTGCGCGCCGCTGCTCACCTGCAAGAACCGCTGGATCCGGTCGATGGGCAGGCGCGGCAGCCACAGGCTGAGAATACGCCGACGGTTCAGAGAACTGGCACTCATCACACTTCCATTCCATGATCCACCGGCCACACGGGCCATGACGATTGCGCAACAGCTCAACATCGAAGCGCGGCGCGCCCCAGGCACTCCAAAGCGCCGCAGGCATTGAAGCCGCGCCCGGCGGCGAATGCGCCGCGCGCAGCATCCATCGTGTTTCCGCCGTCGAGGGCAGCGGCTGTGCCGCCATCCGCAACAAGAGGCCGGTGACGCCGGAGGATTGTGCGGCCAGCGTCAGCTTGCGGCTCGCCACGAGATCGAACTGCCTGGTCTCGCCCCAGAGCTCGAGCACGACGGCGCCGAGCGCATCGCAGGCGAGCGCATCGGCCGAGGTGCGCAGCGCGCTCTCCACGTCGGCCGCGCGCACCATCACCACGCGGCGCGGATCGAGGCCGAGCTCGGCGAGCCCGCACATCGACAACGCGCCGGTTTCAAGTTCCGAGAAATCCTGCCGCACCCACAGCAGCGGCCGACGCACCGTGACGCGGCCCGCAAGCCCGGTGATAAAGCCCGTCGCGGCCGCGCCCTGACGCCCCTCGCAAAACACCTCGTGGATCGCCGCGCGTGCGAGCCCGCCTTTCAAGGCGTGGTCGACCTCGCCGTGGCCGAGCGCGACGCGGTCGTGACGATGGATGACCTCCGCCGTCTCGATCCGTTCGATCTGGCTGCGCAAGGTCGCAAGCGCGCTTCTGCGTGCGCCGCTCATGCTCGCCGCTCCTTCAGAGGTGATTGCCGATGGCTCTCAAAAAGAGAACCAGCGGCTGGCTCATTTGTTCATGGTATGTTCTAATATAAAGCTAACGGCGCGCGAAGAGTCAATCGAATTGCGCTCGATCAGATTCATGAGCTGAATCAAAGGGATTCCGGGATGGACGTACAACGCAAGCTGGAGATCCTGGCGGATGCAGCCAAGTACGACGCCTCCTGTGCCTCCAGCGGCACCGAAAAGCGGGATTCCAGCGACGGCAAGGGCATGGGCTCGACCGCGCCGGGCATGGGCATCTGCCATTCCTACGCGCCGGACGGGCGTTGCATCTCGCTGCTCAAGGTGCTGCTCACCAACGCCTGCAATTACGACTGTCTCTATTGCGTCAACCGCGCTTCCTCCAACGTGCCGCGCGCTCGCTTCACCATCGACGAGGTGGTCAAGCTGACGCTGGACTTCTACCGGCGCAATTACATCGAAGGACTGTTTCTCTCCTCCGGCATCATTCGCAGTCCCGACTACACCATGGAGCAGGTGGTCAGCGTCGCGCGAAAACTGCGCGAGGAGCATCACTTCCGCGGCTACATCCATCTCAAGACCATTCCGGAGGCCGACGACGCGCTGATCGCGGAAGCCGGCAGATATGCCGATCGTCTCTCCATCAATATCGAGATGCCTGAGGAGACCAGCCTGCAACAATTCGCGCCCGAGAAGGACGTGCGTGCGATCCGCCGCACCATGGGCCGGCTGCGGCTGAAACTGGACGAAGCCGAGGACAACCGCAGCACCAAGACGAAGGCCAAGCCGCAGCGCTTCGCGCCGGCAGGACAAAGCACGCAGATGATCGTCGGCGCAGATGGCGCGAACGATCACACCATCCTCCACACCAGCGCCAATCTCTACGGCTCTTATCGGCTGCGGCGCGTCTATTACTCCGCCTTCAGCCCGATCCCCGACGCCAGCCGCGCGTTGCCTCTGGTACAGCCGCCGTTGTTGCGCGAGCACCGGCTCTACCAGGCCGACTGGCTGATGCGCTTCTACGGTTTTGACGTCGGCGAGATCGTCGACGACAGCGCGATGCTGCCGCTCGACATCGATCCAAAGCTCGCCTGGGCGCTGCGCCACCGCGACCGCTTTCCGCTCGACATCAATCGCGCCAGCCGCGAGGAGCTGTTGCGCGTACCGGGCTTCGGCACCAAGGCGGTCGAGCGCATCATCGCCACACGGCGCACCACCACGATCCGTCTCTCCGATCTCGCGCGGCTGCACGTGCCCCGCAACAAGGTGCTGCCGTTCATCGTGCTCAGCGATCACCGGCCCGCACCGCACCGCCTCGACGAGGCGCGGCTGATCGAACGGTTCAAGCCGAAAGCAACGCAACTGGGGTTTGGCTTCTGATGCAGTACATCATCCTCGACACCGAAACCGATTTCGAAAGCTGGCGCAAAGCCGCCCGCATGCTCGTGCTTCATCATGTGAAGCCCACCGAAGTCACATGGGCCGTGCAAGGCGGCGAAGCCGAGTTGTTCGCACCGCCCGCGCTATCTCCGATCCTCGAGGTGAACGACGGCACCTTCAGCGTGTCGGCAAAATTCGTCGAGCTCGCCCAGACCGCCATCCTGCATCGCGATCCGCAGCGCTTTGCGATCCTCTATCGCCTGCTCTGGCGACTGAAGGACAATCACGATCTCATCGAGGTCGCGACCGATCCTGACATCGCGTTAGCTACGGCGATGGCAAGAGCGGTCCATCGCGACGAGCACAAGATGCACGCCTTCGTGCGCTTTCGCGAGATCGGCCGTGAACGTGCCGCGCATTACGTCGCCTGGTTCGAGCCGGAGCATTATATCGTCGAGCTCGCCGCGCCGTTCTTCGCCAGACGCTTTGCCGATATGCCCTGGTCAATCCTGACGCCCGATCTCTGCGCGCATTGGGACGGCCACGCGCTTTCGTTCACGCCGGGCGTGAGCAAGAGCGAGGCGCCGGGCGAAGACCGGCTGGAGGAAACCTGGCGGCGCTACTACGCCAGCATCTTTAACCCGGCGCGGTTGAAGGTGAAGGCGATGCAGACGGAGATGCCGAAGAAATACTGGAGGAACCTGCCCGAGGCCTCGATCATTAAGCCTCTGATCGAGGACGCCGAACGCATGACCGGCGCCATGATCGCCAACGCCGCAACCGATCCGCACAAGCCTCAGAAACGGCCGGAGGCTCCGATGACACGTAAGACTGTCACCAACGATCTCGAGGCGCTTCGCGAGGAAGCCGCCCATTGCCGCGCCTGCCCGCTCTACAAGGACGCGACGCAGACCGTGTTCGGCGAGGGACCGCAGAACGCCACCATCATGCTGGTCGGCGAGCAGCCCGGCGACAAGGAAGATCTCGCCGGCCACCCCTTCGTCGGCCCGGCCGGCCAGATGCTCGACCGCGCGCTCGCGGAAGCCGGCGTCGATCGCAACAAGGTCTATGTCACCAACGCGGTGAAGCACTTCAAATTTGTGCCGCGCGGAAAGATCCGCCTGCACCAGAAGCCTGCGACGCCGGAGATCAAAGCTTGCCGGCAATGGTATGAGCGGGAAGTTTCGGCAATCCAGCCCGATCTCATCGTGGCGATGGGCGCCACCGCCGCACAAAGCGTGTTCGGCAAGATCACGCCCATCGGCAAGAACCGCGGCCGGCTCATAGACCTCCCCGACGGACGCAAGGCTCTGGTGACGGTGCATCCGTCCTATCTGCTGCGGCTACCCGATCCGGAAGCGAAGGTGCTGGAATATCAGCGCTTTGTCGAAGACCTCACGATTGCTGCCAGCTTGCAGAAGAAGTCCGCGCACGCCGCCTGAGCGTGGATAAATTCCATCATTTCAACTGCCTGTCCGCCATTTCAACCGCCTGTCACATGCCGCGCGCAAAATCGGGGCCTTGGGACAGGAGAATTTCCAATGAGTGACGTTGCTTTGCCAGGCTCCATCGAGCCGGCCTTGAGTAAGGGGCCAGACCTTAATCGCGGATTCCATCCGCTCACCGGCGTAATCTATATGGGAGTGATCGCCGCCGCACTGCTCTTCGTCGCCTACAGCATCTGGGTCGACGTCGACGCTGCCGGCGCGCAGGTCAAGACCTTTGCTCCCTTCCTCCTGCTGTTCGTCGCGCTTCTGATCGCACTCGGCTTCGAGTTCGTGAACGGCTTCCACGACACCGCCAACGCGGTCGCGACCGTGATCTACACCCGCTCGCTGCCCGCCCACGTCGCCGTGGTGTGGTCCGGCATGTTCAACCTGTTCGGCGTGCTGCTGTCCTCGGGCGCAGTCGCGTTCGGCATCGTCTCGCTGCTGCCGGTCGAACTGATCCTACAGGTCGGCTCCAGCGCCGGCTTTGCGATGGTGTTCGCGCTGTTGATCTCCGCCATCATCTGGAATGTCGGCACCTGGTATTTCGGCCTGCCGGCCTCGAGCTCGCACACCCTGATCGGCTCGATCATGGGCGTCGGCATCATGAACGCGCTCCTGCACGGCCGCAGCGGCACCTCGGGCGTCGACTGGTCCCAGGCCACCAATATCGGCAAGGCGCTGCTGCTGTCGCCGCTGTTCGGCTTCGCGCTGGCCGCGGGCCTGCTGCTGATCCTGCGCTCCGCGCTGCTGCGCGCCACGCCCGCTCTGTTCGGCGAGCCGAAGGGCGACCAGCCGCCGCCGCTGTGGATCCGCGGCATCCTGATCCTCACCTGCACGCTGGTGAGCTTCTTCCACGGCTCCAATGACGGTCAGAAGGGCATGGGCCTGATCATGCTGATCCTGATCGGCACCGTGCCAACCGCCTACGCGCTCAACCGCGCGCTGCCGGAGAGCCAGATCGCCGCGTTCAGCCAGAACTCGGACGCCGCCAGCAAGATCATCGAAGGCAAGGCCGCCGGCTACAGCGTGATCGGCAATCCGCGGCCCGCCGTGACCAACTATGTCGCGCAGCATGAGGTCAACGGCGGCACGTTCCCGTCGCTCGCCGTGCTCGTGCGCGACATCGCCAAGCAGGTGACCACCTACGGCTCGCTCGCCAAGGTGCCGGCCGACCTCGTCGGCAACACCCGCAACGACATGTACCTCGTCTCGGAAGCACTGCGCTTCCTGATGAAGGACAAGGAAGCCGAGCTCAGCACCAGCGACGTCGCCGTGCTCAACGCCTACAAGGGCTCGCTCGACAGCGCCACGAAGTTCATCCCCGGCTGGGTGAAGATCGCGGTCGCCATCGCGCTTGGCTTGGGCACCATGGTCGGCTGGAAGCGCATCGTCGTCACGGTCGGCGAGAAGATCGGCAAGACGCACCTGACCTACGCGCAAGGTGCCTGCGCCGAGATCACGGCGGCTGCCACCATCGCCGCCGCCGACATCTACGGCCTGCCAGTCTCGACCACCCACGTGCTGTCATCCGGCATCGCCGGCACCATGGCCGCCAACGGCTCCGGCCTGCAATGGTCCACGATCCGCAACATCGCCATGGCCTGGGTTTTGACCCTGCCGGCCGCGATGATCATCTCGGGCACGTTGTACTATCTGTTCTCTCACCTCTTCTGAGAGACCATCGCTTGCTAACGTCAAAGGGCCCGTGCGATGCACGGGCCCTTTTCATTTCTGCCGGCGTCTTGGCTTACGACGCCGCGAGCTGTTCCTCGACCAGCTTGACCCAGTAGGAGGTACCGAACACGATCGCCTCGTCGTTGAAATTGTAGGCAGGGTGATGCAGGCCCGCGCTGTCGCCGTTGCCGCAGAAGATGAACGCGCCGGGGCGCGCTTCCAGCATGTAGGCAAAGTCCTCGCCGCCCATCAGCGGCGACATCTCGAGCACATTGGCATCGCCCGCGACCTGCTTGGCAATGCGCGACGCCACCTCGGTCTCCGCGACGTGATTGTTCACCACGGGATAATTGCGCTTGTAGTGCAGATCGATCTTGGCGCCGGTGATCTGGGCGACGCCCGCCACGACTTCGCGCACGCGCTTCTCGACCAGCTTGCGCACGTCCGGCGTCAGCGTGCGGATGGTGCCCCGCAGAATAGCGGTTTGCGGGATGACGTTGCGGGCATTGCCGGCGTGGAATTCGCAGATCGAGATCACGGCCGATTCCAAGGGATCGACGCTGCGCGCGACGATCGACTGCAACGCCGTGATCAGCTGTGCACCGACCAGAACGGAATCCACGCATTTGTGCGGACGTGCGGCATGGCCGCCGAGACCCTCGATCATGAGGTCGACCTCGTCGGTCGCCGCCATGATCGGGCCCGGCCGGATCGCGAACGAGCCGATCGGAATGCCGGGGCCGTTGTGCATGCCGTAGACCTGCTCGATGCCGAAGCGCTCCATCATGCCGTCCTTGACCATGGCCGCGCCACCGGCGCCGCCTTCCTCGGCCGGCTGGAAGATCACGACGGCATCGCCGGCGAAGTTGCGGGTCTCGGCGAGATAGCGTGCGGCGCCGAGCAGCATCGCGGTGTGGCCGTCATGGCCGCAGGCGTGCATCTTGCCCGGAATCTTGGAGGCGTAAGGCAGGTTGGTCTGCTCATCGACAGGCAGCGCGTCCATGTCGGCCCGCATGCCGATCGCCTTGAGCCCCTCGCCGGCCGGCTTGTTGCCCTTGATCACGCCCACCACGCCGGTCTGGCCGATGCCGGTCACGACCTCATCGCAACCGAACTCGCGCAGGCGATCCGCGACGAATGCTGCGGTGCGGTGGACGTCATACAGCAGCTCGGGGTGCTGGTGGATGTCCCGCCGCCAGGCCTGGATATCGGATTGAAGGTCAGCGACGCGGTTCACGATGGGCATGGAGAATCTCGAGCTTTGTTGAAATGCAGGCCTGTCTACCATGCAAGCACCAGTCCACCCAACCGTCAGGGATCGGGGCCTGGCCCTGCCCGCCCGGCATGGCCGGACTTGTCCCGATCGTCTCCGTCTGCCTATTAGGATGGAACGTTTAGAGACCATCCGGGTGGAAGCAGAATGCCAAGGCGGCTCGAAGGTGAGTTTGACTACATTGTCGTGGGCGCCGGCACGGCCGGCTGCATCCTAGCCGACCGGCTGTCGGCCGAGCTCAAGAACCGCGTCCTCATTCTCGAGGCCGGCGGCGACGACAACTGGATCTGGTTCCACATTCCGGTCGGCTATCTCTTCGCGATCGGCAATCCGCGCTCGGACTGGATGTTCAAGACCGAGGCCGAGCCGGGCCTGAACGGCCGCGCGCTCGCCTATCCCCGCGGCAAGGTGATCGGCGGCTCCTCGGCGATCAATGCCATGATCTCGATGCGCGGACAGGCCGCCGATTACGATCACTGGCGCCAGCTCGGCATGACCGGCTGGGGCTATGACGACGTGCTGCCGCTGTTCAGACGGCTCGAGGATCATTTCCTGGGCGCAAGCGAGCATCACGGCACCGGCGGGGGCTGGCGCATCGAGGCGCCGCGGCTGTCCTGGGACGTTCTCGATGCCGTTGGTGATGCCGCCGAGGAAATGGGCATCAAGCGCATCCCGGATTTCAACACCGGCGACAACGAAGGCACGAGCTATTTCCACGTCAACCAGAAGCGCGGCCGGCGCTGGTCGTCGGCGCGCGGCTTCCTCAAGCCGGCGCTGAACCGGCCGAACCTGCGGCTCGAGAAGAATGTGCTGGTCGACCGTCTCATCATCGAGCAGGGCCGCGCCGTCGGCGTGCGCTTCATCCAGAACGGCGAGACCATCGAGGCGCGCGCAAAGCGCGAGGTGGTCCTGTCGGCCGGCGCGATCGGCTCGGTGCAGGTGCTGCATCGCTCCGGTATCGGGCCCTCCGACTGGCTGTCGCCGCTCGGCATCGACATCGTGATGGACAAGCCCGGCGTGGGGCGCAATCTGCAGGACCATCTCCAGCAGCGTGCGATCTACAAGGTCGAGGGCGTGCGGACGCTGAACGAGACCTATTACAATCTGATCCGCCGCGGCCTGATGGGCCTCGACTATGCCTTCCGCCGCCGCGGTCCGCTGACCATGGCGCCGTCGCAGCTCGGCATCTTCACGCGTTCCGATGCGACACGCGCGCGCGCCAACATCCAGTTCCACGTGCAGCCGCTGTCGCTCGACAAGTTCGGCGATCCCCTGCACCGCTTCCCGGCGATCACGGTGAGCGCCTGCAATCTCCAGCCGACCTCGCGCGGCACTGTGCGTCTGCGCTCGGCGACGCCGGACGAAAAGCCGATCATCGCGCCGAACTATCTGTCGACCGATGACGACCGCCAGGTCGGCGCCGACGCCATCCGCACCACGCGCCGCCTGATGCAGCAGAAGGCGCTGGCAAAATATCGCCCGCGCGAATATCTGCCCGGCCCCACCGTCGGCGACGACGATGCCTCGCTGGCAAAAGCCGCCGGCGATATCGGCACCACCATCTTCCATCCCGTCGGCACGGCGAAAATGGGCGCGGCGAGCGATCCCATGGCCGTGGTCGACGAGCGCCTGCGGTTCTATGGCCTCAGCGGTCTTCGCGTCGTCGACGCCTCGATCATGCCGACGATCACCTCGGGCAATACCAACACGCCGACCGCGATGATCGCCGAGAAGGGCGCGGCGATGATTATGGAGGATGCGAAGTAGCATCCAATCACCATGATCAGTCAGCGCTTTTCCCTCGGTCCCACCGGCTCGGAGATCGCCACGTTGCAATCGGGCGAGATCGGCAATCCGCCTGCCCTCGTGCTGCGGGCGGTCCGGGAATTTTCGGCGTAGATCCCCGTTCATGTTCCCTGGCGCAGCGTAGCAAATTGCGCGCTGTCGAGCCGCCAACAGGCGCTGCGCTGCATCCGGCCTACGTGATCCCACCTCACGAAATCGTCATCGCCCCCCGCGAATAAACCGCCCCCTCCCCCAATCACCTCCACGAAGCCCAATTCCGGGCCAAGGGAGACGTGCGATGAGCGGACACGATCACGGCGAAGACGGCGTCAGCCGCCGCAAGGTACTGGAATGCATGACATGGGCCGGCACCGGGGTGCTCTGGACCATCACGGGCGGCGTGCCGCGCTCGCTCGGCATTATCGATTCAGCCGAGGCCGCAACCGCCGCCGCGCCCGGCATGACCTTCCTCCAGATCAGCGACAGCCATGTCGGCTTCGACAAGCCGGCCAACCCCAATGCGCTGGGCACGCTGGAGGAAGCCGTCAACAAGATCAATGCGATGCCGGTCAAGCCGTCGTTCATGATCCACACCGGCGACATCACTCATCTGTCGAAAGCCTCCGAGTTCGACAACGCCGATCGCATCATCTCGCAGTCCAAGCTGGACGTGCACTACGTGCCGGGCGAGCATGACTTCCTCGACGAAGAGGTGAAGTTCTATCGCGAGCGCTACGGCCGCGGCACCAAGGGCCAGGGCTGGTACTCCTTCGACGCCGGCGGCGTGCACTTCGTCGGCCTCGTCAACGTCGTCGACCTCAAGGGCGGCGGCCTCGGCAATCTCGGCGCCGAGCAGCTTGCCTGGCTCGAGGACGACCTCCGCGGCAAGTCGAAATCCACGCCGGTCGTTTTGTTCGCGCATATTCCGCTCTGGACCGTCTATCCGGAATGGGGCTGGGGCACCGAGGACGGCGGCCGCGCACTCGAATACGTCAAGGGCTTCGGCTCGGTCACCGTGCTGAACGGGCACATCCACCAGGTGATGCAGAAGGTCGAGGGTAACGTCACCTTCCACACGGCGCGTTCGACCGCGTTCCCGCAGCCGGCGCCGGGTACCGCCGCCTCGCCCGGACCGATGAAGGTCGAGGACGCCAAGCTCCGTTCGATGCTCGGGGTCGCCAGCATCAACTTCAAGCAGAACGAGCAGCGGCTCGCGATCATCGATACGCCGCTGCAGGGTTGATCCAGGGCTGAACGGAAGCTGACAATGAAGACACTCAACCGCCGCGACTTCGGGGTCGACCTCGGTCTCACTTTGGCCGCGGCCATCCTGCTACCCGCCACAATCGCCCGCGCCGACGACAACCTGGAGGTACATATCGACAATTTCGTCTTCCAGCCGCCGGAGCTCAAGATCAAGGTCGGCACGACCGTGACCTGGACCAACCGGGACGACATCCCCCACACCGTGGTGTCGGCCGGCAAGTTCAGGTCCAAGACCCTGGACACCGACGACAAGTTCGCGTTCACCTTCACCAATGCGGGCGACTACAAGTATTTTTGCTCGTTGCACCCGCACATGACCGGGATGATCAAGGTTGAGTAACGTCTCCAACCAAGGCATCTCTGTCTTGCCCGGCCGGTGGTCCCACGCCGGCCGGGCTCGCGTGCCTTCGGTCAGGCCCAACAACGACGCGAAGCACGCAACGACATACGAAACGCAGCAAGAGGCAAAGCGAGAGGCGATGCCCGTCAGCGACGATTTCCAGAAGGCGCAGCGCTTCCGCGAGGCGGCGCTCCCTTATCTCGACGACGTCTACACGCTCGCACGCTACCTGCTGCGCGACGCCTCCGACGCGGAGGACGCGGTGCAGGAATGCTATTTGCGCGCGCTGAAGCACTTCGACAGCTATCGCGGCCCGGCGATGAAGCCGTGGCTGTTCGCGATCCTGCGCAATGTCTGCAACGCCGAATATGCCAGACGCGCGCACTCGCACGCCGCGATCGAGGACACGCCCGGCGCCGCCGACCAGACGCCGATGTGGCAGGAGAGCGAGGCGAGCCCGGAGACCGAGGTGCTGCGCAGCCGCGACGCCGGCGCCATCCGCAAGATGATCGACGCGCTTGCCGAGCCTTTCAAGGAAACCTTCGTGCTGCGGGAGATCAGCAACCTGTCCTATCGTGAAATTGCCGAAGCCGTCGGTGCCCCGGTCGGCACCGTGATGTCCCGCCTCGCCCGCGCCCGCGCCATGCTGCGCGCGGCCTGGACGGCGGAAGAGGAGCACTCGAAATGACCTGCGACGAAGCACAAATCCTGCTTCACGCGCTGCTCGACAACGAGCTCGATGCCGGCCATGCGCGCGAGGTCGAAGCCCATATCGCAAGCTGCCCGGCCTGCACGGCCGAGCTTGCGGCACAGCGCGAGATGAAGCGCGTGCTGGCCGATACGAAGCTGCGCTATACCGCGCCCGCTGGCTTGCGTGCCCGTATCGAGGCGTCGATGCCGCAAGCGCGGCCGCAGCCGAGCCGGCGTTCCGTGCTGCGCGGTTTTGCGATGGGTTCTGCAGTCTCGGCGCTCGCCGCCTCCGGCGTCGTCGCCGTGGTGCTGCGCCAGGACGACCAGCAGCGCATTCTCTCGGAGGTCGTCTCCGCACATCTGCGCTCGCTCCAGGCCGGCCACCTCATCGACGTGGTCTCGACTGATCAGCACACGGTCAAGCCCTGGTTCAACGGCAAGCTCGATGTCGCCCCGCCCGTGATCGACCTCACCGCGCAAGGCTTTACGCTGGTCGGCGGCCGGCTCGACTATGTCGATGCGCGCGCGATCGGTGCCGTGGTCTACCGGCGCCGGCAGCACATCATCAATTTGTTCGTGTCGCAGACCGCGAGCACCGAGCACCGGCCGCCGAAGACGCAGACCATGCAGGGCTTCAACTGCCGCCGCTGGGGCGAGCGCGGCCTGAACTTCTGGGCCGTCAGCGATATCGGCGGCGACGAGCTCACCGAATTCGTCGACAAGTTCGAGGCGGCGATGAAGGCGAATGTGGAGGGGTAGACGTCTCCACCGTCATTGCGAGCGGAGCGAAGCAATCCAGATCGTCTCCGCGGAGGGACTCTGGATTGCTTCGCTTCGCTCGCAATGACGAGATCAGGCCGACCTTCGCACCGCGTTGTCGACCAGCGTCTTGCCGAGCGACCAGATCGCGCCGGGGACCTTGTGGCTGCCGGCGATGACCTCGTCGAAGGCGCGCTCGATCCAGCTGCAGTCTTCTTCGGTGATGGTGAGCGGCGGCAGCAGCTTGATGGTGTGGCTGCCGTGACCGGCGACCTGCGTCAGGATCTTGTGATCCTTGAACAGCGGCACGGTGATGAGCTGGCAGAACAGGCCCTTGTTGGCGGCCTCCAGCACGTTCCAGGACGCCCGCAGCCGCAGCGATTTCGGCGGCCCGAACTCGATGCCGATCATCAGGCCCTTGCCGCGCACTTCCTTCAAGAGCTCGTAGCCGGGCACCATCCGGGTGAGCGCGAGGCGAAGCTCGGCGCCGCGCTTGGCGGCGGACTCGATCAGCTTCTCCGATTCCATCACGTCGAGCGTGGCAATGCCGGCGGCCATCGCGAGATCGTTCTTGGAGAAAGTCGAACCGTGCACCACCGCGCGGTCCATCTGGTTGAAGATCTTGTCGAAGATGCTCTTGCGCGTCAGCACGGCGCCGACCGGCACGTGGCCGCCCGAGAGCGACTTCGACAGCAGCACCATGTCGGGCTCGACGTTCCAGTGCTCGACCGCGAGGAAGCGGCCGGTGCGGCCCATGCCGGTCTGAATCTCGTCGGCAACGAACAGCGTGCCGTACTTCTTGCAGAGCGCGGCCGCGCCCGGCAGGAACTCGTCGGAGGGCATGTTGACGCCCTTGCCCTGGATCGGCTCGACCACGAAGGCCGCGACCTCGCGCGAGGCCAG
This sequence comes from Bradyrhizobium cytisi, assembly GCF_008123515.1. Lineage (GTDB taxonomy): Bacteria > Pseudomonadota > Alphaproteobacteria > Rhizobiales > Xanthobacteraceae > Bradyrhizobium > Bradyrhizobium cytisi. Next base: position 135,183 of record NZ_VSSR01000025.1, read on the forward strand.
CGCCTTTTCGAGCGCGGCAAGATCGTTGAACGGAACCGAGGTGCAGCCCGGCAGCAGCGGTTCGAAGCCGGTGCGGAAGTTCGAATCACCGGTCAGCGACAGTGCGCCATAAGTCAGGCCGTGATAGCCGTGGGCGCAGTAGACGATGCCGGGGCGGCCGGTGGCGCCACGCGCGAACTTGATCGCCGCCTCGACGCATTCGGCGCCGGAATTGGCGAAGAACACCTTGTCGAGATACGGAACGTATTTCAAAAGCCGCTCGGCGAGCACGCCCGCGAGCACCGAGACGTCGAACTGGACGAGATTGGGCAGATCGGCGTCGAGCACGCTTTTCAGCGCATCGCGCATCACCGGATGATTGCGCCCGATTGCGAACACGCCAAAGCCGGACAAGAGGTCGAGATAACGCGCCCCCTCGCGATCGAAGAGGTATTGTCCCTGCCCCTTCTGGAAGCCGACGTCGTAGCCGATGGTCTTGAGAACCCGGACGAACTGCTCGTTCAGGTACCGATTATGCAGGGTGCTGCGCTGGGCCTGACGGTCCGCGAACAACTGGGACATGTCTGGATTTGGACTGTTCATCCGCTACATACTTCGGTTGAGGGCCGCTTCGTCAACTGAAAACGGTCAGCAAACGGAAAAGGATCTGTGCGGCCTTTTGCCCTTTTTCGGACCATCTTCGCAAGCACAGCTTTAGACCATGTTGCACTGCCAAGGAACACTCATGCGTTTGGCCCTTTACACCGGAATAATACTGGCAGGCGGTTACGCCGGCCTGACACCGGCGCTCGCCGCCGATCCCACCGGCGACTGGCGGGTCGCCGATGGGGTTGCCAATATCCGCGTCGCCCAATGCAATGGCAGCATGTGGGGCGCGGTTTCCTGGGAAAAGCAGCCCGGAGGCCGCGACGAGAACAACCCGGATGTCTCAAAAAAGAACAGGCCGACGCTGGGCATGGCGACCCTGATCGACATGAAGAAGACGGCCGGTGCCGAGCAGTGGGAAGGTCAGGTCTACAACGCCAAGGATGGTCAGATGTATAGTGCGACCATCACGCCTGTCGGCACCGATCAGCTCGAGATCAAGGGCTGCGTGCTCGGCTTCCTGTGCGGCGGCGAGACCTGGACCCGCGTCGGTCCGCCGATTCCCTTGAGCACCGCCAGCGCCACGGCGAAGGGTGCGCCCAAGACGACAGGTGCGGCGCCCAAGGCAGCAGCGCCGGGTGCCGCGGCACCTGCGCCGACGGCGGCGGCTCCGAAGAGCGTCACCGCGGCCAAGCCCGGTCAGAAAGGTGCCGCCGATCCAGTCGGCGACATCTGCCTACTCCCGGAGATTGCGGGGTTTGCCCATTAGGGCCGGCTGAAACAGCAGCACTGCGGCAAGCGTCGTCACCAGAGAAAGTGCGAGCAGCTTGCCCATGCTGGATGTGCCCGGATGGCTCGACAGCCACAGGCTGCCGAACGCGGTCGCCGTCGTCAGTGCGCTGAAAAAGATCGCACGCGTCAGGCTCGTCTGAAGCAGGTTTGTCCTGCCGGACCGCCACGCCACGACATAATAGATCTTGAACGCGACGCCCACGCCGAGCAGCAGCGGGAACGCGACGATGTTGGCGAAGTTGAGCGGCAGGCCGATCAGCACGCAGATCTCAAGCGTCACCGCGCCGGCGACCAGAAGCGGCACCAGCGTCATCAGCACGTCGACGATCCGGCGCAACGTGATCCACAGCAACAGGCCGATCACAAGCAACGCATAGATGCCGGCATGGATGAATGCATTCACCACGGTGTCGCCGGACTTCAGGATCGAGACCGGTCCGCCGATTGCGGTCGGCTCGGCCTCGAGCACCGCTGCCGCAAACTTGCGCAGCGTATCGTTGTCGTTGGGATCGCCCTTCGGCTGAGCTTCGACCCGGATGATTCCGTCCTTGCTCTTCCAGGCGTTCACGAGATCGGGCGGCAGTGATTTCAGGGTGACCGGTTCGGCCTGCATCGCGTTCCTGAGCTGGTCGAACACGATCTTCATCGGCGTGACGAACACGTCCTGCGCCTTGTTGCGGGTCGCCTCGTCGGAATTGGCGAGCTTCTCGAGCGCGTCCGCGAGCCGACGCGAGGCGACTGCGCCCGGGCCCTTGGCGTCACCGGCGGTGCGGCGCAGATTGTCGACCGAGGATTTCAACGAATCGACGTTCTCCTGATCCGACGGCGCCGGGTCGATCTGGTCGGGGTTGAGCGCGGGGTTCAGCACCTTGGCGCCCTGCGCGATCAGCTTCAGCTTCGGCTGCTGGTCCTCCGGCACGAAGCTGTCGAGCGACATCACGCGCAACACCTCCGGCACCTTCTCCAGCTTCGCTTCAACCTGCCTGGCCTGCTCCTCCGACCTGGTCATCACGTTGATGGCATTGGCGCCGGTGTTGGGATCCTTGCGAAGGTCGAGGAAGGTCGCGATCGACTCGGCCTTCGGGTTGCGCAGGTTCATCGGGTTGAAGTCGAACTTCAGGAAGTAGAGCAGCGGCAGGCCGGCGACCGCCAGCAGCAGCGTGCCACCCACGACCAGCACCCGGTGCTTTTCCAGGAAGTAATCGAGTGGCGCCAGGAAGGCATAGCCGACCGGCTCCATCTCGCCCGGCGGGTTCAGCAGCTTCAGCATCGCGGGCAGCACCGTGATGCTCGAGAGGAACGCCACCAGCATGCCGACGCCGGCGATCTGGCCGAGCTCGGAAATGCCTTTGTAGTCGGTCGGCAGGAAACAGAGGAAGCCGGCGGCCGTCGCCATCGCCGCCAGCGACAGCGGCACCGCGGAGCGCTTGGCGGCAAGCACCAGGGCATTGGAGAGATCGTCGTGCTTATAGCGCTCCGAGCGGTAGCGGACGCTGTACTGAATACCGAAGTCGACGCCCAGTCCCACGAACAGCACGGCGAACGCGATCGATAGCAGGTTGAACGAGCCGACCATCATCAGGCCGCCAGCGGTCGTCAGCGCAAGGCCGACGAACAGATTGACGAACACTGCGAAGATGATCTTCGAGGAATGCAGCGCGAGCCAGAGGATCAGGAGCACGACGACGACGGTGCCGACGCCGTTGACGACAGCACCTTCCTGGACGGTGGCGTATTCCTCGTTGGCGATCGGGACTGGACCGGTCAGCCGCACCCGCGCCTGATATTTGGTCGCAAAATCGAGATCGAGCGCGGCCTTGCGGATCGCGTCGGTCGCGCCCTTGCCGGGCTCCAGCGCATTGTAGTCGAGGACCGGCTTGAACTCGATGAAGGCACGCTTGTCCGAATCCGACAGCGGCTGATCGCTGACGAGCTCGCGCCAGGAGAAGCTCGCATTGCCCTTGTTGAGCACGGTCTCGACCGTCTGCGCGATCTGGTTGAACGGCCGCTCGGTGCTGTCGAGCTTGACCTGGCCGCGCTTGACGCCGGCGAGCCCGGTCTCCAGCGCGCCGGTCAGTCCGCGAATCGACGGATCGCCGGCCATGATCTCGATCAGGGGCGCTGCGGATTCGAACTGGCCGGTGATCTTGCCGACTTCCTCGGTCGGCAGGAACAACAGGCCGTTCTTCTCGAAGAACTCACCGGTGCCGAGCTGCTGGATCGACTGGAATTCGGTCTTGTTGTCCTTCAGCTTGGCAAACAGCGCGTCCGCGGCTGCGGTCGCCATCTCCGGCGTCCTGGCCTCGACGACCGCGAGAATCGTCGCGTCGCGGTCGAAAGCGCGGTCGAACTGCTGGTCGCGCTGGCGCCAGTCCAGATTCTGGGCAATCAGCGAATTGATGTCGGTGTTGATGGCGAAGTGCCGGGACGCGTAATAGCCCGCCCCCACTGCCAGCAGGAGCCCGACAACGACGACGAGGGAGGCAAACCGGGTACAGGCCCTGACGATGGCAACGACTACGCTCTGCAGCACTTCTTTTCTTTCTAGTGTTAACAGCCTGCCGGAAACGCCCGCTGTTTATCGGAGTTCCCACGCGAAACCTATTGCTGTTTGAGTGGCTCTCGCGGGAACCAGGTTCGAAGTAAACTGCGGGAGACGATGGCAAAACCATGCGGAGCGGCCGGTATAGCCGTCGAGTTGAGGCGGTAAAGTGACGAAGGGGTGAGCACAAATCTCGCAGTCTTGCTCACGCGAAATGAAGTATTATAGTACCTCGAATTGGCCTAACGGGGAACCCTTATACTCGTTCCGTCTTTCCTTGATGCCGATTTTTTGACACAAAGCGCTGTGCCTGCATGCGCCTGGGCAGAGATGGGGGCGGGCGGTTACCGCGGTCGCGACACCAATGGTGCGGATATTGCAGCATTGGCCCGTATCGGGGTGCCGCCTGGGACAATTGAGCGGATTGGTGCAACTTGCGTGATGGGCGTCCAATGGAAGTTTATCTAGCGCAGCCGCGCGGCTTTTGCGCGGGTGTGGTGCGCGCGATCGAGATCGTGGAGCGGGCCCTGGAGAAATACGGCCCGCCGGTCTACGTGCGCCATGAGATCGTGCACAACAAATACGTCGTCGAGAGCCTGAAGAACAAAGGCGCGATCTTCGTCGAGGAATTGTCCGAAGTTCCACCGAAGGCTGTTACCGTCTTCAGTGCCCATGGCGTCGCCCGCAGCGTCGAGGAAGAGGCCGCCGCGCGCGACCTTCCGGTGTTGAACGCCACCTGCCCCCTGGTCACGAAAGTTCACAACCAGGGGAAGCGCTACATCACCAGGGGTCGCACCCTGATCCTGATCGGCCATTCCGGCCACCCCGAGGTCGAGGGCACGATGGGCCAGGTTGCCGGCCCCGTTCTGCTGGTCCAGAGCGTTGAAGAGGCCAGGGCCCTGGCGCTGCCGGCGGATACGCCAGTGGCCTACATCACCCAGACTACGCTATCGGTCGACGACACCAAGGACATTATCGGGGCCCTTCAGGCCCGATTTACAGATATTCAAGGCCCCGACATCCGGGATATCTGCTATGCGACACAGAACCGCCAATCTGCGGTAAGGGAATTGGGCAAACTGGTTGACGTGATTTTGGTGGTGGGCGCTGCCAATAGCTCGAACTCGAACAGGCTCCGCGAAATCGGCACCGAAGCCGGCGTCGCGAGTTATCTGATCGCCGATGGCCGCGAGCTCAATCCGGAGTGGTTGAAGGGTGCCAGAACCGTCGGCCTCACGGCCGGCGCCTCGGCGCCTGAGGTGCTGGTGGATGACGTGATCGAAGCGCTGCGGCGGATCGGACCGGTGACGGTCTCGGTGCTCCCGGGCCGCGAGGAAAACATCGAATTCAGGCTTCCGGCCCAACTGGCTGCAAGCTGACCTATCCGAATTTCAAGCCCAGAAAGAAACTTGTAATGGCAATCCCCTTCTTCAAGGAAATGCGTATCGGCGGCTATTTGCTCAAGCAGAAACTGCTTGGCCGCAAACGCTATCCGCTCGTGCTGATGCTGGAGCCGCTGTTCCGCTGCAACCTCGCCTGCGTCGGCTGCGGCAAGATCGACTATCCGGATGCGATCCTCAACCGCCGCATGACCGCACAGGAGTGCTGGGACGCGGCCGACGAGTGCGGCGCGCCGATGGTGGCGATCCCCGGCGGCGAGCCGCTGATCCACAGGGAGATCGGCGAGATCGTGCGCGGCCTCGTCGCCCGCAAGAAGTTCGTCTCGCTCTGCACCAACGCGCTGCTGCTCGAGAAGAAGCTCGACCTGTTCGAGCCCTCGCCCTATTTGTTCTTCTCCGTGCATCTCGACGGCCTGAAGGAGCACCACGACAAGGCCGTGTCGCAGCAGGGCGTGTTCGACCGCGCCGTCTCCGCGATCAAGGCGGCGAAGGCGCGCGGCTTCACCGTCAACGTCAACGCCACCATCTTCGACGGCCATCCGGCCGAGGAGATCGCAAAGTTTCTCGACCTCACCGTCGAGCTCGGCGTCGGCGTGTCGATGTCGCCCGGCTACGCCTATGAGCGCGCGCCGGACCAGGCGCACTTCCTCAACCGCACCAAGACCAAGAAGCTGTTCCGCGACGTCTTTGCGATGGGCAAGGGCAAGAAGTGGAATTTCATGCATTCCGGCCTGTTCCTGGACTTCCTCGCCGGCAACCAGGAATACGAGTGCACGCCGTGGGGCATGCCCGCGCGCAACATCTTCGGCTGGCAGAAGCCCTGCTACCTGCTCGGCGAAGGCTACGCAAAAACCTTCAAGGAGCTGATGGACACCACCGACTGGGAGACCTACGGCACCGGCAAGTACGAGAAGTGCGCCGACTGTATGGCCCATTGCGGCTACGAGCCGACGGCAGCGACCGCCGCTCTCAACAACCCGATCAAGGCGATGTGGGTGTCGCTGCGCGGCATCAGGACCACGGGCCCGATGGCGCCGGAGATCGACATGTCGAACCAGCGCCCGGCGCAGTACATTTTCTCGGAGCAGGTCCAGAAGAAGCTCTCCGAGATCCGCAAGGACGAGGCCGCCGCGGCGCAGGAGAAGGCCGCACGGAAGGCTTCGACTGCGGCGTAAGCGCGCTGGGCTGCACCGAACAGAAAAGGCCCGATCGCCAATGGCGATCGGGCCTTTTGCTTTGTTCAGCTCAAGCACTTGGCACGACCAGAAAGCCGCGCCGCCTCTGCAACTATGTCTTTGGGCGTGCGTTTCGCTCTGCAATGGAGCGGCGATGCTTCAGAAAGGTGCTCTTCGGGACCCTCGCCCGTCAACCGCGACATTAAGCTCGGCCGCGGCACCTACCTGATGCATCTCGAGGAGACGCGTTACGCGCTCTACAGCCAAAGTATCGCGTTCCTCGCCTCCGAAACTCCGGCGTACCCGGCTGGCACAATCGCTCACCCATCAAAGCAGGAGCAAGCAAGGAGTTACACACAATGGATGAGGTGAAAGAGAAACAGAAGATCCCTGGATACGACTACGGAACCGACAAGGTCGCTAAATCGCCGATCACATTGGAGGAATGGGAGGAGTTAAAGAAATCGGCGCTCTTTTCCGAGGAAGATGTCGTCTACCTCCGAATGTCGGAGGAGATACTTGCCAATCAGGTTGATGATTTGCTGAAGGTTTGGCGGGGTGTCATTTTTGATCACCCTCATCTGCGCGCCTACGACGAAGATCCCAAGACGCATAAGGTCGATACCGAATATGCAGGCGCCGTCGCAAAGCGATTCGGGCGGTGGGTGACCGATACGGCCCGTGCCAAATACGATCAGGCCTGGCTCAATTACCAATACGAGATTGGGCTGCGGCACCATCGGACAAAGAAGAACAAGACGGACCACGGGCACACGCTTGGCCACATTCGTGCACGTGATCTACTGGCATTTTGTTCCACCATCGTCGTGCCGATGCGGCCGTTTCTCGCCAAGCGCGGCCATCCACCGGACATTGTCAACCGAATGTACGATGCGTGGTGGAAGTCGGTGATCCTTCAGGCGACGCTTTGGGTGCAGCCATATATCCGGGAAGGCGACTTCTGATCGGCAAGCAGATCGAAATCCACTCCACAATGCGGGGGCGTGGTCAGCTAGACGGAGTGACGCAATGGACGAGAAGACACTGCCGAGGAACCTCGTTACCGCCGGGTCGACGCCGGTCGAACGGATGTACTTTGCCTGGAACGATGCGCTGTCGCATAACGATGCGGACGGATTGCTCGCGCTCTTTGATGACGCCTGGTTCGAAAGCCCGCTCGTGCCGCACCTTCTGGGCATCGACCGGGGTTATCTTCACGGGCACAAGGAAATCCGGCCGCTGTTCGACATTCTCGCGATCCGCAAGCCGCCTGTACGCCAATATTTTCGGACTGGCTATCTCACCGACGGCAAGCGCCTGATTTGGGAATACCCGCGCGATGCCGGCAAGGGCGAGCAAATGGACTTCGTCGAGGCGATGGATCTCAACGACGATGGTCTCATTCAGCGCCATTGTGTGTACTGGGGTTGGTTCGGCTTCCGCGTCCTCCAGCGCAATGAATATCACAGCGGCCCCGGTGCATGAGAGTTGTACGGGACAAAGGCGAGAGCGGTAATCGACACGAGATGGGTTTCGCAAGGGCGCAATCCATCCTGCGGGCTGAGACCGTTTCAGTGCCGTCGCGTAGTTTCACCGCGATGACCGTGCTTCGCGCACTCCCTCATGGCCGGCCGCTTTCGCGGCCCTGACGAGCTTGCGATCGAAGGTGACGAAGCTCTCGCAATGTCCGGATCTTGTCAGACGCAGAGCATCCGCGAAATCCATTCCCTTCCCGGCAAGGTCGAGCGCCGCCGCAACCATCTGGCCGTCCTCGACTGTGACAGTCGGAAGCCCCGAGAAGAGGCGAAGCGCGCGCACGACGTCCGCGGCCTGATACTCGTACGCGCTTCGAAGCACCCATTCGACTTCGAGGAGCACCGTGATAGCGGCGAAGACTTTCTCGCCGTCGATTAAGGCGCGGGCAAGTGCGGATTGCGTGACGTGGTCCCCGGTCAGGTAGCGGACGATCAGGTTGGTATCAATCGCGATCATGCCGCCGCCTGGCTTCGGCAAGCACGCTTTCGTCCATCTCTTCCAGTGTTTTCGGCTTGCCGCGGTGGGCCAAGACGCCGAATACGTCCTCCGGCCGTGTCTCAGCAAAGGCCGGGGCCGGCTTCAACAGCACGCCCTCCGGGGTGTCCTCGACCGTGAGCCGCGTTCCCGCCTTCCATTCCCGCCGCTGGCGAATGGCGCTGGGCAGGATGACCTGTCCCTTGGTGGAAACGGTGGTGGTGAGCTTTTCCGCGCCGGCCATTGGCCTGACCTTCTTGATGTAAGACGAACGTAAGATAGGCGCGGGCTCACATTCAAGCCGTTCGGTGGCGGCGGTGCCGAGACCTCATTGAGTGATTGCGACCTCACCTGTGATGACGATTGCGGCAGCTCAAATAAAAAGCCCGATCGCCAATCGCGACCGGGCTCTTTCTCTTGTCAGCTCGAAGCACCCGCTCAGATCGTCTCTGCGACCAGCGCCTCGCTGTCGACGAGCTCGGTGCCGATCAGGAAGTCGCGGCAGCCGCGCAACGAGCGCAGCGCGCGGTTGAAGTCGATGCCGGTCGAGACCAGCGCATGCAGCGTTGCCGGATTGCGCACGATGCCACGCAGGACCGCGGCGAGGTCGATCTGGCCGTTCGGCTTGATCGCGGCACGCGCGAGCGCCGGCAGCGCGCGGTGGGCGGGGTCGCTGATGACGCGGACCGCGGCGAACGGCAGGCCGGCCTCGGCGGCGTAGGCGGCCGCGATGTGGCTTTCCATGTCGACGGCGGAGGCGCCGGTCACGGAATGCAGCGCCGCCTTGCAAGAGCTGCCCGTGACCACTTCCTCGGCGCCGGCAAGCGAGCCGCGTACGACGCGGCGGCGGCCGGAGGTCAGCTTGTCGATGAGGTCGTCGCTGAGCGACAGGCCGGCGGCCCAGCGGGTGTCGCCCGAGAGCACCTCGGTCGCCACCACGACGTCGCCGGAGCGCAGCGTCGGGTCGAGCCCGCCGGCCACGCCGAACGAGATCACGCCACGAATCGTTTCGGGATCCACCACCGTCAGAAGCGCCCGCAATTGCGTCGGGCTGCTGGACGAGCAAATGACCGCCATCCCGGGCCCGGCGGCAATGCGGGCCTCCTGAACCAGACCGGTCACGATCAGTATCGGTCGCGGGTCAACGGCTTGACCCGCGGTAACATAGTCCCCCGTCCCCAAAGTCACATTCCGACCCCTACCACCCTGCTGTTGGTGTTCCGCAAGTTCCGATACCGCGCGAGCGCCCACAGCGGGAAGAACTTAGGGTAACCATGGTACCGCAGATAGAACACGCGGGGGAAGCCTGTGGCGGTGTAACGGCTCTCGTCCCACAGTCCTTTTTCGTTCTGTGTTGCAATCAGGTACTCCACCCCGCGGGCGACGGCCGGGTGATCAACCTCGCCAGCAGCCATCAGGGCAAGCAAGGCCCATGCCGTTTGCGAGGCGGTCGACGGGGCGGGTTCCCAGCCCTTGTAGTCCAGCCGGTAGCTGACGGCGTCCTCGCCCCAGCCGCCGTCCTCGTTCTGGATCGAGGCCAGCCAGCCGGCCGCCTTGCGCATCATGGGATCGGTGTGGGGAACTCCGGCCATATTGAGGGCGCATAGCACCGACCAGGTTCCGTAGATGAAGTTCATGCCCCAGCGGCCGTACCAGGACCCTTCCGGGTGCTGGGTCTTCCTGAGGTAGGCCACGCCGTCGGCGACGTGCTTGCTGGTCTTCGCGGTCTCGCCAAGCTGGGCCAGCATCGAGATGCAGCGCGCGGTGACGTCCTCGGTCGGCGGATCGAGCAGCGCGCCGTGGTCCGAGAACGGGATGTTGTTCAGGTAATATTCGAGGTTGTCGACGTCGAAGGCCGCCCAGCCGCCGTCGTCGCTCTGCATGCCCTCGATCCACTCCCGGCCGCGGTCGATCGCCGCGTCATAGCCGGTCGCACCGTGTTCCCGGCGCATGCGATCCATCGACATCACCACCACGGCGGTGTCGTCGAGATCGGGGTAATGGGCATTGTTGTACTGGAACGCCCAGCCGCCCGGACGCACGCCGGGCCGTTTCACCGCCCAGTCGCCCTTCACCTCGAGCTCCTGCTTCGGGATCAGCCAGTCGAGGCCCTGCTTCGCAGCAGGCACCGCCTTGTCACCGCCGGCCTCAAGCAGCGCATGCGCGGTCAGGGTCGTGTCCCACACCGGCGAGACGCAGGGCTGGCAGTAGGCCTCCTCGCTCTTGATCACGAGCAGCTTGTCGATGCCCCGGCGCGTGATCGCACGCGGCGGAAAATTCTCGTCCTTGCCGAGCGCGTCATACATCATGACGATGTTGGCCATTGGCGGATAGATCGCGCCCATGCCGTCCTCGCCGTTGAGCCGCTCCTCGGTGAAAGCGAGCGCGGCATCGATCGCGCGCTGGCGCAGGCGCTTCGGAAACATCGGCTCGACGACACGCAGGATCGCGTCGAGCGCGCGGAACAGCAGGAACCAGGCCATGCTCTGATGCGGCGCCTTGGCGGTCATGCCGATCGAGCGCGGATCCTGCAAGAACAGCTCGTCGATGCCGACGCCCTTCGGATTCTTCGCGCGCGGCTTCAGCGCGGCGATGACCATCAGCGGCACCATGGTGGTGCGTGCCCAGTAGGAGATCTTGTTGAGGTGGAACGGCGACCAGAACGGCAGCAGCACGATCTCGATCGGCAGCACCGGCACCGCGCGCCAGCTCACCACGCCGAACGTCGCGAGCAGGAAGCGGGTGAAGACGTTGCTATTGATCGCGCCACCGCGTGCGTGGATCGCCTCGCGCGCACGCACCATGTGCGGGCTGTCTGTGGAATCGCCGATCATCTTGAGCGCGAAGTAGGCCTTCACGCTGGCGCTCATGTCGAACTCGCCGTCATGCACCAGCGGCCAGCCGCCATGGGCGCCCTGGACGCGGCGCAGATAGTTGCCGATCTTGGCCTCGAGCACGGTGTCGACGGGCTCTGCGAGGTAATGGCGCAGCAGGATGTATTCGGCCGGGATCGTGCAGTCGGCCTCGAGCTCGAACACCCAATGGCCGTCGGATTGCTGCAAGCCGAGAACGCCTTGCGTGGCCGACGCAATGCTCGATTCCAGGGTGCTCGATTCCAAAGCTTCGCGGCTGGTCGCGTTCACCGAATCCATGTCGCTCGATTGCTCCGATAGTCGATTGAAAGTGACGGGGACATTGCCCGTCAGGGCCGCTTTTCAGGATCCTTTGGCGGCCAAAACCAGATCGGCGGCGCGATCGCCGGACCTGACCGATCCCTCGATCGTTGCTGGCAATCCCGTAGCAGTCCAGTCGCCGGCAAGGAACAGGTTTTTCAGTGCGGTGACCGGCCCCGGACGCAGGGCATTCTGCGCCGGCGTGGCCGCAAATGTGGCACGACGCTCGCGTACGATCTGCCAAGGAGGCAGTTCGCCGGAGACGCCGCCGGCCTCGCAGACGTCGTTCCAGATCACCTGCGCGAGTTCCTCTCGCGGCATGTCGACGAGACGGTCGCCGTTGCTGATGGTCACCGAGAGCCGGTTCGGGAACGCGAACAGCCATTCCACAACGCCGCCGATCACACCCAGGATTGGCGCCGAACCCGGAGGCGGCTCAATGCGGAAATGCGCGTTGACGATGGCGCGGAATTCGGTCGGCGTCTTCAGGCCGGGCAGCAGGCTCGCAGCGGAGCGCGGCGGCACCGCCATCACGATGACATCGCCGACGCCAAGCTGGATCACGTCCTCACCGCCAAAATTGAGCGCGGTCACCTTGCCGTCATTGCTGACGAAGGACCGCAACTCATGGCCGAGCTGAACGGAGTGACCGCGCTCGGTCAAAAACGTCACGGCAGGCTCGATCAGCACGGCGCTGAGGCCGTCGCGCGCGATCAGCGGACGACAGGCCTGCCCGCCCGCGAGCAGCGTCTCGCGCACGATTGCGCCGGCAAGCCCCGCCGAACCCTCGGGGGGATCGACATTGAGCGCCGCGAGCAGCAGCGGCTGCACCAGGCGCTGATAGAGAATGCCTTCGCAGGGAATGGATTTACCGACCAGCGTCGCTTCCGACGCCCAGATCAGCGGCGCCAGCTTGAGGTAGTCGGTCAGACCGGTGTCGGGAACGCGGCGGCCCTCGTCGAGCACCCAGGTCGGCAGCCGGCCGGAACCGAGATCGATCTGCCAGCGCTGCCCGGTCTTGATGTCGACGAATGGAAACTGCGCGGTTTCAGGGCCGACCAGGCCTGCCTCGGTGCCGATCGAGCGCGCATAGGCGCGCGCGTGGCTGTTGCCCGACAGCAGCAGATGATTGCCGTTGTCGATGGTGAGATTGGTGGCGCCGTCGAAATAGGAGCGGCAGCGGCCGCCGGCCTGCTGCGTCGCCTCGTGCACGGCGACCTTGAAGCCGGCATTGGCGAGCCGCACGGCGGCGGAGAGGCCGGAAATTCCGGCGCCGATGATGTGAGCTGTGTTTTGCATCAGATGAAAGCGTAGCGGAACAGGATCGCGAAGCGTGTGACCTTCGACACACGCACCGGCTCGCGCGGTGCGTCGAAGCCGCGCGCAATCAGGAGGTCCAGAATGGCGTGATAGTACTTCGACATGATCCGCGGCGCGCGCACCGCGCGGCGCTTGTTGCGGCTCATGATCTCGTCCGATTTCTCGAAATGCATCTTCGCGCGCTGCGTCAGCGGCAGGCAGACTTTCGGCAGAGCGCGCTCGGCGATCACACGGTCCGGATCGTTGGACGTGATGCCGGCATGCAGCAGCGCCTCGCGCGGCAGGTAGAGCCGGCCGAGGCCTGCGTCCTCGTCGATGTCGCGCAGGATGTTGGTGAGCTGCAGCGCGCGGCCGAGGTGATGGGCGAGCAGGATGCCGTCCTCTTCCGGCAGGCCGAACACCCGCACCGACAGCCGCCCGACTGCGCTGGCAACGCGATCGCAGTAGAGATCGAGCGTCGCCATGTCGGGGGCACGGATGTCCTGCGGCACGTCCATCTCCATGCCGTCGACAATGGCGAGGAAATCCTCGCGCTTCAGCCCGAAGGTCTTCACCGAGGCGGCGTAGTCCTTCAGCCGCGGCGGCGGATTGCCCTGGTAGAGCGCGTCGATGTCGTTGCGCCATTCCTGGAGCGCGGCGAGCCGCTCGTCGCGCGGGCCGTCGGAATCGGCGATGTCGTCGACCTGGCGACAAAAGCTGTAGATCTGGAACATCGCCTCGCGCTGGTCGCGCGGCAGGATGCGCATCGCGGCATAGAAGGAGCTGCCGGATGCGGTCGAGCCATAATTGGCGCCGGGCGTGGTCGCCTCAAGCGTCATGGGCAGTCCCAGGTCTGGAGATGGCCTTGCGGCCGATCGCGCGGCGGCCGATTTCGCCGATCATGCCGGCGAGGCTGAAGGTGAGCAGCTCAAGCTTGGTCAGATGCACGCGTTCGCGCAGGGGATCGCGCACCTTCAAGAGGCGCACGATGCGGTCCGCATAGGCCTGGATCACCGCGACGTCGACGCCGAGCCGGACATCCCTGATCTCCGCGCTCAGCGACCTGCCCTCGTTGAGCAGCGCTTCGTTGCGCACGGCGAGCCCCTGGAGACAGGCCAGCATCGCCGGCGGCGACCGCGCAAGTCCAAGCTGCTCGACCGCGGCGCCGCTTGCGGCCAGTGCATCGCGCGGCAGATAGACGCGATTGAGCTCGCGGAAATCCTTGCCGCAATCCTGGAGGTGGTTGTTGATCTGAAGGCCCGCGCAGAGCGCATCCGACGCGGCCCAGGTCGAGGTGCTCTCGCCATGGACGTCGAGCATGAAGCGGCCGACCGGCATCGCCGAATAGCGGCAATAGTGGATGACCTCGTCCCAGCTCTCGTAGCGCAGTTTTGTCACGTCCATGCGGAACGCGATGAGCACGTCCAGCGCGTGGCGCGGTGCCATGCCCCGCTCGGCCAGCGCGCGCCGCAGCGCGACGGCTTCAGCCTGGGTGTCGCCCTTGGTCTCGTCCTTGCCGAGCAGTTCCGCCTCGAGCAGGTCGAGATAGCGAAGCTTTTCGTCCGCCGGCAGGGTCGCGTGGTCGGCGATGTCGTCGGCCGTGCGGACGAAATTGTAATACGCCAGGATCAGCGCGCGATGACGCGGATGAATGATCCAGGACGCGACGGGAAAATTCTCGTCGCGGTCACCCTTACCGGATCGCAATTCGCTCGCAGAGGTCATCGAGGGCTGATCAACAATCGTTTGGACAGGAAAGGCTTTTGCGCTCGCGCAGGCTCATGCCGGCGACGCCGCCGCGGCCCCCATATAGGGGAATACGGCCGCAAAACCAATCCTGTCTCTCGATGGCAGCCCCGCGGATCCGGCGTGAAAAAGGCGGCCCCACGGCCGCCTTTGTGGGCCAGCGGCCGAGCTTACTGATTGTGGTTCTTCAGGACCTGGTCGCAGGCCTGCGAGATCTTGGCCCGGTTCTCCTTGAGGCAGGCCAGAACGGTGAAATCGCCCTGGTCGATGACCGGACGGCAGAACTTCTGCACGTCGCGCGTGCAGGCCTTCTGCTCGGCGTCCGTGCCACGCCCCTGCTGGGCGAACGCAGCCGTGGACAGGGTTGCCGACAGCACGGTGAGAGCGACGAGAAGCTTACGCATTGTATTCCTTCATTCTGACGGCAGAATCGCACCAGTCCCGGACAGCACAGGGCGGACGACGGGAACGGATTGTTCTGATGGCAAGTTGCCGCGGAAAGGGCGGCACCGGAGAAGGCACAAGCGCTGGCAAATGCGGCCAAATTGGCGCCACCCCTACCAAATCAGGTCTTCCCTAGGCCTTCATTGGCAGATGTAAGAGGTTGATACTACGTCATAATTCGGGCAGGTCGCGTTTTGGACGGCACCTGTTGCAGAGCTGCATCTGTCCGATCCGCTTTTTCGGCCGGAAACACATGGAAACAGAGGGAATCCGGGCTCGGACCAACGCGAGAGCGCTTTGCGCACCTGACATCGTGGGCGGTTAGGCTTGAACCTGACACGGGTTCGGAACACTAAACTTTCGATGTGGCGAGACGTCCTGCCATGAGCGGCGTCGTTCCAAAACGGGATATTTGAGATGAAGTTCTTTGGACGATCTGGACAGGCGATCAAGGCGGCCGGCATTGGCGCGGCGCTGCTCTTCTCGGTTTCGGCAAGCCACGCTCAGTCGTCAGGACCGTTCGCCGGTTTCGATGGCGCCTGGACCGGTACCGGCACTGTGGCGCTGTCCGACGGTTCCACCGAGCACATCCGCTGCAAGGCGGACTACAAGGTTGGCGGCACCGGCCTCAACCTGAAGCAAGCCCTGCACTGCGCCTCCGACAGCTACAAATTCGACCTCACCAGCGACGTGACCAGCCAGGGCGACCGCATCTCCGGCAATTGGAGCGAGTCCAGTCGCAACATCTTCGGCAATCTCCAGGGCACCGCCGGCGGCGGCCAGATCGACGTGTTCGTCGAGGCCAACGGCTTTGCCGCCAATTTGACGCTGCGCACCAACGGCACCAAGCAGACGGTGCAGATCTCGTCCAAGGGCGAGATCCGCGGCGTCAATATCACGATGACGAAGAGCTGATCGCTCTTCCCGCTTCCAAGAGGAACACGCCCCCGGTTTTTCGCGAGCCGGGGGCTTTTTACTGAATGAACCGATTTCGCAGACAGCTGCTTTGGGGTGTTGGGCGGGACGATTTCAAGGTCAACCTGTAGCGCATTGACGCTTGAGCCCGCGCATCGCGCCCCGCTCAGATCGCCGGCTTGTCGGGGCCCTGAAGCTTGGCGTGCAGGTTGATCAACCACATCGCCGTCGGCCGCAGGATGAAGAGGTCGGCCACCAGCGCCGCCACCATCGAGAAGGCGCTGAGCCAGCCGAACAGCCGCAGCGACGGCAGGTCCGAGAACACGGTGACGACGAGGCCGCAGGCCAGCACCAGCGTGGTCAGGATCAGCGCCGGGCCGACCAGCACGGTCGCCCGCTCCACCGCGATCGCCGAGCCGACGCCGGGCTTACTTTCCAATCGCAGGCGATTGAGGAAGTGGATGGTGGCGCTCAAGCCCAGGCCGAACGAGACGGTGAGCGCGACGACGCTGGCGAATTGCAGCCCCTCGCCCATCGCCCACAGCACCGTTCCCGACATCACCACCGGGAAAATGCCCGGCAGGATACAGGCGAACATCACCACCCAGGAGCGGAAGGCCAGCCCAATGAAGATCGCGACCATCGCGAATTCGACGGTGAGACCGCGGTTCAGCTTCTCGATCATGCCGGCCGAATTGCGCGCGGCGATGGCGGCAAGACCGGTGACGGCAACCTCGTAGCCGGGATGCTTTTTGCGGACGGCGTCGAGCTCGGTGTCGAGCTTGTCGACGATCGGCAGGAGCTGGCTGGAGTCCTTGTCCGGCACGCGGCCGGCCACGACCACCGCATCCTGCTCGGCATCGATGAACCTTCGCACCAGATGCTCGGGGATGACGTTGACATATTCCTTCAGCGTCGCGACATCGTCGCTGCCGGCCTTTTCCGCCAGCCAGCGGCGCAGCGTCTCCAGCGACCAGACGTTACCGACGCCGGCCGCCTTCTCCACGGTCGCGTGCACGTCGGCGATGGTTTGCAGCGTCTCCGGCGAGTAGAGCGTTTCGCCCTTGGGGAATTGGATCAGCACGTTGACCGGATTGGCGCCGGTCAGCTTGGCATCGAGCCGGTTGCTGGCGGCCACCGCCTGGCGCTTGTCCGGCACCTGGTCGGCGAGCCGGTAGCGCGGCTGCAGATTGGCGTAGACGACGCCGAGGCTGGCGACGAACAGCAGTGCGATCAGGCTGAACAGGCCAGGCCGGCCGACCATGCGCACCGCGATCCAGTAGCAGAAATTACGCAGCGCCTGCACGCCGGCATCCGCGGTCTGGAACTTGACGGCAAAGAGCTTCTCGTTGCGCACGAACAGCACGCCGAACACCGGCACCAGCGATAGCACCGTGACCAGCGCGATGATGGTTGCGGCAAGGCCCGCCTCGCCGAATTTGCGGATCAGGTCGGAGTCCGAGAACTGAAGTGCGATGAAGGAAATGCCGGCGGTGCCGTGCGTCAGCACGCAGGCCGGGCCCACCACCAGCACCGCATTCCTGAACGCGGTGAACTTGTCCTGGCCCGCGATCAGCCGGTCGCGTGCGGCGAAGGTGAGCTGCATCGAATCCGAGAACGAGATCACCATGATGAGCGGGGTCATCACGTTCAGGAACATGTTCAGGTTGAAATTGGCCCAGCCGAGCGCGCCGAGTGCGATCAAAATCGCGATCATCGGCGGGAACGCCGCCACCACCATGAACGAGATCTTGCGGAAGAAGATGATGGCGATGACGCAGCCGGCGAGAATGCCGAGGACGTTGTAGGTGAGGCCGTCGCGCTCGACCGCGTTGCGGATCTCGAGCTGCATCACCGGCACGCCGGAGAGCTGTACGCTGAGGCCGGTCTCGCCGAGATCCTCCTTCATCAGCGCGCGGATGTCGCCGACGGTCTTCGTGAGCTTGCTGGAGGCGACCACCTCGGGATCGAGCGACAGCACGATCAGCGCGAGCGTGCCGTCCTCAGACAAGAGCTTGCCGCGGATGATCTCGTTGTTTTTGACGGTCTCGATGAACTGGTCATAGGCCGCGCCTTCGGGCAGCTCGGCCGGGAACAGCGCGGCCGGCAGCTTGCCCGGCGCCGGCGCCTGGCGCGCGGAGAACAGCGAGACCAAACCGCGGGTGCCCTCGACCAGCTGCATGTCAGTGATGAAGTCGCGCAGCTTCTCAAGATTGTTTCGCGCCAGGAGGTTCTTGCCCTCGACCACGACGAGAACGTCGAATTCCTCGGCCGGGAATTTCTTCGTCACCGCCTCATACTGGCGGAATTCCGGCGTGTTGGAGCGGAACAGCTGGGACAGCGAATCGTCGATCTTGATCCGGTAGATGCCGAACACCGCGCCGACGATCAGCACGACCAGGATGATGCAGGAGACGATCGGCGCCCGGACGGCGATCAGCCCGATGCGCTCCAGCCCGAAGGCGATGGAGGACGCAGGCCCTTGCTCGACCTTGTCGACATGAACCTCATTCTCACGGTGCTTTTCGAGCATGCCTTGTCCAGTTCCTAAATCGGCTCGGTCAGTGAGCTTATTGCGCCCCGCGAACGGCTTGAAAATGCCATACGAATGGGAGGCTTGCCCTTTGAAAATGCGCGTAAAATCGCCGGCAGCGGTTTAGCAGGTCATGAGCCCGCCTCGCAAGCACGCCAAGGGTCTCCAAATCGATCAAGATGCGGCGATTTTACCGGAATGCCCGTCATTCGGGCAAAGCCGAGCCAATTCGACGCGGCGCCCGGTCGGCGCTCTCGTCCTTGAGCGCCACGCCCGTGACCTCCCGCGCCAGTCCCTCGCGGACCAGCCAGACGAGCTTGAGGGCGGCCTCACGATAGCTCAACCCGGCCCTGTGGATATTCGACACGCAGTTGCGCGCGGCATCGGTCAGCCCGGGCTTCGGCGCGAAGGTCAGATAGGCACCGAGGCTGTCGGGCGCGGACAGGCCCGGCCGTTCGCCGATCAGCATCAAAACCATGCGGGCGCCGAGAATGGCCCCGATCTCGTCGCCCAGCGCAACCCGCGCGCCTGAGGCGACGACGACATGGCCGATCGCGACAGCGTCGCCTTCGCGGAGCAGCGGCAGCAGGCTTTGCAGCAGCGCGACTGCGTGGGCATGGACCGCCGCCGCCGACAATCCATCACCGATGACGATCGCAAGCTGGCACGGCGCAGTGGCACCGTCCGCCAGCGCCGCGGCAGAACCGGCATCGAGCTGCCGTCCAAGATCCGGCCGGCGCAGATAATCGCTGCGATCGGCGGCCCGGCTCGCGACCTCGCTGGCGCCAAGACCGAGCGCCCTCACCCCGGCAACCAGACCCGGCGCGTCGAAGGCGGCGTGCACGGCATCGCGGGCGCGGGCATGCGCCAGCGTGAAATCGAGCAGCGGTTTTGTCGGCAGGCTCGCGCCGCTGCGCCCGAGCGCGACGCGCGCAGGCGTGAACGATCTCAGGTCGACGGTCGGGCGTGCCGGAACGGGCTTGTCGCTCATTCGGCGGGAACGGACGCTTCGCGCAGCCGGATCGAATAGTTCGACGCGTTCTGCTTGCCGCTCGATGCCGCGCGCGCAAAGGTGATGAGATGATGCGCGATCATGGTGCAGCCGATCAGGCCTTCGATGTCACCACGGCGGATCCGCTCCAGCGCAAACTTCCAGAACACGCGCCTGTAGTCGCCGAGCACGCCGACCTTCCAGAAGATGTTGCGCAGCATGACGAGGCCGCGCCGGATATTGGTCCAGGTCTTCATCTCGTCCGGCACCGGCATCTTGAGGCGATGGGGATAAACCTCGTCGCATTGATACTGGAAGCGCGCGTAGACCTTCTCGGGCTCGTAGGCGACGCTCATGGCGTGCTTCCAGGATGCGACGACGTCGTCATAGGGCAACAGGAAGTTGACATTGGAATCGCGCCCCTCGTCATCGACCAGGCGCCCTTCCTTCTCCAGCCGGTCCCACAGCGGCGTCTTCGGCAGCGCCTGAAGCAGGTTGATGGTCAGCAGCGGAATGTGCGACTCCTCGACGAAGGCGAGCAGCGCCTCCGAGGTGTTCGGCTTGTCGGTGTCGAGCCCCATGATGATGCCGGACACCACCTCCATCCCGTAGGAGTTGATGGTGCGCACGCCCTCGAGGATCGGGACCATCATGTTGTGGTCCTTGTGCATCGCCTTCAGCGCGTCGGGGTCCGGCGTCTCGATGCCGCAGAAGATGGTGATGAAATAGGCCTCGCGCATCTTCTCGAGGATTTCGGGGCGCTTTGCGATGTTGAGCGTCGCTTCGCAGGCGAGCCGCACCACATAGCCGGTCTTCTTCTGCCACTCGATCAGATGCGGCAGCAGATCCAGCGCCGCCTTGCGGTTACCGATGAAATTGTCGTCGACGAAATAGACCGTGTCGGTCATGCCGCATTCGCGCAGGCGGTCGAGCTCGGCGATGATCTGCTCGGGCGATTTGATGCGCGGATTGCGGCCGTAGAGGCCGGGGATGTCGCAGAACTCGCATTGATACGGGCAGCCGCTGGAATACTGGATGCTGCCGAGGAAATACCGCTTCACGTCGGCGAGCTCATAGGCCGGGATCGGAAACTCCGTCATCGGCACGCGGTCTTTGGTCGTCAGCACGACCTGTTGCTCGGGGCGAGACGTATCGCGCGACAGGATTTCGAGCAGCTGATTGGTGGCGTCGCCGAGCTCGCCGACATGGAGATAGTCGAATGACGGGTAATAGTCCGGGCAAGCGCTGACCGAGGGACCGCCGAGCGCAACCGGCAGGTCGAACTCATGGGCGCGGCGGCAGATGTCGTTCATCTGCTGGCGCTGGATGTGCATGCCGCTGACGAAGACCGCCTCCGCCCATTCGAACTCTTCCTTTGTCGCGCGGCGAAGATTCTCGTCGACGAATTTGACCTGCCACTCCTTCGGCAGATAGGCCGCGAGCAACAGCAGGCCCTGCGGCGGCATGAAGGCGCGGACGCCGTCGGTCAGCGGATAGGCATACTCGAAGGTGCCGAAAGACGACGTGTAACGCGGGAAGACACAGAGAATATGCCGGCTCGTTCCGTTGCTTTCAGCGCGCATCGAACTTCCCCCAACCACGTTCTACGAACGGTACTGACGAGGTCTCCAGAAACATAGCGTAACGCTGCGACCGGAATTCCTCAATATTGTGGCACCGAACTAATTCATGAGACGCACCAATGGTTTCCCTGGTTCACGCCGTCGGATGATGTTTTTTGCGGGACTTTCGCGTCACGCGATCAACCGGGAGGCGAAATCGGGCAACAGGCCTGCATCACCGGCAAGCCGGAAGTCGGCGCCCGCAATTCCGGTCTGGACCAGCCAGTCGTCGAACTCCGGCGCTCGGGCCGCGCCGAAGACGTCGCGGACATAGAGCGCATCGTGGAAGGAGGTGGACTGGTAGTTCAGCATGACGTCGTCGGCGCCGGGCACCCCCATGATGAAGGTGACGCCGGCGGCGGCAAGCAACGTCAGCAGATTGTCCATGTCGTCCTGGTCCGCCTCGGCATGGTTGGTGTAGCAGATGTCGGTGCCGAGCGGCAGGCCGAGCAGCTTGCCGCAGAAATGATCCTCCAGCCCCGCCCGGATGATCTCCTTGCCGTCATAGAGATATTCCGGACCGATGAAGCCGACCACGCTGTTGACCAGCAATGGCGCATAGGCACGAGCCACCGCATAGGCACGCGCCTCGCAGGTCTGCTGGTCGACACCGTGATGGGCGTTGGCCGACAGCGCGGAGCCCTGGCCGGTCTCGAAATACATCACGTTCTCGCCCACCGTGCCGCGCTTCTGCGACAGCCCGGCTGCCTGCGCCTCCTTCAGCAGCGCGAGGTCGATGCCAAAGCTTCGATTGGCGGCCTCGGTGCCGGCGACCGACTGGAAGACGAGGTCGACCGGCACGCCCTGCCCGATCAGCGCCAGCGTCGTGGTGACATGGGTCAGCACGCAGCCTTGGGTCGGAATCTTCAGCCGCGCGATGATCTCGTCCAATAGCCGCAGCAATTGCGCGATGACGGCCGGATCGTCGCTTGCCGGATTGATGCCGATGCAGGCATCGCCGGCTCCTAACAGCAGGCCGTCGAGGATCGAGGCGGTGATGCCCCTGGCATCGTCGAAGGGATGGTTGGGCTGCAGCCGCGTGCTCATCCGGCCCTTCAGGCCGATGGTGTTGCGGAAGGCGGTGATGACCTCGCATTTCCGCGCCGCCAGGATCAGGTCCTGGTTGCGCATCAGCTTCGATACCGCCGCCGCCATCTCCGGCGTGATGCCGGGCGCGAGCTTGCGCAAGACCTCCGCCGTGGCCACGTCCGACAGCAGCCAGTCGCGGAAGGCTCCGATCGTCAGCGAGGCCACGGGGGCAAACGCCTTGGCGTCATGGCTGTCGATGACAAGCCGGGTCACCTCGTCGGCCTCATAGGGGATGACGGCCTCGTTAAGGAATTGACCGAGTGGGACGTCCGCCAGCGCCATCCGCGCGGCGATCATCTGCTCGGCGCTCCCTGCGGCAATGCCGGCCAGCCGGTCGCCGGAGCGCGGCGGCGTCGCCTTGGCGAGGAGGTCGCGCAGGTCGGGAAAGGTGTAGGTCGTGGCGTCGATGGCGTGGCGGTAGACCAAAGGTCCCTCCGGGGTTCGTCGGCCAGTGACCGACTCCAAGGCGATCTTGAAACTATACCTTCGGATCAAGACGCTGAAATATCTTACCTTTCTTTCGACCTGGGGCGAAGGGGGGCCAACGGCCGCGTTAACGCTGCGTCCATCTTCATTCTGCATAGTTTTGCATCAATTTTAGAAGACCGCGCAGTCCGGCCACTCCTGGCCATTCGGGCCCCCGCACCATGACATCAGACCGATCTGGGAATACCGCCGGCCTGGCAGGCCGTTTCTCGCTGGCCACCAAGCTCTATGCGATCTTCGCGCTGTTCGCCCTGCTCATCGCGGCGATCGCGATGCTGTCGGACTACAACAGCCGCCGCGGCGCCGAGTTGACCAGCGCGATCGAGACGGCGAATGCGGCGGCGCTGAACGTCGAGCGCGTCAACTCGCTGGTCTATGCGGTCGTGATGGAATCGCGCGGCGTCTACATGTCGACCGAACCGGCGGTCGTGAAGAAATACGGCGATGGCCTGCTCAAGTTCAACGGGCAAATCCTGAATGTCGTGAAGGGATGGGAGAGCATCGTCAAGGCTGACGACGCCGAGCAGTTCGCCACCTTCAAGAAGCGCATCGAGCAGTTCGTCGACTTCCGCAAGGAGCTGGTGCGCCGCGGCGTCGAGATCAATGCAGCCGCGGGCCGCGAATGGGGCGACAATGACGCCAACCGCGCCGTGCGCTCGGCGCTGAACAAGGATCTCGAGGCGCTCTCCAAGGTCTATGCCGAGCGCGCCAGGCAGATCGCGCGCGAGACCGAGACCAACCGTACTCTGTCCTTCGTGCTGACCTGCCTCGCCGGCGTGGCGCTGGCGCTGGTCGTGATCGGCATCATCATCATCGCCCGCTCGATCGCGCGGCCGCTCGCCGCGATCACCGCGACCATCAAGCAGGTCGCCGACGGCGCCGAGAATGTCGTGGTGCCGCACGCCGGCCGCGCCGACGAGATCGGCGCACTGGCCCGCGCCATCGAAGTGTTCCAGGACGCGATGGGGCGCAACCGCAACCTCGCCTCGCAGGTCTCGCAGGATTCCGCGGCACGCGAGCAGCGCGCGCACCACATCGAGCAGTCGGTCGAAGCGTTCCGCGAGGCGATCGGCGCGATCATGCGCGGCCTCAGCGACAACGCCACCGTCATGCGCGAGACCGCGCAGACCATCACCCGCGTCACCGCGGATGCGAGCAGCCGCGCCGGCACGGCGGCGAACGCCACCGAGCAGGCCTCGCACAACGTCAGTGCGGTGGCAGGTGCCGCCGAGGAGCTGTCGGCATCGGTCGAGGAGATCGGCCGCCAGGTGCGGCAATCCGCGGGCGCGGTGGAGCAGACCGGCCAGCGCACCGAGAAATCGATCGCCGAGATCGAGAGCCTCGCCGCTGCCACGCAGCGCATCGACGGCGTGCTGACCCTCATTCAGACGATCGCCGAGCAGACCAATTTGCTCGCGCTCAACGCCACCATCGAGGCTGCGCGCGCCGGTGACGCCGGCCGCGGCTTTGCGGTCGTCGCGCACGAAGTGAAGGCGCTGGCGGGACAGACCGCGAAGGCGACCGCCGACATCGGCGAGAACGTCGCGATGATCCAGTCCTCCACCCGCAGCGCGGTCGATGCCGTCCGCGAGATCGGCGGCGCTGTGCGCGAGATCAACGAGGTCACCTCCGCGATTGCCGGCGCCGTCGGCCAGCAGGACCAGGCCACGCGCGAGATCTCCTCCAACGCGCAGAGCGCAGCCCAGGGCAACGAGACGCTGGTCGCCAGCATCACCTCGCTCCGCGACGCCATCGGCGAGACCGACACGGCGGCCTCCTCGGTGCTGACGGCCGCAAGCAGCGTGAGCGCGACGGCGGACACGCTGTCGCGCGAGGTGGAAAAGTTCTTCCAGAACTTGCGCTCGGACAGCCGCGTTGCCAAGGCGGGGTGATCGAGCGGCCGCCGTCCACAGAGCAGGCCCGCCTAAACCCAACACGCGAAAACAACCCCATGCACAGTAGGCAGGGTGAGCCTTGTCAATGGCCTGACCGCCAGCGTCACACGGCTGCTGATTTTACGAAATTTGTTTGACACGTCGGGCAAAACACCGGCATGATGTCACCATGGCGATGCTCCCCGAACCGAACCCCAGGGGGCGCCCAGAGACAACCGGGGACACGCGTTCCCAGGATGCCATCTGGTACGGCCCGGGCCTCATCACCCATGCTCGAACGGGCCGACTTCGCGGATGACCTTGCATATCTGCAAGAATCCGCTGGCGTAGAATTCGGCATGACCTCGCTTCATGGCTTCGACATGGTCGGGATGGGTCCGCCAGCCTTCGAGCGCCTGCTCCGAGGCGAAGCGAAAGACGGTGATCTCCTCCCCGTCATCCGCCTTGAATGATTTCACAGACAGAAATCCGGGAAGGCCGCTGACTATTCCATACATGCGCTCGCCCAGGCGATCGTACTCGTCGCCCGATGCGCCGTCCCGCAGCTTGAGGTCTCCAATCACGATCACCTCACCGAGCATTTCGTCCTCCGCATTCAATTCCAACCCGAGAGAGAGTTCGCGGGCGCCCGGCCATTATTACGTTTCGGGATCAATAATTCCCATGTCCAACGACAATTTTCGTGATCCGAGCCCGGCCGCGCCGCACACAATCGTGAACTGAGACGCTTCCGGCCGCGCGTAACGAGCCCGGGAGTGCGGCCGTACTGCCAACAATGCATCGTCAAGGGCCGGTCAAATGAAAGAGCTAGCGAGAGCAACCTTCCATATCGCAGAGGATGGGGCGGGGTCCTATCGACCGCTGGCGATCCTGCGCTGGGTCATGGTCGTGATCTTCGTGTCGTTCGGCATGCAGAAGTTCACGCTACAGTCGGCCCAGGGCATCGCGCAATTCATCAGCAACAGCCCGCTTGTCTCGTGGCTATCGGTCTTCGGATTGAGGGGCGGAGCCTATGTCCTCGGTGTCACTGAATTCGTGATTGCGGCCTTGCTGGCTGCCGGTGCGTTCAGCCCGATCCTCTCAGCGCTGGGATCGTTGATGGGGGCGGTCACTTTCGCCGTCACTTGGTCGTTCTTTTTCACCACGCCTGGCGTCGTGAAATGGAGCATCTCGACCGACCCGATGGCCTGGAATCTGGCGGGCGAGTTCCTGTTCAAGGATATTGTGCTGTTTTGCGTCTGCGCCGTGCTGCTCCTGGCGTCACTGCCACAGGTGGTTACGCGGCTGCGCTGCTAAGACGGCTCAAAGAGCCACGTGTCTATCGGCGCGAGACCGTGTTAACTTCTTCGGATTGCGGGGCCACATGACTGCTCTGGCATGTGGCAGATCGTTGGTGGAAGCACGACTTGATGAACAAGACCAATCGCGTGCTGTTTCTCTGCACGGGAAACTACTATCGAAGCCGCTACGCCGAGGAGATTTTCAACCATCAGGCCGGGCTCGAAGGGCTGGGTTGGCACGCCTTCTCGCGCGCCGTCGCCGCAAAACTCTTTCCCGAGAACGTGGGGCCCATGTCGCCCTACACGCTGAATGCCTTGCAAGCGAAAGGCATCGCGCCGGGAGGCGCTGCGCGCGGTCCGGCGCTCTGCACGGTCGACGACTTTGCGCAAGCCGCGCTCGTGGTCGCGCTGAAGTATGCCGAGCATCGCCCCATGATCGAGCGTCGCTTTGCCGGCGTTGCCCATCGCGTCGAATACTGGAACGTGGACGATATCGAGTTCCTCGATCCGCCAACGGCGCTGGGCAAAATCGATGAGCTGGTTGGGCGGCTGATCGGGAGCCTGCAGAGCCGCCAGCGATAGTGCGAATATCCGCGTTCATGCGCGCTTCAAAATGAAGAGCCCCCATGCATCATCTTCGGATAGAGGTCGCCGAAGCCAGTGACGGAATCGCCGATGCTGTCGGTTCACACCAAGCCGAAGGGCGGCAGCGAAACGGATAGTGTCCCGTTGACGGTGGCGCCGTTGCGCCCGACGATCGCTGCCATCTGTACCGCCAACTGACCACCTAAAACCGGAGTTGCGAACGTGTAGCTCGGGACGAGCAATGCGAGGTCAGCATCGGCTTTCAGGGTCGCATTCAAATTGACGTTCAGGTTCGGATTCAGGCTGCCGATCTGAAGTCCGCGGGAACGCGCGACATCGGCACCAGCACTGACCGATGTATGATAATAAACCGTCGCGAACGCCCATCCCGGCTGCCCCGGCGCGGTCGCGAGACTGCCAAATATGCCCGGAAGCTAAAAACTGGTGCCGCTTTCATCGGCCCTCGAAACCGTCGCGGTGGTCGAAAGAAAGCCGGCGCATAAAAGGGCGATGGCTGCGGGAGTTCGCAGCGGCAACTAATTCATAACGACTCCTCTGTGTCGCTCAGGCTACACAGGCCACTGCAGGTTTCTTCGCAAGCATCGCTCGTCGATCGTGGACCAAGCTCTCGAGCCTATGGGCGGCGACATTCAGCGTCGCGTCGTCCACCGCACTCTCGTCTCCGCGCGCTGCTTTGGCGCGTTGCGCGCTGAGGATACCGTCGATCTCTTCCTCGATGTCGGAGAGTTCGGCTTCGGTGCCGGCCTTTCGGATACGGCGCCCCAGCGCATAAAGGGAATCCAGCGGACCCTCGCTTTTCGGGCTCCCAAGTCCCAGGAATTTCCAGGCCGCGGCGAGGACGGTCGCAGCGCCTCCCAGGATCATCGGCGTGAGGTAAATCCAGTTGCCGTACTCATCCATGAAACTCTGTTGGGTGGCGTTGTAGACGGCCGCCGCCCCGGGGTGCAGCGGAAGGTAGGCATCCTGGTCGGTGCTGGGCGCTGTGATCTGCGCGAAAATCGGATCCTCGGCCAAAAGGTCCCTGCGGACGCTCATGATCGTCTGGGTGAGCGTGGCGACCAGATCGGAACCAAGCTTCTTGTTCGCAACCAGATAGAGTGAAGTCCTCAAGGTTGTCAGGTCATCGTCCGGGACTGGCGGCGCTCCTCGCAGGGTGCCCTTTGGGACGTCGAAGCTCTCATAGGCACGCTCGGTTTCCGCGATTGCCGCGGCGGAATCGATCGCGATCAGGATCGGCAACGCTTTTGGCCCTTGCTGGGAGAAGCCTCGCACCAGTGACAAATATTTCTGGGCCAAAGGGATCACGACGAGCACTGCCGCAACCTCCTTGGACTGGATGGCTCGCCGGGCATCCGTCAAAGGGATATCCTTGAACACCTTCTGTCGATCCAGTCCGTATTCCTTGCTCAGCACATCGGCGATTTTGGCATTGGTGTCTCCGCCGATCACCCCGATGCGCCGGCCTTTCAATTTGTCGATGCTGTCGATGGTCGATCCCGGCGGAGCAACGATGAGGACGACCATGTGGCTCACGACCACCACGGCTTTCGCTTGTGACAGGTCACCGACATCGCCGCGAACCACGGCAAGGTCCACCTTGCCGGCCGAAAACGCATTGGCCGCCTCGAGCGCCGTGCCGCTGTCGACAACCTTCAGCCGGACCGGCGCGTTGGTCGCGACGAGTCGGCTTGCCATGGCGGACATCATCTTGGCCGCTTCGCCATCAATGGAGCCGACCGCCACGCTCAGGGTCACCGGGCGCGTGTAGTATCGATAAGCGAACAGGCTCGCGCCTGCCGCAAGACCAACTGCTCCGACCAGCAGGACAAAACGAAGCCAGAGCGGCAAATTCGGCGAAGTCATGCCTGTCATCCCAAACACGTCGATCGATTGCCGCCGCTACGCGGCTGACTTTCGTTGTGTCCTTTTTCACGGCCAGACGGTTTTCAGGCCATTGGGCGTCTCATTTTCCTTCAAACGCGAATACGCGCTTCCAGTCATTCTTCATGTCGACAATGGTCCAGCCCTCCGCCTGAGCGACATCGAGCGCCTTGTCGAGCTTGCCCACGGAAGAGTTGCGGTCGCGGAGATCGACGGGATGATCGGGTGGATTGAAAACGAGCGAACCCGCTTTCAGCATGTGGGGCAATGCACCCGGATAATCGTTCGGATCGGGAGCGATCTCGGCAAAGGTGACGTATCCCGTCACTTCAATGAATGCACGAAACTGCTGGTTCGTCACTGGCGTTCGATCGATCCGGAAGCTGTCGACCGCGACGCGATGGGCCGGCTTCTCCTCGGGATAATGCTTGTCCGATCCCATCCGGAACATGCCGCCGGGAACGAGCAGCATGTCGGCGTGTCGCTCAGCAACTGCCCACGTGCCTGCTTCGGAGAGACTCATGATACGCACAATCCTGCCAAGGCACACAAAACTACGCTCGTCCTGACGGCGCGCCAGGAAGCGGCCGTCGATCAATCACATGGCCGGCGCCTCAATGCGCGCCAGACGTCAATTGAACATCGAAGAATGCTAGAGCGATTTGAATCATCGTCCGATAGACATCAATGGTCCGGACGATTGTCTGCTACCGCACATTGCGCCTAACACGCTGTGGAAGCAAGCATGTTTGTCCTCGCACTCACGCGTGCGGCGGTCAGTGGAAATTCCGCGTGTTGATTTAAATCAAACCGGACGGCCGAAGTTCGGAGCAGTCGCGATGCAGTACGATCAGTTCTTGGGAAGCTTTCGCGCAAATTGTTGATCCTGAAGACAGGTCAACAATTCGACGTAACTGGGCGGCATCGCATTGTCGTCTGCCTTCTCGCCAACGGCCACCGACATACACATAGCGCGGTCAGACGCCAAAAAACCCGGCCATTGGGTCTGAAGCTGATCCTTCGCCCGCTGCTCGTCGTCCACACACCGCTTGATTGTTGCGGCCATACCGGCATTGGGATCGGAAGCCGACGCGCTGTCGACTTTGCAGCCCCGTTGAATGTTGAAGTTCGGCACGGTGTCGGCGACGTTGAAAATCAGCGGCAACGTAAGCAATACTGTCGGGATGTGCGCGAACATTTTGGTCCTCCTCGCAAGAGTTAAGAGTCAGAGACCTCAATTTCACGTCGTCGTACGAGCTGGCAGCGTGATCGACAGGACCCTACGCTTATGCGATCGCGAAACAATCGGATTCGTAAAATCAGTCCGGAGGAATTCCTCGATCCGCCAACGGCGCTGGGCGAAATCGATGAGCTGGTTGGGCGGCTGATCGGGAGCCTGCAGAGTCGCTCCCGATAGACAGCGCCCTGCCCCGCCGTCACACCGTCAGCATCGTCTTGATCGCGCGGCGCTGGTCCATCGCCTTGTAGCCTTCGGCAACCTGGTCGATCGGCAGCGTGAGATCGAACACCTTGCCCGGCTGAATCCGTCCATTGAGCACCCGATCCATGAGATCGGGCAGGAACCGCCGCACCGGAGCGGGACCGCCCAGCATGCGCCGCTGCCCGAAGAACAACGCCTGGCCATCGAAGGTCACGCCATGGGGAACGCCGACATAGCCGATCGTGCCGCCCGGACGCGTGCATTCGAGCGCTTGTGACATGGCTTCCTGCGTGCCGACGCATTCGAGCACCGAGTCGGCACCGACGCCCCGGGTCAGCTCCTTGACGCGCGCGATGCCCTCGAGGCCGCGCTCGACGACGATATCGGTGGCGCCGAACTCCCGGGCCAGATCCTGCCGCGTCTTGTGGCGGCTCATGGCGATGATGCGCTCCGCGCCCATCTCTTTCGCTGCAAGCACACCCATGAGGCCGACCGCACCGTCGCCGACCACCGCGACCACGGAGCCTTGCTTCACATTCGCGGCGTCCGCGGCGTACCAGCCGGTCCCGAGCACGTCGGAGGTCGCAAGCAGATGCGGGATGAGATCGCGTCCCGGCATCTCGCTGGTCGCGACCAGCGTGCCATCAGCGAGCGCGACGCGCGCGTAAGGCGCCTGCGCGCCCGACATGAACTCACGCTGCTCGCACGACGACTGGAAACCGAATTTGCAATGCGGGCAGGTATTGTCCGAAAGGCAGAACGAGCCGACGACGAACTGGCCGGGCTTGATCGTCCGCACCGCGCCGCCGATCTCGACGACCACGCCGCAATATTCATGCCCCATATGCGCAGGGCCCTCACTGGGCTGTAGTCCACGATAGGGCCAGAGATCGGAACCGCAGATGCAGGTGGCCGACAGCTTGATGATGGCATCGGTCGGGCGAATGATCCTGGGGTCGTCGACGCTTTCGTAGCGGACATCGCCGGGTCCGTAGAGGACGGTTGCCTTCATTGTTGGTCTCCGTTGGCGGCGGCCGCGCCATACTGTTCGTCTGTTACCTTTTCCATCCACGCGACCGGGCTGCCGTCGAGCGCTTCCTGGATGGCGATATGGCTCATGGCCGTGTTCGCTGACGCGCCATGCCAGTGCTTCTCGCCGGGCTCGAACGAGACCACGTCGCCCGGTCGGATGTCCTCGATCGGACCGCCCCAGCGCTGCACGTGGCCGCGGCCGGACGTGACGATCAGCGTCTGGCCGAAAGGATGCGTGTGCCATGCAGTGCGCGCGCCGGGCTCAAAGGTGACGTGATTGCCGGCGACGCGAGACGGATCGATGGCCGGAAACAAGGGATCGATACGGACCGTACCGGTGAAATACTCTGCCGGAGCCCGGACCGATGCCTGGGAGCCTGCTTGCCGGATTTGCATGTTGTGTCTCCGTTGCTGTCAGTGTTTCAAACATTGCGCGCGAAGCCGCGTCACAAGGCACAAGCCGCGCATTGCGAGTTGGTTCTTGCTCTCCGACGAAAGATTCCAAACAGGATGACCGAGGACGAGAGCGCGAGGATGACGGCGCTGAACAGAAAGGTGGCGCGATAACCGCCACCGTCGAACAGCACGCCGCCGCCGGCGGCTCCGATCGTGATGGCAAACTGAACCACCGCGACCATCAAGCCTCCACCTGCTTCCGCGTCGTCAGGCAATGCGCTGCTCAGCCACGTCCACCAGCCGACGGGCGCCGCCGTACCGACGAAGCCCCACAGGAACATCAGTGCAGCCGTTGCGCCGAGTGAGGAACCATAAGCCGTCAATGCGACCGCCACGACGGCCATTGCGAACGGCATCAAGACGAGAGACGAATAAAGGCGCTGGCGGATGACGAGCCCAATCAGTGACGTGCCGACAAGACCGGCCACGCCCATGACGAGCAGCAGAACCGAAATGGTCGTGGCGTCGACGCGCGTCACCATTTCGAAGAACGGCCGCAGATAGGTGAAGAGTGAGAACTGCCCGAGGAAGAACAGCGCCGCTGCGAGCATGCCGTAGGGAACTTCAGGGCGGCGCAGAACCTTGAACGCCGCCGCCGCGCTTGCCCGCTGCTGACTCGGCATGCGCGGCAACGTGAAGAATTGCCAAAGCAGGGTCATCGCTGCAATCGGCACGACGCAAAAGAACGCGCCGCGCCAACCGATGTACTGGCCGAGCAAGCTGCCGAGAGGCGCGGCAATCGTCGTCGCGAGGGCATTGCCGCCATTGAGAAGCGCAAGTGCACGCGGCACATCCTTGTCCGGCGCGAGGCGGATCATCGTCGCGGCGGACATCGACCAGAAGCCACCGACGGCCATGCCGACCAGCGCGCGTCCGACCATGAAGACCGCATAACTGGGCGCAAAAGCAACGAGGATGCCGGAGACGAGGGTGATGCCGGTCAGCCACAACAAGACGGACCGACGATCGACACCGCGCGTCGCGGCCGAGATGAAGAGACTGGTGAGGATCGCGAACAGGCCGGATACGGAAATGGCTTGCCCCGCCTGGCCTTCGGTCAAATGCAGACTGTCCGCGATCGGCGTCAGCAGACTGACGGGCATCCATTCGGCTGCGACCAGCGTCGAGGCGCAGAGCGACAGTGCAAAAACTGCACTCCACGCGGCCACTGGCTGCATCGTCTTCTGATTTGTCGTGACGTCCATCGGGGATCCATATGTCGCGAAGCGCCCACACCGGCGCTGGTCACGGCAACACATAGCGCCGCCGACGGCATTCGATTAGCCGATATAATTTGCTTGCATTAATCGATGTGAGCCATGAATAGTGGCGGCCCATGGCCGCTCAGGATTTCAACGATCTGCTGGCTTTCGTGGCTGTCGCCCGCGAGCGCAGCTTCACGAAGGCCGCCGCGAAACTGGGCGTCGTGCAGTCGACGCTGAGCCACACGATCAAGCGCCTGGAATCGCAGATGGGCCTGCGGCTTCTCACGCGCACGACACGAAGCGTCGGCCTGACCGAGGCCGGCGAGCGGCTCCAGCAATCGGTTGCGCCGCGCATCGAGGAGATCGAACGCGATATCGCCGCACTGATGTCCCTGCGCGACAAGCCGTCGGGCACTATCCGGATTACGCTCTCGGACCATGCCCTGGAAAAGGCCGTCTGGCCGAAGCTGGTGCCAGTCCTGACGAAATATCCCGACATCAAGGTCGAGTTCAGCCTCGACACGGCCTTCCGCAACATCGTCGAGGACGGCTTCGATGCCGGCATCCGCCTCGGCGAGAGCGTCGAGAAGGACATGATCGCGGTGCGCATCGGTCCGGACTGGCGGCTCGTCGCGGTCGCCTCGCCCGCCTATCTGAAAGAGCATCCGAAGCCGAAGCATCCACAGGACCTCCTGAAGCATGTCTGCATCAAGCGGCGCGCGGCGGCCGGCGGTCATTATGTATGGGAGTTCGCCAAGAAAGGTCCCGACCTCCGGGTGCGGGTCGAGGGGCAACTGACCTTCAACGACTCCCGCGCCATGATCGAAGCCGCAATCAAAGGCTTCGGCATCGCCTATCTTCCCGAAGATATGGTGACGCGGCACGTCCGGTCCGGCGAGCTCGTCATCGTGCTCGACGACTGGTCGCCGAAATTCGACGGCTATTACATCTACTATCCGACCTCACGGCAGAACTCGGCTGCATTCAAGGTGATCGTCGACGCGCTCCGCTACAACGAAGCGCGAAGAAAGCGCGGCTAGTCGCGCTGATGTGCGTCCAAACGAAAAGCCCCGGCACGAGGGCCGAGGCTTGCGATGCAGTCCGCGTACATCCGGCGAACCAATCGTCACGTGGGAGACTAGCAACGGATTTTGAACGGATGATGACGGGGTTGGCGCGGACAAAATGTCGCTGTGGGGCGGAACCCAGCTCAACCGGTTTCGTCGCGAAGATAGATCTCCATCCGTTCGAGCAGATGATCGATCGAATCACTGGCGGTATCGAGCACCAGATGGTCGCGATCCCATGGTTCATAATGGCGACTGACGATGTCGTGCCAGCTCGGCAGCTTGAGGCCGGCGATGTCGGACGTGCGCGCTTCCGCGCGCTGCCGGTGCAGAGCCACGTCGCTGCAGATCACTTCGATCTCGGCGATGCGCGCCGATGCTTGCAGGGCCGTTTGCCGCCAGCCATCGCGGCTTGCCGGCACCGGATTGACGCAATCCGCGACCACCACGCGGTCGAGCCGCAGG
This sequence comes from Bradyrhizobium cytisi, assembly GCF_008123515.1. Taxonomy (GTDB): domain Bacteria; phylum Pseudomonadota; class Alphaproteobacteria; order Rhizobiales; family Xanthobacteraceae; genus Bradyrhizobium; species Bradyrhizobium cytisi. The sequence goes on from NZ_VSSR01000025.1 coordinate 169,313, forward strand.
TTCTCGGCCGCCAGTGCATTGGCGATGACGTAGCCCATCTGGCCGACGTCATGGCCCGCCGCGCGCAGCGTCTGCTCGATCGCATCGACGCGGATATAGGTCGCAGCAAACCGTCTCGTCAGCTCGCGTGAGAGCGTGGTCTTCCCGGTGCCGGGAAGGCCGCCGAAAACGATGAGGGTGGGTTGCCGGCTTGCCATGCCTCATCATCCATCGGCATGCTGCGGCCTGCAATGGGCGACGCAGAGCAACGGTCTCAAAGAAAGCAAAGCCCACGGCGGCATGATTCCAACCCGTTGTGCCATGCCTTTTTCGGCTACAACGTTCAGCCAACCGGCCCAGGAGTCCAATCGTCGCCGGACAGCGGCCTGACGGTGACCTGAGGAAGGACTCCAAGCTCCATGCTCGGGTCGAAATGGCGCATCGTCCGCTCGTTGAGATCGATGATGCGGCCGGGCCTGAGCGGCCCCACGTCATTGATCTTGACGATGACCTTCTTGCCGACGGCCTCGACGAGTGCAAATTTCGGTCTTGCGCCGAACTGAACCCCGCCAAATTTCTGACGCAAGCCCGTCTTGATGGCGGCTGTCCAGACTGAGGGATCATAACGCTCGCCGGAGGCTGTTCTCGGGCCACCCTCCTCCTTGCCGGGCTTGAACGGATTATATGTCGATGCTGCGCCAACGATCACATCTCCACGGGCGGCATCGACGACGGTGCTTGAATGAACCCCACTTGTTTCACTGCGGGCAACGGTCACAGAAACGGCAAGCGCAACCAGGGCGCCGCAAATTGCGGCGCTCGAGCGGAACACCATTATATCTCCTTTGATTTTTCGTACGGTTCCCGATGCCGCAGAACATGGCCAAGCGAACGCGTCAGCGTTTTTCGACTTGCGCCAGTCTCTTGCGGATTCGTGCCACCCCTGGCTTGCGGAACCATTGCGAGAACCTGAGCGGTTCCCGCATCGTGTTTTCGTTGTCGCTGTCTAAGACAGGGAATGAGTCAGCAACATGACACCTGGAGCGATGAGTCTTGATCCCCGGAGTCTTACGTACTCAGCGGTGAGGGCTCATCGCGCAACGCCCGTGAGAACGGCAATGGCGCGGAACTTCGGGACATCTGCATATCACCCCGCCGCGCTTTGATCAGCTCCTTGCCGATTGCGGCGAGGTGGACTTGGTCCGGACCGTCGCCGATGCGGATGAAGCGGCTGCGGACTCGTACGGAATTCTACAAGCTGCGCGTTAGAACCCGCTCCCCGTTTGCGAGCATCGCATCAGTCTCAACGAATCCGATCGAACGATAGAAGTCTAGCGGACCGCCATCGCCGAGCACGACGCTCGTCTGCATTCGTCGGTAGCCAGCATCGCGGAGAAGGTTGATCAGCTGCGTGATCGCCTGTTTTGCGTAGCCCATCTTTTGGTGGTTATGGTCGATCATCAACCGCCAAAGATAGGCAACTTCCGCCTCATCGGCTGGCTTCCACATCACGAAGCCAACCGGTACCTCGTCTGCGTATACTGCCCTGAAGATGGCTCGCGGCTCGAAATATGCTTGCGCTATTGAGAGTGCGTTGGGGGCGACAAAGCGCTTCTGCTCCTCTCTGGTTTCCAAGGCGCAAACCACCCGCACAGTTGCAGCGGTTATCTCGCGGAGGGTTATCATGGACATCACGATGCGGATTTCCGGTTTGTTGCGATTAGCCGACAGGACAACGCACCATGGGCCGTTAGGCTTGGGGCCAAGCGCAGCCCATATGTCGTCGGCTCGACAGATGTCCGAAAAGTCCACTGAGTGACGCCCCGGGCCGTGTAACATCGCAGCAACAGAGTTTCAAATACGTCTCCTGATGGGAGGATGAAAAGACGCACGCTCGGTGGGCCTCTGGTATATCCAATAGCTGGATTTTTACTTCGAGCGTTTTTGATGAATGGAGGCTGCATGTCTTTTCGGATTTTCAGCGGTATTGCGCTGGCTGCACTCGCTGTATCCGCCACGGCGGCCCAGAGCGCCGATCTTGGCACACGGGCTTACACCAAGGCGCCGATGGCGCCGGCTCCAATTTCCGTTTGGAGTGGCTGCTACATCGGCGGAAATGTCGGCGGAGGCTGGGACCGCCAAGACTATACCAACGTCAATCCCCATCGGCTGCCAAACTTCGACTTAGGGTCAGAGCGCAATTCCGGCGTGCTCGGCGGCGGTCAGGTGGGTTGCGATTACCAGGTTGGATCATGGGTGATCGGCGCCCAAGGCATGTTTGAAGCTGCTGACCTTCGCGGCAGCAACCATGTGGTGCCTGGAGCCGCCGATCCCCAATTCCCGAACGTTTTCGACCTCAGCGCAAAGACGTCCTGGATTACGACTGCGACCTTGCGCGTCGGCTATGCGGTGCTCCCGCAGGCCCTCATCTATGTCAAGGGCGGCGCTGCTTGGACCCATGCAAAACTTGACTACACGATCACCGGAATGGGTGTCTCAAATAACTCGGGTGCGGAGACACGGTCAGGTTGGGACATCGGAGGCGGTCTCGAATATCTCTTTGCGCCGAACTGGTCGGTATTCGTGGAATACAATCACATGGATTTCGGTACGCAGACGCTGAACACGCAAGACGCGTTTGGTTTCATCGAGCCTATTCGCGTTAGCCGCCGGATCGATACCGTCATGGCGGGCGTGAATTTCAGGTTCGGGCCGTGGGGTAGGTAAGCAGCACGGCGCGCGAAGAGCGCGCGCCTTTGCCCACCCTACGATTCCGAGCGAGAGGAGAGAGTCCTTCACCCACCCCGCCCCTCACGTCCCGCGCAGCAACTCGCTCGCCACGATCCAGTCGTTGCCGTCGAACTGGCGCATATAGCCGTCCTTGATCGGGCGGAAATCCTGCGGCGTGGTGTTGAGCGTGATGCCGGGCAGCAGCAGCGACAGCGGCGCGCTCTTCAGGCTGGAGGCCTGCGCCATGAAGTTCTCGCGTCGCGTTGCTGACGAGCTAGTGACGCCGCCGCAGGCTGAAACCCAGGCTGATCCAGCCGGCACCGGCCATGATCAGATCGATGCCGAGGAACAGGCCGAGGATATAGACGCTGTTGACCGGCCAGCGTGCCAGGATCAACAGCCCGAGCAGCAGCGTGATGATGGCCGACAGCGCCACCCAGACCCACGGGCTTTCGCGCTTCATGCTGAAGGCGAGAAACAGCCGCACCGCGCCCGAGGCCAATAGCGAGGCGCCGAGGAACAAGGTCAGCAGCGCTGCTGCAAACAACGGGTTCTCGAAGGTCAGGAAGCCCGCGATGATGTAGAGCGCGCCGAGCAAGGCCCAGAGCACGAACTTGCCCCAGCTCTTCATCTGGAAGGCGCCGATCACCTCGGTGAACCCTGCGACGATCATCATGGCGCCGACCACGATCACGCTTGCGACCGTCGCCATCACCATGCTGCCGAGCGCGACGAAGCCTGTGACGAGATAGACGACACCGAGGGCGACGATCCAGCCCCATTTGGCGTGCAGCGCGGCAATGCCCGAGCCCAGGCCGAGGTTGGGAGAGGTATCCGAAGCGCTTGTCATGACGGCCACTCCTGCATGTGAAGCCCCAGCGCACAGCTCAGGATAGCACCGATCGCGCCGGGACGACAGCCAGCCAAGCGGCCCCTGCGGGAGCCAACATTGAGGTAAATCAACCTCAAATGCGGCGCCTCACCCGCGCGCCCGCTCCATCTCGAGCTCGGCCTTGAGATTGTCGAGATCGCGGTTGATCGAGGCGACGGCCAGCACGCGGCCGGCCTTGATATATCGCAGCATGCAATCCCGTTTGGAGATGCTGCCGTCGATCTCAATGTGGTCGTAGCTGTCGGCGTGGCCCAGATAATTGATGACGACGTCAAAATGCTGGCTCCAGAAGAACGGCACGGCGTCGAAGCGCTCGCGCTTGCCCATCATGTTGCGCGCCGCGGTCTGGCCCTGCCGCTCCGCCACCACCCAGTGCTCGACGCGGATGGTTTGCCGCGAATGCGGATCGGGCCAGCGCGCGATATCGCCGGCGGCGAAGATTCCGGCGACGCTGGTCTCCAGATATTCGCTCACGCTGACGCCCCGATCGGCTGCGAGCCCTGCGTGCTCTGCCAGCGCAAGGCGCGGCTTGACGCCGATGCCGACCACGACGAGGTCGGCCTCGATCACGGCGCCGCTCTTCAGCGTGGCGCGGGTACCGTCGATTTTCTCCACGGTGTCCTTCAAGTGGAAGCTGACGCCGTTCTCCTCGTGAACCTTGCGGATGAAATCGCCCATCTCGGGACCGAGCACCTTCTGCATCGGCCGCTCCTCCGGCGCGACCACATGGACCTCGAGCTTGCGCGCACGAAGCGACGCCGCGACCTCGAGGCCGATGAAGCTCGCACCGATCACGAGCACGCGCTTCGCGCTGCCCGCCGCCTTGATGATGGCACGGCTGTCGGCCACGGAGCGTAAGGTGTGGACATGCGGCTGATCGGCGCCGGGGATCTGGAGCTTGACCGGCTCTGCGCCCGTCGCGAGCAGCAGCCGGTCGAACGGCAGCTTGTCGCCATTGCCGAGCGTCACGCTGCGCGTCTTCGGATCGATCGCCGAGACGTTGGTGTTGAGCCGGAGATCGATGCTGGCATCCCCATAGTAGTCCTCGGGGCGCAACGGCAGATATTCTTCCGGCGCATTGCCGGCGAGATAGTCCTTGGACAGGTTCGGCCGGTCGGTCGGCATCGCGCCGTCACTGCTGAGCATCGTGATGCTGCCGGCAAAACCCTCGCGCCGGAGCATCTCGGCCGCCGCAAAACCGGCCCCGCCGCCGCCGACGATGACGAACCTTTCCGGCGTTGGCGCGGTGCGGTGGGACGCCGAAGGCTTCGGCATATCGCGCTTGCGCTGGACCATGATCCTGTCCTGATCGCGCGTCACCTCCCACACTGCCAGCGTATTGATTGCCGGCGCACGCGTCGCCTCGCCGGTGCGAAGTGAGAAGCAGGCGTGATGCCAGGGACAGCGGATAGTGTCGCCGACCACCAGCCCTTCGGCCAGCGGACCATGCCAATGGCTGCATTCGGGCTCGATTGCAAACACATCGCCGGCGGCGTGCACCAGCAGGACGTCCTCCTCGCCGACATGCCCGAGCAGCTTACCATCCTTGAACTCGCGCAACGACACGCCCCTGGTCAGGTCGGGTCCGCCCGGCTTCTTGTCCTCGGTCATGGTCATCTCCCTGGCACCTCAACGCGCAGCTCAGGATTGGACGACGGCGACAGCGAAAAGTTCCTGCGATCGCGAAAATCAGGCTTTGGCCGCTCAGGATTCAGAAGCGCCGGCGGCGGCGCTTTCCGCTTCGCTCCATGCGGGCTACAAGAGCCCTACTTCTGCGGTCCGGATAGCGATATCTCGCGTTCGGCCCGGAACACGTTGCTGTAGAGATTGGCGATCCACTGCCGGCCGATCTCGGTCTTGTTGAGATAGCCGATCTCGGTCTGGATGTGCGGCGCGACGCTGTTCCAATAGAATTGCGGATAGCGGTTCACGATGTCGGCGGGCGAGTCGTAGCCGAGTTGGCGATTCATGCCGACCTCCTCGAACTCGTAATAGAGTGCATTGGCCTTGCGCAGATAGTTGGGATCGCCGAGCTGCCCGATGAAGTCGGCGGCGCGCAGGATCGACGCCTCGTCGTCATATTCCTGGCCCTCGCGGGCCGGGAAGCGCGTCCCCTCGATGGCGCGCGCGATGCGTTCAGGATCGAGCCCCGGAATGTGCCGCAACCGCCGCGTCACATAGAGCTTCGAGCGGTCGACGTGATACGTCATCAAGCTGGCGTCCGACGCACCGCGCGGCAACGAGATCTTGGTGTCGGCAGCATCGATCACGAAGCCGTCGATGTCATCCTCCTCGAACAGGCCGCGCACATAGCCGATATCGTGGGCGAGGCAGGCGATCAGGACGTGGACGTAGTCCTCAGCCGTCAGGTGGGTATGGAGGCTTCGGCCGCTGAGGATGGAATGGCCCGCCAGCGTCACCAGCATCGTATGCTCGATGTTATGGTAAAGGGCATCGCTGTTGCCGATGCATTCCATCGCCGTGCGGGTTGCGCTCTCGACTATACTCGCAGCGCTCTCGTCATACCGACGCCGCATGAACGTGCCCAGCAGCTTCTCCAGGGATTCAGCTGCCAGTCGCGGTAACGTCATCATGGATGCAGCCCCGTCCGTCGGTGGTGTCCCACGCTAGCCTCCTGACGCCTCATACTCGCCCTCGACGCAGGCTCAGCATAGCCCAATCTGGGGCGACTGGCCAAACCCGGGAGTGAAAACACGGAAATATGTTGCAGTTGTGCTCCGCGATATCGCGGTTGCGGTGAATGCTCGACACATCCCTGGCGGGCGTCGCCGGGACGGCAAAACCGCAATCAGTCCACCAGCTGCACGTCCACGGCGACGCCGAGCTTCTGCTTCGGGGAGCCGACGATGATGCCGTCCACCGGGGACACATCGGAGAAGTCGCGACCGACCGCCAGCACGATGTGGTCATTGGCGACCAGGAGATCGTTGGTCGGATCGAAATCGACCCAGCCGAGCTCCGCGCCGCACCACAGCGACACCCAGGCGTGCGTGGCATCCGCGCCCTGCAAGCGCGGCTGTCCTGCCGGCGGAATGGTGCGTAAGTAGCCGCTGACATAGGCGGCAGGCAAGCCGAGCCCGCGCAGCCCCGCGATCATCACATGGGCAAAATCCTGGCAGACGCCGTGGCGCTTGTCGAAGACCTCGTCGAGCGGCGTCGAGATCGCCGTCGCCTTGGGGTCATAGCGAAACCCGGTGCGGATGCGATGCATGAGATCGACCGCACCCGCGAGGATGCCCTTTTCAGGCACGAAGCTCTCGGCAGCATAGGCACTGACGGGACGCAGCACCGGCACCAGCGGGCTCGCAAAGACATAACCGACCGGCGAGGACGGCCCGAGGCTTGTCGCTTCGAACGCGATGTCGCGGATGCTCTCCCAGGATGGGCTCGCGGCATCGCGCGCCGGTGGCTTCCGCGCGACGGAGACGCGCGAGCGCGAGTCGATGCGTAAATTGCGATGCGCGGCCTCGATCACGATGCTCTCGGTCAGCGTGCCGAAGAAATCGCGGCGGACGTGGCGCTCGGACGGGCGCGGACGGATCTCGATCTTGTGCGAGATCAGCTCCTGGCCGTTGCCGTCCCTCGGCTCAAGCCGCAGCGTGCAGCGGGCGAAGCTGACCGGGCTCTCGTACTCGTAGGTCGTGACGTGCCGGATGTCGTAGATCACGCCAGCCCCGTCAGCTTTTCCGGCCGGCTCGCATTGGTGCCGTGCGGGAAGTAATGCAGCCCGATCGCTTCGGCGAGGCTGAGCAAATCCTGCTCCAGCGCGAACAGGGTCTTGACCTCGAGCTTCTCGGCTTCGGCAGTCGCCAGCATGGACTGCACCGCCACCGCAAGCCGCTGCGGCTGCTCGATCAGGCCATGCTCCTTCAGGCTCGGCAGTGCCGCGATATGCTCGTTCAGCGTCGTCACCTGGAACGCCACCGACCGCGGATTGTAGGGATCGAGCACGGCGAGATCGCGCACCGGCGCCAGGATCGGCGCCAGCAGATAGCGCGAGCGGTAGGTGATCTGGGAATCCACCAGCGTCAGCAGGATGTCGAGGTCCTCGTCGCCAGCCTCGTCATAGGCAAACTGTCGGGCAAAACGCGCGGTGTTGATGGCGCGCTCGGTGCGGCGGCCAATATCGAGGAAGCGCCAGCCGGCGGCGCGGTTCATGTTCTCCTGCGCGAGGCCTGCGAAGCTCGCAAGCTCCTGCAAGGTCAGCTCGGCCGCACTCAACACGCTGTCGTCGTCCTCGACCTCGTAGGAGAGCCGATCGGCCATCTCGGTGATGACCTGCCAGGCATCGGGCGACAGCCGCTCGCGCAAGGAGGTTGCGGTGCGCTGCGCCGCGCGCACCAGCGACAGCGCCGAGCCGAAACGCGCCTCGCTCTGCAAGGCTTCGGCGACGATGCGCCCCGGTGCCGTGCGCGAGGTCTGCGAGATCGCACCCCAGGTCACCAGCAGGCGCTGGATCCGTTCGGCCGATTGCAGCGAGGCCGCGGTGCCCTTGTTGGGTCCGCTCGGCGAGCCCAGCGCGCGCACCAGCCGCAGCGTCGCTTCGGCGCGTTCGAGATAGCGGCCGAGCCAGAACAGATTGTCGGCAGCGCGGCTCGGCAGCACGCCGGCGATCCGGCGAATCCGGACCTTGTCTGTCGCTGGCAGCAGCGACGCGGTCGAGACCTTCTTGTCCGACACCACCCAGACGTCGGCGGCACGCGCGCCGTCTCCCATCGACACCGCGCGCGCATCGGCCTGCTCGGCGATCCGGCAGAACCCGCCGGGCATGATGGCCCAGCCGTCGGGCGTTGCCGCAGCAAACACGCGCAGCACGAAGGGGCGCGGCATGATCTGCCCCTGCTCCCACACCGGCATGGTGGACAAGCGCACCACCTCCTGGCCGACATAATCCATGCCGCGGGCGCCGATAGCGTCGACCAGCCGCTGACGGCCGGCAGCATCGAGCCCGCTCGCCAGCACCGGGCCGTTGCTGTCGAAGCCGGGCACGCCGCGCCGGTAGGCGCCTTCGATCGCGACCTCGTCGAGCCGCGACAGCACCTCGTCGCGCGCCGAGCGCTGGCCGCACCACCAGGTCGCGATGTGCGGCATCTTCAGCTCTTCGCCGAGCAAACGGCGGCTCAAGGCCGGCAGGAAGCCGAGCAGCGCCCTCGCCTCCAGCACACCGGAGCCCGGCATGTTGGCAACGACGATGCCGTCCTTGCGCAGCACATCGATCAGGCCGGGCACGCCGAGATGCGAGGAGGCATCGAGCTCGAGCGGATCGAGCGAGTTGGAATCGACACGGCGGAGCAATACGTCGAGCCGCTTCAGCCCCGCGACGGTGCGAATGTGGATGCGATTGTCACTGACGGCGAGATCGTCGCCCTCGACCAAGAGGAAGCCGAGATAGCGCGCCAGCGTCGCGTGCTCGAAATAGGTTTCGCTGAAACTGCCGGGCGAGAGCACGCCGATCCGCGGCTCGTCACGATCGGCCCGCGCGCGAAGGCTATCGCGAAACGCCTCGAAGAACGGCGCGACGCGCGGCACATTCATCGACTTGTAGAGATCGGAGAAGGCGCGCGACAGCACCAGGCGGTTCTCCAGCGCATAGCCCGCGCCTGACGGCGCCTGCGTGCGGTCGCCCAGCACCCACCAGCGGCCGTCGGGCCCACGGCCGACATCGGCAGCATAGAGCGAGAGGTAGCGTCCGCCCGGCGGCGGCACGCCGCAGACGGGACGGAGGTATTCGGGACTGCCGGCAATCGCGCCGGCCGGCAGCGCACCTTCCGCGACCAGCCGGCCTTCGCCATAGATGTCGCGCAGCACCAGCTCCAAAAGCTCGGCGCGCTGGGTGATGCCGGCGGAGAGCTGCTTCCAGTCGGCCTCGTCGATCAGCAGCGGCAGATGGCTGAGCGACCACGGCCGGTCGGCGCTATCGCCGGGGGCGCGGTAGGTGACGCCGGCCTCGCGGAGATGGCGGTCGGCCATGCCGAAGCGCCGCTCGACCTCGTCGGGCGCCAACGTGCCAAAGGCATCGAAGAAGCGGCTCCAGACCGCGCGCGGGGCGCCGTCGGGCCCCAGAAACTCGTCGGGGATGCCGGGCAGGCGGCGATAGTCGCGGACCCATTGCGCGAGGCGGCGCTGACCTTCTCGCTGACCTTGCGCCTTACCCGTCTTGTCCTGTTCGGCTGCGCCCTCGCCCATGCGCCTCTCCCTGCCCCACCATCATACTCATTGCAGGAGCGGTGTCCGCAAGTCGAGGGTCAGCGGGAATTCATTTGTGCGTTCCTCGGGCGGGGGCTGCATGGGGCCCGGCGTATGGCCGTGGTCCTGGAAGCGCGCCAGCCGCCGCGCCTCGGCCTCGTAGGTGTTGACCGGCTTGGTGTCGTAGCTGCGGCCGCCGGGATGGGCGACGTGATAGACGCAGCCGCCGAGCGAGCGGCCGTTCCAGGTATCGATCAGGTCAAACGTCAGCGGCGCATGGACCGGAATGGTCGGGTGCAGGCCGGAGGCCGGCTGCCAGGCCTTGAAGCGGACACCCGCCACGGCCTCCCCCGAGCGTCCGGTCGACGTCATCGGCAGGCGGCGGCCGTTGCAGGTCACGACATGGCGGCCCTCGACGAAGCCGTCGGCCTTGACCTGGAGCCGTTCGACGGACGAGTCGACATAGCGCACCGTGCCGCCGGCCGAGCCCTCCTCGCCCAGCACGTGCCAAGGCTCCAATGCCTGGCGCAGCTCCAGCGTCACGCCGCCATGATGGATGCGGCCGAAGGCGGGGAAGCGGAATTCGAGCTGGGCCAGATACCATTCCGGCTCGAACGGATAGCCCGAGCTCTTGAGCTCGGAGAGCACGTCCTGAAAATCTTCCCAGATGAAATGCGGCAGCATGAAGCGGTCATGCAGCGCGGTGCCCCAGCGCACGAACTTGCCTTGTTGCGGCTCGCGCCAGAATTTTGCGATCAGCGCCCTGATCAGGAGCTGCTGCGCCAGCGACATCCGCGGATCCGGCGGCATTTCGAGCGCGCGGAATTCGACCAGGCCGAGCCGGCCGGTGGGGCTATCCGGCGAATAGAGCTTGTCGATGCAGATCTCGGCGCGGTGGGTGTTGCCGGTGATGTCGACCAGCAGATGCCGGAACAGCCGGTCAACCAGCCACAGCGGCGTCTGATAGCCCGGCGGCGGCACGTGCGAGAGTGCGATCTCGAGCTCGTAGATGCTGTCGTGACGGGCCTCGTCGATGCGCGGCGCCTGGCTGGTCGGGCCGATGAACAGGCCGGAGAAGAAATAGGACAGCGACGGATGCCGCTGCCAGTACAGCACCAGGCTCTTCAAGAGATCGGGGCGGCGCAGGAACGGCGAATCCTGCGGACTGGAGCCGCCGACCACGACGTGGTTGCCGCCGCCGGTGCCGGTGTGGCGGCCATCGACCAGGAAGCGGTTGGCGCCGAGGCGTATCTTGCCGGCATCCTCATAGAGCCCGACGGTGATGTCGACCGCCTCGCGCCAATTCTTTGCGGGCTGAACGTTGACCTCGATGACGCCGGGGTCAGGCGTCACCTTGATGACCTCGATGCGCGGATCGAACGGCGGCGCATAGCCCTCGACATGGACCTGGAGCTGCATCTCCTCGGCGGTGGCTTCGACCGCCGCGATCATCTCGAGATAATCCTCGATACGCTCCACCGGCGGCATGAAGGCGCAGATCACGCCGTCGCGGACCTCGATCGACAGTGCCGTGCGGACGGGGACGGACGTATTGAGCTTCTCGGGCGCGACCCGCGGCGACGCTGTCGGGCGCTCCGGGAGCGTGAACACCGGCAGCTTGCCGCGCGCCTCCAGCGGGTCCTGCTCGACGATGTAGGGATATTCACTGGGCGGGACGTAGCCGAGCGAACCGATCGGCAGGCGCAGGCCGAGCGGCGAATCGCCCGGCATCAGGAACAGATGATTGCGCCGGAGCTGCCAGCGCTCGCTGCGCCAGCGTGGCGGCGCGTTCCAGCGCTGCACCGGCAGCACGAAACCGCGTGGCTTGCGGAGGCCCTCATCGAACACCCGCGCCATGCGCGCGCGTTCCTCCGGATTGGACAATTTGGAGTCGGACGGATCGACGTTGACGGGAAGATCGGCCTCCTTCTGAAGCCAGTAGACGGTGTCCTCATAGGCCGGAATGACATAGCCGGGATCGAGCCCGAGCCGTGCCGCCGTGCCCTCCATGAAGTCTTCGGCGTCCTCGGTCACGGCGAGCTTGGGCTTCTCGATCCTGGCGATGAGGTCGCCATTCTTCCAGATCGGCACGCCGTCCTTGCGCCAGTACAGGCCAAAGGCCCAGCGCGGCAGGCTTTCGCCGGGATACCATTTGCCCTGGCCGTAATGCAGCAGGCCGCCCGGCGCGAATCGATTGCGCAGACGGCGGATCAGATCGTCGCCGAGCGCGCGCTTGGTCGGGCCGACCGCTTCCGTATTCCACTCCGCCGCTTCGAGATCGTCGACCGAGACGAAGGTCGGCTCGCCGCCCATGGTGAGCCGCACGTCCTGCGCAGCGAGATCGCCGTCGACCTGCTCGCCGAGATCGTTGAGCCGCGTCCAGGAGTCATCGGAGAACGGCTTTGTGATGCGCGGCGCCTCGCGGATGCGGCGGACGCTCATGTCGAAGGCGAATTCGACCTCGGCAAAGCCCGCGCCACCGGAGATCGGCGCGGCCGAACGATAATGCGGCGTGGCGGCAACTGGGATGTGCCCCTCGCCCGCGAGCATGCCCGAGGTCCCATCAAACCCGATCCAGCCCGCGCCCGGCAGATAGACCTCGGCCCAGGCGTGCAGATCGGTGAAGTCGTTCTCCACCTCCGGCGGCCCCTCGATCGGATCGATGTCGGGGCGGATCTGGATGAGATAGCCGGACACGAAGCGCGCGGCGAGGCCAAGATGGCGGAAGGTCTGGATCAACAGCCAGGCGGAGTCGCGGCAGGAGCCGGCGCAGGATGTGAGCGTCTCCTCCGGCGTCTGCACGCCGGGCTCCATGCGAATGACGTAGTTGATCTTCTGTTGCAGTTCCCTGTTCAGATCGACCAGGAAATTGACGGTATTCGGGGCCTCGCGCGGGATCGAGGCGAGATATTTTGCGAATGCGGGATCGGGCTTGATGATCTCGAGATACGGCGCAAGCTCGGCCTTGAGGTCTTTCGGGTATTCGAACGGAAAGCTGTCGGCGTAAGGTTCGACGAAGAAGTCGAATGGATTGACCGTGGTCATCTGTGCCGTGAAATCGACTTCGATCTTCAGCTCGGTCGTTTTCTCCGGGAAGACGTAACGGGCGATCCAGTTACCTAGCGGATCCTGCTGCCAGTTCACGAAGTGATTGGCCGGCGTGACCTTGAGCGAATAGCTCAGGATCGGCGTGCGCGTGTGCGGCGCCGGCCGCAGACGGATGGTCTGCGGTCCCAGATCGATCGGGCGGTCGTATTTGTAGTGCGTGACGTGGTGTAATGCGACGTAGATCGACACGGGGTGCGGTGCTCCAGCAGCTTTTTTGAGCAGAACACCGCTGGTGACCTCGATCAAGCATTAACAACGGGCAGACCGTGCCCATTGCAGAAGCGGTAGATTTTACATGCCGTCATTCCGGGATGGTCCGAAGGACCAGACCCGGAATCTCGAGATTCCGGGTTCGATGCTTCGCATCGCCCCGGAATGACGGCAGCAGATCTCACATCGTCGCGCCCAGCACCCAGGGCGCGAATTCGGCACCGCCGAAATCAAAGCTTTCGCTCTTGGTCGGCTGGCCGGATGCGGTCTTGAGGATGAGATCGAAGATACGCTGACCGCACTCCTGCACGCTCTCCTCGCCTTCGAGGATGGTGCCACAATTGACGTCCATGTCCTCTTCCATGCGCTTGTACATGGGCGTGTTGGTGGCGAGCTTGATCGAGGGCGCGGGCTTGCAGCCGAACACGCTGCCGCGGCCGGTGGTGAAGCAGACGAGGTTGGCGCCGCCGGCGACCTGGCCGGTGGCGGCGACCGGATCGTAGCCGGGCGTGTCCATGAACACGAAGCCGCGCTTGGTCACCGGCTCGGCGTAACGCAGCACGTCGACCAGATTGGTGGTCCCGGCCTTCGCCATCGCGCCGAGCGACTTTTCCAGAATCGTGGTGAGGCCGCCGGCCTTGTTGCCGGGGCTTGGATTGGCGTTCATCTCGGCGCCTTCGCGCTCGGTGTATTCGTCCCACCAGCGCATCAGATCGACCAGCTTCTCGCCGACCTCGCGGCTGACCGCGCGGCGCGTGAGCAGATGCTCGGCGCCGTAGGTCTCCGGCGTCTCCGACAGGATCACGGTGCCGCCGTGACGGACGATGAGGTCGCTCGCCGCACCCAGCGCCGGATTGGCCGATACGCCGGAATAGCCGTCCGAGCCGCCGCATTGCAGCGCCACGGTCAATTCACTCACCGGCACGGACTCGCGCTTGACCTTATTGGAATCCGCAAGAGCCTCGCGCACGAAGGCGATGCCGGCCTCCACCGTCTTGCGGGTGCCGCCGACCTCCTGGATGTCCATCGCGCGCAGGCGGCCGGCGAGCTTCTGCTCCTCCATGAGCCCGCCGATCTGGTTCACCTCGCAACCGAGGCCAAGCACGATGACGTGGGAGAAATTAACGTGCCGCGCATAGCCGCCGAGCGTGCGGCGGAGCAGCGCCAGCGGCTCGTTCTGCGTCATGCCGCAGCCGGTCTTGTGCGTCAGCGCGACGACGCCGTCGACATTGGGGAAATCGGCCAGCGGATTGTCGCCGGTGAAGGGATTCTTCTTGAAGACGTCGGCAACGAGACCCGCGACATGCGCGCTGCAATTCACCGAGGTGAGGATGCCGATATAGTTGCGCGTGGCGACGCGGCCGTCCGGGCGGCGGATGCCCTCGAAGGTCGCCGGCAGGTCGAAATTCGGCGTCGGCTTGACGTCGGCGCAATAGGCATAGTCCTTGGCGAAATCGCCCATGCCGATGTTCTGCACGTGCACGTGCTGGCCCGGCGCGATCGGAATGGTCGCAAAGCCGATGATCTGACCGTAGCGGATGACAGGCTCGCCCACTGCGATCGGCTTGATCGCGACCTTGTGGCCGGAGGGAATGCGCTCGACCGTGGTCACGCCGTCAGCCACCAGTGTCCCCGGCGGCAGGCTCGCGCGCGCGATCAGCACGCCATCAGCGGGATGCAGGCGGATGACGGGGCTGATGGTCATGGGTATCTCCTGTATCGAAACTATCGTGCCCCGGATGCTGCGCAGCGCGAAAGCGGTGCGCTGCTAAGCCGGGGCCCATGCGTGAGGTTGGCTTCTGGGTCCCGGCTCTGCGGAGCGGCACTGCGTGCCGCACCGCGTCCGGGGACACAGAGAGTCATCAAGCCTTGCCGCCGGAATCCTTGCGGGTCGCATTCACCTGCATCTTGGCAAAGGTCGTCATCAGGCCGACCTCGTTCGAGAGGGTCACCAGCTTGAAGCCCATGTTGATGGCGCGCGCAGCACCCTCGGCGCCGCTGCAATGGATGCCCGCGTTGAGGCCGCGCTTGGCGCACTCCTTGATGATCTTGTCGTAGATCGCGAGGATCTCGGGCTCGCTGCGGTCGAGCTTCGGCTCGAGGCCGTAGGAGAAGCCGAGGTCGGACGGGCCGATATAGACGCCGTCGATGCCCTCGACGTCGAAGATCGCTTCCATGTTCTCGACTGCGGTCTTGGTCTCCATCATCGGCAGCAGCACGATGTCGTCGTTGGCCGTCTTCTGGTAGGAACCCGCGGTGCCGTACATGCCGGCGCGGATCGGGCCGTTCGAGCGGACGCCCTTCGGCGGATATTTCGAATAGGACACGAGGTTCCTGGCCTCCTGCGCCGTGTTGACCATCGGGCAGATCACGCCATAGGCGCCGCCGTCGAGCACCTTGCCGATGATGCCGGGCTCGTTCCAGGGCACGCGGACCATCGGGGTGACCGGATGCTTGTCCATGGCCTGGAAGCACTGCACCATCGACTGATAATCCTGCACGCCGTGCTGGATGTCGACGGTGACGCTGTCGAAGCCGCATTGCGCGATCATCTCAGCGGAGAAGCCGGAGGGAATAGCCAGCCACGCATTGACCACGGCCTTGCCCGACTTCCAGATTTCCTTGACCTTGTTCGCCACGTTGCCTTCCTTCTCAGTTGTTCTCGCTCGCCGTCGTGCCGGCGACCTGTTCGCCGAAGCTCAAGCGAAGCACTCCGGAACTTCTCTATTCTGACGCTCTGGATCGCCTCGCCTTTGTGCGTCTCGCGGCACTTTGAGCGAAAAAACGCGCGGATGTCCATGGTTCTCGCTGCGCGGGCGCGCATATCTGGTCTCACTCCTCGGCTGTTGTCTCGTCCGCGGCGCCAGGTGCGGCAAGACTGCGCTCGAGCTCGCCCAGCATCTCCTGCAACTCCGCGAGCTTGCGCGCGCCGAAGCGCTGCGTGATCTCGGCATAGATCGCTTCCGAGGACGGCGCCACGGAGGCCATCAGCTTCACGCCGTCCCTGGAGATCGAGACCATGCTGCGGCGCTGGTCCGCCTTCGCGGTCTTGCGCTCGATCAGGTTGCGCGCCTCGAGATCGCGCAGGATGCGTGACAGGCTCGGCCCAAGGAGAAACGCGGTGCGCGCGAGTTCCGTGACCTCGGCGGCCTCGATGGACGCGAGCGCACGCAGGATGCGCCATTGCTGCTCGGTCAGGCCGTGCTCGCGCAGCGATGGGCGAAATTGCCGCATCACCGCCTCGCGTGCCCGCAACAGCAACATCGGCAACGATCGCGAGAAATCGCGCATCGGCACCTGCCGCGCGGCAGGCGCGCTTGCGTTCTCGGAATCAGCCGGTCTCTTCGTCATGACGCCCTTTCAGACTGCAAAACGTTTGCAGTGCAGCAAGCCCGAATTGTGATTGACGCATTCACTTAACATGTTAAGTATCTCCGGGCACCACGATTTTGGTCGATCACCGATGGCGCTTTCCAAAGACGATATCCAAGCTTGCGCGAACCGTCTGCATCAGGCGGAGAAGACGCGCGTGCAGATCCGGCAGCTCTCGCAGGACTTCCCCGATATCACCATCGCCCATGCCTACGCGATTCAGAAGGCCTGGGTCGACATCAAGATCGCCGAGGGTCGCCGCGTCAAAGGCCACAAGATCGGCCTGACCTCGAAGGCGATGCAGAGCGCGCTCAATATCGACGAGCCGGATTCGGGCGTGCTGCTCGACGACATGTTCTTCGCCGATGGCGGCATGGTCCCGACCGAGCGCTTCATCGCAACCCGCGTCGAGGCCGAGCTCGCCTTCGTCATGAGCAAGCGGCTCGAAGGTCCCAACTGCACGATGTTCGACGTGCTCAATGCCACCGACTTCGTGGTTCCGGCGCTGGAGATTCTGGACACGCGGATCGAGCGCGTCGATCCCAAGACGAAAGCCACGCGAAAAATCTACGATACCATCGCCGACAACGCGGCGAATGCCGGCATCGTGCTCGGCGGCCGGCCGATCCGTCCGCTCGATGCCGATTTGCGCTGGATCGGCGCGCTTTGCTTCAAGAACGGCCAGCTCGAAGAAACCGGCCTCGCCGCCGGCGTGCTCAATCACCCCGCGACTGCAGTTGCGTGGCTTGCGAACAAGATCGCGCCGCTTGGGCTCGCGCTCGAGCCCGGCCAAATCGTGCTCGCCGGCTCCTTCATCCGTCCGATCGAGACCCGTAAGGGCGACACAATTCAAGCCGATTATGGCGCCTACGGCTCGGTCAGCTGCTACTTCGCCTAAGGCAATTAGACGACCCAGGGAGTGAAACCGCCATGCCGCATTTCACGATCGAATATTCGGCCAATCTCGATCACCGTGTCGACATCGGCGCCGTCTGCGAGATCGTGCGCAAGGCGGCGGTCGAAACCGGCATCTTCCCGCTCGGCGGCATCCGCGTTCGTGCCATCCGCTGCGAGCACTATGCGGTCGCCGATAACAGGCACGATTACGGCTTTCTCGACATGGTGCTGCGCATCGGTGAAGGCCGCGATCTCGCCACGCGGCAGAAGGCCGGCGAGCATGTCTTTGAGGCGCTCTCGAAACATCTCGATCCCGTTTTTGCCGCCAGCAAGTTCGCCTTGTCGTTCGACATGCAGATCAACGACAAGGACACCAGCTGGAAGCGCAACAACATCCACGACGCATTGAAAGTGGTGGCCGCCCATGGATAAGCCCACGCCGAAAGCCGATGTATTCCAGGCCAACCGCGACCGCGCAGCACCCCTGCTTAAAGGGCTACAGGCGGACGGCATCGGCCACATGATCGACGGCAAGATTGTCCCGTCGATCTCGGGCCGGACCTTTGAGACAAAGTCGCCGGTCGATGGCGCAACGCTCGCGAGCGTCGCCAGCGGCAATGCCGAGGACATCGACGCCGCAGCAACGGCTGCTGCGCTGGCCTTCAAATCATGGCGCGACATGGGCCCCGTCACGCGGAAGAAGCTGCTGCATCGCGTTGCAGACGCGATCGAGGACAATGCTGAAGACATCGCCGTGCTCGAATGCATCGACACCGGCCAGGCCTATCGCTTCATGGCCAAGGCCGCGATTCGCGCCGCGGAAAACTTCCGGTTCTTCGCCGACAAATGCGCCGAGGCGCGCGACGGCCAGAACACGCCGAGCGACGAGCACTGGAATATCTCCACCCGCGTGCCGATCGGCCCGGTCGGCGTGATTACGCCGTGGAACACGCCATTCATGCTCTCGACGTGGAAGATCGCCCCTGCGCTGGCGGCGGGCTGCACCGTCGTGCACAAGCCGGCCGAGTGGTCGCCGGTGACGGCATCCATTCTAGCCAGGCTCGTCAAGGAAGCCGGCGTACCCGATGGCGTGTTCAACACCGTGCACGGTTTTGGCGAAGAGGCCGGCAAGGCTTTGACAGAACATCCCGCCATCAAGGCGATCGGCTTCGTCGGCGAAAGCGCGACGGGATCGGCGATCATGATTCAGGGCGCGCCGACCTTGAAGCGCGTGCATTTCGAGCTCGGCGGCAAGAACCCCGTGATCGTGTTCGACGACGCCGATCTCGACCGCGCGCTCGATGCCGTCGTGTTCATGATCTACTCGCTCAACGGCGAGCGCTGCACGTCATCGAGCCGCCTGCTGATCCAGCAAAGCATCGCGGACAAGTTCATCGAACGGCTGACCGCACGCGTGAGGGCGCTGAAGGTCGGCCACCCCCTCGATCCCGCGACCGAAATCGGGCCGCTGATCCACGAGCGGCACCTCGCAAAAGTCTGCTCCTATTTCGACGTGGCGCGCCAGGACGGCGCCACGATCGCGGTCGGCGGCAAGGCTTATGACGGCCCGGGCGGCGGACATTATGTCGAGCCCACTCTAGTGACCGGCGCGAGCGGCAAGATGCGCGTGGCGCAGGAAGAGGTGTTCGGCCCCTTCCTCACCGTGCTGCCCTTCAAGGACGAAGCGGACGCGATCGAGATCGCAAACGACATCCGCTATGGCCTCACCGGCTATGTCTGGACCAACGATGTCGGCCGGAGCTTGCGCGTTGCCGACGCGCTGGAGGCCGGCATGATCTGGTTGAACTCGGAGAACGTCCGCCATCTGCCGACCCCGTTCGGCGGCATGAAGGCCTCCGGCATCGGCCGCGACGGTGGCGACTATTCGTTCGACTTCTACATGGAAACCAAGCATGTCTCGCTGGCGCGGGGCACGCACAAGATTCAGAAACTGGGAATTTGACTGTCATTCCGGGGCGGCTCGAAGAGCCGAACCCGGAATCCATCGCGCAGCAGAGTTAGTGGAAGAATGGATTCCGGGCTCGCGCTCCGCGCGCCCCGGAATGACAAGGGCCGAGAGGGGAAACGCAATGCCCGTACCGCAACATATCTTCGAGCCGCCGTTCAACATCATCCGCTCCAGCCACGTCGTGCTCGACGTGATCGATCTGAAGCTGAGCCGGGCGTTCTACGAGACCGTCGTCGGCCTGCATGTCGAGGATGCCGACGACAAATGCGTTTACCTTCGCGCCGCCGAGGAGCATCAGCATCACTCGCTGGTGCTGCGCAAGGCAGCCGTGCCCGCCTGTAACAGGCTCGGCTTCAAGGTCGGCAATGACGGCGACCTCGACAAGGCCGCAAAGTTTCTTTCCGAGAACGGTCTTGGCTACGCCTTCGGCGACCAGCCGTTCCAGGGCCGCACGCTGCAGTTCACCGACCCCTTCGGCTTCCAGATCGAGCTCTATGCGTCGATGGACCGCAGACCGCATCTGCTCCGCCGCTACGACCTCTACAGGGGATGCCATCCGCAGCGGCTCGATCATTTCAACGTCTTCGCCGCCGAGGTGCAGGACACGGTCGACTTCTATGCGCGGCTGGGCTTCCGCCTCACCGAATATGCCGAAGAGGACGGACCGAACGGTCGTATCGCAGCGGCCTGGATGCATCGCAAGGGCAACGTCCACGATTTCGCGATCACCAACGGCAAGGGCCCGCGGCTGCACCATTTCGCCTATTGGACGCCGACGGCGATGAACATCATCCATCTCTGCGACGTCATGGCTTCCGCAGGTTTCGTGAAGAATATCGAGCGCGGACCGGGGCGCCACGGCATCTCGAATGCGTTCTTCCTCTACGTTCGCGATCCTGATGGACACCGCCTCGAGCTCTACACCAGCGACTACTTTACGGGCGATCACGACCACGAGCCGCTGCGCTGGTCGCTGCGCGATCCGCGCCGCCAGACCCTGTGGGGCGCGCCGGCGCCACGCTCCTGGTTCGAGCAAGGCTCGTCGTTCTCAGGCCAAGCCGTGCGTGAGCCAAAGTTCGTGGCCGACGTGCTGGTGGCGGATTAAGCGATGAAGCTCCCTCGCCTCGCCACCTATTCCGTCAAGGGTGCAACCCGGTACGGCGCCGTCCTGGAGGGCGGCATCGTCGATCTCTCCCCGCGCCACGCCAAGGACTATCCGACGCTGCGCGAGGTGATTGCGGCAGGAAAGCTCGCGGGCCTTGCCGAAGCGGCCGCCAGCCTTACGCCCGATCACGCGCTTGGTGACGTCATCTGGCTGCCGCCGGTGCCTGCGCCGGAAAAGATCATCTGCATCGGCGTCAACTATCCCGACCGCAATGCTGAGTACAAGGACGGCCAGGACGCGCCGAAATATCCGAGCATGTTCATGCGCTCGCCCCGCTCCTTCGTCGGCCACGACACGCCGCTGGTGCGCCCGCGCGCATCCGCGCAGCTCGATTACGAGGGCGAGATCGTGCTGGTGATCGGCAAGCCCGGCCGGCACATTGCGGAAGACGCCGCGCTCGATCACATCGCAGCCCTCACGCTCTGCAACGAAGGCTCGGTGCGCGACTGGCTGCGCCACGCCAAATTCAACGTCACGCAGGGCAAGAACTTCGATTCCAGCGGCAGCCTCGGGCCTTGGCTCGTGCCCTACACCAGGGAAGCGCAAATCGCTGACATTCGCCTCACCACGCATGTCAACGGCGAGCTGCGGCAGGACGACCGTACCAGCCGGCTGATGTTTCCGTTCCGCTATCTCATCAGCTATATCTCGACTTTCGCGACGCTGGTCCCCGGCGACATCATCGTCACGGGCACGCCGACCGGCGCCGGTGCTCGGTTCGATCCGCCGCGCTATTTGAAGCCCGGCGATGTCATCGAGGTCGCGGCCGAGGGCATCGGATCCTTGCGCAACGGCGTCGTCGACGAAGCCTGAACAACATCACGAATGGAATGATGCAATGACCACCCTCACCGGCGGCGAAGCGATCGTAAGCGGGCTCGTCGCCCACGGCGTCGACACCGTGTTCGGCCTGCCCGGCGCGCAGGTCTATGGCCTGTTCGACGCCTTCCACCAGGCCCAGCTCAAGGTGATCGGCGCGCGGCACGAGCAGGCCTGCGGGTACATGGCGTTCGGCTATGCCCGCTCCAGCGGCAGACCCGGCGTGTTCAGCGTGGTGCCCGGCCCCGGCGTGCTCAATGCCAGCGCGGCGCTGCTCACCGCTTACGGCTGCAACGAGCCGGTGCTGTGCGTGACGGGCCAGGTGCCGACGCAGTTTCTCGGCAAGGGCCGTGGTCATCTGCACGAGATGCCGGACCAGCTCGCCACCTTGCGCACCTATGTGAAGTGGGCGGACCGCATCGAGCATCCCGGCAATGCGCCGACGACCGTGGCGCGTGCGTTCCAGGAGATGACATCGGGACGGCGCGGTCCGGCGTCGGTCGAGATGCCCTGGGACATTTTTACCCAGCGCGCCGACACGGCCGCCGCGCAGGTGCTGGAGCCGCTGCCCGCGCCGCTGCCCGACCCTGACATGATCAGGCAGGCCGCAGCACTCATCAAGAGCAGCAAGGCGCCGATGATCTTCGTCGGCAGCGGCGCGATCGAGGCACGCAAGGAGATTCTCGAGCTCGCCGAGATGATCGACGCGCCTGTGGTCGCCTTCCGCAGCGGCCGCGGCATCGTCTCCAATGCGCACGAGCTTGGCCTCACCATGGCCGCCGCCTACAAGCTGTGGCCGAAGACGGATCTGATGATCGGCATCGGCTCGCGGCTGGAGCTGCCGACCATGTCACGCTGGCCCTATCGTCCCGACGGGCTGAAGAGCATCCGCATCGACATCGATCCTGTCGAGATGCGGCGCTTCATCTCTGATACCGCCATCGTCGCCGACGCCAAGACCGCGACCGCCGATCTCACTGCCGCCGTCAGCAAGGCGGGCTACAGCAAGACCGCCGGCCGCCGCGCCGCGATCCGCGAGGCCAGTGCAACCGCGCTGGCGGAGATCCAGCGCATCCAGCCGCAGATGGCGTATCTGAGCATCCTGCGCGAGGTGCTGCCAGCGAATGCGATCGTCACCGACGAACTCTCGCAGTTCGGCTTTGCCTCCTGGTACGGCTTTCCGATCTACGAGCCGCGCACCTTCATCACCTCAGGCTATCAGGGAACGCTCGGCTCGGGCTTCCCGACTGCGCTCGGCGCCAAGGTCGCCAATCCCGACAGGCCGGTGGTGGCGATCACCGGCGACGGCGGCTTCATGTTCGGCGTGCAGGAGCTTGCCACCGCCGTGCAATTCAATATCGGCGTGGTGACGCTGGTGTTCAACAACAACGCCTACGGCAATGTCCGCCGCGACCAGCGCGAACGTTTCGACGGCCGCGTGGTGGCAGCCGATCTGGTCAATCCCGACTTCGTCAAGCTCGCGGAATCCTTCGGCGTTGCCGCCGCGCGCGTCACTGCGCCCGATCAGTTCAAGGCGGCGATGGAGAAGGCGCTTAGCCACAGCGGACCGTATCTGATCTCGGTCGAGGTGACGCGGGACTCCGAAGTCAGCCCGTGGGCGTTCATTCACCCGCCGAAGCCGTAATCGAAGCATCGTCTTCCGGGACTGTCCAGCGGATGGATTGGTAACAGAACAGACCGGATGGATGGGTGACACTGTTCATGATTTGGTGGGCTCCGGCGCTGCGCTAGCG
>NZ_VSSR01000026.1 GCF_008123515.1 Bradyrhizobium cytisi
ATTCGCTCATGCGGCAATACGCGAGGCGAAATTCGCCGCCCAGGGCGTCACGCGCGACAAGAACGTGATCCTGTATTGCGGCGGCGGCATCTCGGCGACGATCGACCTGTTTCTGCTGACGCAGCTCGGCTACGACAAGCTGACGCTCTACGATGCCTCCATGGGCGAGTGGGCGAGGGACCCGGCGCTGCCGATCGGGACGGATTAGGCGACGAATCTTGCCCTCCAGGGTGAGAAAATTGGGAACCTTCCCTGCCAGCCTGCATCCAATGTCTGGAACTAACGGAAACGAGCAGGTGACCGCCATGCAACGCACTGCAGCCGGCCTGTCCGCCGGCGCCAGATCATCGGAAGCCGAGCTGATCGACCGCGCGCGGGGCCGTGACGAGGCCGCGCTCCGCGAGATCATGCAGGCCAACAACCGCAGGCTTTACCGGCTCGCGCGCGGCATCCTGCGCAACGACAGCGAAGCCGAGGACGTGGTGCAGGAAACCTATGTCCGCGCCTTCACCCATCTCGACGGCTTCAGGGGCGAGTCCGGATTGTCGACCTGGCTGTCCCGCATCGCCATCAACGAGGCGCTTGGCCGGGCGCGCAGCACCAGGCCGCATGTCGAGCTCGGTTCGGTGCCCGAAGCCGCGCTCGAGGCGCAGATCATCAAATTTCCCGTTTCTCCCGCAGGCGATCCGGAAAGGACCATGGCCCAACGTGAAATCCAGCGCGTCGTCGAACGCGCCATCGACGAGTTGCCGGACGTCTTCCGCATGGTGTTCGTCGCACGCGTCATGGAGGGCATGAACATCGAGGAGACCGCCGATCTGCTCGGCGTCAAACCCGAGACGGTGAAGACGCGATTGCACCGCGCCCGCACCATGCTGCGCGAAAATGTCGAGAAGGAGATCGGCCCGGTGATGATGGACGCTTTCCCGTTTGCCGGCTGGCGTTGCGAGCGCCTGACCGTGTCGGTGCTGAAGCGTCTCGGGATCGGCGGCTGAATTTTTTCGGGAACGTTTGCGCGAAACTCCCATCCAATTCCTGTGAAGCAACGCCGGAAAAACGTCCGGCAGCACAGGAGTGTCAAACCATGTTCGTTCGTTGGAGCGCGGCGATCGCCGCAGCCATTCTGTTGTCCAGCCCCGTGCTGCTGCAAGGCGCGAGCGCTGCCGACAAGCTCACCGATCCGCAGATCGCCCACATCGCCTACACCGCCGGCGTGATCGACATCAACGCTGCCAAGCAGGCGGAGAAAAAAGCCAGGAACAAGGACGTCAAGGCGTTTGCCGAGGACATGCTGCGCGACCACGAGGCGGTCAACAAGCAGGCGCTCGCGCTGGTCAAGAAGCTGAACGTCACGCCGGAGGATAACGACACTAGCAAGGCGCTGTCGAAGCAGGCGAGCGACAAGCTGGCCGAGCTCGACAAGCTCGACGGCGCTGCGTTCGACAAGGCCTATGTCGCGAACGAGGTCGCCTATCACAAGACGGTCAACGGCGCGCTGGAGACCCAGCTCATTCCGTCCGCGAGCAATGCCGAGCTGAAGAGCCTGCTCCAGACCGGCCTGAAGATCTTTCAGGGCCATCAGCAGCATGCCGAGCACGTCGCGGCCGAGCTGAAATAGGGAGCTTGCGTTGATGTCGGGACGGCTGTCTTCGATCGCTGTGGCGCTTGTCTTCGCGGCGATGGTCGTTCCGGCGCGCGCCGCGACGATAGAGATCACGATGGAGAATCTCGTGATCTCACCGGCTAAGGTGTCGGCGAAGGTTGGCGACACCATCGCATGGATCAACAAGGACGTCTTCGCCCACACCGCCACCGCGAAGAACGGTGATTTCGACGTCACGCTGCCGCCGGGGAAGTCGGCGACGTCAGTTCTGAAGAAGGCAGGAACCGTCGATTATTACTGCCGCTACCATCCCAACATGAGAGCGACGCTCAAGATCGAGCCGTAAGGGAGGGCGCGCTTGTGTGGCAGGGCGTTGCTGGCGGTCTTTACTGCCTTGCGAGGCAGACCGAAAATTCGCCGTTGCGGATGCGCGCAGGAAAGCCCTCGACGAATTTCGCCACCGCGTCCTCGCCATAGGTGCCGACGAGCTCGGCAAGCGCCGCAAACAGGCTCGCCTGCGCCAGGCAATCGCCGTCGACGCCATCATGGCGCGCTTCGGCCCAGGCCTCGTTGAGATAGCTCAGTGCGGCTTGTTTCTGCTCGTGATCGGGCAGCGGCGCGCGGGCGGGGGCGTAGGAAATCGGCTGGCTCATGAATCTCAATCAGGGCTGGGGCGCGATCCACGGCGATGCGCTGGTGCAAGTGGTGTAGCACGCGCATTAACGATCGCTAGGCCACATCTTTAGGAACGGTTAACGGCTGTGAACAAAGTCGATGACAGAGTTCTCGCGAGCTCAGTTCGCGTAACGCGCCGTGAGATTCCGCGAGATATTCGAGCCTTCCTCGATATAGCGGCGGATCGCCACCGTCGCCGCCGGCGTGCAGCTCCGGTAGGTCTGCTGAAAGCCGTTATAGCCGCGGTTGAAGCCGGCGATCATGCGGGTGCGGCGCTCGCCGGCGGGCGTTTCGGCATCGATCAGCGCCTGCATCTCGCTGCGCCATTTGTTGCCCTCGTTGGTGCCGCAGATGCCGCGCAGATAGTGCAGGCCACCGAGGATCTCGGCCAGCCGCTGCAAATCGGCGTCGAACGGCGCCGCCACGTCCTGGGCCCGGGCGGGCGCGGAAGCGCAGGCGAGAATCAGGACAAAAATGGCCAGAAATCGCGTCGACATCGGCGGGCTGTATGCCCCCTCAGGGCTGATGACGCAAGGCGGGGCGCTCAGGGACCGATCAGCCGGTGGGCGGACTGGATGATCTCCTCCAGCCCCCCGGTCAGCTTGATGCCGCCAAGGCTCCCCAAAGCGTCCGGGGCAATCCAGCGGTAATCGTCGAGCTCGTCGTTCAGGGCAGGTTCCCTGGCCACCCAGCGGGCGGCAAATGACATGATCAAATAATGGCCGGCACCGGGTGCGGCCGGCAGCACCTCGCGCCAGCCGGCAAGGCTGACGATCTCGATCTCCAGCCCGGTCTCCTCTCCGACCTCGCGGCTCAGCGCCTGGTGCAGCGATTCGCCGAATTCGACCCGGCCGCCGGGCAGCGAATAGAACCCCTTGGCGGGCGAGCGGGCGCGGCGGGTCAGCAGCACCTTGCCGTCGCGGAAGATGGCCGCACTGACCGCGATCTGGGGGTGGGTGGGCTGGGCGACCGAGGCCATTTCTTCAGCTACCTGTCTTCAGCTACTTGTCTTCAGGTACTTGTCTTCAGCTACTTGGCTCAATTCGCCATGATGGTGTCGACGTCGGCTTCCGCGCCGCCATTGATGATGCCGCCGCAGGCCGCGATCAGCGGCTTGACCCAGAGGGTGGCCTGCTCGGCGAGCCGGACCCGGATCGTGTCCTTCTCGACCTCGCGCATGGCCGAGCCGACCGCTGATAGAATCGAGGTCATGGTGTCGGTGATGTGGTCGAACTGGGCGCGCACGGATGGCTCGGCCTTCTCATAGGCTTCGATCGCAAGATCCCGCGCCTTGAAGTTCGAGGCGGTGAAATGCTCGGCATAGGATAGCGGCGTCCAGGTCAAAAAATCTTCCGCGCATTCCGGCATGTCCGGGACCATCTCGAGCAGCATCACGGCTTCATTGAAATGGTTGAGATAGTCTGTGGCAAGCCCGGTCCGCGGGTTGATGTTGGCCACGCGCAGCCGGTCGGCCCAGGCCGCGGCTTCGGGGCCCGTCTGTGCGCGCGTCGCGGGTTGGGAGGCCGTTGAGCTCATCCGCCGCAGTGTTAACGTTCGGGGTTAAAAGGACCTGAACGGACCCTATATGGATGCCCCAAGATGTGTGGACGCTTCGTTATAACTTCGGCCCCCGCGGCTTTGCGGCAGCTGTTCGGCCATATCGAGCAGCCGAATTTCCCGCCCCGGTACAATGTCGCGCCGACGCAACCGGTACCGGTCGTCCTGGTCGAGAATGGCGCGCGCCATTTCCGCCTGATGCGCTGGGGTCTGCTGCCGGGCTGGGTCAGGGATCCCAAGGGCTTTACGCTCCTGATTAATGCCCGCTCCGAGACGGTGCTGGAGAAGCCCGCGTTCAAGAGAGCTATACGCCGGCGGCGCGGGCTGATCCCGGCCGACGGCTATTACGAATGGAAGTCCATCGACGGCCGCAAGCAGCCGTTCTTCATCCGTCACGCCGACGGTGCGCCGCTCGGTTTTGCCGCGGTGTTCGAGACCTGGGTCGGGCCGAACGGCGAGGAGCTCGATACGGTGGCGATCGTCACGGCGGCGGCTGGCGAGGATCTGGCCGCGCTGCATGACCGCGTGCCTGTCACCATCAGTCCGCGCGATTTCGAACGCTGGCTCGATTGCAGCAGTGACGAGGTCGATGCGATCCTGCCGCTGATGACGGCCCCGCGCCGCGGCGAATTCGCCTGGCACCCGGTCTCCACCCGCGTCAACCGTGTCGCCAATGACGACGAACAGCTGCTCTTGCCGATCAGCGCGGAAGAGATGGAAGCCGAGGCCGCGAAGCCGAAGAAGATCGCGCGGAAGGTTGCTGCTGCGTCCTCCGACGAGGGGCAGGGGTCGTTGTTTTAGGCGGTCCCCCTCTACACAATCTCCCGCGCCCGTAACGCCGCGATCTCCGCCGCATCGAACCCCAATTCGCCCAGCACCGAATCCGTATCCGCACCCAATTCCGGCGCCATCCGGTCCAGTCTGCCGCCGCCGTGCGCGAGCTTGAAGCCGCTGCCGGCAAAGCGCAGGCTGCCATAGGGCGTGTCGAGCTCCTGGATCGCGCCGCGCGCCTTGATCTGCGGATGGTCGATGACCTCCTCGACCTTCCAGATGCTGGCGCAGGGCGCGCCGGCGTCCTCCAGGATCGTCTCCCATTCGCGCGCAGGCTTTGCGGCAAGCGCCTCCTCGATGATGGCACGCAGCGCGGGCTCGTTCTCGTTGCGCGAAAACCAGTCGGCGAAACGCGGATCGGACAGCGTGTCCTCGCGGCCGAGTGCAGATATGAGCGCGCGGTATTGTTTTTCGTTGTTGACGGCGAGCAGGATGTGACCGTCGCCCGCCTTGAACAGATTGGCGGTGGTCTTGCGGCTCACCGCCTGGTTGCCCGAGAGCTGCTGGCGATGGCCGGCGACCGACCAGTCCGCGATCTGGCCGGAGAGAAACGCCATCGTCGCCTCCAGCATGGAGACGTCGATGAGCTGTCCCTTGCCGGTGCGGTCGCGCTGGTAGAGCGCGCTCGATACGCCAAAGGCGGCCGTTGCGCCCGAGAGAACGTCGCACACCGCAAAGCCGGCGCGAGTCGGCCCTGTTTCCGGATGCCCCGTGATCGCCATGATGCCCGAGAGCGCCTGCATCTTGCCGTCATAGCCGGGCCGCAGGCGATCCGGGCCGGTCTGGCCAAAACCTGACACCGCGCAATAGATCAGCTTCGGATTGATCGCCGAGAGCGCCTCGTAGCCGATGCCGAGCTTGTCCATCACGCCGGGGCGGAAGTTTTCCATGACGACGTCGACGGTCGCGGCGAGCTTCTTCACGATCGCGACGGCGTCGGGCTTTTGCAGATCCAGCGTCAGGCTGCGCTTGTTGCCGTTGATGGCCTGGAAGGCCGGCGCCAGCCCGCGCCCGGCCCATTCGCGCGAGAGCGGCGTGCGGCGCATGTCCTCCCCCTCGCGCCGCTCGACCTTGATGACGTCGGCGCCCAGTAGCGCGAGCTGGTAGCTCGCATAGGGGCCGGCCAGCACTTGCGTGAAGTCCAGGAT
Source organism: Bradyrhizobium cytisi (assembly GCF_008123515.1). GTDB lineage: Bacteria > Pseudomonadota > Alphaproteobacteria > Rhizobiales > Xanthobacteraceae > Bradyrhizobium > Bradyrhizobium cytisi. Next base: position 5,815 of record NZ_VSSR01000026.1, read on the forward strand.
CTTCACGCCCTCGAACGGTCGCGTCACGTCTCTCTCCCCTCGTTGTTCTATTTTGTCGGAGGACGTCAGGCGGCGCGATTGCCGCGCGCGATCTCCTTCTGCTTGTCGAACTCGGCGCGGCGGCGTGCCAGCTCTTCGGGGCTCATTTGCGCGACGTTGTTGTAGTCGAGCTTCCAGGAGGCGTCCTCACTCCAGCGCAGCGGCGATTGCATCGTGGTCTGCGGCCCGCTCGCGGTCTCCAGTACTTTCAACGCCAGCTCCAGCGTCTGCGCTTGCGAAGCAATGTCGTGCGGCTTGCCGGCGGAATTGCCGAGCGGGAAGTCCGAGAACAAAAAGCGCGGCACGGCGGCGTGCTCGATGATGTCCTTCGCGCAGCCCATGATCACGGTCGGAATGCCGCCTGCCTCGAGATGCCGCGCCACCAGCGCGGTGGTCTGGTGGCAGACCGGGCAGTTCGGCACCAGCACGGCGGCGTCGACCTTGTCGGCAATGCAGCGCGCCAAAATCTCCGGCGCATCGGTGTCCAGCGTGACGCGATGGCTGCGATTGGTCGGCGCGCCGAAGAAGCGCCGACTCACCTCGCCGATGCGGCCGGCGGCACTGGCCTTCAAAAGCTGCGGCAGCGGAAACCAGGTGCCGTTGTCGGTCGCCGTGGTGTGCTTGCGGTCGTAGCCGATATGCGAGATGCGCAAATCGTGCTGCTTTGAGGTGTCGCCGTCATAGACCTGGTAAAACTTCGCGCTGCCATTATACGCCGCGCCCGGCCCCTGATCGCCTTTGGCCGGATCGTAGGGCGCCGCGGTCGTGATGATGGTGACGCGCGATTGCGCGAGCGGCTTCTTCAGCTTCTGGAACGGCGCCTCGGTATAGTGCGCCCAGCGATACGGCGTGACGTAGCCGATCGCGTTGTAATAGTCGCGCGTCCGCTGCATATATGGAACGGGGGAATCATAGTCGGGCGCAAAGCCGAATTCGTCGTCGCGCGGGGCAGACATGGGCGCGTCTCCTGGTTCTTGTTGAGGCCAGACTAGAGATAGTCCGCGGTTTGCTCAACAGGCGCCACGGCTGTGCAGGCCAGAATTGCCGCCCCGGCAGGGCTACCTGAAAATATGCAGCGCGGCGTATTGCAGCAGCATGATCGCCTTGGCGTCGATGATCCGCCCATTGGCGATCATCGCCAGCGCCTCGTCGATGCCAAGCTCCAGCACCTCGATGTCCTCGCCCTCGTGCTCGAGGCCGCCGCCATCGCTGACGCGCATTTCCGGCTCATATTCGGCGACGAAGAAATGCAATTTTTCGGTCACCGCGCCCGGGCTCATGAAGGCCTCGAACACCTTGTGGACGTCGTGCAGGCGATAGCCGGTTTCCTCCTCGGCTTCGGCGCGGATGCGCACCTCAGGCAAGGCGTCGTCCAGCACGCCGGCGGCGGCCTCGATCAGGAGATCGTCGTAGCCGCGGATAAACGCCGGCAGGCGGAACTGGCGCACCAGGATCACACTGCGCCGGGCGCGATTGTAGGGCAGCACGGCGGCGGCATTGTCGCGCTCATAGGTTTCCCGGTGCTGGGTCTGCCACTCGCCGTTGGCGCGCCGGTAGTCGAACGTGGTGTTCTTCAGGGGCGTCCAGCCGTCCGAGAGCACGCGGACGTCCTTGATACGGACGCGGTCGGAAATGGTCATTGCTGTCTTCCGGCTAGGAGCTAGGTGGGAGCGCGGCCGTCGAGCCACTTCTGGAACATCACCGACGTCGATTCCTCGAAGCCGAGCGATTGGTAGAACGCATTCGCCTGCGCATTCTCGCGCCGGACCAGGAGCTGGAGCTTGGCAATCCCGGCCTGCCGCAGCCAGTCCTCGGCCGCCGCCATGATGACGCGGCCATGGCCGCGCTTGCGTCCATCCGGATCGACCGCGACGTAATAGACCCAGCCGCGATGGCCATCATGGCCGACCATGACGGTCGCAACGATCGCGCCGCCATCGCGGCCGATCAGGATGGTCGAGTTGTCGCGCCGCCGCGCCAGCGCGATATCGGCATGCGGATCGTTCCACGGCCGCGTCAGGCTGCAGCGCTGCCACAGCGCGACCACCGGCTCGACATCGGCATCCTGGATGGCGTCGATCGTAAGGGCGGACACGCTCACAGTACTTTCCCCGGGTTCATGATGCCGTGCGGATCGAGCATCGCCTTGATTGCGCGCATCAGCTCGATCGCGGTCTTGTCCTTCACCTCTGGCAGCTCGTCGCGCTTGAGCACGCCGATGCCGTGCTCGGCCGAGATCGAGCCGCCCATCCGCAGCACGATCTCGAACACAACAGCGTTCATCTCGTGCCAGCACGCCAGGTAGTCCGCGGTGTTGGCGCCGATCGGCTGGCTGACATTGTAGTGCAGATTGCCGTCGCCGAGATGGCCGAACGGCACCGGCCGCGCGCCGGGGATCAGCTTCACCACGGCGGCGCTGGCCTCCTCGATGAAGGCGGGCACGGCGGCGACGGGAACGGAGATGTCGTGCTTGATCGAGCCGCCCTCGGGCTTCTGCGCCGACGACATCTCCTCGCGCAACTTCCAGAAGTTGCTGCGCTGGCTGAGATTGGCCGCGATCACGGCATCGTCGACGATTTCCTCCTCCATGGCGCGGGCGAGGATTGTCTCCAGCGGCGTGCGGGCGTCGTCGCCGGGAGAGGACAATTCCATCAGCACGTACCAGGGATGCTTCTCCGCAAGCGGATCGCGCACGTCGATGCCGTGGCGGACCGAGAAATCCACCGCCATCTCCGAGAGCAGCTCGAAGCTCGTCAAAGCATTGGCGGCCTCGCTCTGCGAGATCGTCAGCAGCTTCAGCGCCGCCGCCGGCGATTTCAGCCCGACATAGGCTGTCTCGACCGCCCGCGGCTTGGGAAACAGTTTTAATGTCGCCGCCGTGATGATGCCGAGCGTGCCTTCCGCGCCGATGAAGAGGTTGTGCAGATTGTAGCCGGTGTTGTCCTTCTTCAGCTTCGACAGCACGTTGAGCACGCGTCCATCGGCGAGCACCACTTCCAGCCCCAGCGCCATCTCGCGCGCCACGCCATAGGCTAGTGCGGCGGTGCCGCCGGCATTGGTCGACAGATTGCCGCCGATGGTGCAGCTGCCTTCCGCGCCGAGCGACAACGGAAACAGCCGGTCCACGTCGGCAGCCTTCTGCTGCGCGACCTGCAGCACTACGCCGGCCTCGCAGGTCATGGTGTTGGAGGCGGTGTCGACCTCGCGGATCTTGTCGAGCCGGCGCAGCGACACCACCACCTCGCCGTTGTGCGGCGTCTGTCCGCCGACGAGCCCGGTGTTGCCGCCCTGCGGCACCAGCGCGATTTTATGCTCGGAGGCGAGCTTGCAGATTTCGGACACTTCCGCCGTCGAGCCTGGCCGCAGCACCAGCGGCGAACGACCGTGGAACAGGTTGCGCTCCTCGGTGACGTAGGCCTCGATGTCGGCCGCATCGGTGATCGCGTGGCGCTCGCCGACGATCTTGCGGAATTGTTCGATCAGCTCGGGCGCAAGCGGAGGAGTGGCCGATTTATCGATGTTCATTGTTTCGTCTCTTGCTTCGCTCTTATCTCGCCACGGCAGCCCGGCGCAGCCGGTCGTTGATCGCCTCTCCCAGATCGTCTTCGGGGATCGTCATCACGGCAATCGCCCGCGGCCTCTTCGCATCGAGGGCGCGAAGATAGCCGAACAGATTGGCGGCGGCTTCATCGAGATCGCCGGCGGGCGACAAATTCATGACGACTGACGCGGCGTCAAGGCCGGGCAGGCGCGCGGAGCCGAATGCAAGCAACGCTTCGCCCGGAGCCACCTCGCGCGCATCGAGCCGCACGGCCGCGCGCGGCGCGTAATGCGAGGCCAGCATGCCCGGCGCCAGCGGCTGGCTGTCGTCGCTCCCGGCCTCCACCGGCGGCCGCGCCAGGGCTGCGCCCAGGACGGCCTCGATCCGTTCGCGCGACAGCCCGCCCGGCCGCAGCAGCAGCGGCGCCTCGAAGCAGCCGACAATGGTCGATTCCACGCCCACCGCAACCGGTCCGCCGTCCACGATCAGGTCGATCCGCCCCGCAAGGTCGCTCTCGACATGGGCGGCAAGCGTCGGCGAGACATGGCCAGAGATATTTGCCGACGGCGCCACCACGGCCCCGCCAAAGGCGCGCAAAATGGCTTCGGCGACCGGATGGGCGGGAATGCGTATCGCGACGGTGTCGAGGCCCGCAGTGGCGAGATCGGCCACCGGGCAATCATCCGTCTTCGGTACCACCAGCGTCAGCGGCCCCGGCCAGAATGCCTCGGCGAGCTTCAGGGCGCGCGCGTCGAACCTCCCGATTCGCCGTGCCGCCGCGAGGTCCGCGACATGGGCGATCAGCGGGTTGAAGGCCGGCCGCCCCTTGGCGGCGTAGAGATGGGCGATCGCGGTCGCATTCGCCGCGTCCGCCCCGAGCCCGTAGACCGTCTCGGTCGGAAACGCGACCAGCCCGCCGGCGGCCAAAATCCGGGCGGCGGCTTGCGCGCCGGCCTGGCCGGCTGGTAAAATCGACGTTTCAAGACGCATTTTCACAGGGACAAAATTCCTCAGCTCGGCCGCTTGCGGTGCGTGAAACCCGACGCTATAAGCCGCCTTCTTGTCGGAGTGTGGCTCAGCCCGGTAGAGCACTGCGTTCGGGACGCAGGGGTCGCAGGTTCGAATCCTGCCACTCCGACCAAGATTTTATTACGCTTTTTGTCTTCTTTCACGATACGCGGCCAAGTCAACCCCGCGATCAACCCCAGATACGACGTTCTTGTTTGGTTTCGTCGTGATGGCTGCTGCCGCCTCGCGCAAGAATTCCGGGTGGTGGTGGCCATAGGTATCGAGCAATACCTCGACCGACATCCCAAGAAACCCAGCCGACTTCCATGGATCTGCGCCGCGCTGCATCAGCCAGGTCGCGGCCGTGTGCCTCAAGGTGTGCGGTGTGACCTTGCCCGCTTCGGTGGACAGCTTGGCGAGTCCGACGGCGCTTCGGAACCCCGACTTGACGGATTTGACCGCCGCGCCGTTGAACTCGACAAAGTGCGAGACGATTGCGCCCGTCCTAGCCCAGCGACGCATATGGGCGAGCAATCGGTCAGGAATTGGCGCCGGCGGCTGCCGCTTTTTGGTCGGACGCCGGCCCTGGGCGAGCCGATAAAAGATGCCGTTCTCAAGATCGACATACGATCGGCCCGTGTCGCGGTACGGCGACGCTGACGCAATGGCGCCAGCGCGCGTACCGGTATAGAGCCCGATCAAAATAAAGCGCGCGATATGACGAAGCGGGCGCTTGCCCGTCTCAATTTTTTGGTTCTTGAGAGGTCCGCGATGCCGTGTCTGGATTTCGCGGTATCGCCAGCACGCCCACAGCAGTGCAGCGGCTTCGCTGCGGCTCAGCCACCGCTCACGACCAGGTCCTTTTGCGGGAAGCGCGACGCGAACCAACCCGCGATGCAGGCCTTCCCGCGCATGATGATTGATTGCTGCACGCAGATCTTCCAGATCGCGCCGGGCCCCCCCGGGACGCCCGCGGGCCTTCACATACTGCCCGCAAGTCTGCGCATTCACCCCAGCCAGCATCTTGCCGCCGAAAAAATCGTTCAGGCGACCGATCCGGTCCGCGAACTCCGTAATTTCGGACTGAGGAGAGCCCCGTTCAATGTAAATCGCCTCGCGATGAGCGTGATAGATTGCCAGCACATCGGCGACGTCGATGTCTTCAATGTCGCGGACGCGGCGCGGAGGGCGGTACTTCGAGGTGATATACTTGACTAGGGCGTCTTCGGCGGCCTTCGGCGGCTTTCGCTCAGCCTCGCCCGCAAAGATTCCTGTGGCAACCTCGCGGTCTCCATCGCGGATGGTCCAGACAGCGCTGGCGATGAGACGTCCGTTTCTTCTCTTGGCCTTGCGTTTGTAGAGTCTCGGGCCTTTGCTGATACGCGGCATAGCTCCCTCATGCGCTCGATATGTGCCAGCGTCGTAAAATCCTTACCCGCGATGCGCTCGATGATGAGGCGACCGCGCAAAGCTTCCTTGCGAAGCCCAGAACTGGTCATCGACCCATCCGGAAATGCCAACGAAGCTGCCGTAGACAGTCGAATTGGATCGTTGGGAGCAATTTCGCTTCGACGGTTTGTTGGTGCGCCCATGGCAGCAGACTCGCTGGACTTCCTCGACGTTGCGCAGGCAGTTGCGCGTCGCAGCGATGTTGCCTCTCCTGACGACCAAAGAAAACGACGCTCTCGTTGCAGCTTGCCTGCCGCGCATCGCATGCCAGCGGATCTTAGCGAGCTCGCTCGTAGAGAAACCTGAGCTATCAAAGCGCAGCGTAGCAAAAATACTTGCGCGTTTCGGAGACACTCCCAACATTGGATCTCTCAATCGTTGTCTTCACAGCTTGTAAGGCGCCCGGATACCGGGATCGTCATTCGGAAAATTGTTGCTGCGCGTGACGAGCAGCATGGAATGCTCCTGCGCTGTCGCCCAGATAACGGCATCTGGCAATTTGATCCGATGACTTCGATGAAGACCAACGGCACGCTCTGCGATGTGTTCATCGACGGCGACGACATCGAAGCCGCTTAGATAGTTGTGCGTCGCAGCTTCAACATCGGGATCGGCGCCCACCATGACTTCCATCCATGTAATGATACTGATGGCTTTTTTTGTATAGCGCTGAAGTTCTGTGCGAGCTTCGGGAACAGCGTTGAGGTAGTCGACCAGAATATTGGTGTCGAACAGTGCCTTCACCATTCGCGACGCACTTTCTCTTGATAGGTCAAGCCGTCCACCTTGCGTTTGCCCCAGAGGCCAAACGCATCACCTTCCTGCTTGCTATGCCGCTTCGCGAGATAGTCGTCGATCGCCTGACGAATGAGAGCCGCGCGCGACCGCTTGTCCTTCTTCGACAATTCGTCCAGCGCTTGGACTTGGCCATCGCCGAGATCAACCAGCGCTCGCATGGCACGGATCCTTCGATATATGATATCAATATTATATATCATCTCGCCGAACATCGCCAGCCCTATTGAGTTTCCAGTCCGGAGTGGCCGCAGCGCCGGTGTTCGCGCTCGGGGTTATTACAACCGGTATCCTCGCCTAAGCGATATGCGTACTACCCTGGAGCGCAATCATGCGGAGATGTTGACAGCTGCGAGCAATGATGGCCTTAGTTCCCGGGTCAAGACCTATGCCGAGCTTCTATCGCGGCACCCCGCCTTCCTCGATGCGGTGAAAACCGGCTAAGTGCGCGCCCTCGAAGATCTGGCGGTGAGTGAGTTCAAGTCGCTGCACGCCAATGACTCGGCGGTGGCAACCATGGAGATCACCGACGCCAAGGGCGTGATCCTTCAGCGCGGCCACAACCCGGCCAAACGCGGTGATGACAAGCATACCCAGCCGCAGGTCAAGGCAGCTCTTGAAGGTAAGCCTGCGGGAGGGTTGACGGTATCCCCAACAACCGGCGAAGCCGCTGAAGATGCGGTGCGTCCGCTCGCACCGGCTGGCAATGTCGTCGGTACGATCAAGGTCGGCTCTTACTTCAATGGCGCCACCGCTAACGAGATCAAGCAGCGCACCGGTCTCAACGTGCTGTTCCTGTCCCGAGGCGCGGTAGCGGCGTCAACGTTCGGCAATGATCGCCTGGTCACGGTACCGACCGAGACGCTGGCGGCTGCCAAAACCGCCCTGCGAACGTTCATCTGACCGTTGGAGATATTCCGTATGGGGCTCGCGTCGTCTATTTGCCCAGCGACGTCGGCGAGGGAATGACAGTTTTGTTCGGGTCGTCTCTTGTCGCAGTCGAAAAGGCGAAGACGAATTTTGCAACATCGCTAGTTTGGAAGAACGCGCTCGCACTCCTCGTCCTTTTGCCTATCGTATTCTTCCTAGCCCATTTGGTAACGAAGCAATTGGTGCACCTCGCGGCAGCCATGCGACAGCTTGCCCAAGGCCAGTTCGATGTTCAACTGCCCGGCATTCAACGCAATGACGAGATCGGCGATATCGCGCGCGCAGTCGAAAACTTCAAAATCGTTGCGGCTGAAAAGGCCAAAATGCAGCAGGCCGATGCGCGGGCGGGCGTCGAGCGGCGCCGGCACATGCAGGAGCTTGCCTCTAGCTTTGAGCAATCCGTGGGCACCATCATCGAGACAGTGTCGTCCAACGCCGGTGTCCTCGAAACAGCCGCCGACACGCTCACAGTCACGGCAGAAACGACCCAACGATTGTCTTCTGCGGTCGTGGCGGCTTCCGAACAGGCGTCCGGCAACGTTAATTCCGTGGCTAGTTCCGCCAGCGAGATGTCGAACTCCACACGGGAAATCGACAAGCAAGTTATGGAATCGACCCGCATCGCCAATGAAGCTGTGGCGCCGGCCTCTAAGGCGGATGCGCGGATTGCCGACCTGAACTAGTACTTCGTCACAGTGA
>NZ_VSSR01000027.1 GCF_008123515.1 Bradyrhizobium cytisi
TAACATTCTGGATGAGGCAATACGAGGGGTCAAATTTGCAAGCCGATTGACACCGTAGCCCGTAACCGGCGGCGCCGCCTTGCTTGAATCCGAGGGCTGGCGACTCGGCATGCGCCCGCGTGCACTTTGACCGAAAGCTCTCTTGAGTATTCGGCCGCCATTACTCGCTTGAGGTTCTTCACTATGCTCGCGATCACACCTCCGTCGTTATCGAACTCCTCGGCGCAATAGCAGACTTTGACCCCAACCCGGCGGCAGGTGAACTCATAATAGGCGCTCTCGTCAACGTCTTGAAATCTACCCCATCGGCTCACGTCATAGACCAAGATATGGTCGAAATCCGCTCGGCCATTCCGGACGTCGTCGATTAGCTCGATCAAGCCCTCGCGACGCTGGATCCGAAGACCGCTTCGGCCCTCGTCCGCATAAGTGCGGACTATCAGGAGATCATGCTGCGCGGCGTAGACAGCGATGGCAGCAGCTTGGTTCTGCGTGGAATAGCGCTGATGGTCCGTTGACATCCGCACGTATTGAGCGGCCCGTCCCGCACTTGTCGGCGAGAGCAGATCGGACCTGGGGCGAATGATCAGGGCATTAGCCATACGCGCCTCCGCTACGAACGCCACGCACGTTTGGTGCGGTCACCAGAGCCACGAAAAGCCGTGCTTGCTCAGCCATCCTAGCACGGCGGAGCATACGAGGGAAAAGAGGCCGCCGCACAACCAAGAACGCCCGCGAGCGGCACTGATGGATCTCAGATATAGGAAGGCTCCAAGCAGGGTTCCGTAGTTTCTCCTGAAGTCGCCGTTGAGCTTGGCAATTTTCGAAAGCTCAGACGCTGCTTGGAATTCTTCCGCCATTGGGCGCGCTCCTCATTCGACCGGGAGCACCCTATGAACCACTGTTTTGCCCGACGGAGCAAGTAAAATTCGGAATATCGGCACGTTGGTTCCGAGTAGGTTTATCCACATCCCTACCCGCTGGGCCTCGACAGCGTTTCGCGGCACAAGGGATTGAAAAGTTGACTCCGGTCCTCGCAACGTTTCGATGGCGCGATAACCAAGGCAGAGAATCGAGCAGCAGCGAAAGCGTGGCATGAGGAAAGGCAGCGACAGCGTGATGCGGAAGCGCGGGCTAAGGCGGTCGAGGCCGAGCTCGTCGAGGTGGATCGGCTTCGCCGCTATCTCATTCGAGAACGCACGCTTGGCCACCCGCGCCTTCTAACCACCCGAAGCAATGTGTCGTTGCTCACGGGCAGCATAAGTCGACGGGCAAAACTCGCCGCCGGGGGCCGCCCAAGGCAAGGCCAAGGTGATGGACGATCAGATCGAGCCGGGTCGTTCGCCGCGCCCACGGCGCCAGAGCGCCGTCATCGAAGCGCTCGGTGAAAATACGCCGACCGCACAGAACCGAAACGCAGCGGAAGCGGCGCGCCAAGTGCTTGAAGCGAACGATGTCCTCAGGAATCACTCGGCTTTGCGTGTCGTGCTCCAGGAATGTCACCAGCCGCGCCATTGAGTTGCGATGCCCTCATAGGTGCTCGGCTTGCGACCGGCGCGCTTGGCTTCCTTCGACCAATCCCCGACTAACCAGTGAGGGAATTCTCGGAGGCGCCCCGCTTAGGCTTTTCCTTCAGCGCATTTGCCGTGGCGTGCCATTCGGGAAAGCGGGCGGCCTTGGGGGCGAGCGAATAGTCTCGACTTCCTTCACGTCGTCGGGGAGCGACCATCTGCAAGGCGCTTGCCCTTCCAGCCAACAAGATGGTGGGGGGTGATCCGGGTACGGCAGTCGTTCCGCTCTGAACTGCGTTCGAGTTCAGCTTGCCTTGGCGAGCTCGTCGTCCTTGGGCGAGTTCAGATAGACGCCTGACATCGTGTCGACCCAGCACAGGTGATCGTGCACCTTCGTCACGCCTTCGATGTTCTCCGCCGCGACCACCGCCGCCTGCCGAGCGCGTTCTTCCGTGATAACGCCGCTGAGGTGAACGATGCCGTCGCGGACGATGACATTGAGACCGAAGGGACACCAGACGTTCTTCTCAATCGCATCGATGATGCGGCGGCGGATATGATCGTCGTCGGCGGTCGGATCCGGCACCTCGCGGGCGAGCCCCGCCATTGCCTGCAGCAGATTGGCACGAGATACGATCCCGACTACCTCCTCGCCGCGGACCACCGGCAAGCGCTTCACGTTGTTCCGTTCCATGAGATCGACGATCTCCGCAAGCGCGGTATCCTCGGCAATGGTGACGGGAGAGGCTGTCATCACCTCCGACACGTTGCGGCCGTGCTCGTGGACGAAGTCGGCGGCAGATTTTCCGGGGCCGAGGATAAATTGAAGCCAGCGGCCGCGCTCGCGTCCGGTGCCGATCTCGCTGCGGCGGATGAAATCGCCTTCCGAGACGATGCCGACCAGTTTTCCGGTATCGTCGACAACGGGGAGGCCGCTGACGTGCCGCTTCAACATGATGTTCGCCGCCTCGACGATGCTAGTGTCGGGGGTAACCGAGATGACGGACCGGGTCATGATTTGGTGGGCACGCATGGAGAACTCCACTGGCTTATGGAATTTCGATGCGCAAACCTAAGCCCGGGTGTCGCGGAGCGGTTTGACCCAGGCCAAGTGAGCGATGCCGGCTCTTCGCGGCTAATCATTCGTGATCGGATGGAGATCGCACGCATTGTGCTGCGCGACACCGGCCGCTTCCGCTCGAAGCATCAGCGTCATCCGGATCCGGTGCAGAGCGGCGGGGTCGCCGCCGCATGTCCGTCGTGCCGGGCGAGGACAGCATTGAGTGAATACGCGCAATGATCCGGAAAGCCGTGTCGGAAGCGATCCCGGGACTCGAACAACGCTCGCCGACCCTCACCCGGATCTGACCTTCCGGATGGAATCGGGACGCTGCTCCATCCGGAGCGGCGCTCGCGGGCAGCTAACACCATCGCACGCATCAGTCTTTGCCCGCGGCCCGCGGAAGTTCCCGAAGATTGACGAGGATCAAGCGTCCCGACCAAAGCCGGCCTATTCCTAGGGCGAAGGAGAATCCCGATGCCCATCAAGGACGTCTTTCTGCCGCTTGTCGGCCAGCCATGTGGACCGGCTCTCGCTGCGATCGAGAAATGCGTGGCCGTTGCCGCCGACCTCGGTGCCAGGATCACCGCGCTGGCGCTCGAGGAAGATATTTTTGTGCGGCCGAAGGTGATGCTCCCCGATGATCCCGATGTCGCCGGGGCACCAAGCGCTCTTGGAGCCAGCGATACGCAGCGTCTGCTGAATGCCTTTACCGGTGCGGCCTCCCGGGCCGGCCTTCGTGCCCAAGGCCGATCGGACAAGGTGCCTGAGGACCAGTTCGCGTCGATACTGGCCGAACATGCGCGCTTCAGCGATCTCACGCTCCTCCCGGTGAGGCCGCACGACAGCCGAACGGAGCACGTTATCGAGACGATTCTGTTCGAATCCGGGCGGCCTCTGCTGCTCTGCCCGGAGCAGCATGTGGACGCGCTGCGGCCGGAATTCGAGAACGTCATGATCGCCTGGGATCACTCCGCGCGCGCGGCGCGAGCGATCGGCGACGCGCTGCCGATCCTTCAGGCCGCCACCTCGGTCCGCGTGGTGACCGTGGCGGACGACAAGTCCGACGCGATCGCGCAATCCGGAAACGCGCTCGTTCATCACCTGAGGGAACACGGCGTCTGCGCCGCGTTCGAAACAGCGAAGGGCAACGGCAGCTCGAGCGGCAAGGTGCTGGGAAGCTGGGCGAATTCCAATGGCATCGACGCGATCGTGATGGGCGCCTACCATCATTCGCGCCTGAACGAGATCGTTTGGGGCGGTGTGACAAAGACCGTCATTGGCCAGCCACCGTGCTGGGTTATGATATCGCACTAGGCTCGTCGCCAGTTTTCCGGCCTGATCTGCCGACCATCGGAACCGCCACCGACCAGGCGCATTTGCTGCGATGTCCACTTATCGCCTGAAGAATCTGCTGTCACCCCATTCGGTCGCGCTCGTCGGGGCGAGCGCCCGTCCGGTCTCCGTAGGACGCGCCGTTCTGGAGAACATTCGCAACGCGGAATTCAAGGGACAGTTCGGCCTCGTCAATCCGCACCATGCAGAGATCGGCGGCATCGCTTCGGTGGAGAGCCTGGACACGCTGGAATTCGTGCCCGAGCTGGTGGTCATCACCGCGCCGGCCGGGGCGGTTCCCGGGATCATCGACCAGGCTGGGCGGCGCGGCTCGGCGGGCGCGCTCATCGTTTCCGCCGGACTCGGTCATGGACCGGGATCCCTGCACGAGGCCGCAATCGCCGCGGCCCGCAAATACGGCATGCGGCTGATCGGTCCGAACTGCCTCGGCATCATGATGCCCGGCGTGAGCCTCAATGCCAGTTTTGCCGCGCATATGCCGACCGCGGGAAATCTCGCGCTGATCTCGCAATCCGGCGCGATCGCCGCCGGTATGGTGGATTGGGCCGCGCAGCGCGGCGTCGGCTTCTCTGGCATCGTCTCGATCGGCGATCAGATCGACGTCGATATCGCCGATCTGCTCGATTATTTCGCGATGGACCACAAGACCCGCGCGATCCTGCTTTATATCGAGGCCATCAAGGACGCGCGCAAATTCATGTCGGCGGCGCGCGCTGCCGCACGCGTAAAACCGGTCGTCGTGGTGAAGTCCGGCCGCATGGCACAGGGCGCCAAGGCGGCCGCGACCCATACCGGCGCCCTCGCGGGCGCCGACGCCGTCTATGACGCGGCGTTCCGCCGGGCCGGCGTCCTGCGGGTCTCCGACCTGCGCGAGCTGTTCGATTGCGCCGAGACGCTCGGCCGCGTCGAATCGCCGACGGGAAAGCGCCTCGCCATTCTGACCAATGGTGGCGGCATCGGCGTCCTCGCCGTTGATCGATTGGTAGAGCTTGGCGGAATTCCGGCGTCGATCTCGGCGGATGCGCGCAAGAAACTCGATGCCGTCCTGCCGCCGACCTGGTCCGGCGCCAATCCCGTTGACATCGTGGGCGATGCCGATGCGTCGCGATATGCGGCGGCGCTGGAGGCGCTGCTCGCCGACGCCGACAATGACGCGGTTCTCGTCCTCAACGTGCAGACCGCGATCGCCTCGGCTTCCGACATCGCGACGATCGTGACGGAGCTCGTCGGCAAATATCGCGAGCAGCACCGCAGTTGGGCAAAGCCCGTGCTGGCCGCCTGGGTCGGGGCCGATCAGACGATCATTCAGACGCTTTCCGGCGCGGGCATTCCGAATTATCCGACCGAGGACGATGCGGTGCGCGGCTTCATGCACCTGGTCCGGCATCGCGAAGTCGTCGAGGAGCTGAGCCAGGTTCCTCCCGCGATGCCTGACACTTTCGTGCCCGACGCCCGGGTTGCCAGGAAGATCGTTGCGGCCGCGATCGCCGACGGCCGCCAATGGCTCGAGCCCGTCGAGATCAAGCACCTGCTCGAAGCCTATGACATCACGATGGTGCCGACCTATGCCGCCGATGATGTTGAGCAGGCGGTCGTTTACGCGAACGAAGTGTTCGCGCAACACGCGACCGTCGTGCTGAAGATCATGTCGCGCGACATCGTCCATAAATCCGACGTTGGCGGCGTCGTGCTCAACCTGACGTCACCGGACGCGGTGCGCGCCGCTGCCACCGACATTCTCGCCCGGGCGAGGAAGCTGCGTCCCGAGGCCCGCATTGAGGGCGTCATCGTACAGGCGATGGTCGTCAAGGCGAAGGCGCGCGAGCTGATCCTGGGCCTTGCCGACGATCCCACCTTCGGCACCGTCGTCGTCTTCGGCCGCGGCGGAATCGCAGTGGAGATCATCAACGACAAGGCCCTTGCGCTGCCTCCGCTCGATCTGCAACTGGCCCGTGACCTGATCGACCGCACGCGGGTGTCACGGCTGCTGAAAGCCTATCGGGATGTACCTGCTGTCAAGCAGGATGCGGTCGCCATGGTGCTGGTCAAACTGGCGCAGATGGCCGCCGACATCCCCGAAATCCGCGAATTCGACATCAACCCACTGCTTGCGGATGAAACCGGCGTGACTGCGGTCGATGCCCGTGTCGCGGTCGGGCCGCCGCCGCGGAAATTCGCCGGCTCAGGCCCGGCCAATTTCGCCGTTCGCGCCTATCCGTCGCAATGGGAGCGTCGTCTTGCGCTCAAGGACGGCTGGCGCATCTTCGCGCGGCCACTGCGTCCCGAGGACGAGCCGACCATCCACGCTTTCCTGCGTCACGTGACACCGAACGATCTCCGCCTGCGCTTCTTCGCGCCGATGAAGGAATTCACTCACGAATTCATCGCGCGCCTGACCCAGCTCGACTATGCGCGCGCGATGGCCTTTATCGCATTCGATGAGGCGACCGGCGAGATGGTAGGGGTAGTGCGCCTCCATTCGGACTCGATCTACGAGAGCGGCGAATACGCGATCCTGCTGCGGTCCGACCTCAAGGGCAGAGGGCTCGGATGGGCTCTGATGGAATTGATCATCGACTACGCGAGAGCGGAAGGGCTGAAGGCCATATCGGGCGACGTGCTGAAGGAGAACACCGTGATGATCGAGATGTGCCGGCAACTCGGCTTCGAGGTCAGGCCGGATCCGAGCGAGCCTGACATCTGCGACGTCCGGCTCAAGCTATGAGCGCGCCCGGGCGCTTTTAGGAGCGCGCTTCGGCGGACGTTGCGCGATGACGAAGAGGACCGCCGCGAAACGTTCGATGGCGTGCGTCGCGCCTCCAGTTTGATCTATCGCAAAGAATCGGCGCAAGACTTGGCCATATTCTGCAGTTCAGAAAACAATCGGGAATAGGATCAATGTTAGAAGAGGTCTTCGATTTTGCAGAGGAGGCGTTGCCCGGCACAAAGGTCATGCCGCCATACTCCGAGGCCCAGTTTCTGGCCGAACTCGGCAACCGTGTGCGCGGCGCGCGTATGCATTGCGAAATGTCGCGCCGAGAACTTGCTCGCAAGTCCGGCATCTCCGAGCGGTATATTGCACAGATCGAGAGCGGCAAAGGCAATGTCTCCATCGTCTTGTTACTCCGGCTTGCCTCGGCGATTCACCACACCCAACCGAAGGAGCGGCGGAATGGAGCTTAAGAGAGACGTGTCGACGACACCAGTTCCGATTGTTCGAAATTCGCCCAGGTTTCAAGACTACATCGGTTGTCCCACCTTTCGTTTTTGACGCAGCTCAACGTCGCCATGCCCCGGCCGTCGCAAAATCGGGCCATGAACTGGATTGCAGACTTATGGTCGCGACTTCCAAGCCCGCCAGGCTGGCGGGAAATTGCGACGGCGCCGTTTGATCGCGAGATCGAGCTCGCCGTCATCGGCGATCACGTTGCCCTGCTGAACCGAGCGTGCCTGCGCCACGGTAACGGCTGGCTTGATGCCGAAACACTGAGACCCGTGACCGTGACCGCGACGCATTGGCGCTACCGGACGCCAACCACGCTGCCGATGAGCTGCTGCTGATGAAAGAACCGCTATTTATCAAACGAATAGCCATCGTCTGGTTTGCGGGATCCCGATTCGGTTCTCGGCGCAAGCGCCCGAGCTGGACGCTGCTGATAATATTCACGGGCATCATGTTCGCGTTGCTACTGCTGGCGCGCTGACCGCGGCCCACGGCGCTTGCAGGCCACCGGCGAGCCACAATTACCGCCGCATCAGATGCAGCGGCGTCCGCTCTAGATACGCGGCTGAATCTTGGTATTTGGCAGTTCAGCCGGTATCAGATCGCCGCCTGTTGTTTCCAATTCTTCGCCCAATCGCGCCTGCGCCGCGTCTCGGATGCGGGCCGCAATCTGCGGCTCCCGGTCCATCAGGCTGTGCAGGTCGGAAGCGTCGAGCGCAAGCAGGCGGGTCGTTTGCAGCGCAATCACGGTTGCCGAACGGCGCGATTGCCGCAAGGCGGCGATTTCGCCAAAGAAGTCACCGGCGCCGAGATGGACATGCTTGTGGCGCAGCCTGATCTCCACCTCTCCATCCAATATCAAATACATTGAATGCGCGGGCTCGCCGCGACGGGCAATAGTCGTTCCCTTGTCCACCTTCTGCGCGCGGAGGATCTTCATCACATCTGCGATCTGCGCAGCAGTTAATTCGCTGAACAAGGGAACCCTCGCCACCAACCCCCAGGTGACGACAAAATCCCTGCGATGCACTTCGTTGGCAAATGCCGTCGCCACGATACCTACTGGCAGCGCCACCATCAGCAGCCCGACGAAGATCGTCAATCCGGCTATCAGCCGGCCTGCCGCGGTGATCGGTACGGCATCGCCATACCCTACCGTTCCGAGCGTCACGATCGCCCACCACATCGCGTCGGGGATGGTGCCGAACCTGTCCGGCTGGGCGGCACCTTCGGCGAGATGCATCAGTGCTGCCGCGATCAGCGTCGCGCCACATAGAATCACAAAGCAGCCGACCAGCGCCCGACGCTCGGCATAGAGCGCCTCCAGTAACGAGCGCATCGCGGGAGAATAGCGAGTGAGCTTGAAGAAGCGTATCAGGCGCAGGACCAGCAGTGCTTTGAAATCGGCCGCTATGAACAGGGGCAGCCAGAATGGCAGCACCGCAGCGAGATCGATCAGCCCGGCTGGGCTTGCTGCCAGACGCACGCGTGAACGGATTGCGCCGAACCGGCGCCACCTCGGATGTTCGATCGCCGTCCACAGCCGCGCTGCATACTCGATCGTGAAGGTGAGCAGGGCAGCATATTCGATCGCCTGGAACGCCTTGGCATACTGGCCTGCCAGCCGCGGCACGGATTCCAGCACGGTCGCGGCGAGCGTGACAACTATGAGCCCGATCAGTGTCCAGTTCACGACCGCACCGAATTGATCGACGCCGGAGCCCTGATCGAGGATGCCGTATAGACGTTGACGAAACTGCGTTCCCTGATGAAGGCGAGACACCATTACCTCCCCGCCGACGACGGCTTCAGACCGAGCGATCCTGCGGCGGATCATCATCAGCAATTGCGCGCCAGGCGGCGCCGTCGAGATCGTCGTACTGGCCGCTGCGGAGCGACCAGAGGAAGGCGACGAGGCCGGCTCCGCCGAGGGCCAGCGCCAGCGGGACGAGGATGACCAGGATTTCCATCACACGATCTCCCGCGAGCCGCTGCGCGCCCGCAGCGAGTTCAGCATAACCAGAATTGAGGATCCGCTCATCGCCGCAGCCGCGATCAAGGGCGTCACCACGCCGCTGATCGCAACCGGCACGGCCAGCACATTGTAACCGATCGCAAGCCAGAGATTTTGCCGCATCAGATGCAACGCCTTGCGTGCCGAATCGATGGCGGCGACGACCGGCGCCAGCGGCCGGCCGAGGAAGACGAGGTCGGCGGTGGCCTGGCTAAGATGCGCGGCCGAGATCGGCGACATCGAGACATGAGCTGCCGCGAGCGACGGCGCGTCGTTCATGCCGTCACCGACCATCAGCACCTTTGCGCCGCGCTGCTTCAATTCCTCGATCCGCGCGATCTTGTCGGCCGGCGTGACGCCGGCCCGCCACTCGGCGATGCCGAGCGCATGGGCTGCCGCAATCACAGCGGGCTCGCGATCCCCGGAGAGAATCTCGATGCCGATATTGCGGGCCTTCAGCGCCGCGATCACGGCTCGGGCGTCCGGGCGAAGGCCCTGCCGCACGGAGAAGACGACTTTTTCGCTTCCCCTGCTGAAGGCCACGATGGAGGCCTCGGGATCGAGGTTGTTCCCGCTGACCAACGCTTCTGCGCTGCAGAAGGTTCGACGGCCGAGGCGGATCTCAACGTCGTCGACGGTGGCACGCACCCCCTGCCCGGCCTCTTCGACCGCATTGAGGATCGGCGATTTGGCGCCCGCGGCCTGCGCGACGGCAGCCGCGACAGGATGATGGCTCGACAACGCGAGCCGGCCGGCGAGTTGGAAGATATCGGCGGGAATGTCGGCCGCGTTCGTGACTTCGAGAGCCGGCAGCGTCAGCGTGCCGGTCTTGTCGAAGATGACATGGTCGACTTCGGCGAGGCGCTCGATGGCATCGCCGGAATTGAGCAGCACGCCGGACTTGAACATCGCGCCCGAGGCGATCGTCTGCACCGTCGGAATCGCAAGCCCGAGTGCACAAGGACAGGTGATGATGAGGACCGCAACGCCGGTGACGATCGCATCATGCCAGCTCGCGCCGGCGATGACCCAGCCGAGAATAGTGATGAGCGCGGTCGCATGCACCACCGGTGCGTAGAGCCGCGACGCGCGATCGGCAAGCCGCATGTAGCGCGAGCGCGCCTGGAGCGCGTTGTCGAGCAGCCGCGTGATCTCGGCGAGCAGCGTGGCTTCCGACGCGGCCGAGACCCGCACCCGCAGCGTGCCGGAAATGTTCATGGAGCCGGCATAGACCGGCGTGCCGTGCTCGGCCGTGACATAGAGCGTCTCGCCGGTGATCAGGCTCTGATCGATCTCGGAACGTCCCTCGATTACGGTGCCGTCGACGGCGCAGCGCTCGCCGGGCCGCAAGAGCACGATGTCGCCGGAATGAATCGCGGCGACAGGCACCTGCGAGATTTCATCGGGCCCGACGAACTTGGCCGCAGTCTCCGCCTTCAGCGCCGCGAGATTGCCCGCGACCGCGCGGGTCCGCCGCCGCATATTCTGGTCGAGGAAACGGCCGACCAACAGGAAAGCCAGCAGCATCATCGCCGCATCGAAATAGGCGTGCTCGGCGTGGTGGACGGTCTCGACCACGGACATGCCGAGCGCGAGGCACACGCCGATCGAGATCGGCACGTCCATGTTGGTGGTCTTGTTCGACAGCGCGCGCCAGGCCGAGCGGAAGAACGGCTGGCCGGCATAGGCCGCCGCCGGCAGCGCGACCAGCGCCGAGAGCCAGTGGAAGAAGTCGCGCTGCTCGGGCAGCATGTCCGAGACATTGCCGGACCATACCGGGATCGACAGCATCATCACGTTCATGGTGGCGAACGCAGCAACGCCGAGGCAGCGGAGCAGTAAGCGCCCTTCCGCGACCTCGCTCGCTTCCGCGCTCTCGGTCTCGTACGGATAGGCCTTGTAGCCGAGCTCCTCGAGCCGATCGATGAAGCGGCCAGGGTCGAGCGTGCCCTCTTTCCATTCCAGCGCGACGCGCCGGTCGGTGAGGTTCAGCCGCGCAAGCGTGACATCAGGAATGGCCGACAGGCTGCGCTCGATCTTGGCCATGCAACCGGCGCAGTGAACGCCCTCGACCGCGAGGTCGATGTGCTGAAGGCCCGCGCCTGCGGCGCGGACATAGTGAGAGAAATCGCGTGTCATCTGCATGGTGGGATCTCAGTTCAGGATCACGCGGTTACGCGACAGGAACACGCGGTCGCCCTTGGCATCGCCCTCGATGACGAGATCCCACTGACCCGGCGCGACCGATGCGGCATCGCCGCGATAGATGCCGCTGCCGGCCTCGGATAGCTCGACCGCGAGGTCCGCGCGCTTATCGGTCGGCCGCTCCAGCCGGCCCTCGAATTTCAATCCGGTCAGAGGCTGGCCCGCCGCATCGCGCGCGTCGAGCTGGAGCACGGCGTGGCCGTCGGCGCGCCGCTCGATATGCGCACTGACTTTCCAGTTGCGCGCGACCTGGTCCTGTGCCGCCGAGATCTCGCGATCGTAAGTGAGGCCCGCGGCATACGGGCTGTCGACGTCGGTGCCGGGCAGCGTCGCGATCGCGAGCTTCATCATCGTGACGTTGACGCCGATGACGACGCCGAAAAAGGCGACCAGCATCAGGAACACCTTGGTTCCGGTCAGCGGCTTGGTGGCCATGGCAATCTCCTGGTGTTACGGCGAGACGAAATTGTCGGTGGTGGTGGCAACCTCGCCGAGCCCGATGTCGGTGACGTGGAAGCGCACGGGGATCGATTTCTCCGGATTGCTGTCGGCTGGGGCGGTGACGAGCAGCCGCAGCTCGCTGGTGCTATCGCGCGGGATCACGATCACCGGCCTATCCGGCGTCACGGAATCGGCACCGACGACATGTATGGTTAGATTAGCCGGGCCGTCCGCATCGATCGCGACGACACGATCATAACCGCTCTTGTTGAGCAGCCGCACCGTATAGGCGTTTCGAATCGAACCGTCGCTGAGCTTGACCGCGACCGGGTTGCGGTCGTGCAGCACGTTGAGGTCGAGCAGAGTGCGGGTCGCCAGCACGTAGAGCATGATGCCGCCAACGGCCGCGATGATCGCACTGTAGGCGATGGTGCGAGCGCGGACGATGCGATAGATCGGCGCCTTTCCGTCCAGGCGGCGCTGGATGTTGATGTCGTTGTCATAGCCGATCAGCCGCTTCGGTCGGCCGATCCTGGTCATCACGTTGTCGCAGGCGTCGATGCAGAGCCCGCACTGGATGCATTCGAGCTGCGGCCCGTTGCGGATGTCAATGCCGGTCGGGCAGACCGCGACGCATTGATAGCAGTCGACGCAGTCGCCGACATGCTTGCCGAGTGCGCGCAGCTCCGCGGCCTTCTTCACCGAGGTGCGCTTCTCGCCGCGATCGTATCGGTAGGTGACGTTGAGCGCCCACTCATCGGTGAGCGCGGCCTGGATGCGGGGCCACGGGCACATATACGTGCAGACCTGCTCGCGCATGAAGCCGGCGAGCACATATGTCGTCGCCGTCAGAATGCCGATCCAGATATAGGCGATCATTGGCGCCTGGAACGTGAGAAGCTGCTTCACCAGCGTCGGCGCATCGTTGAAATAGAGCACCCAGGCGCCGCCCGTCCACCAGGCGATCATCAGCCAGATCGCATGCTTGAGGGCGATGTCGGAGACGCGCTTGAGCGTCAGCGCACCGCCCGCCTTGTCCTTGCGCATCCGCTCGCGGCGGTCGCCTTCGACGAAGCGCTCGACGGCGTAGAATAGGTCGGTCCAGACCGTCTGCGGGCAGAGATAGCCGCACCAGATGCGGCCACCGACCGAGTTCATCAGGAACAGCGCCACCGCGGCTACGATCAGCAGGCCCGTGAAGTAATAGACCTCCTGCGGCCACAGCTCGATGAAGAAGAAGTAGAAGCGGCTGTTGGGAAGATCGACCAGCACCGCCTGGCTGGGCGCGCCGAGGCCGCGGTTCCAGCGCACGAAGGGCAGGAAGTAATAGACCCCGAGGCAGAACGCCATGAGGCCCCATTTGATCCGGCGGAAGGTCCCGGAGGTGCTCTGGGGGTACACCTTCTTCTGGGCCACAAAGAGCGGTCCGTTATCGTCGTCCGATGTGAGCTCGTTCGGGTTCACGGTCTTGTTCATCGCCTGGGACTTCTCGAGGTGCGATTCAACCTAGCCCCGACCACGCCGCGTCAGTTGATCCAGCTCAAGCGGGGGAGTTTCTGTTCGCCCCCGCCCCTCAACTATTTTCCCCCGCCCAGGGAGTGGACGTAGACCGCCATTGCCTTAATGGTGGAAGGATCAAGCCGTCCTTCCCAGGCCGGCATGACGCCGGCGCGGCCCTGGCTAATGGTCTCGATCAGGGTCGCCTCGTCCGAGCCGTAGAGCCAGATCTTGTCGGTCAAATTGGGAGCACCGAGCTCCGGGTTGCCCTTGCCGCCATCGCCATGGCAGGCGGCGCAATTGTCCGCAAAGATCTTCTCGCCCTTTGCAGCGTCAAAACCCTTCCGGGTCGAGAGGCCCGACAGCAAGCGCACGTAATTGGCGACCGTGACGATCTCGTCGCCCTTCAGCACGCCGTCCTTGCCGAAGGCGAGCATCTGGCCTTCATGGGTCTTGGCATGACCGGAGCGGGCGCCGAACTGGATGGTCTGCATGATCTGGTCGAGCGTCCCGCCCCACAGCCAGTCGTCGTCGTTCAGGTTCGGATAGCCCTTGGCGCCGGCGCCGCCGGAGCCGTGGCACGGGGCGCAATTGTCGCCGAACACCGTCTTGCCCTTGGCGCGCGCGAGCGCCAGCAAGGCCGGATCCTTCTCGATGTCGGCGAGCGAGGCCGCGCCCAACGCCGCCATCTTGTCGCCCCTGATCTTCTCGAGATTGGCGAGCTCGACCGCGACGTCGGCGCGCGTCGAGTAGCCGAACAGTCCTGTCGTGTTGCTGGAGATCAGTGGCCAGGCCGGATAGACGATCCAGTAGCCGATCGCCCAGACGATGGTGAGATAGAACGTGATCACCCACCAGCGCGGCAGCGGCGTGTTGAGCTCCTTGATGCCGTCCCATTCGTGCCCTGTCGTGGATCTGCCGGAAACGGAGTCGAATTCGCCATGATGTTCGGTCATGATGTCTTACTCCTCCCGCAGCGGCAGCTGTGCCGCTTTGTCGAACTCAGCCTTGTTGCGGGGCCAAAATGCGTAGGCGATGATCGCGAGAAAGATCGCGACGAAGACCGGCGTCCAGATCGTGGTCACGAGACCGGACGCGAGATTATCGAGTGTCAGGATGGCTTTCATCGGTGGATGCCTTCTCAGCGAAGATTGGCTTTCTCGTTGTAGAGCTTGAAGTCGACCAGCGTACCGAGCATCTGCAAATACGCGATCAGCGCGTCCATCTCGGTCGGCGTTCCGGTCTTGCCGTCGAAATTGCGCACGACGGCCTTGGCGTAGCGTTTGGTGAAGGCATCGGTGCCGGCATTGTCAGGATCGGCCTGGGCCTTCATGTCGGCGGCCGCGTTGGCGATCTGGTCGTCGGTATAGGGAACGCCGACGGCCCGCAGCGTACGCATGTGGTCGGCAATCGTGCTGGGATCGACCTCGGTTGAACTGAGGAACGGGTAGCCCGGCATCACCGATTGCGGCACGATCGCGCGCGGATTGGTCATATGGGTCACGTGCCAGTCGTCGGAATATTTGGCGCCGACGCGGGCAAGGTCAGGACCGGTGCGCTTCGAGCCCCATTGGAACGGATGGTCGAACATGCTTTCGGCGGCGAGCGAGAAGTGGCCGTAGCGCTCGACCTCGTCACGCAGCGGCCGGATCATCTGCGAATGACAGAGATAGCAGCCTTCGCGGACGTAGACATTGCGGCCCGCCAGCTCCAGCGGCGTGTACGGCCTGATGCCGTCGACTACCTCGATCGTGCTTTTGAGGTAGAACAGCGGCGTGATCTCGACGAGACCGCCGATCGCGATCACCAGCAAAATGCCGACGACCAGGATGATCGAGTTCTTTTCGAAGACTTGGTGGCGTGTCCAGAACGACATGGGAAGCTCCTCATTCCGCCGGCTGAAGAGCGACGGGCATCTGGACTTCCTGTTCGCCTGTGCGAACCGTCATCCAGAGATTGTAGGCCATGATCAGCGCACCGATCAGGAACAGCGCGCCGCCGGCGGCGCGGATGACGTAGAAGGGGTGCATCGCCTCGACGGTCTCGATGAAGGAATATTCGAGGAAGCCGAGCGAGGTGTAGGCGCGCCACATCAGGCCCTGTAGGATGCCGGATACCCACATCGCCGAGATGTAGAGAACGATGCCGAGAGTGGCGATCCAGAAGTGCCAGTTGACGAGCTTCAGGCTGTAGAGGCCCTTGCGATTCCAGACCCACGGCACCATGCAGTACAGCGCGCCGAAGGAGACGAAACCGACCCAGCCGAGCGCACCGGAATGCACGTGGCCGATGGTCCAGTCGGTGTAGTGGCTGAGTGAATTGACCACCTTGATCGACATCATCGGTCCCTCGAAGGTCGACATGCCGTAGAAGGCGACGGAGACGACGAGCATGCGCAGCACAGGGTCGGTGCGCAGCTTGTCCCAGGCGCCCGACAGCGTCATCAGGCCGTTGATCATGCCGCCCCATGAGGGCATCCACAGCATGATCGAGAAGGTCATGCCGAGCGTCTGCGTCCAATCCGGCAATGCCGTGTAGTGCAGATGGTGCGGACCTGCCCAGATGTAGAGGAAGATCAGGGCCCAGAAATGGATGATCGACAGCCGGTAGGAATAGATCGGCCGCTCCGCTCGCTTCGGAATGAAGTAGTACATGATGGCGAGGAAGCCCGCGGTCAGGAAGAAGCCGACCGCGTTGTGGCCATACCACCACTGGAACATGGCATCCTGGATGCCGCCCCAAGCAATGTAGGATTTCGAGCCGAAGAACGACACCGGTAGCGCCGGGTTGTTGCCGAGATGCAGAACCGCGATCGTCACGATGAAGGCGAGATAGAACCAGTTCGCCACGAAGATGTGCGGCTCCTTGCGCTTGATGATGGTGCCGAGGAAGACCAGCAGATAGGTGACCCAGACGATGGTAAGCCAGAGGTCGGCGTACCATTCCGGCTCGGCATATTCCTTGGATTGGGTGACGCCGAGCAGATAGCCCGTGCCGGCGATGAGGATGAAATAATTGTAGCCGAGCACGACGAACCAGGGCGCGAGGTCGCCGACCAGCCGCGCGCGGCAGGACTTCTGCACGACGTAGAAGGATGTCGCGATCAGGACGTTGCCGCCGAAGGCGAAGATCACGGCGGAGGTGTGCAGCGGCCGCAATCGGCCGAATTGAATCCAGGGCAGGTCGAAGTTCAGCGCGGGCCAGGCCAGCTGCGAGGCGATGATGAGCCCGACCAGGAAGCCCGCGATGCCCCAGACCATCGCCATGACGGCGGAGAACTTGATCGGGCCCATGTTGTAGTTGGGACGACCATTGATCTCCGCAGGTGGCAGCGCCGCCGGACGATCGTAATAGCAGTTGACGATGAAGAACACCGCGGCCAGACTCGCTGCCGCACTCAGTCCGGCGTGAAAGGCGAACGGCGCGTCGAGCGCCTTGGCCGAGGCGATCAAGCATAGGAAGGCAGTGACCGCGAACAACGCCGCTAGGCCGCTTTCACCTGACGTCATGGACTTGGAGATGGAGGGCTGGGGCATCGCGGATTCTCTCTGAAAGAACACGCCGCCAGAAACCACATTCACCCTCGCGGAGAATTGATTGAGATCAAGATGGTCTTTGGTTCTTCGTATGGCGGTATTTTCTTGGGAACGGCTCCGTACATTTACGGCGCAGCCAGATGAAGTGCTCCTGCTGCCCCACGCCGTCATTGCGAGTTCTGATCGGCGAGAAGAGCCGACCCGCATTGGATGAAACTATAAGCAATCCAGGGTCTTTCGGCGGAGAGATTCTGGATTGCTGCGCTTCGCTTGCAATGACGGAGGCTACAACCCTACCGCTTAGCTTGAGACACTCACCCGCTCGCGGTCGCCTTCAGCGCCGTGATGACGTCCTCGCGCGCGACGATTCCGACCAGCTTTTGGGTCCTGTCGAGCACGATGATGCTCCGGATCCGGTGCTCGACCATGATCTGGAGCACGCGCGTCAGGCGCGTGTCGGGACTGACATAAATGAACTCAGGTGTCATGACGTCGCCAACCTTGCGGCTCATCAGGTCGTGATAGCGCGGCAGCATCTGGCTCGGCGTGAAGGCGAAGCACTTCAAGATATCGAACTTCGTGACGATGCCGACGACCTGCCCGTCGTCCTCGACCGGATAGGAGTTGAAATCGTCCTGCTCGAACATCTCGCTGAGCACGAGCATGTCGAGGCCGCGCTGCACCGTTTTGACGTTGCGTGTCATGTAGCGGTCGACGGTCTGCTCAAGGAATTTGTACACGGCGCGTCCTCATCGATTCGTCTTGTGTTCGAGGCGTCAGTGCGACAGCAGCGCACAGCGGGCGGTTTGCGTGACTAGATATTGCGTGACGCCGCCGAGGATCAGCTCGCGGAAGCGCGAATGGCCGTAGGCGCCGGCGACGATCAGCCCGGCCGCGACGTCGTCGGCAACCTTCTCCAATCGTTGGGCGGCAGTTTCGGCTCCACCCGCTCCCGAGACCCGCGCGGTCGCGGTGACGCCATGGCGGGCGAGCCAGGCGGCAACGTCGCCGACCCGCGCCACCACGGCCGAACGGTCGTCATCGTCCTCCGGAATTTCAACGATGGTGACATCCCTCGCCTTTCGTAGCATCGGCAACGCATCGGCCACGGCGCGGCGCGCCTCGGGCGTGTCCTTCCAGGCTACGAGAACGTCGCGCAGATCGAGCCAGGTGATCCGGTCAGGCACGACCAGAAGGGGTCGGCCGGCCTGCATCACCAGATCCTTCGGGCTTACCAGCGAAAACGCATCTGAGAAGGCCGGACTCTGCCCGCCACTGACCACGATGTCGGCGCAGCGCGCCTGCGCCAGGACGAATCGCGCGGGAAAATCTGTGGCGCTGCGCCATTCCGCGCGCCCACCGCGGGTCCTGGTCGCAGTCGCAGCGTGGAATTCCGCCTCCAGATCAGCAAGACACCTCTTGACAGCGGCCTCCTCCTGATCGATCAGGCGTTGGGCCGCAGCGCCATCGGTGAAATAAATCGGCGGCGCGAACTTCGCTGCGGCGACCCCGACGAGTGCGGCCTCGTACCGTTCGGCGAGTTCGCCCGCAACCTGAAGGCGCGCATTGTTGGGCTGATTCAGCGCGAGGCTGACCATCACGGTGGCGTATGTCATCGGGCGTCTCCGCGGCAGCGTGCTTTGACCAAAATTGTAGCCCCGCGGCGATCCGGCAGGATGAGCTAGATCAAATCGCCCTCGCCGTGCCGCGGGAAATCCACCAACAGAATCAGACATCGGAACTTGCCTCCGAGGCGTCCTTGGGCGAAATTGCCGACACGTCGCGGCGCTTCGCCCGCGGCGCAGAATGGGAGCAACCGCTTGGCGCCGACCCGGGTCACGCATCCGCCAGACGATCATCGCGGCCAGCATTTCCGGGTCCGGATCGAGGGGTTCGGCGTCGGCACGTGGGATCTCGACCTCACGACGCGCGAGCTGGAATGGTCGGAAACCGCGCGGATGCTGCTCGGTATCGAGCGCGGCAGGCCTGCGAGCTACGATCTCTTCCTGTCGCGTCTCGAGCCCGACGACCGCGCGCGCGTCGAGACCGCGATCAAACAGGTCTCCGAACGCGGCGGCGGCTTCGACGTCTCTTTCAGAATTGCCGGGACGTCCGACCGGGGCAAATGGATCCGGGCTCGTGCCGGCCTCATCAGGGATGATGCCGGCGTTGCCCGCCACCTCAGCGGCATCTTCCTCGATGTCGACGAGGAGAAACAGGTCGAGGAAACCCTGCGCACACGCGAGACCCACCTCCGCTCCATCCTGCACACCATTCCCGACGCCATGATCGTCATCGACGGAAGCGGCGTCATGCAGCTGTTCAGCACGGCGGCCGAACGCCTGTTCGGCTGGTCCGAGCAGGAGGCGATCGGCCGGAACGTCAGCATCCTGATGCCGGAGCCGGACCGCACCCGCCACGACAGCTACATTGCGCGCTATCGCTCGACCAACGATCCGCACATCATCGGCATCGGCCGCATCGTGACAGGCAAGCGCCGCGACGGCACCACGTTCCCGATGCATCTCTCGATCGGCGAGATGCAGTCCGATGGCAAGCCCTATTTCACCGGCTTCGTTCGCGACCTCACCGAGCATCAGAAGACCCAGGCGAGGCTGCAGGAGTTGCAGTCGGAGCTCGTCCATGTGTCCCGGCTGACGGCGATGGGCGAGATGGCCTCTGCGCTTGCCCACGAGATCAACCAGCCGCTGGCGGCGATCAGCAACTATATGAAGGGATCGCGGCGGCTGCTCGCCGGCAGCACCGATCCCAACACGGCGAAGATCGAAACCGCGCTGGACCGTGCCTCGGAACAGGCGCTGCGCGCCGGCCAGATCATCCGGCGCCTGCGCGACTTCGTCTCCCGCGGCGAATCCGAGAAGCGGGTCGAGAGCCTGTCGAAGCTGATCGAGGAGGCAGGCGCGCTCGGCCTTGCCGGCGCGCGCGAGCAGAACGTGCAGCTCCGCTTCAATCTCGATCCCGGCGCCGACCTCGTCCTCGCCGACCGGGTGCAGATCCAGCAGGTTCTGGTCAATCTGTACCGCAACGCGCTGGAAGCGATGGCGCAGTCGCCGCGGCGCGAGCTGATCGTCACCAACAGGCGCGTCACCGACGACGTGATCGAGGTCGAGGTGTCGGACACCGGCTCCGGCTTCCGGGAAGACGTCATTCCAAACCTGTTTCAGACCTTCTTCACCACCAAGGAGACTGGCATGGGCGTGGGATTGTCGATCAGTCGCTCGATCATCGAAGCTCACGGCGGCCGCATGGTGGCCGAGAGCAACGCATCGGGCGGCGCGACATTCCGCTTCACTTTACCGGCAGCCGATGAGACTGAGCAATGACGACCAAGGGACATGTCTACGTCATCGATGACGACGAGGCGATGCGGGACTCGCTCAACTTCCTGCTGGATTCTGCAGGTTTTGGCGTCACGCTATTCGACAACGCGCAAAGCTTCGTCGACGCCTTGCCCCGCCTCGCCTTCGGCTGCGTCGTCTCGGACATCAGGATGCCGGGCCTCGACGGCATCGAGCTGTTGAAACGGATGAAGGCACAGCACTCGCCCTTCCCGATCCTGATCATGACCGGCCATGGGGACGTGCCGCTCGCGGTCGAGGCAATGAAGCTCGGCGCCGTCGATTTCCTCGAAAAGCCGTTCGAGGACGACCGTCTCACCGCCATGATCGAGACCGCGATCCGTCAAGCCGGGCCTGCGGCCAGGAGCGACGCCATCGCCCAGGACATCGCCGCTCGCGTCGGCTCCCTGAGCCCAAGGGAGCGGCAGGTCATGGAAGGCCTGGTCGCGGGCCTCTCCAACAAGCTGATCGCCCGCGACTACGACATCAGCCCGCGCACCATCGAGGTGTACCGCGCCAATGTCATGACCAAGATGCAGGCGGGCAGCCTGTCGGAACTGGTCCGGCTGGCGATGCGCGCCGGCATGCTGAAGGATTGAGGGAAGTCAAAACGGCTCGCCCCGTCCGTGCTACGCGATCGGAATGATCGAGATCGTCTCGCACCAACGGCGGCCAATGGCATCATCCGCACAGCCTATCGTCTACGTGGTCGACGACGATGAGGCCGTGCTGGGTTCGCTGCGCTTCCTGCTGGAAACGGATGGCTTTGCGGTGCGGACCTTCCGGAACGCCACCGCGCTGCTCAACGCGACGAGCCTGCCCGGCCCGGATTGCTACGTGATCGATTACAAGATGCCCGATATCAACGGCATCGAGCTCGCCGACCGCTTGCGCCAAACCGACGGCGACGCCCCGATGATCCTGATCACCGGCGATCCCGACCGCAATATCTCTGCCCGGGCGGCAGCGGCGGGCGTGAAAGACGTGATTTTGAAGCCGCTTCTGGATGAAAACCTGGTCAAGCGCATCCGCCGCGCTATCCAGGACCGGCGCGGAAACTGACTTACGGGATTCTACGTAAGGGCACCTCCCTAAGATATCGCTCGAAATTTTCAGGCTGCTCAACCCCGCGTAGCAATGCGTCATCACAACGGAGATGACGCAGATGCTGACCCAGACACTCAACACCAAGACGATGAACACCCGGATCGGCGGCCAGATTGCTCCTGCCCATTCTCTCACCGACCAGTTTGGCGCGATCACCGGCCACGTCGGCCTTCTCGCCACCGAGTTTTCCTACCGCAAGGACGAAGAAATCTACGGGGAGGACGAGCCGGCCGAATACGTCTATCAGGTCGTCACTGGCGCGGTCCGCAGCTATAAGCTCCTCTCGGACGGTCGCCGGCAGATCGGCGCCTTCCATCTTCCCGGCGACGCGTTCGGCCTCGAGTCGGTCCCCGCCCACCGCCTCGCCGCCGAAGCCATTATCGACACCACCGTCCGCCTCGTGAAGCGT
Organism: Bradyrhizobium cytisi; assembly: GCF_008123515.1. Taxonomy (GTDB): domain Bacteria; phylum Pseudomonadota; class Alphaproteobacteria; order Rhizobiales; family Xanthobacteraceae; genus Bradyrhizobium; species Bradyrhizobium cytisi. The sequence goes on from NZ_VSSR01000027.1 coordinate 21,719, forward strand.
GCGAGCCTCGAAAAGGCCGCCGGCACCGACGTGCAGGTCGCCCGCAAGCTCTGGGCGATCACCGCAGGCGAACTTCGCCACGCCGAAGACCACATGCTGCTGCTGGGCCGTAAGACCGCGATGGAGCGCGTCGCGACCTTCCTGCTCGAAATGGACCGCCGCCTCGCCGTAGCCGGCATGATGGCACTGCCAATGTGCCGCCGCGACATCGGCGACTATCTCGGCCTCACGCTCGAGACCGTGTCGCGCGCACTATCCCAGCTTCACGCCCAAGGCATTCTCGGCTTCTCCGGCGCTCGCCACATCGTGCTGCGCAACCGCCAGCGCCTGCATAATCTCGACTCCTGATCGCTCTTCGCTGCTGGCGCACTCCTCAGAGGTATCCCCGAGCGCGCCCTCCCCGCGGGGCAGCCCGATGAAGGTCAGGGTTGCGAACTGTCGCTTAGATAAGCGCAGGAGCGATACGTGAGACTGGATCTGGCGCATTCGTACGGCCTGGACAGGCTTCCCCGCTACACGAGCTACCCGACCGCACCGCATTTCTCGCCTGGGATCAGTGAAGGCGACTACCGAAGCTGGCTGAAGACGCTGTCGTCCCGGCAGCCGGCCTCGATCTATCTACACATTCCGTTCTGCCGGTCGATGTGCTGGTACTGCGGCTGCCACACCTCGGTCACGAAGAAGGACGATCCGATTGCCGTCTACACCTCGGGGCTGCGCACTGAGGCCCATCTCGTCGCCGAAACCATCGGTCGGCGCCTGCCGATCTCCCATATCCATTTCGGCGGCGGCACACCGACAATCATGACGCCCGAGACCTTTTGCGGATCTCGTGGGTGCGCTCCGCTACTCCTACTTCGTGCTGCCCGACGCTGAACTCGCCGTGGAGATCGATCCGCGCACCCTGACGGAGGCAATGGCCGAGGCCCTGGGCTGCAGCGGAGTCACCCGCGCCAGTCTCGGCGTCCAGAGTTTCGATCCGGCTGTGCAGCGCGCCATCAACCGTCTGCAGAGCTTCGAGCAGACCGCTAAGGGTGTCGAGCAACTGAGGCGTTCCGGGGTCAGCCGGCTTAACTTCGATCTTCTCTACGGTCTGCCGCTTCAAACGGTACAATCGTGCCTGGACACTGTCGTCAAGTGCATTGAACTCCGTCCGGATCGCTTCTCGGTGTTCGGCTACGCCCACGTTCCGTCGTTCAAGAAGCATCAGCGGAAGATCGACGAAGACGCTCTTCCCGCCAGCATCGAGCGGCACCTGCGATCCGAAACGATCGCAGAGGCGCTCGTTGGCGCCGGCTACGTGCGCATAGGCTTCGACCACTTTGCCCTGCCCAACGACAGTCTCGCCGCGGCGAAGCACGACGGGCGGCTGCGCCGGAATTTCCAAGGCTACACGGACGACACCGCGGAAACAATCATCGGGCTTGGCGCAAGCGCGGTCGGCCGGATGCCGCAAGGTTTCGTGCAGAATGTCGTGGCGACGCGCGATTACCTCGCGCGCATCGCCGACGACCGACTCGCCACCGTCAAAGGCTACTCATTCACCGCGGACGATCGCTTCCGGGCCGATCTCATCGAGCGGGTCATGTGCGATATGGCCGTGGATCTGTCGAAGATCGCTCGGTCCCATGGCCGGGATCCGAAGACGGCGATCATCGACCGGTCCCGACTAGAAGGCCTCATCGCGGGTGGAGCAGTGACAATGGAAGGCGACGAGCGACTCTTCGTCAGGGAGGGCGCGGAATTTCTGGTCAGGAGCGTGGCGTCCGCATTCGATGCTCATCTGACGCGCTCCGCCGCGACCCACAGCCGCGCAGTATAACGCTCCTCAGCCGCCGAATGAGGTGCTACCCCTTGGACGCACGGCGTCCAATCGGTGCGGCCCGGACGCATCTATCGACCGCTTAGGTCTTCGTGCCGGACTCTTCACGGCCGACGCCAACTCGGGGGTGGTGCTTCTGCCGCTCATCGTTAACCACTTGGCCGGCTGCATCAACGCCGTGCACTTGGAAGACCGACTTCGCGATATCCAGACCGATTGTCGAAATTGACTGCATAGGTTGCTCCTCCGAATCGTGGGAGGCTCAAAATGGCGCCCACTCCTTGGCGCTCTCGCGCCGGTGGAGGAGCCGTCCACAGCATCAACAGCTGCCAAAAGTGCTTCTCAATTCATTCGCCTTGCTCAGCGTCGATCTACTCCTTTTCGCGCATAGAGCTGAGCTTGTTGAACCATCCCTTCTCCGGGTTAACCGGAAAATTCGATCCAACTCTAATTAGACAGCGGTGCTGCTTGTTTGGCGCACCGGTGCGAGGTTATCTCGTATTGCGAGGTTCGGCGGGACCGGCAATTGAAGCAAAGAAGCTTTTGAGGAGTTCTCGCCATGATTGAAAGGTCAATGGAACGTCGCGCTCTGCCGCGCGAGGTCATCAATGCACCGGCATTGCTTTCCTTCGATGGAATTACGGGGGTGCATCCGTGTGTGGTGCGCGACATCAATGCCTTTGGCGCTTGCCTTTCGGCGCCCTATTACATATTCGCAAGCGAGTTTGATCTGTTGTTCAGCGGCTTTCACAACATGCTTGCCTGTCGAGTAGTATGGAGGCGGGCAACCCTTTCGGGCGTGGTGTTCGTTGTGCGCCGCCGCTCACCAAAGCCGGAGAGTGCAAGCATCATTGAGCTTAATGTGCCCAATGCACTCCTGCCGGCGCAGCGCGCTGGCGACGTGTGCGTTCTCCCTTCTGATTTGCGTTGATCTGATAGTCTTGCATCGAATGGATAAGCGTCTCGTGACAGCCGCGATGACGAGCTATCGCGGGCCAGCTTGGGCTGCACGCAGGTTTGACGCGCTATCCAACAGATACACAAGAAATAGTACGGACCGCGAGAACCCCAGCATGGCGACGCTATTCCCACAGGATTTCCGCCTCCCGACTCTCCGTCTGGACTTACGGACATCGTCAATCTGGCCTGTCAGGTCGGAAAAGGCCCAAAAGCGTCGCTCTGGCGCTCACGCCAAACCTTCCGCTTTTCACTATCAACCGACAGATAGTTGCACCGCGCCAGCGGAAGCGATGGGCCACAGGACTAAACCGCTCGCGCGGTAGGGCGCTGCGGCGAGCGGCATGGCCTTGGATGGACGATGGGAGCGTCGATGAAGGTCTGATCCGGAAAAGTGCGCAGCGGTTTTCCGAAAAGATCATTCTCAAAACAACTACCTGGAGCGCGATGATGATTCATCCCAATCTCATCGCGCTTTAGAAACTGACCAGACGTTCGACCAGCGTAGGTTCAACTCCCCGCTCCAACCGCCTGTCGAAGCGGAAGACTTGCGGTAGCGCGCTCGAATTCTCCCTCGGACGTCTCTTCCGATTGCTCGCTCAGAGCGCGTACCATTGTGCGCATATCGTCATTGGTAGTATTGTCCACTCGGGCTCGGGGGCACGCAATGGCAATTAACTCACTATGGGAGGGTTAACATGTCTAGAAATTTGCGGGCCTATCTTTATGCCTCTGCGGCAGCCGGGCTATGGGCGGTTGTGTCTACGAGCTCGTTCGCCGCGCCATGCACCGGTCCGGGGGCGCCGACCACTACCGAGACGAAATGTCTGACGGCGATTTAGATCCCGGGAAACCCGCTGCAGTCGTTCGACATCAGTTGGGTCAATCCGAAGCGCGCCGAAATGTATTTCGCGGATCGCTCCAATGCCGGGGTCGAGGTCATCGATACCCGGACCCTCACGTGGAAGCGGCTGCTCCCCGGCTTCAAGGGGGCTGTCCACAATCCCAACGGCACCGTCAACAACAACATTTCGGGGCCGGACGGCGTCGTGAGCCACGGCCGCTGGCTCTACGCGGGCGACGGCGACAGCAGCCTCAAAGTATTTGATCTCGATGGGGCTTCGACGGCCGTGGCCAGCATTCCGACCGGCGGATCCACGCGGGTGGACGAAATGGCCCTGACATCGAACGGCAAGCTGCTGCTCGCTGCCAATAACGCCGAGGATCCCCCCTTCGCAACGCTGTTCGCGGCAAATGGGAACGCCGCCAAGAACAGCGTCAGCAAAATCGCCAGGATCATTGTTGATCAGGCGATCATACCCGCGGGCGCTGGGCTGTCGCTTGAGCAGCCGGCCTGGGACCCGACGACGAAGCGCTTCTTCACCTCGATACCGATCATCGCCAACAACCCGACCGGATGCAATTACGGGCAGGTTTCTGGACCGATCACCTGCCACGGTGGCGTCCTCGTGATCGATCCGAAAACCGTGACGGGGCCAACCACGCAACTAAGCGCGTTCAATCCGGCAAACCTAGTCGAATCTGCCACTTGCGAGGCGTTTAAACGCGCAAGGGGCGCTGTGCCCACAACCTTGGAACTGTCCGATTTTATCAGCGGGTTCGATTACATTTACAGCCACGACGATCTCATGATGGGCGTCAATCCCTTCCGTGTAGCCGATCTCAAATCGATTCCGACCATCCCTCTCACTAGGGGCGAAGAAGAGGAAGATCCAGAGGACACGCCCAAGACAAAGAAGCCTTCAAGGGGGTCTCAGGCAGGGAGCCGGATCCGTGCCTGAGCCACAGCAGCTCCTAAAGTCGGTCGTCCCGCGCGCCGATGAGTCAATCCAATCGATTGCCATTCGGTTGGCCCCGTTCGCATTGGTCAGCACCGACGAGCTTCTGCGGCTCGGGCTAAAGCATTCCAGCTTGGCATCATTGCCCACCAACCCAACTGCGATAGATCGCCTTTCTAAGCTTGGCGGATTCGACAGTATTGAAATGAAAGGACGTAGTATCGAACCAACGGAATGCGGATTTCATATTTACCAGCGGCAAGTCCCCGCGGACTGGGTAAGCATCGACGTACGCCGGCTCGCTCCCGGAGCCCTAGTTAGTGATGGAGATGACCCCTTTCATCGGCTGGCATGGCAACTCGTTCCTTTAGATTGCGATCCATCAACTGGCGAAGTGCTGGTCGACTGTTGCCCGTGCTGTCATTCCCGACTCACGTGGACGAACATGAATCGGGTCTACACGTGCAGCGTTTGCCAATTCGACATGCGGGAAAGCTCGCCTAAGTGCCTTTCGGCAGAAAGACTAGAGGCGGCGCGTAGATTGCATGCCTTTTTGGTTGGCGCCGGACCTACACTTCCTGAGCCATTCGATGACGCCGACGACATCACTTCATGCCGCGCTATGGAATGGTTGGCGTATATCGTCGAGCTCTCGATCGGAAAGTCTATCCTACCAACCTGCCGGAATGCGGCCATGGGAATAGTTTCTCTGCACCGGTGGCCACGTTCCTTCGACGATACGCTGATCGAGATTCTGCAGAATTCGGCCTGCCCTATCGTCCCGAGTGAGAAGCCCCAGCGCCGTTCCGCCGCTCAGATTATCGATGCTATGGTGCGAGCGGGCACTCCGCTCTTGCATGATATTCTCTTGACGCGCGCAACCGAGAGGTTGGGAGCGACAGCTTTCGGCCGCAAGTTTCGATGAGCAACGGAGGAAAGACCGATGATCATCACAATACCAGAACACCGCGTGAAACGGACGGCAAAGCGACTGCAGAAGATCCTCGATTGTCTCGCGATTGACCTCAAGTACGCCGCATGCATCGAGTTCGCCGCGAGGCTTTATGGATTCGACGACTAGCGGCATTACCTCCACCGCGATCTCAATGCGCCGTTGAGCCTTTCGACGAATTTCTCTCCGGCAACGACTTCGCAACCCGCGATGAATTTCAGATGAAGACGCTGGAGCCGGCAGGTCTGGGCGCGGTCGCCGGATCGCGTCAATCCGACGGGCTCTTGGGCCAAGCATTCGCTCCGGCCCCGCCGGCGGCTGAGACGGCTAGTTGAAAGCGTTCAGGCGGCTGTCACATCAGCAGGTCGTTCGGGAAGAGGAGAGCTATCAATTTTTCGGCGTCGCCAAGCGGAACTCGGGCAATGCAATATTCGAATGAAGAACGCCAGCCTGGTGCCAATTTCTGCTGAACAAGCGAAGGAATCCATGGATCTTTTTTTCGTGCTTTCCTCAATAGAATCAACGACTAACATTTTGGGTCAGTGCAGATTTCAGGTGAGCGCTACAAATGCCCAAGTGGATGTCAAGTGAAGTCGCGCCCGCCCCGGCAAAAGGCTGAACCTCCAGGCACCGGCTGACTTGAACCGCAAAATGGCGCGCCGCGCAGCAGCTCACTGCAGTTTCATGACCTGCTCAAGGGCGACCCGGTGCTTCAGCAAGGCAAATCTCTCCCGCGCGCTGAGGCTGGCTACGACCTCTTCGAAACTGTCGCTCTGCTCAATCTTGGCGCGGGCAATCGCAAGGTCCACGTCGATCCATCGCGATTTGCGCGGCGGCGGCTCCAGTGACTCCATATGCGCTCTCAACAGCCCACGGTTTTGCCAGAGCGCCAACAGGGCTCCGGGAATCTCGATCCGGGGCAAGCAGGCAAGCTCGCTCGCCCGCTTCAGCACTGTCGGCGAGAGATTATCCTCCGGCGTCGCAAACAGGCGCGCCATTCTCGTTGGTGCCGACGTGACGAGTCCGATCGGAATGGCAAGAGCGAGCCCAATGATCACCGGCGACATCCAGAGGAGCAGCGGCAGCGAAACGGCGTAGGCACTTGCCGCCATCGCCATCCCGCACAAACTCGGGACGGCGAATTTGCGATAGACCTCCTCGCGCCTGATCCCGCCGTCGCCTCGCCGTTGCACCTGCCAGCCGGCATCACGCCCGAGCAGGATCTCCGCCACGGCAGTCGATTGAAAGATCATCATGGACGGAGCGATCAGGGCTGCAAGCAGGCTCTCGGCGATGACAGCTGCCAGGACACGAAATCCGCCACCAAAGGCCTGCCGTTCCGCACGCTTCGTGAGCAGAACAAGATATGCCAATAGCTTCGGCAGAATGAGGAGCCCCATGGTCGCTGCAAAGACCCAGGCGGCAAGCACGGGATCTTGTGCGGGCCACGTCGGAAACAACGCAAAACCTTTGGGAAAGTATTCTGGCTTGACGAAATAGGCCTGCAGAGAGATGAGAATTCCGAGCAATAGAAACAGCAGCCACAGCGGAGCGGTCAGGTAAGAGCCGATCCCGGTCAACAGGTGAAGCCTGGATATCCAGTGCAAACCGCGGGCCGGCAGAACGGCGAGATGCTGGAGATTGCCCTGACACCAGCGGCGGTCTCTTGCGGCAAAATCCAGCAATGACGGCGGCACCTCCTCGAAGCTGCCGCCCAGAGCGGGGGCCATGAAGATCCCCCACCCGGCCCGTCGCATCAGTGCCGCTTCGACAAAATCGTGACTAAGGATGTGCCCACCGAACGGCTTCCTCCCGCGCAGTTCGGGTAAGCCCGCCTCCTGCGCGAAAGCCTTTGTCCGGATGATGGCATTGTGTCCCCAATAGTTGCCCTCGGAGACGTGCCACCAGGCGTTTCCGGCAGCGATCAACGGGCCGTACAGACGGCTGGAGAACTGCTGAAGCCGGCTAAACAGGGTGCGCGCATTTACGACGATGGGAAGCGTCTGAATCAGTGCGGCTTGTGGGTTTGCCTCCATCGCGTGCACCAGCCGAACGATGGTATCTCCGCTCATCAGGCTGTCCGCGTCGAGAATGATCATGCAGTCGTAAGCGCCGCCGAAGCGCCTCACCCATTCGGCGATGTTGCCGGACTTCCGAGCGGTGTTGTCGGATCGGTGCCGATAGTAGAGACGGCCGGAACCACAGCTCCGCTGCAGTTCCGCAAATGCAAGCTCCTCACTGATCCAGATGTCCGGGTCCGTCGTGTCACTGAGAAGAAACCAATCGAACAACGCGGCATGTCCGGTCTCGCCGATCGACTCGTGCATGGCGCGGAGCCGGGCCGTGAGATGATGGGGATCCTCGTTATAAGTCGGCAACAGCATGGCCGTTCGGCCGGTGATCGCCGGCAGCGGATCGTGGCTGTCGATTGGCAGCACATCCTGTCGACGTCGCAGCAGCACAAAGAAGCCCGCCAGTGAAGACATGAATGAAAACGCGATCCAGGCGAGCAGCACGAGGAATAACGCGAGCACAATCCCTTCGAGCACCGTGACGCCGCCAACTTTGAGAACATCGTACATCTCAACGGCGCCCCCAGCGGTAAGCGCGATCGTTCCGCCAAAAATGAACAGGCGCCGCGCTGCAACCGCTCCGCTGGCCCGCTGTCGCGCCAGCTTTGCGTCGGTGCTCCCGTCCAATCGACATGGCGGCATCGGGAGAGGCGTTTCATCCGGGAGATACCGAACGCTCAGGTCAGACCCGAGCGCAGGCGAAGTCGTCAGGGCGCCCATCGATAAATCCATACTTCGGATATTGGTTGATCGCCCTGCATCAAGACCGCCCTCAACTCGATGGGTGCATTCTTGACGATGCACTGAAAACTCAGGCGCCAGCCGCCGGTTTCTGGATTTGGCTGTGTGACGACATTGCTGATCTCGGATTTGTCCGCGCTGACGGCGCCCTTCACCCTGTCAGGATCGACCTCTTTCAGCCTGTCGCCGGCAAGTTCGAGCACGAACAGCTTGCTGCCCTCGCCCCGCGTGCCAACGCCGGTGCGGGTAAATCGGGCCAGCGAATTCGGTTTCGGCGCATCTGGACCCCAGTGCAGCCGATAGGTGTAATTGTTCTCGCTTTTGGCGGGAATGGCCGCTTTCGGACGCCAGAACGCAGCGATGTTGTCGTGAATTTCCTCCTTGGTCGGGATCTCGAAAAGGACCACGCTGCCCTCGCCCCAATCTCCTATCGGTTCGACCCAGAGGCTTGGCCGACGCTCAAAGCGCGATTCGATGTCCTCGTAAGCAAAAAAGTTCTTCTCTCGCTGCATCAGGCCAAAGCCGCGAGGGTTGAGATCATTGAACGTGCCGGCCTGCAGGTCGCGAGGATTGTTGAGTGGACGCCAGAGCTGCTCGCCCTTTCCGTTGAATATCGCAAGGCCGTCGGAGTCATGCACCGCGGGGCGGAAGTCATCGACATTCTGCCGATCGTTCGGACCGAAAAAGAACATGCTCGTCGTCGGCGCAAGTCCAGCATGTTGCAGTTCGACCCGCGGATAGAGCGTCATCTCGACGTCAAAGACGGTGCTTGCGCCAGGCCTGATCGTGAATCGGTAGCTTGCGGTTGCGCTCTTGCTGTCGAGCAGCGCGTGAACCACGATGGATGTGGCACCCGATGCGGGCTTCTCCAGCCAGAAGGCCTTGAAGAAGGGAAACTCCTCTCCCTTGGCTTCGCCGGTGTCGATCGCAAGACCGCGCGCGGACAGCCCGTAGGTCTCGCCTTTGGCAACGGCGCGGAAGTAGCTGGCGCCGAGAAAAACGCAAACCTCATCATGGTAGTCGGCCCGGTTGATCGGGGCGTGAATGCGAAAGCCGGCAAATCCGAGATCGACATCCGGCACCGGGCCGATCTTGTCGCCGAACGCAAAATCGTCGCGCCGGTACCGGATCGGCGCGGCTCGTCCACCAGAGACCTCGTAAAAGTCGACCTTGTTCTTGTAGAAAAAACCGCGGTGGAAAAACTGGATCTCGAAGGGCAGTTTCTCGCTGCGCCAAAGCGCCCGCTCCGGCAGGAAGCGAATTGACCGATACTGATCGTAGTCGAGATCCTTGATCCCGTCCGGGAGCTTTTCCTCCGGTGCCTCAAACGGCTTACTCGCCATATTGCGGGCTAGGTCGCGCACATAGGAGGTCCCGAACGGGACCTCCTCCGCCAATGCCGCAGGGAATGCACCCGGTAGAGATGTCGCCAATGGCATCAATGCCGAGGCTTCCAAGAAGTGGCGGCGGTTCAATTGTTCTTCCCGTTCGGTTCCGGACCGCCAAGGCAACCGTCTCGACGTGTTCAAGTTCCACCGACACCGCCGAATCGGCGCGCCGGCGGCGATCAAGGTCCAGATGTCGCCTGGGTGCACGTTCGCCGGTCCAAAGCCGGAATGCGTTGGGATCTCGCCAGGCCGGCTGAATTCACGATGCCCAAACCCTTGCCTTCGACCTACAATCAATATCTCGTAGGGAGAACAGGCCGTTCAAACCGGCCGACAACGAGAAACGGAGGTTCGTCATGCAGGAGAACGTCGCCCGCGCCGGCAGCTCGCGCGCCATTCCATTCGATGCCGCCAAGCTCGATCGTCTCATGGAGGCCGCAGGGCTCGACGTCCTGATCGCGACCTCCAAGCACAATGTGCAGTACCTGCTTGGCGCCGAGCGCGCGATCTTCTTCGACTACATGGATGCCATGGGCGTCAGCCGCTATCTGCCGGTGCTGGTTTATCCCAAGGGCGCGCCTGACAAGGCTGTCTATATCGGCCACCGGCTGGAGACCCATCAGCGCGCCGTCGCGCCGCCCTGGGTGCCGCAGGTCCGCACGGAGTCCAACGGCTCGGTCGACGCGATCACGCGCGCCGTGGCGCTGATCCGGGATGCCGGCGTGCCGCTGAAGCGGGTCGGCGTCGAGATGGCGTTCCTGCCGATGGACGCAGGGAAGGCGCTGGCCGACGCCCTGCCCGGCGCCGAGCTCAAGGACGCGCTGCTGGTGCTGGAGCGGCTGCGGGCGGTGAAGTCGGCGGATGAGCTGAGGCAGCTCAAGACAGCCTCGGAGCTCGTGATCGCATCGATGCTGGAGGTGATTGGCAAGCACGGCCCGGGCACCACCAAGCAGCAATTGTCGGACGCGTTGCGCGTCGCCGAAGCCAACCGCGGGCTGACCTTCGAGTACTGCCTGCTCGCCTGCGGCAGCAGCCACAACCGGGCGCCGTCGTCGCAGCGCTGGGAGCAAGGCGATGTGCTGTCGCTCGACTCCGGCGGCAATTATCACGGCTATATCGGCGATCTCGCGCGCATGGCCGTGCTCGGCGAGCCCGACACTGAGCTCAAGGATTATCTCGCCGAGATCGAGGCGGTGCAGCGCGCGGCCTTCGCCGCGGTCCAGCCGGGCACCATGGGCGGCGATATCTACGTCGCGGCCGAGCGGCAGCTCGCCCGAATCAGCCAGCGCGGCTGCACCGATTTCCTGGCCCACGGCATGGGCCTCGTCAGCCACGAGGCCCCTCACCTGACAGCCACGGGTCCGGTGCCCTACGACGACACCGATGCCCGGCTGCCGCTCGAGCCCGGCATGGTGGTGTCGATCGAGACCACCATGAAGCATCCGAAGCGCGGCTTCATCAAGCTCGAGGACACGGTCGTGGTGACGGCGACGGGTTACGAGATTTTCGGCGAGGGTGGCCGCGGGTGGAATCTCGGGGGCAGCCTACCGCGCTGACGAATTTCTCAGCCCGACTTTTTGTGAAGTGTCGCGGGCGACCCTAAGATTTGGAGCCACGCTTCAGGCGAGAAACCTGCGTAGCGTTCCCGCAGCATCCATCGCGGCGCACCAGCCGAATACGATCGCGGGGCCGATCATTGTGCCAGGTCCCGGGTAAGTGCCGCGGAAGATCGAGGATGCATCGGTGCCGACCGCGTAAAGGCCGGATATGATCTTCCCATCTCGAGACGAGACCCGCCCGCATGAATCCGTGCGCAGGCCGGCACTGCTGGCAAGGTCTGACGGCCAGACGGCCACCGCATAGTACGGTCCTGGCCCGATCCGCCGCAGACAAGGATTCGGTTTGCCCCTGGGATCGCCATTGAACCGGTTCAGTTCGCTGGAGCCTCGGCCGAAGTCTTCGTCGATCCCGGTTTCTGCAAAGTCGTTGTATCGCTCGACCGTCTGCACAAGGTGATCGGCATCCACGCCGATCTTGCGGGCCAACGCCTCGATGGTTTCGCCTTCCATCAGATATCCGGCATCGAGGAAGCCACTCAAATTCCTGGTCCCGGGGTGAACCAGCCCGAGGCCAAAATCCCTGATGAAGCTGCGGTCGCAAATCAGGAAGGCCGGCGTAGCTGACGCTTCCGACGCGTTCGAGCGCAGCATCGCTGCGACGAAGTCGTGGTAGGAATCGGCTTCATTCACGAAGCGGCGGCCGGATTTGTTCACGGCTAGCAGCCCCGGCTTGGCCCGATCCAGCATGATGTGCGGGAAGACCGAGACATGGCCATCGGCCTGCGCCATCACCGAGCTCGGCATCCACAAGGCCGGGCTTTCGAGGTCGCGCTCGATCACGGCGTTGACACGCTCGGCCGCGAGGATGCCGTCTCCGGTGTTGGATGATGGCGCAAGCGAAAAGCGCCGTGCGGCGTCCGGGAACAGCCGCTCACGAAGGTCACGGCTCCAGCCGACACCGCCTGTCGCCAGCACCACGCCTTTGCGAGCACGTATAGCCACCTCTCCGCCCGGAGACGACAAGGCGGCACCGACGATGGCGTCGCCTTCGCAGATGATCTCGTGAAGTGCTGTCTCAAATCGCAAGCCGACGCCGGCGCGACGGACGCTGTCAAATAGTCTGGCAACAAGGGCATTGCCCATGAGCAGTCGCGTTCCGCGCCTGTGGTGGATTCGATCCAGCGCATGGCGCGTGAGAAGGCCGACGACGTGTCGAAAATTCGTCCAGTTGCGGAAGGGTGCCAGCAAAGGCGAAATGTCCGCCTTCCCGATCATCATGCCGCCGAGAGCCATGAACTCCCGGCGGGGCGGCCCGATGCGGGCAAAGTCGCTGCCGAGCTTGCGACCATCGAACGGCACCGCACCGAGCGCTCGACCGCCGATCGCGGCGCCCGGCAGGTTCTTGTAATCGGGATGGACCGGCGGTGCGGCGAACTGCACGCTCGTCTTCTGCTCGAGATAGTCGAGAACGATCGGGCCAACTTTCAGGAATGTGTCCAGGCGTTCGTCTGTCGCGTGCGCGCCGAGCATCGCGGCGAGATAGGTGCGCGCAGCCTCGATCGTGTCATGGGTGCCTGCGCGTTGTCCCTGCCGATTGCCCGGGATCCAGACGGTACCGGCGGAAGTCGCGGTCGTGCCGCCCACCATGTCCGACTTTTCGCAAAGAATGACATCGAGCCCTTCGAGGGCACCGACCAACGCGGCCGTCATGCCGGCGGCACCGGCGCCTATGACCAGCAGATCGGTCTCAACGGCAAAGCAGCGATCGCCTTGCGGCATCCGGAGCACCCTTCCTTCAGGAATTCGCGCGCGCCCTCTCGACCACGGACTTGCCCGCCGCGAGCGCCCGGCGCGCTCGCGTTTCGGCATCAACGGTCTTCGCCAGTTGAACGGTCGGGACTTCAATGCTGATTGTGAGGTCGTCCGGCATCGCCTTCGTCAGTCCAATAAGATCGATGGCACCCTCGCCCGGAAACATGCGCTCCTCACGCGCGGCATGGATGAGCTGCTCCGTCGTGGCCGGACGTTCGGCCGGGCCGTCGCAGAGTTGCCAATAGTGAAGCCGACGCGCCGGGATGGTGCGGAGATCGACAAGGGAGCTCTGCGATCGATCGAAATGCAGCGCATCGACCAGAATGCCGGCAGCGGGATGATCGACATCGCCGACGATCCGCATCGCGGCCTTGAGGTCGGGAACACTGGTCCAGGGCATGAATTCGAGATCGGACGTCAGTCCATACGTTGCGGCCGCTTCGCAAAACTGCCGGTAGCGATCCGAAAACCGTGCCAGATCCGGATCGTAGGCGGCAACGAGGATATGCTTGGCGCCGAGGCGCGCACCCGCCTCGAAGAAGGGTGTGAAGGACGCAACGTCCGTCTCCGGCCGGAACGCAACGACTTCGAGATCGGCGACGGTCACGCCCGTCGACTGCAGCCGCGCCAGCGTCTCCCGCAGCAGCGGTGCATCGTCCATCAGGCGATAAGCAATTCCGCCCGGCGTTGCCGGCAGCAGCCTCAGCCCGACTGTCTCGTAGCCGCAGCGGGCCGCCAGCTCGATCATCTCGGGCGGCGCAAGCTCCAGCACGGTCAGGGCGGCGAGCGAGAAACTTGCCATCAGCCGAAATCCGCGATGCGGGCGTCGAGCGCGAACATGCCTTGATAGACCTCCGGCTCGCTCGCCCGGCCGAGAACGTCAGGCGCAATCGTGCGCGCCTGCTGCAAGGTGGCCTGCAGCGAGGTCAGGTCGAGCGCCTCGATCAACAGAAGGCCTGAGAAGAACCCCTCCTCCTTGCGCATGCCCTTCTCAGTGGTCGGCACCGATGTCCGTGCCTCGTCGCTCGCGCCGATCTGCACGGCCGCGACCCCGTCGCATGCAACGAGCGCCTCGGCCAACTTTTGCGGATTCCCGGGCAGCTTCTCGATCCGTAGCGCAGTGATCGTGGCCCCCTCGCCGCGCCCTGCCCGCGCCACCATGGTGCCGCCGCCCCGGATGAAATTGTCGAGCTTGGGCATGATGCGCTGCGACCACGGCGTCGGTGCGTTGAGGCGCGCCAGATAGGCTTCGCCATCGAGGACCTCGGGCGTTTCCAGCTCGTACAGGATGAAGAAGCGATTGACGTCGTCCCGCATCGCGCGGAAGACGCGCGATGCCAGGAAACCCCTGGTCGTGACCCGCTCAGTGGTGTGCTCGCGCGTCAGCCAGTGCCGGTAATCGGTCAGGTCCTGCGCCGCGACGTCGCTCCAGATGGCGAGAAATCCCGATCCGCGCATTGCGTTCTCCTGGCTTACGCCTGACCCGCAGCCGCAAGCCCGTGCAGAGCCGGCGGGATTGTTGCAGGCAATTGTCCGAGCTTTTGGACGGCCGCGAGCATCGCGGCGAGATAGCCGTATGGGCCCAGCCCGCAAATGACGGCCGCGCAGGCGCCCGATGTGATCGAATGGCGGTGAAGCTCGTCGCGCGCGTGGATGTTGGAGATATGCAACTCGATCTTCACGCCCTCAAAAATCTTCAGCGCATCGATCAGCGCGATCGAGGTGAAGGAATAGCCGGCCGGGTTGATGATGATCGCATCCGCCTTGCCATGAGCGGACTGGATCAGGCCGACGAGCTCGCCCTCCATGTTGGACTGGTGGAACGAGATCGAGGCGCCGAGCAGGTCGGCCAGCGCCTGGCAGCTCGCCTCGATCTCCTGCAGCGTCGTCCGGCCGTAGATATGCGGCTCCCGGATGCCGAGGAAATTGAGATTGGGCCCATTGAGGATCATGATTTTCGCGGCCATTGCCCTGCTCCGTTCCGTTATGTCCGATACGCTAGCCGCCGAACCACTTGGCCGGGATCGTCACCAGTCCCGGGAACAAGACCATCGCGAACAGGACGATCAGTTGCGCGATCATGAAGGGCCAGACACCCTTGATGATGTCCTCCATGCTGATCCTGGAAACACCGCAAACGACGTTCAGCACCACGCCGACCGGCGGCGTGATGAGGCCAATCGCATTGTTGATGATGAAGAGCACGCCGAAATAGACGGGATCGATATGCGCCGCCTTGATGATCGGCATCAGGATCGGCGTCAGGATCAGGATCGTCGGCGTCATGTCGAGCGCGGTTCCGACGATCACCACCACGACCATGATTGCGAGCATCAGCAATGTGTTGTTGCCCATGAATGGCTTCAGGAGATCAACGACCTGTGCGGAAATCTCCGATACGGTGATGAGCCAGGAGGACACCAGCGCGGCCGCGACCAGGAACATCACGATGCTCGTCGTCACCGCGGAGGAAACGAACACCTCATAAAGCTGCGACAGCTTCAATTCACGATAGATGCAGGTCGCCACGAACAGCGCATAGACGGCGACGACGACCGCGGCTTCGGTGGGCGTGAAGATGCCGAAACGCAGACCGACCACGATGATGACGGGCAGCATCAGCGCCCAGAATCCGTCGATGACAGCCTTCATGATCTCGTGCAAGGAGGCTCTCGGGGGTGGCGTCAGGTTCTCCTGCCGCACCACCCAGGCCCAGGCGAGGCAAAGCCCTGCTCCGAGCAGCAACCCGGGTACGATGCCCGCCAGAAACAGTTTTGAGATCGAGACGCCGGCGGCGACGCCGAAAATGACGAACCCGATGCTGGGCGGAATCACGGGGGCGATGATGCCGCCGGCTGCCACAAGGCCCGCCGCATAGGACTTCTTGTGTCCAGCCGCCACCATCATCGGCACCAGAAGGGCCGCAAGCGCCGCGGCGTCGGCCGCGGCCGAGCCCGACAGCGAGGCGAGAATGCAGGACGCCAGGATCGTGACGTAACCCAGTCCGCCGCGAAAATGCCCGACTGCAACGAGCGCGACATTGACGATGCGCTTGGCCAGGCCGCCCTTGTTCATGACCTCGCCTGCGAGCATGAAGAAGGGAATGGCCATCAGCGGAAAGCTGTCCGCGCCATTGATGACGTTTTGCGCCACGATTTGGGCGTCGAACATGTCGATCGTGCTCATCAGAGCCACGCCGCAAACGATCAGCGCGAAGGCGATCGGCATGCCGAGCGCCATGGCGCCGAGCAGCGAGAAGGTGAAGACGGCAATCGTCATGGCATGGTCCTGGTGGTTTGCAGGATGCGCGTGCCAAACGGCAAGATTCGGTGCGGCAACATCAGTGCTCTTCCGATTCCCTGATGGCCACCATGTCGGCTTCGCTGGCCTGCCCGGCGAGGACACGGAAGAGGTCGTAGAGAAGGATCACCGCTGCCGACGCGCCGAAGATCACGCCGACGGCGTAAAAGATACCGAGCGACAGACCGGTCGCCGGCGCCCGGTCGTCGATGTTGATGATGGTCTGACGCCAGCTGCCCGAGAGCAGCAGCCAATCGGCAAACAGCATCAGGCAGTAGTTGACGACGAAGCAGATGCGCTTGCCGGAGGCCGGCAACATCCGGACCAGACTATCGACACCCAGATGGGCGTGCTCGCGCAGCGCGACGATGGCGCCGAGGAAGGTCAGCCAGACCAAGAGCCAGCGCGACAGCTCCTCGGAAATTGCGATGCCGGAGTTGAAGCCGTAACGCAGAACGACGTTGCCGAACACCAGCACGACCATGACCGCAAGACACGCGGCAATGACGACCTTCAGGAAGCTGCAATAGAGGTCAAGAGCTCGCGCCATGCGTGACGTCCCGGCAAGTCAGGGGTGAGCCGGCCATTGGCCGGCTCCGCCGCCCGCGTGATGAAAGAAGTCGGCTACTTCACGTCCTTGCGGATGCGCTCGACTTCGTCGTTGAAGAGCTTCACGGTCTCGGGACGAAGACTGGCAGCAATCTTGTCCGCGACCGGCTGCGACGTCTTGCGCATGCGCTCGGTCTCCTCGGGAGCGATCGCGTTGTACTGCATGCCCTTGGCCTGCAATTCCGCCAGCGCCTTTTCGGTCTGAGCGCGCGTCTGCTCCTTCTGGTAGCCGCGGCTCTCTTCATAGGCCTCCCGCATCAGGCGCTGCTCGGTCGGCGACAGCTTGTCCCAGAAGATCTTGCTCACCAGAATGATGTTCAGCGTGAAGGTGTGATTGGTGGCGGAGACGTATTTCTGCACTTCGTAGAATTTGTTGGAGAGAATGACCGTGTAGGGATTCTCCTCGCCGTCGACGGTGCGGGTCTCCAGCGCCGAATAGAGCTCGCCGAAGGCCATCGGGACCGGATTGGCCTTAAAGGCGCCGAAGGTCTCGAGATAGACCGGGTTCGGAATCACGCGAAGCTTGAGGCCGCTGAAATCCTCGAGCTTGGTGATCGGGCGAGTGCTGTTGGTGACGTTGCGGAAGCCGAGGCCCCAATAGCCGAGGCCGATCAGCCCCTTCGACGGCAAGGTATCGAGCATTGCCGTGCCGAATTTGCCGGTCGCGAGCGCATCGGCCTGCTCGGTCGTGTTGAACAGGAATGGGAAATCGATAAGACCAAATTCCGGCACGACCGTCGCGAGCGATGTCGTCGAGGCCGACAGCATCTCCTGAGTGCCGCCGCGCAGCGCGGATTGCTGCTGCAACTCGTTTCCGAGCTGTGAGGCCGCGAACTCGCGGACCTTCATCTTGCCCCCGCTCTTCGCCAGCAGGATCTCGGCGAATTTCCGTACGCCAAAGCTGACGGGGTGGTCGGTGTTGTTCAGGTGCCCCCACCTGATCGTCCGCTCCTGGATGTCATCCGCGGCGGATGCGCCGACCGTCAGCGCCACGCAGATCGCCGTCGCCGACAGCGCCCGTACCAACAAGCTCATCGTTTCCTCCCTGTTCCCTCGGGCACGAACGGCGGCTTAAGCGCTCATTTTTCCGTACCCTCAGCTTATTCAGACATCATAGATATATTTTCATGTCAAACGACATTATCAATTTCATATGAGATTTCTATAGACGTTAGATGTTTTGAGTCTGCTATAGTGCTGGCAACATTGACGGTTCGCCTGCAGCAAGGGCGAACGGCGGTCCGGACAATCGGGATCAGAAGGCATGACGGCACTCGAGGAACGGCCTTTGTCGGCGGGCGACAGCGGCTATCAGCGCATCCGCTCCGACATCATTTTCGGCGTGCTGACGCCCTCCGGGCGTCTCAGGCTCGATGCGATGAAGGAAGACTACGGCGTCAGCATCTCGACGCTGCGTGAGATCCTCAATCGCCTCACGTCCGAGGGGTTCGTGGTGGCCGAAGGCCAGCGCGGATTCGAGGTGGCGCCGATCTCGATCCAGAACCTGCGTGAGCTCGCCGATCTGCGCATCCTGCTGGAGCACCATGCCATGGCCGAGTCGTTCCGCGCCGGCGATGTCGAGTGGGAAGGCCGCGTGGTCTCGGCGCATCACAAGTTGGCTGCGACCGAGCGCACCGTGCTGAGGGAGGGCGACGATCCCGAGCTGCGCAAGCGCTACGACGGCGAATTCCACCAGGCGCTGATTTCGAGCTGCGGGTCGCGCGAGTTGATGCATACCCACGCGGTCGTGTTCGACAAATACTTCCGCTATGCGCTGCGCTATCGCGGCACGGAGACGATCAACCAGCACAAGGCGCTGCTGGAATGCGCGTTGAAGCGCGACATCAAGAGCGCCCGGGCCGTGCTGAGCGAGCACATCGATGGCTGCGTCGCGCATGCCCTGTCCTCCTGGAAGGACGCCTGATCGCCCTCGCCTGCCCGCAAGATCAAATCGTCGACATGACCATGAATTCGATTTCCCCCGGCAAGGTCGAGACCGCAATCGCCAGCACGGATATCCTTGGCGAGACGCCATTGTGGTGCGACCGTTCCCGCAAGCTGTGGTGGATCGACATCGACGGCAGGCTGCATCAGTCCTTCGACCCGGCGACGGGCGCCCATCACGTGACCTCCTACGATTGCCAATTCCTCGGCAGCCAGGCCCTGGCGGCAGACGGTTCGCATCTGCTCGCGCAGGATTTGACCCTCCACCATCGGCAGACCGTCATCGACGTCGAATACGGCCTCGACAACCGTCTCAACGACGGCCGGGTCGACGCCCGTGGCCGGCTGTGGATCGGCACCATGGACAATCAGCTGCATCGCCCGAATGGGGCGCTCTTTCGCGTGACCGGAGACGGACAGGTGGCACGCATCTTCGGCGATGTCATCGTGACCAACGGGATTGCGTTCTCGCCTGATAATCGCACGCTCTATTTCACGGACACCCGGCGATACCGCACATGGGCGTTCGACTTCGATCTCGATGACGGCGTGATCCGCAACAGAGGCCTGTTTGCGGATTACAGCGCCTCGCAGGAGCGACCCGACGGCGCCTGCGTCGACGTTGCCGGCGGGCTCTGGACGGCATTCTTTTCGGGCGGCCGGGTGGCGCGCTATCGGCCGGACGGGACGATCGACACGGTCATTGCGCTGCCGGTCACCAATCCGACCTGCCTTTGCTTCGGAGGAAGCGACCTCAAAACGCTGTTTGTGACGACGGCGCGGAAATTCCTGGATCAGCGGCAGCTCAGCGTCGAGCCTCAGGCGGGTCATGTCCTTGCCATTCACGGCGTCGCGCAGGGTCTGCCGGAACACCGTTTCCTGGCCGGTTAGCGCAGCGGCAGCAGCTCGAGCTGGCTCTGTGCCTTCTTGACGGCTGCCGCGTACCAGCTCTGGCTCGGCGCCTCCCTGGCGAAGCACTTTGTGTAGGCGTCCATCGCCTGGTCTTCCCTAGCCATGGAATCCTGAGGGACCTTTTTGGCCATCATCTGCTTCCAGACCTTCTCGCAGGCCGGGATCTCCGTCGTTTTCACGGCCTCGGTTGCGGCGAGGAAGAACACCTTCTCGCCCTGGATCGCGACCACGTCGATCTCGTGCGGCGGCCCTTTCAGGTCGCCATTGCCGCGCACGCCGAGCACGGCGACTGCGGCGCTCGCGGATGTGGGTTTGGTGATCGGCAGCTCGGCATATTTGGCGAAGGCAGAGTCCTGGATCGCTTGATAGTAGAAGCGATCCGACTTGAACGCCGCATCGATCTCCTGCGGCATGCCGTCCTCGCGGTGCTCGCGCAGCCAGCGCTTAAGCAAAGTGGTCGTGGTCACCACGGCCTGAAGCTTGTCGCCCTCTGAGGCGAAACCGAGCCCGTCGAGATGGCCGAAGCCCGAGTCTCCCTTGAACAGCGTGTCGGTGTTCGATTTGCCCTCTGCCGGCAGCCCCTTGATCGTGACGGGACCGACCAGGCCGCGCAGCACACCGGTCAGCTCGTCAAGCGCGGCGTCGTGCTGCTTGAAGGTCTCGTCACTCTCCTTGGCTTTGGAGAATTTTGCGATGTAGCGGTCGCGCAGATCGAGATAGTGCTGCTCGGGCGTGGCCGCATGTGCGGGCGCGGCGAAGGCGAGCAGGCAGAGCACGGCGAGCGATCTCATTGCAAATTCCGGAAGGCTGGGAGCGATCTCCAGTCTTTGTGACCGTGCAGGGTCGGAAGGTTCATCCTGCTCGGCCCGAGAACGAATCCTTCACCATGCCTGCCGGGTTCGATTGAGCGCAGGGAACCCGAGAGGTAAAATCAGCTGCAGATTCTTCAGCAAGTGCCGGGCATCCGGGAGCGACGTCCATGAGCGAATTGCGCGCTGCGACCAGGCAATCCACGGCGAGGACCGGGATCATCGAATTTGACGGCGCCAGGGGCACCGTGAGCATTCCCTGCACCATCGCGGACGTGTCCGGCACCGGCGCACGGCTGAAGCTCGACTGGTCGCTGGCGTTCCCGAAAGAGGCCACGCTGGTCTTTGCCGACGGCTTGCGAAAGACCTGCCGCGTGGCCTGGCAGAAGCGCCGCCTGCTCGGCGTCGCGTTCGCCGATGGCGTCGCCAGCGCGGATGAGCAGGCGCTAATGATGACGGAGGAAGAGCAGGCCTTGCACAGGCAGCATATTGGCGCTCAGGTCAAAGGCGCGCGCGAGGCGCGTGGCTATACCGAGGCCCAGATTGCGAACCTCGTCGGCGTCTCGCCCGAGTTCGTCTCACGTGCCGAGAGCGGTGAGATCAGCATCCCTCTGCACCAGCTTACCCACATGGCCGATCTGCTGCTGGTCGATCTCGACAGTCTCGTGGCAGGTCCGGCGTCGATCGCAATGCCGCCGGCCGGGCTGGGCGCCAGCGACAAATTCGAGCCCCTCCTCCGCTAGCCCTTGTGGCAGCACGAGGCGCCGTCCGCGTTCTGCGGATCACCGGCCAGCACGCTGCGGCTGTTGCGCTCCGGCGGGATGTCGCCGGCGGCGTTGGCCGCGAAGAAGCCGGTCGGCTTCAGCGTGAAGCCGGCATACTCGACCGGCATGATTGGAAAATCCTCGGGCTTGCAGATATGAGTGTGGCCGAAGGAGTGCCACACCACGATATCGGTGTTCTCGATGTTGCGGTTCTGCGCGGCGTAGCGCGGTAAGCCGTCGCCGCCGGCATGGTTGTTGGGATAATCGCCGCTGGCGTATTTTTCGTCCCGATCGAACGCGGTGACCCAGACATGCCTGGTGGCGAAGCCGCCGCGCTTGCGCACGTAGCTGCCCTCCTGCGCCAGCATCAGCGGGCTCGGATTGACCACGAGCTTGTAGGCGGGCGCATTGCCGACCGAATTGGTCTCGTTGGGGTTACTGATCTTCCAGAACCGGCCGGTCTCGCCATTGGCGATGGCGGCGGCATCGCGCTCGTGCGACAGCACGCGCGTCGTGGTGTCGAACGCGTTGCCGTGCGGATTATCATGGCCCCAGGGTCGCGGCACGAAATCGTGCTCGGTGACGGTGTTGCCGCCGCCGTCGAGATCCATGTGCAGGCGCACGTTGAAGAAGTGCTGATGCGTCGGGCCGCCGAGATTGTCGTCGACCATGCCGCCCCATTTGTACTTTTCGCCCGGCTGCACGGCGGCGGTCTGGATGATGCCGGTGAGCTTGGTCTCGAGCTGGATCGTGCCGTCCTGGTAGAGGTACCAGTAGAAGCCGTAATCGTAATTGCCGACGGTGGCGAAGAACGAGATCACGAGGCGGCGGGATCTGCGGACCTCGAACAGGCCGTTGCGGAATTCGTAGTGTTTCCAGGCAATTCCGTAGTCTTCTTCATGCATGCAAATGGCGTTCTGCATGACGAAGGGTTTTCCATTGTTGTCGGCGGCCGACACGTCGAAATAATGGATGTTGCCGAGGCAGTCGCAGCCGAGCTCGAGCGCGTTGGCGAGCGTGCCGAGCCCGTATTCGCCGGCATCGAACGCCGACTTCCAGAAATGGTTCGCGGTCGGATCGGCGTAAGGCACCACCATCTCGGTGACGCTGGCGCGATGGATCAGCGACCGCTTGCGCATCCCGTCCTGATAGCCGAGCTGATGCAGCACCAGCCCCTCGCGCGGCGTGAAGCCGACGCGAAAGCTCCATTTCTGCCAGTCCACCTTCCAGCCATCGACGCGAAAGCTCGCGCCCTCGGGCTGCTCGATATGCAGCGGCCTGATGTCAGTGCGCGGATTGGTGACTTCATGCGCGCCATAATTCCGCTTCTTGCGCGGGATCGGCACGATCGGGTCCGCATCGGTGAGATCGATGACCTTGCCGCCGATCAGGTCGACGACGGCGACCACGCCCTCGATCGGATGGGCGTAGCCGTTGTCCTGGAGGTGCTCGCGAAAGAAGCTGACGGCGCGAACGATGCGCGCGCCGCGCTCATACGCGAAATCGAAGAAGCCCGACGAGAACGGATCGACCTGGACCAGCTCGATGTCCTTGTCGGTGAGGCCACGCCGAACCATCGCCTTGCGCCAGCCCGGATCGGCCTTGACCACGGCCTCGCATTTGAAAAACTCTTCCAGCATCACCGACGGCTGCCCATAGGGCGCCTCGCGGTTCGGAACGACCTTCCGCACGATGATCTCGCTGTGTGCGAGATCGACGATATGCTCGATCGCCTCGCCCGTCACCACGTCGAGCGTCAGCGCGAAGGCGCGGCGCGGCGTCCCGCCTGCGGCCAGCTCCAGCTTGGTCGGCTCCTCCAGCCGCACCGTCGGAAAGCGGCAGTTTTCCGGCGAGGTCGCCGCGGCACGCACCAGCGTGCAGGCAGCGGTGATCTCGTCTGCCGTTAGCGGATCGAGTGGATGCGGTGCGGCAGTTTGCGTCGACGATTTTTCTTTGACGGTATCGAGCATATGATGTCCTGACGTCAGCGCGGAGCTAGATGTGTCGTGATGGCGCGGAAGGCCGCGAACCAGCGTTGGTCGATCGGGACATCCATCGCCTTGGGCTGCGTCGCGAGCTTGACGATGACGGTGTCCGAGTCGAGATCGACATAGAGGTGCTGGCCGTGGATGCCGATCGCGGTGAGCGCGTTGCGCGCCGGATCGATCGTGAACCATTTGCTGCGATAGCGCGCGCCCGGGAAGAACTCGGCGAGGTCACCATCGGCCCACGCCTTGGTGTCGCCGTTCTCGCGGATGTCGTCGATCCACCAGCCCGGTACGATCTGCCGCCCCTCCACCACGCCGCGATTGCGCATCATCTCGCCGAAGCGCAGCAGGTCGCGCGCGGTGACGGAGATACCGCCGGCGAGGCGGCCCATGCCGTGGCTGTCGAGCGTCAGCGAGCCGTCCTCCTCGGCGCCCATCGGCTGCCAGAGATATTCGGAGAGGATGCGATGGTAGGGCATGCCGCAGGCGCGCTCATAGACCCAGCCGAGCACCTCGGTGTTGGTGGAGACGTAGTGGAACACCTTGCCATGCGGCTTGCCGGTGCCGCGGAGCGTGGCGAGATAGGCCCGCTGATGGCCAGGCTCGACGCCGGGCGGTGGCACGTCCCAGCCTGACGAGAAGCGGTAGCGCGCGACGTCGCCGGCCGGGTCCTCATAATCCTCCTCGAATTTGATCGCGACCGTCATGTCGAGGAGATTGCGGACCGTGCAGGTGCCGTAGACCGAGGTCTCGAGCTCCGGCACATAGCGCACTACCCTCGCCTCCGGATCGACCAGGCCGCGCCCGGCCAGCACGCCGCCGAGCGTGCCGGCGACCGCCTTGCTGATCGAGCAGATCAGATGCGGCGTGGTCACGCTCATGCCGTCGCCGTACCATTCGTGGATCAGCGTGCCTCGGTGCATGACGAGTAGCGTATCGGCAAACGTCTCGCGCAACGTGGCTTCGATGGTGGTCGCCTTGCCGTCGGGCGCGGTGTAGCCGAGTTTTGCCAATTCGCGCGGCGCGCTCGCGATAGGCGTCGGATGTGCCGACCGGCGGATTTCGGCGGTCGGCAGCACTTCGCGGGTGTGGGTAAAGCCCCAGCGGATGGCTGGAAAGCTACGCCAATTGGCGCTCGTCACCTGGGCCTCGGGCGCGGGCGGGCTGCCGCGCATGATCTCGGTCGGTCGCATCTCGATCCCCCCGCAGAACGTGATCCCGGCCCCGATGCCGGGAATGGCAATGGGAAGACTGCACGCCGGCCCCATCGGGCGTTATCGAGATCCGGCAATATTTTGCTGGACAGGCGCGATAGCCATGCCAGTCTGGCGTGGTTCTTGCTGGCTGCTCCGTTACCGGATTCCGACGTATTGTCATGGCCTTAAGCACAACTCTTCCGATTCAAGACTCGGCTGCCAGCCTGTTTCAGGCGAGTAGCAACGATGTGGACGAGCATTGCGCGGCGCTCGGCCGCTGGCGGCTGAGCTACGACCAGATCAGTGCCGGCGCGTTCATGGGAAGCTTTACCCAGCTCTCCCTGCCGCGCGTCGAGGTGTTTCGCGAGATCACCAGCCAGCAGGTCCGCCAATACGGCCAGCTCGGTGCCGACAGCTTTGGCATCGGGCTGCGCTGGCACGGCGACGGCGAGATCAATTGCAACGGCGCCAGCGTCGCAGGCACCCAGGTGATCGCCTGCATCGATGCCGAAGTCGACATGTGCACGCCGAAGGCATTCGAGTTTCGCGGCGTCGTCACCAGCGCGGCGCTGATCGAGGAGCTGGCTGCCAACCTCGACATCGAGCTGCCACGCGCGGTCTGGCACCAGCTGCGGGCGATGGAGATGGCCGATGCGCCGGTCGCGCGGCTGCGCCAGCTTCTCACGGCGATCCAGGAGACCATCACAAAGGCGCCCGGGCGTTTCGACGATCCGGCCGCCCGGCAGGCGCTGGAAGATGCCCTCCTCGTCGAGATCATGGACATGCTGCCGACGGCGCACTCTGCCGATCCCGGCCGCAGCGCTGCAGCGCGCAAGCGCACCGTCGACCGCGCGCGCGCGCTGATGCATGGCAGCGGCGACCGCTCCCTCTCCCTGCTTGAGGTCTGCAAGGCCGTCGGCGCCAGCCCTCGCAAGCTCGGCTATTGCTTCCAGGAAGTTCTGGGCACGAGCCCGATGCATTATTGGCGCGCGATGCGGCTGAACCGCGTCCGTCGCGACCTCAAGCGCGGCGCCGGGACGTCAGTCTATGACATCGCCGTGCAGCACGGCTTCTGGCACTTCAGCCAGTTCTCGCTCGACTACAAGCGCCACTTCTCCGAGCTTCCCTCGGAGACGTTGCGGCGCGCGAAGCTTACCGCCTGACTCCTGTCAGCGGTGCCGCAGCCGGCGGTTGACCCGGCGAGCCAGATAATCGCCGGCGCTCTGGACCAGCTGCACCAGCGCGATCAGCACGACCACGACGGCCAGCATCATCTCCGGCATGAAGCGCTGGTAGCCGTAGCGGATGCCGAGATCGCCAAGCCCGCCGCCACCGACGGCGCCGACCATGGCGGAATAGCCGAGCAGGCTGACGACTGCGAGCGTCAGCGCCAGCAGCAGGCCGGGCAGCGCCTCGGGGATCAGCACCTTGAACACGATCTGGATCGGCGAGGCCCCGAACGAGGACGCAGTCTCGATCAGGCCACCATCGACCTCGCGGATCGCGGCCTCGACGAGGCGCGCAATGAACGGCGCCGACGCGATCGTCAGCGGCACGATCGCCGCGGTCGAGCCGATCGAAGTGCCGGCAATCAGCCGCGTGAACGGGATGATGGCCACGACCAGGATGATGAAGGGCGTGGAGCGCGTCGCATTGACGACGATGCCGAGCACGCGATTGACGGCGGGAGCAGCGAACAGCTCGCCCTTCCGGCTGGTCGCAAGGAAGACGCCGAGCGGCAGGCCGAAGGCGGTGCCGAGCAGCGCCGCGATGCCGACCATGTACAGGCTCTCTCCCGTGGCCTGGATAATCAGATTGATGAGTTCAGGCGACATAGCCGAGACGCTCCGCCGAGAATTGGTATTGAGACAGCCAGGCCAGCGTGCGCGTTGCTGCGCCCTCGCCGCCAGAAATGCCAATGGGTATGCCGAGCACCAGCGAGCCCACATGCTGCCCGCCGATCTCGTCGATGCGCGCCGACAGCAGCGAGACGTCGAGGCCGAGCTCGCGGGCGAGCCGCGCGATCAGCGTATCGCCGGCCCCTGCCCCGCGCACCTGGACACGGATCACGGCTTGGCTGCCCTCTTCCTGCACGATCCGGCTGGCCAGCGAGACCGGCAGGCTGTCGCCGGTGACCTCGGCCAGGAAGGACTGCGTGATCGGGTGTTTGGGGTGAGTGAAAATCTCGGCGACGTGGCCGCTCTCGACGACGTGGCCGGCATCCAACACGACGACTTCCCTGGCGAGCTGGCGCACCACGGACATTTCATGGGTGATCAGCACGATGGTCACCCCGAGCTCGCGGTTGATGTTGGCGAGCAGGTCGAGGATGGCGCGCGTGGTCTGCGGATCGAGCGCCGAGGTCGCCTCGTCCGACAGCAGCACGCTCGGCCGCGTCGCCAGCGCCCGGGCAATGCCGACGCGCTGCTTCTGTCCGCCGGACAGTTCTGAGGGGTAGCGGTCGTGCTTGTCGGCGATGTCGACGAGGTCGAGCAACTCGGCCACGCGCGCGCGGATGTCGACTTTTGACCAGCCGGCGATCTCCAGCGGCAGCGCGATGTTGTCAGCCGCAGTGCGCGACGACAGCAGGTTGAAGTGCTGGAAGATCATGCCGATCGACCGCTGCGCCAGCCGCAAGTCCCGCCCCGTAAGCGCCGAGATATCCTTGCCATCGACGACGATGCAGCCCGTCGTGGGTTTCTCGAGGCCGTTGATGAGCCGGACTAGGCTCGACTTGCCGGCGCCGGAGCGGCCGATCACGCCTGTGATGGAACCGCGCGCGATCTCGAAGTCGATGCCTTGCAGCGCGTTGACGCCGGGCTTGCCGCGATAGGCCGGATAGGTCTTCGAAATATTCTCGAACCGGACCATCGCCTCCGGCTGAGCCGCGGCGTCTTGGATCTCGACCGGCTCTCCGATCACCAGCGATGGGTGCGCATTCATGGAAGCGGCTTTCATGCACGATATTTAGCTCGGTCGCCCGGAAGGCGCACGAAAACAAGGTCTCTCGCTGTCCAAGCGACGGAGGGTGGAACAAGGCAGTCGCCCAACGGCGACGCTGCGCTGCAACACACCATCGCCTTTTCCGGTCTTTCTTGCAATTTCAGATATTTGCGGGGAGTTGGGCGAAGTTTTCCCAATCCCCCGGCTGGAAAGAAAATTCATCTGCCGGGGGTATCCGCCTGCGGCGGGCTTACCGGACCATTGCGAGCCAGGGCAGCACGATCAGCAGCAGCCCTGCGAAATAGAGCCCCCCGAAGATCAGGCCAAAACCCCAGAACTGGCCCTTCCCGATATAGCCGCTGCCGTAATACATCGGCGCCGGCCCGGTGGCGTAAGGCGAGATCACGCCCATCAGGCCGAGCGAATACATGCAGAGCGCGGCGAGCGTCGGGACCGGCAGATCGGGGATGCCGGAGCCGACAGCGAGCACCACCGGCAGCACGGCCGCCGCATGCGAGGTGATGCTCGAGAAGAAATAGTGGATCCAGAAGAACAGCGCGACCAAGAGGATCATCGCGGTCGATGGCGTGAGCCCTGTGAGCGGCTTGGCGAATTCATTGGCGAACCATTTGATGAAGCCGATCTCGTTCAGTCCCGAAGCCAGCGTCAACAGCGAGGTGAAATAGAAGAACACCTCCCAGGCGCTCTTCTCGCTGGCGATGTCGGCGAACTCGATCACGCCGGTGACCAGCATCAGCGAGATCACGATGAAGACGACGGTCGTGGCATTGACGAAGTTCGAGCCGAGCAAGGGCACGTGGATGTCCGGACTCGAGCCCGCGATCCACAGGAACATCGCGAGGATAATCAGCACCAGCATGATCCACTCGTTGCGCGACATCGGCCCCATCTCCGCGAGCTCCTTCGCCGCCCATTCGGAAATCTCGGGGCTGCGCTTCACCTCCGGCCGGCAGATCGCGTAGCTGAGCAGCGGCACGAGGATCATCAGGAGGATGCCGAGCGGCGCGAAGCCGATGAACCACTGGCCCCAGCTGACATCGACGCCGACCGTCTTCTTGGCGATCGCGAGTGCTGCTGCGTTCGGTGCCAGCGCGGTGAAGAACAGCGAACTCGTGATCGCGGTCGCCGCGAAGGCGGTCCACATCACGTAAGTGCCGATCTTGCCGGCGGTCGGTCCCGGTTCGGAGCCGTAGATGCGCGGGATGTTGCTGATGATGGGATAGACGATGCCGCCGCTGCGCGCGGTGTTGGACGGCGTTGCGGGTGCAAGCAGGAAGTCCGACATCGCGACCGCATAGCCGAGGCCGAGCGTGTTGGTGCCGAGGCGCCGCACCAGCACCAGCGCGATGCGCCGGCCAAGCTGGCTCTTGCGATAGCCGATCGAGAACACGAAGGCGCCGACGATCAGCCACACCGTGCTCTCGGCAAAGCCGGCGAGCATCCAGCGCAGCGATTTGCCGGGATCGGCATCGATATAGCCGCCGACGCCGGCGACCGTCAGCCCGATCAGGCCCACCGCACCGACCGGCATCGATTCCAGGATCAGTCCGGTGATGACGGCCGCGAACACGGCAAAATAGTGCCACTGATTGACGTTGAGACCTGCCGGCACTGGCCACAAATAAATCGCCAGCCATACCACCAGCGGCGCGATCAGCTTCCAGCGATGCATTCTCGGTCCCTCCCGCGGCGCGCGCGGGATCGCTGACCGAGCCGCTGCCGCCAAAGCCTGTTACGGCACAGATCGGCGGGCGTTTCAATGCCTGCGCGAAGCCGCCTAGCCCTCTGTCCCCGTCTTGGCGAGCGGCGCCGGCGGTGCCATGAGAGAGCGGCGGTCGGATTCGACGACTCGGTTACGGCCCTGCCCCTTGGCCTGATACAGCGCAGCGTCGGCGGCCGCCACCAGCATGTCGCCCTTCGGCACATGGAGTGGCGTCACGGCCAGGCCGATCGACGCCGTGATGTTGCGCAGCGGCGCGCCGTTGGGGATGTCGACATGCATCGCCCTGACAGCATCGAGCACGGCATTGGCGCGCGCGAGCGCGGCATCGATATCGGCGCCCGGCATCAGCACCAAAAATTCCTCGCCGCCGAAGCGGCCGACGATATCGGTCTTGCGGATCGTCTTCTCGAGCACAGTGCCGAGCTCACGCAGCACCGCGTCGCCGGACTCGTGGCCAAAGGTGTCATTGATCTTCTTGAAATGGTCGACGTCGATGATCAAAAGCGCCATCGTCTCGCCGGTGCGCATCGCACGGCCGGATTCACGCGCCAGCGCATCCTCGAGGAAGCGGCGGTTGTAGAGACCGGTGAGCTGGTCGCGGATGGCCTGGCTGCGCAACTGCTCGCGAAGCTGCAGGTTGGCGAGCGCCAGCGAAATCTGCTCGGCCAGCATCGTTGCGAGCTGATCGGTATCGTCGGCAAACGACGTGCCGGCGGCCTCGCGATAGAGCACGCCGAGCAGCGTGTTCTGCGCGATCAGCGGCTGGCAGAGGTAAGTGCCGATTCCGGCCTCGCAGCAGGCGTGGCCGCATACGAGGCCCTGGCTCGCCTCCGAGACCGGGAACTTGGTGCCGCGGCGCAACGCCCAGCAATCGTCGAGAGCGAATGCCTGCGCGGTCGAGGTCACCTCGCCCCAGCGCGGCCCGCGGGTCACGCCGTCGCGGGCATCGTTCATCAGGTACAGCGCGCCGGCCTCGTCGGGAAACAGGAAGCCGGCATAGGTTTCCACGGCCGCAAAGATCTCGTCCGGCTTCTGGCAGGACTGGAGCACGCCGGAGAGTTCGGTCAAAAGCGCGATTTCCTTGGTGCGGATCTCGGATGCCTTCAGCGATGACGTCAACCGCGCGTTGGTGTCCTGCAATTGCCTGGCATGCTCGGCGCGTTCGGCTTCCGCCAGCATCACATCGGTCTTGTCCTGGACGATCCAGAGGATCTCGCCCTCGCCGCCGCGCGCCGAGGGCAGCGGCTTGCCATAGGCGTCGATCAGGACCGTGGAGCCGTCCTTGCGGCGCAGGTGAAGCTGCGCGGCGCTCGCCATCGCGCTGTCGCGGATCTTGGTCAGCGTCGCGCCGAAGACCTGACTGTCGGCGTCGGATGCGAGCAGCGATTCCACCGTTTCGTTCTGGAGCTCGTCGGACAATCGTCCGCACAACTCGGCGACGCGCCGGTTGCTGCGCAGGATCTTGTGCCCGCGGGTGAACAGGATGCCGGCCAGGGGATTGTCGACCAGCGCGCGCTGCTCGGCGTCGAGCGCCATGAGGTTCCCAAACAGCCGGCGCGAGCGGAGGCCAATGCCCGCAATCAACGCGATCAGCAGCGTGATCACGGCTCCGCTGGCGAGCACCAGATCAGGCACGACATGGTCGACCGCATAGATCGATCCCGGCCGGGCATTGAACACGAGGCGCCAGACCCGCTCGCCGACGACCAGCGAACGATCGGCCGCGACGCCGCCGGGCTCGGCGACTTGCGAGACCAGGCTGACGTTCGGCTCGGTGCTGTTGTACATCAGCGTCGAGGCCGCGGTCGGGTCCTCCGCCTCGCCGCTCATGGTGCCGTCCCTGGCCTGCTTGGCATAGCCGCGATCGACGATCTGCACCTGCATCTGCTGCAGCGAGCGCGGATCGAGCACGCCGCGCATCAGATCGTTCATGCGATAGACCGAGGCGACGAAACCGCGCAATGCGGCAACACGCTGCGACGGGGTCTGGGCCGGCTCGCCCGCGCGATAGATCGGTGCGCGCAGGATGAAGCCGAGGCCGCCCGAGCGATCCTGCACCAGCTTGACCGGCGGTGTCGCGACGATGCGGCCCGTCTCGGCCGTACGCCGCAGGGAATCGAGTTGCGCCGGATTGGCTGCGGCGTCGAAGCCGAGCGCATCCTCATTGCCGCGTATCGGCTCGACGAATTCAACGATGTCGTAGACCGCGCGCTTGCCGGGCGGCTTCAGCGCGAAATCGGGCTGGCCTGCGGAATCCACGCTGCCGTCGGCGCGCACTTCGGCAAGGAATGCGTCGAGACCGTCTGGTGTGACATGACGGAGCGCTTGCAGCGCCTGGAAACCGGGATAGCGGCGGCCGAGGTCGAGCACGTCGATGTAGCGGCGGAACTGCGCCCGGTCGACGGTGCCGCCGATCGAGGCATAGAGCCCCTGCATGCTGACCAGCACCTCGGCATGGGTGCGCAGGCGTTCACCGACGGCTGCGGAGATATCGGCGGCGTCGGCGCTGAAGCGGCGCTGCATGTCGGCCGCAAGCATCCTTTCGGACAGCACGCGCGCCGCGAAGGTCAGCGAAAGCCCAACAACGAGAATGGCACCGGTCGCGGCGATGGTTCGCGTCCGCGCCGATCCCAACATGCCCCGCAATGCCATGGCTGCAATCCCTTAACCACAAGCGCCCACCCCTGGGCAGAAACATGCGGGGTGGATATCGCAGGCGGCATTGAGAATGGGTTTGCGGCGCGTCTCTCCTGCGCAAAGCGGTAAAGAAAGGGTTGGCTACCTTCCTCTAAACTTAGGTTTGCGCCGCGTCAGGAATGCTTCGATGCCCTCCTTGTGGTCCTCGCTGAGGCTCGCCAGCGCGAACTGGTCGATATCCATGTGGCTGGCGAGATCGTCGAGCGCATGCGCGAGCCGGTTGACGGTCAGCTTCGTCATCGCGACCGAGAGCGGCGGCTGTGCGGCGACCTTCCACGCGAGCTCCATCGCCGCGTCGAACGCCTTGCCGGGATCGACGACCTGCTCCACCAGGCCCCATTGATAGGCCTCGTCAGCCGAGATGCGCTCGTCGGCCAGGATCACCGCCTGCTTGGTGCGGGCCGGCCCCATCAGATGCAGCATGCGCGGGATGCTCTGCCAGCTCATGTTCATGCCGAGCCCGATCTCGGGCACGCGCAGATGCGCATCGCTGCCCATCACGCGAAAGTCGAGCGCGACCGCCAGCGCCACGCCGCCGCCGACGCAAAAGCCTTCGATCGCAGCGATGGTGATCTGCTCCATCTCCTGCCAGGCATGGGTGAGCCGCGGTCCGAGCTTGAGATGCCGCCGCAGCGCACCAAGATCCATCTCCTTGCGCGAGCGCCCTTCGGCGTCCTTCAGGTCGAAGCCGGCGCTGAACGCGCCCGCATTGCCCGTCAACACCACGGCGGTCGTCGCCGCATCATCCTCGAAGCTGCGCGCCGCCGCCGTGAGCTGGCGCATCGCCTCCGGCGACAAGGCGTTGATGCCATCATGGCGGTCGAACCGCACCACCGCGATCCGCCCCTCGGGACCGAGGCCCTTCTCGATCTTGACGAAGTCTTTCATGGCGCGTCTCCGAAGCTGATTTTTGCCTGATCGTAGCGCACAAACGCCGTCACGAATACGTGGCCGGATTGCGCTGCAACGAACCCTCGACAGGCAGGGAAGGTTTCGCTTAATCTTTCGCCATGAGCCACGATCACGACCACCATCATCACCACGACCACGATCATTCGGAACTGTCGGAGACCGAGCTGCGCGTGCGCGCGCTCGAGACGATTCTGACCGAAAAAGGCTATGTCGAGCCGGCCGCGCTCGACGCCATCATCCAAGCCTACGAGACCAAGATCGGTCCGCATAACGGCGCGCGCGTCGTCGCCAAGGCCTGGAGCGATCCGGCGTTCAAGAAGGCGCTGCTGGAGGACGGCAGCAAGGCGATCGGAACGCTCGGCCATGTCAGCCGCGTCGGCGACCATCTCGTCGTGGTCGAGAATACGCCCGAGCGTCACAACATGGTCGTGTGCACGCTGTGCTCCTGCTACCCCTGGGAAATGCTCGGGCTGCCGCCGGTCTGGTACAAGGCCTCGCCCTACCGCTCGCGCGCGGTTAGGGATCCGCGCGGCGTGCTTGCCGATTTCGGCGTGACGCTGCCGACGGACATGGAAATTCGGGTCTGGGATTCCACGGCAGAGACGCGCTTCCTGGTGCTGCCGATGCGCCCCGCGGGCGCGGAAGGCTGGAGCGAGGAGCAGCTCGCCGGCCTCGTTACGCGAGACTCGATGATCGGTACGGGATTCCCCAGGACGCCCGGAGCCCCGTCGTGAACGGCGTCCACGACATGGGCGGCATGGACGGTTTTGGCAAGGTCGAGCCCGAGCCGAACGAGCCGATGTTCCACGAGGCGTGGGAGTCCCGCGTGCTGGCGATGGTGCGCGCGATGGGCGCGGCCGGCGCGTTCAACATCGACACCTCGCGCTTCTATCGCGAGACACTGCCGCCGCATGTCTACCTCTCCAGTTCCTACTACAAAAAATGGTTCCTCGGTCTCGAGGAGATGCTGATCGAGAAGGGCTACCTCACCCGCGAGGAAGTCGCCGCCGGCCATGCGATGCAGCCCGGCAAGGCGCTCAAGCACGGCAAGTTCGACCTCGCCAATGTCGAGCGCATCATGGTGCGCGGCAAGTTCGCCCGCCCTGCGCCTGCGCCGGCCAGGTTCAACATCGGCGATCGCGTCCGTGCGAAAAACATCCATCCGACCACGCACACGCGGCTGCCGCGCTATGTGCGCGGGCATGTCGGCGTGGTCGAGCTGAACCACGGCTGCCACGTGTTTCCGGATTCGGCGGCGATGGAGCTCGGCGAGAACCCGCAATGGCTCTACACGGTCGTATTCGAAGGCCGCGATCTCTGGGGCGCGGATGGCGATCCGACGCTGAAAGTCTCGATCGACGCGTTCGAGCCCTATCTGGATCCGGCGTGATGAGCAGCAAGGCTGCTGCTGCCGCCGCGACGGCGGCCATTCCGAGCATTCCGCACGATGACGACGGCCCGGTGTTCCGCGCGCCCTGGGAAGCGCAGGCTTTTGCGATGGCACTGACGCTGCACGACCGCGGCGTGTTCACCTGGCCGGAATGGGCCGCAGCCTTGGCCTCCGAAATCAAGCGCGCGCAGGCCGCCGGCGACCCGGATACGGGCGAGACCTACTATCTGCACTGGCTCGCCACGCTGGAGGGCCTCGTCGCACGCAAGGGTGTTGCGTCGATGGACACGCTGCATCGCTATCGCGACGCCTGGGACCACGCGGCGGTTCGCACGCCGCACGGCAAGCCGATCGAGCTGCGGGACGAGGATTTTGCGTAGGGCTCCGTCATTGCGAGCGCAGCGAAGCAATCCAGATTCTCTCAGTAGAGGCAGCCTGGATTGCTTCGTCGCAAGGGCTCCTCGCAATGACAGCGGAGATTGAGGCGCTACCGTCCCGCCACAAACTCCCGCCAGCCCTTCGCCCGCAAGCTGCACGCCGGACACTCCCCGCAGCCATAACCCCACTCGTGCTGCGCGCCGCGTTCGCCGAGATAGCAGGTGTGAGACTGTTCCCGGATGAGATCGACGAGTCCCGCGCCGCCGAGGTCATGCGCCAGCTTCCACGTTGCCGCCTTGTCGATCCACATCAGCGGCGTATGAAGCTCGAACTTGCGGGCCATGCCGAGCGAGAGCGCAGCCTGCATCGCGCGAATGGTGTCGTCGCGGCAATCGGGGTAGCCGGAATAGTCGGTCTCGCACATGCCGCCGACGATGTCTGTGATGCCGCGCCGGTAGGCCAGTGCCGCGGCGAAGGTCAGGAACACCAGGTTGCGGCCGGGCACGAAGGTGTTGGGCAATCCATCGGCGCCCATCGCGATCGCGACATCGCGCGTCAGCGCGGTCTCGGAGACAGCCGCCAGCGTCGGGATCGACAGCGTATGGCTCTCGCCAAGCTTTGCGGCCCAATCCGCGCGAAGACCCTTGATGCCCTCGAGCAACTGGTCGCGGCAATCGAGCTCGACAGCGTGGCGTTGCCCGTACGCGAACCCCAGCGTTTCCACGCGCGCAAATCGGCTCAGCGCCCAGGCGAGGCAGGTGGTGGAATCCTGGCCGCCGGAGAACAGCACCAGCGCGGTTTGTGATGAAAATGCGTCACCCATGGCCCGCGCTTTAGCACTGCGGAAGCGGCCCGCCAATCGGTGGAAATTGGCCTGTTCCGCATGCCGGTGCTGGGATCGGCGGCCCGCTTTTGGCATAAGGTTCTGGACCCAGGAGACTGCCCCGCAATGACCCCTTCCCGCGACATTTCCCGCCTGATCGAGATCATGGCCGCGCTGCGCACGCCGGTGACCGGCTGCCCCTGGGACCTCGAGCAGAATTTCGCGACCATCGCGCCCTACACGATCGAGGAAGCCCATGAGGTGGTGGACGCCATCGACCGCGGCGATCTCGACGATCTCAGGGAGGAGCTCGGCGACCTCCTGCTGCAGGTGGTGTTCCACGCCCAGATGGCCTCGGAGCAGAACGCATTTGCGTTCGGCGATGTCGTCGAAGCCATCACCCGCAAGATGATCCGCCGTCACCCCCACGTCTTTGCCGACAAGGACGGCAATCTCGCCGCCTCCCACGTCAAGGAAGTCTGGGACCGCATCAAGTCCGAAGAAAAGGCCGAGCGCGCTGCGCGCCGGCCGCCGGAGGCAACGCCGCCACACAACTCGCTGCTGTCGGGCGTCAAGGCCGGCCAGCCCGCGCTGACGCGCGCGATGGAGCTGCAGCGCAAGGCCTCGACCGTCGGCTTCGACTGGAACGATCCGCGCGCAGTCTTGCAAAAAATCCGCGAGGAAGCCGACGAGATCGAGGCGGCGCTGGATCGCAACGACAAGCAGGAGATCGCGGAAGAAACCGGCGACCTGATGTTCGCCCTCGTCAACCTCGTCCGCCATGTCGACGCCGATCCGGAAGCCGCGCTGCGCGCGACCAACGCGAAGTTCGAGCGGCGCTTTGCGTTCATCGAACGGGCGCTGGAGGCGCAGGGCCGGACATTGGAGCAGGCATCGCTGGCGGAGATGGATGCGCTGTGGAACGAGGCGAAGGGTGACGAGCAGAACGCTCCTGCTGCCCAGAGCAGCAATGGAGCGCGCCGCTAACTCCGCTGTTGTCGCGGCGAAGGCCGGGATCCATTACCCCGACCGTACATGTTGAAGCAGGCTGGAGCCACCAGCGTGCCAATTCCAGCCGTCCGTGGTCATGGGTCCTGGATCTGCGCTTACGCTTGTCCGGGACGACGTGGGGAGAGATCACGCCACGCGCGGCACGGCGTCGAACCTGTTCACCACGATATCCCGCTTGGTCTCGTCCACCCGCACGGTCATGTCGAAGCGGCCGTCGTGCAGCTCTTTCGCCAGCACTTCGGAATTGCGGTGCAGCCAGGAGATGCCGGCGCCGTCGGCGGCGTCGATGGAGAGGTCGAGCGTGGTGCGCGTGGCCGCCAGCCGTTCCTCGATCGTGGCGAGCAGTGCGTCGATCCCCTCGCCGGATACAGCCGAGACCAGCATCGCCGGATGATCCTCGGGCCTGCGCGCTGCGATGTTGAGCAGCTCTTCGCGTTGCTCGGCATCGTAACGGTCGATCTTGTTCCAGACCTCGATGATGCGACCGGAATCGTCGGGATTGATACCGAGCTGGCGCAGCACCGCATCGACGTCGCTCTGCTGCGCCTCGGCATCCTCATGCGAGATGTCGCGCACATGCAGGATGACGTCGGCCTCCAGCACCTCTTCCAGCGTGGCGCGGAAGGCGGCGACGAGCTGGGTCGGCAAATTGGAGATGAAGCCGACGGTGTCCGACAGCATCGCCTTGCCGCCATGCGGCAGCGTCAGCGCGCGCAAGGTGGGATCGAGGGTTGCAAACAGCATGTCGGCGGCCTGCACGTCGGCACGGGTCAGGCGGTTGAACAGCGTCGACTTGCCGGCATTGGTGTAACCGACCAGCGCGACGACGCGATACGGCACGCGCTGACGGCCGGCGCGATGCAGCCGCCGCGTCGCCTGCACCTTCTTCAGCTCGCCCTCGAGCTTGGAGATGCGCTCCTGGATCAGGCGGCGGTCGGCCTCGATCTGCGTCTCGCCGGGACCGCCCATGAAGCCGAAACCGCCGCGCTGGCGCTCGAGATGGGTCCACGATCGCACCAGGCGCGAGCGCTGGTAATTGAGATGCGCAAGCTCGACCTGGAGCGAGCCCTCCTTGGTCTTGGCGCGGCGGCCGAAGATTTCCAGAATGAGCCCGGTGCGGTCGAGCACCTTGGCGTGCAGCTCCTTCTCGAGATTACGCTGCTGGATCGGCGCCAGCGCGCAATCCATCACCACGAGCTCGGCGTCGAGGCTCTTGGCCAGCGCGGCGATCTCCTCGACCTTGCCCTTGCCGATATAGGTCGCGGGTCGGATCTGGCTGATCGGCGCGATGATGGCGTCGGCAACGACGAGATCAATGGCGCGCGCGAGGCCGGCGGCTTCGTCGAGCCGGGCCTCGGCGTCGCGCTGGATGTGACTCTCCGATTGCGCGTCGGCACCGCCTGCGCGCACTCGCAAATAGGGGCCGATGACAAGCACCCGCCCCGTCTGCTTAGCCCCTGCCGACCGCGGACGGTCGGCATCCCCGTCGAAATTCCGGGGTTCCAATCAGATCACTCTCAAGCCGGCTGATCCTCGCCGCCTTCGAACAGCTGGATCGGAGCGCCCGGCATGATGGTCGAGATCGCATGCTTGTAGACGAGCTGCGAATGACCGTCGCGCCGAAGCAGCAAACAGAAATTGTCGAACCAGGTCACGATGCCCTGGAGCTTCACTCCGTTGACCAGAAAGATCGTCAGTGGCGTTTTGGTTTTGCGAACGTGATTGAGGAAAGTGTCCTGCAGGTTTTGTGCGCGGTCTGCCGCCATTGTTTTTTTCTCGCTTTGAGTTTCTTTTTATTGCGCCGGTCGTGACCCTGTTTTCAAAAAAGAGGCCTTCTTCCGGTTGCCGTCCCTCATGAGATCCCCCTCGGAGGAACGGCAGATCAATTAGAGGACAGGTCGGCTTGTTAGGCAAGCCGCTTGACGCGGCAGGGCCTGCTCGATTGCCCCGAAAAACTACGGAAATCGATGATTTTTCTCGCTTATCCCTGCGGTCTGACCGGGGCGCCGGGGCCTCAGCCGACGCCCAGCGCCTTCAACTTCCGATGCAGCGCCGAACGTTCCATGCCAACAAACTCGGCCGTGCGAGAAATATTTCCTGAAAAACGGCTGATCTGAGCAATCAAATAGTCGCGCTCGAACACTTCGCGAGCCTCGCGCAGCGGTAGGCCCATGATGTGCTCGCCATTGTTGCTGGTCGGCATCGCCGGCACCATCGAGCCGACATCCTGCGGCAGCATATCGGCGGTGATAATCACCTCCGGTCCGCCCGCGGCCAGAATCATGACTCTCTCAACGTTGTTGCGGAGCTGGCGCACATTGCCCGGCCAGACATGCGATTGCAGCACCGCCATCGCGTCCTGCCCGATCTGCCGCTTGGGCAGGCCGCTGCCGGCCGAGATCTGCTCCATGAAATAGTCGATCAGCTCCGGAATGTCCTCGCGCCGCTCCGAGAGCGCGGGCACGCGGATCGGCACCACCGAAAGCCGATGATAGAGATCCTCGCGGAAACGGCCGACCGCGATCTCCTCCTCGAGGTTGCGCGCGGTCGAGGAGATGATTCGGACGTCGACCTGAACCTTGCCGGTGCCGCCGACGCGCTGGAACGACTGCTCGACCAGCACGCGCAGGATCTTGTTCTGGGTCTCGCGCGGCATGTCCGCAATCTCGTCGATGAACAGCGTGCCGCCATGGGCTTCCTCGAGTGCACCCGCCTTGCGCGGCTGCTCGCCGTTGGACTGCTCGACGCCGAACAGCTCGTGCTCCATCCGCTCCGGCGTGATCGCGGCGGCATTGATGACGACGAAGGGGCCGTCGGCGCGGCCCGAGGCCGTGTGCAGCGTACGGGCGGCCAATTCCTTGCCCGCGCCGGCGGGGCCGACGATCAGGATGCGGCTGTTGGCCTTGGCCGCGCGCTCGATGGTCTGGCGCAGCTGGTTCACGCTCGGGGAACGGCCGACGAGCTGGCTGGCGCTCGGCGCGAGCTGCTTCAGCTCCTTGACCTCGCGCTTGAGCCGCGAGTTTTCCAGCGCGCGGGTGGCGACCAGGATCAGCCGGTCCGCCTTGAACGGCTTCTCGATGAAGTCATAGGCTCCGCGCTTGATCGCGGCGACCGCGGTCTCGATGTTGCCGTGGCCGGAGATCATCACGACAGGCAGATCGGCATTGTCCTTCTTGACCTGCTCGAGCAGCTGCAAGCCGTCGAGCTTGGAGCCCTGCAGCCAGATGTCGAGGAACACCAGATGCGGCCGGCGATTGGCGATTTCGGCCAAGGCCGAGTCGCTGTCGCGTGCGGTTCGGGTGACGAAACCCTCGTCCTCGAGGATGCCCGCAACGAGATCCCGAATATCGGCCTCATCATCGACAATCAGAATTTCACTTGCCATGGGGTCGCGCCTATCTTGTCAGATGCCTGATGAGGCTTCGATTTTCGTTGAATCATTGGTCTTTTCAGCGGGCTCTTTGGTTTCGCCCGCCGGCTCTTTTGTTTCCTGCGCCTGCTCGGCTCCCTCGGCCTTCTTGGCCTCGCCGGAGATCGCAAAGCGCATCCGCATCCAGGCGCCGCGCTGGCCTTCGCGGAAGTCGGAGGCGTCCTTCAGCTCGATGCGGCCGCCATGGTCTTCCAGCACGCGGCCGACGATGGCGAGGCCAAGGCCGGTGCCCTTGGCGCGCGTCGTCACATAGGGCTCGAGCAGCCGCGAACGCGCGACCTTGGGCAGGCCGATGCCGTTGTCGACGACGTCGATCAGCACGTCCTCGTCCTCGCGCGACACCACGACGTCGATACGGCCTTTGCCGAGCTCCTCCGCCGGGACCTGCTCGATCGCCTCGGTGGCGTTCTTGATGATGTTGGTGACCGCCTGCGAGATCAGCCGCCGGTCGAACTGGGCGCGCAGCGGATCGTCCCTGAACTCGGCCTCAATCTCGATCTCGGGATGGGCAACCTTCATCAGGAACACCGCCTGCCGCACGGTGTCGGCGACGTCCTCGCCTTCCATCACGGACTTCGGCATCCGCGCAAAGCGCGAGAACTCGTCGACCATGCGCCTGATATCGTCGACCTGGCGCACGATGGTGTCGGTGCACTGCTCGAAGATCTGCTTGTCCTTGGCCTCGGTAATGTCCTTGCCGAATTTGCGGCGGATGCGCTCGGCGGAGAGCTGGATCGGCGTCAGCGGGTTCTTGATCTCGTGGGCGATGCGGCGCGCGACATCGCCCCAGGCCGAGGTGCGCTGCGCCGACACCAGCTCGGTGATGTCGTCGAGCGTGATGATGTAGCTGTCGTGCGGCTGGTTCTTCTCGGCGCTGACGCGCACTGAAAGATTTCGCTCGGTGCCGTCGCGCGTGATCGTGATCTGGCCCTGCACCAGGCGCTGGGTCCCTTCCCGCGACGTCTTCATCATCTCGTCGAGCTCGGGCAGCACGTCGGAGAGCGGATGACCGAGCGTCTCGGCCTCGGAATGCCCGATCAGCTTCTCGGCGGAGCGGTTGAGGATGCCGACGCTGCCCGAGGTGTCGACGCCGATGATGCCGGCGCTTGCAGAGGACAGCACCGCCTCGATGAAGCGGCGGCGGCTGTCGATGAGGTCGCTGGCGTTGACGAGCTCGTCGCGCTGGCTGCGCAATTCCTGCGTCATCTTGTTGAAGGTCTCGCCGAGCTGGGCGAGATCGCCTTCCGATTGATGCACGGGCACCTTCACATGGAGGTCGCCGGTCGAGACGGTGTGGGCCGCGTTCATCAGCCGCCGGATCGGCGCCACCAACGAGTTGGCGAAGTTCAGGCCGATCAGCACAGAGGCCATCAGGATGGTCAGCGCGATCACCGCAAACATCAGCGCAAACGCCACCTGAATGCCGAGCCGGCGCGACTCGATCTGGGCGTATTCGGCGACGCTGATCTCGGTCTGCTTGAGCTGACTGACGACCTTCGGATCGAGTGGCCGTGCCACGTACAGGAAGGTGTCGCTGAAGGCGCGCAGGCGGATCACTGCCGCGACGTAGCTCGCATCTGGCAACACCGCGATCTCGGGCTCGGATTCGTTGACGTTGCTGAGGAAGTCCGGCGCCGGGGGCGAATAGGCCAGTCGCATGCCGGTGTCAGCGGACTCCAGGATATTGGTGTTCTTGTCGATGATCATCGCGCCCGGCAGGTTGCGGGAGCCGGCGCTGGCGGTCAGCAGCTCGCGGAACGACCGGCGATCCTGGTCGTAGAGTGGCCTTGCATGGGCGATGTCATTGGCCATGCCGATGATGTCGCCGCGGATCAATTGCGCATGGTCCTGCATGTAGGCCCGTGCGATATCCAGCGAGTTCTGGATGACTTCCTTGGTCGGCCCCGAGAACAGCCGGTCGAGACCGCGTTCGAGCGTGACGTTGGCGACGACGGAAACAAGCACCGCCGGCAGCACCGCGACGATCGAGAACAGGCTGACGATCTGGACATGCAGGCGCGCCGCCGCCCTGCCCCGCCGCCGCGCCAGGATCAGCTGCCAGAGCTCGCGCACGATGATGCCGACCAGCAGCAGGATCGTGCCCGCATTGATCAGGTAGAACGAGCGGACCACCTCCGGCGTCGGATCGATCCTGGTGAGGCCGGTGAGGACCAGGAAGGTCAGGAGGCCCGACAACAGCGCCAGCGCCACCGCAAACGGCACCAGCCAGCGCCGCACCGACCAACGCCGGGGCTCTTCCGCTGGGGCCGTGTCAAAGGATGCGGCCGAGGTGTCTGCGCTGGTCATTCCGGCAATGGGGTGCTGAAAACGGGTCCGCGATGGGCGGGTACTGATGTATTCGTACCACATTGTTGCCGAATTGTGACAATTCCACGGCGTCCGCGCCGCTACGGACGAGCGCATCCACAGGGGTGGCGGCCGGAACAGAATCAGGCCATCCCGGCTTGACCCGGCATGGACAGGATTTTTCTCGTGATCACGGTGACGGCGATGCTGCTGCTGATCGTGGCCACTGACCTCTTGGTCAATGGCCCCAGCAGGCAGGACCAGACGGCGGAGATGCCAATACGCAGCCGGTCGTGGCGCGCCTGGTCAGATCCGGCGGAACATTTCAGCCCGATGATGCGGACAGGCTCAGCTCACCTTTGGCAGGGGGAGCTGAGCCGCCGTTCCGAAATTAGCCCCCGCTCCGATACACCTGGATATCGAGATCCCGGATCTTCTTCCGCAGCGTGTTGCGGTTGAGGCCGAGCAGATCGGCGGCGCGGATCTGGTTGCCGCGGGTGGCGGCCAGCGCGGCAGTGAGCAGCGGCACCTCGATCTCCTTGAGGATGCGGTGATAGAGGCCCGGCGGCGGCACGCCGTTCGGGAAGCCCTGGAAGTGCGACGAGAGATAGGCCTCCACCGCACCGCCAAGATTGTCGACGCCCTGCTGGACCGCAGCACCTGGGCTGACCGAGGGCGGCGCGAGCTCGCCGTCGATGACGGAGGCCGTGATCACGTCCTGCGGATAGAGCGCAGCGAGGCGCCGGGCGAGGTTTTCGAGCTCGCGCACGTTGCCGGGCCAGCGATGCTGCTTCAGCCGCTCCAGCGCCAGCGAATCGAGCTTCTTCGGCGGCAGGCCGTCCTTCTCGGCCAGCGCGAAGAAGTGACGGATCAGATCGGGCAGGTCCTCGATACGTTCGCGCAAGGGCGGCAGCCGCAGCGGCACGACGTTGAGGCGGAAGAAAAGATCCTCGCGGAACAGACCCTGCTGGATCAGGACGCGCAGATCCTTGTTGGAGGCCGCGACGATGCGCACGTCCGTCTTGATCGGCGTACGGCCGCCGACCGTGGTGTATTCGCCCTGCTGCAGCACGCGCAGCAGGCGGGTCTGCGCCTCCATCGGCATGTCGCCGATTTCGTCGAGGAACAGCGTGCCGCCCTCGGCCTGCTCGAAGCGGCCCGACGCTCTGGTGTTGGCGCCGGTGAAGGCGCCGCGCTCATGGCCGAACAATTCGGACTCGATGAGGTCGCGCGGGATAGCCGCCATGTTGACCGCAACGAACGGGCCGTTGCGGCGCTTGCCGTAATCGTGCAGCGCGCGCGCCACCAGCTCCTTGCCGGTGCCGGACTCGCCCGTGATCATCACGGTGAGGTCGGTCTGCATGAGCCGCGCGAGCACGCGGTAGATTTCCTGCATCGCCGGCGAGCGGCCGACCAGCGGGATCGCCTCCATCTCGGCGTCGTCGTCAGGCGTCGCGACCCGCTCCTTCGGCTCGGCTAGTGCACGGCCGACGATGGCGATCAGCTCCTTCAGGTCGAAGGGCTTTGGCAGATATTCATAGGCGCCGCGCTCGGAGGCGCGAATCGCCGTCATGAAGGTGTTTTGCGCGCTCATGACGATGACCGGCAAATTTGGCCGCATCTTCTTGATCCGTGGCAGCAGGTCGAAGGCGTTTTCGTCCGGCATCACCACGTCGGTGATGACGAGATCGCCCTCTCCCTGGCTGACCCAGCGCCACAGCGTCGCGGCATTGCCGGTCAGCCTGACTTCATACCCGGCCCGGGAAAGCGCCTGGTTGAGAACCGTGCGGATGGCGGTGTCGTCATCAGCTACGAGAATGCTACCTGCGGGCATCGTTAATCCTCATTTTGCCCCCTGTGATGCAGACGACGACTTCCCGGCAGAGCCGTCGCGACTGCTGTGATCGGGATGTTTCACCGATGTGGAATACATCGGCATCAGCACGCGAAAGGTGGTC
Organism: Bradyrhizobium cytisi; assembly: GCF_008123515.1. Lineage (GTDB taxonomy): Bacteria > Pseudomonadota > Alphaproteobacteria > Rhizobiales > Xanthobacteraceae > Bradyrhizobium > Bradyrhizobium cytisi. Next base: position 65,936 of record NZ_VSSR01000027.1, read on the forward strand.
TTGCGCGGCTGAGACTCGCATTCGATGATGCCCCCGTGATCGCCAATGATCTTGGCGACCAGCGCGAGACCGAGGCCAGAGCCGGTCTGCTTGGTGGTCACGAAGGGATCGAACAGATTGGGCAGAAGATCGTCCGGCACGCCTGGTCCATTATCCCTCACGCAGAATTCAAGCGGCAGGGATACCCGGGATTTTTGACCGGGGACCGACAGGCGCACGCCGGGCCGGAACGCGGTGGTGAGCTGGATCTCGGCGTCGGGGACGTCGATCAGCGCTTCGGCGGCATTTTTCACCAGATTGAGGAACACCTGGATCAGCTGGTCCTGGTTGGCCAGCACCGGCGGTAGCGACGGATCGTAATCCTCGATGAAGCGGATGTTGCGAGCAAAGCCCGACTGCGCCAGCCGCTTCACGTGGTCGAGCACCGAATGGATGTTGACGGGGCCGCGCACCACGGGCCGCTCGTCGCCAAATACCTCCATGCGGTCGACCAGCGTCACGATGCGGTCGGCTTCGTCGCAAATCAGGCGGGTCAGCATGCGGTCTTCGGACGAGGCCTGCTGCTCCAGCAGCTGTGCCGCGCCGCGGATGCCGGAGAGCGGGTTCTTGATCTCGTGTGCCAGCATGGCGGCCAGCGCAATCACCGAACGGGCGGCGCTGCGATGGGTGAGCTGCCGGTCCATCTTGTCGGCGATGGAGCGCTCCTGAAGCATCACCACGATGTGGCCGGGCCGTTCGGTGAGCGGCGCGACATGCAGATCGACCTGGCGGTCGCCGCCCATGCGCGGTGTGCCAAGATCGACCTTGTATTCATTGACCGGCGAGTTCGACGAGCGCACCTGGTCGATCAGCGCCAGCAAGGGACTGCCGAACGGCACCAGCTCTTTCAGCGACTGCCGCTTCAAGAACTGCGTCGAGATATCGAAGAACGCTTCGGTCGCAATATTGGCTGCGACGATCTTGCCGTCCGGTCCGATCATCAGCACGGGATTGGGCAAGGCATCCAGGATCGCGTCGCTCTCGGACAGAAGCGGCCGGCGATGGTCAGCAGCTGAGCTCATGCAGCGGCGCTCCATGCGAAATCGTCGAAGGCATCCTGAAGTGAGCGGTGGACGAGGCCCGGATCCTCAGACGTGAGGATGTTCCGGCGCCAGGCCTTCAGCGTCTCGACCGGCGCGCCGCTCGCACCGGCCGCGACATCAAGCGCCCAGCCGAGATGTTTTCGCGCGTGCTTCAGGCCCACGCGCAGGCCATAGAGCGCGCAGACGCCCTCATAGAGCGTGCGGACATAATGCAGCTGCGTTGCGAGCGACGGCGTGGCTTCCGCCGCTCCGCCGTTCAGGCGCCGGCCGATCTCGCCGGGCAGCCAGGGCTGGCCCTGTGCGCCGCGGCCGATCATCACGGCATCGGCGCCGGAAGCTTCGAGCGCCGCGAGCGCCTTCTCGAACGTGGTGATGTCGCCGTTGACGACGAGCGGAATGGAAATGGCGTCTCGCACCGCGCGGATCGCATCCCAATCGGCCTCGCCCTTGTAGAACTGGCAGCGGGTGCGGCCATGCACGGTGACGAGCTTGATGCCGGCGGCCTCCGCGCGACGCGCGAGGTCCGGCGCGTTGCGGGTGCGGTCGTCCCAGCCGAGCCGCATCTTCAGTGTCACTGGAACCTTCACAGCGGCAATCGTGGCCTCGATCAGGCTGACGGCATGATCGAGGTCGCGCATCAGGGCCGAGCCTGACTGGCCGCCGGTGACGTGGCGGGCGGGACAGCCCATGTTGATGTCGATGATGTCGGCGCCCTCGGCCTCGGCGATCCGGGCGCCTTCCGCCATCCAATGCGCCTCGCAGCCGGCGAGCTGGACCACATGCGGCCCGATCCCGGCCGCTTCGCAGCGCAACCGCGACATGCGGTGACCGTTAGCGAGCTCATCGCTGGCCGTCATTTCGGAGATGACCAGACCCGCCCCAAGCTCGGCGGCCAGCCGGCGGACGGGTGAATCCGTCACTCCCGACATCGGTGCCAGGAAGACCGGGGTAGCGATTTCAATATCGCCTATTTTCAACGGCTTAGAGCCTGATCTTGCCGGGCCGGTCACAGCGGTCTCATTGAGTGGACAGGGGCCTCATCGCGCCTGCCATGGCCTATCTTGCGCACAATTCTTGTGCAGTCAAGCGCCATGCCTACAGTTTAGACAGTTCTGCAAATCTTTCAAGTGCAGTGCAGCAAAATGCTGAATCCCACAATCCGGGGAAACCCCCTTTTTTTGCGGGCCTGCCGTGCTAGAGGCATGCCGGCAATCACCCCATGCGCGGCGCCTCTCCTTAAACAGTCGAATATTTGAGTCCTATGGCGAAATCACAGCGCACCGCAGTCGTTCTTGTCGCGGCCGGTCGTGGCCTGCGCGCAGGCGCGGGCGGCCCGAAGCAATATCGTGAGATCGGCGGCGTGCCCGTGATCTACCGCGCCATGGAAGCCTTCAGCACCCACGCCGACGTGTTCGCCGTGCAACCGGTGGTGAACCCCGACGACAGCGCCATGTTCACGGCAACGGTCGCAGGGCTGCAGCACGAGGCGCCGACCAATGGTGGCGCGACGCGTCAGGCCTCGGTGCTCGCCGGTCTCGAAGCGCTCGCCAGGCACAAGCCCGACATCGTCCTGATCCACGACGCCGCGCGTCCCTTCGTCTCGGCCGGCGTGATCTCGCGGGCGATCGAAGCGGCAAGCCGGACGGGCGCGGCGATCCCCGTCGTTCCCGTCACCGACACCATCAAGATCACCAGCGCGGACGGCAATGTCGAGGACACACCCGATCGGGCAAGTCTACGAATCGCGCAGACGCCGCAATCCTTTCGTTTCGACGTCATCCTCGAGGCGCATCGTCGCGCGGCAAAGGACGGACGAGGCGATTTCACCGATGATGCCGCGATCGCCGAATGGGCGGGATTGACGGTTGCGACCTTTGAAGGCGATGTTGCCAACATGAAGCTCACCACTCCCGAGGATTTCGTGCGCGAGGAAGCGCGCCTGGCCAGCCTGCTCGGCGACATCAGGACCGGCACGGGCTATGACGTGCACGCCTTCGGCGACGGCGACCATCTCATGCTCTGCGGCGTGCGCGTGCCGCACACCAAGGGTTTCCTCGCCCATTCCGACGGCGATGTTGGCCTGCATGCGCTGGTCGATGCGATCCTCGGTGCATTGGCCGACGGCGACATCGGCTCGCACTTCCCGCCGAGCGATGCCAAGTGGAAGGGCGCCTCCTCCGACCGGTTTCTGAAATACGCCATCGAGCGCGTCACGGCGCGCGGCGGCCGCGTCGCCAATCTCGAAGTCACCATGATCTGCGAGCGGCCGAAGATCGGTCCCTTACGCGACACCATGCGCGCGCGCATCGCCGAGATCTCCGGCGTCGACATCTCCCGCGTCGCGGTGAAGGCGACGACCAGCGAGCGGCTCGGCTTCACCGGCCGCGAGGAAGGCATCGCGGCCACCGCGAGCGCCACCATTCGCCTGCCGTTTAACGAGAAGATCTGGAGCGTCTAGGCCATGGGCGGCAGCGACGCACGCGCCCTCTCCCGCTCGCTGCTCGATTTGTGCCGGATGCGCAAGCTGACGATCGCGACCGCCGAGTCCTGCACCGGCGGTCTTGTTGCCGGCGCCCTGACCGACATCCCCGGCTCGTCTGACGTCATCGATCGCGGCTTCGTCACCTATTCCAACGACGCCAAGCGCGCGATGCTCGGGGTCGAGGCCAGCACGCTCGCCAATTTCGGTGCCGTCAGCAAGGAGACCGCGACCGCGATGGCGGTCGGCGCGCTGGAGCGTGCTGGCGTCGATCTTGCGGTGGCCATCACCGGCACTGCCGGCCCCGGGGGGGCCACGCCCGGCAAGCCGGTCGGCCTCGTCCATTTTGCCGCTGCTGCGCGCGACGGCCGCATCATCCATCGCGAGCAGCGTTTTGGCGCGATCGGCCGCACCGCCGTGCGCCAGCGCTCCGTGGTCGAGGCGCTGCGCATGCTGATGGAACTCGCCCGCGGCCCGCAGGCCGCGGCCAAGCCGCGCCGCACCGCCGCCGCAACGAGACTGCGTCCCCGCGTCACCCGCTCGCCACGCCGGCATGTGGTGAAGCGCCGGCCACCGCGGTCGCCGCGGGGCTGATGCACGCGCTACGCCGCCGCCAGCAGCGCGCTGGCGTGGTCCAGCACACGCTGCTTGACCGCATCGGTATCCGACGGCTTCACCTTCGCACTCACCGTCAATTCCACGACAGGCGCGGCCGGATCGGCGGCGATCACCTTGGACACGTTGACGGACGGCTCGGTCCGCGCGTCGACGCGGGGATCGTCGCGCAACTCCTTCAAGATCTGGTCGGCGAGCGTATTGGCTGAACCTGCCCGGACCGGAAACGTCACCTTGACCTCGCCCGTGCCGGGATAGGCGCTGTGATTGATGATCGCCGCGCCCCACACCTGCCCGTTCGGCAACAGAATCTGCGTGTTGTCGGCCGCGACCAGCTCGGTCATGAACAGCGACAGCGATCTCACCTTGCCGGCCTTGCCGCCGACCTCGACGTCATCGCCGATGTGGAAGGGCCGGAACAGCAGCAGCATCACGCCGGCCGCGAGATTGGACAGGGTGCCTTGTAGCGCCAGACCGATTGCGAGGGACGTCGCGCCCAACACCGCAACGAGGCTTGCGGTCTGGATGCCAAACAACTGGAGCACGGCGATGCCGACCACCGCCAGCACGCCGTAGCGCGTGACACTGGACACGAACAGAGTGACGAGCGGATCGACGCGATGGCCGACGGCGAGCATGCGCGTGACGACGCGCTGCATGGCGCCGGACAGGTACCAGCCGATTGCAAGCAGTAGGATCGCGTAGATCGCGTTGAGCCCATACAGGACAAGCGAGGCTTTCAGCGTGTCGAAATTGATGGTCATGATATCTCCAACCGGAACATTCGGTTGAGAACTCGCAGTTGCGGAGAACGATCCCTTTCGAGCCCGACCGACCGTCAGACGCCCGTTGCCGGATCGCATAGGTGAGGTCGACCTGAATTCCCCGGTATCTATCGGCGGGAATACGACATTCAAGGCAGGTCCGATCCTTGCGAGGTTCGCTCGATCCGATGGATGACGGGAAGGTTTTGCTCGATCGCCTTCGCGAGCACAGTTCCCGTGGTCCGACCGAGCTCCTTCGCGATCATCGTGATTGGCTTGGTCCCTGCAAGTTTCCTGAGCCGATTGAGGTCGTCGTCGCTCCACGATTGCTTCCAGCGCGCCATGTCTCCTGGGTCCCGCTACACAAGCCCTGCGCCCGACTCGGACTGTAATTGTCCTCCTCACGAAAAGCAGCCGGTCCAGATGTGCCGTCCACGGCAAGGGGTGTTCCGTCACTCCCCAGCGTTTTGGCACAAACTGCACTTGTCACCGTCGCTCATCGAGGCGTGAGTGGCCTATTACGCCTCGCAGCCGCCGGATGTGGTGAAGGCGGTGGATTGATCAGGACGACGCCAGCTTCGGCCGGCCGTAGATCGCATCGGCCCGCTTCTCGAACGCGGCCGAGAAGCGCGCAAACGCAGCGTCGAACATCGAGCCCATCAGCATGGCCAGCATGCGGCTCTTGAATTCATAGGCGAGGAAGAAGCCTACATCGCAAACGTCATGGCCCTCCTGCTGGCTTTTGGGCTCGAACGTCCAGCGGTTCTCGAGATTGCTGAACGGACCTTGCAGATATTCGACCAGGATTTTCAGATTGGCGCGATCGAGCGTCACGCGGCTGGTGAAGGATTCCTTGACCAGCTTGAACGACACCGTCATGTCGGCGACGAGCACCTCGGTGCCGTCGGGTTTCGCCATGCGCTGACGGATCTTCAGCGCGCTGCACAACGGCACGAATTCCGGGTAGCGCTCGACGTCGGCGACCAGATCAAACATCTTGGATGCGCTGTGATTGACACGGCGCTTGCTCGAAAATTTGGGCATAGCGGTTCAGCGAGCCGTTGCGGCCCGCGCAGCCTTCAGTCTCGCAAAGTCCTCGCCGGCATGATGCGACGAACGGGTGAGCGGGCTCGCCGACACCATAAGGAAGCCCTTGGTGTAAGCCACCTTTTCGTAAGAATTGAACTCGTCCGGCGGCACGTAGCGCATCACGGCGTGATGCTTGCGCGTCGGCTGGAGGTACTGCCCGATGGTGAGGAAGTCGACGTCGGCGGAGCGCAGGTCGTCCATCACCTGCTGCACCTCGTGGCGCTCCTCGCCGAGGCCCACCATGATGCCGGACTTGGTGAAGATCGCGGGATCGAGCTCCTTGACCCGCTGCAACAACCGGATCGAATGGAAATAGCGCGCACCGGGCCGCACGCTGAGATAGCGCGACGGCACGGTCTCGAGATTGTGGTTGAAGACGTCGGGCTTGGCCGCGACGACGATGTCAAGCGCGCCTTCCTTGCGAAGAAAATCGGGCGTCAGGATCTCGATCGTGGTCGAGGGGCACGCGGCCCGGATCGCACGGATAGTCTGTGCAAAATGCTCGGCGCCGCCATCGGCGAGATCGTCGCGGTCGACCGAGGTGATGACGACGTGGGCGAGTCCCAGCTTGGCGACGGCCTCGGCGACGTTCTGCGGCTCGGCCGCATCCAGCGCATTTGGCATGCCGGTCTTGACGTTGCAGAAGGCGCAGGCACGGGTGCAGGTGTCACCCATGATCATGAAGGTCGCGTGCTTCTTGTCCCAGCACTCGCCGATATTCGGGCAGCCCGCCTCCTCGCACACCGTGTGCAGGCCATTGGCGCGCACGATGTTGCGCGTGTCGGCATAGCCGCGGGTATTAGGGGCGCGCACGCGGATCCAGTCCGGCTTCGGCGGCGAAGCGGAATCGGGGCGGTTCACCTTTTCGGGGTGGCGCGGGCGCAACGGGTTCGTGATGGTATCGACAATAACGACCATGGGGTGTCCGGTCTGTTCAGGTCCTACCTAGTCGGTCTGGTTGCCTGCTGCAACCCGGCTCGCCCTGCTTCAGGGAACATGGCAGATATGGGCAATATCCTGCTCTGTTCTCTGGCGATTCTCACGTCGAATGGCTCCAACCTCGAAGACTTCCACACCGCGGCTTGGCAAAGCCCTGAAGCGCGGCTTTTTCGACCGCAATGTCCGCGAGGTCGCGCCCGATTTGATCGGTGCGACCATGCTGGTCGATGGCGTCGGCGGGATCATCGTCGAGGTCGAGGCCTATCATCATACCGAGCCGGCGGCGCACTCCTACAACGGCCCGACGCCGCGGAACCGGATCATGTTCGGCCCGCCCGGCTTTGCCTATATCTACCGTTCCTACGGCATCCACTGGTGCGTCAACTTCGTCTGCGAGGCGGAAGGTTCGGCCGCCGCCGTGCTGATCCGCGCGCTGGAGCCGACGCATGGCCTCGCCGCGATGCGCCGCCGCCGCCACCTCCAGGATCTGCACGCGCTGTGCTCGGGCCCGGGCAAGCTCACCGAAGCGCTTGGGATCACCATCGCGCACAACACACTGCCGCTGGACCGGCCGCCGATCGCGCTGCATGCGCGGACAGAGGATGTCGAGGTCGCGACCGGCATCCGCATCGGCATCACCAAGGCCGTCGAGCTGCCCTGGCGCTATGGCGTCAGGGGTTCGAAATTCCTCAGCAAGCCGTTTCCGAAATAAGCTTACGACGCCTGCTTCAGCCGCTCGAGCGCTTCGAGCAGCTTGGCCTTGCGGGCCAGCGCCGCCTCGCGCTTTTCGCGCTCCTCCTCGACGACCTCTTCGGCAGCGTTGGCGACGAATTTCTCGTTCGCGAGCTTCGACTCGGCGCGCTTGATGTCGGCGTCGGCCTTGCCGATCTCCTTGTCGAGACGCGTGCTCTCGGCGGCGACGTCGATCACGCCCTTCAGCGGCAACGCGGCCACCTCGCCCCGGACGAGGAGCTGAACTGCACCATCGGGCGCGCGGTCGGCAAAGGAGATGTCGGAGAGCCGCGCCATGCGCTTGATGACGTCGATCCAGCGCGGTGCACGTTCCCTGGTCTCGGTTGAGGCACCCACGAGCACAAGCGCCGTCAGCGTCGCCGGCGGGATGTTCATCTCGGCGCGCACCGAGCGGATCTGCGTGACGAGGTCGATCACCCAACCGATTTCGGCTTCAGCCTTCGGATCGGCGAAGTCGGCATGGTCGAAGATCGGCATCACCAATGCCGGTGAGATCAGCGGATCGGTCGGACCGGCCGCAGCCGCAAGCATCGCAAGCTGCTCCGGCGTCGGACCGGACGGCTTCAGCGGCCATGGCGCCAGCGCGAGCAGGCCGTCGCGCTTGGCCGTCACCTCCCAAAGCTCTTCGGTGATGAAGGGCATGAAGGGATGCAGCAGCTTCAAGATCTCGTCGCGCGCCCAGGCAACCATGGCGCGGGTCTCGACCCTCAGCGGGCCGTCGGCGCCGAGCAGCGCAGGCTTTGCGAGCTCGACATACCAGTCGCAATAGACATTCAAGACGAACCGGTACATTGCACTCGCAGCTTCGTTGAAGCTATGAGCTTCAAGCGCCTCTGTAACCTCGCGAGTGGCCTGTGCAGTCTCGTGTGCGATCCAGCGATTCAGCGGTTCATTCGCCTTCGCCGGCTCAAAGCCTTCCGGCAAGACGCAATCGTTCATCTCCGCGAAGCGACATGCGTTCCAGAGCTTGGTCGCAAAATTGCGATTGATTTCGACAAGCTGCGACGAAAGCTTGATGTCATGCGTGTGGGCCGCCTCTCGCGCCAACGCAAAGCGGAGAGCATCGGCGCCGTACTCGTCGATGAGGTTGAGCGGGTCGATGACGTTGCCTTTCGACTTCGACATCTTCGCGCCCTTCTCGTCGCGAACGAGGCGATGAATATAGACGGTCGAGAACGGCGCCTCCTTCATGAAGTGAAGGCCCATCATCATCATGCGCGCGACCCAGAAGAAGATGATGTCCCAGCCCGTGACCAGCACGTTGGTCGGGTAGTAGCGCTTCACCTCGGGCGCGTCTTCGGGCCAGCCGAGCGTCGAGAACGGCCACAGCGCCGAGGAGAACCAGGTGTCGAGCACGTCCTCGTCGCGGGTGATGAAGCCTTCGCGCTTGTTGCGGTCGAGCGCCATCTCGCGGCCCTGCTCGGCCGTGATGACTTCCTGCTCGACGTAATAGCCGAGCGCGTGGCTGACGGCCTCCTCCTCGGTCTGGGCGACGAAGACCCTGCCGTCCGGCCCGTACCAGGCCGGGATCTGATGGCCCCACCAAAGCTGGCGCGAGATGCACCAGGGCTGGATGTTCTCCATCCACTCGAAATAGGTCTTTTCCCAGTTCTTCGGCACGAACGACGTCTCGCCCGAACGCACCGCCGCGATCGCGGGTTTTGCGAGTGTCTTGGCGTCGACATACCACTGATCGGTGAGATACGGCTCGATCACGCTGTTAGAGCGGTCGCCATGCGGCACCATGTGGGTGTGCGGCTCGATCCGTTCGACGAAGCCGAACGATTCCAGCCGCTCGACGATGCGCTTGCGCGCAGCGAAGCGGTCGACCTTGTTGAACTCCTCGGCGAATTGCGAGGCGCCTTCAGGCAGGCCCTTCAGATAATCCTCGTTGTCGAGGAGATCGAGGAAGCCTTCCTTGTCGAGCACGCTGATGCGGCGCAGGCCGTGGCGATTGCCGACCTCGAAATCGTTGAAGTCGTGCGCCGGCGTCACCTTGACCGCGCCCGAGCCCTTTTCCGGATCGGAATATTCGTCGGCGACGATCTTAATCTTGCGGCCGACCAGCGGCAGGATGACGTTCTTGCCAACCAGCTTCTGGTAGCGCTCATCCTCCGGATGCACAGCCACGCCGGTATCGCCGAGCATGGTCTCCGGGCGCGTCGTGGCGACCACGATAAAGGTCGTGGGATCCTCGGGATTGAAGGTTTTGCCTTCGATCGGATAGCGCAGATACCAGAGGTTGCCCCTGACCTCGGTCTGTTGCACTTCGAGGTCGGAGATCGCGGTCAAGAGCTTGGTGTCCCAGTTCACCAGCCGCTTGTCCTTGTAGATCAGGCCGTCGCGGTGCAGCTCGACGAACACCTTGACGACCGCCTTCGACAGGCCCTCGTCCATGGTGAAGCGCTCGCGCGACCAGTCGCAGGAGGCGCCGAGGCGCTTGAGCTGGTTGATGATGGTGTCGCCGCTCTCGGCTTTCCATTGCCAGACCCGCTCCAGAAACTTCTCACGGCCCATCTCGCGACGGCCGGGCTGCTGGCGCTCCATCAGCTGGCGCTCCACCACCATCTGGGTGGCGATACCGGCATGGTCGGTACCGGGCTGCCACAGCACGTCGCGGCCCCGCATCCGCTCGAACCGGCACAGGATGTCCTGCAGCGTGTTGTTGAGGGCGTGGCCCATGTGCAGCGAGCCCGTCACGTTCGGCGGCGGGATCACGATGGTAAAGGGCACGGCGTCGCGGCGGTCGGGGCGACCGGCCTTGAACGCAAGGCTGTCCTCCCACACGACGGACATGCGGGCTTCAATATCGGCGGGCTGGTAGTTTTTCTCGATCATGGGGCGCTAGAAAGCCGCGCGCGGGGTTCAAGTCAACGGAAAGCTCAGCGGCAAAAGGGCTTTCCGGCCCGACCGGCAGGTCGATTATGACACAGGAGCAGGGTTTTATCGGGGTCGAGCGGCCTACTTCAGCGGCCGCCGCGAGAGACCCGCTCGATTTCGGCCTTCACGATGCGTTCGACGAGGCCCGGCAGATTGTCGTCGAGCCAGGATTTCAGCATCGGACGCAGCATCTCCTTGACCAGATCCTCCAGCGTCCGCGCATTGCTGCTGAGCACCGTGTGGGCCAGGGAATTGAAGGCGGATTCGACCGCCGAGACGGTCGACTGGGCCAGGATCGGCTGCTGCGGCGGCAGTGGCGGCGCATCGAAGTCGACCGATGCATAGGATGGCGGCGGCGATGTCGGACGGGGCGGCGGCGCTTCGGCGAATTCGAGATCGTCGCGCGGCTCGACCCTGTGGAAGCTCGGCGGCGGTGGCGCGGGCGTCGGCTCCGGGTCCATCGCCATCTCGTCGGTCAGCTCGAGCACGTCGGGTTCGGGCTCAGGCTCGGGTTCGGGGACCCGCACCTCAGGCGCAGGCGTGGCTTCGTCGAGGCCCGCCAGCAGTGCGTCGATGTCGTCCTGGTTGTTGGGGCCGACATCCGCTGCTGGCGCAGGGGGCGGCGCCGGCGCGGGCTTCGCGGCCGGCGGTGGCGCGGGCTTTTCAGCGGCAGGTTTTGCAGGCGCGACCTTGGATGGTGGAATGTCGGCCATCGCCTGGGGCTTTGGTGCGGGCGTGGCGGGTGCCGGCGCGGGCTTTGCAGCCTCTGCGGGCGGCGGCTTGGCCTCATCATCGGCAATGATGCGCCGGATCGAGGCCAGAATCTCCTCCATGGAGGGTTCTGTGACCTTTGCAGGCTGCGTCATCTCCGACTCCACATCATCAACGCCCTCGCATGCGTTGTTTTACACCAAGCACGACAGGATTGGCCGGTTCCGGATGTGCGCCCCGACATTTTCGCCGCGACAGCCAGACTTGTCCCCAGATCACGGCTCAACGTGAGGCGGCGCGCCCCAGCCCCGTCACTCAAGCATTACGCATGCAACATTGGATGCGGGGCGAATCGACCCGCAGCTTCTTGGCAAGGCTATGTCAGGGATTTTGGTGATTGCAAGCAAAGCACCGATCGGCCATGGCAGTTTGCGAGGCCGACCGGAGGACTACGGGTCTTAGCGTCCGTCGGGCGTACGCACGCCGACCCAGCTATCGCGGACCTGCTGGTAGTGCACGCTCGGATCGTAGACCGTGGTGTTGAGTCCGAGCACCTGCGGTGCAAGGCGGCCAACCGCGTTGAGCACCGAATAGGACGCCACCACGCGGTCATGCTGGGCCGTGACGAGTGCAACGCGTGCGTTCACCAGGGCCTGCTGTGCGTTGAGCACGTCGAGCGTGGTGCGCTGGCCGGCCTTGGCCTCTTCGCGGACGCCGTTCAGCGCGATCTCGGAAGCCGTGACCTGCGCCTGCGCGGACTGCACTTGCGCCTTGCCGGCTTCCAACTGGCCCCAGGCCTGCACGACGTTCGCGCGGGTCTGGTCGCGGGTGGTTTCAAGATTCAGGCGCTGCTGCGCCAAGTTCTCTTTCGATTGGCGGATCAGCGCATATTCAGCGCCGCCTTGAAAGATCGGCACCGAAGCAGTCGCGATGGCGGACGCGGTATTCGTTCGGAAAACCTGGAGGGTCTGCTGGTAGGCCGTACTCACGCCAGCTTGAACCGTGACCGTCGGCAGCAGTGCGCCTTCGTTGATCTTAACCTGAAGATAGTTGACGTCGATGCCGTACATCGACGCCGTGACGTTGGGATTCTCCACCAGGCTGAGACTGACCGCAGAGGCGATCGTCCCGGGCAGGAAGCGATCGACCGGCGAGCCGGGGGCAAGGTTGGTCGGCTCGTTTCCGATGATCCGGCGGAAAGTCGCGCGCGTCGTCGTGAGATTCGATTCGGCGGTCAGCGCTTGAGTCTTGCCGGCAGCCAGCTGCGCTTCGGATTGCGCCACGTCTGTGCGCGTGACCTCGCCGACGTTGAAGCGATCTCGCGTTTGCTTGAGCGTCTGCTCGAGCACGCGCACGTTGCTGCGCTGAACTTCGAGAGTTGCCGCGTCACGCAGGTAGTCCATGTAGCTCGTGGCAGCCTGCAGCAGGACCGTCTGCTCGAGCACACGCAACGCCTCGCGGGACCCCGAGACCTGGCTCTCCGCCGCGCGCGTCCTGTTGGCAGTCTGATTGCCGTTGTAGAGCGTCTGATTAACGGTCAGGCTCGCACTGTTGGACTGGAGGACGCCATTGAATGTCGCTCCCTTCTGCGCTTGCTGGGTATCCTGATATTGATACCCGGTGCCGAGGGTCACATTGACCTTGGGGCGATAGCCCGACAAGGCCTGCGGCACACCTTCGTCGGTCGAGCGCACCTGAGCGCGCTGTGCGTTGAGCTGCGGATTGTTCTGATAGGCGCGCACCAGCGCGGCCTCGATCGTATCCGCCAATGCAGGCGTCGGCCCGGCGAGCGCCGTCAGGAGGACCGAAACCGCTGCTCCGGTGAAGAACTTCACCCCATGCATCCTTGAAAATCCGTTCATTCTCACGTCAGGCTCGTGCCCGCGAGCCTGGTTACCGTATCCAAGTGGAGTCGTTGCCCCGGGGCAACATAGGACGCGACTGAGCGCAACGGAACTACCTCCGGGTAGTTCTCGGTGGAAACTCTTCACGTGCAGCATCCCGGCCACACTTCTGATTCAGAACGGGATTTTAACGGGGTTTCGGCCGTCAGAAGACGAAGGCGGCGGCCCGTTCCAGCCCCGGAAGCACCGGGGCGGCGGCGTCGAACAGCGACCGATGGCCGAATTCGCCGTGGGTACGGGTCACGATCATGGCCCGTGATGGCCGGGATTCGGCCGAGACCCCCACCAGGCGTCCCCCTTCCCTGAGCTGGCCGAACAGCCCGTCCGGCGTCACTTCGGTCGCGCCGTTGAGGATGATCACGTCATAGGGCGCGGCAGCCGGATCGCCCTCGGCACAGGCGGCGACCTTGGAGGTCACGTTGGTGAGCCCGAGCCCGGCGAAGGCGTCCTTGGCTTTCGCAGCCAGAGCCGAATCGCTCTCCGTTGCCGTGACCTGGCGCGCAAGCTTGGCGGCCAGCGCGGCGAGGTAGCCGGTGGCGCAGCCGACGACCAGCACGTTGTCGCTTTCGCCGATCTCGGCGGCCTGGAGCAGCTTGCCGATCAGCTGCGGCTTGATCAGGAAGCGCTTGGCGCCGCCCTCGCTCACATCGAGATCGAGGTCGAGATAGGCCAGCGCCTGCCGGTTCGCCGGCACAAAGGCCTCGCGGGGAACCGTGAGCATGGCATCGAGAATGCCGCGATCGGTGACGTCATTGGTGCGCACCTGGCCATCGACCATTTTTAGGCGCGCGGTCGAGAAACCGGACATTTGCGGACCCTGCAAGGCGGACAATAGCCGCGGACGAAACTTGGCGGCATATTTGGAGCAGGCTCCGCGAAAACGCAACACGTCCGTTGGCCGGTGAACCAACGGCGACGCCACGCAGGCATCGGAGGCGAGATGGCCTATTCGATCGCGACGGCAAGGCGGCCGATCAGGGCCGCCACTTCGTCCAGCCGCGCCGAATCGGGGGTCTCGACCGCGCGGGCCAGACAAGCCAGGCATTCATCGTCGCTCAGCTCGGGAATATCGGCCGGCAGAATCGAGGGGGCCAGGTGGGCGCGGTCGATCTGGATGTCGGGCATGGGAATCAGCTCCGTAAGAGTCCGGCCCCACCAAGCTCGATTCGAATTAAGTCGATTTGGTGCCGTCTGCGTAGTGGGGATGCCGCCGTCCCACACATCCGCTTGAGCGCGATTCTGCTGGACGCAAGCGTAACGACGCGGAGAAACTGATCGTGCGACATCGCGCGCCGCATCAGCGAACGCCAACAAATAATTGAAAACGAAGCGGAATTTGGCTCCCCGGGCTGGATTCGAACCAGCGACCATCCGATTAACAGTCAAAATATGCCACTTTCGCTAAGCCATTGATGCAGATTCGTTTTACCGTGTCTGCGCGGATAACCACAGGTTTTTGCTTGCATTTCGCTAAGGCCATATGATTTTCCGTTACATCTCGTTATGGCTCAGATACATTTCGAGGTGCAGACATATTGCAGACATGGGGGCGATGCGATGGCGAAGCTTGAAGCGATCAGTGAGAAAATCGTGGCGGCATTGCCGGCTCCGGAAACGGGCAACCAGCTGCACTATGCCAGCGGGTTGAGCCTGCAGGGCAAGAAGGCGCCATCCGGCTTCGCTGTCCGCGTCACCAGCGCCGGCACGAAGTCCTTTGTCTGGTTCCATCGCGTCAACGGCAAGCCCTACTGGGAGACGCTCGGCCGCTGGGATGCCAACGCCCAGGGCGGCACCCTCACAGTGCGGGACGCGATCATCGCCGCGGACAACCGGGCGAAACTGGTAGCGAAGGGCATTGATACCAAGGGCAACAAGGTCGACCCGCGACCCGAGCGCACCCGTCGCCGGGAGGACGCAAACCAGCCCACCGAGAGGAACATTTCAGGCCTGCTCGACAACTTCGTCACTCGCTACCTCAAAGGCGGCAATCTCCGCACTGCGGGCATGATCGAGGCCGAACTCGAGCGATTAGTGAAGCCGCGCATCGGCAAAGTCGGCATTTACGAGCTGCGGCGATCGCAGGTCTCCCGAATGCTCGACGAGATCGCCGACGAGCATGGCCCGCGCATGGCTGATTTGGCGCTGGCCTACACCAGAAAGGCCTTCTCCTGGTACGAGATCAACGGCCACGATGACGACTTCAAATCCCCGATAGTCCGCGGGATGGCCCGCCTAAAGCCGAGCGAACGTCAGCGCGAGCGGGTTCTAGCGGATGACGAGATCAGAGATCTGTGGGCTGCGCTCGACACCATCACGGAGCCCGCCTGCTTTCCCGCTTACGTGAAGATGATGCTGCTGACTGGCACCAGGCGGAGCGAAGTGGCCGACATGCCCGCGGCCGAGCTCGACGGTGACCTGTGGATCATCCCGGCGGCCCGCTACAAGACGAAGCGCGATCACGTCGTTCCGCTCTCCGCGATGGCGCGCGAGGTGCTTGGCGCAGTGACCGCGCCGAAGCAGCGCAAGAACGACTATTTCATATTCTCAACCACCAAAGGCGCGAAGGCGTTTAGTGGATTTTCAAAGGCCAAGACAGCGCTCGACGAGGCGATCGCGGATATCCGCAAAAAGGAAGGGCGCCCCCCGATCGAGGAGTTTACGTTTCACGACTTACGCCGCACCGCCCGCACTCTCATGAGTCGCGCCAGGGTACATCCCGATCATGCCGAACGCTGTTTAGGCCATGTGATCTCAGGAGTGCGCGGCGTCTATGACCGTTTCGAATTTTTAGACGAGAAGCGCGAGGCATTCGAAGCGCTGGCCGCCCTCCTCTCGCGTATCCTCAACCCGCAAGCGAACGTGGCGGACCTCGCCGCCCACCGCGCGGGGGTGCAGCCATGAAGCTGCTCACGCTCGAAAACTCATTTCGAGAAGTGCTAAGGGCACACTATCCACAAGCTCCGCAATTGGCCGACCATGTGACGCAAGCCCACATGCAGGCCAGCTTTCCAGAACCGCGATCGCCGGCCGAGCAGGCAGCGCACGAGGCGAGTGACATACTCAAGGCCGCTATTATCGATGGCAGAATACGGCTGCGTGGGTGCCTGCCGGGTAATCTTTGTGGCGACATCAGCCCCGCCGAAATCACGACACCCGGGCGCATCAGCGTTTTTGGGAATGAGCTGCATGTCCGCCAAGGCCGCACCTATCACGACGTGTGCTGCTACGCCGATGATGTTTCCGCCGTTGTCGGAATGCCGACTTCGGAGTCGCCAAAGCATTGGAAAAATCCGACCGATGAGATGGTGCGCGTCAAGGTCAGAGGCGCGTATTCCGAAGAGAAGGCGGCCGGTCGGCGCGCCCCAAACATCAACGAAATTCCTAAGTTTGTTCGACCGAAGCTCAACGCCGACGGCTATGACACGTCGGACAAGCGCATCAAGGACATTGCAGAGGAAGCCGAATTCAAAGCGCTACGTGGGCCGACAGGCGTGCGGGCATCTTAAGGTTTTGAGCTTTTTCGCTTCGTAAAACCTGCAAATCTGGAAACAGCATCAGGGATCGCCGCATATCGCCATCGTCAACCAAGACGAAGGCGAGACATCATGGCGACTGAACAAGCCCCTGCGAATTATCTTCCGCGCAAGAAGGCCGGTGCCTACATCGGCGAGCGCGTGCGCGGCCGTCCCTATTCCGAAATCACCTTGATCGGCTGGGAGCGTGACGGCCGGGGACCGCCCGTCACGCGTATCGGCCGCGACGTGGTTTATTTCATCCCCTCCATCGAAAAGTGGATGCGCGACCAGGAGCAGAGTGTTCCGGGGCGCCGTCAGTCCGCCAGCGCGGCCTAAGCCGCTGAAACGAGCAACGCCGCCCGGCCAGGGGCGGCGCTCGTGTTTTCAGTCAGAAACCTTCGGATCAACACCAATGCAAATAGAGCAGCCTGCTTCAGCTGACAAGCCCGCGCTCGTGGAATGGCGCCCGTACCAGAGGCAGGCGACAAATGCCGCGGTCGTCGCGCTCAAGGCAGGTAAGCCGGGCCTACTCGTTCTGCCGACCGGGAGCGGGAAATCCCTCAACTCAGGCGACGCCGCGCACCGGGCCCACGCCGCAGGTCTCCGGACGCTGATCCTCGTACCGTCGCGCGAGCTGGTGAAGCAGAACGCCGCGGCGCTGGCGAAGGTCAGCTGCAACGCGGTGACGCCGACGCTCGCCTGCGCGGGCCTCGGCCCGGTCGACGTCTCCGGCGCGGTGGTGATCGCCACCCCGCAGACATTGGTGCGCCGGCTCGAGACGCTCGGCCATATCGACCTCCTCATCGTCGATGAGTGCCATCGCCTTGGTCGTGAGGCCTCGGGGCAGATCCACAAAATCCTCACCGAACTGCGCCGGCGCAATCCGAAGCTGATGCTGCTCGGCCTGACAGCGACGCCGTTTCGGCTCGACAGCGGCCGGCTGACGGAGGGCGAGGATCGCCTGTTCGAAGAGGTCACATTCGAGGTCGGGTACCTGGATCTCGTGGCGGGGGGATATCTCTCACCGCTCATCGGGCCGCGGGATGCGATCGAGCGTCTCGACGTCGACGGCTTGCGCATTGTCGCTGGCGATTATTCCGCGGTCGACCTCAATCGCTTCGACCGCGCCGATCTCAACGACCGGATCGCCGATCAGATCGTTGCGCAAGGCGTCGACCGGAAGGCCTGGCTGGTTTTCGCGGTCGGCATAGATCACGCCGTGCACCTGGCCGCCGCGCTGGTTGCGCGCGGTATTGACGCCCGGCTGCTCACCGGTCTCACGCCGAAAGCCGAGCGCGATGACCTCGTGACCGATTACAAGGCCGGCAAGGTCAGGTGCTTGGTCGGCTGCGACGTGTTCTCCACCGGTTTCGACGCGCCGGCCGTCGACCTGATCGCGGTCGTACGGCCGACATGCTCGCCTGTCTGGCACGTGCAGAGCGCCGGGCGTGGCACGCGGCTCGCGCCTGACAAGACCGACTGTTTGATCCTCGACTTCGCCGGCAATTTCTCGCGGCTGGGCCCGATCGACGCGCCTTACATCCGCGCAAAGGGTGAGCGCGCGCGTGGTGATGATGATGCCGCGCTGACGAAGAACTGCCCGCACTGCGCCGCTATCATCGCCGTGGCCACAAAGACCTGTCCGATTTGCAACACGGAATTGAAGACTGAGGAAAAGCCGCGCCGCACCGCGCTGGCAGCGCTGGCCGCAGGACACGCCGTCATCGTCGGCGCAGCCCAGGTGCTTCCGGTCCGCGGCGTGGCGTATAGGGTGCACCTCAAGCCCGGCAGCCCCCCCAGCCTTCGGATCACCTATAGCGTCGCCGGATATCGTTTTCCCACTGTGAGCGAATGGCTCTGCGCCTGGCATCCCGGCCTGGCGGGCCAGCAAGCTCGGCAGGAATGGCGCCGTCGGCTGCGCCATGGGGCGCCGCATCAGATCCCCATCGATGCCGCTGAAGCCGCCGCTGTCGCGGCAGTGCGCCTGCAGCAACCACCGCATGTCCGCATCACGCGTCAGGGCGATTTCGTCCACGCGGCGCCGCTGTTCAACGAGAAGGCCATCGCATGAAGTCTTCGCTCGACTTCGACAAAATCAACAGGGCCGCTCTGCACGCCTTGCCGGTGTTGCTCGCGCGTTGGCTCCCGAATGGCAAGCGACGCGGCCGGCGCTGGTACGCGCTCAACCCGCTTCGCAATGATCACCGCATCGGCTCGTTCTCGGTCGACATCGCGTCGGGGCGCTGGGCGGATTTTGCCACCGGCGACACCGGTGGCGACGTGGTCAACCTCTACGCGTATTTGCGAAACCTCGGCCAGGGCGACGCCGCCCGCGAGTTGGCCCGACTGCTCGGAATCACCCCATGAATTTCCTCAACGAAGCTGCCGCCGCGCCGTTCACCCCAGACGAGATCGCCCGGCTCGGTCAACGTGGCGATGGTGATGCCGCAGGTGGTGAATGCATCATGCCTGCGCCGCCAGAGGCCGGGCCGCTGCCGGCCTTCAAAAAGGACGGTCGCAAGGCGGACCATGCATTCGAATATCGCGGATCCGACGGCGGCCTGCTGGGGTACGTGCTCCGCTGGGACGCGCGTGAGGGTCATCGCAAGGAGTTTTCGCCGGCTACCTGTTGGCGCGATGGTGGCGGCAAAGCATCTTGGCAGCTGAAGACCTGGCCGGGCAAGCGGCCGCTGTTTGGCCTCGACCATCTCGCCGCGCGCCCGGATGCCATCGTTCTCTTGGTCGAAGGGGAGAAAAAGGTTCGCGCTATCGAGCTGGGACCGCTGGCCGATGCCTTCACATGGGCGAAGCATCCAGTGATTGGGATCTCCTGGCCCGGTGGCTCGAACGCCGTCAAGCATGCCGACTTCTCCCCCCTCGCCGGTCGCGACGTGATCGTGTTGCCTGACAATGATCAGCCCGGCGAAGCGGCCGCGGATGCCCTCGTCGACGTGCTCGGCAAAGTTGGTCTTAAGCGCCTGCGCCGCTGGCGGGCCCCGACGCAAGCTCGCGACAAGTGGGATATTGCCGACGAACTGCCGGACGGCATCACCCCCGAGGCCATGGTCGAGACCATGTTGAAGGCGCCCGACGTCGGCGTGCGTCTCGTCAAGACTTTGCAGGAGTTTCTCGACGGGTTCGTCCCGCCCGATTATCTGCTCGATGGCATTTTGCAAAGGCGCTTCGTCTATGCGCTGACCGCCCAAACCGGCCATGGCAAGACCGCGCTGGCCCTGTTGATCGCACGCATCATCGGCGGCAGCGATCCCAAGGCCACCCTCGGCAAACATGGGACAGAGAAAGGACAGGTCGTCTATTTCGCAGGTGAAAATCCCGACGATCTCCGCATGCGCGTTCTCGGCGACGAGCATTTGCACAACGACGACAGGGCCCGAATTTCGTTCATTCCCGGCACCTTCAGCATCGAGGCAATGCGGGCCAGGATCGAAGCCGAACTCAAGATGCTCGGAGGCGTCGACCTCGTTATCGTCGATACCTCGGCCGCCTACTTCAACGGCAAGGACGAACTGAGCAACACCGAGATGGGTGCCCATGCCCGGATGCTGCGCACGCTTACGACGCTTCCCGGCGGGCCGTGCGTCCTGGTCCTGTGCCACCCCGTCAAGCACGTCACCGAGCCATCCCAGCTTCTCCCCCGCGGCGGTGGCGCCTTCCTGGCCGAGGTCGACGGCAACATCACGCTATGGAAGCACGACGGCACGCTGCTCGACCTCCATCACACCGACAAGCTGCGCGGGCCCGGTTTCGATCCGATCAGCCTGCGCCTGGAAACCGTCACCACCACGCGCCTCATGGACAAGAAGGGACGGGTCATTCCGACCGTGCGCGCCGTGTGGATTTCCGACGCCGAGACCGAGCGCGCGACCGAGGACGCCCGCAGCGACGAGGACACCCTCCTCAAGGCCATGCTGATCCCCGGCCAGTCGATTGCCAATCTGGCCAACGCCTGCCGCTGGCTCACCTCCAAGGGCGAACCACACAAGAGCAAGGTGGATCGGACCATGAAGCGGTTGGCCACCGACAAGCTAGTCACCAAGAAGCGCGACGCATGGATGCTCACCGACGCCGGCAAGAAGGCCGCCGAGGCCGCCGCCACCAACGGCGCGCGCCGCGATCGCGAGGCCAGCAGGTACCCGACATGATGCGCATTTTCGCTGGAACGGTTGTATCGCCGAAAACAGCACAACCGTTCCGTGGAACGATTTTGGCGGAACGAAGCGGAACGATTTCGAGGAAAACGCTGCAAAACAGCAACTTCGATGCCGTTCCATGCGGAACGCTGAACCTCTCGAAGCAGTATCTAAAACTGCTTCTCGAGGGGCGTTCCGTTCCACCTCATTTACTAGGGGTCGCGAGTGGAACGCTTCAACGCAGAATTGGACCTTCCAAGCCCCAAGAACCCGGCTCGGTAGATGAGCGGAACGTGGTGGCCGACGATAGCGCCAGCGCCCTTCCAGACTTTCGCCGCCAGCACTGGGCGCGCCACCCCAGCCGGCCGTGGATGCACAGGAAGCCGCGGTGCCAGGTCTCCGCAGCCTGGCCGTGGTCGCACTCACCGGTGGGCACTGGCAGGCCTTCGGAAGTCGGCGCGGATGGCGACGACGGCAACCGGTTTTGCAGACACAGTGCAGACACGCCGAAGTCGATATGCAGATAATGCCCTATTTGCAGGGCTTTGCTGCATCAGGCCACACGATGGTCAATCACAGGACGGACAGACCGCGAGCCGGCCGAAAGGGGTTTTCGCGCGCGATGCTAACCAGGTCTTCAACGATATCAGGATCAGTCGGCGCCGGCGCGAGGCGAGGCGATCGATGCCGCCTACCCTGTTCGCGCGGATGGTCGAGAGCGAGGCCGGGGGTAGGGAAAAACCGGAGCTCGCCGACGGCGCTGCAAGTTACCCCGCGCATCATTTGCGCCATGTCATTGGGAGCTGAAATTGAAATTTTCCGCAAAACAATTCGGGAAAATCCCTGCGAAGCGGTGATGCGACTGGAAAATTATCGGTGCGGATATTTGGGGACGAGCATCAAATATTCGAATGACAAAAAATGACAGAGCGTTGCGAGTGATCGGTTGTCGTGAGTCAATGGCTTCGAACATCGCAAAGTGATTTGCGGGAGAAAGAGATGACGAAAGCACCAAACAAGCAGCGGAGTGTCCGGTTTGCGGGCGATCTCGAACAGCAGCTTGAACAGATGGCCGAGCTCGAAGGCCGTACTTTTTCGGGTCAAGTCACGTGGCTTCTGAGGCAGGCGCTGGCTGCGCGAGCGTTCACGCCCAAGTCGCAGCAGCGCGGCCAGCACGCGGCATAGGATGGATGACAAATGACTGACGCTCCCACTCTCGCGACCGCCGCCATCGTACCGTTGGCACCGCCGCCACCCGTAGCAGCACCGGCGCCATCGTCCGCACCGGCGCCAGCACAACGGGTCGCGCCGGGCTCGCCGGAATGGAATGCGCTGACAACCGAGCAGCGGCACGAGCAGTTGCGTGGGCCGGAGAACCCCCGCGCCCGCGGCCACAGCCCCGCCCGTGAGCAGCGGGAGGCCGCCGCGGCCCGCGCCTCGGGCCCGCAGCCCCAAACCGCTCCGCCGGCCGCCGCTGAGCCTGCGGCCGCTACTTCCACCGATGAGCCTCTCTTCGCCGTAGGAAAATTTGAGGTCCGAGAATCCCAGCTCGCTTCCATGCTGGAGCGCCAAGCCATCGACGACCAGCGCAAGGCGACGTTGCCGGCGTCCCCGGCCGACTACAAGCTCGAGCTGCCGGCCGACTTCAAGGCCCCGGGCGGCGTCGAGTTCAAGATCGACGAGGCCGGCAATCAGGCGACGTTCGATGCGTTGCGGACCTTTGCTCACTCGAAGGGCTGGGACAATCAGATGCTATCGGAAGTCCTTGGCATCTACGCATCGCACCAATCCGCCCAGGAAGCTCGGCTTGCGGAAATCTCTCGCGCGGAGATCGCGAAAGTTGGCGCCAACGGTCCCCAGCGCGTCGATGCTGTGAGCCGGTGGATCACCGGCCTGGTTGGGGCGGCGGACGCAAAGCCGATTCGCGCGACGCTGGTCACGGACGCGCACCTTCGTTTTTACGAAAAACTGATGAGCCAGCAGGCCTCGCAAGGTGCGGCGTCGTTCAGCTCGCAGCATCGCGTCGCGCCGGACCAGAACAAGATCCCCGGCTACGACAACATGAGTTTCGAGCAGCGTCGTCACGCTCAGGATCAGGCAGCTGCACGGCGGCGTTAACGAGGTGACAGGGCCCGATGGCAAAATTTTCGATGACTATCGACGATCTGGAAATTCACAGGCACAGCCCGACGGCGCATCGTGCGTTCATTGGTCAAATGCTGGATCACGCTAGTCAGGCGGTTCGCAGCGGGCTGGCCACCGAGGGCAATCTCGTCTCGCCCGCGATGTCGCCAGCACTGCCGAAAGTCGTCGGATCGTGGAAAATCGAAGGCGAACTCTAACCCGAATGAGCATCTTAAAATGAAGATCGTCCGAAATGCACCGCCGCCGAGCCCGCCCTCGCGCCCGATCCTGAAGTTTGCCGCGCCGGCGCCGGGCCCGCATCATAACCCGCCTGCAGCTACGCCGCCGACGCCGTCGAACGAGGTTGCGGCTCATGCGGTCCGCGTGGCCTCGAGCCAGGGCAGCATCAATCCCCGCCAGCAACAGAGTTAGCGCGAGGCCAAATGGACGCGCCATTCTACCGTCTCGTTCAGGACTATGACGCGCTGGTCCAGACGCTGCGCGAACGATCTGAGCAGATGGAGATTGCCCGGCTCGAGCTAGATCGGCTGAGCGGTCTTGCGAGCGGATACAGTGGCAAGGTGTTGGCCCCCACGCGCATCAAGTTCATCGGCAGTAGCCTCGGACCCCTGCTTCAGACACTCGGCCTGATCCTCATCGCAGTCGAAAATCCGGCCGCAAGAGACACGACGCTTGCTCTCCGCACACCTTTCGACGCGTCCAATCGCCGCGTGGGCAACCATTGCAACTCGCCGAGAAAACCCGCTCCCGGAATTGAGCGCGAATCGGTCGCGGAGATTGCACCGTCGCCGCAGCAGCCGCAGCAACGAAGTGAACCGGTTTCGCGTGCGCATCTGCGGGTCATCCAACCGCGCAGAGCCGGCGCGCGCTGGGGAGGAGGAGCACTATGACCACGTACGAACTCGAACGGAACGCGATGCGGCTCGCACTTGAGGGCAAGGACGGCGGCTTGGCCGCGTATCTGAACGGCCACCGCCGCGTCATTGATTTTGCGGCGGCCAAGCGGCGGCTGCGCCCGGCCCGAGAGGCCGCGCTGTCCAGTTCGGAGATTGAACGATGACCCCCGCCCTCGCAACACTGACCGCCCTAAGCCCATCTCGATCAAGGTAAGGCTGACACCATTATGATCCGCAGCACCTTAGAGCTTACCGCGATCGCAGCCGAGCGTGCGCGCCGCGGGCCTGCCGTCATAAAAAAGGATGCGCACGGTCGCGAGCTCTATGAGCCTGACGGTCCGGTGCTCACCAAGTTTTTGATGTCCGACAACAAGATCGACATCATCCAAGGCCCTATCGGTTCAGGCAAAACGAACGCCATGTTCCGGCGGCTTGGCCGGCATGCGATGCAGCAGGCAAAAAGCCCGCGCGATGGCTTGCGCAAGACGCGATGGTTGGTCGCAAGAAACACTTTTCCGGAATTGAAACGAACGACGCTGCCGACATGGCGCCAAGTCTGGCCGCCAGCTTTGTATGGCGACGTCAAGATGGGCAGCCCGCCGCGTCACGAGATCGCGTTCGGCGACGTGCGCATCCAGGTGGATTTTCTCGCCCTCGATGATGAGGAAGACATCAAGAAATTGCGTTCGGCCGAATACACTGGCGCGTGCGTTCATGAGTGTCAGTACGCGAGCCTCGAGCTGTTTCGGGAAATCCGGTCCCGCACAAACCGCTTCCCAGCGGAATCCGATGGCGGCGCGACGTGGCACGGTGTCCTCGCGGACGCGAACGCGCCGGACGAGGACCACTGGCTTGCCCTGATGACGGGACAGGTCGACATGCCGGAATCGATGACGCTGGAGGAACGTCGCGCGCATCAATGGCCGTCGCACTGGGGCTTCCTCAAGCAGGCCGCTGCGACCGTGAAAATCCTCGACGCCCGCGGCGAGTTTATCCGCCACGAGATCAATCTCGATGCGGAAAACCTTCGGTGGCTGGCGTCGGATTATTATTTGGACCTGCTCGATGGCAACTCAGCGGACTGGATCAACAATCGCCTCGGCAACGAGACCGTTTTGGTGGTTGATGGGTCGCCGGTGTGGCCGATGTTCCGCCGCGACTTCCACGTCTCACGCGATCCCTTGAGGCCCGTGCCCGGGCACGATGTGATGGTGTGGCTCGATTTCGGCCGCGTCTTTCCGGCCGCGCTGTTCGCACAAGAGATCAACGGCCGCATAAACGTTCAACACGAGATCCTTGGCTTCAACGAGGGTGCAACGATCTTCGCGCCGAAGGTCAAGCGCTTCCTCGAGCAGCACTATCAGGATTGCACCTTCCGCTGCGTTGGCGATCCCAAGGGCCGCGACAAAGGGCAAGCTACGGAACAGAGCGCGTATGATGTGTTCAAGTTCAACGGAATGCCGGTGACGCCCGCGCCGGTGAAGGCCAATGACATCAGCACTCGCCTCGAGGCGGTCGCCTACGCGCTGAACGACAATCCGAGCGGCATCAACCGGCTGGTGATTTCGCCGCTCTGCCGCACGCTCATCGTCGGCATGGCCGGACGCTATCATCTTGTGCGCGAAGACGACGGAGAGTTGCGGCCGAAGAAGGACAAATATTCGAACCTGTGCGACTGCCTGCAGTACGGATGTTTGTCGCTAGGTGAAGGTCGGCGCATGGCGGGGCTGAAACCAACCAACGATTTGAAGCCCGTCAATGCCTGGAACCGGCGCAACAAGTCCATGCGGCGGGTTTCGGCATGAGCAAGAAGCGTGGACCAGGCCGTCCCCGTAAGGTTGGTCGTCCTCGCAAGGCGCCAGGCGCGGCGGTCGACCATAAGCTGACTCCAAAGATGCGAATTGCGATCATCGCGATCGTCGAAGAAAACAAGCCACGCGCCGAGGCCGCCAAGATGGCAGGGCTGACGGAAGACGCGGTGCGTAAGGCCATGCGCGACAACGCCGCGGCTCGCGAATTCTATGCGAGCGAGGTCAAGGCGCTGTTAAGCTTCGCCAGAGCCAAGGCTGCGCACGCATTGATCGCGGAGCTCACCGGCTCGAATGCCGCCGCCCGGGTTACAGCCGCACGCGCGATCCTCGAAGATAACCCGCAGACGCCGGCCGGCAACAACATGCCGCAGGTCCCCGGCTTCGCAATCCTGATTTCGGACGCGCGCTCTGCTCCCATGCCGCTCGACATCACGCCGCTAAAGGCGCTCGCGCCGCGATTGGAAGCGGATCGAGAGGGCTGACCGGTCGCTAGTGGCGCGTGTTCTTGCGCTCGACGGCAAGCTCAACAGCGAGCCGCGCGCGGACCCTGGAATCAATCGGTCCAACGTTTGAGGCCTGCCAATCTCTTAGATCGTCCGGCATCAATATGGATTTTACGATATTATCCTCAGTCACGCCCAATCCTTTCAGCCCGCCTTGTACATTCTCGAACCACTCTTCGTAGCTATCCTGTAGATCACCAGGAGGACACAGGCCCTTTAATTCCTCCCAATCTTCGGGCCTAAACCAAGCGACGATGTGTCTTATGGGGTGAGGGTTCATCGTTTAAGTTATCCGGTGTGTAAATCATCAATAAGAGACGCCATTCCAGTTGAGAGACCGTAGGCGAACGGGCCTCGTTGATCTCCGATGGCCATGCTTATTCGATTAGCCAAAATCTCGACGTGCTTGCGTACCCGTACTGCAAATTTCTTGTCTTTGATCAAGTTTTCCCAACCATCGCGAGGAATGTCGCTGAAGTGCGGGTCAACATCCTCGGGACGAATAACCTTTTCATCGCGAATAGTTTGAGTCCGCCCATGCGCAATTTTGTTTCGAAAGTTGAATAGCTCTTTGATTGTCGAAATTTCAGAACCCTGCTTAACCTTCAAAAAGTGGCAGATGAGATCAAGTTTTGCTATCGGAGATAGGCGATCGACATCTGCCCATCGCTCGTAAACTTGCGGCCCAACATGATTGAGATACGCTTCAAATGCAAAGGCCGTAAAGATCGCGCTGGCAAGAAACTGCCAGGCTGAGCCCTTTGCAATCTCCTCACCCGACTTCAAAACTACGTTTGAGGCGTGCCACAACTCGGCGTGTGTGTGGATAGTGCGCTCGCGCGAAGCTTTTACGGAGCGCTTGCTCATCCGGTTTATTTCCCTTTCGCCTTGAGCCCGAGCTCGAACAGGCGGCTACTGCTTCTTGACGCACGGGTCGACGGCATAGGCGCATTGCTCGCCTGCGGTGATGAGACCGCCCGTTGGCCCTTGATAGTTGACCGCTGCAACACCTCCGCCGGACATCACCACGTTGATGTGGCAGAACCGTTGGGATGACCTTCCGGAAAAGCTTCCGTACGAAGCCGAGCCGCTGGCGACGACCGTGCCATCGCCCGAATTGTAGGACCACACTTCCGTTTGTCCTTCCGCCGCTTTGTTTGCTGGCGGGCCCATACAGGCCAATACCTGCTCCTTGGACATGCCAACCATCTGAGCGCGCGCGTCCTGCGCAACTTGAGCTCGCTGGAAAGCACACCCACACAACGCGGCGGCCAGCGCCACGACACCCAACACCCGCATGACAGTGATTCCCCCCGAGCCGGTGAGCATCCAACCGCAACCACCGGTGGAGGGCAACCCCGTAGGCGCACGAGCCCCCGAATGGGGATGGATTTTTAACCAAATCAGTGATGGGATGTCCGTGGGCCTGAAAACCCGGACCTGAGAGACGATAGCAGGCGCTTGGCGGCGTCTCTATCGAGCGCGGAAAGCCTTGGCGGGCTCGATGCGCAATGGCTGCACCTTGGCGGGTGCACCAACCTGGCTGTGACCTATCACGGCCGGGGTGGTGTAGCAATGCCTGGGGCCGCCAAGCCCATAGGCTGATGTCCAAGGGGAAACCCTAAAGGCTACGCCGCGTGTCTCTCAGGCACGTTTTCAGACCCCGGCTTGCGCACCGCTTGCGCTGCACCGGCCCTGAAAAGCCAAATCTGAGAGCAACCCCAAATGACCTTCCAACGGCCCATGTTTCCGCCGCGAGCGGAGTCCGTCCAAGCGTTCCCGTCCCAACCTGCTATCGGGCAGCGGGTGAGCGCAAAGGCCCTCAACGACCTCGCCAGACTCAGGGAAGAGGCATCCGCTGAAATCGAACGGTTGATAGCCTTCCTCGACGCCAGCGACCCTTACGTGATGACGGGGCTCGAGCTGGACGACGGCGAGACCGGGATAGCCGACCTCGACGGGCTGTTGGAGCAAGTCGGGACCCAGAGCTGGCAAGCCGGAGCGCTGGCATGAGCAACATCATCGAACTGTCAGCGAGGCGAGCAGCGCGCGCTCTGCCTCCCCAAAACGTGGCCGAAGTCGAGATGGTGCCGCGGGAGATGCGACGGCAATTGCGCTGGCAGCAAGAGCCGCCGCAGACCGAAACCGCCAGAAACGCACGTTTGCGCGATCAACGCCGCGTTGCGTGGAACGCAGCCGAGGCGCGCACACGGTATTGGTCCGCCCGGATGAAGCTGCACAGCGCGATCGATAGCGCGAGCCGGTGGGGAGCCTTTCCTAAGGGCGCGCTGGAAGAGGAGCACGACCACGATGGAGACGGTTGGATGTGCTTGGTCCGTTGTTTCAGGTCCGCGCTCGCGAAACAGCTTCTGACGCCAGCTTGGCGATCCGCCGACGTGGCATGGAAGCGGAAGGCCCTAGCGGCACGGGAGCACAAATACACCGACGTCACAGACGAGCAGATTGAGACGGCGATCCAGCAGGATGTCGAGTTTTTGACGGCCCATCCTATGCGCCGCAATAGCGCGGAGCTCGAACAGCGGCGGGAGTTCAAAGCGGCGATGCGACAGCGCATCAGGGATGTCGCCGCGTCTCGCGATCTGTCCGACGAGGAGCTCAAGCCGGCCCTGACGCTCAAGCATCACGAGATAGCCAATTTCACCGAAAAGCACGGCGTCAATCTCGAATGGTTGCTTGAAGGCAGGGGGCGCATCTTCCAGAGGGATCCGATCGCGCCGAACATGACCGGTGCAGAGCTTGCTGCGGTGGTGCGGACGCTGCCCCAGGCTCAGCAACGCAATATCGAGGCCATGATCGACCGGATCTTGAGGGAGCGCGGACTATGAAGCGCCGGCGCCGAATGCACAGGAAGCGCGACCGGCAGCGGCTGATGACGCACCGCCGGCGGCTGAGGCGGTGACAACCACGGGCCCGCCGGTTCACGCTGGCGGGCTTTTTTGGACTAGTCGCTGGTATCGCGTTATCCCCACCCGTGCACGCACCTGTTGACTCTACTAGGAGCTGCAGTGCTATCAGTGTCCGGATGGGCGTGGGGGATATTAAGGCTGGCGAACAAGCGAGCAAGGCAGCGCGCATGATCCGCCGCGCCAAGATAGCTGTCGGTGCAGCTCTCCTTCTTCCGGTGATACTGGTTTCGATCCGGCCGAGCATGTTTGATCTCAGGCCACGGCCCTCCTTTGCGCCGCAGGCTGGCTACAATCCCATGAAAGACCTCCTGAGCTCGCCTCCGGACTCGCCAAATTTCAGCTATTTCGTCGAGGATGGATTCAGGTTCATAGGATCTCGGTCGCCGGAGGAGACGGCCTACATTCGGAGCCAAGTTGATAGAGATCGCGCAATTTGGTCGACGTGGCGCGATCGCTTTAGCTTGCTCCTGTTTTTGGAGGTCTGCCTGCTCTGGGCGGCTGGCGCGCTATGGTTTGTTTTCAGGCTGTTTGACCGCCGCCATGGTTGACCGCCGCCCCCAGCCCGCCTTCATCAGGAGTGCGTCACACTGTCCCCGATTGCGCGTTCAACTTCTGAGGCGAGAACCGTCAGGTGATCGGCCAGCCTCGTGAACAGCTCTCGTTTCTTCGGGTCGGTCGCCAGGTCGCGGATGAGGGCGCACTCGGCCGCATCTGTGCGAAGCTTTTCCAACTGAGCCTGCATGTCTTTCATCGCAGCTACTCCGTTCCTGAGCGGGAACCGTATAGCCAAGATGCGGAAGCGAACAGAGCTGATTGCCGGATTTTCCTAGGATCCCCTCGCCCCGAAGTCAGATCGGCCCCTCACCGCCGCGGGTCACGTGTCTCACGCCAAGGACGAGCAGGCCGAGCAGCAGCATAGCCACGCCGGCAGCGATCGCGATCCCAGTCAGCATGTCATCCCCCGGCTCCAGCGGCGGGGACTATTCGGCAGATGCTTTGCGGTGTGAATCCTCGATCGACCGCGGCGGGAACCCGCACCAGCGGGGGCTTCCTAGAATCGGGGCGCTATCCCCACCGTGTTTGCAGCAAGCGTGGCGGCAACTCGTTTGTAGACATAATGCAGACACAGCGGTTTCAGCGGTTACTTAGATCGGGCTCTAAGTGCTTGAAATTGTTGGCTCCCCGGGCTGGATTCGAACCAGCGACCATCCGATTAACAGTCGGATGCTCTACCGCTGAGCTACCGAGGAAAAGGCGAACCAGTCGTTCGCGCGCGGCTGCGTATAACAAAGCCGGTTGCGCTTGCAAAGGACGAATTCGTCATCCTTCGCAAAGCATCGAGCAAGGGACTGCGCGGCCCCTCCTCGGGCCTGGGTCAAGTCAAGATTACTCAGCGGTGAAGGACGTGGTCTTGGTGCCGGGATCGTAGCGCAGCCGAAGCGCGGTCATCTTGCAGAGATTGACGTTCTTCCAGAGCACGGACTCGTCATAGTTCTGCCAGTCGACGCGGATGTTCCAGACGCAGCCCTCGTCGTCCTCGTCGAACTCGACATAGGTCGAGGCCTGGTTCTGCAAAACCTTGTCCAGCTCGTTGTCCCATTTGTCCAGGCCATCGTCCGGCGCGTTGAAGCCGAGGAATTTGATGGCATAACCGGTCTCGTTGACGACGGTGACGTTGCGGGCATCGGCGGCGAACGACGACGGAGTAGCTGCGATCGCAAGTCCGATCGCGATCAGTCCAGACAGAAAAAACTTCATGTGAAATTCTCCGGCTCGTTGCGCGACGTGAGACGCGCAACGAGCCAGTTCATATCGTTTCGAATTCTCCGCAGCAATGAACCGGCATTCATAGATCGGCGGAGTTTGTCTTCTCCGGCGCAGGTACGGCCGGCGGCGTTACCGCGGCACCATTGGCCTTGCCGGTAACAGCGCCGACCAGCGCCTTCACGGGATCATCGCCCGGCGCAAAACCGCTCTGGCGCAGGATCTCGTCGATCATCGGACGCAGCGCGTGGACCTTGAGGAGCTCGCCGGCAAGCCCCTCACCGAAGCCGACGCCGCCGCCTGCGGCCCCGTTTCCATTGCCGCCGAAGGCACCGCCGGTGTGCAGGATGCGAACGTCCTTGAGGTTGCCGATCGGCCTGACCATCTCGGCCAGTGCCAACGGCATCGTCTCAATCCGCTTCTTGGCGAGCTCGAAATCGATGACGTTGGTGCCAAGCTTGTTCTGCGCTTCGTTCTTGAGCGTAATGACGGCAGCCTCCGCCTCACCGATATTCCTGACGCCGACCGCCTTGATCTTGTTGGACTCGGCTTCAGCCGTGGCCAGCGTCTTGACAGCCTCGGCGCGGTCCAGCGACGCCTTCTTCTCGGCTTCGGCCGCCACGATCAGCTCGGTCGATTTGCGCTCGGCCTCGGTGCGGGCGGCGAGCACCTGGGTCAGGCGGGAACGGTCGGCGACCTCGACGGCGCGCGCGGTCACGACCTTTTCCTCTGCCGAGACGGCGAGCGCTTCAGCGGCCTTGGCCTCTGCGACGGCTTCCGAGGTCTGCTTGCTCTTGGATGCGATCTGGATCTCGTTCTCCTGCGTTGCGATCTGGATTTCGCGCTGCGCATCGGTCTTGCGCTTGTTGATCGCCAGATCGGACTCGATGACCGCGGTTTCCTTGACCTGCTTGGCGCCAGCTTCCTTCTCCGCGACCGCACGGTCGGTGTCGATGCGTGCGTTCTCCTCGGTCAGGCGCGCGGTCTGCGTCGCGGTTGCGACTTCAGCCCTCGTGCTCGCGGTCTTGTTGGCGATGTCGCGCTCCTGCGACAGCTCGGCCTCCTTCTTGGTCCGCTCGATCGTCAGCGTCTGCTGCCGCGCCTCGAGGTCCTTTTGCGCGATTGCTACTTCGTTGTCGCGCACGATCGAGTTACGGTCGCGCCTGCGCGTCTCGGTGACGGTTTTCAGCTGGGTCAGGCCTTCGGCGTCGAAAAAGTTTTCCGGATTGAAGAACTTCACATCGGTCTGGTCGAGCTTGGTCAGCGAAACCGACTCCAGCTCGAGACCGTTGGATTTCACGTCGGACTCCACGGTCGCCTGCACGTGCTTGACGAAATCGCTGCGCTTTTCCTGCAGCTCCAGGATGGTCATGGTGGCCGCCACCGAACGCAGGCCGTCGACAAATTTTGCCTCGACCTGGTTACGCAGGGCTTCGGCGTCATTCGTCAGCGCGCCCAGCGTCTGGCTCGCGAGTGCAATACTCTCATCGTCGGGCCGGACGCGGACGTAGAATTCAGCGACGATATCGACGCGCAGCCGGTCCTTGGTGATGAGGGATTCCCGCTCCTTGCGCTCGACGGTCAGCCGCAGCGTCTTCAGATTGACGCTGGCGTAGGAGTGGAAGATCGGCAGGATCATGGCGCCGCCATCGAGCACGACCTTCTTGCCGCCGAGGCCGGTGCGCACGAAGGCCTCGTCGCGGGTGGCGCGCTTGTAGAGGATGGTGAAGACGATCCCGAGGACGACGATCAGCGCGACGCCGATCGTGGCCGGGACTGCGATGTCAAACATGACTTTCTCCAATAATGACTTGCTGGCTGCTTAGATTGATCAGAGTGGACTTGTTAGAGTGGGCCTGGACGGTTTGAGTTCATCGTCGGCCTTGACCGCCACGAAACGGGTGCCGGCGCGATCGACCAGAAGGACCAGGGTTCCCTGCGGCAATGGGCCCGATGCGGGCGCTGCAACCGCCCAGACGAAATGCCTGTTGCCATGGATGTCGGCGACGCTGACGCGGCCGGGCGGCCCCTGATCGAGCGGGCCGATGACCACCTCGCCGACGCGGCCGACGAGATCGCCGAGGCCAACCACATAGCTTTCATCCCTGGGAATGATCCGCGCGATGGCCCCACTTGCGGCGCGGACCAGCGGCACCGACACCGCCACCGCCCCGACCGACGCGAGTGTCGCCGGCAAGGGACCGGCGATCATCCGCGCAATGTCCTGGATCAGGAAGCCGGTGATGGAAAAGGCGCCGAGCGCCAGCAGCAGGAAGATCAAGAGCGGCACGCCGCCGACATTGATCCAGGAGATGGCGTTGATCACCCCATTGTCGCTGGGATGACCGAAATCGATGTTGGTGCCGAGCATCTCGCTCAGCGACGCCCCGACCAGCATCGAGACGACCTCAATAGAGCCAACGATGAGGATCATGGCCGCCGCGATCGCGAACGGCCTGACCTCCGGCGACATCACGTGCTCGAGCAGAGCGCTCATGACACATTACTCAAGAGCGCGATTTCAACCGCGCCAGCCTCGCTGCAATCTCCTTGTCGCGATGCAACGTGCTGAGCTCGTCGATGTCGCTCGAATACGGAATGCCTTGCGGCACGCCGGTGGCGCGCGCCACAGCCTTGCCCGCACGCAGTGCTTTCGCCGCGGCCGAGGCGCCGCCCTGTTTTCGGGGTGACGTCGAGGCCTGGTGGCTTGCGAGAGCCTCGCTCTTCTGGAGATCGGCGCGGCGCTGCTCGGCATCCTGGAGCGCCGACAGCACGGCACGCAGCGAGGTGACACTATTCTCGATCTTCTCATTGTTCTCGTCGATGGCGCGGGAGAGCACCTCAAACTGCGCCTCCAGATCCATCTGCCGCGCGATGCCGGCGCGGGCGAGATCGTCGCGGCTATCCGCGATCGCGCCCTCGATCTTCGCGGCGAGATCTGTCATCTCGCGCTCGATCTCGGTGCGCCGAGCATTGAGCCGGTATTCCTCGGCACGCGCGGCCGCGAGCGCATCGCGCGCTTCGCTCTCCGCGCGCTCGATCTCGCGGATGGCCTGTCCGACCACCCCAAGCTTGTTCTTGCCTTCCGCCTGCTCGATCGCGTCATAGGCGATGCCGGCGATCAGACGTCCGACCCGGGACAGGAAATTTTCGGGAGCGGCAGCGATGGTATCCATAGCGTTCTCCTCCTCTGGCAGACTGTTCGGCGTGACGCCGTAGTGAACCTCGAAACCGTCGTCGGTGCGGATCAGGTGCGCGGGCACGCTCTGCCCCCAGCCCTCCGCGTAGCCGACGTAGTCGAAGGGCACGCTGAAGCGGCCCTGCACGGTTGAAATCGAAATGGTCGCCGGGCCCTTGATCTTGGCGAGCTTGTCGTCGAGCGGCAGGCGGCGGCCTTGCGCTGCGCGATAGTCGGCGCGGTCGCGCAGGCCCAGCGTCACCAGCCGCGACGGCAGCGCGGTCTGCTTGCGGATCGGCTCATAGGCATGGGCATGCAGCAGGACGACGTTGGAGCCCACATTATGGGTCCGCGCGACCTCGTCGAGGATCTCCATCATGCGGTCATAAGCCCTAAACGTCGCCTCCATCGCGGCCCTGGCGGCCGGGTCAGGGGCTAGCCTGTAACGCAGCGCCGAGGGCGCATGTCGGGGCGACGGGCTCATGGAAAGCACTAAAGCACCATTTTAGTGCTTTACAAGAGGGAAGGTCGATCACGTTCCGCTGATCCTGATGCACTCTGAGGGTTAGTCGCTGTCGCCCCGGGCCGCGTTCAAGGCGGGCCATCACCTCTAGATCACCGCCAATCAAAGACTTCTTGCACGCACGGGTTGCAATTTAAGCAAAGGCGCGAGCTGCGTCCGCGGCATGAGACCGAGGTTGAGACGCATGTCCTCTCAGCTCCGTCATTGCGCGGAGCCCGCGACAAAATTGCGAAGCAATTTTGCGCTGGTGCGACGAGGCAATCCAGAGTCTTTCCGCGGTGGGATTCTGGATTGCTTCGCTGCGCTCGCAAAAACGGAGCTGGATGCAACACCTCGCGCCACCAACTCGCACTGCAACCCGAATTCGGTAAAGTGGAATATTTCTGTGGAGGCGGGTTGACCGAGCCCCTGGCGTGTTTTGCCCGTCGGGCAGCACAAAGGCTTGTAGGTGGGTTAGCCGAAGGCGTAACCCACTCTGCGTAGCTTTCGAATTATTTAGTGAAGCGCTTTGACAGAGATATGACGCTCGAAAGACGCATCTGCTTTGAGGGTCCGCGGTACCGTCACGGCCTTCCACAGCCTGTCCGCAGCATATCCACAGGGCGACTATGCCGGATTCGTGAGCCCGCACGAGCCACTTGCTGCGCACAAATCCACAGGCCGCGCTCAGCCGCCGGCCTGGTCGAACATGGTGCGGCAAGCCTCGCTCAAGCTTGAGCGGTTACGGCGCAGGCAGGCCGTGATGGCGCGGACGTTGGGGATTTCGCCGGCGCAGAGCCGATAGACGTCGGGGGTGCAGGCCCGGCGCTGCTCCGGCGTGCCCTGCTGCGCCTGGGCGGCGCTGGCAAACAGCGTCAGGAACAGCCCGACCGTCGAGGCACGACGCGCCCGGCTTCTCACACCCGCAAACCGCAAGAACCTCGCCTTCATGACCGGTCTCCTGTCTGCCCTGCTCGCGCCGGCCCGCGTTGGCCGGCATGTGCAAAGAGATAGGAGGAATAAATCGCGCCGGATGTGATCTCTTTCACACTGGCGGGGCGGCGGAGGAACCTAGTGTCTCCGCGGGGATTTTCAGGAATCGCTAACCAAACCGATCTCGATCGCCCGATCGTTAAAATGCGAACGATCGGGTCAATCGGGAAACAAGCCGGCTTTGCGACAGTGCGCCATCCGCGTTCGGGAGGGTGTGATGAGCGAAGCCGAATTCAACTTGCTGCTGGATACCGTCCGCGACGCCATGATCAACGAAGATTTCGCGCCCGCGCCGGAGCAGGAATTCGTGCCCCGCTCGTGGAGCTTTCACGCGACGCCCAAGGGAAATCCGATGGCCAGAAATCCAATGGCCAGAACTCCAATGGCCGCGAATGACAATGAGGGTGCCTGGCCCCTCGTCCCCTTTCCAGACGGCTGGTACGCCGCCTGCTGAGGCGTTGTCGCTAAGACCGACGTCGTGCGGCGGCCGCGGGGTTGCCTAAACCGCTGATCCCCTATATTGCTCCGCCCTCGTTGAGGCCACGTGGCGGAGTGGTTACGCAACGGTCTGCAAAACCGTGTACACCAGTTCAATTCTGGTCGTGGCCTCCATCACAACTCCCTGATATCCGAGCATAAAACCGCCCCCAAGCGCCGGTCGTGCCGCGCCTGCGGGCATCGCCCTCACCGGGTTTGCCCGGGGTGGTTGGAACCCCCCGATTCAGGTCGCTTGGCATAAAGTTCGCATCACCTGGGTGATGCAGTCCCAACAAGCGAGCGCTGGAGAGCACGTGGGCGAGATCGTCCGACTTATCCCGAAGTCCGAGCTGGAGCGAGCTCGCCTCATTCGTGAGGCGCGCGCGATCTATGACAGCATCTTCCCGGCTTCCGCGCCCGACCAAGGGACGCAGGACGACGAGGAGAGCGTCGAGAACTAGCAGGCTGAAGTCAGGACCGTTTGCCGCGGCGGAAATCGCGTCGCCGGCCTTTCGGCGCCGGCTTTGGCGCCAGTTCCGGCATCTCGGCTTGAACCTCGCGGTAGCGCGTCAACAGCCGTTCAAAGCTCGCGTTCAGCGTCTCGGCGATGTCGGGGCGCCGCTCGAGACCGGCCAGCAGCGTTGCGGCTGCCTCGATGGTCGACAGGCCGTCCTTGCGCGGCTCCCGGCGCAGCCGCCCGTAGCGCGAGGGCTGCGCGGGATTGAGGATCACGCGCTGGCATTTCAGCATCCAGGGATTGCGCCACCACAGCGCCTTGGCCTGGCTCCAGGTGCCGTCGAGCAGCACCACACCCTCGAGCTTGCCGAGGATGGCGCGCTGGCTCTCCGCGACCTCGCCCTTGCGGTTGAGTGCAACGATCTCACCCTCCGCTTCGAGATCGGCCGCGCGGGCCGAGCCGAGATAGAGCACGGCCCAGTGCGAAGCGTTTTCAACGGGGTGACCGAGCGCCTTGGACAGGCTCGGCCAGGACAGGCCGACCCGCAGCGTCGCCTTGGGGAAATGCTTCGCAGTCAGCCGCGCAGTGCCGAGCGCCCTGTCCTGCTCCTGCGGATGCTGGAGGATCAGGAGCCCGAGGCGGCTCTCGATCGGCGTGACACTGTCGCAGATGCAGAGCGGCATCGGCTTCTGGCAGTGCGGGCATTCGGGAACAGGCTCCGGCGCTGCGGCCGTGGTTTCAGCTGGGTTGGACATGCCGCCGCTATACGCTTGAAGCGGTGCTGCAACAACCTATTCCGCCGGCGCCGCGAGTGGCTGCGGCTCGGACCGTCGGCGCAGGCGGTCGATCAAGAGGTAAATCACGGGTGTCGTGTACAGCGTCAGAATCTGCGAGACGAACAGGCCGCCGATGATGGTGATGCCAAGCGGGCGGCGCAGCTCCGTGCCGGGACCGGTCGCGACCACCAGCGGAATGCCGGCGAACAGCGCCGCCATGGTCGTCATCAGGATCGGACGGAAGCGCGCCTGGCAGGCCTCGAAGATGGCTTCCGCCGATGACAGGCCGCGCTGGCGCTCGGCATCGAGCGCGAAGTCGACCATCATGATGCCGTTCTTCTTGACGATGCCGATCAAGAGGATGATGCCGACGAAGGCGATCACCGTCAGCGGCGTGTTGGTGATTTGCAGCGCGAGCAGCGCGCCGAGGCCGGCCGAGGGCAGCGTCGAGATGATCGTGAGCGGATGGGCGAGGCTCTCATAGAGCACGCCGAGCACGATATACATCGCGACCAGCGCGCCGAGGATCAAGAGTGGTTGACGCCCGCTGGTCTTGGCGAAATCGCCGGCATTGCCGTCAAAGCTGCCGCGAATGCCCTCGGGCATGTGCAGCTCGTCGACCGCACGCTGGATGTTTTGCGTAGCGGCCTGGAGCTCCACGTCCGGCAAGGTGTTGAACGACACCGTGGTCGAGGGCACCGACTGCGAATGATAGACCGCAAGCGCAGCGAGCCCGCGCGTCGCGTGCACCACGGCGGACAGCGGCACCTGCACGCCGCCAGCGCCGGCGACATAGATGCGCTCGAGGTTGGACGGATCGACCTGGAATTTCGGATCGATCTCCAGCACGGTCATGTACTGGTTGCGCTGGGTGTAGATGATCGAGATCTGGCGCTGCGAGAAGGCGTTGTTCAGGGCATTGTCGATGTCCTGAACCTTGACGCCAAGCGCTGCTGCCTTCTGGCGGTCGATGTTCAATGTCAGCTGAAGCCCGCCGGGATCGCGGTCGCTGGAAATGTCGGTGATGCCCTCGACCGTCTCCATCCGCTTGGCCACGATCGGCGCCCACTTCTGGAGCAGGTCGAGGTCGGTGCTTGAGAGCGTGTATTGAAAGTTGGAATCGCTCTGCCGGCCGCCGGCGCGGACATCCTGGGCAGCAAACATGAAGAGACGGATGCCGGGCACGGGGAACAGTGCCTTCCGCAACCGGTCGATCACGACCTGCGTCGAGATGTGGTCGCGCTCCTCGGGCGGCTTCAGGCTGATGAACATGGTGCCGCGGTTGGAGGTCGCCGCGCCCGGGCCCCCGCCTCCGCTGCCCACGGTCGAGCCGATGCCGGCCACGGCCGGATCCTGCATCACGATGTCGGCGAGGCGCTGCTGCAGGGTCAGCATGGACTGAAACGAGATGTCGGCCGAGGCGCGCGTCGCGCCGATGACGAAGCCGGAATCATCCGTCGGGAAATAGCCCTTGGGCACCTTGACGTAGAGCATCACCGTCAGGCCGATGGTGGCGAAGAACACCAGCAGCGTCAGCAGCGGGAACTCCAGCACCGCGCGCAGGGTGCGGGTGTAGAACGAGACGATGCGCGACAGCGAGCCTTCGATCAGGCGGTCGAACAGCGTGGCGGACCCCGAAGTGGTCTGCCGGATGTAGTGGGCGCAGATCATCGGCGTGACCGTCAGCGACACCAGGGTCGAGACCACGATCGCGAAGGTCAGCGTCAGCGAGAATTCGCGCAGCAGGCGGCCGACGATGCCGTCCATGAAGATCAGCGGCGTGAACGCGGCGATCAGTGACAGGCTGATCGAGACTACGGTGAAGCCAATTTGCTTGGCGCCCTCCAGCGCCGCCTGCATCGGCCGCATGCCGTGCTCGAGATTGCGGAACATGTTCTCAATCATGACGATGGCATCGTCGACCACGAAGCCGACCGAGATCGCCAGCGCCATCAGCGACAGATTGTCGATCGAGAAGCCGGCGACCCACATCCCGGCGCAGGTGCCGGCCAGCGCCAGCGGCACCGAGATGCCGGCCGCGACCGTCGGCGTCACGCGGCGCAGGAACACGAACACCACGACCATGACCAGGACGGCGGTCGCCAGCAGCGTCCATTGCATGTCCATCACGCTGGCGCGGATCGTTGAGGTGCGATCGACCAGGGTGGAGACGTCGACGCCGGCCGGGATCCATTGTTTCAGCGCGGGGATCAGCGCCTTGACCCGGTCGACCGTGTCGATGACGTTGGCGTCGCCCTGCTTGGTGATCTGGATCAGCACCGCCGGCTGCTTGTTGAACCAGGCGATCGAGCGCGCGTTGCGGACGGAATCCTCGATGTCGGCGACGTCGGAGAGCCGGACGAAATTTCCGTTCGAGCTCTTGATGACGATGTCGCGGAATTCCTTGGCCGTGCGCATCTGCCTGTTCAGCGACAGCGTCTCGCTCTGGCGCTCGCCGTTGAAGATGCCGACGGGACCGAGGGGATTGGCGTTGATGATGGCGGTCCGGACGTTGTCGGTCGCGATCCCCGCATTCGACAGCGCGACCGGGTTGAGCTGGATCCGCACCGCCGGCTGGTCGGCGCCGCTCACGGTCACGTCGCCCACGCCCGGCACCTGCGAGATGCGCTGCGCCAGCACCGTGTCGGCGACGTCGTAGATGGCGCTGGCGGACAGCGTCTTGGAGGTCAGCGCGAGCACGAAGACGGGCGCGCCGGCCGTGTTCGCCTTGCGGAAGCGCGGCAGCGCCGGCAGATCGCTCGGCAGGTCGACCAGCGCGGCGTTGATGGCGGCCTGAACGTCGCGCGCGGCCTTGTCGATGTTGCGACCGATGTCGAACTGGAGCTGGATGTTCGCCGTGCCGAGCGATGAGGTCGACGTGATCTGGTTGATGCCTGCGATTTCGCCGAGCCGCCGCTCCAGCGGCGCAGCCACGGTTGCAGCCATCACCGACGGATCGGCCCCGGGGCGGTTCGCCGAGACGAAGATGGCGGGGAAGTCGACATTCGGAACCGAGGCGACGGGCAGGAACTCGTAGGCGACGCCCCCCAGCAGGAACAGCCCGATCGACAGCAGCGTGGTCGCGACGGGGCGGCGGATGAAGGGCTCAGAGATCGATACCATCACTGCATCCCCTCGGTCGCGCCGGCCGTGGGCGGCGCGTCGGGCTCGGGCGGCGGCAGCGCCTGCTCGAGGCGGCGGTTGATGCGGTCGAGCGCGAGGTAGATCACGGGCGTGGTGTAGAGCGTCAGCAGCTGGCTCAGCAGCAGGCCGCCGATGATGGAGATGCCGAGCGGAAAGCGCAGCTCGGCGCCGGTGCCGCTCTCGATCGCCAGCGGCAGCGCGCCGAACAGCGCGGCCAGTGTCGTCATCATGATCGGGCGGAAGCGCAACAGACAGGCCTGCACGATCGCCTCATGCGCCGGCATGCCCTGCCCGCGCTCGGCCTCCAGAGCGAAGTCGATCATCATGATCGCGTTCTTCTTGACGATGCCCATCAGCAGGATGATGCCGATCAGGCCGATGACCGAGAGATCCTGTCCGCACAGGATCAGCGCCAGGATGGCGCCAACGCCGGCCGAGGGCAGTGTCGAGAGGATCGTGATCGGGTGGATGTAGCTCTCGTAGAGCACGCCCAGCACGATGTAGATCGTGATCACGGCGGCGAGCAACAGCCAGGGCTGGCCGGCGAGCGCCTTGGCGAACTCGGCGGCATCGCCGGCATAGACGCCGACGATGCTGTTGGGCATCTCGATCCGGGTCTCGATCGCCTTGACCGCCTCGACGGCGTCGCCGAGCGCGGCGCCCGGCGCGAGGTTGAAGCTGAGCGAGATCGCCGGGAATTGCGCCTGGTGCGAGATTGCAAGCGGCGCCGTGGTGCGCTTCAGCGTGGCTACCGCATCGAGCGGCACCTGGGCGTTTGGCGCGCCGACGAGGGCGCTGCTGGCGCCGCCCGGCAGGTACAGTTTTGACAGGATCGAGGGATCACGCTGGTACATCGGCAGCGCCTCCAGCACCACGCGGTACTGGTTGGCCTGGCCGTAGATGGTCGAGATCTGCCGCTGGGCAAAGGCGTCGTTCAGCGTGTCGGTGATGGCTTGCAGGCTGACACCGAGCTGGCCGGCGCGGGTGCGGTCGACGTCGAGCTGCGCGCGCAGGCCGCCTTCCTGGGCTTCCGAGGAGACGTCGCGGAACAGGGGATCGCGCCGCATCTCGTCGACGAGCTTCTTCGCCCATTCCGACACCAGCGTCGCGTCGGTCCCGGTCAACGTGTACTGGTATTGCGAGCGGCTCGACTGGGTCGATATCTGCACGTCCTGCACCGGCTGGAAGTAGACGGTCATGCCGGGGATACCGGAGACCTTGTCCTTCAACCGGGCAATGACCGCGCTGACATCGTCGCGCCGCTCGCCGCGCGGCTTCAGCGTCATGACGAGGCGCCCGACATTGGTGGTCGGGTTGACCGAGCCCGCGCCGATCACCGAGACCACGCCGGTTACGTCAGGATCGGCCTTGATGGCGTCGGCGGCGTCGGCCTGCCGCTTTTGCATCTCTCCGAAAGACACATCGGGCCCGGCTTCCGTCACCGCCGTGATCGAGGCGGTGTCCTGCAGCGGCAGAAAACCCTTGGGCGCGACGACGTAGAGGACCAGGGTCGCGGCCAGCGTCGCAAAGGTCACGACCAGCGTGGTGCGCTGATGCCGCAACACCACGAGCAGCGTGCGGTGGTAGAACTCGACGGTACGGTCGATGAAGCGGCTGACGGCGGCCAGCCCCGGCACCGCGAACTCCTCATGGGCGTGCTTAAGCAGCCGCGAGCACATCATCGGCGTCAGCGTCAGCGACACCACGGCCGAGGTCACCACCGCGATCGTCAAGGTCAGTGCGAATTCGCGGAACATGCGGCCCACGAGGCCTGACATGAACAGCAGCGGAATGAACACTGCGATCAGCGACACCGTCAGTGAGATCACGGTGAAGCCGATCTCGCTGGCGCCCTTCAGCGAGGCCTGCATCGCGCTGTCGCCGTTCTCCATGTGGCGGACGATGTTCTCGATCATGACGATGGCATCGTCGACGACGAAGCCGGTGCCGATCGTGAGCGCCATCAGCGACAGGTTGTCGAGGCTGAAGCCGGCAAAATACATGATGCCGAAGCTCGTGATCAGCGACAGCGGCAGCGCGACGCCCGCGATCAGCGTGGCGCGCAGCGAGCGCAGGAACAACAGCACCACCAGCGTCACTAGCACCACGCTGAGGACCAGCGTGAACTGCACGTCGTGGACCGAGGCGCGAATGGTGACGGTGCGGTCGGAGACGATGGTCAGGTTCACGCCGGCCGGAATCGCACGCTGGACTTTCGGGATCTCGGCGCGGATCTGGCTGACGACGTCGATGACGTTGGCGCCGGGCTGGCGCTGGATGTCGATGATGACGGCCGGCGTGCCCTGGTACCAGCCGCCGGTGCGGTCGTTCTCGAGCCCGTCGACGATCTGGGCGACGTCGGCGATCGTGACCGGCGAACCGTTGCGATAGGCGATGATGATGGGACGGTAGGCCTCCGCGGCGGCGATCTGGTCGTTGGCCGCGATGGTGTAGGCTTGCTGGGCGCCGTCGAGCGAGCCCTTCGGCCCGGAGACGTTGGCATTGGCGATGGCGGCGCGCAGATCTTCCATCGCGATGCCGTAGGCAGCGAGCCGCGCCAGGTCCGCCTGGATGCGCACGGCCGGCTTCAGCCCGCCGAGCACGGACACACGGCCGACGCCGGAGATCTGGCTCAGCCGCTGCGCCAGCAGCGTATCCGCAATGTCGCTCATCGCGCGGAGCGAGATCGTGTCCGAGCGCAGCGCCAGCGTCATGACCGGCGCGTCCGCCGGGTTCACCTTGGCGTAGGTCGGCGGATACGGCAGCGTCTTCGGCAAGACGCCTGCGGCCGCGTTGATCGCGGCCTGCACGTCCTGGGTCGCGCCGTCGATGTCGCGGTTGAGGTCGAACTGCAGCGAGATCTGGCTGACGCCGAACGAGCTCGTCGAGTTCATCGCCGTCAGCGACGGAATCTGCCCGAGCTGCCGCTCCAGGGGCGCAGTGATCAGCGAGGCGATCACGTCGGGGCTCGCGCCGGGCAACTGCGTCGAGACCTGCACGGTCGGGAAATCGACCTGCGGCAGCGCCGAGACCGGCAGCGCGAAATAGCCGAGCGCCCCGCCGATCAGCAGGGCAATGCCGAGCAGCGAGGTCGCGATCGGCCGGCGGATGAAGGGTTCGGAGACACCCATGAGATGCGCCTGCCGCTCAGGCGGCTGTTGCCGGGATCATGGCTGCTTGGCTCCAGGTCCCGATGGTTGAGCCCCCGGCCCCGGCGCCGGGCCCGTCTGGCCCTTCTGGTCGCCCTCACTGCTGCTCCGCTTGGCGCGGTGCTCGCCGTCCTTGCCCTGTCCGTCCTTCTGGCCGTCCGGCGCGCGCGTGCGCTTGCGCGGGGCGAGATCGGCCGACGGCGTCTGCTCGTCGCGGCCAATGATGACCTTGGAGCCGTCAGACAGATTGGCGAAGCCCGTGGTGACGACCTTGTCGTTCGCGGTGAGGCCGCTGGCAATGACCGCATCATGCTCGTTCTGCTGCGTCACCGTCACGGGCTTGGCCGAGACGATGTCGCCCTCGCCGATGACATAGCTGAACGTGCCGATCGGTCCGCGCTGTACCGCCGATGTCGGCACCACCAGCGCCTGCGACAGGGTTTCGACCTTGAGGCGGACATTGACGAACTGGCCGGGCCAAAGCTGGTAGTTGGCGTTGGGGAATTCGGCCTTGAGCTTGAGCGTGCCGGTGGTCTGGTCGACCTGGTTGTCGATGCCGGTGAGCTTGCCGGTGTCGATCACGGTGACGCCGTCATTGCCGAACACGTCGACCGCGAGCACGCCTTTGGCGGCGGCAGCATTGACGCGCATGATCTGCTGCTGCGGCAGGCTGAACCACACCGCGATCGGCTGCAATTGCGTGATGACGACGAGGCCGGTGGTGTCGGCGGCGTGGATGATGTTGCCCTGGTCGACCTGGCGCAGGCCGGCACGGCCTGACAGCGGCGCCACGATCTTGGTGTAGCTCAGCGTCGCCGCCGCATTGTCGATCGACGCCTGGTCGGCCTTGACCAGCGCCTCGGTCTGCGCGACCGCCGCGCGCTGGGTGTCGGCCTGCTGCTTCGAGCCGGCATTGGACGCCGCGAGCTGCTCGTAGCGCGTCAGATCGATGCGCTGATTGGCGAGCTGGGCTTCGTCCTGGGCCTTCTTGGCGACGGCCTGGTCATAGGTCGCCTGGTAGAGCGCCGGGTCGATCTCGCCGAGCACGTCGCCCTTCTTGACGTCCTGGCCTTCCGTGAACTTCACCGCGATCAGCTTGCCGTCGACCTGCGAGCGCACGGTGACCGTGTTGAGCGCGCGGATCGCGCCGACGCCGTCGAGATAGACCGGCACGTCCTGGACCTTGGGCGTCGCCGCCAGCACCGGCACCGGCAGATCGGGCCTCTGCTGGTTGCGACCGTTC
The DNA here is from genome assembly GCF_008123515.1 of Bradyrhizobium cytisi. Lineage (GTDB taxonomy): Bacteria > Pseudomonadota > Alphaproteobacteria > Rhizobiales > Xanthobacteraceae > Bradyrhizobium > Bradyrhizobium cytisi. The sequence goes on from NZ_VSSR01000027.1 coordinate 110,783, forward strand.
CCCGCCTGCTGCGGCTGCTGGTGCATCACGGTCCAGCCGAGATAGCCGAGGCCGCCGAGGATCGCGAGCGTGATCAGGGTCATGACGAAGCCGCGGCCGCGCGACTTTTTCGCCGTCCCGGCTTTCGCGTTGTCCTTCATATCCGGCTTAAAGAGCATTGACCGGTTTCTCCATTCGCGGCTCCCAGCCGCCGCCGAGCGCCTGATACAGGCTGACAATGGCAAGAAGGCGTGCGAGCTGCGCCTGCGCCAGCGTGTCTTCGGCCTGGAATAGCGTCAGCTGGGTGTTGAGCACGGTCACGATATCGGCGGTGCCGGCACGCAATTGCTGCTCGGCGAGGTCGAAGGCGCGCTGCGAGGCGTTGACGACATCGCGCTGCAATTGCAGCTTGATCGTGGTCTGCTTGATCGAGAACAGCGCGTTGTCGACGTCGGTGAAGGCCTGGACGATGGTCTTGCGGTAGGTCTGGAGCAACTCCTCCTGCCGCGCCTTGGCGTACTCGAAATTGCCGAGGATCTTGCCGCCGTCGAAGATCGGCTGGGTTGCGCTGCCGACCAGCTGGAAGAACGCCGCATGCGGCTGAAATAGCGACACCAGTGCCGAGCTCTGATAACCGCCATTGCCGGTGAGCTGGATGGTCGGGAAAAACTGCGCGCGGGCGTTGCCGATATTGGCGGTCGCCGAGGCGAGCTGCGCTTCCTGCCGGCGGATGTCGGGCCGCTGCGTCAGCAGCTCCGACGGCAGCCCCGGGGTGACGCGCGGGATCGCGATCCGGTCCAGCGAGCCGCCCGCGACGCGCACGCTCTCCGGTGGCCGCGACACCAGCACCGCCAGCGCATTGGTGTTCTGGTCGAGCGTCTGCCGCAGTGGCGGCACCAGCGCCTTCTGGTTGGCCAGCACGCTCTCCTGCTGGGCGACGTCGAGATCGGTGCCGGTGCCGGCCTTGCGGCGCTCGCGGATGGCATCGAGGATGCGCTGCGCGCTCGCAATATTGCGCTGGGCGGTGCGCAAGCGATCCTGCGAGGACAGCACCTGGAAATAGGCATTGGCGACGGCTGCGAGCGTCGTTAGCGCGACGGTGTCGCGGTCGAACCGGCTGGCATTGGCGGTCTCCTCCGCCGTCTGCAGCGCGTCGCGGTTCTGGCCCCAGAAATCGAGCTGGTAGCTGGCGCTCAGCGACGCGGAGTAGTTGACAACCTCACGGCCGCCATTGGTCAGGCCCGATGCGCTCGAGCCGGATGTGCGCGAATAGGTCTCCGAACCGCCTCCCGACAGGCTCGGCAACAGCGCTGCGCCCGCCTGGCGCGCCTGGGCGTCAGCTTCGACAATCCGCGAGACCGCGGCGGCGATGTCGAGGTTGACGGTCTGCGCCTCCTCCATCAGCTGCGTCAGTTCAGTCGAGCGGAAGCCGCGCCACCAATCCAGCGTCGGCGGCGCGTCCGCCTTCCCGGCATACTTGTATTGCGTGGGGACATCGAGCGCGGGATCTGGAAGGTCCTGGGTCAGCACACAGGCGCCCGAGCTCGACGCCAGGCAGACCACGGCGAACGTACGCAGCGTTTGGGACGCAAGCTCGAGGAAGTGCCGCTTGGCGACGGCCGGAACCCGCTGTGTCACATCCACCCCCTGCCGGGCAGATCACACCGCCACCGCGCGGCCGGATTAGCCGATTCGCGGACGGACGGCCGGAGGCCTTTCTGTAACTCGTTCACGGCGTGATGCTTTCTGCGGGACCTGAGATTCATCCTAGCCGGGCGCGGAACTGCGGGACAGTCCCGCACCTGCGAAAAGCACACCTGATCGCCCCCGGGGTCTGGACGATGAAAATACAAAAAACCACTGTCTTGCAGCGGCTTTTTGATTTGTCGCGTCATTCCGAAGCGCGTTCAAGCTTACCAAGATTTCATGTGATATTGCGGCCACACTGGCCGCGAGACCAGCAAAGGCGGCCTTTGCTCCACTGAAACCTGCGCCGCAACGGACCGTAGCTTGTTTCACACAAGGCAGGACACTTTCAGACATGCGCATCGCGGTCGTCCGCGGCGAAACCATCTTGGCGGCTGGCAAATCGCACAGCTATATTACCAGTCGCTGACCGCATGCAGGGCGCGCTCGGGTCTGGCGACATGGTGAGTTGGGCGCGGCCGGCTTGCTGTCGGACAATATCCGTTCAATTGATGGATTTTCCGATGTCGAATGCCATCTCGGTGACGCCCGAGACTGTGGAGACAACGCTCGCCGATCTGCCACGCATCGTCCGACTTGCGGTTGCCTTCGGCTCCCGGCTCAGGCGCGGAACGCTTGACGTCACCCTGCCCGACGGGCGCTTGATCCGGATGGGCGGACAGGAGCCGGGACCGAAGGCCGCGATGCGCCTGCACAATTACAGCTTTGCCGCGCGCCTGATCAATGGCGGCGATATCGGCATCGCGGAAGCCTATCTCGGCGGTGATTGGGATACGCCGGACCTGACGCAATTTCTCTACCTGTTCTGCGTCAACCACGATCTGATCCAGGCCATGCTGCGCGACAAGCCGCTGATGCGGTTCGTGCAGACGGTGCAGCACTGGTTCAACCGCAACACCCGTCGCCAGGCCCGGCGCAACATTCACGCCCATTACGACATCGGCAATGCGTTCTATTCGGCGTGGCTCGATCCGAGCATGACCTATTCGTCGGCGCTGTTCGAGGGCTCGAGCACAAACCTCGCGGCCGCGCAGACCAACAAATATCGCCGTCTCGCCGAGGCGCTCGACCTGAAGCCGGGCCAGAAGCTGCTCGAGATCGGCTGCGGCTGGGGCGGCTTCGCCGAATTCGCCGCCAAGACTTTTGGTGCACGCGTCGTTGGCCTCACCATCTCGACCGAGCAGCGTGACTTCGCGCGCAAGCGCATCCACGAGGCGGGCCTCGCCGAGAAGGTCGATATCCGACTGCAGGATTATCGCGACGAGCGGGATCGCTACGACCGGATCGCATCGATCGAGATGATCGAGGCTGTCGGCGAGCGGTTCTGGCCGCGCTATTTCGCCCAGCTGCGCGACCGGCTGCTGCCGGGCGGGCTTGCCGGCATCCAGGCCATCACGATCCAGGACCGGCTCTTCCAGGGCTACCGGCGCGAGGTCGACTTCATCCAGCGCTACGTCTTTCCCGGCGGCATGCTGCCCTCGCCCGCGGTGCTGAAGTCGCTCGGGGACCGATTCAACGTCCCCGTCATCGGCGAGCGCATCTTCGGGCAAGATTATGCCAAGACGCTTGCCACCTGGCGCGATAATTTTCGCGCGGCTTGGCCGGGCTTGGTGCCGCTCGGCTTTGACGACCGGTTCCGGCGGCTGTGGGAGTACTACCTCGCCTATTGCGAGGCCGGATTCCTGTCCGGCAATATCGACGTCCGGCAGGTCATCTTCGCAAAGCAGCAATAAGAGTTTGCCGGCCCGCCTTGCAAGGGTCGCTTGTAAGGCCGGCGGCCCTACTTTAGGGTCTCGATGACTTCACGCATCCAGCCGGTAATTGCCTGACATGACCACCAAAAACGACGTTGTCGAAGCCATCGGCAACACCCCGCTCATCAAGCTCAAGCGCGCCTCCGAGCTGACCGGCTGCACCATTCTCGGCAAGGCCGAGTTCATGAATCCCGGCCAGTCGGTCAAGGACCGCGCCGGCAAATGGATGATTCAGGAAGCCGAGAAACGCGGCGAGCTGAAGCCGGGCGGCCTCGTGGTGGAAGCGACCGCCGGCAACACCGGCATCGGGCTGGCGGTGGTCGCGAGCGCGCGCGGCTATCGCACGCTGATCGTGATCCCGGAGACGCAGAGCCAGGAGAAGAAGGATTTTCTGAAGCTGTGCGGCGCCGAGCTTTTGGAATCGCCGGCACTGCCCTATTCCAATCCGAACAACTACCAGCATGTCGGCCGCCGCCTTGCCGACGAGCTGCGCAAGACCGAGCCGAACGGCGTGTTGTTCGCCGACCAGTGGAACAACCTCGACAACGCAAAGGCGCATTACGACTCGACCGGCCCCGAGATCTGGGAGCAGACCAGCGGCAAGGTCGACGGCTTCGTCTGCTCGGTCGGCAGCGGCGGCACGCTCGCCGGTGTCAGCCGCTACCTGAAAGAGAAGAACAAGGACATCCGGATCGCCTGCGCCGATCCGCACGGAGCCGGCATGTTTGAATACTTCAGGACCGGCGAAGCCAAGGCAACGCCGGGCGACTCCATCACGGAAGGCATCGGGCTCGGCCGGAAAACCGCGATCGTCGAGAGCGCCAAGGTCGATGACGCCTATCTCATTCCCGATGCGGAAGCCGTCACGGTGATCTACGAGCTGCTCCAGCACGAAGGCCTCTGCCTCGGCGGGTCCACCGGCATCAACATCGTCGGCGCGATGAGGCTCGCCAAGCAGCTCGGACCCGGCAAGACCATCGTCACCATTCTCTGCGATTCCGGCAGCCGCTATCAGTCAAAGCTGTTCAACGCCGACTTCATGCGCGCCAAGAACCTGCCGGTGCCGGAATGGCTGGAGAAGCGCAGCAACGTCAAGCTGCCGTTCGTCTAGCTCCAGGCTCTCAGCTCCAAGTTGGGCGCGCCGTGCCTTGCGACACGCGCGCAAGGCGCTGGTCCGATGTCGACGGCTTGCCGGCTGCGCGCGCGGGCGGCTCGAACGGGTTGGTGTAAGAGCCCTCGTTGTCGGCGCCCGGCCAGAAGGTGAGCGCCAGCAGCAGAGCGAGATTGACCAGCCCGCCGAGCATCGTGCCCTGATGCTCCTGACCGATCGCCCAGGCCGAAAACCGGCCTGCCGCCACATGATCCACGATCATGAGCGCGATCCAGGCCGGGATCACGCAGACCGGATCCCAGCCGATGTCGCGGATGCGCATCGATTGCAGCGTGAAGGTCACAACGCCGAAGAACACCACCGCCGCAATGATGGCCCAGTTTCGGGTGAGATCTTCGGGATGGACCATGCTCGGTGATGTCGTGCGCAACGCGGCCATTGCGATCGCAAAACAGATCGCGGTCATCACGATCGCCAGCGCGACCGTGGCCAGAAAGAAATGCAGGCGCCCAAGGCGGGCATTGAGGCCGAACACGAAGCCGAGCATGCGACACATCCCCTTTTTGGGGCGTTATGCGCAGAAAGAGCTTTCGAACGCGTGAAGCGGCGGGGTGTCGAAAGGTGTTATGGTTTTTAGCTGGCGATGAAATTGCGTAAAAGTTTACGCTTCGGCGCGGTCGTGCGGCGGTGTGGTAGGGTGGGCAAAGCGCAGAGACTGGGCAAGAATCTCG
>NZ_VSSR01000028.1 GCF_008123515.1 Bradyrhizobium cytisi
GGAAGGGCATAGATAAATCTGTCGCCTCATTCACGCTTTTGCCTTCCAGCGCCGCAATGAAATCAAGTCATTAGGCTTCTGTTGCGACATCATCAAACCAGGGTTCCCCCGCGCTTTCATACGACGCGGCATTCTGCTTTGTCCCATAGCGACCGGGCCTAATCCACGGCCCTACCATCCAAGTGCTTTCACTCAGGCGGAAGATGAAGAACCGCTGATTGGCCATCAGGTCCTTATGAATTTGACCCGTGCGCTCCGTAGCCGTCGCAGTCAGAGCGTGGCCTCTGATCTACTAGGCCCGCAGAACGATAAGCGTCGAGGTCAGCCGTCCGGAAGAGTTATCGAAACAGCAAGAGCTGCACCGATAGGTCCAGTTCTTCGTTCAAGAAAATAGCGCACCTGTTCGTCTCGGGAAGTGTCGAATTGCTCTCCGACCTGGCATGTGAGCAAGAGATCGGCCGCCCAGGTTTCCAACCGCCAATAGCTTGCCGAGGCTAACCGCATAAGCGTCGCATAAGTTGGGGAATCTCCCTCTCTGAGTTCCGCTAGAGCCTGGTGCACATGGTCTGCATCGAGAACGCGGCACCCAATCGCCGGAGAATCAAGCCGAATTTTCTCTTTGAGAGGATAGCTAATCGAAACAGGAATCGCGTGCGGATTATAAACAAAATAATACGCCGTTTTTCCAAAGTCGCGGTTTAGCGTGTCGATCGCCTGAACTTGATGACTTCCTGCTCGCATAGCTCCATAGATGCTGTCTTCGCTAAACGAAAACTGCCGGTGCAGTGCGCCGATCGCTTGCGCATCTTCGCGGCGGATAAATCGGTTCATACCCCAGGCGAAATCGAAACCGTCGTCATCATCCTCTACGTCGTTGTTATCGGGATAAAGACGCTTTGATTGAAGGAGCCCTAAGCGACTGAGCCAGAATCGCATTTGTCTTTGTGGACTGTTTTGGGATTGCAGGGTTTTGATGCTTCGGGCGTCGGAACCTTGCGATTTCGTTTTCAGATATGCCGAGCCTAACTCTCGGCATATCTCTGGTTGCACTGCGCATAATTCAGAGCCCTGCTCGAACTCCCAACAACGGAGATTGAGCATGCCCACATTTCGACGCTCTAAGGTCACCTGCCTAATTAGCGCTGAGAACCGGATTCGCAGCAATGTCGAGGCTCTCCCGCATTGCCCACTTGAGCATTGAGTAGGGCTGTACGGGCAGGGGGCTGCTGAGACCGCTCCATGAGCTGATGCGAGGTCAGCGATACGAGCCGAGATATGGCGGCGGGTGATCTGGAAAACTGAGACGGGATGCAGGGGTCTCCAACTGGCCAACAAATAGCGTTCTATTTCCGAATTGGTCGGGGCTTCAGCCTTTGTTTGGGGTTCCGGAGATATTGATCCGCGATTGCCGGAGTGGGTCGGCCGCCTGCAGGCGCGCCTTGGCTTTCTCGTCGACCGGGTCTTTGCCATTGGCAACCAGGCCCAAAAGCCGCTTGGCCTCCTTGCGTGCAAGCTCTGGTGTCCAAGGGGCGCCGTGAGGACCGATGGTGACGAAGCGCTGCCGACCGAACACTCGGTACTTGAGAACGTATGTCGCTTTTGTCGCGTTGACGTTTACGGCGGGAAACGGCACGCCTTGATCATCCGCATGGAGGTGAGGAAGCGATCTATCCGTGCCTCGTCTATGTCACCTGCTTCAGCGCCTTCACTGCGCATGCAATACCGGATACGGTTGATGACGAAGACCAAAGGCATGTCTAAAGTCTGGACGTATATGCGTCGTACGATGCTGTTGGGCAGTAGCTTCTTCGGTAGCGCGTTGTTCGGGGGCGTTACGCTGCCTACACCCAATCGGCCGCAGCGCAAGGTTGCCATGGTGTTGGAGGCGGCCGACTCTTCCTTCGTCGTTGGGTGCACACAAGACGGCATTACCTCGTTGCGTTATCGTAACGATACGTATGACACGGATTATGTCCTGCCTGGAGCCGTGCTGGGGACGGCTCACGCTAGAGTTCGGCGTGCCGGATCATCCGAGTGGCATACGCTTCGAACCGGCGTTGATGCAACGAAGCCGATGCATAGCGCGGCCCTTGAACTAGTAGCCCGCGATGCCGGCGTCCTTCTCACGACCCGCCTCGCAGTCGACGAGGCTGGATTGACGTGGGAGATCATGCTGCGGAACGACGGCATGGCGAGCGTGGAGGTTGGCGACCTCTATTTGCCTATGCCGATGAACACCGAATTTCCGGCAGGGCAACCGGTGTCGGTGGCTGTTTTGAAGCACAGCTTCGTCTCGGGGCATGGATCGCACATCTTCTGGATTCGCGGCAACAGCACCGGTCCCTTCCTCATGCTCTTACCGGAAGCGGACACGTCACTGGAATATTGGAATGTCCACAAGGATTCGGCCGAAGCCAGTGGGACGTGGTGCGCCTACATCTTGGGCGGGGCGGCCGCCAGCGAGGCAGTGGCGGGCGGGACTCGCTGGCGACAGCCGACCCATTCCCTGTCCCTGTCGCCGGCCGAGGAACGGCGTTACCGTCTCCGCTTCCAGTGGGTTGCCGATTATGAGGCGGCGCGCAGGGCTATCGCGGACGCCGGTCTGGTGGACGTGGAGGTAATGCCGGGCATGACGGTTCCCAACGACCTGCATGTCGACATCGCGCTCGCGTCCTCCATTCCGGTGGAGCGAATCGAAGCGGAATTTACCGGCGATACGGTGGCGCAACGGTTGCCGGATCGGGCTGGCAGGCGACTATGGCGGGTCCGGTTTTCGCGATTGGGCGAGAACCGGCTGACCCTGCACCAGCCGGGTGCGCGCCAGACCTTTCTTGAATTCTTCGCTACCGAACCCGTCGAGACGATGATGAAGAAGCGCGCAGCCTTCATCGTGAAGCGGCAGCATCGTGACCCGTCCAAATGGTACGACGGTTTGTTCGGCGAGTGGAACATGGAGACGCAGGTCCTGCTTGGCCCGGACAATTACGACCGGATCAATGGCCGGCGCATCTACGAGGTGACGTGCGACGATCCCGGGCTGAGCAAGCCCGCTTACCTCGCGACCAAGAATGCCGAGCATCCTGATGCGGCGGAAGTGGCGGCGCTGGACCGGTATATCGATACGTTCGTCTGGGGCGGGCTGCAACGTACCACACAGGAGGCATACGCCTACGGCCTCTACGGCATACCCGATTGGAAGCAGAACCGGGAAAGCAGCGATCCCGGCCCAAAGGGCCGCCTGCATATCTGGCGGCCTTATGACTATCCGCACATCTTCGCGATGTATTTGGCCATGCACCGCATCGCGTGTGACCATTCCGCGATACCCACCCGCCAGAGCGCACGAGATTATTTGGTACGCGCCTACGGTACGGCGCTGGCCATGTTCACGGTGCCGATGCGCGTGGTGATGTGGTCTGCCTACCGCACCGGCTTCTACAACGAATGTGTGATCCCCGAACTTCTTTCGGCGCTAACGACGGCGGGCTTGATGCGCGAGGCGGCGACGCTGGAGGCGCACTGGGCGCGTAAGGTGCGCGCCTTTGTTGATCCGAAGGCGGACCTGTTCGGGTCGGAATATCCGTTCGATTCCACAGGCTTCGAATCAACGCAGGCACTGGCGCGCTCGGCCCTTGACGACCCTGTCGCCATGGGGGTTTCGAAGGCGGCAGCCCGTGCCTTCGCGGAGCGTCAGATCGCTGCAAACCTGTTCTGCCGTGGCTGGCTGGAACCTGCTTATTACTACCTGGGCAGCGATTATCGCGGGACTGCGGGCGACGCCTATACGCTGACCTACATGGCGCAGATGGGCGGCTGGGCGCTGCTTGATCATGCGCTGAACGATGCAGACGACCCGCATCCGCTCCTTCGTCTGGGCTATGCGTCACAACTCAGCGCGTGGGCCTTGCTGAACAGCGGCCCTGCGTCGGCCGGTCATGGCTATTGGTATCCGGGCGAGGAGAATGACGGCGCGGCCGGTGGCGGCTTCGAGCCGGCGCCGAGCGGGACCACATGGCTCGGTCAGCCGCATCACCGTGGAACGTGGTATTACTCGTGCGAGATCGACCTGGGATTTTGTGGGGCGGTCCGCGCTGCTGCGACGATCGTTGCCGACGATCCCATCTTTGGGCAGGTTTGTCACGGTGGCATCATGGAGACGTTCGCTCACACCCTGCGTATCTGGCCACGTGATGGCGTGCGGCGACGGCTCAACGTGCGGCTCCAGTCTCTCCGATTGGACCTGGTGCTGCTTGACGCCCGATTCCGGGCGGATGGACCGATCATTCTGAATTTGGGGGAGGGGTGGATCAGCCTTACGCCTGAGCCCTTTGCCCCATCTGCATCGGGAGTGACGTTCGAATTGCGGTACGATGACGGGAGGAAGCGCAAGGAAGTCGTCGACATCACGGACAGCCAGATCGTCGTCCGCTTGCCTGCGGCGCGCTTACCGCGGGTTCAGGTTCGCTAGTGTTGCCGATTATCGGGTGCGATCGGCGCTGATGGCCTGCTGTTCCACGCGGCTTCCGAGGCGATGACGATCATCGCCGCAAATTCCGGGCATCTCGGCGCCGTATCCGCGTCACTGCGGTGCTGCATACCTCGGGTTCGGCGATGACCCACCATCCGCACATCCACATGATCGTGCCGGGTGGGCATCGGCGGCAAATTCAATAATCGTTGAAATATGGAAAAAGTGAATGCCGTGGCCGCGCTGGCCGCGCTCTCCCGGGAGAATCGCCTCTAGCCCGGATATCTCGCACTATCTTGGCACAAGCGCTCAATTGAGCCGACATTTTTCCTGCGTTGCAACGGACGCACGCTGCCGTGGCGCCGAGAAGCGCGAGACGAGTCGGGGATTTCAGGCAGCAAAAAAGGGTCTCCGGTGGGCCTTTGAATGGTGCCGCGTGGTGACGCGCCGCGGCGCTGCGTGTCAGGCTGGCGAGCCTCGGGCGCGTGCGGCTGCGTTGAGACGAACGGCAGCAGTTCCCCAGGCTTGGGCTACCGGACACCTGACGCCATGGCGATCTTGATGCGTCGAACACTGATGCGCACAAGCGCCCCGATCTTGAGCAGCCTGAGACGGATGGTCCCGCAGGTTGCCTCGCTGAAGGGCGTGTGTTGCAGCCCGATCCGGCGCACGGCGCAGACGAGCACGTAGGCCATCGAGGCGAACCACAGCCGCAACTGGTTGGCTCGCATCGTGGCCGTCGAGGTGCGAGCGGCATAGAGATCGAGCTGGCATTCCTTGATGCGGTTCTCCATCTCGCCGCGCGCGCAGTAGAGCTTCTCGTAGACGTATTTGGCCGGGAAGCTGGCACGCTTGAGCGAGGTGACAACGAAGCGCGGATTGGCCCTCGCCGCCAGTGAACTCGGCCTTGGCGATGACCCGCCGCGTGCGGCTCTAGGTGGTGCCGTTCGCCACCTGAAGTCCCGGTAATGGCGCGGCGGCTTGCCGCTCGACCGGCTCTTCGCCTCGGCTCGCGCAAGCTCGTCCTCGATTGCGGCGACCAGGCGGGGATTCTTCTGCACGCCCAACAGGTAATCGACCCTGTTCGCCTCGCACCAGGCCATCAGCTCGTCGCGCCCGAAGCCTGAGTCGGCGCGCACCAGAATGCGGACGTAGGGCCAGCACTGGCGAATCTGCGCGACAATCCGCGCCAGTTCCTCGACTGCGCCCGCGGCCGCATCGACGCCCGCCGACCGAAGCTTGGCAGCCAACAGGTGGCGCCCGCAGAACACGTAGAGTCAGGTAGCAGTAGCAGTCGTAATAGCCGTGGAAGAACCGTCCCTCCTGCTCCCCGTGCACCGGATCATCGGTCGCATCAAGGTCGAGGATGATCTCGCTGGGGGCTTGCTCGTGCGCCTCCAGGAACAGCTCGACAAAGAGCCGCTTGATCGCGACCGGATTGTGGCTGATCTTGTGATAGCGTGTCGGCTGCAGCCGGCTCAGCTCCAGCCGGTTCAGCGTCGACTTGCCGGCAACCGGCGCATAGTCCTCGCGCCGCGCTTCGAGCTTGCCCGCCAACACCGCCATCATCGGATCACGGCGCAGCTCGTCATGGTCGTTGAGATCTTCATAGCCAAGCGCGATGCCGAATACCCGCTGGCCGACCAGCGTCACCACCTCGTGCTCGATCAGATCCTGGCGCCGCTCGTCGTGAAAGCACGCCGCAAGCCGGCGGATCAAGCCGATCGCGCCATCCGCAGCGCCCAGCAGCAATGCGCCGGCATCCGACGTGATCGCCCAACCGTCGAACCAGGCCACAACTTCTCGCCCTGCGACAGATGCAAATCCGAACAGATCCGTGCTACACTCTGTTGTCATCGGGGCGCTCCTCGAATCGCTCGACAGTCGTTCTCGCAAAACAACTTTCGCTGATTCTGCGCCCCGACGCGCTATTTAGGGTGAGATATCCGGGCTAGCTATCTTCTTGGCGACCAACGTCTCGCGGCGATATACAAAAACGAGGATCGCTATATCCACCGTTTCCCATCGACGAGCAAAGGGCGGCTCCCAACGTGGCCACCCAGTCCGTAGTAAACCGCCAACATTGTGCGTATCCATGCGCACGATCGCTCCAGAGGAAAGCAACGTCGGCGCCGCTTCGGGTATCAGGGCTTCGATCAGCCCGTCATCAAGCGATGTTTCTCGGATATTGGGAAGATTGACGAGGCGTTCGCAGACGCGCCGATTGGCCTCAGCAAATACCTCTCGAAACCATGCGACTACATCTTCAGGGATCCGAGGCCAAGAATTCATACCGAAACTCTCTCAATGAAGCTCTAATATGACCGCCTCAAGCATTATAACGGTGGTAGTACGGTTGTGACTTATTCGCTCCGTGTCCGGGTTTCATCTCCAGCTTGTGGTTCCACTCAAATTCCTTCTCCAGCAGTGCACGGAGTCCTTCGAGACACTCCCCGGGCCTGTTTTTCCGTGCTGTACCATTGCCTCAATTAGCATAACCCTCATGAAGGTGGGCTGGGAAGAATCGGGTCTTCGCCGAACGGGCGGTTGATAATCGACAGCGCGTCAGGCGCAGTGAATACGCGGTTGCGGGCATAGCCGGTACGCTCCACCAGAATCTTGCGCTCGACGAGTTGGTCCACTGCCTGAGAGGCCGCCTGCACCGTGATGTCTAGAAGTTTAGCCAAGCGCTTTACGGTTAGAACTGGATAATGTGGTAACACATCGAGTGCGCGAAGGCTGGCGGAGCCCTGCCGGAATTTTCGACGTTCGCGCCACATAGCGCCAAGTGTGGCCAAGGCTTCGCGCGTCCTGAGCAGCTCGTCGGTTGTGCCGACCACTGCATCTGCCATGAACCCAACCGCTTCATCCCATTCCAGGCGTTGCTGCGCCGCCTTGAGGGAATCGTAATAGGCAGTCTTATGGGCCTCGATGTAGGGAGAGAGATATATCGGCATCATTCCCTCCGCCGCCATCATCAGCGGCAGCAGCAGACGTCCAACGCGGCCGTTGCCGTCGCGGAATGGGTGGACCGCCTCGAAATGCGCGTGCGCTACCGACATCCGAACGATGAAGCTCTGGTACATCGCCTGCATCCCCTCGCAGCGCATGTATTTCATGGTCTCTTCGAGGCAGACCGCGATATCGGCGGGAGGAGTTGGATTATAGGTCGAATACGCGATGTCGCCTCTGCCGCCGATCCACACCACCCGCTCTCGGAAATCGCCGGGTTTGTCCTTATAATCAGCATCGCCACGCATGACGGCGCGATGCAAATCCTGAACCAAGGCGGTCGTGAATAGCTCCAGCTTTTCTTTACGCGCGCGCGGCAGAAAATCATCGAGCGCGAGTGCGTAGTCGCGCACTTGCACCGCGGCTTCGCCCTGCGGGGAATCTTCGCTTTCCTCAACTGACAGCAGTTCGTCGAGTGTACTATTCGTCCCTTCGATCGACGAACTGCTCACAGCCTCGCGCCGGGGCAATATACGGCTGATAAGGTAGGGGTCCTTGAGTTCCGCCGCGAGTGTCTCAATCCTGACAAGGGCCGCGTCCGCCGCCTTCAGCCGTGCGAGAACCGGCCCCAGCGCAATCCCCTCCTCGGGCGGCGGCACCGGAACGACCCCGTAATGGGAATCGAACGGCGGCGGGAGCCTTTTCAGTCGCTCCCGGACAGCATGGCTGAGATGGTCGCGGTTCACGGAAAACCTTGGCTACGGAGGCTCGACATACCTCCATATTAAAGGTTTTTTATAAAAACTTCAATAAAGGTCCGGAGTCAGCCCTGATTGCAGGGAAATTCGACGACTTTCGCCTTTCTGGCCTTGGGAAGCGTCGCCCCGTCGGATAGCCAGGGTCGCCTTGGAGCGGCAGATGTGTTCTTATTTTCTCCTTAACCGGAAACCGAGAGCAAAACGCGGTTCTTGGAACTGCAGCCTCACCAATTGAGGTGGGTTCCCCTTACAGCCGTGTCCTATGGAACTTACCTTTGCGGATTGCGCCACCCGTCGAATTTCCGGCTGAAGGATCTCTCTCATGCCTTGCCGCAACCGCTTACGTCCTCCAGTTCCGGAGGGCCGGCGTGACATTACTCTGAGTTACGCTGAAGAAAACCGGCACGACGCCACGCGATATGTCGCCGAACCCGTGCCGAGCTTTTCCTACATTAGCAGCGCGTTGGTCGTGCTGGCGTGCTTTCGCGACGGCGCGATCACGCACATCGCAGACGGCCGAAAGGGGATGTCGGCGGGAACCGGGTTGGCCCGGCTCAACATGACCGAGTTGCAAAGATTGGAACGGTCCCTTCCATTTGAAGAACTTGTCGGCCTCGTTCCCGCAAAATTCAGAGCACCCCTTCGTCCCATCCTCGGCGACGGCGGATTGCTGCCGCCCAAAACGTTCGCGGCCGTGGCGGACGCATTGACGGCAAGCGATCCCGGCCTGGCGACGAGGCTGGCACGATTTTCGGAGAACCGCGCCCGGGCCCTCCGGGGTCTAACATCGAAAGAAAGAGAAAATCTCGGCGTGCGAATTCGCGGCCGCTGGTCTCGTTCTGCTCTTCGGTGTCGGACTGCTGTTCGGGTACGTTGCCGCCGAGCGTGTAACCTGCTTTTGAGGGAAGCGAGGTTCGTTTTGCGAACAGCTATGCGAAGACGGCGTGAGAAGTAGGGCCGCATGCAGAACTCGGGCTCTTCTCGTCTTGCTGACTTTGCCCATCGCGGCTCTTGCAGCGACAGGCGCATTCGGCCAAGACGAAGGCAGCGTTGATCCGAAGCCCCTGCCGCCGCTCGCCAATCCAAATGATCCAAGCTTGGAGCCGAAGGAGCTTTTCGGCCGCAAGGCCATCGCCTGAGCGGGCGCTGGAGCAGCAGATGGCTGAGCCCGAACTGGAACACTGTCATCGCGGAATCTAAAGTCCAGCCAAGCCCTTTGCTCAAGATGCGTCGATTTCGGGACAATATTGGGCTTGTTTCGTGTCTCACGTTGATGGCGCCCCATCGGATAGCTCCGCCTCTCGCGCGGCAGGTCTCGCGCGGGGTCGGCATCTTTGCGACGATGCGGCGACAAGTCCAACCGCGGCCGGGCAAGCGCGGCGGGCGCAAAACACAATTTAGATGGACTTCGCCATGCAGGAAGCGCCTAGTCCGAACATCACCGCGCTGCCTTCTGGCTCACATCGGTGACTGAGAGTCCGGTAATGCTCCCGCCCAGCACTTGGAAGGAGCGGCTATGACCTGGCTTATCAACAAATCCCCAACACTGAACGAACGTCTTGCGGATGAACACAAGCGCATCGAGGCTGCAATGGCTCTTCTCGGGCCCGGATCGAAACGGAACAAGCTCTTGGAGAAGGTTCGTCAGCTTGATGTCGCCGCGCATCTAAACGATTGGCTTTCATCTCCGGGCTTGCGCGCACCAGTATAGGATGATCCTCCACGAATTGAGGCCGCCTCATCGGTTTGCGCGGAGCATGCTCGCATCACGGCGGCGTCGCGCGCACCGGGTCTCTGTGGCTTCTGACCAGCGTAGCGGTTGACTACGCGGCGTGGAGCTTTGCCGACGCGAACCGTTCCAGGCCGAGGACGAGAACTCACGGAGCAGAAGCAAAGTGAAGATCGCGGACGAGGCGGCGCTGCAGGCGCCGCCGCAGCGAACTAAACGGGGACCACCTATTTCCGGCGCATTCGCTGCCGGATCGCGCGCAGCCGCGATCTCGCTATCGACAGCGGAGACGACGGCGGCGTTAGGAGTTCAGTTCGCGCGCCGAGCGCGCGACAGTTTGATCGTCCGCGACGCAACCCGATCGTAGGTTTCGAGCGCCGCGTCGGTCGCCAGTTTGACCATTTCTCGGTAAGCGGTTTCGTTCACCTGGGTGAAGCTGTTGCGAATAGCTCCGGCCAGCTCTTCCTCAGTCACCGCTGAGCGCCTCAATACTGTTCGTCCGGTGAGATGACCATATAGATTAAGGCGGTACACATCTGTCGCATGCTGCCAAGCCCAATCTTCGAGATCCAGTAGTTCAGTCATCGCCATGTCGAATTGCGTTGCGCGAGTAAACGGAGGGGGCACCACGGAATTCAGATAGTCGATCCGGATCGATGAAAAAACCAACCAAAGGTTGGTTCCCGTTGTCCCTCGACATTGAAGAGCGAAAACCTTCTTCGCCTCTTTTGAAACTGATTGACCTTTGCGCTGAGCTCCGCGACCAGCGCCGCTTTGCGGTCGCGCCGAGAAGAAGGCGGCTCTCTACTTACGGAACAGTTTGTCCCGGATGTACCGCGATGTCGGTGTTAGAGGAACACGTTTTTCGCGATGAAGATCGCGTCACTCATCTTGCGTCCGCTGCGATGGTTCGTCTTCTCGACCTCTCGCCACAGGCTCAGTCTGCCAAGCTTGAGCTTTGGCAGCTCCTCCTGATTTCACGGCGAAGGCAAGCTTTTTCCGTTTCGCGTGCCCGCTTTCGGCCGCCGGGAAACATCCATCGCCCGTCACACCGCCGCTTCACCAAAAGAACTTTGCCGCGCTTGGCGGCAACGAGCTTGGATGCTCTTGCCATCTTGGCTGGAAACCTCCGCCTTTGAGAATTACCTTCGCCTTTAATGTAGCGGGTTTCGGTTAATCCTCTCAATTCTTTCCTGCAACCACCTGCAGGTATTGCTTAAGGCCCCGGGGTCAGATGTCATCGACCGGAATAATGCAAACGCCCTTCCCGCGTTCGTCGACCACGGAAATCGAGCAGTTGCGGCCGACAAGTTCGGGGCGCGTCTCGCGGAGCGAGCGCACAAGCCTCAGCGCTTCGACCTGAGCGGCTATCTCGTCGGGCAGGTCGTGTACCCCGTGGTCGGAAACGATGTGGGTGTCAACGAGCTTGAAGTGGAACTTGGGCATCGGCAATCAGCTGCAAGTCTTTTGCCAGGTTGTTCGCGGCGCGCGCACCGCTCACGCCCGCGCGGATCGTGTTTGGCTGCCTAAAAGGGATGCGCCGACACGGCCGGTTGCGTTTGGTTCTTCTCCGCCTGGATCGGCAAACTGGGTGTGGTGCGGTCAATCGATCGAACGGGATGGGGGCAGGCCAGGCGATCAGCGTTCGCTCCCAATCGCCCGTCGTCGAAGCTCACGATCCAGAAGTCTCCGGCTTTCGTCCATCGGATATCGAATATCTTGTAGCCGCCCAGCCTCCCGGTCCCGGCAACGCATGGAGGGCCGGCCGCCTCGGCGCGGCCGGCCGGTTTCGAGCTGACGGTGCCAACGCTATCTCGCCGATCCATGGTCGCGACGCTGGTCGCGGCCTTCGCGCCGGCCGCCGGCACGGCGGTGGTGATGCCCAGGGTCGCCGAGACGGCCGCCGCGGTGCTGGCGCCGGAGCTGTCGGCCGTGCCCGCGGTGGTCCTGCCGCCCGCTGAGGATCCCGAGTTGCTCGCCCTCGGCGCCGAGATCGGGCCCAGGCTCGACGCCTACCGCGCGGCCGCGGCGGCGCTGGTCGAGGCGAGGACGGTCGCCGAGAAGCTGTGGCCGGCGGTGCCAGAGGAGATCGTGGTAACGACCAAGAGGCGGCGAGGCTTCTTCGGCGGCTGCTTCGAGCATGAGCAGGATCTCTAGGGCAAGGATGTCTGGCCGGAACGGGTCATGGTCGAGGGTAAGCTTGTTCTCGCCCGACACCCGACTGAGCTCCTGCAGGCTGAGCCGCTGCGGTCTTTGGCACAGGAGCTTCGCGACGACCCAGAGAGCGACGCCGAGCTCGACGCTGATCTGAAGGTGCTTCTCGACTCGTCGAGCGATACGAGGCGGCGTGCGAGCGGGTGTCCGGTGTTTGCAGATTGTCCGTAGCTTTCGCACCGCGAACCAATGGCTGCTAGCCACCCCACAGCAGACCCCCCAATGCAGTGCCTAGTTTCATCCTCTATGGCGAGGATTTGGCGCGCCCGACGCGATCGAACGTGTGACCTGCACCTTCGTGCGGTGACGCTCTATCCAGCTGAGTTACGGGCGCAATGCTTAGCCGTCCAACGACCTAACGAAAGCAAGCCGCTAGGCGTCTCTTTCGGCATCATCAAACCAGAGTTCGCTGTTCACCTTAGATTTGGGAGCTTCGCGCTGTCGGCAGAATCTATAGCGGCGGCCCCAGAGTGCTCGTGGAAAAATCGCTCTCGATACCCAGGGAGGCAAGTGCAATCGCGTGAACGCTCCATCCCTATAAGCGCGATAACGCCTTCCACTCTTTCCAATGGAATTCGCATGCGCCCGTCGCGAAGAGCGAGATACAGCGCTTCGATGACAGGTTGGTCGCCGAGGACCGCGATGGCCGTTGGATGACGTAAGATGTCTAACGACCAGGCCGGATTTCGCGTTTTCATTACCGTGCTGGCGCGGTTTCGTCCGCGCCCTTCATCGATAACCGGCAGGAAAAATCTTGCTGCCGCGATGGCTATCGATGCAGCTTCGCCGTCATCAAGGGAGGGCGAGGTAGACGTGAGTTCATGAAAAATCTCGTACTCCGCGTCGGTCATAGTGGCGAGCGTCACGATTCCACCCGTCACGAGGTCATGCAGAAAGCGGTGCTCGCCGTTCTGCCGGCTCGTCTCGTGCTCCAGCTCTCCAGCCACGATCTCGGACACGACGACATCGTTGGGAATGGACGCGAGGATGCGCTCGCCATATTTGCAAGCGTGAAGGTTGATCAGCACACTCGTGTCGAGAATCAGCGGATCCGCGACATCAATCAGGGAGCCTGAGCAACTCATCCGTGTCTCTTTCTTCAAGCTCGATCTGGTCGATAACGCCGCGGAGCTTCACTCGGCCCACCTTCAGCAGGTCCGCCAATTGTCCTTCCGACAGGAGCTCGCGCTTCCAGGCGGCATGCGCCATCAGGCTCAGGCGGTGTGAGATGGGTCGGTCCGCATCGCTCTTTGCCGGATCGCGGCGATCGGCCATTTCGCCGAGGACCTCTCGGACATTGTCATCGGTGATGCCGCCGTTGTTTTCGAACCATGCCCAAGTACCCTTCTTGGCAAGGCCCAACTCCTCAAGCCGCAGCCCGCACGCTTGGCGCGAGATATTATATTGCTGGGCGAGGAGAATGATCAGGCGCCGGGTCGTTTTGCCGGTGATCTCCTTCAGTTGGCGGAAGCTTTCCGAGAAGCTCTCGGCTGGCGTCAGGAATGCGCGGCCAAAGACGTTGGCGTAGCGTTCATCGCGTGAGAGGAACTTCTCACCGTCTTCAAGCACTTCGGGAATCTGGCGCGTACCATAGAAGTGGCCGATCTCATGCGCCGCGGACTGGATGCGCCGCGGCAATGGGTGGTTGGCGTTTAGAAGTATGCAGGCGCCGACGCTTTCATCGTAGGTGAAGAGGCCAGCGACCTTTGAACTGGATGAGAGACGGCGCTGATACAATCGGATGCCAAGACCCAGTTCGATGACCGAGAAGATGTCGGCTATCGGCCCCGGACCGAGGCCCAGCCAGTCGCGCAATTCCTTGGCATGCTTTTCTGCAAGAGCCGCAACGTCGCCCTCGTTGATACCGCGTTCCGGAGGGTAATTTCGACGTCGCTGGATGCCGAGGATATTCTCCATTTCAACGTCCGCTTTAATCAGGTCGTTGAATAGCTGAACGGCTTCAGTGGTGTGCGCGTCCTCCGTCTCCCGCAACTTGCGGAATCGAGGCATCAGATCGGTATGCACTGCCTCGCGGCGGAGGAGGGCGTTGACCGATACGCCGTAGTGGCGCGCGAGAGCCTGGATTTCCTGGATGCGCACACGGCGCATGCCCTTCTCGATGGATACAAGGGTGGGGCGGGACATGCCGATGACCTGGGCCGCGTCATCCTGGCGAACGTCTGCGTTCTCCCGTGCTATCCGCAGGCGGCGTCCTATTTCCTGTGCGCTCAGCTCATTCAGATCAGCCATCGCGCCCTCCATCCATCCAGCTTTTCAAAAAGCTTTGATCTCCTTGCGCGGACAAAAATGCCCGCCATTCCTCGGCATGAGTTACCAACATCGTCCTCAGTTTCTTCAGAGTGTCCTCGTAGTTTTCCGCTATCGCAGCTGAGATTTGCGAGGCGTGAACGCGAATGTTCTCGTCAGGCAAGCAGCTCATGTCCGCGAGATGCTGCAGGTGACGCGCACCGACGCTTCCGTATTCGACCATGATGTCCCGATCAGCTTTTTGGGGTATGACCGACAACGCATCGGCCGCATCAGAAGCGGCAAGGTCGGACACGATATACGTACCAGGCGCCTCGTTAACGCCAGCGGCATGCAGGCTGAGGCGTCTTAGCAAGCATGCCGCGCACAGGCCACACTGCTTCCTACCGCCTACATTGACGACCCGGCGCGTTTGCCAGCAGGAATGGGTACTCGTCAGATGCTGTTCGGACTTTCCGACCATGTCCAGAAACGCGCGCAACGTTTGACCTTTCGTCGACCACAGGCGTGGCTGCTCAAACCGCACTCGGTAGCCCAGCACTGCATTGATGAAGCGCTCCATCTTCCGAAAGAACGTCGGATGGTTGCGATAGTCGGCGTAGATGTTGTGCAGCGGGAGCAGTACCGGCCCAAGCGCGCCCTGGCCGCTCTCCGGAACAATGACGCGCGTCACGTTTGATAGCTGAGCAGCAATCGCCGTCACCGCCGCAAACTGAAATCCCCGCGAGCGGAAGCTGCTCTCGTTCCCGCGATATCCCTTCACCTTGAAGGGAATCTGCGTGAAATAACTATCCCCGTTTTTGCGCCGCTGGCGATTGCCCGCGACCCGGATACACAGTGCCTCAGCCTCGCTCCCGCTCAGAGCGGAGACGGCACGCGAATCCAAACCATCGCTGTAAGCGACGGCGAAGGTCTTGGCCTTGCCGAAGTCCAACGGCATCTGCCGCGTGCCGATCGGCGAGAGGTTCTTTGCCTGGACAAAGGTCAATCGCCATGCGTCGCCGGTCAGGTGGTTCAAGACGCCGTGCAGGGCCTTCAGAACCTCCGGCTTCTGCCAGGCCTTTAAGTCGATGACTGGGATCGCCACATCGAAGGTTCGGCGCCAGCCCAACGGACGCTTCCAACGCCGGTCAGCAAACTCGATGGCGGCGCAGAGAACAAGCATATCGTAGTGCAGCGGCTCGAAGCCCTTCACGTCAAAGCTATCCAGAACCGCCGGATTAAAGCAAATGTGACGGCTGACCTCCGCGATCACAGCACCCTTCGGGAGGGCGCGGCGGCCGCGCTTCTGTCCCTTCTCGATAACGATCAAGCGCTTGTCTTGCATCGGTGAGTATTTCGGATTGGCGCTCACTCTTCGGGCCCCTCATCTACGCCGGCTTTCTTCTCAACCGCCGGCCTGAACGCGCGCTTGTTGCCGGTGGCCAAGGCGTCGCAGAGTTCGCTGGGCTTGATGGCAGCGAACGTCTCGCGGTTCCGCTCGATTCCCATCTGGTAATCTTCGCGGCTCATGTCGCCGAGCTCGCGGGCTCGAATGCATTCTTCGTCGAGCCGGTTTTTGGTGGTGCCGATCCATTCTTTTGTCGTGCTGTCGAGCGCCTGATCGAGCGCCTTCTCGGGAGGGAGTTGATCCCGGAGATTCGCAATCAGACGTCTTTGCAAGGTATCCGCCAGTGGCGACGTTGGATGAGTCTCGAAAATCGTTTCGACCGCCGTGACCGGGTCTAAGTCCATTTGAGGGCGGTCGGCATGAGCTTTGAGTTCATCGAAAAGGGGACTGAACGTCTTCATGTCCACGTCACCTATCATGCTGTGGCACGCCTGCGTCGTTCGCTCCTCATGGCTCGTGGCGTCGCTGACCAGGTCTTGGCCATAGCGCTTCCAGCTGCTGGGCAACTCCGCATTTCTGAATGGTCCATCGCTCATGGCCGCCTCCAATGTCGGCAAAATAGTAACAAAAACTGACAAAGTCAAGATATTTCATAAATTTTCTGACATTGGAGCCGTCGAAGGGAAATCGCTTAATTCGTTTGATGGTCCTTTCGCGCGGCGGTTTGTTCGAAAAAGTGCGCCGGAAAGGGTAATTTCTAGCCCATATAGCGCGTTTTCGCGATCAAGGGCACGGCCCATCGGCCCCCTTTCTCAGCGGGATTTTGTTGACAAATTTGCGTCAGACTGGCTATTTACTACCCATCTCGGCGTAGAATCGAAGACTCATGCAGCCCCGCCAGCACAAAACGGCCAGTTTCCTGTCGGGTCATCCGGTCTTCACCCGGGCTGAATTCGCGGCTGCCTTCGGCCATCCGGCGAGCGCGGCCAATGTCACCAGCCTGCTTAGGCATCACCTGCGCGCTGGCAACATCAAGCGGGTCAGTCGCGAGGTGTTTGCCGCAGTGCCAGCCCACATGGCGGCGGAGCGGATGGTGATCGACCGCTTCGCCGCGGCGAGCAAGCTGCGTCCCGATGGGGTCCTGGGATTTCACTCAGCCCTTGAGCTGCACGGCATAGCCTATTCCGAGTTCAACGAGGTTCAGCTTATCAGCGCCGGACGGACCGAACGCGTGGACCTGCCATTTGGTGCCTGCCGCTTCGTCACGCCGGCGAAGGTGTTGGCGGCGACAGGTAAGGCCAACTACCTGACCGCGACTATGGACCGGCAGGGAGTGACGGTCCGTGTGACTGCGATCGAACGCACGGTCGTCGATGTCCTACATCGGCCAGAACTCGCGGGCGGCGGCGAGGAAGTTCTGAAGTCGCTGGATCTGGTGCGCTATCTCGATCCGGCGAAGGTCGCCGACTACGTCGAGCTGCTGGATAATCGGTCGCTCGCCTCGGTTTCCGGCTGGTGGCTCGAGAAGCGGCGCGCCGCGCTCGGCGTTCCCGACGATGTTCTGGCGCGCCTGCGAACACGGCTTCCACGATCAAAGCATTATGCGCTGGGTGCGGAACCCGGTCATGCGGTGCTCGTCGAGCCATGGCGCGTGCTTCTCCCAGCGCAGGCGGTCGACGCCGCCTTTGAAGGCGTCTGATGGTCGCGTCGCGAGAAACGCTTCAGAACATCGCGGCCGAGCGGCAGCTCCAGCCCGCGACGCTGGAGCGTGTGATCCGGCTGATCGACATTCTCGATGCCTTCGGCGCCGACACGCTGATCGGGCCGCGCGTCGCCTTGAAGGGCGGCACGGCGCTCAACGTCTTTCATTCCGATCTGGACCGCCTCTCTGTCGATATCGACGTTAACTATGTCGGCGCGGTCGAGAAGGAACAAATGGACGCCGACCGGCCGGGGTTGGAAGACCGGATCGAGCGCTTGATGGAATCGAAAGGGTACGTCGCGCGGCGTGAGCCGTCCGAGCACGCTGGCGGCAAATGGATTTATCGCTACGCCTCTGCGCTGGGCGGTTCGGGGACCATCGAGATCGATATCAATTATCTCTACCGCGGTCCGCTCTACGGCGTGGATCGCATGCCATCGGTGGCAATCGGATCCTACCAGGCCACGAATGTTCCGGTCCTCGATATCCACGAGATCGTCGCCGGCAAGATGGTCGCGCTGATCACGCGGCGCACCGCGCGCGATCTGTTCGACGCCCACCGGATCATCGCCATGCCGTCTCTCGACTGGGCGAAGATCAAGGCGGCCACCTTGATGATCGGTGCGAGCGCCAAGAGCTTCGATTGGCGCACAGCCTCGCCCGAGGCGATCGGATGCGAGGTCGGCGACATTACCGGCAAGCTGACCATGTGCCTGCACGATCGGTATTTCGACAGCTTTGGCGGCCCCGCAGCTTGGATCGAGAGCGTCGCGACCGAATGCCGGGAGAAGCTCGCGCCGCTGTTTAAGTTCACAGCGGGGGAGGGCGCATTTTTGGAAGCCGTGCTGGATCGGGGTGAGATCGACGCGTCTTCCCTGACTTGCCATTGTCG
>NZ_VSSR01000003.1 GCF_008123515.1 Bradyrhizobium cytisi
CGCCCCAGCCCTCCCCCGCAAGCGGGAGAGGGAGTACACCGTCTTCACGACTGCGACTGAGCTTCTTCAAATCACGACTAGGACGGAGCGCGGAATGCCCGGACTCGACGAAAGCGATCAAGATAGGGGGAAGTGCTGACTGTCGATTCCAACAGAGTGTCGGCTCAACCAGGCCTTCGTGAGTCAAATACTCAGCCAACCGGTGCAGACATTGTCGCTGCGCTCGCGAATTCGCCGCTCGCAATCGTCAACTTTGCTCGACTATCGATTCGCGCGAAGGTCCGATCGGAACCACACGATATGGACGAGTGGCTTTAAGTTACGCCGCAGGCACCGCCACACGTTCCGGAAACCAAGCCCATGTCAGGCCGGACACGATCGCATCGTCTGCGAAGTCAATCGGCAGCCGCCGAATCCGGCGTCGGATGCCTTTCACGCTGCGCTGGGATTTGCCGAGGTCGGCAGCGCGATCATCCACAACGGCAGCAAGACCGTGCGCTATTTGTCGCGCACCCTCTAATCGCCTGAGCGATCTGACAGCCGCGCGCGGATGTCCGGCTTCAGCACCTTGCCGACCTTGGAGCGCGGCAGATCGTCCCAGACTTCGATCTGCTTTGGTGTCTTGACGCTACCGATCCGCTGCTTGACGAACGCCGCCAGCGCAACCGCATCGACGCTTTGGCCGGCGCGGGGCTGCACCACGGCGACGATCCGCTCACCCCATTTCTCGTCCGGAAGGCCAATCACGGCGCAATCCTGCACCGCCTCATGCGCGCGCAGCGCGTTCTCGACCTCGATCGAGTAGACGTTGAAGCCGCCGGTGATGATCATGTCCTTGGCGCGATCGACGATATAGAGGTAGCCGTTGTCGTCGATGTAGCCGATGTCGCCGGTGTGGTGCCAGCCATGCGCGGAGGCCTCCGCTGTCGCCTCGGGATTTTTGTAATAGCCCTCCATCACCAGCGAACCGCGGACCACGATCTCGCCGCGTGCGCCGGTCGGCAGCAAATTGCCGTCGCCATCCATGATGCCGGCCCGCACCAGCGGGCTGATCCGCCCGGCCGAGGCGAGACGCTCTATCGCGATCGTGCCGTCGGCATTGTAATGCTCGCTAGGCGCCATCATCGAGATCATCATCGGCGCTTCGGTCTGACCGAACAACTGCGCCATCGGCCCGATACGCTGGAGCGCCTCCGCAAGCCGCGCGGCCGAGATCGGCGCCGCACCGTACCAGAAGCATTGCAGAGACCCGAGCTTCGCGGAATCGAGCTTTGGATGATCGAGCAGCATGTAGATCACGGTCGGCGGCAGGAAGGTATGCGTGACGCGATAGCGCTCGATCAAATCAAGAAATTCGGCGATGTCGGGGTGGTGCATGATCACGATGCGGCCGCCAAGCGCCATGATCGGGAAACACAGCACGCCGGCCGCGTGGGTCAGCGGCGCGAGCGCGAGATAGATCGGACGCCCCTTGAAAGGATAGCCCATCAGCGTTAGGGCCGTCATAGCCTCGATATTTCGGCCCGACAGCATGACCCCCTTCGGCTTGCCGGTGGTGCCCCCCCGTGCCGGGGATCATCGCGAGATCGTCGATCGTCTCGCGTTGATAGCGGTCGTCGGCGAGGCCGGCGAGCCAGCTGTCGAACGAGGGGGCGAAGGATAACTCGGCATCGAGGCAGACGAGGGCGCGCAGCTTTGGCAGCTCTGCACGCACCGCCTCGACCATCGGTGCAAAGCTTGAATGGAACAGCAGCAGGCTGCAGTCGAATTGGTCGAGGATGAGCCGATTTTCGACCGCCTCGTTGCGCGGATTGATCGGGCACCAGACCGCACCGCCACGGGAAATGCCGAACACGCAAGCAAACGCGACCGGATCGTTGCCGGAAAGGATTGCGACCTTCTCGCCGGCAGCAATACCCGATCGCGCGAGCCCGCGCGCGACGCGGTAGCTCAGCAACTGCACCTCGCCATAGCTGAGGTCGCGCCCGTCCATGGTGAGGCACGGCGCGTCGGCGCCGAGCGAGGCACCTTTGTCCAGGTAATCGATGAAGCGCATGATCAACACCCGAAGCGGCAGCGGGTGACGCGGAGGACCGCGCCACCCGCGATTGACTTAATCGTGCACGGTCAGAACAGGCTTGCTGACGAGCCCGAAGCTGCGCAATTGCCCGAGCAGCTCGTGATGGCCGAACGCCTGGCAGCCGGAGGCGAACCCCACGCGCTTCGGAGGCTGCTGCAGCAGGTGCGCCGCGGCATAGGCCTGCAACATGCCGGTCTGCTTGTAGTTGCTGTTGCCATTGATGACGCAGTGCGCGCGCCCCAACGGGCCGGAGGCATGCACCGAATCCAGCGACTTGTTGACGCGCGGGTTCTCGCGCGGCGGCATAGTGTTCATCACACCGGCGGCGGTCTGCGCCAACGCGGCGTAGCGGTCGTCGGGCTTCATGTCCTTGGTCGCGTCCAGCGCGGCGGCGACGATCTGCGGCACGGCCAGCATCAGCCCGCGGTTGAACACGCCGCCCAGCACCTTCACGTTGGCCACGTGCGGATCGCGCTTGAACCACACCGGGTGCGAGGTGCCGCCCCAGGGCAGCGCCAGCGCCAGCTCGTGCTGGCCGGGGATGGCGAGGTTGTAGAGGCCGGCATCGGGCTGATGCTCGACGTACTTGTTCTGCTCCAAGTAGTAGGCCTTGGCCATCGCGGCGTTGACCAGGATGGTCTGCGTCGATGCGATGGTCGGGCTGCCACCCCAGAACACGGCGATATCCAGCGTGTCGAGGCCGGGCGTCTCCAGGCACAGCTGCGCGGCGATCTCGCCGGTGGTGTACATCTGCGCGATGCCCGGCGCCAACAGCAGCCCGGCATTGGCGAACTTCGCGCCCCACTCCTGCTCGAGCGTGATCAGCCAGTCCTGCTCGCCGGTGGTGTCGGTGTAATGACACTTGGAAGCCAGGCAAGCCTGCACCACTTCGCCACCGAACTTGGCGAAGGGGCCCACGGTGTTGAGCACCACCGAGGCGCCCTTGAACAATTCAGTCAGCGCGGCCACGGTGTGCGGCACCTTAACCACCTCGTAGTCGGCGGTCTCGATGCCGGCCACATTCGACTTCATCGCGGCGTTGAGCTTCTCAGCGCTGCGGCCGGCGGCGATGAAGGGGATGTTGTACTCGCGTAAGTATTCGCAGACCAGCCGGCCGGTGTAGCCGGAAGCGCCATAGACGATGACGGGCTTCTTCTCGCTCATTGCGATCCTCCAAATTGCTTGTTGTCGGCCTTGTTGTCACATGCCCATGCCGCCATCGACCGGCAGTCCGATGCCGGTGATGAAGCGCGCCTCGTTCGAGCACAGGAACACCGCGGCATCGCCAATGTCCGAGACCTCTGCGAGCCGGCCGAGTGGGGTTTGCTCGACCACCGAGCCGACCGCAGCGTTGACGTCAGCCGCGAGTCCTACCTTGACGATGTCGTTGGCGAGCTGCATGCCCATGTCGGTCGGTATCAGGCCCGGATAGATGCAGTTCACGCGCACGCCGAAGCCGAGCTTGCCGGCTTCCATCGCTCCGACCCGCGTCATGCGGTCGACCGCGGATTTGGTGCCCGAATAGACCGCGATGCCGGGAAAGGCGATCGTCGCCGCAACCGAGGCGATGTTGACGACGGCGCCGCCCTTGCCGGCCGGCCCGCCCGGGCGCATGGCACGGAAGGCGTGCTTCATGCCGAGCACGGTGCCGACGATATTGACGTCGCACATCCGCCGCGCGTCCTCGGCCTTGACCTCGGAGATCAGCGACGTGATCTCGATGCCGGCATTGTTGATCAGGATGTCGTAGCCACCGAGGGTTGCGACCGTCTTGGCGATCGCCCGCTCCCATTGGGCGTCATCGGTGACGTCGAGCTGGACGAATCCCGTCGTCACGTCTTCCTTCGCGATTGCGGCCGCGCTGGCACGGCCGGTCTCCTCCAGGATGTCGGCGATCATGATCGAGGCGCCGGCGCGCGCCAACGCCTGCGCGATGGCCGCGCCGATTCCTCTGGCACCGCCGGTGACCAGGGCTTTCCTGCCTGCAAGGCTCTTCCCACTCATGACGCACTCCTCCGTTGCTGGTGATTGATCGATGCGTGCTGGCGCCGATCGGCGCGCACCAGGTCGATGGGCGCCAAGCCTTTCGGCGGCACCCAGCGAAGCGTTCCTCCATGGTCGGATGTCTTGACGACTGTCCAAATTCTTGGTGCGAACCTCCGCCAGAATCTTGACACTTGTCAAGAACGAATTTGACAGTTGTCAAAGGAAGTGGTTGTGAGGGGATGGAGCATTGCCGCGGTCGGCGCGGTATAAGTCCTTGAAAGAACGGGACTGAGGAAGGGACGTGATGGCGCGGCAGGTGACGGGAGCGGCCCGGCGTGTGGCTGATGCGGCCGAGGTGCTGCGCGACGAGAAGTTCAATGCGCGGCGCATCGAGCTTGCCGAGGCCGCGCTCGAAACGCTTGGAGAGCTCGGCTTCGCACGCACCAGCCTGCGCGAAATCGCGCAGAACTCGGCGTTCACGCACGGCGTGTTCCACTATTATTTCAGCGACAAGCTCGACCTGATCTGCTGCTGCGTCCGCCACTACAAGGCGAAGTGCGTGACGCGATATGACGATGTCGTCGCGACAGCAACGAGCCGCGACGAACTGACGGAGGGTTTCCTCGGCAAGCTCGCAGCAACGCTGCAGAACGAAGCCCGTATGCACCGCCTCTGGTACGACCTGCGCTCGCAGGCGATGTTCGAGGCGGCGTTTCGCAAGGACGTGCTCGAGATCGACAAGAGCCTGGAAGCGATGATCTGGCGCATCGCCTCCCGCTATGCCGAGCTCGGCGGCAAGCGGCCGGCGTCGTCGCCAGCCGCGCTCTATGCACTGTTCGACGGTCTATTCCAGAGTGCTCTGCTCAAGCACCTCGCGGGTGACAAGACGGCGATGCCCGAACTGCTCGACGAAGTCCGGCACCTGCTGCCGACGGTCTGCTGAAGCGCACGGGCGGCGCCGGTGATGTTTCCGCGTCGTCATTGCGAGCGCAGCGAAGCAATCCAGAATCTTTCCGCGGAGGGACTCTGGATTGCTTCGCTGCGCTCGCAATGACGGCGTTGAGACAGCTACGCGCTCGATGACGAGCGATTACGCCGCGGTCGCGGGCGGCAGCGCCAGCACCGAGTAGATCGCCTGCGCATCGCGCGAGGCGCGGAGCTTCTTGGCGATGTCCTGGTCGCGCAGCAGGCGGGCGATGCGGGCGAGCGCCTTGAGATGATCGGCGCCGGCGCCTTCGGGGGCGAGCAGCAGGAAGACGAGGTCGACCGGCTGGCCGTCCATCGCCTCGAAATCGATCGGGCGATCGAGCCGGGCGAACAGGCCGAAAATCTTTTCCAGCTTGGGCAGCTTGCCGTGGGGAATGGCGACGCCGTAACCGACCGCGGTGGTGCCGAGCTTCTCGCGCTGGAGCAGCACCTCGAACACGGAGCGCTCGTTCTGGCCGGTCAGCTCCGCTGCCCTGGCTGCGAGCTCCTGGAGCGCCTGCTTCTTGCTGTTGACCTTCAATGCCGGAAGTATCGCCTCGGGCGCGACCAGATCGGTAATCGGCATGGAAGTGTTCCGAGGTGAATTAAACCGTCAGGTTCCGAATTGGCCGGCTCGATCAGATCGAGCCCGGCCGGCGTCAAGAAGGTGAAGCAGGAGGCGGACTTAGCCCCGATCCTGATGTTGGGGCGCTTCTACTCCAACGCAATCCCGGTGCCAACTCCCGCGTGCGGCTTTGCCCTGCTCATTGTTAAGGGCTGTGGTTGATACGGGGACTCCTAGCCGCCCGATTTGGCGCCCGGGGGGTCGATCCAGCCGACATTCCCGTCGGCCCGGCGGTAGATGATGTTCACCCGGCCCGAGGAACCGTGCTGGAATACCAGGCAGGGTGCCCCGCTGAGGTCGAGTTCCATGACGGCTTCGCTGACCGACATCTGCTTTAGCGACGTCGTGGCCTCGGCGATGATCACGGGGCTGTAGCCGGTGACCTCGTCCTCGTCTTCCCCCTCGCCCGGCGCCTCGAGCACGTAAGCAGTCGCGTCGAGCGCAGCCAGCGCCGCGGAGGCGACATGGGTCTTGCGGGCCGAACGGTCCTTGAGCCGGCTCTTGTAGCGCTTGAGCCGCTTCTCGATCATGATCAGAGCCTGGTCGGCGCTGGCATAGGCGTCCGGCGCGTTCGATTCGGCCTCCAGCGTAATTCCCGAATCGAGATGCAGCGCGCAATCGGTCCGGAAGCCGAAGCCATCCTTGCTCAGGGTGATGTGGCCGGAATAATTGCCGTCGAAATATTTACGCAGGACCTCATCGGTCCGGTCGGTCACGCGGCCGCGCAGGGCCTCGCCAACGCTGACGCTCTTGCCCGAAATCCGAAGAGTCATGTGATGCCTCGCTTGGTTTGACGCCGAGCTGCCATGGACTGCGTCATCGCAGCTCGGGTTGTTCCCTGCGCATGATCTGGCCGGAAAACCGCCGGACACTTTTCCGGATCATGCGCGTGCTTGGATCGGTCGCGACAGGGAGGATGAGAGTAGCGCGATTTCGCGCCAGCGCAATCAGGCCGGTTCGGTGTTGCGGGAGCGATCGGACATTGCGGTGGAAAGGACGTTACCAAGAGCGCTCTGCTTGTCACGACGGCGTTGCACCGAGGACGGAATGCGCATGGCTTCGCGGTACTTCGCGACCGTGCGGCGGGCAATATCAATGCCCGAGGCGCGCAAGCGTTCCACGATGGTATCATCCGACAGGATCGCGGCCGGTAGCTCCGAATCGATCAGCTGCTTGATGTGGTGACGCACGGCTTCCGCCGAATGCGCCTCGCCGCCGTCGGCCGAGGCGATCGACGCCGTGAAGAAATATTTCAACTCGAATGTGCCGCGATTTGTCGCCATGTATTTGTTGGCGGTGACGCGCGACACCGTGGATTCATGCATCTGGATGGCGTCGGCGACGGCCTTCAGATTCAGCGGCCGCAGATGCGCGACGCCATGGGTGAAGAAGCCGTCCTGCTGCCGCACGATCTCGGTTGCAACCTTCAGGATGGTACGGGCGCGCTGGTCGAGCGCGCGCACCAGCCAGGTCGCGTTCTGCAGCGCGTCGGTGAAATACGACTTGTCGCCGTCCTTGCCTTTTTTCTTCGACAGCTCGGAATAGTAGGTCTGGTTGACCAGCACACGCGGCAAGGTGTCGCTGTTGAGCTCGACATGCCAGCCGCCGTCCGGACCCGGGCGGACATAGACGTCAGGCACCATGGTCTGCAGCCGCGCCGAGCCGAACTTCATGCCGGGCTTGGGATTGAGGCGGCGAATTTCGCCGATCATGTCGGCGATGTCCTCGTCGTCGACGCCGCAAACCTTGCGCAGACCTGCGATGTCGCGCTTGGCAAGGAGATCGAGATGCTCGACCAGCGCCTGCATCGCGGGATCGTAGCGGTCGAGCTCGCGGAGCTGGATCGCCAGGCATTCGCTCAAATTGCGCGCGCAGACGCCGGGCGGATCGAATTTTTGCAGCACGGCAAGAACGCCGTCGACGTCGGCTTGCGACGCGCCAAGCCGTTCGGCGGCTTGCCCGAGATCGCCCGGCAGATAGCCGGCCTCGTCGACGAGGTCGATCAAATACTGCCCGATCATGCGCTGCGCCGCACCGGTGAAGGCAACCGAAAGCTGCTCGGCAAGATGGTCGCCCAGCGTGGTTTCCGCCGCGACGAAGGCTTCGAGATTGTAGTCCTCGTCGCCGGAGGCGCCGCCGCCCCATTCCGTGTAGGTGGTCGGCGCGACGTCCTGGGCGTTGCGCGCCGCCGCCTCGGCGGGCTCCTCCGAGAAGACGTTGTCCAGGCCCGTATCCAGGGTCTGCTCGATCTCGGCGCGGGTGCCGAGATCCTTGCTCATCCATTCTTCCTGGCCCGGCTCGAAGGCGTTGCCGCTGCCGCCAAAACCGTCATCAGCACCCTGGCTGCCTGAATCATCGCCATCGTTGTCGCTGAACTGGCCGGCCTCGGCCGGGGCTTCGCCGCCGGGGGCCTCGTCATTGGCCCGCTCCAGCAGGGGATTACGCTCGAGCTCCTCCTCCACGAAGGTGGTGAGATCGAGATTGGACAATTGCAGCAGCTTGATCGCCTGCATCAGCTGCGGCGTCATGACCAGCGACTGCGATTGCCGGAACTCTAATCTCTGCGTAAGCGCCATTTAACAAGAACCGTTCCCAAAAAATTGGTCCAATTCTTGCTTATCTTAGTCCTGGCCCGATGTACACGCCTTGACGAAATGGAAAAAAGGGCTAGAGGCGGAACTCCTCGCCAAGGTAAAGGCGACGAACATCCGGATCGGCGACGATCTCGTCCGGGCTCCCCTCCGTCAGGATTTCACCGGCATAGACGATATAGGCGCGGTCGGTGAGGCCAAGCGTCTCGCGCACATTGTGGTCGGTGATGAGCACGCCGATGCCGCGATTGGTGAGATGGCGAACCAGGTCCTGAATGTCACCGACCGCAATCGGATCGATGCCGGCGAAGGGCTCGTCGAGCAGCATGTAGTTCGGACGCGTCGCGAGCGCGCGCGCGATCTCGACGCGGCGGCGCTCACCGCCGGACAGCGCGATCGACGGCGATTTCCGCAGGCGCGTGATGTTGAACTCGTCGAGCAGGGAGTCGAGCTGCTGCTCGCGCTTCTTGCGCGACGGCTCGACCACTTCGAGCACGGCGCGGATGTTCTGCTCGACGGTGAGGCCGCGGAAGATCGAGGCTTCCTGCGGCAGATAGCCGATGCCGAGCCGCGCGCGCTGATACATCGGCAGCTTGGTGACGTCGTGACCGTCGAGCTCGATCGCGCCGCGATCGGCCTTGATCAGCCCGGTGATCATGTAGAACACGGTGGTCTTGCCGGCGCCGTTCGGGCCGAGCAGGCCGACCGCTTCGCCGCGCCGCACATAGATGCTGACGCCGCGCACGACCTGGCGGCTGCCGAAACTCTTTTCCACGCTATGCACAGCCAGGAAGCCCGGCCGCTTCAGGAGTTGCGGCCCGCCCGTGCCGTTGGACTTTGCAGCGGGCCTGGCGCTGGATTTGGCTTTGGGCGGTTGCGCGGCCGGCTGACGCGTCCGCGGCCGGGCCTCAACGCCATAGGGGTCCGAGGCCTGCATGGGCTGGTCACGGGCAATCGGCGGCGCGTCCCGCACCGGGCTCGCCACCAGGCCGCCGACGCTGTCACCGAGCGCGGTAATGTCCTGACGGGCAAATCCTGGCCGGCCGCGCTTGGCGGGGCGCCGACGGAACATGCTGAATAGATCGACCATCCCCGCCTTCTTTACGGATCCTGCGCGGTGCTCGCGCGGTCTGCCGCGCCGGCCGCTTGCTTCGCCGACGCAGCATGAGTGTAGGGATGTCTCATGCCCAGTGAAACACGCCCGAAAAGCGGCGGACCCCGCTTAGAAAGCCCTGCGCGCTAGATACAGCCTCGCCGGGCAAGCTTCAACCTCGGATCGGCCGCACCTGGGCCAAGCTCTTGAATTTACTTTTGTTTACCTGAACCGGGCAACTGCAAGGGCGAGCCCGCGCCCGGGGCTACCGGCGTTCCGCATTTGCCGTTCGCGCCGCCCTGGGACTGGATGAACAGGCCCTGCACCTTGCCGCTGTCGGATTCCACCCGGGAGACGCCGGTGGTCATGTCGACCATGAGGCGGTCGCCGCGCAGCACGTTCTGGCACTGCGTCAGCACGACGCCGCCGAGCATGGTGATGAGGTTGGTCTTGGTGTCGAACACCGCGGTCTCGCCGGTCACCACCTGGTCCTTCTGGGTGACGACGACGCTGCCGCGCGCTTCCAGCCGCTTGATCGAGGAGGCGCCGCCCGGCCCCGGTGTCGCCGATTGCATCGGCGCCGCCTTCTGGCCTTTTGCAGAAGCGGATTGGGCCGGCGCAGCCTGCGGCGCGGCCGCCTTGTCGCTGCTCGATTCGTAGAACACCACCAGCGTCTTCGAGGTCATGGTGGTGTCGCCCTGCACGACCTTCACATTGCCGGCGAAGGTCGCTTCCTTCTTCTTGTCGCGCATCTCGAGCGAGGCGGCCTCGATCTGGATCGGCTGATCGCGGTTCTGCGAAAAGCCCTGCATCGCATTGGGCACGCCTTGCATCGTGCTTTGCGCGAGGGCTGCACCGGCCGCAATCAGTGCAGCGCCGCCAAGCGCGATCGCTGCGACGATGGCGCGACGCCTGCTGTCGTTGCGCGGAAAAAAATCAGTCATGAAAATCACTTTGAGTTCGCAGATTTGTTCTTGGACTTCACGGGCGCAGGCGCGGACTGCTCGACCGGCGCGGGCGCAGCCTCATCCGTGCTGATCTTGTCCAGATGCATCACGACATTGCCTTCGAAGCGGATGACGTCGCCGCCCTCCGTGATGCGCAGTCTATCCGCGGTCAGCGTGCCGTTGGTCAGCTTGACGTCGACGTGGTCATCGGAGGAGACCGTGCCCTTGTTCATGTCGACGAACGCCGAGTTCAACCGCGCCTCGTAGCCGGTCGAGGTGCGCAGGAAGATGTCCTTGTGCAGATCGAGCTGCTGCTGCTTGTTGTCGAAGCGGCCGGTGCGGGCATCCAGAAACAGGGTCGACTGGTCTTCCATCAGCACCTTTGCCTTGAGGTCATTGAGATCGACATGGTCGGGATCCGTGATGTCCTGCGTCGCGGTCTTGGCCCAGAGCTCGTAGGGCCGCTGGTCCGGCGTGAAGCCGGACAAATGCGGCGATTCCATCGTGATCCTGGTGCCCGTCACCACCATGTTTCCGGAATCGACCTTCACCGGGATCATGGTGAAGGGGTTGAGGAAGGTCGAGACCGCGACGATCGAGGCCATGGCCAGAACCACGGTCACCGGCACCGCGATGCGCAAAATCCGCACCAGGCGGCTGTGGCGCGCCGCGCGGGCAAACTTCGCCGCAAGCGCGGCGTCGTAGGTTGGAAACTGGGCCGAGTTCACCGCTGCTCCGGGGGCATCGCTTGCCTGGTCAGAAGGCTCCAATCGAGGGCGCCCCATTGTACCCGCGACCTCAGGAATATGCAGCCTTTGGAATAGGCAGCCTTGGGCATACCAGCCTTGGACAGGCCGTTACGAAAGTGTCCGAAACGGGGCGGCAGCCTCAGCCTGAGGTGCCGCTAAACGGCTCAGGAGTGCGCGAAAATGTCCTCTTCCGCCCAGCCCTGGAGGTCGAGCAGGGCGCGGGTCGGCAGGAAGTCGAAACAGGCCTTGGCCAGCGCGGTGCGGCCCTCCCGGACCAGCATGGCGTCGAGCCGCTCACGCAGGGCGTGCAGGTGCAGCACGTCCGAGGCAGCGTAGGCAAGCTGCGGCTCGCTCAGGCTGTCGGAACCCCAGTCGCTCGACTGCTGCTGCTTGGAGAGGTCGATATTGAGCACCTCGCGCACGAGGTCCTTGAGGCCATGGCGGTCGGTATAGGTGCGGGTCAGGCGGGAGGCGATCTTGGTGCAGTAGATCGGCCCGGTCATCACACCGAGGCTCTGGTACAGCACCGCGACGTCGAACCGGGCGAAATGGAAGATCTTCGTGATGGCGGGATTGGCCAGCAGGGCCTTCAGGTTCGGCGCGTCGGTGTGACCCTTGGGGATCTGCACCACGTCGGCGCTGCCGTCGCCGGGCGAGAGCTGGACCACGCAGAGCCGGTCGCGGTGCGGGTTCAACCCCATGGTCTCGGTGTCGATCGCCACCGCGCCGGTGTAGCGGGTGAGGTCAGGCAGGTCGCCGCGATGCAGGCGTACGGTCATGGCGTTTCAAACCCTCAATCGAATCGGCGCTAGATCAAATTAATGCCTGAAGCGGCAACTGGCGAGGGCCGGCCGGACCGAACATCCGCCAGCAGCCTTGCGCGCCGCGATGTAGCTGCTGGCCACGGTCGGCGCAAGCATCGGGGCCGTATTTCAACTGGCCGGCGCGCGTTCGGCGGCCGAGATGCAGAGCCGTCCGGTCCGGAACACCACGTCACGCTGCGAGGACAATGTCTCGCAGCGATCAACGACGTAATCGATGCCGTGCCCCGCGGCATAGGCCAATCTTGCGGCGTGGGACTCCAGCGCCTCCGTCTCGGTCATGCGCTCGTGCCAGATCGGGTAGTAGGACGGCGTCCACATCGCGGCGGCGCCGCGCTTTTGGTCGACCCAGATGCGGCGATGCGCCACGAATTCGAAGATGGTCACCCGCGCGAGCGCGAGGTCCCCGGGATGCGCCGTCGTGGTTTCCGCGCGACGGGGTAGCGGCAGGAAGATCGCATCGGTCCGTGTCGCAGCGCGCGCCCAATTGCCGACGTCCTGCCACTCATCGACCGCATCGTTGAAGAGGCGGTTGACGGCGACGTTCTGCCAGACCGCAAGCGGCCATAGCACCAGACCCGCCAGCGCCAACGTCGCATAGCCGAACCGGCGATGCGAGGCGGGCGCGTCGTCCGTCACGCCCGTGGCCAGGATCACGCCCACAACCAGTGGAACGACCAGCGCGATTGCGATGCCGTTGATGCCAAGGCAAAGCACCATCAGGCACCCCGGGAGGAAGGCGATCGCACGGTCACGGCTCAGCCAGTTGGTCGCGAGCGCCGCCATGGCAAGTCCGGCCAACAGATAGATCTGGGTCCCCGAACGCAGCAGTTGAAGATTGAGAACGAGATTTGCGCCGGAGACGAATGGAATGACGATACCGACCGCATAGACCAGGACCGCGCCGAGATAGGCCGCCCGCAACGCGCGCGCCCGGGCGCCGAACCACGCAAACGCGGCGGCGCCGGCGGCGATCACCGCGACCATCACGAGGATGCTGTCGAGATCGACCGCCGTGATCAGCGAATGGCCGGCATAATATTCACGGAGATAGGCCGGATAGTCGAAACCGGGCGGCTTGCCGAACTCGGGATTGCCGAGCACGGCATGCAAGACCGGATAGGCAATGGGGAGCGAGATCACGAGCCCGGCGAGGGTCCGCCACCAGACGGTCCGCAGCGTCGTCTCGCCTCGAAGCATCGAGGTGACCGCGACGAGAACCAGCAGCGGCGCCAGCCAGACGGCAACGAAGGCATTGACGAAGAAGGTGACACCGCAGGCAATGGCCGCCGACGTGAACCATCCTCGCGCCGCGAAATAGATTGCGAGCAGGACGGTGCCGTTGGCGATCTCGGAATGCGTGAAATAGTTCACGAACAGTCCGCCCATGCCGGCCCGGGCGTAACCATCGAGGAACGCGATCGCGCACAGGATCAGGCTGAAGACGATCTTGTCGCGCCGCGTGACGACGCCGAGCAGCGAGGCGCAGCACAGGAACCCGACGAAAGACAACAGGCGCGACAGATAATTCAGGACGAAGAACAGCACTTCCGTCTGCCCCACGTCCTTCTGGGTGTCGTTCAGCAGGATCCAGACACCGGAGGCGAAATAGCGCAGGGACTGGATGAAGGCGTCATCGTGAAACTGCGGCTCGTTGCCGAGCCCGCCGACGATCGGAAGATGGAACAGGTTGTTCCAGATGCCGAAGGCGAAGCCGGTGCGCAGCAGGGACACCACGGCCGCGAACGCCGCAATCACCAGCGTATCCACGATCGCAGGCGAGAGCGCCCGCAA
Organism: Bradyrhizobium cytisi; assembly: GCF_008123515.1. Classification (GTDB taxonomy): domain Bacteria; phylum Pseudomonadota; class Alphaproteobacteria; order Rhizobiales; family Xanthobacteraceae; genus Bradyrhizobium; species Bradyrhizobium cytisi. The sequence goes on from NZ_VSSR01000003.1 coordinate 13,653, forward strand.
GCCCTTCCGCCTCGCGGTACCCAGGCTCGATATCGCCAGGCTCATCAGATCGCCGCCAGCATGATACAGACCATCGCCGCCACGGTGGTGCGGCTCGCGCCGTCCCGGAAGGCGTAGATGATGGGATCGTCGGGCATCTCGCGGCGATGCGCGATCATCAGGGCGCGGCCGAACCAGTACAGCAGCAGCGGCGCCAGCAGCCACAGCAGCCAGGGACGGCTGTAGAGCGGCGTCACCGCGGAGGACGAGACGTAGAGCGCGAACACCGTCACCGCATTCATGGCGCTCGCCGCCGCCATCGCGGCGATGATGTGCAGATCGCTGATGCGGTAGTCGCGGTTGGAGGGATCGGCGAGGCCTTCGCCCTGGCGCATGCTGAGCTCGCTGAAGCGCTTGATCAGCGCGAGCGAGGTGAACACGAACAGCGAGAACACCATCAGCCACTCCGACAGCACGACGCCGGCCGCGACCGCGCCTGCGCCGATGCGCAAGGAATAGAGGCCGGCGAGCGTCACGATATCGACCAGCATCTTGCGCTTGAGCACAAGCGAATAGGCGATGGTGGTGGCAAGATAGGCGGCGAGCACGCCGAGGAAGGTCAAGGAGATGCAGAGGCTGGCGGCGAAGGCAAACAGCCACAGCGCGGGGATCGCCGATAGCGCCGAGGAGATCGGCAGGTCGCCCGCCGCGAGCGCGCGGTGGCGCTTGGTCGGATGCTCGCGGTCGGCGGCGAGGTCGAGCAGATCGTTCATCAGATAGGCGCCCGACGCACAGGCCGAGAACGCCAGGAACGCCAGCAGCGTGGTGCCGAGCGTGGCAAGGTTCAGCTGATGCGCCGTGATGACAGGCACGAACACCAGCGTGTTCTTGGCATATTGATAGATCCGCAGCGCCTTCGCCCAGGTATTCAGACTCGCGCGGCCGCGGCTTCGATGCGCGATGCGCTCGATCGCGGCGCGATCGAACGGCAGATGATCGCCCGCAGCAAGATCGGCGGGCGTAACGACGCCGTCAAAACCGAGATGCGCGGCGATGCCCGTGGCGTGCTCGGCGAAGCGGCCGGCGACCAGGAAAATCTTGGCGCCGCGCGCCCGCGCCACCAGCGCCTGGTTCAGCACGTCGGCATCATAGGGAAGCTGGGCGTAGTCGAGCTCGGCGCGCGCCAGAATATCCGTGAGCGCCGCCATGCCGGCGCGCCCCCCCGCGCCGAAGCGGGCCAGCATGCGCGCGGGACTCGAGAACAGCGCCTCCATCAGCAGCTCCGAGCGCAACAGAGCGCCTTCGAGATCGATGAGGAGGGTGCGCCCCGGCACCACTGAGGCCTGCGGCGCGGCCTCACTCCGATCGTGCTGCCTGACGGGCTGCTCCATCCGAAAACGCTCTGACTGACCGCGACACGGCCGGCCCAAGGGCTGGGGAGGCCGGGGAGCAGGAAAATGGACGGCCGCGAGCCTAGGGAGCATTCGCTAAGGGCGGCTTAATTCGACCGGCCGAACGGCGGCCGAAAGGGTCCGCCGCCAGGCTGTGTTGCCGGGATCCCACAATCCGGCGTGCGCGCGATATACCAGCGGAACTTGAGGCCGGTGCCCGTGGAAATCGCCCTCGCCCACCCTATCTGAGCCCAGCTTCTCACACGCATCAGGTGCCATGACAGACCAGACGCTCGCCGCGCCGATCGACGATCAACAGCAACGCCAGCGCGGCTTTTCGCGCTACCAGTCACTCCTCGTGGCATTGCTCGCGTTCGCCCAGTTCACGATCATCCTCGATTTCATCATCATGTCGCCGCTCGGCGCCATCCTGATGCCCTCGCTCGACATCACCGCTGGGCAATTCGGCGTCGCGGTGTCGGCCTATGCGTTCAGCGCCGGACTCTCCGGCATCCTCGCCGCCGGCTTTGCCGACCGTTTCGATCGCAAGCGGCTGCTGCTGTTCTTCTATGTCGGCTTCACGCTCGGAACGCTGCTCTGCGCGCTGGCGCAGACCTACCACGTGCTGCTGCTCGGCCGGATCGTGACCGGATTGTTTGGCGGCGTGATCGGCTCGATCGTGCTGGCCATCGTCACCGATCTGTTTCCGCTGCATTTGCGCGGCCGCGTGATGGGTTTCGTGCAGACGGCGTTCGCCGCGAGCCAGGTGCTGGGCGTTCCGGCCGGACTGTTTCTCGCCAGTCACTGGAGCTGGCATGTCTGCTTCTTTGCGATCATCGCCCTGTCGATCCTGGCGATCGCCATCATCGCCTTCGCCATGGAGCCGGTCGACGCGCATCTGAAGCTGAAACAGGACAAAAACCCGTTCCACCATCTGGTCGCGACCATCGGCGAGCCGCGCTACACGCTGGCCTTCGCGGTCACGACATTGCTGGCGACGGGCGGCTACATGCTGATGCCGTATTCCAGCGCCTTCACCGTCAACAATATCGGCATCGACATCGTGCATCTGCCGACGATCTATCTGGTCTCCGGCCTGTTCAGCATCGTCACGGGACCGCTGGTCGGCCGCGCCAGCGACGCCTTCGGCAAATATCCGACCTTCGTGTTCGGCTGCGCGATGACGGTTGTCATGGTGCTGATCTACACCCATCTCGGCCACGTCTCGCTGGTGACCGCGATCATCGTCAACGTGCTGCTGTTCGTCGGCATCTTCTCGCGCATGATCCCGTCGCAGGCGCTGATATCGGCGATCCCCGATCAGAGCCAACGCGGCTCGTTCAGCGCAGTCAGCGCCTCGCTCCAGCAGCTTTCCGGCGGGCTCGGCTCGGTGCTTGCGGCTGCGATCATCTCGCAACAACCTGATGGTTCGCTGCTCCATTTCGAGCGGATCGGCTACGTCGTCGTCACCACGACGATCATCACGCTGGTCGCGATGTATTTTGTGCAGAAGTCGGTGACGGAAAGGGCGGGGCGGAGTGTGGTGTGAGGGCGCTGGAGGTGAAGCAGCATGGCGATACGAGCGAACTCGGGCGACGCCCTTGAAAACCTTGCCCACAAGGCTGGTTGCGCTAGACGCCGCGATCGCGCGCGGGCTCGACGACGCGAAGACGGGTCGGGTAAAGCCGAGTTCTGAGAATTTTGACCGACTAGAGGCGAAATTTGCCGGTAACGTCGACCAGACGTGATCCGTAAACGGGACCAAAAGACTAGATTTTCTACGAGGTGGCGCTGCCGAATAACGGTCGCACCGACTTAAAGTGGTGCCCAGGAAAGGATCGGATTGCGACCATCGAGAAAGCCCGAATTTGCTGGGATTTTCAGCCGTCCGGTAGGAACCGGCGTTGTGTACCGTTTTCAAGCCGGTTCGAGCCGCGCCAGGAGTACGATGTGACGGAACAGTTTGAAGCTAAGGCCGCAGAAGGGGGTATGCCGCGACGGATCGATATTGAGCTATTTATTGTGCACCCAACGTTGGAGCCCACAGACATTAGCACCGCGCTTGGGTTGGACGCGCACTTTGGTCATCGTGTTGGAGAGCCCAGGAAGACCCCGAAGGGCACTCTCCTCCAGGGAAATTACCACGATACGCGATGGAGACACTGCGTCCGGTGCAGTCTCGTGGATCAATGGTATGCCGCAGAGGTGACGAGATTTGTCGATAGACTTGAGCCTCACAAGACGTTTTTCGCCGACCTCAAATCGACGGGCGGCACAGCGCAGGTAATCATTCAGTTTTTTGGCGACGGATACTTGGGTGACGAGCTACCCGTAGCCACTCTGGCGAAGCTGGTCGACCTTGAGCTGGCCCTTGCGATCGAATGTTTCACGGACCCACAGTCGTGACCGGGTCAACCTGTCGAGAGGATCGCTCTCCATGACCCGCAATGCCAATTTAGATGACGAAGCGGCGAGACTAACGGAGTTACTTCGAGGGAAAGTCGTAAACGTGGTGTGGCGTCACCGGCCAAAAGAGATCGGGATTGAGTTCAATGACGGGACACGCCTGTTTGTTGACGCGGTCGATGACGGGCTGGATCTCTCTGTCACCGGAGGCGACGAGTTCGATGAGACTTAAACCGCTGTCACGGCTGATGCCGCATCGATGACACCACCGTGAAACAACCCAATCCAAGGAAGCATCGATTGATTCGGCGGCTCCAGTGGAATCCCGATCGCGCAGGCATCGTGTGGATGCTGGTGTCAGCAATTATTGTTGTCACCATGTTTGCTGCGGTTGTAATTTACTACCCTTTCTTACCACAGCGGAACGCTGGTGCGGGCTTTGGACCCGACTGGGATTGCATCCCTCACCCCAGCAGCGAACCCACATGCATCAAGAAGATCGGCCGATGAAAGCGAGGTTTCGATGAGGCTTGAACCCAGCTGCCGCAAGCGCTCGCTCTAAACGTTCAATCGAAAAGCAAAGCAATTCCGCTGGGACCAAATTCTTGAACGCTTGGCGATGCTACGAGCGCTGCTTCCAGACCAAGGGATCGCGACTCGTGTGAAACACCGCAACGACATAGACCGCATCGTGCGTTTCACGAAATAAGAAAATGTAAGGGAGGCGGCGTAGCAACGCGCGACGTGTGTTCTTGAGGGGTGTCATACCAACGGACGGCCTCGGCGAGGTTCGCCCTCGCCGCAAGCGTAAAAAGAATCCTGGCCACTTATCGGGACCGGCGGTCAAGCTCGGTGTCGATATCCTCCCAGGGGATCGATTCGCGACGATCCGCGTCAAACGTCGCAAGCCGACGGTCGAGTTCGGCCACCTGTGCCGGGGTCAACGTCACGTCGGCAGCGGAGAGGCTGTCCCAAAGCTCGCCGATGAGGTCGAGCCGTTCCTTGGGCGTTAATCGGCTGATGTCGAGCGTTGCCATAGTCCCGAATCCTTTGGCCCTTTTGCCAACGAAATCACAATTCGCACGGAACCGTCGAGACCAATATCGTTATCGCCGCGATGAACGGAAAGAGCGGGCTCCGATGATTTTGGGACTATTCCGCAACAATATTGCGTATCGATCTACCGCCACCACCCACGACGGGTGAGCGGCCTACCAAGCCTCGGGCTGCGCCTTGAGGGGCATCCAAAGAAAAAAGCTGGTGCCCAGGAAAGGACTCGAACCTTCACGGCCGTTAAGCCACTGGCACCTGAAGCCAGCGCGTCTACCAATTCCACCACCTGGGCATGCCGTTTGGGGCACGGAGGCGGTTACTACGGTTCAGTGACGCTGTTGTCAATTCATGGTTCGGCTTGCCGATTGCGCATTGCAAACCGGGCCGATACAAGCCTGACAACACTCTGCTCTTCCGCAGGAATGGACCCCGGGAATAGATCTCATGGCATCGAATCTGGAAACTCTCGTCACGGTTTTCGGCGGATCGGGGTTTTTGGGCCGGAATGTCGTCCGCGCGCTGTGCAAGCGGGATTACCGGATCCGGGTCGCGGTGCGGCGGCCGGAACTGGCAGGATACCTCCAGCCCTCGGGCAAGGTCGGCCAGGTCCACACCATCCAGGCCAATCTGCGCTATCCGGCCTCGGTCGAGGCGGCGGTGCGTGATTCGGATGTCGTGATCAATCTGGTCGGCGTCCTCACTGAGGGCGGCGGGCAGACCTTTGACGCCGTCCAGGCCAGGGGCGCCGAGACCGTCGCCAAGGCGGCAGCCGCCGTCGGCGCAAGGCTGATCCACGTCTCGGCGATCGGCGCCGATGCCGAATCGCCCTCGCGCTATGCCAAGGCCAAGGCGGCCGGCGAGGCCGCGGTGACGGCTGCGGTGCCGGCGGCCACGATCTTCCGTCCCTCCGTGATGTTCGGGCCCGAGGACCAGTTCACCAACCGCTTCGCGGCGCTGGCGCGGATGTCGCCGGTGCTGCCGCTGATCGGCGGAAGCACCCGGATGCAGCCGGTCTATGTCGGCGACGTCGCAACCGCCATCGCCGATGCCGTCGACGGCAAGGCCAAGGCGGGCGCCACCTACGAGCTCGGCGGGCCGGAGGTGCTGACCATGCGCGAGATCATCGAGGCCATCGTCGCCATCGCCGATCGCAAGCCGATGCTGGTGCCGCTGTCGTTCGGCCTCGCCCGCTTCCAGGCCAACTTCCTGCAATTCGCGCCTGGGGCCTTCAAGCTGACGCCGGACCAGGTCACGCTGCTCGAGCGCGACAACGTCGTGTCGGATGCGGCCAAGGCTGCCGGCCTGACGCTGGAAGGGCTCGGCATCACCCCCGATTCGCTGGAAGCGATCGCCCCGCAATATCTCTGGCGCTTCCGCCCGCAGGGCCAGTTCCAGCGCAAGAGCGTGTGAGGCTTCCGCGCCGTCATGGCCGGGCTTGACCCGGCCATCCACGTCTTTGTTAACGCGGATGCTAAGAACGTGGATGCCCGGCACAAGGCCGGGCATGACGAGCTTGTGGCGCGAGCTGCAGCAGCCTCAAAACTTCAGCTTCTTGAACACGGCCTCCGGCAGCGTCTTGATGATGAGCATCACGAGACGCCATTTGCCGCTGACATAGACGACATCGGTCTTCTTCTCGACCGCGCCCAGGATCGCATCGCCGACGACAGGCGCATCGACGGTGAGCGGGCCGATCAGCTTCATGCCTTCCGTCATTTTGGTGCGAACGAAACCGGGTTTCACGGTGACCACATGCACGCCACCGCGGCTGGCGCGGGCGCGCAGGCCCGACAGGAAGGCGGAGAAGCCGGCTTTGGCCGAGCCGTAGACATAGTTCGAGGCGCGGCCGCGATCGCCTGCCACCGATGATACGCCGACAATCGTGCCATTGCCGCGGCCTAAGAATTTTTCGGCGAACAGGCCGAGGATCAGCGACGGTCCCTCGTAGTTCGAGCGCATGATCGTGGTGGCGTGCGCGAGATCGCTCTCGGCATTTTGCTGGACGCCGAGGAGGCCGACGATCGAGACGACAACGTCCGGCAACACGGGAAGGCCGGCGACAAAGCCATCGAATGATCCCGTGTCGAGCACGTCGAATCTCCACGTGCTCGCTTCGATGCTGTAGCGCGCGCGCAGATCCGCGGCGTCGGGCTCCAGCGCGGCGACATCGCGGCCGGCGAGGCCGACATCGTATCCCGCCTTGGCAAAGGCGCGTGCCGCGGCGCGGCCGATATCGGAGGAGCCACCGAGCACCAGAACGGTCTTGCGTGATGTCACGGCTTAAACCTCATCGAACAGGCGTTGTGAAAGCTTGGAGCGGATGTTGCTGGCGGGATCGAGCGATTTGCGGATCGCGTTGAAGCGCGACAGCGCGGGATAGCCGGCCTCGAAAGTCGCGCGCGACTGCCGCGCATCCTTGGCGAGATAAAGCCGCCCGCCGGCGGCGACGACGAGACGGTCGATCTCGTCGAGGAAGTTCAGGATGTCGCCCTTCACCGGAAAATCCAGCGCCAGCGTGTAGCCGGGCAGCGGAAACGACAGCAGGCCATCGCCGTGGCCGAGCTTCTTCAGCACCGCGAGGAACGAGGCATCGCCGCGCTTCGAGACACGATCGAGGATGTCGGCGAGCACGGCGCGCGCACCTCGCTCCGGAATCACGCATTGATGCTGGAGGAAGCCGCGCCGTCCGTAGATGCGATTCCAGTCGCTGATGCTGTCGAGCGGAAAGAAATACGGATAGAGCGAGACCACATGGTCGCCGCCGGCGCGCCTTGCGCCCATGCGGTAGTAGAGCTCGTTGAAGGCACGGACGCTCAAGCGGTTGAGCGTCATCGACGGCAGATCGAAGGGCACGGCGAGGTGGGGATTCTTGCCGATTGGAAAGCGATCGGCGTCCTCAGTAAGCTCGTCGGCGCGGACGTGCTCACCGAGATAGATCAACGAGCGGCCGAGATCGCGCCCTCGCGCCACGCAATCGATCCATGCCACCGAATAGGTCGCGGACTCGCTCGCCTCGAGCGCGCGCATCGCGGCGTCGAGATCGGATGCGGATATCACCCGCTCGCGGATCCAGCCGGTCTCGACGGGACGCAGCCGCATCGTGGCTTCGAGGATGATTCCTGTGAGGCCCATGCCGCCGACGGTCGCGAAGAAGGCATCGGAATTTTGCTCGCGCGAGATCTCGATCGTCTCGCCCGCCCCGGTGCGCAGCAGAATGCTGTCGACATAGCGGCCAAATCCGCCCTCGCCATGATGATTCTTGCCATGCACGTCGGCCGCGATGGCGCCGCCGACCGATACGAATCGCGTGCCCGGCACCACGAACGGCAGGAAGCCGCGCGGGCCAAAGGTGTCGATCAGGTCGGACAGCAGCACGCCGGCTTCGAGCCGGATGCGGCCAGTTGCCGGATCGAACCACCTGACCCGGTCGAACGTGGTCATCCCGATCGTCCTGACGGCGCCGATCGCGGCATCGCCATAGGCGCGGCCATTGCCCCTGGCCACGGAGCCGGTCACAGCGACAGCCGCACCCACGGCCTCGAACGACCGCGGCCGCAGCACTTCGCTATCGACGACCGGGAAGCGCCCCCAGCCGCTGACGAGGGTCATCGTTCAGCTCCGCCTGCGGGCCATCCCGCTCCGGACACTGCCTACCGGTCAAAAGCTGATATTGCGTTGAGGCTTGTCGGCAGATTGTCAAAGGTTAATGGCCGAGCGCCAGCGCGATCAGGCCGAGCGTGCCGACGATGACGCGCCACCAGGCGAACACCACGAAGCCGTGGCGGGTGACGTATCCGAGGAACGCCTTCACCACGATGACCGCGGTGATGAACGACACCACGAAGCCGATCGCGACGATGCCCATGTGGTCCATCGTCATCTCGGAGCGGTTCTTGTAGAAATCGTAGGCGAACGCGCCGATCATGGTGGGGATGGCGAGGAAGAACGAGAACTCCGCCGCCGCCCGCTTGTCGGCACCCAAAAACATCGCGGCGACGATGCTGGCACCGGAGCGCGACACGCCCGGGATCATCGCAACGCACTGGGCGATGCCGATATAGAGATACATCAGCAGCGGAAACCTGGTGGCGTCATGCTCGCGCGCCTTGAGATCGAGCCGATCGACCCACAACAGGATGGCGCCGCCAACGATCAGCGAGAAGCACACGACCCAGGGGTTGAACAGCATGCTCTTGATGTATTTGCCGGCGATGAGACCGACGATCACCGCAGGCAGGAACGCCACCAGCACGCCGATCACGAAGCGGCGCGCATAGGCATCACCCGTGAACATGCCGATCGCGACGTCCCACAATTTCTTGAAGTAGAGCACGACGATCGCAAGGATTGCGCCGAGCTGGATCAAAACCGTAAACGAATCCCAGAAGGCGCCCTCGCCAAGGCCGAAGAAGCGCTCCGCAAGCAGCAGGTGCCCGGTCGAGGAAACAGGAAGGAACTCGGTCACACCCTCGATGATGCCGAGGATCACTGCCCGTATTGCATCTGACATATTTACGGTCCATTTCCGCTGGAAAAGCGGGGCTCTTCTCGCCCATTCGCCCCTTTCCCGCAATCGCAAAATGCGGCATCGCACCCTTGCTTCGCGGTTTTGAAAGACTAGTGTGGCGCCGCACAAACATTGATGGATTCTTAAGCACCATCAAATAGTCAAAGGCTTCATGTTTACGCTGTTTCATCATCCGTTCTGTCCGCATTCGCGCTTCATCCGCCTGATCGCGGGCGAATACGGGCTCGAACTGAAGCTGGCCGAGGAGCGCAGCTGGGAACGGCGCGAGGCATTTCTGCTGCTCAATGCGGCCGGCACGACGCCGGTGCTGGTGGACGACGAGCAGCCGCCGATCCCCGGCGCGGCCATCATCGCGGAGTATCTCGACGAGGCCTATGGCGCCGAGATGGGCCCCAAGCGCCTGATGCCGGAGACGATCGCCGAGCGCGTCGAGGTGCGCCGGCTGATGGCCTGGTTCAACGAAAAGTTTTTCGAGGAAGTCTCCCACCCGCTGGTCACCGAGCGCATCTACAAGCGCTTCATGAGCGAGGAGAATGGCGGCGGCCCGCCCTCACCCGACGTGATGCGCGCGGCGAAGGCCAATGTGCGCTACCATCTCGCCTATATCGGCTGGCTGGCGCAGACGCGTAACTTCCTCGCCGGCGACCGGCCCACTTACGCGGATTTCGCCGCCGCGGCGCATCTCTCGGCGATCGACTATCTGGGCGACGTGCCATGGAGCGAGGACGACGCAGCAAAGGCGTGGTACGCGCGGGTGAAATCCCGCCCGTCGTTCCGTCCGCTGCTGAGCGAATGGCTGGCGGGCGTGCCGGCGTCGCGGACCTACGTGGATCTGGATTTCTGAACGCCGATCCGACTGAACTGAAGGCGGCGCTGGCGCGCGAAGCGCGCGCGCTCGGCTTCGACTGCATCGGCATCACTGAGCCCGGCACGATCGAGAACGCTGGAAAACATTTCCTCGAGTTCATCGCCTCCGGCGGCCATGGCGACATGGACTGGCTCGCGAACCAGCCGGAGCGCCGGGTCGATCCACGCGGGCTGTGGGCTGATGTGCGCAGCGTGATCATGCTCGGCGTCAATTACGGCCCCGACCAGGATCCGCTCGCGATCCTGCGAGAGCGCACGCGTGCGGCGATCTCGGTCTATGCGCAGGGCGACGACTATCACGACCTCATCAAGAAGCGGCTGAAGGCGCTGGCGCGCTGGCTGGTCGCAACCGCGACTTGTGAGGTGAAGACTCGTGAGGTGAAGACTTGCGAGGTCAAGGTGTTCGTCGACACCGCGGCGGTGATGGAGAAGCCGCTCGCGCAAGCGGCCCATCTCGGCTGGCAGGGCAAGCACACCAATCTGGTCTCGCGCGAATTCGGCTCGTGGCTGTTTCTCGGCGCGATCTACACCACGCTAGAGCTGCCGCGCGACGGCGCCGAGATCGATCATTGCGGCTCGTGCCGCGCCTGTCTCGACATCTGCCCGACCGCAGCGTTTCCCGCGCCCTACAAGCTCGATGCGCGGCGCTGCATCTCCTATCTCACTATCGAGAACAAGGGACCGATTCCGCGCGAGTTTCGTAAAGCGATCGGCAACCGCATTTATGGCTGCGACGATTGCCTCGCAGCGTGCCCCTGGAACAAGTTTGCGCAGGAGGGACGTGAAGCCAGGCTCTCCGCACGCGACGAGCTGCGTGCGCCCGGTCTTGCTGAACTTTCACGGCTCGGCGATACCGCGTTTCGCGTGCTGTTCACGAAGTCGCCGGTAAAGCGGATTGGTCGCGATCGCTTCTTGCGCAACGTGCTGATTGCGATCGGCAACTCGGGCGAGGTGGCACTGTCGGAAGAGGCGCGGCGATTGCTCGGAGATGAGAGTGCATTGGTGCGCGGGGCTGCCGTGTGGGCGCTGGGGCAGTTGCTGCCGCCGGATGAGTTTGCGACGATGAAGACGAATGCGACTGCCAACGAACGCGACGAAAGCGTGCGTCAAGAGTGGCAGGCCGCTTCCTAACACTCGGTGTCATGTCCCGCCTTGTGCGCAGTTGCGCACTGGGGCGGGGCATCCAGTACGCCGCGGCCTCTCGATTTAATCACAGCCTTCTCGGAGTACTGGATCGCCCGGTCAAGCCGGGCGATGACAGTGGTTGTCGGTAACCCCGCTGTCATTCCGGGGCGTGCGAAGCACGAGCCCGGAATCCATCAGGCCGCAAGAATGGTGGCGGAATGGATTCCGGGCTCGCGCCAAGTGGCGCGCCCCGGAACGACAGCTACGCCCGATGCCGCTTCATCTCCGGCCGCGCCTTCAGCTCCGCGCCCTGCTTGCCGACGATCTTCGCAATCCGCTCTGGCGCAAACTTCAGATCGACGAACGCCGGCGCGGTGTTGGCGACCTCGTGGTAATTCACGATCTTGCCGTCGCGCAGCGTCATGATCGCAACACCTTCGAACATCGCCCGCGAACCGTTCGCTTCCGGCAGGGTCGATGTGTAGCTGAAGGTGTAGCGCGCATAGAGCGTGGTGCCGTTGCTGACGGGATCATGCATGTCCCATCGGAAATCCATCGCCGTGCGATAGAACCAGTCGTCGACCATCGCGGCGATCTTGTCGCGGCCGGCGAACGCGCCGTAGAACACGTCGTGATAGACGCCGTCGTCGGTGAACAGATCGGCAAAGGCGCGACCGTTGCGCTGTTCGACCGCGTCGCAGAAAGCGCGCAGCATGGCGGTGGTGGTCATTGGGGTATCTCCCTCTCCTCCGTCATGCCCCGCGAAGGCGGGGCATCCAGTACGCCGAGACTTTTCGGCTCAAACACAACGGCCTCTGGAATACTGGATCATCCGCCTTCGCGGATGATGACATCGAATTCTGGGCACCACTTCACCCGATCTCCGCCACCGCGGCAAGAATGCGCGCGATGTCTTGCGGGCGGGACAGGCGGTGATCGCCGTCCTGGATCATGGTGAGCACGACGTCGTCGGCCGGCAGGCGATGCGTCAGCGCGAACGCGTGCTGCCACGGCACATCGGGATCCTGGGCTCCCTGCAGAATTCGGACGGGGCAGCCGAGATCGATGGCGCTGCCGAGCACGAGGTGGTTGCGCCCCTCCTCGATCAGGTTCCGCGTAATCGGATAGGGCGTGCCGTCGCCATATTCGGATGGCCGCAGCCAAAAACCCTTGGTCTCGATCTCTTTCCTCACCTCGGGCGAAAAGTTCTTCCACATCAGCTCTTCCGTGAAGTCGGGCGCCGGCGCGATCAGCACCAGGCCCGCGAGCGATGCCTGTCCCGAACGCTTCCTGATCTCGCGTGCGAGCAGCAGCGCCATCCAGCCGCCCATGGAGGAACCGATCAGGATTTGCGGACCGGTGCAGAACCGCTCGAACACCGCGACGCTGTCCTCAAGCCAGCGTCCGATGGTCCCGTCGGCGAAATCGCCGCTGGATTCGCCATGGCCGGAATAGTCGAACCGGACCGCGGCACGGCCATGCTCGCCGGCCCAGCCATCGAGCGCCACCGCCTTGCCGCCCTGCATGTCCGACTTGAAGCCGCCGAGCCAGACCAGGCCGGGCCCTTGTCCGGCGCGGCTGCGCACCGCGATCCGGCGCGCCGACGGACCCTCGCCCAATTCGACAAAGTTGAGCACGGCATCGGGAATTGCTGGGGGCATGGAACGTTTACTCTGGCTGTGGGGTTTGAGCTGTCCGGGCGCATTTCCGCGAAGCAACCCTATATTGGTATTGACCCTTTGGGACGCTTGCGGAACGGGTGCAAGGTGTCTATGTCGAGCACCGTGCCGATGGGCGTGACCAAAATGCCTCGCATTTGAGGGTTTTCGCTCTCCGCAGGAGCGACTTGCTTGCCGGCAAACGCATCTTCCTGCAAAATAGCCGCTTCCTTTCACAACTTTGGAGAACCACCCATTCGCCGTCCCAATAGAGCCCCGGCCCCTGCCGCCAAAGACGGGCCGCGCATCAATGATGATATTCGCAATGCGCAGATCCAGCTGATCGATCAGACCGGTGACAACAAAGGCACCGTCGAGACGATGCTTGCCATCAAGTTGGCCCAGGAAGCCGGCATGGATCTGGTCGAGATCTCGCCAAATGTCAGCCCTCCCGTCTGCAAGATCATGGACTACGGGAAGTATAAGTATTCCGCCCAGAAGAAAGCCGCCGAAGCCCGCAAGCGTCAGAAGACCGTCGAGATCAAGGAGATCAAGCTCCGCCCGATGATCGACGATCACGACTATGACGTGAAGATGCGCGCGATGCTGCGGTTCTTCGAGGAGGGCGACAAGGTCAAGATCACCTTGCGCTATCGCGGCCGCGAAATGGCGCACCAGGAGATCGGCACCAAGCTGCTGGACAAGATCAAGACCGACGTCGCCGAGCTCGCCAAGGTCGAGCAGGATGCCCGATTCGAGGGCCGTCAGGTCGTCATGGTCCTGGCGCCGCGCTGACGCCGGCTCTTCAGGACTGAAAGTTCAACGGCCCGTCCGGATCTCCGGCGGGCCGTTTGTGTTTTCAGGTCCGCGTTGCCTGCCAGGTGCCGCTGCATTGGTCGCCAGAGATGATGCCCCTCCAGGAGCCCGCACCCGCCGCGCCGCCAAGCCGGCCACCGCCGCTGGCATGGGAGGCGCCGACCGACACCTGGACCGCGACAGCGCCGCCGCGATTGATCGTGCCGGAGACCCGGCCGCCGCCGGCGGACGACACCCGGCTGCCGGTCACGGTGAAGGGCACGCTGTAACCCGAGCTGCAATTGCCGCGGGTGGTCGCGAAGGTGACATTCCAGATCCCGTCATAACTGACGATGCGGGCATCGGCGGCCGAGGGGACGGCGGCAGCGAGCACGGCGAATAGCGCCAGGTGGCGCGGACGGGCGAAAACCGACAAAATCGATTGGGAAAAATGGGCCATTTTGGTCCTGCTCCGGACGGGACGACGTGAACAATGAGGTGGTAACCCCCAATAGTCGGCGGCCAGGTTCCGGCGGTTCATCGTTGCCAATTGGCCTGTCCTCTGTCATAAGGCCGACCTTCATCGCCCGGCTGATTAAGGGCTGCCGTGGCGGTGTTTCGTGCGGGTTTCGCGCTTGTTCGCAAAACCTGAGCACAATCAACGCTCTAACGAGCATTTTGACGGCCAGCCGCCTTCGCGGGCGGAACTCTGTGGCCATTAGGAGAGCCAAATGCCCAAGCTGAAGACCAAATCGGGCGCTAAAAAGCGCTTCAAGGTGACTGCCACCGGCAAAGTGATGCACGCCCAGCGCGGCAAGCGTCACGGCATGATCAAGCGGACGAAGAAGCAGATCCGTCAGCTCCGCGGCACCCGCGTGCTGTTCAAGACCGACGGCGACAACGTCAAGAAGTACTTCTTGCCGAACGCCTGACCGCGTCCACGATCATTGCCATCTCTGCCGCGCTTTAAGCGGCGATCCGAAAAACCAAGTCATCTCTGAAGGATTTTGTCATGTCTCGCGTCAAACGCGGTGTGACCGCCCACGCCAAGCACAAGAAAGTCTACAAGGCCGCCAAGGGTTTCTACGGCCGCCGCAAGAACACCATCCGCGCCGCCAAGCCGGCCGTCGAGAAGGCCCAGCAGTACGCCTTCCGTGATCGCAAGCGCAAGAAGCGCACTTTCCGCGCGCTCTGGATCCAGCGCCTCAACGCTGCCGTCCGTCCGTTCGGCCTGACCTACAGCCGATTTATCGACGGTCTCGCCAAGTCGGGCATCACCGTGGACCGCAAGGTGCTGTCGGATCTCGCGATCCACGAGCCCGCGTCGTTCCAGGCGATCGCCGAGAAGGCCAAAGCTGCGCTCGCAGCCTGAGGCTTGCGCTAGCGGGCGTTCCGGCCCGCGGCCTTCAGCGCGTGGTGGGAGTAACGCCGGGCCACCTCCGCCCGGCAGAATGCCGTGAACGAGAGATACATGGTGCCGGACTTGTTCCGGTACTTGCGGTCGCACACGCGCAGCTCGCGTTGGTAGGCCTGCGCCTGCGCGGCGTTGAGGCCGGACTTGAAGTCGGCCTCGCATTTCTTTTCGACGGCAGCACCGAGCCGACATCGCCGCTTGCGGTCAGTTCGCAATCCCTGAAGACCTTCATCGCGCTTTCGCAGCTCTTCTGCGCGCTGATGGTGTCTGCGACCTCGTCCAGCGTCATGGATTTGTCCATGCAGACCATGGCGCGCGCCGGGGTGCCTGCCACCGACAGAACGACCGCCACGACGGCAAGAAGAACAGCAAGGCAGCGTTTCGAAAGCATCGCAAAGGCCTCCACGTATCCCCCTTGGTGCCCGGCCCCCATGCGAGGTTCAACCCAGCTGGTCCCACGCCCGAAATGACCGGCTTTTTGCTTGACGTTACGGCCTTCGGGCGGCGACAACCCAGCCGAATTTGGAGCTAAGGATTTGACTGTGTCCGACCTCGCAACGCTCGAAACCTCCATCCTCGACCAGATCGCCGCCGCCGGCGATGAAGCCGCGCTCGAAGCGGTGCGCGTCGCAGCCCTCGGCAAGAAGGGCACGATCTCGGCGCTGCTTGCCACGCTCGGCAAGATGTCGCCCGACGAACGCAAGAGCCAAGGCGCGGCGATCAACCAGGCCAAGGACAAGGTCACCGAGGCGCTTGCCGCACGGCGCGACGTGCTGAAGTCGGCGGCGCTCGATGCGCGGCTGGCATCGGAGACCGTCGACGTGACCTTGCCGCTGCGCGATGCGGCAACTGATGCCGGCCGCATCCATCCGCTGAGCCAGGTCTGGGACGAGCTGACCACGATCTTCGCCGACATGGGATTCTCGGTCGCCGAAGGTCCTGACATCGAGACCGACGACTACAATTTCACCAAGCTCAACTTCCCGGAAGGCCATCCGGCGCGCGAGATGCACGACACGTTCTTCTTCCATCCGAAGGAGGACGGCTCGCGCATGCTGTTGCGCACCCACACCTCGCCGGTGCAGGTGCGCACCATGCTCACCCAGAAGCCGCCGATCCGCGTGATCTGCCCGGGCCGCACCTACCGCATCGATTCGGACGCGACCCACACGCCGCAATTCCACCAGGTCGAAGGTCTCGTCATCGACAAGCACTCGCATCTCGGCCACCTCAAATGGATCCTGCACGAGTTCTGCAAGGCGTTCTTCGAGGTCGACCACATCAACATGCGCTTCCGGCCGTCGTTCTTCCCGTTCACCGAGCCGTCGCTGGAAGTCGACATCCAGTGCCGCCGCGACAAGGGCGAGATCCGCTTCGGCGAGGGCGAGGACTGGCTCGAGATTCTCGGCTGCGGCATGGTGCATCCGAACGTGCTGCGCGCCTGCGGCATCGATCCCGACGAGTACCAGGGCTTCGCCTGGGGCATGGGCATCGACCGCATCGCCATGCTGAAATACGGCATCGCCGATTTGCGCCAGCTGTTCGACAACGACGTCCGCTGGCTCAACCATTACGGCTTCAAGCCGCTCGAAGTGCCGACACTTGCCGGGGGGCTGAGCTCGTGATGTTTGCGCCCAATGAAGGGCTTGCGATAGCTCCCCCCGTTCCCGTTGCAGAAACAACCCTCTCCCTGCCCCTCCCCCGCAAGCGGGAGAGGGGGCAGACCGCCTCCGTGGAGAAAAAGCAGCCATGAAATTCACCCTCTCCTGGCTGAAGGATCATCTCGACACCGACGAGCCGCTGGAAAAGCTTGCCGACAAGCTCACCATGATCGGGCTCGAGGTCGAGAACATCGAGGACAAGGCGAAGGCGCTGCAGCCTTTCACCATTGCGAAGGTGATTTCGGCCGAGCAGCATCCCAATGCTGATCGGCTGCGCGTCTGCATGGTCGACACCGGTGACGGTGGCGCGCCGGTGCAGGTCGTGTGCGGGGCGCCGAATGCGCGCGCCGGGCTCGTCAGCGTGTTCTCTCCGCCCGGCACCTACATTCCCGGCAAGGACATCACGCTCGGTGTCGGCACTATTCGCGGCGTCGAGAGCCGCGGCATGCTGTGCTCGGCGGCCGAGCTGCAGATCTCCAACGACCATGACGGCATCATGGAATTGCCGGCCGATGCGCCGATCGGCGCCGGCTATGCCGAATGGGCCGCGCTCGGCGATCCCGTGATCGAGATCAATCTGACGCCGAACCGTCAGGACTGCACCGGCGTGCACGGCATCGCGCGCGACCTTGCCGCCGCCGACATGGGCAAGTTCAAGGACGCCTCGATCAAGCCGATCAAGGGCGAGTTCCCGTGTCCGGTGAAGGTCACGGTCGAGGACGCTGCGCTGTGCCCGGGTTTTGCGTTGCGCCTTGTGCGCGGCGTCAAGAACGGCCCGTCGCCGGAATGGCTGCAGAAGCGGCTGACCGCGATCGGGCTGCGCCCGATCAACGCGCTGGTCGACATCACCAACTTCATGACCTACGACCGCGCGCGTCCGCTGCACGTGTTCGACGCCAAGAAGGTGGTGGGCAATCTCGTGGTGCGCCGTGCCCGCGACGGCGAGGCGCTGCTCGCGCTCGACGGCCGCGCCTACAATCTCGATCCCTCGATCTGCGTGATCGCGGACCAGCACGGCGTCGAATCGCTCGCCGGCATCATGGGCGGCGAAGCCTCGGGCTGCGATGAGAACACCACCGACGTGCTGATCGAATCGGCACTGTGGAACGAGATCAATGTCGCCCAGACCGGCCGCAAGCTCGGCATCAACTCGGATGCGCGCTACCGCTTCGAGCGCGGCGTCGACCCGGCCTTCATGGTGCCCGGGCTGGAGCTCGCCACCAAGCTGGTGATGGAGCTGTGCGGCGGCACTCCGTCAGAGAACGTCGTGGTGGGCAAAACCTTCGGCGACGATCGCGTGATCGATTTCCCGCTCACCGAGGTCAAGCGTCTCTCCGGCATCGAGGTGCCGCAGGTCGAGATGAAGCTCATCCTGACCCGTCTCGGCTTCATGATGGCCGGGCCCGGCCCTGTGGTGAAGGTCGCGGTGCCCTCCTGGCGCTCCGACGTGCACGGGAAGGCCGACATCGTCGAGGAGGTCATCCGTATCTACGGCGTCGACAAGGTGCCGATGACGCCGTTCGAGCGTGGCGAGGACGCCCGCAAATCCGTGCTGACGCCACTGCAGCTTCGCACCCGCCGCGCGCGGCGCGCACTCGCGAGCCGCGGCATGACCGAAGCCGTGACGTGGTCGTTCATCACCAAGCCCGCGGCACAATTGTTCGGCGGCGGCCAGCGCGAGCTCGAAGTCGCCAACCCGATCGCCGCTGATCTATCGGACATGCGGCCGAGCCTGCTGCCGGGCCTGGTCGCAGCCGCACAGGCCAATGCCGATCGCGGTTTTGGCGACGTCGTGCTGTTCGAGGTCGGTCAGGTGTTCAGGGGCGATCGCCCGCAGGATCAGTTCATGGCCGCAAGCGGCGTACGCCGCGGCCTTGCGTCGTCGGACGGATTGGGACGGCACTGGTCGGGCTCGGCGCAGGCCGATATCTTCGACGCCAAGGCCGACGCGCTCGCGGTGCTGGCTGCGGCCGGTGCTCCGATGCAGGCGCTCCAGATCGTTGCCGGCGGCCCCGCCTGGCTGCATCCGGGCCGCTCCGGCACGATCCAGATCGGCCCGCAGAACGTGCTCGGCACTTTCGGCGAGATGCATCCGCGCGCGCTGGAGGCGCTCGGCGCCGACGGCCCGCTGATGGTGTTCGAGGTGATCCTCGACCGCATCCCCGAGACCAAGAAGAAGCCGACCCGCGCCAAGCCGCTGATCGAGCTGTCGGCGTTCCAGCCGGTGTCGCGCGACTTCGCCTTCATCGTCGACCGCGCCGTGAAGGCGGGCGATATCGTGCGCGCCGCGCAAGGCGCCGACAAGAAGCTGATCACCGGTGTCAACGTGTTCGACCTCTATGAGGGCAAGGGCATCGACGACGGCAAGAAGTCGATCGCCATCGCGGTGACGATCCAGCCGCGCGAGAAGACGCTGACCGATCAGGAGATCGAGGCCGTCGCGGCGAAGATCGTGGCGGAGGTCACGAAGAAGACCGCCGGCACTCTTCGCGGATGACCCTCGCGGATTTTCTCCCGAAGGACGTCAGTCTCACCATCGCGACGGCGCTCTGCGCCATCGCTTTCGTTTCGGGCACCGCGCGCGGCTTCTCCGGCTTCGGCTCGGCGCTGATCTTCATGCCGCTGGCGAGCAGTGTCGCAGCACCGCGGCTGGTCGCGGCACTGCTCCTCGTCATCGATTTTGTTGCTGCCGCACCGCTCTTGCCCGACGCGTGGCGAAAGGCCGACCGCAAGGCGACCGCAGTGATCGTGCTGGGCGCACTGGTCGGCGTGCCCGTCGGCACCTACTTCCTCAGCGTGCTCGAGCCCGTCACCACGCGCTGGATCATCTCCTGCTTCGTGGCCGCGCTGCTGCTGCTACTGCTGTCGGGCTGGCGCTACCGCGGCAAGGACCACGCCTGGCTGTCAGTCGGTATCGGCGGCCTCTCCGGCTTCTGCAGCGGACTGGCGCAGACCGGCGGGCCACCGATCGTCGGCTATTGGCTCGGCCGCCCCATTGCTCCCATCGTCGCGCGCGCCAATATCGTGCTGTTCTTCGGCGCGTCGGATTTCTTCTCGATGGTCAGCTATGCCACGACCGGTCTGATCTCCCGCGAGTCACTCGTGCTGTCGCTGATTGTCGGCCCGGTCTACGCGATCGGCGTCGCCTCCGGCACATCGCTGTTCGGCCGCGCCAGCGAAACGATATTCCGCGGCATCTGCTACGCGCTGATTGCGATGGCGGTGATCACCGGGCTGCCCGCGCTGGACCGGGTGTTGCGGTAGTTCGCCTACTGCCGCGGCGCCCGCCGCCGCTTGGTCGACTGCGTCGGCACTTCGGCCGGCTCATCCTTCAGCGCACCGATCTTGCGGAGCGCGGCGTCCGCGGCGCGCTCGCCGCTTTCCCAGGCGCCGTCGACCGTGCCCCACAGCGTTTCATGCGTGGCTTCACCGGCGAGGAACATGTTACCGATCGGCTCGGTCAAGACTTTTCGCGACAGCTGGCCGCCGGGCGAGGCCGCCGACATCGCGCCCATCACATAGGGCGAGGCGTTCCAGCGCGTCACAGCGGTCTTCTTCACATTGGCCACCGCCTCGCTGCCGAACAGCTTCGTGATCCACTCCTTTGCGAAGGCCGCCATCGCCTTCTCGCCCTGCTCCGAGAGATCGCGGCCGAACGACCCGCCGACGTCGATCGAGCACAGCGAGGAGCCGCCGATATTGGCGAACATCAGCGCGGTGCGCATCGAGTTGCTCTGCTCGATCAGGATGTCGTCGCGCGAGAGCCCGAGCGGATTTCCCGGCAGTTGCAGCACGATGTGATCGTAACTGCCGAGCGTAAGCTTGGACGCCGCATCGAGCGTGCGCTTGGGGATGTCAGGCGCGAACTTGATCGCGCCGCCGGCGAGCACATTGGTCGAGACCGTGATGATGGCGGCGCGCGCGGCGATCTTCCCTCCTTGCGTCTCCACGCTGACGTCGCGATTGCTCCAGACAATCCGGCTTGCCGGTGTCGCAAGCGCAACCGGCGCCTGCTCGCCGAGCCTGGCGATCAGGGTACCCAGACCCTGGCGGCAGGCGATCGGGGCATTGCGGTCCTGCGCACGCGCCTTGTCGATCGCCGACAGCTCCTTCAGGTCCTTGCCGGCAAAACTCGCACCAAGCACGAACTCGGTGGCGCCTGCCCAATCGCCGAGATCTTTTGGCTGGACCGACGCGCAGGACGTATCCAACTTGCCGCGCGCCGCCTCGTCGATGGCACGATTGGCACGCACCAGCGCCGCCAGGAACTCCTCGGTCTCGCCCGCGCGCGCGTTGCGGCGGCCGATGCGCATCTTCTGGCCCGACGGTGCGGGGGAGACATCGAGCCCGGCACTGCGCGCCAGCCGGATCATCGGGTTGGTGTCGGGATTGTGCATCCAGCGCGCGCCGCGATCGAACGGCACGTCGAATGTGGTGCTGTCAGTGATACAGCGCCCGCCGATTTGCGAGGCCGCCTCCACCACGATCACCTTGCGATTGGCGGCCTTGACGCGCCGCGCTGCAGCGATTCCGGCCGCACCCGCACCGATCACGACAATGTCAGCCTCGCGCGGCAGCGGCGCGGCCGTTGCGCCCAGGACCGGCATCGCGGCAAAGGCCGCCGAAGCCGATAGGAAGCCGCGGCGCGTGATTGTCATGTCATGGTTTCCGGGGACTTGCAGCGAACGGGAACAGCAAGCGAACCTTGCCGCATCTGATGTTGCGCAGCAACTATCATGGTGAATCAATCGTGCTTGATCTCACAGACTGATGAACCGAATGGCAACACGTTTCGACCATGATAGAGAAGGAAAAAAGCGGCCGGAAAGGCCTGGGGGAGTTCGATATGGGGACGGTCCTGGATTCAGTCGGCAAGTTGATTGCCGCGTACCTCTCGAAGGAGGTGCCGGGCTATGAGCCGTTCACGCCGAGCGACCCCGAGCATCTCCGCGGCGTGATCCAGCCCGGCGATGTCATGCTGGTCGAGGGCAACAACCGCATCTCCGGCATCATCAAATATCTGACGCAGTCGACCTGGTCGCATGCCGCACTCTATGTCGGTCCGGTCGAAGGCGCGGTGGAGCCCGACGGCGAGCCGCATGTGCTGATCGAGGCCAATATCGGCGAGGGCGTCACCTCCGCGCCGCTGTCGAAATATTTCCCCTACCACACCCGCATCTGCCGCCCGGTCGGGCTGTCCTACGAGGACCGCACCACGGTCTGCCGCTATGCGATCAACCGCATCGGCTTCGGCTACGACACCAAGAACATCATCGATCTGATGCGCTTCCTGTTTCCTCTGCCGATACCGCAGCGATGGCGGCGGCGCATGATTGCGATCGGGTCGGGCGATCCGACCAAGATCATCTGCTCGGCGCTGATCGCGCAGGCTTTCGACGCGGTGCGCTATCCGATCCTGCCGAAGATCACCAAGGCCGGCAGCCGCGCCGCCCGCCGCGAGATCCTGCACATCCGCGATTCCTCGCTCTACATGCCCCGCGACTTCGACATCTCGCCCTATTTCGAAGTGGTCAAACCCACCATCGTGCACGGCTTCGACTACACAGCCTTGCACTGGGCCGACAAGCAAAAGCCGCTCGAGGAGGTAGCGGGCTCATTCGGTGTGTTTCCAGAAACGCTCCGTGCGCCGCCGCTCGTTCCTGAAGCGGCTGACGAAGAAACGCCGGCCGAAATTCCGGCTGAGCAAGTGACGGGCGAAAGCGTCGACGCCAGAGGGCATTTTGTGCTGCTGAAGAAGCTCGCGATGTACCGTCCGCGGCGGCGTCGACAGGCACGCGAGATCGCAGCGTAACGATCTTCAGCCTCGTGGCGAAAGATCTACCTTTCCGCCCGTCCAATCACCGCCATTAGCTCCGCGAGCTTCTCGCGCTGATCCGCCTTGTCCCCGCTTGCGATCGCGTGCTCGACGCAATGGGCGACGTGGTCCTTCAAGACCTCCTCCTCGACCCGGCGCAGTGCGGCGCGCACTGCCGAGATCTGCGTGACGATGTCGATGCAGTAGCGGTCCTCCTCGACCATTTTCGACAGGCCGCGAACCTGGCCCTCGATCCGGCCGAGACGTTTTCCGACGGATGCCTTGATGTCCTTGCGCATGGCGCCTATATACCCCTACCGGGTATAGGTTACAAGGCCGGAGTGCAGGAATGAACGACGCGGACCACAAGCACCATCACGACGGAGACACGCATTCCGGAGGCTGCTGCTCGCCCAAGACCGCGGCGCCCCCCAAGCCTGCGGCTTCGTCCTGCTGCGGCGATCATGCTGGCCATGCCCATCACCACGCCCATGACCTTGGCGCAGCCGCGTCAAAAGTCCTCGATCCCGTTTGTGGCATGACGGTCGATCCCGCGACCTCAAAGCATCGCTTCGAGCGTCACGGCGAGACCTTCCATTTCTGCTCGGCCGGCTGCCGCACCAAATTCGCTGCCGATCCCGCCAAATATCTCGCAAAAGAGAGAACGCCCGAGCCGGAGACCCCGGCGGGCACGATCTATACCTGCCCGATGCATCCGGAGATCCGCCAGGCCGGACCCGGCAGCTGCCCGATCTGCGGCATGGCGCTGGAGCCGGAGGTCGCGAGCCTGGAGACCGGGCCCAATCCGGAGCTCGCCGACATGACGCGGCGGTTCTGGATCGGCGGCGCGCTGGCGCTGCCGCCCGTGGTGCTGGAGATGGGCGGACACCTCGCGGGTCCGCACAACTGGATCGTGCCTGTGCTGTCGAACTGGATCCAGCTCGTCTTCGCGACACCCGTGGTGCTCTGGGCCGGCTGGCCGTTCCTGGTACGCGGCTGGCAATCGCTGCTGACGCGCAACCTCAACATGTTCACGCTGATCGCGATGGGCACGGGAGTAGCGTATGTCTACAGCCTGATCGGCACCATCGCGCCGCAGATTTTCCCCACCACCTTCCGCGGCCATGAGGGCGCGGTCGCCGTCTATTTCGAAGCCGCCGCGGTCATCACCGTGCTGGTTTTGCTCGGCCAGGTGCTGGAGCTGCGCGCCCGCGATGCCACCTCGGGCGCGATCAAGGCGCTGTTGCAGCTCGCGCCGAAGACCGCACGGCGCGTCGAGCCTGATGGCAGCGAGCATGAGGTCGAAATCGACTCTCTGCACGCCGGCGATTCCCTGCGCGTACGTCCCGGCGAAAAAGTGCCGGTCGACGGCACCATTCTCGAGGGCCGCTCCTCGCTCGATGAATCGCTCGTGACAGGCGAATCCATGCCTGTCAGCAAGGAGGTTGGCGCAAAAGTCATCGCCGGCACGCTCAACCAATCCGGCAGCTTCATCATGCGCGCCGACAAGGTCGGGCGCGAGACGTTGCTGTCGCAGATCGTGCAGATGGTCGCCGATGCACAACGCTCGCGCGCGCCGATCCAGCGGCTGGCGGACCAGGTCGCCGGCTGGTTCGTGCCGACCGTGATCGCAGTCGCTGTCACCGCCTTCGCCGCCTGGGCCTGGTTCGGCCCGGAGCCGAGGCTCGCCTTCGGCCTCGTCGCGGCCGTCAGCGTGCTGATCATCGCCTGCCCCTGCGCGCTGGGCCTGGCGACCCCGATGTCGATCATGGTCGGCGTCGGCCGCGGCGCGCAAGGAGGCGTTCTGATCAAGAACGCCGAGGCGCTGGAGCGGATGGAGACAATCGACACACTGGTGGTCGACAAGACCGGCACGCTGACCGAGGGCAAGCCGAAAGTGGTCGCGATCGTGCCAGCGGCCGGCTTTGCCGAGGACGACATCCTTCGGCTTGCAGCCAGCGTCGAGCGTGCCAGCGAGCATCCGCTCGCCGACGCCATCATGCGCGCCGCGAAAGAAAAGCAGCTCACGCTCGGCCAGGTCGAGCAATTCGATTCGCCGACGGGCAAGGGCGCAACCGGCAAGGTCGATGGCAAGACTGTCGTCCTCGGCAACGCCAGGTACCTGACATCGATCGGCATCGACACCAGTACGCTCGATGCGGGGGCCGAACGCCTGCGTGGCGACGGCGCCACCGTCATCAACATGGCGATCGACGGCAGGCTCGCCGGACTGTTCGCCATCGCCGATCCTGTCAAGGCTTCGACGGCGGAGGCGCTGAAAGCGCTCGCGGCCGAAGGCATCAAGGTCATCATGCTGACCGGCGACAACCGCACCACGGCCGAAGCCGTCGCGCGCAGGCTCGGCATCGCCGATATCGAAGCCGAGGTGCTGCCGGACCAGAAGAGCGCAGTCGTGACCAGGTTGCAAAAGGCCGGACGCAGCGTCGCGATGGCCGGCGACGGCGTCAACGACGCTCCGGCATTGGCGGCGGCCGAGGTCGGCATCGCCATGGGCACCGGCACCGATGTGGCGATGGAAAGCGCGGGCATCACCCTGCTCAAGGGCGACCTCACCGGCATCGTCCGCGCCCGAAAACTGTCGCAGGCGACGATGAGCAACATCCGGCAGAACCTGTTCTTCGCCTTCATCTATAATGCCGCCGGCATTCCGATTGCCGCCGGCATCCTCTATCCCGCCTTCGGCGTACTGCTCTCGCCGATCATCGCGGCCGCGGCGATGGCGCTGTCCTCGGTGAGCGTAGTCGGCAATGCCCTGCGGCTGCGCGCGACGCGGCTGTGAAGATGATGGCGCGCTCCCTCGCCCCGTTCTTACGGGGTCGCGACGAGCTTCGCTCGCGCTGAGAGGGTTGGGGTGAGGGGCTGCTTCCACAACGACGGTAAGAGTTGCGTTCGCGGAGAGTCCCCCTCACCCGGAATTCAAGCTACGCTTGAATTCCGACCTCTCCCCGCAAGCGGGGCGAGGTAAGAAGAGCGCCACCCGCGGAGAGGACCTGATGCAGCGGATTACGATCACGATCGAGGACGATTTGCTGGCGGAGATCGATGCCGCAGCCGAAGCGCGCGGCTACCAGAACCGCTCAGAGATTATCCGCGACCTCGCCCGCGCCGGGCTGCAGCAATCGAGCGAGGACACGGCGCAGAGCGGCGCTTGCGTCGCCGGCCTCGTCTATGTCTACGACCACGCCGCGCGCGATCTCTCGAAGCGGCTGGTGCAGGAATTCCACGGCCACCACGACCTCGCGCTGGCGACCCTGCACGTCCACCTCGACGACAACAATTGCATGGAGATGACGGCGCTGCGCGGCGACGCCGCCGGGGTCAGGCACTTTGCCGACCACATCATCGCGGAGCGTGGCGTACGTTATGGACGTGTGGTGATGATCCCGACGGGAGAGAGCAAGCCGGCGAAGGTGCGGAAGCACGGGCATCGGCATGAGTAGGCTTGCCGCAAGGACGGTGCGTCCCCTCTCCCCTTGTGGGCT
>NZ_VSSR01000029.1 GCF_008123515.1 Bradyrhizobium cytisi
AGATGTGTATAAGAGACAGGGCATCCCATAGCCCACAAGGGGAGAGGGTGCACCGTTAGCGCCGCCGCTTGCGCGCCTCAATGCATCCCCAGCACCCGCGGCAGCCACAGCGTCAGATCGGGCCAGTAGGTCACGATGACGAGGAAGCCGAGCATGGTGAGAAGCCACGGCATCACCGCTCCCGCCAGATCGGTGATGCGCATTCGCGCGATCATCGATGCGACGTAGAGGTTCAAGCCGACAGGCGGATGGCAGAGGCCGACCTCCATGTTGACGTCCATGACGATGCCGAAATGGACGAGGTCGATGCCGAGCTTCTTGGCCGCCGGCGCCAGGATCGGCGCCATGATCAGGATGATCGAGTTCGGCTCCATGAAGTTGCCGGCGAGCAGCAGCAGCACGTTGACGACCAGCAGGAAGCCGACCCAGCCGAGGTTCTGCGCCGCGATCCAATCGGCCAAGGTCGCCGGCAGGTTCTCGTTGGAGAGCACGAAGGAGAACAGCACCGCGTTGGTGACGATGTAGAGCAGCATCGCGCTGGTGTTGGCGGCGCGCAACAGCACCCGCGGCACGTCCACTATCTTGATGGCCTTGTAGACGAACACGGCGATGATGAAGGAATAGACCGCGGCCATCGCGGCGGCTTCGGTGGCAGTGAACAGGCCGCTGTAGATGCCGCCGATGATGATGACGACCAGCATCAGGCCCCAGATGCTCTCGCGAAAGGCGTGGAGCGTCTCGCCCCAGGTCGCCTTCTGCATCCGGGGATAGTCGCGTTTGCGCGCGAGCCACCAAGTGACGATGCAGAGCATCGTCGTCAGCAGCATGCCTGGCAGCAGGCCGGCAACGAACAGCGCGCCGATCGAGGTGTTGGTCGAGACCGCATAGACGATCTTCGGGATCGACGGCAGCATCAATATGCCAAGCGAGCCGGCGACCGTGATGATGCCGGCGCCGAAGCGCATGGGATAGCCGTGGCGGACCATCTCGGGCAGCACGATGGCGCCGATCGCGGCGACCGTCGCCACGCTCGAGCCGCACACCAATGCGAACATCGCGCAGGCGACGATGCCGGCGAGCCCCAGGCCGCCATGCCAGTGCCCGATCAGCGAGGTCGCGAAATTGATCATGCGGCGCGCGACGCCGCCATGGGTCAGGAAATTTCCGGCGAGGATGAAGAACGGGATCGCCATGATCTCGAAGCCCTCGATGCCCGTGAAGAGCTTCATCGAGACGGCTTCGATCGGCACTGTCGTCAGCGTGAACAGGAACGTCATCACGGTGAGGCCGAGCGCGATCGAGACCGGAATGCCGGTCAGCATCAGCGCGATCAGCAGCGCGAACACCGTGAAGGCGCGCAGCCAATGCGGCAGCACGATGAAGCCGGTCTTCTCGCCAAGGCAGAGCGCGAAGATCAGGATCGGCGCCATGATCAGGATCACGCCGAGCGGCGAGACTTTGCGGGAAGCCGCCTTCGTAGCAGTGCCGGCGGGCTGCGGATGCAGCGCCGGCGAAACAGCGGCCTCCACGCCTTCGACATGGGTCTCGTCATGATGCGGCAGATCGCCGGTCCAGTAATAGAACCAGGAGACCTGAAGAAAGCGGAAGCACATCAACCCGGAGCCGAGCGGGATCGCCAGATAGACGAACCACATCGGCGCTTCCAGGTCGTTGGACTGCTGCCCGGTGTGGAACATCTCGCGCACGAAGGAGGCGCCGAAAGCGGCGATCATGCCGGTGAACAGCGCGCCGCACAGCAGCGAGAACAGGATCACATGCTTGCGCGAATGCTCGGGCAGGCGGTTGACGAGCAGATCGACGCCGACATGGATGCCGGTGCGCACGCCATAGGCCGCGCCGAACTTCGCCATCCAGATGAACATGTAGATGCAGAGTTCCTGCGCCCAGGACAGATCGAGCTCGGACAGGAAGGTGAATACCGCCATCGACAGCGACGCGAGCCAGGTCATCCCGTGCGCGGCCGCCCATCGCGAGAACACGATCGATTCGCCGGCACCATACCGGTGCACCACCGCGATGAAGATCAGGCCGGTTGCAGCCGCAATGAGCGTCGCGATCAACCATTCTTCGAGATGATTGAGCCCCTGGTTCAGCACGCGAAGCAAATCAAAGTCCCCCTATCGATACGAAACGGTCGGGAGTGCATACACTCCCGACCGTTGGTATTGTTCTCCCGGAAAACGCGTCAGTTCATCTTGACGTCGAGCTCCTTGGCGACGAGATCGAGCACTTCCTGCCCGACCCGGCCTTTAGCCCATTTGTAGGTCGGCTGCATCGCCTCCTGCCACGCCTTGCGATCGGCGTCGGTGAGATAATGCAGCGTGGTCTTGCCCGTCTTCTTGATCTCGGCCAGCGCGTCCTCGTTCTCCTGGTGCGCGATCTGGTTGGTATATTCGGTCGCGTCTGCCATCGCCTTCTCGAGCTGGGCGCGGATGTCAGGCGGCAGGCCGGACCAGAATTTCGAGTTGACGATCACGGCGTATTGCAGATGTGCGTGATAGGACACGGTGATGTCCTTCTGCACTTCGTAGAACTTCTGCGTCAGATAGTTGGACGCCGTGTTCTCGCAGCCGTCGACCACGCCGGTCTGCAGCGCCTGGTAGACCTCCGAGAACGCCATGATCTGCGGGATCGAGCCCATCAGGCGAAAATACTGGTCGGCGATCTTCGATCCGGAGATGCGGAATTTCAGGCCCTTGAAATCTTCCGGCTTCGTCAGCGGACGGCTCGACGACACCATGTGGAAGCCGTTGTCCCAATAGGCGAGACCGGTGATGCCCTTGGCTTCCAGCTTCTGGAACAGCCATTTGCCGAGGGTGCCCTTCATCGCATTGGAATAGGTCGCGTCGTCCTTGAACAGCCAGGGCAGGTCGAGCGCCTCGAATTCCTTGATGCCGAGCGGCGCGAATTTCGCGGTCGATGGTGCGAGCATCTGCACCGAGCCGAGCTGGAGCGCCTCGATCTCCTCCTTGTCCTTGTAGAGCGAGGAGTTCGGATAGATTTCGATCTTGACCTTGCCGTCGGTGTACTTCTCGGCGAGCTCCTTGAACTTCAGCGCGCCCTTGCCCTTCGGGGTGTCGTTGGCGACGACGTGGCTGAACTTGATGATGATCGGGCTCTGCGCCTGGGCAACAGCAGGGGCCAGAGCGAACGCGGCTGCGGCGACCGCAAAGAGCAGTTTGCGCATGAAGGACCTCCCCAACAACCTCGGAAACCGGGTGCTTTTTGTTTTACGGTTCCAGTAGTGGCAGCAATCCGGACCCCGAACAACTAGACCTAAGCCCAATTTGCCGCAGCGAAGCTATGCCGCAGCGAAGCTATCTTGATGGCGGCCGCATGCGCAACCCGACGCCCGCTCCGGCCGCTCCCAGCGAGCGCTTATGTCGCATCGCCGAAGGACATTAACCCTTGCGCTGGGCAACCATGAACAGCCGACGGAACGGGAATAGTGTCTGCCCCGCGGCGTTCTTCGGATAGGCCTTCGCCACTCGCATCCCGTAGGCCGCTTCGAACGCGGCCTTCTCGTCGCCCTCGAGCACGTCGAGATAGCGCGTCAGCCAGGTGCCCTTGGTCCATTCCTTCACGGGATTGTCGCCTTCGAGAACCTGGAGATATTCGGTCTCCCAGATGTCGATGTTCTGCGCCAGCGGCGCGAGCAAATCGTGATAGAAGGCCGGCCCCTCGACCGGCGGCGGCGTCACGAGGTGCTCGACCTTGGACCGCCAGGGCCCGCTCAAGGCGGTCTCGCCGATCAGCACATGCGAAGGCGCCAGGAAGTTACGCGGCATTTGCACCGCAAGCATGCCGCCGGGCGCGACTTTCTCCATCACCGACGGAAAGAGTGCCGCATGATCGGGCAGCCAGTGCAGTGCGGCATTGGAATAGACGACGTCATATTGCTTGGCGGGGCGCCAATGACCGAGGTCTTCATGTGACCATTCCACATCAGGCGCGGCTTTGCGCCCCGCAGCAACCATCTCGGCCGAGCCCTCGACCCCGGTCACCGCGGCGGACGGCCAGCGCTCCCTAATCAGCTTGGTGACATTGCCGGCGCCGGCGCCAAGGTCGGCGACCTCGCGAGGACCGAGATCGGGAATCCGCATCAGCAGGTCCAGCGCGGGCCGGAGCCGGTGGCCGGAAAATTTCAGATATTGCTGCGGATCCCACACCATAACCTGCGCCTTTTCTTTTTCGTGTTTCCTTCGTGGTCGCCCTTGGTTACCACTGCTCGTCCCGGTCGGGCAAATCGCCGCACCCGGGACAGGGCAGGAAACGAACAACAAACGCAAAAAGCAAACAAGCGAGCGTGTGACCATGGATCTCGGGCTGAAATCGAAAACCGCTGTCGTCACCGGAGCGAGCATCGGCATCGGCCGCGCCATCGCCAAGGGCCTCGCGGCCGAAGGCGTGCGCGTGGTCGGCGTGGCGCGGCGAACCGACCTGCTTGCCGAACTGGTGAAGGAGGTCGGCGGCGGGCTGATCACGCCATTCGCGCAGGACGTGATGGCCAAGGACGCAGCGGAGAAGATCTCGGCCTTCGCGCTAAGGGAGTTCGGCCATGTCGATATTCTCATCAACAATGCCGGCGGCAGCCGCCCCCTGCCGGTCGATGCGCCCGACAGCCAATGGGACGAGGCAATCGCGCTGAACTTCACCAGCTACCGCCGCATCGCGCATGCGCTGCTGCCGCAGATGATCGAACGCAAATGGGGCCGCATCGTCAACATCACCGGCAAGTCCGAGCCGGAAGGCCTCAACGCCGCCTTCGCGGCCAAGGCCGCCGTGCACGCCTGGGCCAAGGGCCTGTCGCGCGAGATCGGCGAGCACGGCATCACCATCAACTGCATCCCGCCCGGCCGCATCATGAGCGAGCAGATCCGCCGCAACTATCCGCCGGACTATCGCGAGCGCTTTGCCGAGGAAGAGATTCCGGTCGGCTATTGGGGCGAGCCGGAAGACCTCGCGGCGCTCGCGGTGTTTCTGGCCTCACCGGTCGCGCGCTACATCACGGGAACGGTGATCCCGGTGGATGGGGGGTTGAGACGGTATCAATTCTGAGTTTCGCCTTCGCCACGCCTATGGTGCGCCCCTAGCCTCGCTAGCATCCGCATCGTCATTGCGAGCGCAGCGAAGCAATCCAGAATCCCGCCGCAGTGACAGTCTGGATTGCTTCGCTGCGCTCGCAATGACGGAGTGCATCCGACGCAGATCATGCGTCGCGGCTTGCCGTTCCCAGCGCATCGCGCCGCCATGCACCCGGGCTGACCCCTGTCGTCGCCGAGAAGACCCGCGTGAAGTGGCTCTGGTTGGCAAAGCCGGCCGAAATCGCAACCTCGGACAGCGACAGACCGCGCACGCTCATCAAGCGCTTGGCGGTTCGCACGCGATGATGCAGAAGCCAGCGATGCGGCGGCAGCCCCGTCGAGGCGCGAAACGCGCGCGAGAAATGGCTGACCGAGAGGCCGAGTTCGGCCGCGATGGCCTGCAACGGCAGTTTGCCATTGAGGTCCGACTCGAGCTTGTCGCAGGCCCGCGCCAGCTGCCATGGGGCAAGTGCGCCCCGGCCGGTCTCGGCCTTGTGCCTGTAGCCTCCATAGGCCTGAGCGACGTGCGCGGTCAGCGCCAGCATCATGTGATCGATGAAGAGCTGGTTGGCCTCATCAGGCCGGCGCAGGCCCGCGCGCAGGGACGCGCCGATATGTCGGATGATTGCGTCATCGTGCCCGACAAGCCCGCAATCCAGCGCATCGATGCGTCGGGCCCCCGATTGATCGGCGAGACCGTCGAGGGCCGAACGCGGCACGTAGAAATGGAGAGAATGAAGCGGTTTGTCGATCACGTAACGCGGGTCGGCCTTGAGATCGTAGAGATAGGTCGTCCCGGCGTGAACATCCGCTTTCTTGATGTGACGGCCCTGCTCCCAGAGCTCGCAGTCCGGATAGTCGCGCAGCTTGAGGCTGACGAGATAGGCATCTTCGGCAGCGAGCGAGCCGGAAAGGCCCGGCACAGGATTGTCGTTGCGTGTTTCGGTGACCGCAATCTCGGTGCCGCGCAGCGAGCGGGTCACCAGCGAGGGCGGCGCTTCCGCGAGGCGAAGGAAGTCTCCGAGCCGTTCGCCGTAAGCGCCTGTCCTGGTCATCGGATGTCTCTTCTGTGAAGGTCCAAAGAAAGGACCAAGAGCAGGCCACAGCGTCCTGCCATTTCGAGAACAGTATATCGGCTATCCACCCATTGCTGTCCACGACCGACGACGTCGCACCCGGCAAGGCCTGCGCGCTCGCCCCAGCGCGACCGGTATCAAAATTTTCCAATCATTTCATAACGATCCGGTTCGCGCCTTGACGACCTGAGGGTGTCGTCGACCGAAACGCGGCGATCACGACTTTTCACAAACGCACGCAAGCTGCACGCGTGAGGCATCCTGGGAGCAGGATCAGGCAACGCAGGGCAGCATCAGGAAAGACGCGGGCCTTCGTGCCGCCTAGAACCCGCAAATCAACGGTGCCTGAGCTGCAACGGATCGCCTTCGGCCCCCCGCCCGTTCGTTGAGCAGGGATCGCCAGACCGGCCCGTTCGGCTCCGCCATGCGGCGGCCGACGCCATGATCGCGACGTCGCGCACCCAGCGACGCGCCCCCAATACGAGCAAAGTCCATGAGCAAGATTGTGTTGCGTGAATCTTCGAATGAAATTCCCGCCGTGTCTCAGGTACGGCGCGACGCCCCGTCGGCCGGCGACCGGCCCCCTGCCGAAGTCGAGATGGCCCGCGTGCTCGGAACGGTGCCTTTTCGCATGGCATTGGATTCGTCCGGCGCCGGGATTGCGCACTGGAAGCACGAGCCGTTGCACGACGTCGTCGCGCCCATGGGCCACCACGTCATCATGGCTTACAACTGCTCGGTCCAGCGGATGGAGCGGCGGTCCGGACGATCCGTCGCGATCGGGACGTTTCGCCCCGGCGTGGTGACCATCATTCCCGAAGGATCGAGCTCGCGGTGGGACATTCCAAAGCCCGTCGACGTCGTCCAGCTCTATCTTCCACAGGCAACGCTGACGCGTGTTGCGGACGAAGCCAAAGCCGGAACGCCGGCCGATCTTCTGGAGCGGACCGCCCATCCCGATCCCGTGACGTCCCGATTGCTCCTGAGTGCGGCGGATGTGCTGGAAGGCAACGAGGCGCTGGATACGCTGTTCAGGCAGCAACTGATGGATTTGCTGGCGACGCGCCTTCTCGCTGCGCACAGCGGCTCGCCGAACATAATCGCGCCGGTCAGGGGCGGGCTGGCGCCGAAGACGCTGCTTCGGGCGATCGAGCGCCTGCGCTCGGACAGCGATGACGACGTCTCACTCGGGGCGCTTGCTGCGGAGGCCGGCCTGTCGCGCTTTCACTTCTGCCGCGCATTCAAGGACAGTACCGGGCTTTCCCCTCATGCCTGGCTGCGCCAGCACCGGCTTGAGCAGGCCATGAACATGCTGCGCGACACCGAATTGTCCGTCGTCTCGGTCGCGGCGACGCTCGGCTACGCCTCGCAGACCGCCTTTGCCGCCGCGTTTCGAAAGTTGACCGGGGAATCGCCGAGCGATTGGCGGCGACGCGCGCGTTAGCAGCAATCGCGCTGCAATCGCGTCAATCGCGCTGGGGCATCGGCCCATGCGGTTCGCTAGGAATCATGGTGTCCACAACTCCAGAAATGGAAACTGCAAATGGCCTTGATCAATTCCGTCAGCCGGCTCGCGAGCACCTCGCGGCGGAAAATCCTCGCGACAACGCTCATGTACGCGGCATCGATGACTGTCCGCTCCACCTCGGCAGCGGGTAGCGAAACGAAAACAGCGACCCTCTCGACCGGAACGAACGACGTTGCGACCTCGATTACCACCAACGACGGCGTGACTGGGGACCGAAGTCCGCGCAGCCGATCGTGTTTCATCATGGCTGGCCGCTCAGCGCCGATGACTGGGATGCCCAGATGCTCTTTTTTGTCGGCAAGGGCTTTCGCGTGATCGCGCATGATCGCCGCGGTCATGGCCGCTCGAGCCAGGTCAGCGACGGGCATGACATGGATCATTATGCGGCCGATGTCGCAGCCCTCGTCGAGCATCTCGATCTTCGCAACGCCATTCACGTCGGCCACTCCACAGGCGGCGGCGAGGCCACGCGCTACGTCGCGCGTCATGGCCGCGATCGCGTCGCCAGGCTGGTGCTGATCGGCGCCGTGCCGCCGCTGATGTTGAAGACCGAGTCCAATCCCGGCGGATTGCCGCTTGAGGTGTTCGACGGCTTGCGCCGGCAGCTCGCCGCCAACAGGTCGCAATTCTATCTCGAATTCGCGGGCGGACCTTTCTATGGCTACAATCGTCCGGGTGCCGAGCCTTCGCAGGCCGCGATCTGGAACTGGTGGCGTCAAGGCATCATGGGCAGCAGCAAGGCCCACTACGACGGCATCAAGGCCTTCTCCGAGACCGACTTCACCGAAGATCTGAAAGCCATCGCCGTGCCGACGCTGGTCCTGCACGGCGGCGATGACCAGATCGTCCCCGTTGCCGACTCGGCAGCGCTGTCGGCCCGCCTTTTGAAGCACAGCACCCTGAAGATCTACGACCTGCTGCCGCACGGCCTGTGCACGACACATCCCGACATCGTCAACGCCGACCTGCTCAAATTCGTGACGGCGTAACCACGCGCTTCCATCGCAATACCTCAACCAAGGAACAATCGACATGCGCATCGTCATCATTGGCGCCGGCTTCGCCGGCATGTATGCCGCCCTTTCCGCGGCCCGGCTACGCGACATCCAGGGTGTCTCGCCGGAAAAGCTCGAGATCGCGCTGGTTTCGCCCGAGCCGACACTGGTGGTTCGCCCGCGGCTCTACGAACCGAAACCCGAAACCCTGACGGCCCCGTTGCAGCACGTGCTGAACGCGATCGACGTTGTCTATGTCCAGGGCCGTGCCGAGGCGATCGATACCGGGGCGAAGCTCGTCGAGATCGTTGCCGCACAAGGCACCAGGAAGAAGCTGTCGTATGACCGGCTGATCGTCGCCACCGGCAGCCGCTTGTTCCGCCCGAACGTTCCGGGCCTTGCCGAGCACGGCTTCAGCGTCGACCAGCTCGATGACGCCATCGCGCTCGATCGCCATTTGCACCAACTCTCCAGCCGCCCGGCCTCGAAGGCGCGCAATACCGTCGTCGTGGCCGGCGGCGGCTTCACCGGGATCGAGGCCGCAACCGAGGTGCCATCGCGCCTGCGCGCAATTCTCGGCAAGGATGCGGAATTGCGCGTGGTCATTGTCGATCGCAACGAGGCGATCGCCCCGGACATGGGCGCGGGCCCCCGCCCCATCATCCAGGAGGCGCTACGCAAGCTCGGCGTCGAAACCAGGCTCGGTGTCGGCGTCGGCTCGCTCGATAAATCCGGCGTCACGCTCTCCAGCGGCGAGCACATCGAATGCGAAACCGTGATCTGGGCCGCCGGCATGCGCGCTGCTCCGTTGACGGCGCAGATTCCCGCCGAGCGCGACCAATTCGGCCGGCTGCTGGTCGACCGCGAGCTTCGCGTGCCATCCGTGAACGGTGTCTTTGCGACCGGCGATGCCGCACGGGCCGCGTGTGACGACAACGGCAATTACGCGCTGATGTCGTGTCAGCATGCGACCCGGATGGGCGCCTTCGCCGGCAACAACGCCGCCGCCGAGCTGCTCGGCGTTTCGACCAGGCCTTATCACCAAAAGGCCTATGTCACCTGTCTCGACCTCGGCGAAGCCGGCGCGCTGTTCACCCGCGGCTGGGAACGCACGGTCGAGATGGTCGGCGACGTCGCCAAGAAGACCAAGCAGGAAATCAACACGGTTTGGATCTATCCGCCCAAAGCCGAGCGCGCCGCAGCGCTGGCCTCGGCCGATCCGGAGCGCGTCACCTCTCTCTAGACATTTCACGATCCACAACGCTCAACAGGAGACTAAAATGAATCTGCACAACACATCCTCCCCCGCGACATCGAAACCCGAAGAGCTCGTCCCGTCGCGCTATGCGGTGCGGATCGGTGAGATCGACGTGCTGGTCGTCAGCGACGGCGTGCTGCCGCTGCCGACCACCATGCTGGCGCACAACGTCGACCCCGCCGTCCGGGCAGCCTGGCTGGATGGCATGTTCCTGCCGCCGGACGCTTTCGACTGGGCACTGAATGCGGTGATGGTGCGAAGCGGCGACAAGACCATCCTGATCGACGCCGGACTTGGCTCCGATCCGGACCTGCACTTGCCCAGGGCCGGGCAGTTGATCAAGCGACTGGAGGCCGCCGGGATCGATCTTGCGTCGGTGACCGACCTGGTGCTGACCCACATGCACATGGACCATGTCGGCGGGCTGCTCGTCGACGGCGTGAAGCAGCGGCTGCGCAAGGATCTGCGCATCCACGTGGCGGCGGCCGAGCTCAAGTTCTGGGAGGCGCCCGATTTCACCCACACCAACATGCCGCAGGGATTCCCGGATGCGCTTCGCGCCGCCGCCAAGCGGTTCGCGAAGGAGTACGGCAGCCAAATCCGGCCGTTCGTCGACGAGCACGAGGTCGCACCGGGCGTCGTCGTCCGTCGCACCGGCGGTCACACCCCCGGACACAGCGTGGTTCGCGTGGCGTCCGGCGGCGACGCCCTGACATTCGCCGGCGACGCCGTGTTTGCTGTCGGGTTTGAGCAGCCCGAGTGGCACAACGGCTTCGAGCACGATCCGGAAGAGGCGGCGCGCGTTCGTATCCGCCTCCTGCGCGAGATTGCCAAGACCGGCGAGCTGCTGGTGGCCACGCATATGCCGTTCCCATCCGTCGGCCATGTCGCAGTCGCCGGCGATGCCTTCCGTTGGGTGCCGGTGTTCTGGGACTACTGATTGCAACTCAGCGAGACCGAGCCGGGGCACGTGCTCATGAGTGGGTGCGCGCTCCGGTTCAAGACCCTCACAACTGCCGGTCACCGAGAACCGTAACGGAGCGCGGTGACCGACAAGCTCGCCTTCAATCCAACCAGGCGGTGCGGCCGCCGCACCGGAGAG
Organism: Bradyrhizobium cytisi; assembly: GCF_008123515.1. Lineage (GTDB taxonomy): Bacteria > Pseudomonadota > Alphaproteobacteria > Rhizobiales > Xanthobacteraceae > Bradyrhizobium > Bradyrhizobium cytisi. The sequence goes on from NZ_VSSR01000029.1 coordinate 11,065, forward strand.
TGGAACATGCAAGATCAAAAAGTCGTCGTCGTGACAGGCGGCAGTTCAGGTATCGGTCGGGCAGCGGCGTTGCGCTTCGCGAAACAGGGCTACCACGTGCTCGTCACCGGCCGCCGCGCGAGCCTGATCCAGGAGACGATGCTGCAACACGCGAATATCGCGGGGATGGCGGTCGACGCGGCTTCCGCCGAAGATGCCAAGCGTACGATTGCCAAGGCGGTCGACACATGGGGGCGCCTCGATGCGCTGGTCAACAATGCCGGCGCAGGCGCCATTCTGTCGCTAGCCGATGTGACCGCCGATCGCATCGCGGATATTTTCTCCGTCAACGTGGTCGGTCCAAGTCTGCTCGCATCGGCCGCGCTTCCTCATCTCAAGGCCACAGGCGGCACGATCGTCAACGTCTCCAGCACCTTTGGGCACAAGGCGGCGGCCGGACTGTCTCACTACGCAGCCAGCAAGGCCGCCGTGGAGCATTTGACGCGGTGCTGGGCACTGGAGCTGGCGCCATTCGGCATCAGGGTGAACGCCGTCGCGCCAGGGCCAACCGAGACGGGTGCGCTGACCGGCATGATGGGATTGTCGGCCCAACAAGCCGCGGCGGTCGAAGAACAGGAGCGCGCCAGCATACCGCTCGGCCGCCGCGGGGTACCCGACGATATCGCCGAGTGGATCGTCCAACTCGCCGGGCCTGCCTCGGGTTGGATAACCGGCCAGGTGATCAGCATCGATGGCGGACTGGGGTTGGCCTGATCCGGCGGACCCAATAACGTTGCCTACCTGACGCTTCATGCGGGCACCACCGGCAGCTTGCGCGGCTCGTGGATGACATGAGTGTGCTCTTATCCGGCAAACGGCCGGGCATCTGCCGCAATGAGCTTGATCAAGTCCGCCTGACGGCGCACGCCGGTCTTTCCAAAGATATTCTGGAGATGAGTTTTCACGGTGGCCTCGCTGATGCCAAGCGTCTCCGCCATCTTAGGTACTCCGCTGACCTTGAGCACCGCATCAAGTACCCGCACTTCGCTCGGCGTGAGTCGGAATTGTCGCACCGCCACTTCGATCGAATAGGGCGCCGCCATTGATACCTTTCGGACGAAGACGGCAGCGACCGCAGAGTGTCGGCCCCCGATTTGACGCCGCGCGCCCGACGTCAGCGGCAGTATATCGGCGACCCAATTCTGGCCAAGCTTACTAGACAGCGGAATGGCAACACCATCCACGCCGACAGCGCCATCGCCACCGCTCGCGGCGGCGAGAACATTGCGCAATAGCTGCGCCGCATGTGGGTCCACAGCACTCAAATTATTGTTGACGGTTCGCAAGATCGTCGCATCGTCGAGCAGCGCCTGCGCGGCTATGTTGGAGAATGCGATATGACCGTGCTTGTCCAACAGAAAAACGCCGGCATCGAGCCCGTTGAGCGCATCTGACAGACTTCCGGCCTTTTCCTTTTGAAGGTCGATGACATTGCCGATCGACACCGCGCGGCGCATGTGGGGAACCAATAGATGCATGCGCTGCCGCATATCGTCGTCGGCAAGCCCTTGGCGCTCGTTTCGGAAGACTCCGAACTGAGCGAAGCTCGTTGCGGACTTGTCGAGCGTGGCAGCCAAATGATCGGCCCACCCATTCGGCTTGACCCACTCCTTGTAGAAGGTCGTCTCGACGAACTCATCATAAGGCAAAACGTTGGTCGTGTTGTAGATCTCCCCAACTTTGAAAAAGAATTGGGCCGTCAAACTCGGATCGAAGCGGATATATTTCTTGAAGTACGCGTCCACGCTGGACGGTTCAACATTGTATACGTAGTGAAGTTCACCCTGAACGGTGATGTCCTTCCAGTAGATTCCAGCCGCAGTTCCGCCGATGAATTGCGTCGCCTGCTCGAGAACGCCTACCCATAAGCTGGAGTCGAGTGCTGCGTCGTAGATATCGCCGATCAACTGCGACAAAAATTCCGGATCGACCATTCCCGACACCGCTCGTTGGACTGACTGCGATATTGATGCGGGCAATCGCATCAACCGACCTGTGGGACACCCATATGCTCTGAGACCTGATGGCTTTGAGCGTGTGTATGGCGCGAGTCGATTGCCTCGCGCCTTGGTTGAGCGTTGTACAGGCGTGGAATATCGCAGGCCAGCCCAGATTTGGTGCGCCAGTATCGTGGCAACTTGCCAGACGGCACAGCGAACAGGCACTTTGTCGAGTGGAACGGCAGTGGCGTCGATCAAGGCTGGCTTGGTGACAGGAGTGCGCCTCGCCCGCCTGGATCCTAACGCAGGAAACGTCACACTGCACACCTTGAGGCACACAGCGGCGACGCGACTCCTGGCCTGGCGCTTGAACGCTTGGCAGTCGCCGACATCGGAAGACTATCGCTTACGGCGTGGGCAGCCGTATAAGTCGCTTCCGCGGGGCGGCGGCAGCCTTGGTTGCTCGGTTGCGGCTAGTGCCGTCGCATCGTTGCGGTCTGGAGCCGTGTTCACGTCGATCTCCTGGGGCACGCGCATGGCGGGCGGTCCGGCAACGCGCAGGCGATCATTCGCTGCTGGCGAGCCCACGTAACTTCAATCGTCAAGATTTTGGCCAGTCATCGCGTCGATGCGCCCGATGGCAGCATCATGGGTGGTTTTTTAAGATGCGCGACGATGCAGCAGTTCTGCTGAGTTTTCCCGACGTGGCAAAACATTTTTCCGGAGTGCCGAGCTCAGAACCAGATCATGCAGGAAAAACTGCTGCATGCCCGAAAGCGAGCCTTCAATATCGCCCGCGAAGATTCGACAGCCGGTGTCTCCCCTGACGCGCCAGCGGCGAAGTTCGCGACGTGCTGAACTTGATCGGTGATACCTGCCCGGAATGCCCTCCTGATTAGAAGGACGGCGCCGGACCTCGAGGCCGACCCGGCTCTCCGATCAGGGGCCCAGTCGTTTCTAAACGCGCTTGCGCGCGTTTGTTTTGTTCAGCGAAACTGGCGTCGCGGCCGAAGATGCAATTCGGCAACACTTAACCCAGAAAGCGGTAGCTAAAGACCGGTATTGCATCGGCTTCAACCGAACGGCTGATGCGCGGGTACGCGATCCCGCGCCACGTTCGCTTCGCGGATGCACGCGCATGGGTTCTGTTTCGCGCGGGTCTAGCCGGCCGATCACAATCGGCGGCGTTTTGGAGCTGAGAACGCGAATGTCCGGCGCCTCCCAGGGGTTACCAAATCTGATCAGATCTCGCCCACGTGCTGATCGGATACCGATCAGGGCAGCTCAAGTAACCATGATAGCGCTCCCCGTGGCAGTATTTAGGCTGATCAGTACTGCGTCGGCGGCGAGCCCAGCCGGCAGGCGCCGGCGTCAGGCTGCCGCGGCGCTGCTTGCCGGGATGTGTCTCGCTGCGAGCAACGCGCGAGCACAGGACGCCACCTGGCTGTCCAATCCGGGCTCGGGCAGCTTCAATACCGCGGCGAACTGGATCCCGGCCGCCGTGCCAACGGGCACGGCTTTCTTCGGGGCTACGAGTACCCCCTCAATATCTTTCGTGGGCGACAACACGGTAGGTGGCTTCACCTTCAATGGGGGCGCCTCGAACTACAACTTCAGTGGCGGCGGTCTGCTGACATTCAATGGCGCCGGCATCGTTATCAACGGGGGCAGCGCTACATTCGCAAATGCCATCGACTTCATTGGTGCGGGCACCACGGCCGGTAGCGCCACGCTGAACGGTGGCGTGGATTTCTTCCAAACAAGCACAGCTGGAACTGCCACCATCAACGTTTCCGCAGGCTTTTTTGACCACAGCACGGCTGGCAACGCCACATTTACAGCCGGCAGCTCCTTGTTCCTTGACGACCACAGTACGGGCGGCAATTCGCATATTACCAATAGCACCGACATGCATTTGGCACACAGCGCCTCGGGAGGCGATGCCAGCATCACCAACACGAGCAGCGGCAGCATCTTGTTCCGGGATTCGAGCACCGCTGGCAACGCCCGGATCACCAACTCCGGCATCGTGGAGTTCGGCATCGACGGCGGTTCCGGCATCACCAACAGCACGGCCGGCAGCGCGACAATCTCCAACGTTGGTACCGGACAGATCGTATTCACCAATACCGCAAGCGCAGGCAATGCCACCATTGCGAACAACGGCACCACCTTTGGCGCAGAAATCGATTTTGGAGACAGCACCACAGCCGGTAATGCGACCATCACCAACAACGTTGGGATTATTCGGTTCGGCGCCAGCAGCACCGCCGGCAACGCCACCATCGTCAACAACGCCGTTTTCGACGATCACGACTTCCTCGTATTCAGAAATAACAGCACGGCTGGCGCCGCCATTATCATCACCAATGCCGGTAGCGTCACCGGCTTTGGTGACAGCGCCACTGGTGGCACCGCGCGCCTCATTACCAATGCGAATGGCTTCCTCGACATGTCAGGGCTGGCGACAGGCGGCATGACTGCTGGCTCAATCGAGGGTGCAGGCACCTATTTTCTTGGCGCGAACCAGCTCATTGTCGGCGGCAACGACCTCTCGACTGTCGTCAGCGGGGTCATTTCAGATGGAGGCGCAGGCGGTGGTGCCGGCGGCTCACTGGTGAAGGTCGGAGCCGGCACCCTGATCCTGTCGGGTATCAACACCTATACGGGAGCAACCGCGGTGAATGGCGGCACACTGGAAGTAAGCGGATCGATCGCCTCCACCAGCAGTGCGACGGCGGGCCCGGGGGGCGTGCTACAGGTCGACAATGGAGGCGCGTTGGGCACGGCGCCGGTTGCGCTCTCAGGCGGCTCGCTTCGCACCAACTTCAACGGGACATTCGCGAATAGCATCACGTTTTCTGCGGGCGCGCTCAGCTCTTTGACCGCAGCCACCGGAACGCAGGTCATGCTTACCGGTCCTGCCTCCATCGCAAGTGGAGCAACCGCGCAGTTCGGCTCGCTGACGGATACCGGCACGGTCGTGTTCCAGCCGGGTAGCGGGACCATCGCCCCCTCGGCGGAGGTGGTGGTCGCAGGCGGCAAGCTGATCGTGAATGGATCGCTCGCCGATGCCGCAATGAGTACGGTCAACTCGGGTGCCACCCTTGGCGGAACAGGTACCCTGGGCAACACCACTGTGGCGAGCGGCGGAACGTTCGCCCCCGGCAACGGCACGGCGGGGAGTTCGATGACCGTCGCTGGCAATCTCGCTTTCCAGTCCGGCGCGCTATATCTGGTCAGCCTCAACGCGACGAACTCGAGCTTGGCCAGCGTGACCGGCACTTCGACACTCGACGGATCGGTTGGCGTCAGCGTGGCCGCCGGCACCACTTTAGCGAAGAAGTACACCATCCTCACAGCGGCCGGGGGCGTCAGCGGGTCCTTCACCGATGTCGCGACGCCGGGCCTACCCGCGGGTGCGTCCGCCAGCCTGAGTTACGACTCCAACAATGCCTATCTGAACTTCACGCTGGATTACGGCGCCAGGAACAAGCTCAACATCAACCAGACCAATGTCGCCAACGCCCTGGCAAACTTCTTCAACGCCAATGGCGGCATCGCCGCAGCCTATGCCTCCCTGTCGCCGAACGGCCTGACGCAAGCCTCGGGCGAATCCGCAACTGGAGCGCAGCAGACGACCTTCAATGCGATGAACTTATTTCTGGGCTTGTTGACGGACCCCTTCATCGCCGGTCGCGACGGTGCCGGCAGCGGCACTCGCGTGACGCCATTCGCGGAACAGTCAGGCTCGCTGGGTTATGCGGCGAAGCCGGACAAGAATCCGCGCGATGCGCTGGCTGCGATCTATGCAAAGGCGCCGCCGCGTGGATTCGATTTCGATCACCGCTGGAACGTCTGGGCGGCCGGCTACGGCGGCTCGCAAGCGACCGACGGCAATGCGGCGCTAGGCTCGAACAATGCCAGCAGCAGCATCTACGGCACTGCTGTCGGTCTGGATTACCGCTTCTCAGCCAGCACCATCGCAGGCATGGCGCTGGCCGGCGGCGGCACCAGCTTCTCTGTCGGTGGCCTCGGTTGGGGTCGCTCCGACCTGTTCCAGGCCGGCGTCTTCCTGCGTCATACTGTCGGCCCGGCGTATCTCTCGGCTGCACTTGCCTATGGCTGGCAGGATGCGACCACCGACCGCATCGTCACCGCGGCAGGCATCGATCATCTGCGCGCGGAATTCAATGCCAACACGTTTGCGGGCCGCCTCGAGGGCGGCTATCGCTATGTGACACCGTGGATGGGCATTACGCCTTATGCCGCCGCGCAGGTCACGAATTTCGGCCTGCCGAGCTACGCCGAAAGCGTGGTGTCCGGCGGCGGCGCGTTCGCACTGGCCTATGCGGCCAAGAGCGTGACCGATACCCGCAGCGAGCTCGGCTTTCGCAGCGACAGGTCGTTCGCCATGGAGAATGCCGTGCTGACGCTGCGCGGCCGTCTTGCCTGGGCGCACGATTTCAACCCGGACCGCAGCGTGGGCGCGGTGTTCCAGGCGCTGCCGGGCGCCGCCTTCGTTGTCAACGGCGCGCGGCAGGCCAGCGACTCCGCGGTGACCACGGTCGCCGCCGAGACGAAATGGCTGGACGGCTGGTCGGCCGCCGCTACTTTCGAGGGCGAGTTCTCCAACGTGACGCGCTCCTATGCCGGCAAGGGCGTGGTGCGGTATGCGTGGTAAAGGCCTACTTTCGGCTGAAAGATGAGCATTTGATGGATGATGGATTCAAAGCAACACCGGACCGGTGACGGTACGAGGTGGTGTCGATGCGGTTCCGAAGTTCTAGGTCGGCCTCGGCCGCTTCAAAATCGCTCTTGGAAATGATGGCGGGTAACTCGATTGCCGATCGCATGTTTCGGTGAGGTCGGCGGGATAGGCTGCCGGAATGAGATAGGCCGGCGCTTCCGGTCGATGAGATCAATCAGCGCGGTTTCGTACTCGTCCTCGGACTTGTCGGGCTCGAAGGATTCGGATTTCTGATTGACGATGTGCCGGGCGAGATCAAGATGAAAGCGATAGGACGTTGCGGGGGCTGTAGCTAACACCCCGGCAGATACGCCTGCTGCCTTGTTGTTCTCTTGATCTATTTTGGCCTCGCTATCCTCGTCGGTCTTCCAATGCCGCCAGCAGGCGCCGTGCTCTGCGCACTGGCGCCTGGAGAACCTGAGGAGGTCGCAGCGAGGGAAGCGGCGTCCAATGAGTTTTATGAATCGACGATTGTTTGAATGCACCCGGTTATCTGCTGAGAGGGAGCAAGACATGGTACTTCTCCGCGTGTTTGCAGCTGCTTTTGTATGCCTCTGTTTTCAAGCTGGATTTGCCTTCGCGGAAGATACGTTGGGGCAACTCGCAGGTAGCTGGAAGCTAAGCTCATGGACAATTCAGATTATCGGTGGAGAGGCTGCTGAACCCTTCGGTCCCAATCCCAAAGGCAGGGCGATCTTCGCTGCGGACGGATACGTGACGTTCGTCACCGTGGCCGCAAATCGCAAACCGGCAACAAGCAATGACGAGTCGGCAGCCCTTCTGAAGTCGCTCCTTGCTTACTCCGGAAAATTTACGATCGAAGGAGACAAGTTTACAACCAAAGTGGATATATCGGCGAATGAGCTTCTCACCGGACAGGACCAAGTGCGATTTTTCAAGCTGGAAGGTGACCAGCTGACCATTCGAACAGCTGAACAAGTCAGCTCCGTTTTGCCCGGAAAGAGAGTGGTAGGAAGCCTTACTTGGGAACGCGAGCGCTGAGAGCGCTTGGCTGGCAATCTGTATTCAGCTTCGCCCGCTTGGATGAGGCATGAAGATGTCAGGTCAGGAAGCAGCCGGCGCGGCCAGAACCTTCAACCACGACAGACGCCTGATTTTCTGAATCTGGCTTACTGTCAGGCCGGTCTCGAGCCTGATTGAGTGTTCGCCTCCGGAAACGATCACCGTCAATTCCCCGAGCAGGTTGGTCTTGACGGTGGCCTTCCGGTATTTGACGTCGACGTCGTCGTCCGTAGCGCCCAGATCTATCCCATTACACTCGATCTTCGCGTGAAACGGGAAGCGCTATGCGCGTCCAAGCGCACGCGGCCCGATCGACCGCCATGATGACATCGTGCCGGTGTTTTGCCCGACGTGTCAACTTCGGCGGAGCGCCAGGGGTCGCGGCGACACCGCCTCAAAAAGCCCTTGTCGCTCAGGGGGCTTTCTACTGTGCATGGGGTTGTTTTCGAGCTTTTCGGTTCGGACGCGAAAGAAAAAACAGAAAAGCGCGCGCCCCTCCAGCGGCAGATTGAGCTAGAGGCGCTCGCGCAGGGTCATCGCCCGACCTTCGCGCATACAATGCATGCAAGCATATGCCTGTGGCAGCAGCCTCGGGCGTAGTACATGCCGGGAAGACCATTTGAGCCCCGCTGTCGGAGAACGCGCAAGGCAATGACAATCACGTTACCTGCCGCTGCGCGCGAGTCTGATCATCCCGTTGCCGATGGCCTGCCGGCCGAGCAGCGCCGCTGGGCGATTGCCGCGATCTTCACGGCGCTGGCGATGGCCTCGCTCGACACCGCGATCGCCAACATCGCGCTGCCCGCCATCGCCGCCGATTTGCATGTCAGCCCGGAGCAGTCGGTCTGGGTGGTCAACGTCTACCAGATCGCGCTGGTGGCGACGCTGCTGCCGCTCGGCGCGCTCGGCGAGATCGTCGGGCACCAGCGCATCTATCTCGGCGGCCTCGTGCTGTTCACCATCGCCTCGCTCCTCTGCGCCGTCGCCTGGTCGCTGGACAGCTTGCTGGTCGCGCGCACCCTGCAGGGCCTGGGTGCGAGCGGCATCATGAGCGTCAACACCGCGCTGGTGCGCTTCGTCTATCCCGGCCGGATGCAGGGGCGCGGCTTCGGCCACAACGCGCTGGTGGTCGCCACCGCCTTCACCTTCGGCCCCTCGATCGCCTCCGCGATCCTCGCGGTCGGTCCATGGCCGTGGCTGTTCGCCGTCAACATCCCGTTCGGCCTCGTCGCAATCGGCATCGGCTTTGCGATGCTGCCGAAGACGCCGCGCGCCGATCACGGCTTTGATTTCCTCGGCGCACTTCTCGCCGCCATCTGCCTCGGCCTGTTCATCACGGGCATCGGCAGCGCCGCGCATAATCTGTCGCCTGCAATCGTCGCAGTGGAGCTGGTCACGGCGCTCGCGCTCGGCTTCATCCTGACGCGCCGCCACGCCGGCCATCCCGCGCCGATGCTGCCGATCGACCTGTTCAGCCGGCCGATGTTCGCGCTGTCGGCGGCGACCGCCGTCTGCTCCTTCGCGGTGCAGGGACTCGCCTTCGTCTCGCTGCCGTTCTATTTCGAGGACGTGCTCGGACGCTCGCAGGTCGAGACCGGTTTCTTCATGACGCCGTGGCCGCTGGTGGTCGGCATCATGGCGCCGATCGCGGGACGCCTCTCCGATCGCCATCCGGTCGGCCTGTTGGGCGGCATCGGCCTCGTCCTGCTCGGTCTCGGCATGGCGCTGCTCGCGCTGCTTCCGGCGAGCCCGGGCATTCCCGATATCGTCTGGCGGATCATGATCTGCGGCATGGGGTTCGGCTTCTTCCAGGCGCCGAACATGAAGGCGATCATGTCAAGCGCGCCGCCACACCGCGGCGGCAGCGCTTCGGGCATCGTCGCCACCGCGCGCCTGACGGGGCAGACGACCGGCGCAGCGCTTGCCGCAGCGTGCTTTGCGCTCGCCGGCCACAACGGCGCGACCTTGGCCCTGGCGTTAGGCGCGGGCTTTGCCGCACTCGGCAGCGTGATGAGCTTTTTGCGGTTGGCGGTGAAGTAGGCCGGCTCTCACGGCGCCCTCTGCGCGATCGGCCGGCTCACGATCGCTGCCGCGTCGAGCGGCTCGCATGTGATCGTCCGCCGCAGCTTTGGTGGATTGTCCCAACCCGCGGTGTCGCTCAGGGGCTTATACGAGCCGCCCTGCGGCGTCAGAACGACCGGCTCCGATTTCAGGCAGGCATCGGGAAACGCCATGCCGTGTCCGCCGCCTTGCGAGAAATGCCCGACCAGCATCTGCGACGCCTGCATCCGCGCCGCCGGCGAGGCCCGCATCGAACGATCGGGATCGAACGCGCGATAGCATGGCCAGTCGGTATGACCGGGTGCGAACTCATAGGTGATCCTGCAAGCCGCGCCGGCCGATTTCACGAACGGCGCATCCGAAGGCGCCGCGGCGTCGCGCTCGAACACCAGGGTCTGCAATGTCAGTGCTTCCGTCGTCGCATCCGGCGAGACCGGCTTGCCGGGATCGATCGCGATTTCACCGCGTGAAAACACCAGCCTGGTCCTGGGTTGAACGTCCCTGGTCTCCAGCACCATCACGGGTCTTGCGGCCCAGGAGCGATCCAGCTCCACGTCGCCGCTGCCCATCGTCAATCGCACGTTGCCGAGAGCCGGGTTGTCCCTGGCGAAATCGATCATGCGGAGGCGCACGGTCTCCTTCGATGCCTCCAGGCTGAGGAAGCGCAGATCGTCGACCTTGCGCGTGATCGGCATCATCGGGTCGAAGCGATCGTCGATATTGAACCGGACGATCTTCTTCAGCTTGGCCGCGGCGGGGCCCTTGGGCGTGGCCGGCGGCGCGACGTCGATCACGAGCAACGCGCCGCCCGGCGAATAGGTATCGCCGAAGGCGCGCTGCCAGATCGCCGTCAGCGGCGAGTTCGTCCGCTGGTCGACGTCCCGCGCGAAGACGATCTGCTGTCCGGCTCGAACGACCGGAAAATTCTGGAATGCGCCGAGCGCCGCGCCCGTGTTGACAGCTTCTCCGGTGAAGTGGATGCATCTGGACCGGTCGTCATGGCCGGATTGTTCGACCGGCCTTGATGCCGAACGCGAGCAGAAGCTGAGATCGTTGTCGACCGTCTTCTGCGGACTGATGGCCGTCGCGTAGATGGGCTCCGGCGCGCCTGGAATTTCCATCGGCAGCGGAGAGGTCGCGAACATGTCGACCTCCACCATGGTCAGCAACGACTCGGCGTCCTTTGCGCACAGATCCCGCCGCGGCAGCGTATTGGTGAGAAGCCGCGCGGCGTCGGCACCAACGATGCAGGACATGGTGTCCTGCGGATTGTTCCGGCTCATCCAGATCAGATGATCCTTGCCCCTGCTGTCGACCAGCAAATGCGGTGCCGCATGATGGCGGCGCGGCGGCAGCCAGATCGGGACGGTTTCCGACAGCATCGGCTCGCGCTTGAGCAGCGCCTCCGGAAGCTTGGTCACGCCCACCGAACGCAGCTCGGCGTCGACCTCGTTCGGATCCTGCGTGTACTCGAACACAGGCAGCTTTCCGCAGGTCATGCAGGTGACGGCGATGTCCGATCGCGCGTTCTCGAAGGACAGGATGACCTGATCCGGCTCGTTGCGATATTTGGCGGGATCGACAGCCTTGAACGGATGATCCACGACACGGCTGGCCTGGAAGCCGTCAGAGCGGAACGGATCGGATTCGAACTCGAAATAGGTCGATCGATCCCAGCCGCGAAAGGCGTTGTATCCGCCCATGCTGACGCCTGCCAGGACCATCTTCGAATCGGTCTGGCAGCGCGTCGCGCTTCCGGTGCCGCTGCCATTGCGGATATAGGTGCAGAGCCGGAACGCCGCATTTTGCAGGATGCGATCGCAATCGTTCTGGTTATAGCCGTAGGTGGCGAGGCCGTGGCGATAGCAGAGATCGTGGAAGACGCAGGCCTGCCGGAAGCGCTGCAGGACGAGGTGGCGCCTGCCCTTGTCGTCCCTGCTTCCGTCGAAGAACATGTTGGTCACCGCGGGAAGGCTGCAGTTCAGTCCCTCGCCGCTGCCGCCGATCGTACTGACGACCTCCGGTCCCGATTCGAACGAGGTGACGGTGGCGGGCATCTCCCCATCGGTGATATCGTCGACATTCTTGTAGAGGGAGTCGGCGACGAACGAGGGCAGATAGTTCAAGAGCAGAAAGATCGCGACGATCGCCGCGATCGACCAGCCGATCACCTTCCTGGACATGCCGCACTCCGCTAAAGCTATTCTCGTCGCAATATGGCTGACAGGCTCGGAAATTAGCGGGCGTCGCCGCAATCGATGGCGGCCCGGTGTTAACCTGAGGACGATCGCCTCTAGGTTGTCTCGCTGTCAAGCGAGAGGCTCACAATCGCAGCGCTGAATTTGGGAGGGATGTCAGGCCAGATTTCGCGCCATGGTGGCGCCGTCAGCGACGACCGGAACCGGCATTTGCTCATCCAGCGCGGCGAGGCGCGCGTCGATGGCATCGATGACCTTGCGCGAGAACGGCCCGAGATGCGCATAGGCCGCGATCATCTGCACCGCGATCCGCGCCGAGGAGGTGTCGCGCTTGGCGCAATTCATGAAGGTCTGCCACAGCGGCCCGCGCGCCTCGGGAAGGGCTGTGACTACCTTGTGCACCGTCTCCATCGCCCCGATCCTGGCGCGAATATCGCCCACAGCCAGTTCGGAGCGTTGCCTTGAACGGTCGAGCAGTGTCATCAGGCGATCAATACGGCTTGCATAGGCAGCCGGGCTGTAGATGTGCTCCAGCACCTTCTTGTAGTCCATCAGGATGTCGCGCAACGGCCGCACCGGATCGAAGTTGATCCCGGCCGTGCACTGATCGGCGCCGATGGTCGGCGCCACGTCGTGGCCCGGATGCAGCCGGCCTTCGCGCTCGAGCCGGCGTGTGAGCTGCGTGTTCGGCAAGGCATAGAGCAGGCCGACCATGCTGACGGGAATCGCAGCCTCCTCGATGAACTCGATCATGGCCTCCGCCATCGAGACCTTCTCGTTGTCGAAGCCGACGATGAATCCCGCAGTGACGAGCATGCCGGCCGCGTAGATCTTGTGGATGCTCTCGGCGATGTTGCGCCGCGTGTTCTGCTTCTTGCGCATCGCAACCAGGGTGGCGGGATCCGGACTCTCGATGCCGACGAAGATGCCGAAGAAATTGGCCGCCCCCATCAGATCGAGCAGCTCCTGATCGTCGGCCAGGTTGACCGAGGCTTCCGTGGAGAGTTCGAACGGGTAGCCATGGGCGCGCTGCCATTCGGCCAGTTGGGGCAAGAACAGCCGCAGCGACTTCTTGTTGCCGATGAAATTGTCATCGACGAAGTCGAGATGTCCCCGGTAGCCCATCCGGTAGAGCGTCTCGAGCTCGGCCAGGATCTGCTCGTTCGTCTTGGTCCGCGGCACGCGGCCGTAGAGCTCGATGATGTCGCAGAACTCGCAGGTGAACGGACAGCCGCGCGAATACTGCACACCGAGATAGAGATAGTCCTCGAACTTAAGCAGGTCGAACCGCGGCACCGGCGTCTTGGTGACGTCGGCCTGGAATTTCGGCGCGGTGAAAGTGCCGGAACGCGCCCCACCCTCCCAGGCCGCGATGAACTCATCGATGACGCTTTCGGCCTCGCCGAGCACCCGGATGTCGGCCCTCTCATAGATGTGGGGGCTCGAGGTGGGATCGGGGCCGCCGACCACCACCGGCTTGCCCGCCGCGCGGCAGAGCTCGATCAAACGCAGCGTGTCGGCCTGCTGCGGCAGCATTCCCCCGGTGAAGACGACGTCGGCCCAGGCGAGATCCTCGTCGCCGAAGGGCGCCGTATTGCAATCGATCAGCCGGACCGTCCAGCTTTCGGGCAACATTGCCGCGACGGTGATCAGGCCCAGAGGGGCGGCTGGGCGCTTGACGCCCAGCACCTTGCAGGATTCGCCAAAGCTCCAGAAGGACTCTGCCGAGAACAGCGGATAGAGCATCAGCACGTTGCAGGGACTCGGCACGTTCATGGAACTCCTTTTGCTTCGCACCAGTGTATCAGAGCGTTGGGGTCTTGCACCCGAACAAGAGCGTCAAACTGTCGCTTTCGCATCGCGGCCCGACGTCGCCTTAGGCCGTATTCCTGGCGTCCAGGGAGATGGCTTGAATTGGGCGCCACGATGGCTTTTTCAGCGAGCGCATAACACCGGCCACTCTATAATCTTCCCGCGACCGCGGAAATCTTGATGGCTTACCCCTCAGAGTGTTGATTTGAACAGTTCCAGCTTGCCGGACACATTGGCCCCTGAGTCCATCGGTGGATGGGCCAATCAGGGGACTTGCGATGGCAAACCTAACAATCAACGGGAAAACCTTCACGCTTGACGTCGAGCCGGACACCCCGCTGCTCTGGGCGATCCGCGAAAATGCCGGGTTGACCGGCACCAAATATGGCTGCGGCATTGCACAATGCGGCGCCTGCACCGTGCACATGGACGGTGTCGCCATCCGCTCTTGCGGGATCTCGGTCGCCGAGGCCGAGGGCAAGCCAATCACCACGATCGAAGGGCTCGCCTCGGGCAGCACGCTGCACAAGGTGCAGCAGGCCTGGATCGCCAAGGACGTTCCGCAGTGCGGCTATTGCCAGAGCGGCATGATCATGGCCGTGGCCGCGCTCCTGAGCGAGAAGCCGAAGCCGACCGACGCCGACATCGACGAGGCCATCACCAATATCTGCCGCTGCGGCACCTTCCAGCAGGTGCGCGAAGCGATCCACACGATCGCAAGCGCCTGAGGAGCCGGCACATGAACAAGCATGTTTCTCCCAAGATGAACCGCCGCTCCTTCATCATCGGCACCGCCGCTGTCGGCACGGGCCTCGCCATCGGTCTTGATATCCCGTTCGGCGGTCCCGCCGTGGTTCGCGCAGCCGACGGCTCGCCCGAGGTCAACGCCTGGGTCGTGGTCAGGCCCGACGACACCGTGGTGATCCGCATCGCCCGCTCCGAGATGGGCCAGGGTTCGCTCACCGGCCTCGCCCAGCTGGTCGCCGAGGAGCTCGAATGCGACTGGTCGAAGGTCACGACCGAATATCCGACACCCGGCCAGAGCGTCGCCCGCAAGCGCGTCTGGGGCGATTTCTCGACCGGCGGCAGCCGCGGCATCCGGAGCTCGCAGGACTATGTCCGCAAGGGCGGCGCCACCGCGCGTGTGATGCTGATCCAGGCCGCCGCCGACGAGTGGAAGGTGCCGGCCGCCGAATGCACCGTCGCCAAGGGCGTCATCACGCACAAGGCATCGGGCAAGACGACGACCTACGGCAAGGTCGCCGAAGCCGCGGCGAAGCTGACGCCGCCGGCCGACGTCAAGCTGAAGGATCCCAAGGACTGGACCATCGTAGGCAAGGGCCTGCTACGGCTCGACACCGCAGACAAGACCACCGGCACGATGGTCTACGGCATCGACATCAAGCTGCCGGGCATGCTGAACGCCGCGATCAAGGATTGCCCCGTGTTCGGTGGCAAGGTGAAGAGCTTCGACGAAGCCAAGGTCGACGGCATGAAAGGCGTCAAGAAGGTCGTCAAGGTCGGCGATTCCGCGGTCGCGGTCGTTGCCGACACCTGGTGGCACGCCAAGACCGCGCTGGAAGCGCTGCCGATCGTCTGGGACGAGGGCGACAACGCAAAGGTCTCGAGCGAGACGATTGCGAAGTGGCTGGCCGAGGGCCTCGACGACGCGCAGCCGGCCTATGTCGGCAACAAGAACGGTGACGTGAAGGCGGCCATTGCCGGCGCCGCGAAGAAGGTCGAGGCCGTCTACAACTATCCCTATCAGAACCACGCCACGATGGAGCCGATGAACGCCACCGCGCTCTACACCGCGGACAAATGCGATGTCTGGTGCGGCACGCAGAATGGCGAGGCGGCCTTCGCCGCAGTGCTGGAGGCCTCGGGCCTGCCGGCGGAGAAGTGCGACGTGCACAAGGTGATGCTCGGCGGCGGCTTCGGCCGGCGCGGCATGACGGACTATGTCCGCCAAGCCGTCGCGATCGCCAAGCAGATGCCGGGCACGCCGATCAAGCTGTTATGGTCGCGCGAAGAGGACATGACGCACGGAAGGTATCATCCGATCACCCAGTGCAAGATGACCGGCGCGTTCGATGCCGACAACAATCTGGTCGCGCTGCACTACCGCCTGTCCGGGCAGTCGATCCTGTTCTCGTTGCGCCCCGAAGCGTTGCAGAACGGCATGGATCCGGCCGCCTTCCAGGGCGTCGCCCAATCCGGCGAGGCCGCGTTCGGCTATTCGGTGCCGAACCTGCTGATCGAGCATGCGATGCGCAACCCGCATGTTCCGCCCGGCTTCTGGCGCGGCGTGAACGTCAATCACAACGCGATCTACATGGAATGCTTCATGGACGAGCTGGCCCATGCCGCAGGCCAGGACCCGCTCGAATTCCGCCGCAAGCTGATGGGCAAGAATCCCAAGCATCTGGCGGTGCTCAATGCCGTGGCCGAGAAGATCGGCTGGACAACGCCGGCACCGCAGGGCGTCTATCGCGGCATCGCGCAGGTGATGGGCTATGGCAGCTATGTCGCCGGCGCCGCCGAAATCTCGGTGACGGACGGCAGCAAGATCAAGGTGCTTCGCATCGTCGCCTCCACCGATCCCGGCTACGTCGTCAATCCGGCGCAGGTGGAGCGGCAGATCGCGGGCTCCTTCGTTTATGGCCTCTCGGCGCTGTTCTACGGCGGCTGCACCGTCAAGGACGGCCGCATCGAGCAAACCAACTTCGACACCTTCAACTCGATGCGGATCAACGAGATGCCGAAGGTGGAATCGGTGATGGTGCCGAGCGGCGGATTCTGGGGCGGTGTCGGCGAGCCGACCATCGGTGTTGCGGCGCCTGCGGTGCTCAACGCCTACTTCGCGGCGACCGGCAAGCGTATCCGCTCGGTGCCGCTGCGCGACCAGAACATCAGTTTCGCGTAAGAGAAGCCGCGGCGGCCGTTATGGCCGCCGCGGCACTTGCCGGGATGATCCACATGACCACGCGACCGATGACACGGCGCACTGCCGTGCTCGGCATCACCGCCGCGACCGCGACATTGGCGCGGCCATCGGTCTTGCGCGCGCAATCGACAGGCCGCGTCGTCGTGGTCGGGGGCGGCTTCGGTGGAGCAGCCTGCGCCCGCGCGCTCAAGCGCGCGCGAGGAGACTTGCAAGGAGACTTGCAAGTCATCCTGATCGAACCCAATGCGGTCTTCACCTCCTGCCCCTTCAGCAACGAGGTCATCGCGGGCCTGCGCGACATCGAAGCGCAGCAGTTTGACTACGACAGGCTAGCTGCCGAAGGCGTCACCGTGATCGGTCAGGCCGTGACCACCATCGAGCCACAGCTGCGCGGCGTCCTGACGGCCGATGGCGTCGCGCTGCCCTATGACCGCCTCGTGCTATCGCCGGGCATCGACTTTCACTTCGATGCCCTGCCCGGCTATGACGCGGCCGCAGTCGCATCTGAAAAGATGCCGCACGCCTGGAAGGCCGGCGCGCAGACGCTGCTGCTGCGCAGGCAGCTGGAGGCGATGGACGACGGTGGCACGGTCGCCATCGCGATCCCCGCCAATCCCTCGCGCTGCCCGCCCGCGCCCTACGAGCGCGCCAGCTTGATCGCGCATTATTTGAAGACGCGGAAGCCGCGCTCGAAAGTGCTGATCCTCGATGCCAAGGACGATTTCCCGCAGCAGCGGCTGTTCGAGAAGGCATGGAAGGAGCTTTACGGCGAGATGATCGAGCGCATCGGCCTGTCGCAAGGCGGCCGCGTCACCTCGGTCGATCCCGCGACCAAAACCATCGTCACGGAGTTCGGCAACTACACGCCTGACGTCGCCAACGTCATCCCGCCGCAGCGCGCCGGGCACATTGCCGAGATCGCGGGCGCAACTGACGCCACCGGCTGGTGCCCGATCGATCCTGTGACCTTCGAGTCAAAGCTCGTCAAAAACGTCCATGTCATCGGCGACGCCTGCCTCGGCGGCGGCATTCCCAAATCGGCATCGGCCGCAAACGCACAAGGCAAGGCCTGCGCTGCAGCCATCGTCAACCTGCTCGCCGGCCGTACGCCGGAGGCGCCACGGCTGACCGGCGTCTGCTACAACACCGTCGCACCCGGCTACGGCTTCTCGCTCGCCGGCAACTACCAGCCGAGAGGCGACATCTTTGCCGAGGTCGAAGGCGGCGCGACGAGTCCGGTCGATGCGCCGCGTGAACTGCGCGCCCGCGAGGCGGCCGAGGCGGAACGCTGGTTTCAAACCATCACGGCGGATACTTTTGGCTAGATCGACGGTCCACATCGTTGCCCTGATCGCCAGCCTCGCGCTCGTCTCCAACACGAGCGCCGAGGGACTCGCGCCCTACAAGATTGTCGGCGACGGCATCGCGGAATCGCTCACTGGCTCGCCTGGCGATCCCGCGCGCGGGCGCGCGCTGGTGCTGGCACGCACGACGACCTGTATCCTCTGCCATTCCGGCCCGTTCCCGGAAACGCGGTTTCAGGGCGACCTCGCGCCTGATCTCACCGGCGCGGGGAACCGCTGGACTGTGAGCCAGTTGCGGCTTCGGATGGTGGACGCCTCGCGCTTCAACCCGGACACCATCATGCCGTCCTATTACCGCAACGACGGCCTCGTCCGCGTCGGACGCAATTTCACCGGCAAACCGATACTGTCGGCCGCGGAGATCGAGGACATCGTGGCTTATCTTGCAACACTTCGGAACTAGGACTGGTCATGCCAACGACGCGACGACAATTTCTAACCCTGGCTGGCAGTGTCACGGTCATTCCAATCGTTACACCACGGCCGGTCGAAGCAACGCCCGCGATGCTCAACACGGCCATCCGCAACATCGTCGGCGAGGCGCCAATTCGCACCGGCAAGGTCAAGCTCGACATTCCGCCTCTGGTCGAGAACGGCAACACGGTGCCGATGACGGTCAGCGTCGCGAGCCCGATGACGGCGGACGACTACGTCAAGAGCATCCACGTCTTCAACGAGAAGAACCCGCAGCCGAACATAGGTCATTTCTATCTGAGCCCTTCTTCCGGCCGCGCCCAGATCTCGACGCGGATCCGGCTCGCCGACACCCAGAAGGTGGTCGCGATCGCCCGCCTCTCCGACGGCAGCTTCTGGCAGGTCGCAGCGGATATTGTCGTGACGCTGGCCGCCTGCACCGAGGAGGTGAACTGATGGCCGCCCTCATCAACGTCCCGGCGAAGGCCAAGCGCGGCGACATCATCGAGATTCGCACGCTGACCTCGCACATCATGGAAACCGGCTTTCGCCACACCGTGGACGGTGCGCTGGTGCCGCGCGACATCATCACGAGCTTCACCTGCCGCTACAACGGCACCGAGATCTTCCGCGCCGATCTGTTTCCGGCCATCGCCGCCAATCCCTATTTGTCCTTTTTCACGGTCGCCAGGGAGAGCGGCAAGTTCGAGTTCGAATGGATCGGCGACAACGGCTATTCGTCCACCGCATCGGCATCGATCACGGTCGAATGAATTTTTGGCGCGCGATAGTGCTGGCGGCGCTGGCCGCCACGGCTCCTGCCCTGCTCGCCGGCGAAATCCCGCCCGACGCGCGCCGCTCCGGCTATTCCTTCATGGGCCCCGATACCCGCGCCATGCAGGATGACGACAGCTCCAATCCGGGCATGCTGTTCGTGCTCGACGGCGAGGCGCTGTGGACGAAGAAGGCGGGCAGCGCGCACAAGGCGTGCGCGGACTGCCATGGCGATGCGCGAAGCAGCATGAAGGGCATCGCGGCCCGCTATCCCGCCTTCGACAAGGCGCTCGCGCGCCCCGTCACGCTCGACCAGCGCATCAACCTCTGCCGCGCCAATCATCAGCAGGCAGCACCGCTGCCCTACGAGAGCCGCGACGTCCTGGCGCTGTCTGCCTTCGTTGCCCACCAATCGCGCGGCGTCGCAATCACCGCAGGCGACGATCCACAACTCAAGCCTTTCGTCGAACAAGGCCGCAATCTCTTCATGCAGCGCGAGGGTCAGCTCAACCTGGCCTGCACCAATTGCCACGACGACAACTTTGAGAAGCGCCTCGCGGGCTCGCCGATCACGCAAGCGCAGCCGACCGGCTATCCGCTCTATCGGCTGGAATGGCAGACGCTGGGATCGCTGGAGCGGCGCCTGCGCAGCTGCATGACCGGTGTCCGCGCCCAGGCCTATGACTACGGCGCGCCCGAACTGGTGGCGCTCGAGCTCTATCTGATGTCGCGGGCCCGCGGAATGCCGATGGAAACGCCAGCGGTGCGACCGTAACGCCCAAATTAGGGCTAGGCAGGCGTGGAACGGTCGCTAGTATCCCCCCAAATTGAGTCACAGGGAGGAACTAAAGTGGCTGACCACAAAATCTCGCGCCGTACGCTTTTGACCGGCACTGCCGCAGCTGGCGCGCTCAGCCTGACGGGATTGCCGGCGCGCGCCGAGGTGAACTGGAAGAAATATGCCGGGACCAAGCTGGAGGTGATCCTCGCCAAGGGACCGCGCGGCGATAATCTGCAAAAATATGTCAAGGAATTCACCGAGCTCACCGGTATCCAGGTCGAAGCCGAGCAGATTCCCGAGCAGCAGCAGCGCCAGAAGGTCGTGATCGAGCTGACCTCGGGACGGCCGAGCTTCGACGTGGTCCATATCAGCTATCATGTGCAGAAGCGGCAATTCGAGAAGGCTGGCTGGCTCGCCGACATAACGCCCTATTTAAAGGATCCGACGCTGACCGCGCCCGACCTCGTCGAGAGCGATTTCTCGGCTGCCGGCTTGCAATACGCCAGGAACGACAAGGGCCAGATGCTGTCGCTGCCCTGGTCGGTCGACTATTTCATCCTCTATTACAACAAGGAGCTCTTCCAGAAGAAGGGCGTTGCGGTGCCCAAGACACTGGACGAGATGGCCGCAGCCGCCGAGAAGCTCACCGACACTAAGGAAGGCACCTACGGGTTCGTCGGGCGCGGCTTGCGCAACGCCAACATGGCATTGTGGGGCAACTTCTTCCTCGACTATGGCGGTGAATTCCTCGACGCCAAGGGCAACATCCTGACTGATGGCCCCGAAGCCGTTGCCGCGACCAAGCTGTACCAGACGCTGCTGACGAAGTCGGCACCTCCCGGCGTCGCCGGCTTCAACTGGATGGAATCGATGGCCTCCTTCACACAAGGAAGGTCTGCGATGTGGATCGATGGCGTCGGCTGGGCACCGCCGCTCGAAGATCCGGCCGCCTCGCGCGTCGTCGGCAAGGTCGGCTACACCGTCGTCCCAGCCGGACCGAAGGGACAATACTCGGCCACTTACGGCGATGGCGTCGGCATTGCAGCCGCTAGCAAGAACAAGGAAGCCGCCTACCTGCTCTGCCAGTGGATCGTCTCCAAGCAGCAGGGCGCACGGCTGTTGCAGGCGGGCGGTGGCGTGCCATTTCGCAATTCGATCCTGAACGATCCCGAGATCCAGAAGGGCGTGAAGATGCCCAAGGAATGGCTACAGTCGGTGGTCGATTCCGCCAAGATCAGCAAGCTCGGTCTTCCCGTCGTGATCCCGGTCGCCGAATTCCGCGACATCGTCGGCGCGGCGGTCACTGCGACGCTGTCTGGCGCCGATCCCGCGACTGAGCTGAAGAAGGCCAACGATCAGTACCGGCCGATCCTGGAGCGTAGCGAAAAGGCGTGAGTGCGTTGACACAATCGACTCCGGGCGCGGCACAGTCTGCTGCCGCGCCGGAGAAGGAACTGCGGCCGCCGTCCTATTGGCCGTTCGTGGTGCCGGCGCTCGTCGTCGTGCTCGCCATCATCATCTTCCCGTGGGTCTTCACCATCTGGATGAGCCTGAACGAGTGGAAGGTCGGCTCGTCGACCACCTTCGTCGGATTGTCCAACTATCTGCGCCTGACCAGCGATCCTCGCTTCATCGAGGCGATCGGACATACGCTGGTCTACACCGTGCTGTCTGTGGTGTTGCCGCTCGTGTTCGGCACATTCGCGGCCGTGGTGTTTCACCAGAAATTCGCGGGACGCGGCTTCCTGCGCGGTGTCTTCATCATGCCGATGATGGCAACGCCCGTGGCGATCGCACTGGTCTGGACCATGATGTTCCACCCGCAGCTCGGCGTGCTGAACTATCTGCTGTCGCTGGTCGGCATCCCTCCGCAGCTCTGGGTGTTTCACCCGGCAACGGTGATCCCCTCGCTGGTGCTGGTCGAGACCTGGCAATGGACGCCGCTGGTGATGCTGATCGTGCTCGGCGGCCTCGCCGCGATCCCGACCGAGCCTTACGAGAGCGCGCAGATCGACGGCGCGAACCTGTGGCAGGTGTTCCGCTTCATCACCCTGCCGCTGATCATGCCATTCCTGTTCATCGCCGGCATGATCCGCATGATCGACGCCGTGAAGAGCTTTGACATCATCTTTGCGATCACGCAGGGCGGACCGGGCTCGGCCTCGGAGACGATCAACATCTATCTCTACAGCGTCGCCTTCTCTTATTACGACCTCGGCTACGGCTCGGCGATCGCGGTCGTGTTCTTCCTGCTGATTGTCCTGCTTGCGGCGGTGATGCTCTACGCGCGCCAGCGCATGCTGTGGACCGAGATCGCGAGCGACGCATGACTCCAAGTCAATTCAACATGCGTCGAATCAACATGCGTCAAATCATCGGCAAGATCAGCCTGTGGTTCGCGGTACTGGTCATCGTGTCGCCGGCAATCCTGTTCTTCCTCTGGATGGTGTCGCTCTCGCTGAAATTCGAGGTCGACAACGCCGCCTACCCACCGGTCTTCATCCCCGAGCATTTCGCCTGGAAGAACTATGCCGACGTGGTCGCCTCCAATCGATTCGTGACCTATTTCTTCAACAGCCTGATCGTGACCGGGAGCGCGACGGCGCTCGCGCTGATCGTCGGCGTCCCCGCCGGTTACGGCATCGCGCGCATGGCCGCGCATAAATCCGCGATCGTGATCCTGATCGCCCGCATCACGCCCGGCCTGTCCTACCTCATCCCGCTGTTCCTGCTGTTCCAGTGGCTGGGACTGCTCGGCACGCTGGTGCCGCAGATCATCATTCATCTCGTGGTGACGGTACCGATCGTGATCTGGATCATGATCGGCTATTTCGAGACGACTCCGCTCGAGCTGGAGGAAGCCGCGCTGATCGACGGCGCCACGCGCTGGCAGGTGTTCCGCCACGTCGCGCTGCCGATTGCAAAGCCCGGCATCGCGGTCGCCTTCATCCTCGCGGTGATCTTCTCCTGGAACAATTTTGTGTTCGGCATCGTGCTGGCCGGACGCGAGACCCGCACCCTGCCCGTCGCCGTCTACAACATGATCTCGTTCGACCAGCTGAGCTGGGGACCGCTCGCCGCCGCTGCGCTGATCGTCACTCTCCCGGTGCTGCTGCTCACGGTATTCGCCCAGCGGCAGATCGTGGCCGGGCTCACGGCAGGTGCGGTCAAGGGCGGGTGACCGCTCCTCACCCAGCGATACGATGCTGACGCTTGTTCCGGCCGCATGCCGTCAAAAGGCTCGCGCCGCGCGGGGAGGCTGCGATGCGGCTACCACATCGAGCCGCAGATCCTTTCGAATCCCGGCGTCCACCAGACCGGCCGGCGCGAACCTGCGAAGGAGCCGCAGGCGGTTCGCGAGCTTGCCGGCCGCATACCGGAGTTTCGGCCGCGCCGCGCTCGCCGCTTTCAGAACGGTGTCGGCCACCACGTCAGGGGACTCGGCCGTTGTCATCACCTCGTTCACCCGTTTGGTGACGCCCGCGCGAGACTCGCGATACTCATCGAGCTTGGCATCCGGCTCCATGAAGTTCGCATCGAATGGCGTCTTCGTGTACGCTGGCTCGATGACCGAGACGCGGATGCCGCGCGTGCGCAGCTCATGGTCGAGCGATTCCGAATAGCCTTCCACCGCGTGCTTGGTCGCAGCATAGAGCGCGCCATAAGGCATCGGTAGAAAGCCAAGCACGGAGCCGATGTTGATGATACGACCATTCCCTTGGCGTCGCATGTGAGGCACGACGGCGCGCGTCATCCGGATCAGTCCGAAGAAATTCGTGTCGAAAATCGATCGAGCCTGATCCATCGAGCTCTCTTCCGCTCCGGCAGGGGCAACACCGAAGCCGGCGTTGTTCACGAGCAGATCGATGCGGCCCTCGCGCTGCATCACTTCGCCGACGGCGGCTTCAACGGATTCATCGCTGGTCACATCGAGGGCCAGCATCTCGAACGACCGCCCGCCGGCCTGTGCGCCTCGTCTGCTGGTGCCGTAGACCTTGTAGCCGGCTTTCGCGAGCCGCTCCGCCGTGGCTTCGCCGATGCCTGATGAGGCGCCGGTAACAAGCGCGATCCTTGTGTTGGTCGTATTCACGAGCTTCTCCTGTGAGGGTGCCAGCCCCGAACCATTTTGATTACGGTCGTAACTATTGATGTAAATGACGATCGTCATTATGATTGTCAAGACCCGGGACCAAGGATCTGTGACATGCGCGTTTCAAAGGAACAGGCGGCCAAGAATCGCGAGCGCATTCTCGATGCCGCCTCCCGCCTCATGCGAGAGCGAGGCATCTCCGGCATGGGTGTCGACGCGCTGGCCGACGCTGCCGGGATGACCCATGGCAGCATGTACAGTCAGTTCGGCTCCAAGGAACGGCTTGTCGAAGAAGCGGTGGCTCACGCCGTTGTCGGCAAAGAGCGAGAAATACCCGACGGATTTGCGCTCGGGGACTATTTTTCCGAGTACCTCTCGGCGGGACATCGCGACAAACCGGGAAGCGGTTGCCCTTTCGCAGCCCTGTGTTGTGAGATGCCGCGCCAAAGTGGCGGCGTGAGAGAACGTTTCACAGCCGGAGTGCGGCGCATGATCGGGCTGCTGAGTGCTCGAATGGCCTCAACGCTAAAGCCGCGGCAGCGCGAAGAGAAGGCGCTCGCGACGGCCGCCTCCCTGATCGGAGCACTCGTGCTCGCCCGGGCCGTGAACGATCCCAAGCTGTCGGACGACATTCTTCGCGCGACCAGAAATCAGTTAGGCGATTGATCGCACCTAGTAGCGCCGCCGACGTTTCTACGTGGAGTTGACGGACGGTCCGCGCGCCCGTATGCTACACATCGTAGCGCTACTATACGTGACAACAAAGGCATAAACTGCGCTGGTTGTGCACACGAACGCGATAGAGACGCCAATGTCAGCTCGCCCCCTGATTCCGCGCCGGAAGCTGTTTGGTAATCCCACATACGTTGGAGCCAAGCTATCGCCGGATGGTCGATTGCTGTCCTGGCTTGCTCCCGTCGACGGCGTTCTGAACGTCTGGGTGTCACCGGTCGACAGCATCGCCGCAGGACAGCCAGTGACGCGCACCCGAGGCCGACCAATCAACTGGCAGACCTGGAGCCCGGATGGTCGCTACATCATGTTTCTCAACGACGAGAACGGGGACGAAAACCTGCATTTGTTCGTCGTCGATCCCCACACGCAGGAGCTCCGTGATCTAACGCCATTCGCGAACGTCCGGGCGCTTCCGACCTACTGGTCGCATGTTGTGCCGGACAAGATCGCGGTCAATCTCAACGATCGCGACCCGCGTTGGCACGACACCTTCCTGCTCGATCTGGCAAGCGGCGAGCGTTCCCTGATCTGGGAAAACCGTCAGGAGTTCGACTATGTCGGGCTCGACTGGCAGCTGAGGCCGCGCCACGCCCGCAGCAACGCGGCCGACGGAGGTACACGGCTTTGGCGCCTCGAGGGTGGGGAGGCGACGCACTGGCGCGACGTTCCGTTCGAGGCCTACACAAGTACACGGCTCTGGACGTTCGACGCCGGATGTAACCACCTCCACATGAGCTCGAGCCTGGAGCATGACAAGTCGACGCTGCTGCGGGTCGACTGGTGGACCGGTGACGAGCGCGTCCTGTATCAAAGCGACTGCGCCGACGTGACGGGCGCCATCTTCAATACCAAAACCTTCGAACCGGAAGCAGTTTGCATCGACCCCGGCCGGCAGGAATGGACGGCATTAACGCCAGCGGTCGCGAGCGAACTCGACCTGATCAAGAGGCGACTGCCGGACCACGCGTTTTATGTCGAAAGCCAGAGTGATGACGACCGCCGATGGATCGTGGCGAGCCACGCGCCAGATCAACCTGTCACATATCATCTCCTTGACCGCGACAGGCAGACCATCGCCGAGCTGTTCACGGCGCGGCCCGAGCTAAGACCCTACCGCCTCGCGCCGATGCAGGAAATTCAGGGCAAGTCGCGCGACGGACTCACGCTCGTCTCCTACCTGACCTTGCCGGCGGATGTCGAGGGCGACCGCCCGCCCCAGCCGCTGCCGATGGTCCTCATCGTCCATGGCGGTCCGTGGGGCCGGGACATCTACGGGTATCGCCGGGATCACCAATGGCTGGCCGATCGTGGCTATGCCGTGCTTTCGGTCAACTATCGGGGATCGACGGGCTTCGGCAAGGCGTTCGTCGCCGCGAGCGAGAAAGAGCACGCGCGAAAGATGCACTACGATCTCATCGACATTGTCGATTGGGCGATCGCCGAAGGCATCGCGCAAAAGGACAAGGTCGCGATCTTCGGCCTGTCCTACGGCGGACTGGCCTCGTTCGTCGGCGCGACCTTCACACCGGAGGTGTTTTGTTGCTCAGTGCCGGTGGTCGGCATCTCCAACCTGCGAACGTTGCTGGAATCGATGCCACCCTACTGGGCGGGTTTCGCTGAATTCATGTATCGCAGCTACGGCGATCCACGCACCGAGGAAGGCCGCAAGCTGCTCGCCGAACGCTCACCAATCAACAACGTCGACAATATCAAGAAGCCCATGCTGATCTTTCATGGCGCCAACGACGTTCGCTGCAAGATCGCGGAGAGCGACACCATCGTCGCCGCCATGCAGGCGAAAAACATTCCCGTGACCTACATCGTCTATCCCGACGAGGGGCACGGATTCCAGAGGCCGCCGAACCAACTCTCCCATCTCGCAATTGCCGAAGCGTTCTTTGCACGGCATCTGGGCGGCGCCTGCGAGCCCGTTGGCGAGGATTTCAAGGGATCCAGTCACGAGGTTCGTGCCGGGGCCGATATCCTGTCCGATCTGGGCGTGGCCTGAAAAAGCGGCCGGGCGACGTGGCGTCACTCGGCCGCGATCAATGCTGGCTAAAGCTACTCCGCCGGCGCGGCGTGCATCTCCGGATGAGAGGCATAATGCTCGGTGGTGCCGAGCTTGCTGGCCGCGAACAGGCCGGCCGCCATCACGGCATAGGCGAACGCCACCGCAGGCGTCACACCAAAGCCGCCGCCGATGCCGACGGCTTCGCCGTGCATGAAGCCGAAATAGGTCAGTACCGCGCCAACGAGCGCGAAGGCTGTCGCCTTTTCGAAATCGCGCTCGATGATAAAGACGCCGATCGCACCGAGGATGAGGCCACCAAGGATGGAGCCGCCGCCCATCACTTCCAGCCCGTGATAGAACACGCCCTGCTGCGGCAATGCGGCGATCGCTGCGGTCTTGACCGCGTCGGCCTTGTCGGCGGCCATCCCGCCAACCGTTGCTGCGGCCGTCATGGTCGAGCCCAGCATGGTGTCGATCTGGAGCTTGGCCCAGGCGGCGAGATGCGGGGTCAGCGCCAGCACGATCGCCGGCGCGTGCTTGACCGGCGTGGTCTGAAACGCCTGCGCACCGATCAGCATGCCGATATAGAGCAGGATCGGCGAGATCGCGACCACCGGCACCAGCGCCAGCAGCACCGAGATGATGCCGAACCAGGCCAGCACCACCACCATGATGCCGGTCGCAGCCGAATAGCCGATGCGGCCGCCCATCGCCTTCCAGCCGGGATGGCCGATATAGACGGCGTTGATGAAGGGATTGCCCATCAGGCAGCCGATCAGGCTGACGATGCCGTCGGCGGTCAGCACGCGCGTGGTCGGATATTCGTCACCGGCCGCTTCAGCGCTCTCCACATTGTCCATCGCCTCGACCAGGTCATAGATTCCGAACGGAATGGCGGTAACGAGGATGACGCCGAGATATTCGAAGCCGGAGAAGACATAGCCTACCGCCGGGATCGGCACCGAGAAGCCGAAATTGGAGAAGGCAGCCCCCACGCCCGCGATGCTCAATCCGCCGAGGCCGAGCCCGAACAGATTGGAGCCCCAGGCGATGATCATGCCGGCCGCAATGGCAACGAGACCTGCAGGAATGCCTTTCGGATACTTCACACCACCAAACCAGCTCACCAGGATGATGGCGAAGCAGACCAGGCCGATCTGCGGCGTCATGTACATCTCGAGCGCAGGCCGCATCGAGATGAAGGTGACGGAGACGCCGGCAAGCGTGCCGAGCAGCGCTGCGCGCGGCGTGATCTTGCGAATGAACGGCGCGACGAAGCCGCCGATCATGAGGATGAAGCTCTGGAAGAACACCCAGACCAGGCCGGCCGACCAGCCCTTGAGCGGATCGCCGGTCTTGAGCGTGATCGGCAGCATGATCACGAAGGTGACGATGAACATGTGCGGCACGCTGACACCCGAGGGCAGCGCGCAGACGTCGCTGCGGCCGGTCTTCTGCGCCAGGCGATAGGCAAGGAAGGCGTAATAGAAAGTCGACAGGCACATCATCAGCCCGAGCGCGGGCAGGATGCGGCCGAATACGAGACTGTCCGGCATCTTCAATACGAAACGCAGCAGGCCCGTGAGCACCAGCATGTTGACGAGGATATTGGTGCCGAAGCCGAAAAACGCGTTCCAGTCGCCCGATGTCCATAACGCCGGCTTGAACTCGGGCTTGTTCAAATCGGACTTGCCGGCCGTCCCCGTCAATGTGCTCATCATATTACCCCTGTGTGGTCGAAGTCTTCATCGCCTCCAGTACTGCAGCTGAGTCAGCTACCCAGCCGAAGATGCCGCCCTGGGCCTTGATCATCTTCAGGCCCATCTCGTGAAACTCGGGGAAGTAGGATGCGCAACCGTCCGAGATGACGACGCAGCGATAGCCGCGGTCATTGGCCTCGCGCACGGTGGTGTTGACGCACACTTCGGTGGTGACGCCGCACACCAGAAGATTCTCGATGCCATATTGCTCCAGCACATCGGTGAGCTCGGTGGCGTAGAACGCGCCCTTGCCGGGCTTGTCGATGATGACCTCGCTGTCGAGCGGATAAAGCTCCGGGATGATGTCGTGACCGGCTTCGCCACGAATAAGAATGCGGCCCATCGGACCGGGATCGCCGATCCGCAAGGACGGTGCGCCGCGCTCGACTTTCGCCGGCGGCGCATCGGAGAGATCGGGCAGATGGCCCTCTCGGGTGTGAACCACCAGCATGCCGGTGTCGCGCGCAGCCTTCAGCACCGCGCCGATCGGCTTCACGGCGCGCGCGAGCTGACTGACGTCGTTGCCGAGCGTTTCACCGAAGCCACCGGGCTCCATGAAGTCGCGCTGCATGTCGATGATCACGAGCGCGGTGCTCGCCCAGTCGAGCTGGATCGGCTCGGGTTCGGCGCTGATGACGCCCAGTGTCGGCTTGGTTGAGCTCAACATGACTCAAGGCCCCCGCGAGAACTCTCTTTGCCAGGAGTTCTGCAAGCGCCGTGCCATTGTGTACAATTGCGATTGAACGCGCAGCGTAGAGAAATTCGCTGCGCTATCAGAATGTTATCGGATGAGATCGTCTCTGCTTATTCGCTGTGCGACGGCTTTGCGACGTGCATTTGCTCAAAGGATGAGCGCTCTCCGTCGTCATTCCGGGGCGACGCATAAGCGTCGAGCCGGAATCCATCGGGCCGCAATATATGAGGCGAAATGGATTCCGGGCTCACCACTTCGTCGCGCCCCGAATGACGAGCGGAGAGTGTGGCGCTGCCACCCCACCCCAAACAGCTACCGATGTTTTTCCTCATACGCCTACGAATCCTTCAGCGTCGCCGTATTGCGCAACATCGTCGCGACAAACGTCCTTGCCTTTGTCGAACGCGCGTCTTCACCCCCGGGGCTTCTGTACGGCGCCTGCCACAAGCCATGACGAGCGGGAGCGCCACGGATGCGGCCAGCGATATTGACTTCACCGGTCCATGCTCTTGACTGCGACCAGCTGCTTCGCAACCGAAATTCCCTCCCGCAGCGCACACCCTCGCCGGACCAAGAAAAGCAAGGACTTTCGAAATGACGCTGATGCAGGTCGAGCTGGACGACAAGTACCGGCTCGAATCGAAGCGGATCTTCCTGTCCGGCACCCAGGCCTTGGTCCGCCTGCCCATGCTGCAGCGCGAACGCGACCGACTCCAGGGGCTCAACACCGGCGGCTTCATCTCTGGCTATCGCGGTTCCCCGCTCGGCATGTACGATCATGCGCTGTGGCGCGCGAAGTCGCACCTCCAGCAGCACGACATCGCCTTCGTCCCCGGCCTGAACGAGGATCTGGCGGCGACCGCCGTCTGGGGCAGTCAGCAGGTCGGCCTGTTTCCCGGCGCCAAGGTCGATGGCGTATTCGGCATCTGGTACGGCAAGGGCCCCGGCGTCGACCGATCGGTCGACGCGCTCAAGCACGCCAATGCGGCCGGTACCTCGCTCAATGGCGGCGTGCTCGCGCTCGCCGGCGACGACCACGGTTGCCAGTCCTCGACGCTGGCGCATCAGAGCGAGCAGGTGTTCGCGGCAGCCCTGATCCCCGTGATCAATCCGGCTACGCTGCAGGATTATCTCGATCTCGGCCTCTATGGCTTCGCGCTGTCGCGCTTCTCCGGCTGCTGGGTCGGCTTCAAGGCGATCAGCGAGACCGTGGAAAGCTCGGCCTCGATTGACAGCGATCCCGCGCGCATCCAGATCAGGCTTCCCGATGATTTCGAGATGCCGCCCGGCGGCCTCAACATCCGCTGGCCCGATCCGCCGCTGGACGCCGAGCGGCGGTTGTTCGGCCCCAAGATGGCCGCGGTGCAAGCCTTTGCCCGTGCCAACCAGCTCGACCGCATCGTGCTCGATTCAAAGCCCGCGCGGCTCGGCATCGTCGCGACCGGCAAGGCCTATCTCGATCTGCGCCAGGCGCTGGCCGACTTGGGGATCACCGACAAGGACGCGCAGGATCTCGGCCTTCGCATCTACAAGGTCGCACTGACCTGGCCGCTGGAGGAAAGCGGCGCCAGGCGTTTCGCCGAAGGCCTTCAGGACGTGCTGGTGGTCGAGGAAAAGCGCGGCTTCATCGAAGACCAGCTGATGCGCATCCTCTACAACATCGATGCGTCCCGGCGTCCGACCGTCACGGGAAAACGCGACGAAAGCGGCGCGCCGCTGCTGCCGAGCGAAGGCGAGCTGACGCCGACCATCGTTGCGGGCGCGCTGGTGGCGCGGCTGCGCAAGCTCGGTCATCACAGCCCGGTGCTGGAGCAGCGTCTCGCCCGGCTGGAGGCCTTCGACAATCCCGTCACCGCCACCACGCAGATCAAGCTCGCGCGCACGCCGTTCTTCTGCTCGGGCTGCCCGCACAACACCTCGACGCGTGTGCCCGAGGGCAGCCGCGCCATGGCCGGCATCGGCTGCCACGGCATGGCCCTGAGCATGCCGACCCGCCGCACCGACCTGATCTCGCACATGGGCGCCGAGGGCGTGAACTGGATCGGCCAGTCGCCCTTCACCACCGAGAAGCACATTTTTCAGAATCTCGGCGACGGCACCTATACGCATTCCGGGCTCCTCGCCCTTCGCGCGGCATCGGCCGCCGGCATCAACATCACCTACAAGATCCTCTACAACGACGCCGTCGCGATGACGGGCGGCCAGCCGGCCGAGGGCGCCTTTAACGTCGCACAGATCGCGCACCAGGTCTGGGCCGAGGGCGTCAAGCGCCTTGCGATCGTCTCGGACGATCCAAGCAAATATCCCGACGGCAATTACTTCCCGCAAGGCGCGACCATCCATCACCGCCGCGAGCTCGATGCCGTGCAGCGCGAGCTGCGCGACATCACGGGCCTCACGGTCGTGATCTACGATCAGACCTGCGCCGCGGAAAAGCGCCGCCGCCGCAAGCGCGGTCTCTATCCCGATCCCGCCAAGCGCGCCTTCATCAACGAGCTCGTCTGCGAAGGCTGCGGCGATTGCTCACAAGCGTCCAACTGCGTCTCGGTGCAGCCGCTGGAAACCGAGTTCGGCCGCAAGCGCCAGATCGACCAGTCGAACTGCAACAAGGACTTTTCCTGCGTCGAGGGCTTTTGCCCGAGTTTTGTCACCGTGCATGGCGGTTCACTGAAGCGCGTGAAGACGTCGGCGGTGGATTCAGGCCAGATGTTCGCCGATTTGCCGCTGCCGCCCGCGCGTGAACTCGAAGGCCCCTACAACATCCTCGTCACCGGCATCGGCGGCACCGGCGTCATCACCATCGGCGCCCTGCTCGGCATGGCCGCTCATGTCGACGGCCGCGGCTGCTCGGCGCTGGATTTCACCGGCCTGTCGCAGAAGAACGGCGCCGTGATGAGTCATGTCCGTATCGCACAGAGGCCGGAGGACATTTCCGCGGTCCGTATCACGACCGGCGGCGCGGACGTCATCCTCGGCTGCGACATGATCGTCTCGGCCGGCCCCACCGCGCTGAGCCGCGCCGAGCGCGGGGTGACCAAGGCCTTTATCAACGCCGACCTGCAGCCGACCGCCAGCTTCGTGCAAAACCCCGATCTCGATTTCGAGATGGGCACGATGCAGACCGTGCTGCGCGACGCCATCGGCGACAAGAACCTCGACATCATCGACGCGACGGGCGTCGCCGCGGCGCTGATGGGCGACAGCATCGCGACCAATCCCTTCATGCTCGGCTTCGCCTTCCAGAAGGGCGCGATCCCGCTGTCGCTGGAGGCCGTGCTCCGCGCCATCGAGATCAACGGCGCCGCGATCGAGATGAACAAGCTCGCCTTCACCTGGGGACGGCTGGCCGCCCACGACATGTCGCGCGTGCGCAGCGTGCTCGAGTTCAAGAGCCGGGCGAGCGCGCCGACGAAGTCGCTCGACGACATCATCGCGACCCGCGCCGAATTCCTGACGGGATATCAGGACAAGGCCTACGCGGATCGCTATCTCGCGGCCGTCGCCAAGGTGCGCAAGGCGGAAACGGCTACCTCGCCCGCGTCCACTGAGCTGACCGAAGCGGTCGCAAAAAACCTGTTCAAGCTGATGTCCTACAAGGACGAGTACGAGGTCGCGCGGCTCTACACCGACGGCAGTTTTGCCAGGAAGGTGTCGGAGAAATTCGACGGTGACTTCACGCTGAAGTTCCATCTGGCGCCGCCGATCTTCGCGCAGCGTGACAAGACGACCGGGCATCTGCAGAAGAAGGAGTTTGGCGGCTGGATGATCCACGCCTTCCGCGTGCTGGCGAAGCTCAAGTTTTTGCGAGGCGGCGCGTTCGATCCGTTCGGCCGCACCGAGGAGCGGCGGGCGGAGCGCAAGCTGATCGAGGAATATCTGTCGATGATTGATCAGCGGACAGCCGGCCTGCAGGCGGAGGAAATTCCGCTGCTGGCGAGGCTTGCCCGCGTGCCGGAGACGATCCGCGGCTTCGGCCATGTCAAGGAGGCGAACGTCAAGCTGGCTGCGGCCGAGAAGGCGCGGCTCGAGGCCGAGCTGGAGAACAGCCGTTTCGCCGCGGCGGCGGAGTAACGACGAGAGGGGCAAGCCCTCTGCTCGTCATTGCGAGGAGCCCTTGCGACGAAGCAATCAAGACTGCCACCGTGGAATGATTCCTGGATTGCTTCGCTGCGCTCGCAATGACGGAGATTGTGGATACAGCGGAGATAACGATCAGAGGGATAGCTTGGCAGCACGCGTCGCCGTCACCACACTCCCCTCCGCCAGATGTCGTCCCGCGATATACCCGAACGTCAGCGCCGGCCCGAGCGTGATGCCCGGCCCGGGATAATTCCCATTCATGATCGAGCCCATGTCGTTGCCGCAGGCGTAAAGGCCCGCGATCGGCGTGCCGTCCGCGCGCAGCACGCGCGCCTGCGCGTCCACCTTCATGCCGATGGCGGTGCCGAGATCGGCCGGGTAGATGCGCATCGCGAAGAATGGCGCATGGTGGATCGACGCGACGCAAGGGTTTGGCTTATGGCTGATATCGCCGAGGTGCCGCTGGTAGATGGTGCTGCCACGGCCGAATTCGGGATCGCGGCCCTCCTTCGCGCCGGAATTGTAGCTCGCGATCGTCGCACTCAGCACAGACGGCTTGATGCCGATCTTCGCCGCGAGCTGCGCGATATCAGGCGCCTCGATCAACTCGCCGCTCGCGATATAGCGCCTGGTACCACGCGCAAATGGCTTGATGCGGCCGAGGCCATAGCTCCACAGGAACTGACGGTCGCAGATCAGATAGAACGGCCGATCCGGCTCGCCATTGCCATCGCGCAGCATGGCGAGCACGAACTCATGGTAGGACAGCGCCTCGTTGACGAAGCGTCGCCCCGCGGCGTTGACGGCGATCACGCCGGGCTTGGCGCGGTCCGTCACGGTATGCGGGAAGACGCCGCGGCTGCCGTCGTCACGGCGGAACAGCGAAGCAGGTACCCAATAGGCCGGGCTGGTCGCCTCCGTGTTGAGCGCAGCACTGGCCGTCATCGCGAGCCGAAGCCCGTCGCCTGTACCTGCTGTGCTGGTCGCCGAGACGAAGCCGGCCGCAGGCGGGAAAAAGCGCTTGCGCAACGCGGCGTCGTGCGAAAAGCCGCCGGTCGCCAGCACGACACCTCGCCTCGCTGCGATGGAGCGATCGCGTGAGCCATGGCGAATGACCACGCCGCTGACTCGATCGCCCTGCACCGACAAATCCTCGACATCGGCGCTGAAGAGGATCTCGACCTGCCGCGCCAGCAGCGACGCATAGAGCCGCGCCGCAAGCGCATTGCCGAGATGCAATGTCGTGCCGCGGGGCCAGCGCAGCCGCTGCAGCGCATACTCCGAGACCAGCCGCGCCGCACGCAAGGTCGAGCGCAGCGATTTTCCGATCCGGCGCAGATGCCGGATGTCGAGGCGATTGACCATCATCCCGCCGAACAGCGTGAACTCCGGCAATGGCGCACGCAGCCGCGCGAAATGCGCGCCCAGCCGGGTGCCGTCGAACGCAACTGGCTCCAGCACGCGTCCGCCCGGCGTCGCACCGAGCCGCTCCGGATAAAAGTCCGGATAGGCTTTCACCGGCTGCAGGCGAACTTCCGTGTTGGCTTCGAGATAGGCAACCGCCTCTGGCCCACGCGCAAGGAAGGCAGCGCGCAGGCCCGCATTGGCGGGCTCCGGCACCGTGCTCGACAGATACCGAACGGCATCCGTGATGCTGTCGGCGAGCCCCGCCTCCTTCATCCTGGCATTGGCAGGGATCCACACCATGCCGCCGGACCACGCGGTCGTGCCACCGACAAAGGCGGTCTTCTCGATCACCAGCACGTGCAACCCTTCGGCGGCGGCAACCGCCGCAGCGGTCATGCCGCCGGCACCGGCGCCGATGACAATGACGTCGTAGGTCTCATGCGCCGGCATCATGCGGCGAGGGTCCGGAGGCGAGGCATGACACCGTCATACCCCGCCTGTGGCCTCACAGCTAGCGCTGCGGCTTCCGCTCGATCGGATCGATCTCGATCGCCCGCAGGCGCCCGAGTCGCAGCACGTCCATGGCGAGCCGCCGGCCGATCCGGTCGCGGTCGAGCACCCGGATCAGATCGTCGACGCCGTTGATGTCGACACCGTCCAGCCTGATCACGACGTCGCCTGGCAACAGGCCCGCCTTCGCCGCCGGGCCGTCCTGCTCGATCTGCATCAGGAGCGCGCCCATCTTGTTCTCGACGCCGGCCAGCACCGCGTGCCGCCGCGGGACCGGTGCGGTCTGTCCGGCAACGCCGATGAAGGCGCGGCGGACGTAACCATGACGGATGATCTCCGAGAGCACGAACTGCGCGGTATTGCTGGCAACCGCAAAGCAGATGCCTTGCGCGCCATTGATGATCGCGGTGTTGATGCCGATCACCTCTGCATTCGACGACACCAGCGGTCCGCCGGAATTGCCAGGATTGAGCGCGGCATCGGTCTGGATCACGTCCTCGATGGTGCGGCCGCTGACGGAGCGGATCGAGCGCCCGAGCGCCGAGACGACGCCGGCGGTGACGGTCGATTCAAAGCCGAGCGGATTGCCGATCGCGATCACAAGCTGGCCGCGCCGCAACGTCTTCGAGTTGCCAAGCGCGGCATAGGGCAAGTCGCGCACGCCATTGGCGCGCAACAGCGCCAGATCTGTATCAGGGTCGACGCCGAGCACCCGGGCGTCGCCGACGTTGCCCTCGACGTCCCGCAGCCGGATCTCCTTGGAGGTCCCAACCACATGGCTGTTGGTGAGGACGAGCCCATCCGGCGAGATCACGATGCCCGAGCCGAGCCCGCCCCGTTCGCGGCCGTTCGGCACTTTTGGCCCGGTCTCGACGCGGACGACGGCTGGACCGACGCGGTCGGTGACGTCGATCACGGCATTGGAATAGGCGTCCAGCAGGGCCCGGTCATTGTCCGCGACAGCCGCCGCCGTTCGCGATGACACCGCGTCATCGACGATATCTGAAGTGAAATCCAGCATGGCAAAAGTCCTTGAGGCTCACACAGATGGTGGCCTGTTCCGTCAGGCGCAAGTGGCCCGTCTGGGGCGCAAGGCTGGACTGCCTAGGTGGCTAGGGTGCCCGCCGCAACGTACCGGACCTGGCCTTGACCGGGTCGAGCAGCGACCAGTCGCCGTCCGGGAGCACATAGCCGTTGGGGAACGGCGCGCGCAGCTCGAGCCCGAGCGAGCGCAGCACGCGATCGTCGCGGTAGTAGCATTGCAGCACTACGCGAACGAGTGTCGCGGCCGCCGCGCCGCCCTGCTTGCGAAGCTCCTGCGCCACTGCATCGCGCCTGGCGGCATCAAGCTCCGCGAGCGGCTGGCCGGCAAGCCGCGCCAGATGGTCCAGCGCCGCCGTCACCAATTTGGCGTCGCGG
The DNA here is from genome assembly GCF_008123515.1 of Bradyrhizobium cytisi. GTDB lineage: Bacteria > Pseudomonadota > Alphaproteobacteria > Rhizobiales > Xanthobacteraceae > Bradyrhizobium > Bradyrhizobium cytisi. The sequence continues at coordinate 47,874 of NZ_VSSR01000029.1, forward strand.
CCGAGCGTAGCAAGAATGTCGGCCTGGATCGCGGGATCATCGGCGCCGGGCACCTTGTGCTCGTCGCTGGCGGGAACGATCATCGCTGCGATAGTGCGGAGGTCGTCGCGCTGGGCGCGCGTGAGTTGATTGTCTGCGGACATAGCGGCCTCAGTCGAACAAATTGGCAAGGCGCTGCTTCATCTGGTCGGCGATGTAGAGCGCGAGGGCCTGGATGGTGGACGTCGGATTCACGCCGCCCGAGGTGACGAAGATGCTGCCGTCGACGATAAACAGGTTCTTCACGTCATGCGTGCGGCCCCATTCGTTGACGACGGAGCGTTTTGGGTCGGTGCCCATCCGCGCGGTGCCGAGCAGATGCCAGCCGCCCCACGGGATCGGCGAATTGATGCAGATGTCGGTTGCGCCGGCTGTCTCGAGAATCTCGCGGCCACGGGCGAGCGCATGGTCCATCATCTTCCGGCTGTTCTCGCTGATCGTGTAGTTGATCTTCGGCGCGGGGATTCCGTGGCTGTCCTTCAGCACCGGATCGAGCGTGACCTGGTTGTGCTCCTCCGGCAGGTCCTCGCAGATCGCGGAGAACCCGAGCCGATGGCCGTTGAGCTTGCGGAAGACGCGGTGATGATCTGCGCCCCAGGGCAGAATGCCCTTCTGCTCGCTGACGACAGCCTCGAACACCGGCCCGGCCCCGCGCACGAACTGGACGCCATACCCGCGCACGAAGCCGCGCGACAGGTCCGTGTCATACCACTGCTTGCTCCACAGGCAGGTCGGCGGCGCGCGGTTGCTGTCGGTCGGCTCCTTCACGTAACCATAGATCTGCGCATAGGGGTGGAACATCAAATTCCTGCCGACGAGGCCTGACGAGTTGGCAAGACCGTCCGGGAAGCGGTCAGATTTCGAGTTCAGCAGCAGCCGCGGCGTGCCGACGCCGTTGCAGGCGATGATGACGACGTGCGCCGGCTGGAACTGCTCGACCCCGTCCTTGTCGTAATAGACCACGCCCGCGGCCATGCCGTTCTCGTCGGTCGTGATCTCGCGTACCCGGCAATGGGTGCGCAGCTCGACGCCGGCGCGGACGGCATGCGGCCAATAGGTGATGTCGGTCGAGGATTTTGCACCTTGCGCGCAGGCCGGCGTACAATGGCCGAGATTGATGCAGCGGGCGCGGCCATCATAATCCATGGTCGCAACCGTCGTGTCCGACGGCCACCAGTGCCAGCCGAGCTTGTTCATGGCCTTGCCGATGATGGCCCCGGACAATCCAAGCGGCTGTTGCGGCATCGGCGGATGCGTCAGCGGCGACAGCGGATCGCCCGATAGACCTGATGTGCCCATCATCCGGTCGTTCTCTTCGAAGAACGGGGTCAGGGCGTCGTAATCGATCGGCCAGTCGTCGGCGACGCCGTCCAGCGTCTTCACCTTGAAATCAGAGGGATGCAGTCGCGGCCAATGCGCGGTGTACATCACCGTCGAGCCACCGACCGCATTATAGTTGACGACCTTGATCGGCGAATTGTCGTCGTTGATCGGATAATCTTCGGGTCGGCCGCGGACATTCGGGCTCGACGACCACTCGCCGTAGAATTTGGCCTCCCAGTCGCGGCCCGTGCTGGGATATTCCGCCGGATTCATCCAGCCGCCCTGCTCCAGGCAGAGAATGTGCATCTTGGTCTCGGCCAGCGACCACGCCACTGCGGCGCCCGAAGCGCCGGCGCCGATGATCAGGACGTCCACGGGGTCTTTCATCAAAAAATCTTCCTCCCGCCCTCGCCGCTTCGCGGGCGATTCGGCCGTCACGGCTCACAAGGCCGGCAAACGATAGGGGTAGACCGGCCGGCGAGTAAAGGCTCGCGCGCGAATGTCGCACTTCGCACAGCGCAGACCATTGGTATCGTCCCAGCCGGATGCTAGGAACGGAGGCCAAGAGCAATCGATAGCGAGAGATTATGTCCGTCGAGAATTCATTTGCCGCAGCCCGCGCCTTCGCGCTCGTTTTATTTCTCGCTCTGTCCGGATCTCTGGGGATCTCCAGCCCCGCCACCGCGCTGACCGCCGCCGCGACCGTCCGTGACGCCAATTCCATTCAGCTCGGCGACGTCACCTACCGGCTCGACGGCGTCGACGCGCCCGAGCTGGACCAGATCTGCATCGACGATCACGCCGATCCCTGGACCTGCGGCATCGAGGCCCGCGACCAGCTCACCAAGCTGGTCGGCGGAAAGCCCGTGCGTTGCGACGATGTCGGTCCCGAGAAGAATTTTGGCAAGCGCCACCGCGCGGTCTGCACGGTCGAGGGCGACAAGGTCTCGTTGAACGAGCAGCTGCTCAAACTGGGCTTTGCCATCGCGCGCGAGCCCACCAAGGCCAACGTCAAGCCGGCGGCTGCCGAAGCCAAGACGGCATCTGCCGGCATCTGGAAGGGCTGCTTTGTTGCACCGCAAGAATTCCGCACCGGCAAGAAAGATGGCGCCCTGCTCGGCGCCGCCTGCCGCGCCGACCGCGACAAGGAGATTCGCGCGGTGCTGTTTCCGGAAGAACTGACGGCGCCGCCGAGCTGCGCCATCAAGGGCAAGCTCGCTGTGCGCGCGCGCGTCACCGGCAATATCGGCATCTATCATCTGCGGGGCTGCCCGAGCTACGCCGCAACCACCCAGCCGGACCGCTGGTTCTGCTCGGAGGACGACGCGCAGGCCTCGGGCTTCCGCAGGGCCTACAATTGCCGCCGGCCAAAGTGAGCAAGTGGTTCACGCAGCCGTGAGTGGTAGACCGAGACAGTATTGATCCGGAATTGAACTCCGTCGCGAATTGGTACACTCATAAACGTGCGCACGCGCCTTGCGCGAGTGCATCCTTGGCAGGCGATCCTCATCGGATTGTCTTTGCTCGGGCGTTTCCTCCCTAGACTTGGGCCGCTTGTCACAACAAGCGGCTCTTCTTTTCTGCGCGGCGCTAGCTGTGCATCCGAATGAACTGATCCATCGGCGGCATGTTCTGATTGAGATGCGCCATGATCCAGACGGTTCCGCCCACCACCAGGAACACGACCAGCAGCCCGAAGGCCAGCGCCAGCACGTTGTTGGTGTTGTCAGGCCCCGTGGTGATGTGCAGGAAGAACACCAGATGCACGCCCATCTGCGCGATCGCAAGCACGATCAGCGCGACGGGAATGGAAGGCTGCCAGACCAGATCGGTGCCGGCGATGAAGAATGACGTTGCCGTCAGGAGCAGCGCCAGGCCGAGACCAACAACGTAGCCAACGATCCGCTCACCTACGCTGTGCTGCTCTTCTTCGCCCGGAGCGAGATCATGTTCAGTCCGCGCGTGCGTCTGATCGCTCATACGCCACTCCCTAGCAGATAGACGACGGAAAAGACGCCGACCCAGATGATGTCGAGCGCGTGCCAGAACAGCGCGAAGCACATCATCCGGCGCAGGACGTCGGCGCGAAAGCCCTTGGCGAAGACCTGGGCCATCATGGTGAGCAGCCAGAGCACTCCGGCCGACACATGCAGGCCGTGACACCCGACCAGCGAGAAGAACGCAGTCAGGAAGGCACTGCGCGACGGGCCATAGCCGCGGGAGACGAGATCGGCGAATTCGCGGAACTCGATCAAGAGGAAGATGAGGCCGAGCACGCAGGTCACGGCCATGCCGAGATAGAACCAGAACCGGTTGCGGACGTCGGCCGCAATGCTCGCCATGCCACAAGTGAAGCTCGACAGCAGCAGGCAAACCGTCTCGATCGCAACGTTCCGCTGCTCGAAGATCTCCGAGCCTTTCGGGCCGTCGGCGGTCTGGCTGACCAGCACCGCATAGGCCGCGAAGAAGCAGGAGAACATCACGATGTCGGAGAGCAGGAAGACCCAGAAGCCGTAAGCCGTCACGATGCGCTTCGATGCGGGGCCGGGATGCTCGACGACGAGCCCGATGTGATGGGGATCGGCATGGGCGCGGCCGACGGTCGCTGTCATCGACATCAGATCGCTCCCGCCATGCTGACGAGGCTGCGCCGTTCCTCGAGATTGATACGGTCGATGCGCGCGACTTCGTCCGCCGGAATGACGTATTCGTCATGGTCGCGCCAGGCGAACACGACGAAGGTCGCGAACGCGCCAATGCCGCCCAAGATCACCATCCACCAGATGTGCCAGATCAGCGCAAAGCCCATGATGGTGGCGAAGAACGCGCAGACGAAACCCGTCGGAGAGTTCCTGGGCATCTCGATGTCGTGGTATTCGGGCGCAGTGTGCTCGAGCGATTGCTGCTGGGCGTGAATCTTTATGTCCCAATAGGCGTCTTCGCCGCGCACGTCGGGATGGAAGGCGAAATTGAACACCGGCGGCGGCGACGAGGTCGCCCATTCCAAGGAGCGGCCGTCCCAGGGATCGCCGGTGCGGTCGCGCAAAGCCTCGCGGTTGCGGATGCTGACAACGAGCTGCATGATCTGGCAGATCACGCCGATCGACAACACGGCCATGCCGATCGCAGCCACGATCATCCAGGGTCGCCACTCCGCGACGTCATAGTGCTGCATGCGCCGCGTCATGCCGAGCATGCCGGCGACATAGAGCGGAAGGAAGGTGACATAGAAGCCTGAGAAGGTAAACCAGAACGCGAGCTTGCCCCAGCGCTCGTCGAGGCGGAAGCCGAACGCCTTGGGAAACCAGTATTCGAAGCCGGCGAAGGCGCCGAACAGCACGCCGCCGATGATGACGTTGTGGAAATGCGCCACCAGGAACATGCTGTTGTGAAGCATGAAATCCGCCGGCGGCACCGCAACCAGTACGCCGGTCAAGCCGCCGATGATGAAGGTGACCATGAAGCCGACCGCCCACAGCATCGGCGTCGCAAAGCGGATCCGGCCACCATACATCGTGAACAGCCAGTTGTAGATCTTCACCCCCGTCGGCACCGCGATGATCATGCTGGCGATGCCGAAGATGGCGTTGACATCGGGACCCGCGCCCATCGTGAAGAAATGGTGCAGCCAAACCATGAAGGAGATGATGCAGATCGCCATGGTGGCGAGCACCATCGAACGGTAACCGAACAGCGCCTTGCCGGAAAAGGTCGACACCACCTCGGAGAAGATGCCGAAGGCCGGCAGCACGAGGATGTAGACCTCCGGATGGCCCCAGGCCCAGATCAAATTCATGAACATCATGACGTTGCCACCGGCCTCGTTGGTGAAGAAGTGGAAGCCAAGATAACGGTCGAGCAGCAGCATCGCGAGCGTCGCGGTGAGGATCGGGAACGCCGCAACGATCAGGAGGTTCGAAGCCAGCGTGGTCCAGCAAAACATCGGCATGCGCAGATAGTTCATGCCCTTGGTGCGCAGCTTCAGCACTGTCGTGACGAGATTGATGCCTGCGACCAGCGTGCCGACGCCGGAGATCTGCAGCGACCAGGCGTAATAGTCGACGCCGACGCCCGGCGAATAGGACAGTTCCGATAGCGGCGGAAAGGCGAGCCAGCCGGTGCGCGCGAACTCGCCGATCACGAGCGACAGGTTGACCAGCAGCGCGCCTGTCGCGGTCAGCCAGAAGCCGACTGAATTCAGCGTCGGAAAAGCGACGTCGCGCACGCCGAGCTGAAGCGGCACGACGAGGTTCATCAAGCCGATCACGAACGGCATCGCCACGAAGAAGATCATGATGGTGCCGTGGGCCGAAAAGATCTGGTTGTAGTGTTCCGGCGGAAGATAGCCCTGCGACTGGTACGCGATCGCCTGCTGTATCCGCATCATGATGGCATCGCTGCCGCCCCGCAGCAGCATCACTGAAGCCAGCAAGATGTACATCACGCCGATGCGCTTGTGATCGACGCTGGTGATCCATTCGTGCCAGAGATAGGGCAGATGGCCCTTCACGATGACCCAGATCAGCACTGCCAGTATCCCCACCAGCACCACGGCGCCCGCGATCAGCGGAATCGGCTGGCCGAACGGGATCACCGACCAATCGAGCTTACCGAGCATCATGGCCTCCACTGTGCGGTCGGCCGGCATCGGATAGCAGTTCCGGTCCGGGCCCGGGCGGGATGTGCTGGGTCGAGATCAGGTCGAACAGGCGCGGGTCCTCGAGGCGATAGGTCGGCCTGCCCGTCTCAATGCCCTGCTGCATCAACTTCTTATAGCTGTCCTCATTCAGCACAGCGTCGGTTTTCGCGGTGGTCGCCACCCAATCCGGAAAAGCGAGCGACGAGACTACGTTGACGTCGAACATCATGTCGGGAAAGCCATCGCCGGAGAAATGCGCCGACAGACCCTGGAGCTTGCCCTCGTTATCAGCGCGCAGGTTCAGCCGCGTCACCATCCCGTTCATGGTGTAGATCATGCTGCCGAGTTGCGGGATGAAGAACGTGTTCATCACGCTCGACGACGTCAGCTGAAAATTCAGCTCGGCGCCGGCCGGCACTGTCAATGTGTTGACGGTGGCGATGCGCTGGTCGGGATAGATGAACAGCCACTTCCAGTCGAGCGAGACGGCCTGGATCCGCACAGGGCTCCCGGTCCCCGGCACCGGTGCTGCGGGATCGAGCTTATGCGAGCCGATCCAGGCAACGCCGCCGAGCAGGATCACGGTCAGTGCGGGGATCGCCCACACCACCATCTCGACGCGCCCGGAATAAACGAAGTCGGGTTGGAAGCGCGCCTTCGGATTGGATGCGCGAAACCAGAACGCAAAAGCCAGAATCGCGAAAATGGTCGGCACCACGATCGCGAGCATGATGAAAACGGAATCGACCAAAATGGTGCTGTTGGCCGCAGCTACGGGCCCTTGTGGATCAAGCAGATTCATCGGCAAGCCACTGGCGGTTGGGAGTCCCCGAGGGAAGCGTAGCGCGAAAAGCCCCCAGCAACAAACGCAGTTGCGTGCAGACGGTTCCACAACACGCCTGCTCGAGCCCGAGCCGTCCCGTGCCGCGGCATGCAATTCCATGCGATGTCAATGACATCGGCGCGTGTTGGCAGGCCTTCTCACCTCAGCGCTCCGTTGCTAATTTGCACGAAAATATCGGGATGGAACGATATGCAGGGCCCTGAGGACGATGCCGGCCTCGCCGGCCGGGAGTGAACTGAGATGCGCCTGAAGGACAAGATTGCGATCATCGTTGGCGCCGGGCAGAGCCCAGGCGAGGGCATGGGCAACGGCCGCGCCACCGCGCTGACCTTCGCGCGTGAGGGCGCGAAGGTGCTGTGCGTCGATCATCATCTGGAATCGGCGCAGGAAACTGTCGATCTGATCGCCGCAAAGCAAGGCATCGCCGCGGCCTTCAAGGCCGACGTGACCAAGTCTGCCGACATCAAGGCGATGGTCGCCGACGCCAAATCGCGCTGGGGCCGCATCGACGTGCTACACAACAATGTCGGCGTCAGCCTGTCCGGCGGCGATGCGGAGCTGCTAGAGATCACCGAGGAAGCGTTCGACCGCGTCGTCGCCATCAATCTGAAGAGCTGCATTCTGGCGGCCAAGGAAGTGATCCCGATCATGCGCGCGCAAGAGAGCGGCGCCATCATCAACATCTCCTCGATGGCCGCGATCACCACCTATCCTTACGTTGCGTACAAGGCGACGAAATCGGCGATGATCGCTTTCACGGAACAGCTCGCCTACCAGAACGCCGAATACGGCATCCGCGCCAACGTCATCCTGCCCGGCCTGATGAACACGCCAATGGCGGTGGACACCCGCGCCCGCGAATGGTCCAAGACCCGCGCCGAAGTCGAAGCCGAACGCGACAGCAAGGTGCCGCTGCGCAAGAAGATGGGCACCGGATGGGACGTCGCAAACGCTGCGCTGTTCCTGGCGTCGGACGAGGCGAATTTCATTACGGGCGTGACGCTGCCCGTGGATGGCGGGGCGAGTGTGAGGCGGGGATGAGGTCTCTCCCTGCACGCGCGAGAGGCGAGAGCCACATCAGTGCGTCACCCGCCAGATCGTGCCGCCCGTATCTTCCGAGACCAGCAGTGCGCCATCCTTCGCCACCGCGATGCCGACCGGCCGTCCCCACACTTGTGCGTCGTTCACGACAAAGCCGGTGACGAAATCCTCGTACTCTCCGGTCGGCTTGCCGTCTTTCATCTTGATACGGATCACCTTGTAGCCGGTGCGCTTCGACCTGTTCCAGGAGCCGTGCTCGGCGGCGAAGGCGTCGCCCTGGTACTCGGACGGAAACTGCGTGCCCTGGTAGAAGGTCATGCCGAGCGAGGCCGAATGCGCCTGCACCAGCACATCAGGGATCGTCACCTTGTCCTTGAGGTCCGGCCGCGCGCCGGCGTGACGCGGGTCTTCATGGTTGCCGATGTAGAACCATGGCCAGCCGTAGAACGCGCCTTCCTTCACGCTGGTCACGTAGTCGGGCACGAGATCGTCGCCGAGACCGTCGCGCTCGTTGGTCGAGCACCAGGGCAGCCCGGTCTGCGGCTGGATCGCGAGACCGACACAGTTGCGGATGCCGGTGGCGTAGAGCTTGCGGTCCTTGCCTTCGGGGTCGAAGGAGAGTACCGCCGCACGCTCGGCCTCATAGCCCCAGGACGCACCAACGGCTTGCGTTCGCGACCAGGCCTCGAGCCCGCCGGGCGGACTCCCCATGCCTTCGGCGACATTGCTGGCGGAGCCGACCGACACCAGCATGCGCTTGCCATCGGGCGTGAACACGATGTCGCGGGTGGAATGCCCCGACCCGTGCGCCAGGTTCGCCACCACGATTTCGGGCTTGCCCGACGCCTTCAGGTCACCGGCGTGATAGGGAAAGCGCACGACGTTGCCGGCATTGGCGACATAGACCCATTGCGGATCGTCGCCGTTCGGGAAGAAGGCGATGCCGAAAGGACGGTTAAGCCCGCTGGCAAAGAGCTCGTTGGTCGCAACCTTGGCGCCGCCCTCCCCAAGGCGGAGCACCCGAATGCGCCCGGGCCCGGTCTCCGCAACGAAAATGTCGCCATTAGGCGCTACCCGCAGCACGCGCGGATCGGAGAGACCGTCAGCCAACAGCTCGATCCTGAATCCCTGGGGCACCAACGGCGTGGCGCTGCCACGCGACGTCACGCGCGTGGCATTGGAGACCGACGGCGATGCTCCGGGCTTGGGCAGGTCATCAGGGCGGATCAGCCTGACGGTGCCGGGCTTGTCGGCCTGCCAGCTGCCATAGGCATCCTTGCCTTGCAGCACGGGCTCGGCTCGTGCACCGGCGCAGGCCACCAACAGCCAAGCGGGCACCATCACGTGCGAAACACGAATTGTCACGTCGCCTTCCTCCCGGACTTTTCTGCCAAATCCCACGTCAGCTCATGCCCGCACGATGTGCATTTGGTATGACCCATCGTACTGGAAAACAACGCGGATCGGTGCGACAGATTGTAAGGGCACGGCCGCCGGTTGCGGTCATCAAAGCTGCGGCATCGATGTCGCGATTGATGGGGTGATCATGTGGGGATCGATCTTATCGGAATGGGCGAGCCTGCTGCTGCGCTGGCTGCATGTGGTGGCGGCGATCGCCTGGATCGGCAGCTCGTTCTATTTCATCGCCCTCGACCTCAGCCTCAAGCCTAAGAGCGACTTGCCCGACGGCGTCCAAGGCGAGGCCTGGCAGGTCCATGGCGGCGGCTTCTACCGGATCATGAAATATCTGGTGGCGCCGACCCAGATGCCGAACGAGCTCACCTGGTTCAAATGGGAGGCCTACACCACCTGGCTGTCCGGCTTCGCGCTGATGGTGGTGGTGTACTATCTCGACGCCGATCTGTTCCTGGTCGACAAGTCGATTCTCGACCTGACGCCGACCCAGGCAGGGCTGTTCAGCTTCTGTAGTCTCGCGCTGGCGTGGCTGCTTTACGAGGCTGCCTGCCGCACCGGGCTCGCACAGCGCGAGCTCCCGTTTGCCATCGGCGGCTATCTGTTCCTGGTCGCACTGACCTACGCCTTCACCCATGTGCTGAGCGGACGCGGCGCCTTCAACCAGATCGCGGCGATCATCGGCACCATCATGGTCGCCAACGTGTTTGCGGTGATCATCCCGAACCAGAAGAAGATCGTCGCCAGCCTGATCGCGGGCCAGGCGCCCGACCCGAAACTCGGCAAGACCAGCAAGGAGCGATCGGTCCACAACAATTATCTGACGCTGCCGGTCGTCGTGCTGATGATCAGCAACCACTATCCCCTGCTCTATGCCACGCGCTTCAACTGGATCATCGTTGCGATCGTGCTGGCGCTGGGACCGGTGATCCGCCACTTCTTCAACGAGGGGCATGCGGGGCGCAAATCACCGTGGTGGGTGTGGGGCGTCGCAGCAGCGGGCGCGATCGCGATCCTGTTCCTGTCTGCGGCCGGCCCGCGCGAGGCGAAGACGGGCGCGCTGTCGGCACAGCCGACGCTCGCCAATGTCGAGGAGATCGTGATGTCCCGCTGCAGCATGTGCCACGCGGCCGAGCCGGTCTGGGCCGGCATCGTGACCGCGCCGAAGGGCATCTTGCTCGACGCGCCCGAGCACATCCTTCGCAATATCCGCCTGATCGGGCGCGTGGCCGCCTGGTCCAATGCGATGCCGCCGGGCAACATCACCGAGATGACCAGCGAGGAACGCGCCATCCTCGCTGCCTATATCAGCGAGCAGGATCGCTGACGCCGTTGGCCTTCGCGTCGATGCAGCGTTTCGCGGAATGATATTCCGCATGTCCCGAAGATTTGAAAATGACTTGATCGCCTATCCGGCGTAGACAGGACCGGCGGCCACGGGCCGCCGTCCAAGCTCGGTTTGCATTCGTTGCGGGGAAATCACAGTGGCTCTCAAGAACATCATCGGTATCGACCACGCCGTGGTCATGGTGAAAGACCTCGACAAGGCCGCCGAAAATTACAGGCAGCTCGGCTTCACGCTGTCGCCGCGCGGCACCCACAGCGCCCACATGGGCACCGGCAACTACACCATCATGTTCGACCCGGACTATATGGAGCTGCTCGGCGTGCTGGTGCCAACCGAACACAACGCGCCTGCGCGCGCCTTTGTCGAGCGGCACGGTGAAGGCATCGAGCGCGTCGCCTTCACCGCGGTCGATTCCGCGGCCGGCGCCGAAGAAATCCGCGCGCGTGGCCTCACACCGATCGGTCCGACCGATTTCGAGCGGCCGGTCACGCTGCCTGATGGCACCGTCGCGGCCGCCAAATTCCGTACCTTCATGTGGCCGACGGCAGAAGCCCCCGGCGGCGTGCGCATCTTCGCCTGCCAGCACAAGACCCGCGAGACGGTGTGGATCCCCGAACTGATGACGCACGCCAATGCAGCGAAGCGGATCAGCGAGGTGCTGATCGCGACGCCCGAGGCCGCGAAGGAAGCGGCCCATCTGGCGCGGCTGATCGATCGCGAGCCGAAAATAGAGATCGACGGCGCGGTGACGGTGACATCGGGTGGCGACCGCGCCGACTTCGTTTATCTGACGCTCGACCAGCTCGGCCAACGCTATCCGGGCGTACCGCTCGCCGGCCTCTCCGAGCGCGGCGGCGCGGCGCTGGTGCTTGTCAGCGGCGATCTCGCCGCGACCGAGAAAACGCTGGGCTCGGCGGGCATCCGCAGTGGAGCCGCGGTCGTAGTGCCCCCGGCCAAGGCCAACGGCACCCTGCTCGCCTTCATTGCCGGCTGATTTGCCGCTCCCCGGACAAGACTCGCGAAAACAACCCCATGCACAGTAGCCGCCGCCAGTCAGAACCGGGACTTGCGGGGAGACGACTTACGTAATCCCGAAATTCCGTTTGACACGTCGGGCAAAACAGGCGCACGATGGCATCATCGCGACAATCGCCCGTGTCCACGCCCGCCCGATCCTGGGCGCGCTCGATACATGGCCGCGCGTAAGCTTCTCATCGACATCTGAACATCTCAACCGCCGCATAGCAGGCACGCGATCGGCTTCGCGCGGCCTGCGAGCCCTCGCGCCTGCACCGGTAAAGGACCCACCGCATGACGACACTTCCGACACTGACCGAGACGATGAACATCGCGCCAACCGATCATGCCCCGATCATCGCAAGCCCAAAGGTAAAACTCCGCCGCCGGCGCATCGTGATCGACCATCCCGACCCCAGCACCGGCGAAAAGCTGCTGGCCGAGGCGCTCGGCGCCGTCGATCGCGAGGCGCTGCATGGCCTGCTGAGCCAGCTGGTGAAAGCCAGCGCGGTTGCGTGCAGGCCGGACCAGGGCAATCTCGCCTTCATGGTCTCGATGCTGAAGAGCATTGCGCCAAAGGACTCGCTCGAGGCCATGCTGGCGGCGCAGATGGTGAGCATTCACGTCGCGTCGATGCGCTGCGCCTGCCGCCTCGCCTGCACCGACGACGTGCCACAGCAGGAAAGCCTCACGCGCGCACTGACCCGGCTGGCCCGCACCTATGCAGCCCAGATGGAGGCCCTGAACCGCCATCGCAGCAACGGCGCGTGTGCGATCACGGTGCAGAATTTGTCGGTGCAGGACGGCGGCAAGGCCGTCGTCGGCCATTTCACGCAACATGCGAGCCTGATCGCCGCGCAGCCGGGCCTGGCGGACACAGCGGCCGTCAGCGCGTGAGCCATGCCCGCAACACCGGCGCGATGCAAGCGAGCCTCCGTTGTGGCGCGCAAACACGCAACGGTGAAACTTGTCGCGCGCCGGCGCTGCGCGGCAAGGCGCGCTGCCGCATGCACGGCGGCGCTTGGGGATCGGGGGCGCCATTTGGAAACAGCAATGCCATCAAGCATGGCTTCTTCACCGGCGAGGCGATCGAAGAACGAAAGCTTGTCCGCGCGGTGTTGACGGAAGCAGAGGATTTGTTGCGCGAACTGTCTACCCGACGGCGCTGCTGAGGGAAGCGGCGCCATAGAAAGAGGTGTGTTGCCGTAGCGAAGGCTTACCCTCAAATCCACGCGGCGAGCCGCCTGGCCGGCGCATCTTCACTAACTCTCACCGTTCGACCCACCCCGTTGCAATCGCGCTTGCCCAAATCGGCATGCCTCTGCTGCGAGCGAGTTCAGCCATGGCCGTGCTGTCGTAGGGCACGTAGCGGAGCGTCGCGGACCAGCCTGCGCGGGCGCGCTCCAGAATGGCGTAGCAGGCGTGCGGGGTGCCGATCTCGACCACATAAGGAACAGGCGTCCGTCCATCGTAACCGGGCAATCCGACGCTGCCGGGATTGACGATCATTCGCCCGTCCCGCAGGCGGATCACCCGCGGGATGTGGGTGTGCCCGCAGAGAACGAGTTTTGCGTCGATGCCTTGGGCGCCGGCCTCGATCATGTCGATCGGGCTGGCGCGGACGCTGCCGTTGGCGGCGACGTAATCGAGCCAGAACGCGGCATCGTCCCTGGGGGCTGCATGACAAAGGAAGGCGTCCTCCCAATAGACAAGCGTCGGCGGCATGCTCTCCATCCAGTCGAAGTGTCTGCGCTCCAGTTGCTGGAAATCGCTGCGGGCCGATTTGCCGACCCGCGACAGGTCGACGAGAATGCGATCCTGGTCGCCCTGCACCGATGGAAAGCCCCGCGCGATCAGCAGATCCGCAGTCCGGGCCGCCTCGAGCGGGCCGCTGACGTGATCGCCGAGGTTCACGACGTCATTGATGCCGAGGTCGGCGATGTCCGCCAGCACCGCCTCAAGTGCCGGGCAATTTCCGTGGATGTCCGCGATCGCGGCAAATTTCATTGACCCCTCCTCTCTTCAGGACGGCCGACGACATTCCGGTGCGGGACGATGCAGACGTGACACTTCGCTTTAGCTGCATTTGGAGAAGCGCCCGCAAGCTGAGTGTCAAATCGGCGCTGTCCTCAAAACTATCACCGCCCGGCGCGCGCAAGCAAGCGACGGCTTGGGCCTCTTTCGGGTCACGCGCCTACCGCCTCCAACCGGCCGCTCTCCCGCCCGGTTCCGTGAAGCTTTCATGACGCCGCAGATCCAGATTGAAATGTCGGCAGCTCCGGAACTTCCCGCAGTTGCGCCACTTTGAATCGGGCAACGGAAGCTCTGACGATGAATGCTGAAACGGAACTGAAATTCCGCGTCGCACCGCGAAGCTTGTCATCCGTCTTGCGGACCGGCGCAAACGGACGTGGGCGCGAACGGGCAGAACAGGCGCTCGTATCGACCTACTACGATACGAGCAAGCACAAGCTCAGGCGGCATGGTCTCACGCTCCGGGTCCGCAAGGTTGACGGACGCTACGTGCAGACCGTGAAAGCGGGCAACGCGGGAAGCGTTACGCGCGGCGAATGGGAGAATGAGGTCGCAGGCGCGAGACCGGAGCTCGAGAAGGCGAGAAAGACGCCGCTCGAGGACCTCACGACCAAGAAACTTTCCCGCAAGCTCAAGCCGGTCTTCCGGACCGAGGTTCGTCGCACCACGCAGACCAGGCGGGTCCGAAACAGCCAGATCGAACTCGCCGTCGACCGCGGCCGGATCGGCGCGGGACCGCGGGCGCGGCCGATCGCCGAGCTCGAGCTGGAATTGAAGTCCGGAGACGTCGCAGACCTGTTCCGGCTGGCACGCAATGTCGAGCGCAAAGCGGGCGCCGAGCTCGATCTCCGTTCGAAAGGCGAACGAGGTTACCAGTACGCCACAGGCGGCGGCCGCGGGGCGCAACGCGCCGAACCGATCGAGCTGAAGTCCGAACTCTCGCCGCGCGATGCGTTCCGGGTTATCGCGCTTTCGACGCTGCGTCATTTCACGGCCAACGCCGATCCGGTGCGCGACCAGGACTCCGAGGGAGTGCATCAGATGCGCGTCGGCCTGCGGCGGCTGCGTGCGGCCATCTCGTTGTTCGACGATATCCTGCCACGGGCGAGCACAGCACGGGTGAAGACCGAACTAAAGTGGCTTACTGACGAACTGGCACCGGCACGTGAAATCGACGTGTTCTTGAAGGAAAGCGTTCAACCGGTCGCCGAAAAGGGCGTTCCGAAGCGGGGCGCGCGCGCGCTCCGCGAGAAATTCTCCAGACAACGAGCGGCGGCCTTCGGACGTGCCCGCAATGCGGTGACGTCGGCCCGTTACCGCCGCCTGCTGATCGACGTGATCGAGTGGATCGAAACTGGACAGTCTCGCGCCGATGATGACCGGTCGATCACCGCCTACGCCGCGGCAGTGCTCGACCGGCGCCTCCGGAAGGCTCGAAAGCAGGGCATGCGCCTGAACGATCTCGACGCGACGCAGCGCCACAAGCTGAGGATCAGGATCAAGAAGATCCGCTATGCCGTCGACTTCTTCAGAAGCCTCTACGGCAATCGCGCCCGGCAGCGGCTCGCGGATCTTTCCGACCGGCTGAAGCGGATTCAGTCTGCCCTCGGATCGCTCAATGACTTCATGGCGCACCGCGAATTGGCGATGGAAGCGGCGTTGGCAGCGCCGCCTGCGAACCGGCGCGCCCAGGCGTTCGCATCGGGATTCATCGTCGGCCAGGAACACGAGACCGCGGTCGGGCTGAGGAAGGACGCCGCGAAGGAGCTGCATCGGTTGCGGCGCCTGCGCGTCGATCCCGACGGCTGAGTCACAAATCTGAAAGCAGCGCCGGGACGCCGCGACGTCCGGGTTCACAGGGATCATTGCTGACCGACCGACCAACGAGCAATCCACATGTCCGATCTTGCACTGAACGATCGACCGCGGGGCTCCGAGTCCGCCGCGAAACCCGACCTCGATCGCAAGCCGCATGTGAGCGTGGTCGCGGCCTTCCTGCTCTTCCTGGTCAGCGGGATCGGCTACGCCGCCTATGGCGTGTTCACCGACACGCATAACGTGGGCGAGCCGCTTGCGCTCGGTGCTCTGCTCCTCCTCGGCGTCGCCCTCATGATCGCGCTCGGGTTTGAGTTCGTGAATGGATTCCACGACACCGCGAATGCGGTGGCGACCGTCATCTATACGCACAGCCTTCCACCGCTGACCGCGGTGATCTGGTCGGGCGCGTTCAATTTCCTCGGCGTGCTGGTCTCCACCGGTGCGGTGGCCTACAGCGTGATCACGCTCCTGCCCGTCGACCTGATCCTTAATGTCGGCAGCACCGCCGGTTACGCCATGATCTTTGCGTTGTTGATCGCGGCGATGATCTGGAATCTGGCGACGTGGTCGATGGGCATCCCGAACAGCTCCTCGCATTGCCTGATCGGCTCGATCATGGGAGTAGGCCTTGCCAACGAACTGGTCGCGCCCGCCGCGCAGGCGACTTCCGGCGTCGACTGGTCTCAGGCCGTCAGCGTGGGCAAGGCTCTCCTGTTCAGCCCGGCAGTCGGCTTCGCGCTGTCGGCTCTGCTGCTGCTCCTGCTGAAAGTCATCGTCCCCGTGCGTAAGCTGTACGAGGAGCCGAGAGGCAAGACGCCGTGGTGGATCCGCGGCATCCTGATCCTGACCTGCACCGGCGTGTCGTTTGCGCATGGCGGCAATGACGGGCAGAAGGGCATGGGCCTGATCATGCTGATCCTGATCGGCGTGGCACCGACGGCCTATGCGCTGAACCGGACCATGCCGGAGTCGAGCACGCCTGCATTCGTCGACATCGCCGCCAAGGCCAAGGACGTATTTGCAGGACAGGCGCAAGGCGCGCAGCAGGGCAATGCCAATGACGCGCGAGGCCTGATCGGCGACGCGCTCAAGAGGCGCGACCTGAACCGACCGGATGTATTTGCGGCATTGGCGGCCCTCTCGGACGACGTCGCCAACGGCGTGAAGAGCTACGGCTCGATCAGCCGCATCCCGGCCGCGGCGACGCCGAACATGCGCAACGACATGTATCTGGCCGCCGACGCCATCCGCCTGCTACCCGAGGCCGGTGCGAAATTCAGCGCCGGTGACGCCGCGATCCTGAAGGACTACCGCGCCAGCCTCGAATCCGGCACGCGCTTCATTCCGAACTGGGTCAAGATCTCGGTCGCGATCGCGCTCGGTCTTGGCACCATGGTCGGCTGGCGACGGATCGTCGTGACGGTCGGCGAGCGCATCGGCAAGCAGCACCTGACCTATGCGCAAGGCGCTTCGGCCGAGCTGGTGGCAGCCGGAACGATCCTGGGCGCGGAGTTCTACGGCCTGCCGGTGTCCACCACGCACATCCTGTCGAGCGGCGTCGCCGGCACCATGGCGGCCAATGGCTCCGGGCTGCAAACGCCGACGATCCGGAACATCGTGCTGGCGTGGATCCTCACCCTGCCGGCGGCGATGATCATCTCCGGCTGCCTGTATTTGATCTTCCGTTCTGTCATTTGACTAGGACGCGGACTCATTAAGGCGCAGCCATAGCCAGATCGACGCGAGTTGAACCAAGGCAAGATAGTTGGCGGCAAGCCTGTCGTAGCGCGTCGCCACCCGACGACATTGTGAAAATGACCCAAAGCCGACCTTGTGCAGTGCACATCCCCATTGATATGCTCGATCCATTCATCAGCGGGGAGTCCGAACGATGTCCGATATCTCGCGTCGGGACCTGACACTTGGCGCAGCCGGCGCTTATGCCGCGTTTGGACTCGACAAGCCGATCACGTTTGTCGACGCGGCTCACGCTCAACAGTCCGTCACTCAACCTTTCCGCAAATACAAGATCGGCGACATTGAAATCTTCTCTCTGATCGATGGCATGCGTGACGTTCCGCTGCGGGAGGGCATGGTCAGGAATGTCAGCGTCGAACAGGTCAAGACCGTGTTGCGTGGTGCCGGTTTTCCCGACAATAAGGCGCCCCTGCGGTTTATCGTCATGGCGCTCAAGCTGCGCGATCAAGTGGTCCTGATCGACTCGGGTACGGGCGGTCATCCGATTTATGGTGAAGGGAACGGCCGGTTATTCGAGAGCATGGCGGCGGCGGGCCTTGACCCCAAGGCAGTCAAGACGATCCTCATCTCCCATCTCCACGGCGACCACATTTATGGCCTCATGAGCAATGAGAGCGATGCGCAGGTCTTCCCGGATGCCGACATCGTGGTGCCCGCCGCGGAATTGAAATGGTGGACGCGCCCGGGGGTCGAGTCGATCGATCTCGGACCGACGCGCAAAGGCCTCGCCCAGCGAATTCAGGCCACGGTGGCGACTTGGAAAAACGTCAGGACCTTTGAGGGAGAACCAGAACTCCTGCCCGGTGTGCACGCCGTTCAGGCGCCCGGCCATAGCCCGGGAATGGTCGCGCATCTGGTCACCTCCGGCGGCGAACAGTTCCTGATCAGCGCTGACGTGGTCAATCTTGCGCCACACATTTCAACAAATCCCGAGTGGCAGCTCGCTATCGACCAGGATCCGCAAATGGCTGTCGAAACGCGAAGGAAGATCTTCGATCGCGCGGTCGCCGACAAGCTCACTATTTCGGGTACTCACTGGTTGATGCCGAACGTCGGCACGCTGGCCAAGGATGGCAACAGGTACGTATTCGTAGCCGAGGGGTAATATTCCCGCGACACTATCTGGTAGTTCGAACACGACTGCTGCTCGTAGCCGAGAACCGGTCGGCATCTGAGTCGGCTTGTTGTCCCATCGCGACATATTGCGCCGCCGCACGAACTCAGCCGAACCCGGAATGGCTTTAGGCTGAATCAACCGGCCGCGGGCTCGTTCACCTCTCCCGCTTGCGGGCCCGCAAGCGAGGGAGGGAGCGCATCTCGCTCGTTGCGACATCGAGCCTGCGCTTTAGGTCTGAGATTTCCGCTGCACAATCCGGAATGATGGGGCTGCAGCTGCCGCCATTGGCACGCCTTCGCCAATCATGTACCCCACCCAAAATACTCTTGGGACGGGACGCTCATGACCACCGCCACCACTGACGATGCGGGTGACAGCACCCGCGCGCTGATCTTTGCGCTGGTGGCGCTCGCCTGCGGGCACATGCTGTCGACCTTGCTGCGCACGATCCCGGCGCTCAGCCTCGATCTGATGGCGGCGGATTTCCACGTGCAGCCACAGGCGCTGGCGAGCCTCACCTCGGTCTATCATTTCGCCTTTGCGGCGTCGCAGATCCCGGTCGGCGCGGCGATGGATCGCTTTGGCGTGCGGCCGGTGTCGCTGAGCCTGCTCGCTGGCACCGTGGTCGGCGCGATCGCGTCGGGCTTTGCGACGGGGCCTTCGAGCTTTGCGTTCGGGCAGTTGCTGCTGGGGATCGCCACCTCTGGTATGCTGATGTGCCCGATGACGCTGGCGGCCAAGCAATTGTCGGCGGCGCGGTTCGGGCTGTGGTCGGGCGCGATCCTGTCGATCGGCAACATCGGAATGCTGCTGTCGTCGAGTCCGCTCGCTTTCGTGGTCGATCACTACGGCTGGCGCGCCGGGTTCTGGATCGCAGCAGCCGGCGGCGTCGTGGTCGCGCTCGCCGTGCTCGCGCTGGTGCCGAACCAGCCGGCCGAGCACAAGGACGAGGCTTCGCCGCTCTCGCAGATGATCGAGGTGCTCAGGCTCGGCCTGTCGCGGCCGTTGCGTGGACTGATCGCCCTGGCGCTGGTGTCGCTGGCGACCTCGCTGGTGCTGCGCGGATTGTGGGGCGGACCGTGGCTGATGCAGATCAAGGGATTGACGCGGGTCGAGGCCGGCAACCAGCTCGGCGCCTACACGCTGGCGATGATCGCGGGCCCGCTTCTGATGGGCATGATTGACCGCAAGGTCGGCCGCCGCCGCGAACTGGTGGCCGGCACGCACACGGTCGCGGCGCTGCTGGTGGTGCTGATGGCGCTCGGCGCGCCGCATTATGCGGTTGCATGGCTGTTCGGCGTGGCGGTCATGCCGCCGCAATACGATCTCGTGCTGTTCGTGCTGATCGGGCTTGCGACGTCCGCGCAGCCTCTGCTGTTCGGCATGTGCCGGCAACTGGTCGACGCGCAAGTAGCGGGCAAGGCGCTGGCGGCGGTGAACCTCGCCTTCTTCCTCGGCACCGCCCTGATGCAGTCGACCACCGGCGCGGTCGCGGCGTTTGCGGGGCTGCCGGCGGTGCTGCTGTTCATGGCGGCGGCGCTTCTCGTGGGGGTGATGGTCTTTTTGACTTGTACCTCGCCGCGTTCGTAGGATGGGCAGAGCGAAAGCGAAACCCATCATTCTTGCCGGAAATGATGGGTTTCGCGAAGAGCTCTACCCATCCTACGAGTCTGCGCATCAAGGAAATGGATCATGCCTGTCGACACCAAAGCCGCCACCGACCGCCTCATGCGCTTCCTCGCGATCGAGGGCGTCACCGGACAGGAGGCGGCGATCGGGCGTGAGCTCACCGCCGCGCTGAAGGAGAGCGGCGTGCCGGCCAAGGCGATCCGGCTCGACGATGCCAACACCCGCATTCCCGTGCCGACCGAGACCGGCAACCTCATCGTCGACCTGCCCGGCCGCGGCGCCCTGCACAACCAGCCGCGCATCATGTTCATGACCCACATGGACACCGTGCCGCTCTGCGCCGGCGCCAGGCCGAGGAAATCCGGCCGCAGAATCGTCAACGAGGCCAGGACCGCGCTGGGCGGCGACAATCGCTGCGGCTGCGGCGTGCTGGTGACGCTGGCGGCCGAGCTCGAGAAGCAGAAGCTCGACCATCCGCCGATCACGCTTTTGTTCTGCGTGCGCGAGGAGAGCGGGCTCTACGGCGCGCGCCACGTCAAGCTGGACGAGCTCGGCTCGCCGGTGATGGCCTTCAACTATGACGGCGGCCCAGCCTCCAATGTCACCATCGGCGCCGTCGGTGCCGATCGCTGGAGCGTCGAGATCCTTGGCCGCGCCTCGCATGCCGGCGTCGCGCCGGAGCGCGGCATCTCCTCGACCATGATCATGGCGCTGGCGCTGGCCGACGTGAAGGCCGGCGGCTGGTTCGGCAAGGTGGTGAAGGGCAAGCGGCAGGGCACCAGCAATGTCGGCCCCGTCACCGGCGGCGAGGGCCGCCCCGCGGGCGATGCCACCAATGTCGTCACCGACTACGTCCATGTGCGCGGCGAAAGCCGCAGCCATGACGGAAAGTTCTTCAAGGAGATCACCAAGGCCTACAAGGCCGCGTTCGCGAAGGCGGCCAAGAAGGTGACGAATGCGCAAGGAAAGTCCGGCAAGATCAAGTTCAAGGCCGAGACCGACTATTATCCGTTCCGCATGAAGGACAGCCAGCCCGTGATCAAGCGCGCGGTCGAGGCGGTGTCCGCGGTCGGCGGCACCCCGAACGTCCGCACCGCCAATGGCGGCCTCGACGCCAACTGGATGGTCCGCCACGGCGTTCCCACCGTGACCTTCGGCGCCGGCCAGAACGAGGCCCACACGATCGACGAGTGGATCAATCTCGACGAATACGACCGCGCCTGCGCGCTGGCCGTGCAGCTTGCGACGATGCGGTGATGGATTCGTACGAAACAAAAAACAAGAATCGGGAGGCCACATGCCACGCATCGCGACCATCGAGACCGGGCTCCACCGGATCCCCCTCCCCGTCACGCTGTCCGACTCCACCCATGGCGAGATCGCGGCGTTCGAGCTGATTACCTGCCGCATCCGCGATGCCGACGGCGCCGAGGGCGTCGGCTACACCTATACGGTCGGGCGCAATGGCGGCGCTGTCGCCGATATCCTGACGCGCGAGATCCCGCCGCTGGCCGAAGGACGCGAGGCCGACGACACCGAAGCCGTCTGGCATCACGTCTGGTGGGGCCTGCATTATGGTGGGCGCGGCGGCCCTGTGGTGCTGGCGCTGTCCGCGCTCGACATCGCGCTGTGGGATTTGAAGGCGCGGCGCGCCAGATTGCCGCTGTACCAGTTGCTCGGCGGTTTCGACGCACGCGTGCCATGTTACGCCGGCGGCATCGATCTCGATCTCCCGGTCGAGGCGCTGTTGAAGCAGACCGACGGCAATCTCGCAAAGGGCTTTCGCGCCATCAAGATGAAGGTCGGCCGGCCCGATCTCAAATCCGACGTTGCGCGCGTCGCGGCGATGCGGCAGCATCTCGGCGACGGCTTTCCGCTGATGGCGGATGCCAACATGAAGTGGACGGTCGAGGAGGCGATCCGCGCCGCCCGCGCCTTCGTGCCCTACGACCTCACCTGGCTGGAAGAGCCTGTTATCCCCGACGACGTCGCAGGCCACGCGCGCATCATGCAGGCCGGTGGCGTGCCGATCGCAGCGGGTGAAAATCTGCGCTCGCTGTGGGAGTTCAAGAACTACATCACATCAGGCGCGGTGTCCTATCCCGAGCCCGACGTCACCAATTGCGGCGGCGTCAGCACCTTCATGAAGATCGCGCGGCTGGCGGAGGCCTTCAACCTGCCCGTCACCAGCCACGGCGCCCACGACATCACCGTGCATCTGCTCGCGGCCTGCCCGAACCGATCTTACCTCGAGGCCCACGGCTTCGGTCTGGACACATACATCGAGCATCCGCTGGTGCTGGAGGACGGCAAGGCGCTCGCCCCGGCCCGCCCGGGCCACGGCATCAGCTTTGACTGGAACGGGCTGGCGAAGCTGGCGGCGTAGCACGCATTGCTGCACGCAAGGCATTCCCTGGCGCGGGGTGCACCGCGCGGATAATCCGCTAAGGTGCCGGCAGCCGTCACCCTTCGAGAGAGCCACGCCTTGACCCCCGAGCTGCACCAGAAACTGACCGCGTGGCGCCAGCATCTGCATGCCCACCCCGAACTGTCCTTGCAGGAAAAGGCGACGGCGGCCTTCGTGCAAGAGAAACTCACCGAGCTCGGGATTGCCTTCGAGGCCGGCATCGGCGGTCACGGCGTGGTCGCGACGCTGACGCGCGGGTCGGCGCATGGGCGCGTCGGCCTGCGCGCCGACATGGACGCGCTGCCGATCACCGAGGATACCGGGCTTGCCTACGCCTCGAAAACGCCCGGCGTGATGCATGCCTGCGGGCATGACGGACACACGGCCTCGCTGCTCGGTGCCGCTGCGCTGCTCGCCGCAGACACCAGCTGGAGCGGCACCGTCGACTTCATCTTTCAGCCGGCCGAGGAAGGCTTTGGCGGCTCGCGCGCGATGGTCGCGGCCGGACTGTTCGAGCGGTTCCCGATGGACCGCGTGTTCGGCTTCCACAACTGGCCGGGCCTAGAGGCCGGCACCATCGCGGTCCATGACGGCGCGGTCATGGCCTCCGGCGGACGCGTCACCATCACCATCGAGGGCCATGCGGGACACGCCGGCATGCCGCATCTGACCCGCGATCCGGTGATGGCCGCCGGCCATCTGATCGTGGCGCTGCAATCGATCGTGTCGCGCAGCGTCGATCCGCTCGACACCGCCGTGCTCTCGCTGTGCACGATCGAGGGCGGCACCGCGCCCAATCAAATCGCGGGCAAGGTCGTGATCCGCGGCACGCTGCGGCATCACCGCAATGACGTGAAGGACATCCTTCTCGCTCGCATCGCAGACATCTGCGCCGGCATCGCCACGAGCTTCGACGTCAAGGTCACGCCCGACATCGTCATGGGCGTCGGCGTGACGATCAACACGCCGGAGGAAGCCGGCTTCGCGCGCATGGCCGCGGACAAGGTGCGGGCGCCGGTGCGGCGCGATCTCGCGCCCAGCATGGCCGGCGAGGATTTCGCCTTCTATCTCCAGCAGCGTCCCGGCGCGTTTGTCTGGATCGGCAACGGACCCTTGCGCGACGGCGCCGAGCTGCACGGCCCGCGCTACGATTTCAACGACGCGATCCTCCCGGTGGCATCGACCTGGATGGCCGAAGTCGCCAGGACAGCGCTGTCGGCGAACTGAGGCGGCCCCGTGGCTCCCCCGGATCGGTTGCGCTAGGATCAAAGCTCCTTCGAACCAGCGAGATCCGGATGAACCGGCGCGAATTCGTGTCAAGGTTGACGGCGGCAACCGCGTTTGCGGGCGTGGCGTCGCTGGCGGCAGCAGCGGAAGGCAGGCGGGTCGCGCTGGTCATCGGCAACGGTGCCTACAGCAACGTGCCCGCGCTGCTCAATCCGCCGAACGACGCGAGCGACATCGCCGCGGCGCTGAAGCGGCTTGGCTTCACCGTCTCCCTGGCGGCGAACGCCGGCTTCGACGAGATGCGCCGCGGCCTGATCGCATTAGGGCGTGACGCCGCCGGCGCCGACATGGCGGCTGTGTATTTCGCCGGCCATGGCATGGAGATCAATGGCGAGAACTGGCTGATCCCTGTTGACGCAGAACTGAAGCGCGACACCGACGCGGCGAATGAAGCCATCAACCTGCAAAGCGTGATGTTGCAGGTGTCGAACACCACGAGCCTTGGCCTCGTCATCCTCGACGCCTGCCGCAACAATCCGTTTGCCGCCAGGATGAATCGCTCGATTGCCACGCGGGCAGCCACCATGAGCGGGCTCGGCCGCATCGAGCCGGTCGGTAACGTTCTCGTCGCCTATGCCGCACGCGACGGCACCACGGCGCTTGATGGCGACGCCCGCAACAGCCCGTTTGCAGCGGCGCTCCTGCGCAACATCGAGCTGCCCGGCGTCGAGGTGACGTTCATGTTCCGCAACGTCCGCGACGACGTGATGGAGGCGACCCGCAACGCGCAGCAGCCGTTCGTCTACGGTTCGCTGTCGCGCCAGGCGATCTACCTTGCCGGCCGGCCAACGGCCGGTGCCGATGGAGCGCCGAACCCGCTTCCGGCCGTCGCCTTGCCTGCTCCACAGCACACGCCGACCTCGCCAACGATCGATCCCGCGCTGGTCGGCACCTGGGAGATCATGGTGCCGAGCGGCCGCGGGCAGTCGCGCTGGATCTGGCAGATCATGGGCGACGGCACCTACAGATTCCACGCCGAGCCGCAGCGCTCGGCTCGTCCGCACGAAGGCACGATCACGGCCGCGAACGGCCACTGGACGCTGCACGCCCTCAGAGGCCTGTCGGGCTACAGCGACGGCGGCGCCTACGAGATCCGCAATGCGCTGGCTGTCATCACAGGCAAGCTGGGCACCGGCGCCTGGAAGCGCAGCGCCGAGTAGATGCTCCTGCGCGCGATGATGCGACCCGAACGGCCGCGTCATGGCTGCCACCCTGCTCGCTGGAACCCGGATGTCCCCGGCGCCTTGACGCGTGCGCTTGACGCACCGCGCCCGGGCAGCTTTAATGGATTACAAGAACATTTGTTCGCATTCCGAACATTCTGCCGTCGGGCAAAAGCGGGCTCACAACACCGCGTCCGGCACCACCAGAGGAAACGTCACCGATGCAAGCCCTCCTCTCCGGCGAAAGCACGCTCGTCGTCACGATGATCGTCGCCTATATCGCCTTCACCTCCTGGCTCACGCTGAAGCTGCGCAGCCGGACCAGCGATCAGTTCATGACCGCGTCCCGCGCGATGCCGGCCGTCGTCGTCGGCGTGCTGATGATGTCCGAATTCGTCGGCGCCAAATCGACCGTCGGCACGGCGCAGGAAGCGTTCCAGTCCGGCATGGCGGCCGGGTGGGCCGTGCTCGGCGCCTCGCTCGGCTTCCTGCTGTTCGGCCTGTTGATGGTGAAGAAGCTGTACAATTCCGGCGAATACACCATCTCGGCCGCGATCGCGCAGAAATACGGCAAGTCGACCATGCTCACCGTCTCCGTGATCATGATCTATGCGCTGCTGCTGGTGAATGTCGGCAACTATGTCAGCGGCGCAGCCGCGATCGCCACCGCGCTGCATGTCAGCCTCCCCGTTGCGATGTGCATCATCGCTGCGGTTTCGACCTTCTACTATGTGTTCGGCGGGCTGAAAGGCGTCGCCTGGGTGACCATCCTGCACAGCGCCTTCAAGGTGGTCGGCATCATCATCATCGTCGCGGTCGCGATGTCGCTGACCGGCGGCATCGCGCCGATCAAGGCCAAGCTGCCGGCGTACTACTTCTCGTGGGACGGCAAGATCGGCTTCACGACGATCTTCGCCTGGACCTTCGGCACCGTCGGTGCGATCTTCTCGACGCAATTCATCGTCCAGGCGATCTCCTCGACGCCAAGCGCCGCCGAGGCCCGCAAGGCGACGTACTATGCCGCAGCGTTCTGCCTTCCGCTCGGCTTCCTGCTCGCGCTGATCGGGGTTGCCGCAAAATATCTCTACCCCGACATGAACAGCCTCTACGCGCTGCCGGTGTTTCTGGAGAAGATGCCGCCGCTGGCCTCCGCCTTCGTGACGACCTCGCTGGTCGCCTCGATCTTCGTCAGCGTCTGCACGGTGGCGCTCGCGATCGCCTCGCTCGTGGTGCGCGATTTCTACGTGCCGTACTGGAAGCCGACGCCGGAGCGCGAGCTGAAGATGACCCGCGTGTTCTCGATCGTGATCGCGATCGTGCCGCTCATCTTCGTGTTCTTTATTCCGGAGATCCTGAAGCTGTCGTTCTTCACGCGCGCGCTGCGCCTGTCGGTGACGATGGTGGCGATGATGGGCTTCTATCTGCCGCTGTTCGCCAGCAACCGCGGCGCCACCGCCGGCCTGATCGGCGCTGCCGTCGCGACCACGTTCTGGTACCTGCTCGGTAACCCCTTCGGCATCGACAACATGTACATCGCCGCCGCGTCGCCGCTGGTGGTGATGGCGATCGAGCGCATGGTGATGGGCCAGGCGCCCGCGGCCACGCCGCAGGCGGCGCAACCCAATGCTTTCGTGGAAAGGACTTCGACATGACCATCGGTGCCGAGGTCGCGATCGCCGACATCGAGGTCACCGCCGAGGGCACAGTTCGGCCGGCGGCCGGCGATCCCGACCGGTTCGACGCGTTCATTCCTTCGCCTTGCGTGCAGAACCACGCCGCCAACCTGATGCCGCTCGCCAATGGCGATCTCGCCTGCGTCTGGTTCGGCGGCACGCAGGAGGGCATGTCGGATATCTCGGTGTATTTCTCGCGGCTTCCGCGTGGCGCGACGCAATGGTCGGCGGCCGAAAAGCTGTCCGACGATTCCGGCCGTTCCGAGCAGAACCCGGTGCTGTTCCCGGCCCCCGACGGCACGCTGTGGCTGATGTGGACGGCGCAGCTGGCGGGCAACCAGGACACCGCGCTGATCCGCCGCCGCCTCTCGCGCGACCATGGCAAGAGCTGGGGCCCGATCGAGACGCTGTTTCCGGAGCATCGCGGCCGCGGCACCTTCATCCGGCAGCCAATCGTCGTGCTCGACAATGGCGACTGGCTGTTGCCGGTGTTCTATTGCCACAGCACGCCGGGCAAGAAATGGAACGGCGACGAGGACACCAGCGCGGTGAAGATCTCGTCCGATGCCGGTGCAACCTGGCGCGACATCGACGTCCCCGGCAGCCGCGGCTGCGTGCATATGTGCATCGAGCGCCTCGACGACGGCTCGCTGATTGCGGTCTATCGCAGCCGCTGGGCCGACAACATCTATCAGAGCCGCTCGACCGATCACGGCCGCAGCTGGTCGGCGCCGGTTGCGACCGCGTTGCCCAACAACAACTCCTCGATCCAGCTCACGCGGCTCGGCAACGGTCATCTCGCGCTGGTCTTCAACGATTCCAGCGCGAGGGATGCGAGCGGGCGCCGCCTGTCGCTCTATGACGAGATCGAGGACGACCTTCCGCCCGTGCTCGCCGGCGATGGCGGCAAGTCGGACGGACGCACCGCATTCTGGGGCGCGCGGCGGGCGCCGATGACGCTGGCGATCTCGACCGACGGCGGACGCTCGTGGGCCAAGCGCAACGTCGAGACCGGCGACGGCTATTGCATGACCAACAATTCGCGCGACCAGACCAATCGCGAGCTGTCCTACCCCTCCGTCAAGCAGACCGCCGACGGCGCGATCCACACGGCCTTCACCTTCCATCGCCGCGCGATCAAGTATGTGCGCGTGACCGAGCCATGGGTGAAGCGGGGCTGAGAGGATGGACAAGAGGCACGCACTCGTCACGGGCGCCAGTTCAGGCATTGGCGCTGCGATCGTCGAGCGCCTGTTGCGCGACGGTTGGCGCGTCACCGGGATCAGCCGGCGCCCTGTAACGTTCGACCATCCGGCGTTCGATCATCTGTCGCTTGACCTGAACGACGTCGACAGCATTGCAGGCGCCGTCGCGGGCCTCACACCGACGGCGCTCGTTCATGCCGCGGGCATGCTGAAGGTCGGTCCGCTGGGATCGCTGAGCCATGGCCACGGTGCTGCGATGTGGCGGCTGCATGTCGATGTCGCCGCACGCCTCGCCGACGCGCTGGCGCCGCGCCTGCCGCAGGGCGGGCGCATCGTCTTCATCGGCAGCCGCACCGCATCGGGCGCGGCCGGCCGCGGCCAATATGCCGCGACGAAAGCCGCGCTGGTCGCGATGGCGCGGTCGTGGGCGAGCGAGCTCGCGCCGCGCGGCATCACGGTGAATGTCGTTGCGCCCGCCGCGACCGAGACGCCGATGCTCAACGACCCGACGCGTGCCACTGTCGCGCCAAAGCTGCCGCCGATCGGCCGCTTCATTAGACCTGACGAAGTCGCAGCCGCCGTGGCGTTCCTGCTCTCGCCCGACGCTGCCGCCATCACCGGACAGCAGCTCGTCATTTGCGGCGGCAGCTCGCTCTGAGGCGGCAGCTCTCCCGTCACGCCTCGTCGAGCAGCTCGAACAATTCCTCGACCATGTCGAACGGGGCATCGCGCGTCTGGCTGTGGTAGACGACGCGATCGCCGTCGCGTTGCAGCGATTTTCCTTTCGACTTCCGCAACCGTCCCGGCAGGAACGTCGCGGCCACCGCGCTTTGCCCGACGTCGAGGCGGACGATGCCTCTGCGCTTGCAGTCGAGCCTCAGCCGCGCGGCTGCAAAGACGTCGCGCGCAGCCAGCGGCAAGGGTCCGAAGCGGCGCGAGGTCTCCTCCTCGAGATCGTCGAGGTCGTCCTCGCTTCCGCAGCGCGCGGCACGCGCATAGAGCTCCAGCCGCACCGGAGCGGATTGCACATAGCTCTCGGGAAGCATGTCCGCGACCGGCAGGTTGAGGTCGGGCACCCACACCACGGACCTGCCGTCATCGACTTTCTCCGAGGCCATTTTCAGAAGATGACTGTAGAGCACGGGGCCGAAGACCTGGACGTGGCCGGATTGCTGCTCCGAGAACAGATCGCCTGCGCCCCGGAGATCGAGGTCGCGCTCGCTGATGGCGAAGCCTGCGCCCGGCCGGCTGAACTCCTCCAGCACGGCCAGCCGCTTCTCGGACTGCCCCGAGGCCGACTCGGTCAGCAGAAATGCGAAGGCGCGGATGCCGCCGCGCCCGACGCGTCCGCGCAGCTGATGCAGCTGAGCGAGGCCAAACTTTTCGGGCCAGCACACCACGATGGTGTTGGCGCGCGGGATATCGAGGCCGCTCTCGACGATGTTGGTGGCGAGCAGGACGTCGGCGTTGCCTTCGACGAAGGTCATCATCCGGTCGTCGATCTCGTCGGCCGGCAATCTGCCGTGCAGGCAGACGATCTTGAGATCGGGCGCCACCGCCTGCACGCGCGCCAGCATGGGCTCGAGATCCTGGATGCGCGGGCAGATCAGGAAGCTTTGCCCGTGCCGCCGCTGCTCGCGCAGCAAGGCCGAGGCGATGGCGGCATCCGACAACGGCGCGATCTTGGTCGCGACCGGAAGCCGGTGCACCGGCGGCGAAGCGATGACACTCAGGTCCCTGAAGCCGGCAAGACCCGCGGCGAGCGTGCGCGGGATCGGCGTGGCGCTCATCCAGAGCGTATGCGCATTCCTGGCAAGCCCGGAAAGCTTTGCCTTCTCGGCGGCGCCAAAATGCTGCTCCTCGTCGATGATGACGAGACCGAGGTCATCGAATTTCACGTCCTTCGAGGTGAGCGCCTGCGTTCCGACCACGACCTTCACCCGGCCGCTGCGCAAGCCCTCCCTGGTCTCCCGCGTCTCGGCACCGGAGGTGGCGCGCGACAGGTTGCCGACCTCGATGTCAAAAGGCGCAAACCGCTTGCGGAAGGTCGCAACGTGCTGCCGCGCCAGCACCGTCGTCGGCACCGCGATCGCCACCTGCTTTCCCGACAGCACCACGGCGGCCGCCGCCCGCAGCGCCACCTCGGTCTTGCCGAAGCCGACATCGCCGCAAATCACCCGGTCCATGGGATGCCCCGACGCGAGATCATCCAGCACGTCGTTGATCGCCTTGGCCTGATCGATCGTCGTGAAATACGGAAAGCGCGCGACGAATTTTTCGTAGGCCGATCCCGGCGGGACCAGCTTGGCCGCCTTCCGCCGCTTGCGCTGGCTGATGTGCTTGGCGAGGGCCTTGCCGGCGAGCTGGATCTCCTGCTCGGCGGCGGTGCGGCGGGCCCACCATGTGCTGCCATCCGCCTTGTCGAGCGCGAGCTTGCCGCGCTCCGCTGAATAAGGCCACATCTGCGCCAGATCGGGCGGCGGCACCAGCACCGCGTTGTCGCCGGCGAAGGACAACCTGACCATCTCGCGCAAGGCGCCGCCGCCGGTGTTCACGGTCTGCAGGCCATCGAGCACGGCAAGGCCGCGCTGAAGATGCACGACCACCGTGCCCTGTTCCGGCACGTCGGCATGATCGAAGGCCGCGATCCAGCTTCGCGCCATCGGCTGCGGATGATGCGCACGGCTGCCGAGCACGTCACTCGCCGTCAGCACGATGGCAGCTTTCTTGCCTGGAATGACGAAGCCAGCGTCGAGATCGGCGATCAGCGCCACGTCGCGATGGCGCGCACTCGCGGCCTCGTCCCAATCCGCGACGCGCTCCGCGCGCACGCCGCTCATCCGCTCCATCGCGCGCAGATCTTCCTCCTGCGCCGCGACGAGGATCAGGCGCGAACCGGCGCGCCTGGTGTCCTCGACGAAGGCGCGCAGAGCCTTTCTGGCTGACGTCAGCTTGGAAAATTCCGGCGTCGGCTGGAACGGAGCGCTGCGCGGCAGCACCTTCATGCAACGGGTTGCCTGCTTCCAGTCGGGGCGTCCCAGATATTCGCGCTCCCTGTCCGCGCGACCCGCGCCTTCCTCGATCGTGCTCAGCCAGGCATCGGCATGCACCGACACGCCGGCATCCGCGATCCACTTGGCCTTGCCGCAATAGTCGAACAGCGTCGCGCGCTTGGCCCGGGCGCCAGCGATGGCGAGCCGCTCCGACATGGGATCGACGAGAAGCTCCCTGGTCTCGAAGATGATCTCGTGCTCTTTCGGATCGAATGCCACGATGCGGCGGATGGCGCGCGCGGAATGCTCCACCCGGAACGGACCCAGCGCGCCCGCGGGAAATATCTCGAAGGTCTGGCCGTGAAACAGGGCGCCGCCCGGATAATCCGGCTCGTCATCGAGGTCATAGCCCAGCTCTTCGAGACGGACGCGAAGCTCGCTCTCGGAGAAATGGCCGCCGACCTTCAAGCCCGTGTTCAAGCGCAACAGGCTCGCCGGCGTCGGCAGGCGCTCCATCACCGCTTCCGCCGTCGAGATGAGAAAGATCGGCTGCTTGGATTTTGCGAGGCGCCGCAGCACCGAGGCGCGACGGCCGGCGATCTCGCGCGATGGCTCCAGTTGATCGAACGGCAGGGTGTTCAGCCGCGGAAACACCAGCACTTCGCAGGACGGATCGAGTGCATGAATGACGCTGCCGAGCCGTTCTGCCCTGTTCTCGCTCTCGGCAAGGAACACGAGACCGCTGCGCCCGGATTCCTTCCACTGCGCCAGCAAATGCAGCGCCATCATGCCGAGCGGCGACGACGACGAGATCGTGGCGCGCTGCGAGCCCTTGCTCGTCGTCGGAGAACTTTTGCTTAGCGGGCGCCTGCTTGTCGAACTTTTGGCGGGCGAACGCTTTTTGGGCGAGCTTTTGACTTGCGAGCCCTTCTTTAGAGAACTCTTGTTTAGAGAACCCTTGGCTGGCCGCAGTTTCTTGGAATGACGCACGTTAATCCGTTTCTCGTCGTAGGCAGTCGTCAATGGCACGCGCAGCCGAGTTCGTCCCGATTCGGTCGCGGATGGTCATGCATATATGGGACAGGGCGCGCGAACGCGCGCCTCCCAAAACATCTCGCGCGACATAGAAGTCGCCGGC
This sequence comes from Bradyrhizobium cytisi, assembly GCF_008123515.1. Taxonomy (GTDB): domain Bacteria; phylum Pseudomonadota; class Alphaproteobacteria; order Rhizobiales; family Xanthobacteraceae; genus Bradyrhizobium; species Bradyrhizobium cytisi. The sequence goes on from NZ_VSSR01000029.1 coordinate 79,760, forward strand.
ACACGCAAAAGCGCCAAGCCCAAAGCGCGATGTATCACCGCGCTTCAGTTTGTTGTTTGAGTATGATCTTTTTCGGAAAACCGCTACGCGCTTTTCCGGATCATGCTCGTGCCGCCAGTCGTCTAGCAGACACGCCGGCCCATTTCCACTCTTGTGATCACGTCGCGGCTAAATGATGCCGCCCTGCCGAAGCGCTGCAATCGCGGCCGTGTCGTAGCCGAGTTCCGCCAGCACGGCATCGGTATGCTCGCCGAGCGTCGGCGGGCGCGTCGCGATTTCGCCCGGCGTTTCCGAGAGTCGAATCGCGGCGCGGGCAACCGGGGCCTGCTTCGGCAAGCCGGGATAGTCGACGTCTTGCAAGAAGCCGGCGGCGCGGATGTGCGGATGATCCAGCGCCTGCTGCGGGCTCAAAACCGGCCCGGTCGGAATCATCGCTTTGCCGAGGGTGTCGACCGCCTCCTGCGTGGTGCGTTCGGCGCACCAGCGGGCCATTCGCTCGCTGATGACGGGTCCGTTGTTGCCGCGGCTGATGTCGTCGGCAAAGCGCGGATCGTTCAGCCACTGCTCCTCCTCGCCCATCAACCTGGCCCAGCGCTTGAACAGCGGATGACCGGTGACCTGGCACAGCACCCAGCCGTCCCGGGTGCGGTAGATGTCTGCGGGCGCGGCAGTCTGGCCGAGATTGCCTGATGGGACGCGATTGACGTTGATGACGGCCTGCTCGATCAGCGTCGCATTGGTGAACGACAACGCTGTCGCCAGCAGCGCGCCCTCGACGATCTGCCCGCGCCCGGATTTGCCGCGCTCGATCAGTGCGGCGAGCGTCCCGAAGGCGCAATGCAGCGCGGTGCCGAAATCGACCCAGTTCACCGCCGCGCGGTAAGGCGGATTGCCGGCGCCAGTCATGTAGACCGAGCCCGACATGACCTGGCCTACGCCATCGAAACCGACGCGGTCGGACCACGGCCCCGGCCCGCCGAACGCAGTGGCCGTGGTGAGGATGATGTCCGATTTGATCGCCTTCAACGAGTCGTAATCGAGCTTCATGGCGCCCAAGGTCTGCGGCGGCAGATTGGCGACGACGACATCAGCGGTCTTGACCAGCCGGCGCATCACCTCCTGGCCTTCAGGCGTCATCGGATCGAGCGTGATGCACTTCTTGTTGCGGTTGACCTGGAGGAATAGCGCGCCCTCGCCGCCTTCGCCGACAGGCGCCACGAAGCGATCCTCGCTGCCGTCACGCTTCTCGACGCGAATGACCTCGGCGCCGAACTCGGCCAGCAATGTCGCGCAATACGGCCCCGCGATGTAGCGCCCGAAATCGAGGACGCGCACGCCTTCCAGAACTCCCCCCATCGACCTCTTCTTTCCCTCACTACTTCCGGTCAGATTACAGGGAATGGGTGCCACGGCAAGGTGCAGCGCACACCATGCCCTGTCCTCAAGATGCTGCCTTCAAGATGTCATCATCCAGCCGTTTCGGCCGGCGGAAATTCTGCTCTAGTATAGGCCTGTCCGTCCCTCCAGCCAGAAGCGCACATCCATGCCGCAACAATTCGATCGATCCGCAGAAGATCTCGGCAACGCCATCCATTTCGAGCACGTCAACATCCAGGTTCCGGACCAGCGCCTCGCCACCCTGTTCTACGTCACCGGGCTTGGACTGACCCGCGATCCCTATCTGATGGTGTCCGACACCAACATGTGGATCAATGCCGGAAGGAGCCAGTTTCATCTGCCGAGCGGCAAGGCGCAGGTGCTGCGCGGCCATACCGGGCTCGTCATCGAGGGCCGCGAGGCGCTGCTGGCGCGATTGGCCTCGGTCGCCGGGAAGCTCGAAGGCACCGCCTTCGCATATGCCGAGCACAACGATTATGTCGAAGCGACCTGCCCCTGGGGCAACCGCCTGCGCATCCACGAGCCGGACGCGGCACGCTTCGGGCGCATCACGCTCGGCATCCCCTATGTCGAGTTCGAGGTGCCGGCCGGATCGGCACAGGCAATCTGCGCCTTCTATCCCGAGATCATGGGCATGCCGGCGAGCTTGCGCAACCGCGGCGGCAAGGTTGCCGCGGTGAAGACCGGCCGCGACCAGCATCTGCTGTTCCGGGAGACCGATCGGCCGCAGCCCGCCTATGACGGCCACCATGTGCAGATGTACATCACCGATTTCTCCGGCCCTTATCGCAAGCTGCTGGCGCGCGACCTGATCTCCCGCGAGGACAACCAGTATCAGTACCGGTTCTGCGACATCGTCGATCTCGACAGCGGCAAGCATCTGTTCACGGTCGAGCACGAGGTACGCAGCGCGACGCATCCGATGTTCATGCGGCCGATGGTCAATCGCAATCCTGTCGTCAACAACCGCAACTACGCCTACGGCCACGATCAGGCATCCTGGGCGATGGGGCCGGATCAATATGAGGGATAGGGCTCCCGCGACAAAGCCGCCGACGAAGCGGCTTTGTCAGCTCGAGCCTGGATCCGTCACACCTGGTCGCCCGTCCTCGCCGGCAGCGCGTCCACGCCGCGCGGCGGTGCGCCCGGCTGTCCTTGCACAGGTGTCGATCTCGGCGCCGTACGGGCGATGCCGGCCAGCGCCTGCTTGCGCCGGCGTCGTTCCTGCAATTGCTGGTCTGCCAACACGCCGATCAGAATCACCGTCCCCATCACCGCGAAGTTCAGCGAATTGGGGATGCCGAGGATATTCACGAGGTTCTGGAGCACCTGCAGCAGCGCAGTCCCCAGCACGATACCGAGAATAGAACCCTCGCCGCCACGCAGGCTGCAGCCGCCCAGCACGGCAGCCGCGATCGCATAGAGCTCATAGAAATTGCCGAAGGAGCTCGGAGACACCGAGTTCGTGTAGAACACGAACAGGACCGTCGCAACGCCGGCGAGCCCGCCACTGATGATGTAGGCAGTTGCGATCACCATATTCGTGTTGATGCCGGAGAAGCGCGCCGCCTCCTCGTTCTTGCCGACGGCATAAAGCCAGCGTCCGTAGACCGAGCGGTGCAGCACCACGCTGAGGACGAACGCAAGGACGATCAGGAGGATGAAAGTGTTCGGGATGCCCGCCACATGGCCGGAGGCAATGTTGCTCAGTGTCGCTGCCTCGTCGCCGTAGCCGAAGCCGCGTGTCGAGTCGGTCGTGTAGTAGCGGGCGGCGCCGCGATAGATCAGCAACCCGCACAGCGTCACGATGAAGGGCTGCATCTTCAGCCGGGTGATCAGGACGCCCTGAATCGCCCCCAGCACCAGTCCACCCAGCAACACGGCCAGCAGCGCCAAGGGCCAGGGAACCTGGTACGTCGTCAGAAGGTCGACGAAGACGACACCGAGCAGCGCGAACATCGAGCCGAGCGAAAGGTCGATGCCGCCGGTGATGATCACGAGCCCTTCGCCAAGCGCAAACACGCCGAACAGGCCGATCAGATTGGCCATGTTCAGCAGGTTCACCACCGACAGGAAGGCCGGATTGATCATGCCCGTGATGACGGAAATCACCACGAGCAGCAGGCCGAGACCGAGTTCTTTCTTGTTCATGGGGCAGCGGCTTCCACGGTTTCCAGCGCCTGGCCCATCGCAAGCCGCAGCACGTTGTATTCACTGAATTGCGGTCGCTCCAGCACACCGCTGACGCTGCCTTCATGCATCACCGCGACCCGGTCGGAAACGCCGATGACCTCCTCCATGTCCGAGGAGATCATCACGATCGCGACGCCCTGGTCGGCGAGCTCGCGCATCAGCGCGTAAATCTCGCTCTTGGCACCGACATCGATGCCGCGGGTCGGCTCGTCGAAGAACATCACGCGCGGCTGCATGGAGAGCCACTTGCCCAGCACGACCTTCTGCTGGTTGCCGCCGGAGAGGGTCACGGCCTCCATATCGACGCTCGGCACCTTGATGGAGAGCCGCCTGACCTGCTCCTTCGCGACATTGTGCTCGGCCGCGCCGTTGACCAGCCACATCCGCGCGTAATTGCGCAGGCTCGCCAGCGTCACATTCTCGCGGATCAGCAGCTCCAGCACCAGCCCGGTTTTCTTGCGGTCCTCCGGCACCAGATAGATGCCTTGCCTGATCGCATCCCGGGGCGATGCGACATCGACCGGCGCGTTGTCGATCCTGATCTCGCCACCCAGCACCGGATCGATGCCGAAGGCCGCGCGGGCCAGCGAGGTACGACCAGCGCCCACCAGTCCTGCCAGTCCGAGGATCTCGCCATGCCGCACGGAAAGATCGATCTGCCGGTCGGGGAAGGCTGACGTCACGAGGCCGACGATGTCGCAGCCGCCCGGCTGCGGCGGCCGTTTCGGCGGCGTATGCAGCGCTTTCAGGTCGCGGCCGATCATCAGCCGGATCATTGTGGCATGGCTGAGCTGGTCCCGCGCCAGCTCTCCCACCGTGCGCCCGTCGCGCAGCACCACGACGCGGTCGGCGCAGGTCATGATCTCGCCGAGCCGGTGGGAGATGTAGATCACTGCGATGCCGTGCGCCTTCAGATCGGCAATCACCGCCAGCAGCCGCTCGGTCTCCGAAATCGTCAGGCTCGAGGTCGGCTCGTCCATGATGATCACGCGGGCGTCGATCGAGAGCGCCTTGGCGATCTCCACCATCTGACGTTCCGCGATCGAGAGATTTTCGACCAGCGTGTCAGGGCCGAAATCAGCGCCCAGCCGCTGCAGCAGCGGCGTCACGCGGGCGCGCATCTGCGCGCTGTCCACCAGCTTCAGCGGGCCGCCGACGAGCTTCTCGCGTCCGATGAAGACGTTCGCGGCGACGTCGAGATTCTCGAACAGGTTCAGCTCCTGATGCACGAAGGCGATGCCGGTCTGCGTCGCCTCGTTCACCGTCATTTGGGCATGGTCAGTGCCGCCGATGCGGATCACGCCCGCGCTCGGCTCAATCACGCCGCCCAGCACGCGCATCAATGTCGACTTACCGGCGCCGTTCTCGCCGATCAGGCCCAACACCTCGCCGTGGTGCACGCGCAGGCTGACATCGTTGAGGGCCATGACCCCGGGATAGGACTTGCTGATCCCGACAAGTTCGAACAGGATTTCCGCCATTCACTTCCTCCTGCTCGACGCCCGACGGCTATGGCCGCCGGGCGTCGAAAGGCACTCAGAGTCACTTCTTCAGCAGATCCTTCATGTGAGCGGTGAAATCCGCGACGTTGGTCTTGCTGATCACCTGGGTCGGCACGATCAGCTTGCTGTCGCCCGGAATCCAGGACTTGTCGCCGTTCAGCGTCTTGATGATGTTGGTGGCGGAGAGATAGCCGAATTCGAACGGCTGCTGCACCACCGTCGACTCGATCGTGCCGTCGGAAATTCCCCTCAGCGTGCGCTGATCCTCGTCGAAGCCGACGATCTTCACCTTGCCGGCCTTGCCCGCCGCCTTGACCGCATCATAGATCAGCGGGGTCTCGTAGCTCCAAAGGCCGGACAACAGCGCAATGTCGGGATATTTGACGAGCACGTTCTCCATGTTCGCCTTGGCCTTGGCGGAGTCGACCTGATCGGTGAACACGTCGACCAGCTCGATCTTGGTGCCGGCGATCGCTTCCTTGATACCCTGCACCCGCTCGCGGGCGTTGTCCGCGTCCATCGTGCCGACGAACAGCGCGATCTTGCCGCCGTTCGGCAACGCCTTCTTGAACTCCTCGCCGGCTTGCCGCCCGGCCGCGACGTTGTCGGTGCCGATATAGGCGAGACGCTTGCTCTGCGGCGCGTCGCTGTCCGTCGTGATCAAGATGGTCTGGGACGCGACCTTGTTGAGCTCTTCGGTTGCGTGCGGCGCATCGTCGACCGAGATCGAGATGCCGGCGACGCCGCGCACCAGCAGGTCGTCCAGCTCGCGCCGCTGGCCCGCCGCGGTCGCATCGTTGGTGACGATCAACTGGATATCGTATTCCGGGTGCTCCTTCTGAGCCTTCTCGAGCCCGCGGCCGGCGATGACCCAGAAATCGGCCGCTGCATTGGTCACCAGCGCGATGGTCTTCTTCTGCTGGGCCTGCGCCGCACCCGTGGCCAGCGCGAACGCAGCGGCGGTCGCGAGCAACGGCACTAGCAATGTCTTCATTGATCCGTTCATGTGTACCTCCCTTTGGTCCCCCCAGATGCAGGGGCTTTACAGCGCTTTTGCGCTCTATTTTATTCACGCAGCGAAGAAATGTTGCAGAGCAGAACATCAAAATCAGGATGCGCTGGCCACTTCTTCAAGCGGAAATAGTACATGAGGCATGATATTAGTAAATATGGCCGCCTCGTCGCGCTCCGCGCTGTGCTTTTCCAATCACACCGCCCCAATACGCGCTCATTAAATTCATGCTCTGAATTAAATAGGACAGCATGACTGACCAGACTGAGTTGCCGAGACGAATTTCAGGCATGACCCGTGGCTCGAACCGGGGCCGCCTGGTGGAAGTCCTGCGACGCCACGGGCCGTTGCCGCGTGTGGAGCTGGCCCGGAGCACGGGACTGAGCTTCCCCGCCGTTTCCGGCCTGACGTCGAGGCTGATCGCGGAAGAGCTGCTGTGCGAGACCGAGACAGCGCCCCCCCCATGGTCCGACGATCCCGACGATGAGGATCCCGATGGGCTGAATGGCCGCCGCCGTGGCCGGCCGGCCGTGCTGCTGACCCTGAACCCGAAGTTCGGCCGCGTCATCGCGGTCTCGCTGCGCATGAATCTGATCGAGACACTGATTGCGGATTTCAGCGGCTTCAGCCTGGCACAATCACGACTCGAAATCGCGACCCGGGCTCTCGATGCGGGCGCATTGTGCGACCTCGTGATCACGCAAATCAATGCGATGCTGGCGGCGACGGCCACACCGCACCATCGGCTGCTGGGAATAGGGATTGCGCTTCAGGGCATCGTGGACGCGGATACTGGCCGGCATCTGTGGAGCCCGGTGTTGTCCGTCACCGACATCGATCTGGCGAAGCCGGTGCGCGAGGCTTTCGGCACCGAAGTCGTGATGGCGAATGATGCTGTCGCGGTTGCGCTCGCTCTCGCCGCCGCGGAGCCGTCACTGGCGCAGGGCCTCATGGCCACGATCCTGATCGGTCACGGCGTCGGCATGGGCGTCGTGGTCGACGGTGAAGCGCGTCTGGGCGCCGGCGCCGGCAGCGAGATCGGCCATACCAAGCTGGGATCGAATGGGCCGCAATGCCGCTGCGGCCAGCGCGGCTGCATCGAGGCCCATCTCGCCGACTACGCGCTCTACCGCGACGCCCGCACCTTTCTCGACTTGCCGCCGGCGGCGTCGCAGCAGCCTTCCGAGGCGCAGATGACCCTCCTGCATGAGCGGGCACGGAGCGGTGACCCCCGTCTCGAGCACGTCTTCCAGCAGGCAGGTCGCGCGCTTGCCGAGGCGGTCGCGGCAACGATATCCGTGCTGCGCCCGCACCATGTCGTCCTGGCAGGTCGCGGCCTGCAGGCATTTGATATGATGCGCCACGCCTATGAGGAGCGGCTCGAGCAGGCGGTGTTGCCTTGGTTGCTCAAGTCCACGACGATCCATCTGCGGCCAAGCGATTCGGCGGCCATCGTCGATGGCATGATGCAACGGACGCTGCGGGTCGTGGACCGCAACCACATGGAGACAACCGAATAGGCAACGGCCCGGCGCCGACCATGAAGGCGATCCGGCGAAGTTGAGGGCGAACTGCGGCAGCCCGCGATCATCTCGCGATTCCCACGGCCCGATTGTATTATCCGCGCATGAGCGAATCCGGCACCGTGGAAGGCGACGCAAGGCGCGTTCGCAAGATCATCCATATCGACATGGATGCCTTCTACGCATCGGTGGAACAGCGCGACAATCCGGAGCTGCGCGGCAAGCCCGTCGCAGTCGGCGGCTCGGCCGAGCGCGGCGTGGTTGCCGCGGCGAGCTATGAAGCGCGTAAATTCGGCGTTCGGTCCGCGATGGCGTCAGTGACCGCGAAGCGGCAATGTCCCGACCTGATCTTCGTGAAGCCTCGCTTCGAGGTCTACAAGGCGATCAGCCGGCAGATCCGCGAGATTTTTGCCGAGCACACCGAGATCATCGAGCCCTTGTCCCTCGACGAGGCCTATCTCGACGTGACGGAGAACCTGCAAGGCATCCCGCTCGCGCGCGACATCGCGCTGCGGATCCGCGAGAAGATCAAGGCCGAGACCGGCCTCAACGCTTCGGCGGGCATTTCCTACAACAAGTTCCTGGCCAAGCTCGCCTCCGATCATCGCAAGCCCAACGGCCAGTTCGTGATCTCCCCGGAGATGGGACCCGCCTTCGTGGAAACGCTCCCCGTCGGCAGGTTCCACGGGATCGGGCCGGCAACAGCGGCGAAGATGAACGCCCTCGGCCTGTTCACCGGTCTCGACATCCGCAACCAGACGCTCGAGTTCATGAACGCGAACTTCGGCAAGTCGGGCGCCTATTATTACTGGATCTCGCGCGGCGTCGACGAACGGCCCGTGCGGCCCAACCGGATCCGCAAATCCATCGGTGCGGAGACCACGTTCTCGACCGACCTTGCCGAATTCGACGCGCTGGTGGCCGAGCTTCGCCCCCTCGTCGACAAGGTCTGGCGCCATTGCGAGACGACCGGCAGCCGGGGCCGCACCGTCACCTTGAAGATCAAGTTTGCCGACTTCGAGATCATCACGCGCAGCAGGTCTCTGCTCGCGCCGGTCGCAGGCCGGGACGAGCTGGAGCGCCTCGCCTGCGGCCTGCTCGACGTCGAGATGCCGCTGCCCAAACGCGTCAGGCTCCTGGGTGTAGCGCTGTCCACCCTCCAGCTCGCAGACGATGCGGAGCCGCAACTGACCTTCGGCATCTGATCCAGAGCCGCATGCGGCAAATGCACAGCTTTGTCCGCGCACGCGGCGGGAGGGAGCGGTGGTCCTCATCTTGATTCAGAGGCATTTGTTGCCCGCCTTAAACGAAATTTGGAATGGCCAGGCCGCTCCATTTCGCTTCTCCTACGCATCTCGCCATCCGCCTGGTGCAACAGGAGCTATTCGTGACCGAACGCCTTCCTTCGTTTTTGATCTCCCGGCGTCGCCTATTGATCACGACGTCCGTGATGGCGGCCGCTGCCCTGACGGCAATGGCGGGTCTGTCACCGGTTCGAAGTGCCGGCGTCTCATCGAACGGCGGTGACATCACCTTCCTTATCGACTCGCTCGGCGGCACCTGGATTCCGAACAACAGCTCCATCTCCAGCTTCCAGGGCCACATCTGGGGCCACGTGACCGACAAGCTCATCTATGTCGATGCCGACGGCAAGGTCAGTCCCTGGATCGCCGAGAGCTGGGAGCAGAGCAGCGACGCCACCCAGTTCACCCTACACCTCAAGAAAGCTGTGACGTTCTCCGATGGCACCGCACTCGACGCATCGGCTGTCGTCGCCAATCTCGACATCTGGTACGCCGGACGGAAGAGCGAGGGCATCAACCCGGTTGGCCTCTTCCCGAAGACCTACGACCGCGCCGAGGCTGTCGACGCAACCACCGTGAAGGTTGTCTTCAAGGCGCCGACACTCGGCTTCATTCCGACCCTCGGCTATCACGGCTCAATTCTCATCTCCCCAAAGACGCTCGCGCAGCCGGCAGCCCAGCAGGCCGACCTTGGCAAGACATCCGGCAGCGGGCCGTATGTGGTCGCCTCCTGGAAGGAGGGCGACTTCGTAAAGCTGGTCAAGCGCAAGGACTACAATTGGGGTCCCGCAGCCGTCGGCCACACCGGCCCGGCCTATCTTGACTCGATCACATACAAGATCGTCTCCGAACCATCGTTGCGGGTCGCCGCCGTCCAGTCCGGCCAGGCCGATGTCGCCTACAGCCCCTCGCCTCAGGAATTGAGATCGCTCAAGGATGCCGGCTTCACCACCGCAACCCCACGCTATCTCGGCTTCGTCAACGGCCTTGCGGTCAACACCAGGCTGGAGCCGTATAACGATGTGAAGGTACGACAAGCGCTCCAGGCCGGGATCGACCGGAAGGAGATCATCGACACCATCTATACGCCCGACTGGAAGCTGGCGACGTCCTTCATCCAGAGCAACGTGCCCGGTGCGACCGACCACAGCGACCTCCTGGCCTACAACCCAGGCAAGGCCGAGAAGCTGCTCGACGAAGCTGGCTGGGTCAAAGGGGCCAATGGCATCCGCACCAAGGACGGCAAGCAGCTGTCGCTCACGCTTCACTCCAACCCCTACCTTGCGACCGCGAAGTCGATCGACGAGCTCATCGCCCAGCAGCTTGGCAGGATCGGCTGGAAAGTCACCATCCGCGCCTATGACGTCGTGACGTTCGGCGAGAAGGTGCGGTTCGGCGGGCCAGCCGTGCCGGCCTACGAGGTGACCCGCAGTTTCATCGATGCCGGCACGGTCGCCAGCATCCTCACCGACGCGAACAATGGCGAGAACTGGTTCAATCTCGGCGACAGCGACAAGAAGCTCAACGAGCTACGCGACAAGATTGCCGGCGCCGCCTCTCTCGACGTTCGCAATCCGCTGCTCGATGAGTTGCAGACCTACGTCCTGGAGCAGGGCTACTTCATCCCGCGCACGCAGATCGTCCAGCGGATCTACGTGCAGTCCCCGAGGCTCAAGGGCGAGGTCTACAACGGCATCGCGTACGCCAGCTATTACACGGCCACGAAGGGCGAGTGAGGCACCATGCGAGCGAGTAACGCGACGAGGGCGCCGGCATGAGCAATGCTTACCTTGCCGATGCCGCAAAGCGCCTCGCGCAGGCCTTCATCGTGATCCTGCTCGCTTACGTCCTTACGTTCGTCGTCGTCAGCATTTTGCCGGGCGACCCCATCACGAACGTCCTGCGTGATCCCCAAAACGGGTTCAGCGAGGACGAGATCAAGGCGATCATCGCCGCCCAGGGCCTGGACCAGCCGATTCCGGTTCAGCTCTGGACATCGCTGTCCCACTTCGTCATCGGCGACTTCGGCCTGTCGATGCGGTCCAGCCGACCCGTCGCAACCCTGATCGCCGAGGTTCTTCCTTCAACCCTGATCCTCGCATCCGCCGCGTTCGCGATCGCGCTGCTGCTGGCGATGACGATCGCCTATGGTACGCAATTCATTCCGAAACAATTGGGCCAGGGTTTGCTGCGCGGCTTCCCGTCGTTTTTTCTGTCGGTGCCCAATTTCGTCATCGGCCTGATGCTGATCCACGTGTTCGGCTTCCAGCTCGGCCTGTTCCGCGTGATCGCACCCAACAGCTTCTGGGCGACCTTCTTCGCCGCGGTCGCGCTGGGCATCCCCGTCTCCGCGCGGATAGCCGAGGTGCTGATCGCGAACCTCGACAAGGAGTCCGAGCAGGAATACGCGGCGGTCGCGCGCGGCCGCGGTCTGACGCAGATGCGTCTCTTTGCGAAACATTTGCTCAAGCCGTCTTCGCTCCCGGTCGTCACCGTTATCGCACTCGCCATCGGCGAACTTCTCGGCGGCTCGCTGATCACCGAGACGGTGTTCGGGCGCACCGGCATCGGCAGCCTGGTGCAACGCTCGGTGAGCACGCAGGATTTGCCTGTCCTCCAGGCGGTCGTTTCGCTCGCGGCTGTGGTGTTCGTGCTCGTCAATTTGATCGCCGATCTCGTCTATCCGCTGCTCGACCCGCGCGTGAAGCTGGTCGACGGTCCCAGGGAGCGCCCGAGCACCGCTGATGACAGCGCGACTGCGAAATCCGCGGCGGTGACATCATGACCCTCGCCTCCTTCTCCTCTGCTTCGCGCGTCACGTCGATCGGCCGGCAGACAGCTCTTCGGGTAGCGCCGACCGTAGCGCTTTCCTTTGCGGTCATCGCGATTGTGATTGCCTGGTCTGTGGCACCAAGCTTGTTCACGGGCCATAGCCCGATCGTCGGCGTCCCCGCCGACAAGCTGCTCAGCCCCAGCACGGCGCACTGGTTCGGCACCGATCACCTCGGCCGGGATCTCTATACCCGCGTCGTCTACGGCACAGCGTCCTCGGTGACGAGCGCGCTCATCGCCGTCGTCATTGCCGCCGTAGCAGGCGGACTCATAGGCCTCCTGGCGGGCTTTCTCGGCGGCCGGGTTGACATCGTGCTCGCCCGCCTGGTCGACGTGCTGCTGGCGATCCCGAATTTCCTGCTGGCAGTCATCGTCGTCACCGCGCTCGGTTTCGACACGACGAACGCTGCCATTGCGACCGGCGTCTCGGCGGTGGCCGTGTTCGCGCGGGTGATGCGCGCGGAAGTGATCAAGACCCGACAGGCGATTTTCGTCGAGGCGGCGTTCCTGTTGGGCGGCTCACGCTGGCACATCCTGTTACGACATGTGTTGCCGAACGCGTCGCGCTCTGTACTCCCGCTCGCGGTGCTGCAATTCGGCCTTTCGATCCTGGTGATCGCGAGCCTCGCTTTCCTCGGTTACGGCGATCCGCCGCCCGCTTCCGACTGGGGCCTGCTGATCTCGATCGGCAAGGACTACCTCAAATGGCCGTGGCTGGTGTATGCGCCCGCCTTCGTGACGATCGCGACCGTCCTCTCCGTGAACAGGATCAGCCGATGGCTGCGCAAGACAGACTGACCGCCGATACACTGACGCGCGCCGAGCTCATCGCGCCGGTGCCGTTGCGCCCGCTTCCGCTGCTCCGGGTCGATGGCCTGTCGGTCTGCTACGGGCCGCACGAGGTCGTGACCAATGTGGGGTTCGAGCTCGGCCGCGGCGAGAGCCTTGCTCTCATCGGCGAGTCGGGCTCGGGCAAGTCGACGATCGCCCGCGCGGTACTGCGGCTGCTCCCCAGCGGCGGGCACGCCACCGGCCGCGTGGCCTTCGACGGCCAGGAGGTGCTGGGGATTTCCGAGCGCGGCTTCCGGCCGCTGCGGGGACGAGCCATCGGTTTCGTGCCGCAGGATCCCGCCAACTCACTCAACCCGGTGCGTACGATCGGCGCCCAGGCGCAGGAGGCGGCCGCGCTGCTCGACGAGGCCGACAAGGCGTTCCGTAAGCAGCTCATCCTGGAGACGTTCGCCGAGGTCGGTCTCGACAATCCCCGGCGGGTCTACGACTCCTACCCGCACCAGCTGTCCGGCGGCATGCTCCAGCGCGTGCTGATCGGCCTTGCGATCCTGCCACGGCCAGCATTGCTGGTCGCGGACGAGCCGACCTCCGCGCTGGACGTCACGATCCAGAAGCGGATTCTCGACCTGCTCACGCGGCTGCAACACGACCTCAAGATCAGCTTGCTTCTCATCACCCACGATCTGGCGATCGCGGCCGAGCGCGCGAACGCGCTGGTGGTGCTCAAGGACGGCGTCATTCACGAAGCCGGCCGGACCGCTTCCGTCTTCTCCTCGCCTGAGTCGGCCTACGCCAGGAAGCTGCGCGCGGATGTCCCGGCGCTCAACCCTGACCGTTACGCAGCGTCGCGCGATAGGGGTTTTCATGCCGTCAAGACCGGCGGCGGCGACACACCGAAGATCGACGTTGGCGCCGTCACGAAGACCTTCATCGTCGACGGCAAGACGCTGACGGCCGTCGACGACGTCTCATTCATCGTCCCGGCCGGCACCACGCACGCGCTGGTCGGCGAGTCCGGCTCGGGCAAGACGACGGCGGTCCGGCTGCTGCTGGGCCTCGAGCAACCCGACACCGGGACCATCTCGGTCGCCGGCGAGCAGATCACCGGCCGCTCGCCGGAGGCGCTGCGCGCGGCGTGGCGCCACCTTCAACTCGTCTATCAAAATCCGTTCACCTCGCTCGATCCGACCTGGACAATCGAGCGGCTCGTGCGCGAGCCGCTCGACCGTTTCAGGGTCGGAACCAGCAAGGAGCGGGTCGCGCGCGTGCGCGAGGCGCTGGCCGATGTCGGGCTCGGCGGGCACCTGCTTTCGCGCAAGCCTGGAACCCTGTCAGGCGGCCAGCGCCAGCGCGTGGCTATCGCCCGGGCGCTGGTTCTCAAGCCTGATGTGATCGTGCTCGACGAGCCCACATCCGCCCTCGACGTCAGCGTCCAGGCCGACATCGTCGAAGTCCTGCTCTCGCTACAGGCCAATTTGGGCCTGACCTATGTGTTCCTCTCTCACGACCTCGCCCTGGTGCGCCAGCTCGCTCACACCGTTTCGGTGATGCACCGCGGACGCATCGTCGAACATGGGACCGTCGCCGAGATCTTCGACAATCCGCAGCAGCCCTATACTAGGTCGCTGCTGGCCTCGATCCCGTCGGGTATCGCCGGCGCCGCACACCTACCGCAGGCGCGCCTTCGGCTGATGGCGACTGCGGATTGAGTGACCGCAGTAAACTTCTGCTTGCTCACTTCTCTCATCATCCAGCGCGAGAACAGCGAAGCTCGTGAGCCAGTGCTCTCCCATGTAATGGTTCTCTATCCCCGTTCAATTGCCTGTGCGATCTCCCAGACATGACCTGAAGGATCGGCAAAGGACGCGGTTCGCCTTCCCCAAGGGCGATCGATCGGCCCATTGAGCAGATCGACGCCGATCTCCCGAAGGGCCGTGCACACTTGGTCGACGTCGACAACCCTGATCGTCAGGAGCACGCGCGGGCCGGCGGAGGCCCCCCCGACGCGCAGCGGCTCAACGAGCGGAGACGCCTGCGAAACGTCGAGAAGATTGACCAAGAGCCCACCAAATCTGAGCACGGATGAGACCTTATCCTCCCAGATGGTCTCACATGCGAAAACCCTCGTGTAGAAGGCCCGCGATGACGCGATGTCATCGACGAACAATGTGATGACTTCGACCTCGCTTGGCAAACCAATGGCCATGTCGCTCTGCTCCTCGCCGTTGCAGTGTCGACTTGCGTGAACAAGGCAAGCCGCCGGCCATCATATTTCACGATGTCAGGGCGCGGCGCAATTCCGGCGGACCATCGGCCCGGCCCAGAAGCCTCGAGCCCTAGTTGAACAAATCCGGCTCGGCCTCGGTGATCCAGTCCCACAACGGTTGAAAGCTGAAATAGCCGCCCTTGTGCGTGCCGACCTGTCGCGAGGTCAGGCTGGCGATCTCGTGAGGGATCGGCTTTAGCGTGCCGGCGGCCTCGGCGAGCAGCTGGGCGCGCGCTGCATTGTCCATCGCGATGTACCACCAGGCGGCCGCCTCGATGGTCGGCCCCACCGTGAGCAGCCCATGATTTTGCAGGATCGCCGCCTTCCTCGATCCAAGCGCTTGCGCGATCTTGCGGCCCTCCTCCGCCTCCAGAACGACGCCGGAGAAGGGATCGAACAGCACGTGATCCTCGTAGAAGGCGCAAGAATCCTGCGTCAGCGGATCGAGCAGACGGCCGAGCGCCGACCACGCCTTGCCGTAGGTCGAATGGGTATGAGCTGCCGCGATCACCTCCGGATGCGCGACGTGGATCGCAGAGTGAATCACGAAGCCGGCCTGGTTGATCGGCTTGTCGCCGATCAGGATATTGCCGTCGTGGTCGACGAGTTGGAGGTCCGAGACCTTGATCTGGCTGAAATGCTTCGACAGCGGATTGATCCAGAAGCGTTCAGGGAATTCCGGATCGCGCACGGTGACGTGACCCGCCAGACCCTGATCGAAGCCGTAGCGCGAGAACAGCCGGAACGTTGCCGCGAGCCGCTGCTTGCGATGCAGACGTTCCTCCTCGAACGACGCCGCGGGCGTGCGCTCGATCAGCGAGTATTTCCTGGGCTTCTCGACGACCTTGTTCATTGCAGCAGCTCCTTTTCTAGTATTCGAGATTCCTGTCGAAGACGTCGGCCAGCGGCACGCCATGCGCATAGGCATCGAGGTTGACGAGCGTCTTGTCGGCCAGCCGCTTGACGTCCTCTCCTCCCGTCCACGACACGTGCGGGGTCAGGACGATCTTGGGATGGTCATAGATCGGGTCGTAGTCCGGCGGAGGCTCCGGATCGGTGACATCAAGCGTGGCGCCGGCAATTCGCCCCTCATCCAGCGCCTGCAACAGGGCGTTCTGATCGACGATGCGGCCGCGCGCGACATTGATCAGGTGCAGCGATGTCTTGGCGCGCGCGAGCACATCGGCGTCGATCAGACGCGCCGTCCTGGTCGTCGCCGGCAGCGCGAGAACGAGATGATCGGAGACCTCGACCAGTTTCTCGATGCTATCGGCGGGCTCGACGCCGGGAATGACATATGGCCAGGCCGAGCGCCGCAAAACCCTGATGTTGACGCCGAACGGCTTGACCCGCTCCACGACGGCGCGGCCGATCGCACCGAAGCCCGCGATGCCGATCGTCTTGCCGCTGAGCGAGCCCAGCGGGGTGATCTTCCATTGCTCGCGACTGCGCGGCCGGATGTCATGGATACGCTTCTCGAAGCCGAGGATCGCTGCAAGCACATATTCCGCGATCGGATCGGCCGAGATGCCACGGCCGACCGTGACCACGGGACCGTCGAGCAGCCAGGCCGGGAAGAAATCGACGCCCGTCGATGCGGTCTGGATCCAGCGCAGGCCGAACGGCCAGCCGGCAGGCTTCTCCGCAGGCGCCTTGTGCCAGCCCGCCAGCGGCCGCGTCAGCAACACGTCGGCTTCAGGCGCGATCTCCCATGGCGCGCGATCGGCGGGATGGTCGATGATCAGCGGACGGGACCAGTGATCGGCAAGGGCAGCACGAATCTCGGCGCCGAGCTGATTGACGACGATCGGCGACCGCACGCTGATGGAAGCGCGCTTGTTTTCAATGCGGAGAGTGTTCATGTCACGCGTTCATGATGGCTTTGATGCGGACATGCTAGGCGCTCGGCGCAAGATAGTCTTTTCAAAGATCATCGGCATCGGGCAACAACAGGATGACGCTTCCGATCGAGGCATAAGAATTCGTCTTCTGCACGCGGCCCGCCGACGGCGCCCCGGCGCTCACGCCTTGACATCGCCGCTAGCGATCCAATCTTGAGTGGAGATCAAGGACCTGGCTCATGAAAATCCTCAACATTCTGACGCGGCGCTGCCTGCCGCTCGAAGAACTGGATGCGGCCGTCGCCTTTTACGAAACGCTGATCGGCCAGAAAGCGCGCCTTCGCTTTGACTACCCCGAGTACGACCTGAGACTGGCGCAGGTCGCATCGATCCTGCTCATCGCCGGAACCGAGCATAGCCTGAACCGGTTCGCCGCGACGCACATGACTTTCATGGTGGAGGGCATCGAGGCTTTTGCCGCGTATCTTCCGACGGTCGGCGCGACGATTCTGGAAGCGCCGAAGCCGGTCCCGACAGGCCGCAATATGCTGGTGCGGCATCCGGACCAGACGCTGGTCGAATATGTCGAGCACGACGACAAGCATCCGGCAGACGTGCTGTCGTCGGCCTCCCGCTGATCTGACTACCTCTATTTCTTGCCGCCGAGGCCCTCAGGCCGCTCAGCCCGCGATTGAGCCGCTGCCTCGCCGGCGCGGCGGAAGACGGTCTCCATCAGCCATTGCTCGTTGGGAAAGTGCTCCGCCCATTCATCCCAGCCGGAGTGCCTGCGATATTGTCCGAGACGTCCGGACGCCAGCACATCCTCCCTGCTGACCGAGACGCGGCGGTCGCAATCGGGGGCGACGTAGATCGCATCTGCACGGCAATAGAGCTCGCACATGAAGCAGGTCTGGCAATCCTCGACGCGCGCGAGAACCGGCAAGCCGTCGGTGCCGGGATCGAGCACATTGGCCGGGCACACCTCGATGCAGGCCCCGCAATCCGTGCAGCGCTCCGCGACGATGAGCTCAATCATGACGTCGTCTCGAGTTGACCAGGTTGGGCGCTTGCAGATGGACGATCCAGCGCGACCCAGACCTGGTCCAGTCCGCCGCTGAGCAGGCGCGCGGCCAATCGCGGATCTCGTGCGGGATAATCCTCACGACGGTGAAGTCCCCTGCTCTCATCACGCGCTGCCGCGGTCGCAACGGACCACCGCGCCGTGGCCAGCAACGCCGCTGTCTCGCGCAAGGCGATCGAGCCCGCCTGTCCGTGATTGGCCACCTCACTCCATAAATCTTCGAGTGTTTGCGAAGAGGCCGCGAGCCCTGCCCCGGTGCGGAACAAGTTCTTGTCGAACGGATGCATCTCGGCGCGCACGCGGTCCCTGGTTGCGGCCACGTCAATGTCCTGTGGCCGGCCATGCGGACGTAGCCCGGCACGTCCAAGCGGGGTGAGCTCCGCAGAACGACTCTTCATGCTGCGCGCGACGCGCGCGGCCGCGGTTCCTGCGAATACGCCGGACGACAGCGCCCACGCCGAGTTGACATTGCCGCCGCCGGAAATCGCGCCCGCGACCTTTTCGCGCGATGCGTTGTCGCCTGCGACGAACAGTCCCGGCACCGACGTAGCGCCGTTCACATCATGGACGCGCACACCGCCAATACCGCGGATTGTGCCGTCGTTGTGCAGGGTGACTTCGAACCGGTCGCGGTAGGGATCGATGCCCCAGCGGTCGAACACCAGCGGCACGTTCGGCGAGATCGTATGCAACCGCGCCTTGACGTCATCAGGCAGACGCTGCAGCGTGCAATAGACCGGGCCGCGCTGGAGCGCGCGGGCCAGGCGGACGGTCTGGTCGGGGCCGAAGGGAAGATCGAGCTCGCCCCCGTCGGCGTCGTAGTAGGTCGCGAACGCATAGGCCATGCTTCGCGTCATCGTCGAATGCGCCGGCGCAATGGTGTAGGCCGCGGTGAACTCCATGCCGGACATCTCCGCGCCGGCCTCCGCCGCCATGAGATAGCCGTCGCCCGTGTTGGTTCGCGATCCCAGCAGATGGGACAGGAAGCTGGTCCCGCCGGCCGCGAGCACCACGGCCCCTGCCTCGACCCGATAAGCGCGGCTGCCATCCTGCCGACGCTGGCCACGGGCACCGCCGATCGAGCCGTCGCATCGTGCCAAAAGTTCAAGAACGGGCGATTGATCGAGGATCGTGACGCCGTAGCTCAGCACCTGCTGCCGCAGGGCGCGCATGTATTCGGGCCCGCGCACGGCGCGGTAGTTCACCCGCCCTTCGTCATCGGTCCCGAACTTATAATAGCGCGCGAGGGTCGGCAGCGTGCGCCAAGTCTGGTCGAGGATGCGATACATCCAGTCTGCTTCGCCAAGACCGAGGCCGGCGGCGATACGATTCGCGACGGCCGCGTCTCGCGCCGCGGCAGGATCCGGCGGCACCCACCAATGGCCGGGCCCTGCGGCAGCCGTGACGCCGCTGGTGCCGCAATAACCCTTGTCGGCCAGCACGACTTTCGCCCCCGCCTGCGCGGCGGATGTCGCGGCCCAGGCCCCCGCCATACCGCCACCGACGATCAGCACGTCGGTCGTGATCGACAACAGTTCTGGAAAAGCGGCCAATTTGCTCAACCGGGTCCGCGTTTCACGCCGCCTTGCGTGTACCAGCGCCGGCGTCGGCCTGTGCCAGCGCCTGACCGAGATCCGCGAGGATATCGTCGGGATGCTCAATCCCGACCGACAGGCGGACGTAGCCGGGCGTGACGCCGGCGGCGAGCTGCTCAGCGGCAGTCAGCTGCTGATGCGTCGTTGAGGCCGGATGAATGGCCAACGAGCGGGCGTCGCCGATATTGGCGACGTGATAGAATAGCTTGAGCGCATCGATGAATCGCCGGCCGGCTTCGACGCCCCCTTTCAGCTCGAAGCCGACCAGCCCGCCAAAGCCGCCCTTCAGATAGGCGTCCGCCCTGCGCCGGTTCTCCCCGCTTTGCAGTCCGGGGAAGATCACGTTCGAAACCAAGGCGTGCCTGGCGAGGAAGTTGGCGACCTTGACCGCATTCTCGTTGTGCTGCCGGATGCGCAGCGGCAGGGTTTCGAGACCCTGAATGAACTGAAAAGCATTTTGTGGCGCGATCGACGCGCCCAGATCCCGCAACAGCTTGACGCGAGCCCGCAGGATGTAGGCGATCGGACCGAGCGGCTTCGCGGCCTCAGTCCAGATCGCGCCGTGATAGGCCTCGTCGGGCTTATTCAGAAGCGGGAAGCGGTCCGCATGTGCCGCCCAGTCGAAATTGCCGCCATCGACGATGGCGCCACCGATCGCGGTGCCATGGCCACCGATATATTTGGTCGTGGAATAGACAATCACGGCAGCGCCGTGCTCAAACGGTCGCGCGATCAGGGGCGACGCCGTGTTGTCCAGGATGAGCGGAACGCCGAGCGAGCGGCCGATATCCGCGACTTCCTTGATCGGAAAGACATTCAGCTTCGGGTTTGGGAGCGTCTCGCCGAAATAGGCTCGCGTCTTTGCGTCCGTGGCCCGACGAAAATTCTCGGGATCGGAAGGATCGACAAAGCGGACCTCGATGCCGAACTGCTTCAAAGTCTGCGACAGCAACGTCCAGGTACCGCCGTAAAGATCAGTGGAGGACACGATGTTGTCGCCGGCCTGGGCAATGTTGAAGATCGCGAAGGCGGAAGCCGTCTGCCCGGAGGCAACTGCGAGGGCGGCTGCCCCGCCCTCAAGTGCGGCAAGCCGATCCTCGAAGGCCTGCTGGGTCGGATTTCCTATACGGGTGTAGATCGGGCCAAGCTGCTCGAGCGCGAACAGGCGCGAGGCGTGATCCGTGCTTTCGAACTGGAATGATGTGGTCTGGTAGATCGGAACCGCCACCGCACCGGTGGCGGGGTCGGTGCGGTACGATCCACCATGCAACGCCAGCGTCTCGAAGTTCCGGGTCTCCAACGCCATCTTCAATTCCCTTTCGATCTCCAGAGCGCGCGGCAAGCCGTGCTTGTCGACGAAGATGATGCGGTTGGATTCTTCGGCTGTCGAGCGTGTCAGAAAAATAGCGATGCGCGTCCTGTATCAACGCCGCTTCGTAACGCGTTTCTTTCCACGCCTCCGCTGAATTGGAAAAAAACTCGCTCACGCAAAATGCTAAAAATGGTCGGGCGGACGAGATGTTCTTCGCAATCGACGATCGGACGAGACCATGACGAGACCGCGCGAGCTGCGCGTCAACGCTTTCAACATGACCGCGCCGAGCCACAACTGGGCCGGCCTATGGTCTCATCCGCGCGGCGAGCACGAGATCAACGGCACGCCCCTGCCCGCGAAGAGCTTCTCCTGAGAGCGAACAGGCCGATCCACGGCGTCCGATGCGAGGAGCGACAGATGGGAAAGTCCGACATTCATCTGGTCAGCGGCGATGACGAGGTCGAGAACCAGTTTCGAGCCGTGATGCGGCGCCTGGCCGGCGGCGTCACCATCATCACGGCCGGCTGCGACGAGGACATCACCGGCATGACGGTGACGTCCCTGACGTCGCTCAGCGCCAGTCCGCCGCGGCTGCTGGTCAGCGTCAACCGGCAGGCCTCGTCCTTCGCTCGAATAGCGCGTTACGGCGTATTCGGCGTCAACGTTCTGGGATCTGACCAGCAGGCTCTTGCCGGGCGTTTCAGCGACGGCAGCTTGAAGGGCCACGAGCGCTTCGACGGGATCCGATGGTCCGCGGGGGCGGCCGGCGTGCCGCTGCTTGGCGACACCCTCGCAACCATCGAATGCAAGGTCGAGGAAATCATCGAGCGGCACTCGCATGGCATCATTATCGGCAGCCTGTTGAGCTTCGAGCTATCCCGCGAGCTGTCGGGCCTGGTGTACTGGAACGGCCAGTACATCAGGATCACACATGATTTCGACCTTGACCTCCTGGCCGAAATCAGCGTTCCGTTGGCCCATGT
This sequence comes from Bradyrhizobium cytisi, assembly GCF_008123515.1. Classification (GTDB taxonomy): domain Bacteria; phylum Pseudomonadota; class Alphaproteobacteria; order Rhizobiales; family Xanthobacteraceae; genus Bradyrhizobium; species Bradyrhizobium cytisi. Next base: position 101,397 of record NZ_VSSR01000029.1, read on the forward strand.
CAGATAACCCTCCGGAATCGCCCAGCGGCGGGCGCTGGCAGCTTGACAGGATTGTCGCCGAGCTTCGCCTCTCGCGCGAAGAAACGCACAGCATCAGGCGCGACGGAGGCGCGGCGCGCGCCCTCGCGCGAGGCGCTTCAGGCCATTCTGGATGGCCTCACCGAGGCGCTGTTTCCGAGGCATTACGGTCAGTTCGACCTCGACGGCGAGAATATCGACTACTTCGTCGGCAATCGCCTGAGTATCGCCCTCGACGGGCTTTGCGACCAGATCCACCGCGGCGCGCGATTCGTCGGCGACGAGCTGATCCCGGGCTACCGGCGCGAGGACGCGGTCGCGCTGACGCGGCAGTTCGGCGAGCGCCTGCCCGTGGTGCGCGGCCTGCTGATCTCCGATTTGAGAGCCGCCTTCGTCGGCGATCCCGCAGCCAGGAATTTTCCGGAGATCCTGATCGGATATCCGGGCATGACGGCGATCATCCATCACCGGCTGGCACATATCCTTGATGGGCTCAATGCGCGCTTGATCGCCCGGCTTGTCGCGGAGATCGCTCATACCAGAACCGGGATCGACATTCATCCCGGCGCCAGCATCGGATCCGGCTTCTTCATCGATCACGGCACCGGCGTGGTGATCGGTGAGACCGCGATCATCGGCGACAATGTCCGTATCTATCAGGCCGTGACGCTCGGCGCGCGCCACTTTCCGACCAACGATGATGGCCATCTGATCAAGGGCGATGCACGGCATCCGATCGTCGAGGACGACGTCGTGATTTATGCCGGTGCAACCATCCTCGGCCGGATCACGATCGGCCGGGGCGCGACGATCGGCGGCAACGTCTGGGTCACCCAGGACGTGCCGCCGAACAGCATCGTGACGCAGGCCACCGCCCGCAACAAGCAGGGTTAGGCGGCCGGCGCCTTCCAGCGCATCAGGCGGCGTTCCAGCGCCTCGAGGATCGCGTTGAAGACGAGGCCGATCACGGTAATCCCCAGGATGCCAAAATACATCTGTGGGATCAGAAAGCTGTACTGGCTGTTGATGATGAGATAGCCGAGCCCGGATTTCGCGCCGACCATCTCGGATGCGACCAGCACCAGCATCGCGGAGGCGCTCGCCAACCGTATACCGACGAAGATCGTCGGCAGCGACGCCGGCAGGATCACTTTGCGGAACAGCTGGCTCGGCGTCGCCCCCATCGTCCGTGCGGACTTAATCAAGAGCGGATCAACCTGACGCACGGCCGCGATTGTATTGAGCAGCAGCGGCCATGCGCAGCTATAGACCACCATGGTGACCTTCGAGAGCTCGCCAATCCCGAGCAGCAGGATGAAGACCGGCAGCAACGCCAGCGGGGCCGTGTTGCGCGCAATCTCGATGATCTGGTTCAGGAAGTCGCCGAGCCGGGCGTACCACCCGGTGACCAACCCGAGCGGCACGACCAGGACGACTGCGATCAGGAAGCCGCTGAGCGCTCGTAGCATGCTTGCGGCAACATCGTCGTAAAGCTCTCCCGTCTGAGCAAGCTGCCAGCCGGCCGCGATCACCTCCGAGAACGGGGGCAGGAACGTCACATCCACCAGCCCGAGCCGCGGAACGATCTCCCATGTCGCAAAAAACAACAGCACCAACAGAGAGCGCAGCCCAATGGCGCCGAATCCTTTCACGAGGCTCCCCGTCGCCGCCGAGAGCGGGCCAGCGCGTTGCCTAGCCCGATCCTTCGGGCTCCCCTCGGCGAGCTCCAGCAGCGTCAGGATCTCCAGATTAGACATGAGCCACCTCCTTCGTCTTTGCGGCAAGCTCGCCTTCAGCTGCAATTACCTGAGCCCCTTGCGCCTTCAGCACCTCGTCGCGCAGCAAGGACCACACCGCGTGCCTGACATGCCCGAACTGCGGCAGTGACCGGACGTCTTCGGTCTCGCTGTGCAGTTCATCGGGAATGTCGACGATCTGCTTGATGCGGCCGGGACGCGAGGTCATCACCGCCACGCGCTGGCCGAGCACGACGGCCTCATCGATGCCGTGCGTGATGAACAGGATGGTCTTCCCGGTGCTGCGCCAGATCCGCAGCAGCTCGCCCTGAAGCGTCTCGCGCGTCTGTGCGTCCAGCGCCGCAAAGGGCTCGTCCATCAGCAGCACCTCGGGGTCGTAGGCGAGACTGCGCGCGATCGCGACGCGTTGCTTCATGCCGCCGGAGAGCTCGTGCGGATAACGGTCGGCAAAGCCGGACAGTCCGACCAGATCGAGGTAGTGCAACGCCTTCTCCCGCCGCTCCCTGGCTTTCAGGCCGGCAATGTCGAGCCCGAATTCGACGTTCTGCGCGGCCGTGCGCCAGGGGAACAGCGCGTATTGCTGGAATACAATACCGCGATCGCGCGCAGCTCCTTCGATGACCTTGCCGTCGAGGAGGATACGCCCGCTACTCGGCGCCGTCAGGCCACCGAGCAGGTCCAGCAGGGTTGACTTGCCGCACCCGCTCGGCCCAACCAGGGCAAGGAATTCGCCGGTCCGAACATCCAGCGTAATGTCGTCCAGCGCGGTGAAGCGTTGCGCCGGCCCACCATCCTCGCCGCGCACCGAAAAATCCTTGCAGACATGCTCGAAGCGGATCTTGGCCCTCGTCATTTGGCCTCCGCGGTCTTGCCCGGGCGGAAATAATTGAACTCGTTGGTATAGAGGTCCGACGGCTTGAACTGGTCCTGCTTCAACAAGCCATCCTTGACCAGCCAGTCGATCCACACCTGCAGCTCGGCGTCGCTGATCACGCCGCCTCTGGTCGCTATGCCCGTGCTCTTCCAGTATTTGATCGGCGTGGCGTCCTCGTTGCGCTTTCGCTCGGCGATGATGCGTTCGAAGCGGGCCCGGACCTCCTCAGGCGGGGTGGTCTGCGCCCAGGCAATGGCCCGCGAGACGCCTTCGATCAACGCCCGGGAGGTGTTGGGATTGTCCTTGATGAATTTGTCCCGGAGCACGTAAGACCCCCCGGTGAAGTTTCCGAAGATGTCCGTATCCGCAAACAGCCTGCGGATGCCGCCGCGTTCGAGTGCCTTGTCGCGCAACACGCCATTGAGCGTGCTGACCTCGACCTGCCCCTGTCGCAGCGCCTGCTCGCCGGTGACGGGCGGAATCGCGACCAGCGTCACCTGCTTTGCCTCCGCCGGCGTCAAACCGTTGCGGGAGAGATATTCGCGCAGCACGAACTCGAGATGCGCCCCTAACGTGTTGACAGCGACCTTCTTGCCGATCAGGTCCCGAGCGATCCTGATCGGGCTGTCCTCCTTCACGTAATAGCCGTTATAGGTGTTGTCGTCCGATCCGTAGTAGCCGACCACGGCCTTGATCGGCGCCTTGGCTGCGATCAGCTTGATGATCGCGCCATAGAACGCGCCGCCGATGTCGATGTCGCCGGTGACGACTGTCTGGATGTCCTGCGGACCGCTGATGGTGTTGCCGACCCATTTCAGCTTCAGCGGCGCGAGATAGCCGAGGTCATCGGCCAGCTCGATGAACGTCACCTGGCCAGCCCAGCCCTGGTAGCGGATTTCGGTCTTTTCGAGCTGCGGCTCGGCCATGGCTTGGCCAATCAGGCCGGCCAGCGCGATGCCAGCGAAAGCAAGCTGGCGGCCTCTTGCGCGCAGGTCCGCAACCAGACGGCGCAATGTGGAGATAGCGATTATCATTCTCATAACTCCAACTCGTTCAGGCGGCTCTCGCCTGCGGCTTCGCCGCCTCGATGCGGGTGACGCTGTTGCGACCGTCGATGCTGACCGGCACCTCGCCATCGATGGTGGCCCGCCGGACCACGCGGTGCTGGTCGCCGTAATCGTTCACGGCGTAGTGTTGGGTGGCACGATTATCCCAGATCACCACATCGCCTTGACGCCAGCTCCAGCGCACCGTGTTCTCGGGTGCGGTGATGTGGGATTGGAACAGGTCGAATAATTTCTGGCTGTCGTATTTCGACAGGCCGACGAAGCGCTGCACGAAATTGCCGAGCACCAGCGTGCGCTCTCCGGTTTCGGGATGGACGCGGACAACGGGATGCTCAGTCTCGTAGACCGTCGCCGTGAAGACCTCCTCGAATTGCTTCCGATCGGCTTCGCTTGCGCGGGTCTTGACCGCGTAGTCGTAGGCATTGCTGTGCACCGTCCAGAGCTCGTCCGCGAGCTTTCGCAGCGGCGCCGGCAGATCGAGATAGGACGCGGCCGTGTTCGACCAGATCGTATCGCCACCGAACTCGGGGATCACGACGCCGCGCAGAACCGAGATCTTGGGATAGGCGTCGACGAAGGTGACATCGGTATGCCACTGGTCGGCGCGGCCACCGCCGCGTCCGGAATCGAGCTCCAGGATCGACGCCGTTCCTTTTGTCGCGCCAACCGTCGGATGCGGCACCAACTTGCCGAGCCGATGAGCAAACCGCTCCTGTTCGGCATCATCCAGATGGTTCTGGTCTCGGAAGAAGATGACTTTGTGCTCGAGGAGAACCTGGTTGATCGCCGCAATCGTCCGATCCGGCAGATCGCCAGAGAGCTTGATGTTCCTGATTTCGGCGCCGATGCGGGCCGACCGCTTGACGATATCCGAACGCGGAATGTCGTTGTCGATGGTGATTCCGTCAGTCATGTCATCTTCCCCGAGACCGCGATCCATTTGGACAAGGCTCCGCCGTTCGCCGATCGCTGATGCGACGGCGGAGTGAAAGACAGTAATGTTGCGATCGATCCTCTTGCGGGACTGCCGTCTGCTCTGACGACAATCGCATCTTGCGGGATCTTCCGTGGAAGCTGCATCAATGCAGCCTGTGTTCAGTTACACGATGCTAACGCAAGGGCTTCGGAAATAGCTTCCAAAGTTGAAGGCAAGCGGGAAACAGATGCACCTGCGGTGACGGCGTGTCCGTTCGTTATTTGCATTGACCGCGTGGAATGAGCCCTGGAGAGCACCGGACATTCGCCCCGGCGCAGCGCCTTCTAATCGAGATCATGAACCCGCAACATCATCTCTTTCGCTCGCTGCCGCCGCTAGATTCATGCTCGCATCACGCCGAACAACGCAAATCCATTTCATCGACATTTCTCGTTCCGGCAACATAGAGTTGGTCGCGATCACGCCGTCTCTACGGCGCGTAGGACATTTTGGATAGAACGATGTCGACACCAGGCGCGCATTCGGCAACTTCCTCGGCGACTTTTCGCAAGCTGAACGAGCAGAAATCGACGCAGCTTTTGCCGCGCTGGTCGAGACGAAGCGCACATCGGAGGGCCTCTGCCTCGAACGACATCTGCGTTTTGCATTCGCGCGAAAGCCGGGGTCGCAAACCACCCCTTACGTCTCGTAGCCACTCCGGCCATCGAATCTGGGCATTCGAACCATGAGCAACCAACGGCAGCTTGTACTCAACCTCTTCATCTACCCCGGCGGCCACCACGAAGCCGCGTGGCGCTACAGGGGATCTGAACCAGACCGCATTCTCGACATCACTCATTATCAGGAGCTGGCGCAACGCGCCGAGGCGAGCAAGTTCGACGCCATCTTCTTTGCCGATGGGCCAGCACTGGCCGACAACGTCCGCTACGCCCAGCGCTTTCGTTTCGAGCCGATCACCTGGCTCGCGGCGATCGCCGCGGTGACCCAGCGCATCGGCCTGATCGCAACCGCATCGACCACCTATACCGAGCCCTACAATCTCGCACGCCTGTTCGCTTCACTGGATCATCTGAGCCGGGGGCGCGCCGGCTGGAACATCGTGACCACCAGCGCACCGCAGGCCGCACAGAATTTTGGATTGCCAGAGCACCCTCCTCACCACGAACGCTACGAACGCGCCCGCGAGTATCTCGATGTCATCTCGCGACTCTGGGATAGCTGGGAGGACGACGCGCTCGTCAACGACCCCGAATCCGGCATCTTCGCCGATACCAGCAAGATCCACACGCTCGACCACGTCGGGAAGCATTTTCGTGTGCGCGGCCCGCTGAACATTTCGCGCACGCCACAGGGCCGGCCGGTCTATGTGCAGGCCGGCTCCTCCGACGACGGCCGTTCCTTCGCCGCCCGATACGCTGAGGCGATCTTCACCGCGCACCAGACCCCGGACTCGGCCAAGGCCTTCTATGCGGACATCAAGCGCCAGGCCCGCAGCTTCGATCGCGGTCCCGACGAGATCAAGATCCTGCCCGGCATCAGCCCCTTTATCGGCAGCACGCAGGCTGAAGCCGATCGGCTTCAGGACGAGTTCAACGCGCTGATCCAGCCGGAGTATTCCCTCACGCAGCTCCGCCAGATGATCGGGCTCGATCTCACCGCCTACGATCTCGACGGTCCCGTCCCGCGCCACCTCATCGACACCGCGAGCGCGCGCGGCGCCGCCAGCCGCTTCAAGCTCGTGGTCGACATCGTCGATCGCGAGAAGCCGACCATTCGACAGCTGGTGCAGCGCCTTGCCGGCGCGCGCGGCCACTGGGTCATTGCCGGAACGCCGGAAAAGATCGCCGACAACATCCAGACCTGGTTCGAGAACGGCGCGGCGGACGGCTTCAACGTGATGCCGCCCTGGCTGCCCGGCGGCTTCGATGTCTTCGCCGAGCAAGTCGTCCCGATCCTGCGCAAGCGCGGCCTGTTCCGCGAGGACTACACCGGCACGACGCTGCGCGAGCATTACGGCCTCGCCCGTCCCGCCAGCATCTACTCCAACGCGGTCAAGGCGATCGCCTGACACCGCTTCCGTACTGACATCCCAACTCGAGACCAGCAAGAAGACATGAAGACAGCGTTTTTTCTCCTCTCGGGCCTTTTGGCTCTCTCCCCCTTAGCCGCGGGAGATGCCTCCGCACAGCAACCCGCAAAGCCGGAGCTGCGGGTCGGCTTCGTGCCGGGGCCATATATCGATGAGTTCAAGGTCGGCGTCGAACCAGAGCTGAAGAAGAAGGGCTACAAGATCCGCTATGTCGAATTCTCGACCGGCCTTGAAGCCAACAACGCTGTGTTCAAGTCCGAGATCGACGCCAACGTGATGCAGCACACGATCTTCCTCGACTCCTACAACGAGCGCCAGAAAACCGATCTCGTCGGCGTCGTCCACGTCCCGACGCCACCGATGGGCCTCTATTCGAAGAAGCACCCGCTGGGCACGCCGATCAAGCCAGGCTCCAGCGTCGCGGTGCCGAACGATCCGGTCAATCTGCAACGCGCGCTGTGGGTGCTGCGCGATCTCGGCCTCATCGAGATTCGCGACAGCAAGCCGGTCGATGTCACCGAGCTCGACGTCATCAAAAATCCCGGCGGCATCAAGATTGTGCCGCTCGAGGCCGCACAGGCGCCACGGGCGCTCGACGACGTCGACTTCGCCGCCGTCCAGGGCAATTTCGCGATCTTCAGCGGGCTAAAGCTGACCAACGCCTTCGCGCTCGAGAAGATGACGACACCCTATATCAACGTGCTGGCCGTAAAGAAGGCCAATGCCACCGCCGGATGGGCTCAGGACATCGTCGCCGGCTACAAATCGCCTGCGTTCAAGGCAGCGATTCAGGCCGACCGGTTCTATGACGGGTTCACTTTGCCTGATTACATGAAGTGAGCGGAGCGCATGTTCGAATTCACGCTTGAATGGGCCAGCCGCCGCTCCGTCGCATGCGTTCGGCGCGGCGATGGCATCAAAACCACCCATCTCCGACAAGCGCCGTGGAATTTTCCATCCGCGCCCGCGACGACGTCAGCATGATTCAACCAAACTGATCCCGACGAGTATGTAGCAATGTCCAACGCCATCCCTGCCGTGATAGCGTTCCCGCGTTCTCGCCCTACACCGTTGTCCGGAGTGAACATGAGCTATCTCATCTCGCTGCAGTCAGGCTGCGCTCGTTTGATCGAACAGGCACGCGGATGGTTCCAGCGCTCGCTGCAGCCGCGGACAGGCGGCCCGGACAACACACAGGACGATCTCTACGAGATCTTCCTGTTCGGGCCTCACGGCTGACGCCAGGCAACGCCGTCCAACTTTCATCACACTGAGGTTTCAGACATGACCGACGCTGCGCTGCAGCTCGCCGAAACCGGCCGCCGTCTCGACGCCATCGACCGCAAGATCCTGGCCGTCCTCCAGGAGGACGCTTCGCTCTCGGTTGCGGAAATCGGGGACCGCGTCGGCTTGTCCTCGACACCGTGCTGGAAGCGCATCCAGAGGCTGGAAGCCGACGGCGTGATCCTGAGACGGGTTGCACTGGTCGATCCGAACAAGATCGGGCTTGGGCTCTCGGTATTCGTCTCCGTGGAGAGCTCCGACCATTCGGATGCCTGGCTGAAGCGCATCGCCGAGGCTGTCAGCGCCATGCCCGAAGTGATGGAATTCTACCGGATGGCCGGCGATGTCGACTATATGCTTCGCGTCGTGATTCCGGACATGCAGAGCTACGACGTGTTCTACAAGAAGCTGATCAACGCCGTGCCGCTCAAAAACGTCACCTCGCGCTTCGCGATGGAGAAGATCAAGTCGATCACGGCGCTGCCGGTGCCGCTGGTGGTGGCGGACTAAGGAGCGAGCGGAGACGACTCTGCCCTCCGCGCCGAGCGGCTGGGCTAACGACAGCACGGTACCCGCACGCACGCATTGCATCGCGCCCAACCTGTTCGGAAGTTTTTCTTCATGTCGCCACGTTAACGGTCCCTTGATGCTCACGGCGCCGACGGCGTGCACCGATAGCTTTCCGCTCGCAGGCGATCACCGGACGTGTAGCGCGGATAGTCCGGATAGCGGCACATCGGACGTGAGCCCAACAGCTTGAATGGCGGCGAGTTCTCCTTGACTGTCTGAATCAGGGCATCAGGCGGCGGCGCGCCATCACTCACCCAGCGGTCCAATGGATCGAGCAGATCGACCATGGTTGGCACCGGGCTGCCGTCGGTCACGCTGGCCGCTGCACCGCTATGGGTCGAGGCGGGTGAAATAAACAGGCGCGCCGAGCGATCGACCATCGCCTGCCCAACCCTTGCAGACACCGAATTGAAGTAGTTGATCGCGGCCAGGGGACTCAGTGCAAGGTCGCCGGTGTTGGAGCGCATGATCAGCTTGCCGCCGCGTGCGAAAAACGCCGACAGATCGGGATTGGTGGAGTCGAGCAGTTCCGATAGCTCGCGAAGGCGGTCGCGAAACTTGTTCGGATCGAACGTGCTCGGATCGAAGAGCGCGTCCTTCGCCACAAAGAATCGAACAAAATTCGCGGCATAGAGCCAATGGATCGAGGACGTATCGATGTCGACGGCCGCGTTCGGCGCCGCCGTCCCTGTGATCCAGCGCATCATGTGCGAGCTGCGGCCATCCGGCGTAATCTCGTTGCCGTAAAGCCATTGCGGATAGGCCGCGAGCCCGTTCGGTACCGCGAACGGCAGTTCATAGGGTGAATGGAGCGCCACGACGGTCGCGATTTGTGCATCGGACAGGCAGGTTTCACCGCTGTCAGCGCCGTTCGCACAGCGCAATTCCTTCAGATCAACATGCGAGGGACAAGCGAGATAATTATTGACGACGCCGTCGACCAGCCCGTCCAAGGCGTCACAACGATCGGCGACGAATTTCGCAAACATGCCGAGCTTGGCAGGCGGTATCCATCCGCCGTGGACCTGCGGGATCTCGTGATGCAAGAAGGCTCCGCCAATCATTGACAGCTGAATGGCGGGCACCACGCTGACGATGCCGTCGTAGTCGGCCGGGAATCGCTGCGCCATCGTCAGGCCTTCGCGCCCACCCTCCGAGCCGCCGAAATAATACACCCGCGACGGCGGCTGTCCGTAGAACATGCCTATCATGTTCACGCTGACGTCCCTGACCTTCTTGTAGGACGCATAGGCGTAATTCACCACCATCTCGTCATTGAGGCCGAACTGTCCAACGCTATTTGGCGCAAACGCTGACGCCTGATGGCCCGAATCGGTTCCGAAGGTCACGTAGCCGCGCGTCAGCGGCAATGGATCGTCCGATGCAGCATCGCGCAACGGCGCAAGTCCGGTGATAAGCGTGCCGTTGTAGCCGCCACCGCCGTACTGCACTGCCTTGCCGTTCCACGCGATCGGCAGATTGATCTGGAAATTGATCAATTGTGCCGCGGGATCGACCGGCGCGATGCTGCCATTTACCCTGCAAAACTCGGGCGTGGCCGGCGTGGCAGTGGCGTTAGCGGCAACAATCGTCCCGGAAGCAATGGTAGCTTCCCCGCTCGGCAGTCCAATCGACGCTGCGGGAATCACACGGCCGGCGAGCGTCGAACAGATTGCCTTGAGTTGCTCGGCGCTTGGCAAGGCCGCCATGGCTTTCTTGGCACAGATCGTCTCACTACCGAGGAGGATCGAAAGCGCGAGCAATGCCAGTCGGAGTGGTGAGCGGTAGTTCATCTGATCCCCATTTTTTCGTTTCTTGTGCCAACGAAGACTCGAGTCGATGAGAATAGCGTGCTGCTCCGCGTTGCGCCAATTTAAACGCCCGCTCTTCAGCTGTCGTGAATGCATTGAACGAACTCCCGAAGTCGCATTAATCAATGATTCAGCAGAAGGGTTGCTGGTCAGGTGCGCACGAACCCGACCTTCTGGAACAAGTAATCGCTGGATTCGGACGCGAGGCGCTTCGCTCGTACAACGAGAGCATCGTCGAGAATCCGGCCGCCACACTTTCATGGGCCTGTCGGCGACGAAAACCGCCTCGATGCAACCGGCGTCCGCCGCGCCGACGATCGCATCCACCGACACTCCCTCCCCTGTAAGCCTCTCTTCGTCTTCCCGCGGCGGACGCGCAGATCAGATCTTCGGGATCTTCGCCCGCTCAACCACACCCGACCACTTCACGATTTCGGACTGGATCAGCTTCTTCATCTCTTCCGGAGAGCTGCCACGGACTTCGCCGCCGACGGCCGTTTCCAGGCGCTGCCTGATCTCGGGCTCGTTGAGGATGTCGAGTGTCGCCGAGTTGAGTGCGGCGATGACGGCAGACGGGGTGCCCTTGGGAGCGAGAACGCCCGCCCAGGTCCGCACGTCATATCCCTTGACGCCGGCTTCCTCGACCGTTGGAACATCCGGCAACAGCGCAGTCCGTGTTGGCGAAGTCACCGCCAACCCGCGAATGCCACCGCTCTGGATCTGCGCCGCGAGCAGCACGGGCGTGCCGACGATGACCGGAACCTCTCCGCCAAGCAGCGCGGTGACGGATTGAGAATCCCCGCGATAGGGTACATGGACCATGTCGATGCCGGCCATCGCATCGAGCAGCTCTCCCGCGAGATGATGCGTGCTGCCGAAACCGACCGAGCCAAAGCTGAGCGCGCCGGGCTTCTGCTTTGCCATCGCGATCAGTTCGCCCAGCGATTTGGCCGGGTAGTCGTTGCGCACCGCAATGACCAGCGCGTAGTAGACCAGCGTCGAGATCATGTCGAAACTGTCGGCCGGCTGGTAGCTCAGGCTCTTGTACGTCGCGGGCGATATGGCGTGGGCGCCTGTGACGAGTCCGATCGTGTAGCCGTCGGGCTCAGCCTTGGCGATCGCGTCCGCCCCAATGTTGCCGCCGGCACCGGGCTTGGCTTCGACGACGATCGGTTGCCCGAGCTTCCTGGAGAGCCCGTCGGCGATAATGCGCGACAGCGTGTCGGCCGCGCCGCCGGCGGCAAAGCCGTGAATCAAGCGTATGGGGCGCGAAGGATAGTTGTCCGCCGACTGGGCAGGGCCGGCCGCCATAAAGCTGCCGAGCAGAAATCCGGTCGCAGCAAACCGCTTCATCCACCTCATGGATGCATCCTCCCTTTGACTGTTGTCTCGTTGGCCGCGGCGAAGCGGCGGTCTTCCAAACGAGTGCCGGGCCGCCTAGCGGGCGAACTCGACGCATTCCGGTGATGGCGGCAGACCCCAGACGTCGCGCGGCAGCCCGACCCAGACTTTCGGCCGCTGCGGACGATCGCGATGCCAGGGACGCGGATCGAAATAGCCAAGCTCCTCATCGATCATGCGATCGAGATCGTGGAACAGCTCGACGAGATGGCCATCCGGATTGCGGTGATAGACCGCGGTGTTGTGGCCGGGGCCGTGACGGACCGGTCCCCAAAGGATATTGAGCTTGTGGCGGGCGAGATGATCGCAAGCCTGCTGCATGTGGGAAGGGCCGCGCAACTCGAATGCGAGATGATGCAGGCTGCGCACGGGCGCACGGGCGAAGTTCAGCGTATGATGTTCGTAACCGCTGCGCAGGAAGACGAAGCGGTCCTCGACCCAGTCGGAGACCCGCAGGCCCATGACGTTCGCATAGAACTCCGACGCCGCAAGCGGATCGGGCGTACGAAGCGCGACATGGCCGAGCTTGGTGACGGCGAGCGCACCGATCCGCTCCTGCGCCGGTGTCGGCGTCCAGCCCTGGATCAGTTCGAACCGCGTTCCCTCGGGATCGGTGAAGGACAACAGCCTGGAAATTCCAGGCAGAGGATCACTCCGCAGTTCGGGACGCAAATTCGCGCGCTTCAGAGCGGCCCCCAATGCGTCCATCTCGACATTCGGAGAGATCTCGAACGCGATACTCGTCAACGCCGCCTCGCCGGGCTCGATCACGAGCGAAAGCTGCTCGGAATCGCTGGCGAGAAAAATGCGATCTCCATCGCGACCGACCAGGCCAAGACCGATCACGCCGCGGTAGTAATCGAGCAATCGCTCGGAATCCGGCGAGGCGAAAGTGGCGTGTCTCAGCCGTGTGAATCGGGCAATCGGTGCCTGGGTCGTCATTGTACTGGTTCACTCTCTCATGGCGTCATGATGATCTTGCCGAGCGCGGAGCCCTGCTCGAGCAAGGTGTGAGCTTCCCTGACCTGGTCGAGCTTCAGTGTCGCCGAGATGGCCGGCTTGATCGCGTTGCGGCTCAAGGCGTCGATCACGTTGCGCATCAGGGCGCGACGGCCCTCGCGATCATGGTCATAGATGTGGAAGGAGAAGCAGCGCACGGCCGGGCAAATGTCGAGATGATTGCGCATCGCCGCCATCAGATTCTCTTCCGGCAGCCCGGCGAAGGCGTTGTACGACAGCAGCGTGCCCCATTTGCCGAGCGCGCCGAGATAGGAGGTAAACTCCGGTCCGCAAACGTGGTCGAGCACGAGGCCGACGCCCTCGCCTTTGCTCAGTTCGCGGGTCCGCGCCACGACATCCTCGCGGCGATAGAAGATGACGTGATCGGCACCGTTGCTTCGCGCGAATGCGGCCTTCTCCTCGGTGGAGACCGTGCCGATCACGGTCATTTGTGCGAGCTTGGCCAGCTGCACCAGCGCGGTGCCGACACCGCCGGCCGCGCCGATCACCAGCACACTTGCGGGCGCGCGCGGATGGCGGCACTCGTGCAGCAGTGCGTAAGCCACCTGATAATTCGACAGGCACACTGCGGCTTTCAGATCGACATTGTCGGGAAGTGCATGAACGGCATCGGCGGGGGCGACGACGTATTCGGCGTAGCAGCCGCCGCGCTGCGACAGGTCACGCGCGCTCAGCAGGATCTTCTGGCCGACCTGCAAGCCTTCAACGCTCGACCCGAGCGCGGAAATACGGCCAGCGACATCATTGCCGGGATTGGCCGGCAGCGGCGGCATCCATTTGTAGACGCCGCGGCGGATCAGGACGTCGGGCTGCCCCACGCCGAATGCTTCGGCGCGGATCTGAACCTGTCCGGCACCGGGCGCTGGCACCGGCACTTCGACCAGCTCGAGGGCATCCGACCCGCCCGGCTGACGTACTAGAACCGCTCTCATGAGCTCATCCCCTCTCCTCGGACCATATTTTCGAAAATACTAGCTATTACGAAAATTATTGCAAGATGCTCGTTGGCGCGGCATCTTGGGGCATCAATTGATCGGCAGAACCATGCCTGAGACCGCCATTCGCTCCCGCAAGGAATTCGGCAAGACGATTGCCGCCGATATTACTCATCGGCTGCGCGAGGAGATCGTGACCTGCGGTCTGCCCCCCGGCGAGCCGTTGCGGTTCGACGTGTTGCGCGAGCGCTTCGGCGCGAGCTTCACCACATTGCGGGAAGCGCTGACCGCCCTTACCGCCGAGGGACTTGTCGACGCCCAGGAGCAGCGCGGATTTCGCGTGGCGCCGGTCAGCCACCAGGATCTGGTGGAGGTCACCGATGCCAGGGTGCTGATCGAGGTGGAGTTGATCCGCCGCTCGATTGAGAAGGGCGATGACGACTGGGAGATTGCCGTCATCTCAACCCTGCACAGGCTGAAGCGGATCGAGCAACGCGATCCCGAGCATCCGCTGCGCGATCCCGAATGGAAGATCGCCCATCGCCAGTTCCATCAGGCGCTGGTCTCCGCCTGCGGCTCGGCGACGCTGCTCTCGATTAGAGCCGAGCTGTTCGATCGCGCCGAGCGCTACCGGCATCTGTCGGCCAATTTCCGGCCGCGCCCGCGCGACAAGGCTGGCGAGCACCAGGCGATCATGCAGGCCGCCATCTCCCGCAACGCTGATCAGGCCGTGCAACTGATCGAGACACATATCCGCACTACCGCCGACAATGTCGCGAAATACGCCGGGCACCTGCTGGACGCCGAATAGACGGCGCTTTTTCAGGTCCCGCGGGCTTGCGCTCCGGACAATTTTCGAAAAAATACTATAAATCATCGAAAATTCTCACTGGTGGATCACAATCATGAAGCTGCTGTCGTTCCTGGACGGAAATCGGGAAAGCTGGGGAGCCATTGTCGAAAACGGTGTCGTGGATCTCGGCCGCGCCCTGCCCCAGTATCCGATCCTCGCAGACTTCGTCGGCAGCGACGACTACGCGCGCCGCGAGGCCATCGTCGCCGGGCACAAGCCCACGATGGCGCTCAGCGACGTCGAATATCTCCCCGTGATCCCGCGCCCGGAGAAGATCGTCTGCGCCGTGCGCAACTATCTCGACCACCACAATGAAGCGGTCGCCTTCGGCATGAAGCGCGAGATCACCGAATTCCCGCCCATCTTCCTGCGAGTCTGGCGTTCCCAGGTCGGCCACAACGCCCCCGTGATCCGACCGAAGGTCTCGGACAATTTCGACTGGGAGGGCGAACTCGCCGTCGTCATCGGCAAGGGCGGCCGTCACATCAGCCAGGCCGACGCCTGGGATCACGTGGCGGGCTACTCGATCTACAATGACGTCAGCGTCCGCGACTGGCAACGCCATGCCCAGCAGATCGCCTCCGGCAAGAACTTCGTCGGCACCGGCCCGTTCGGACCCTGGCTGGTCACGCCGGACGAGATCGGCGATCCCACCAAATTGAAGCTCGAAACACGCGTCAACGGCGCGGTGGTGCAATCCTCCGACACCTCGATGCTGATCTTCTCGATCCCGCGGCTGATCGAATACTGCTCGACCATTTTCGACCTCGTCCCCGGCGACGTCATCGCTACCGGCACGCCGGCCGGCGTCGGCTTCACCCGCAAGCCGCCGATCTTCCTCAAGCCCGGCGACGTGGTCGAGGTCGAGATCGAGAACATCGGCGTGCTGCGCAATCCGGTCGTGGATGAGGCATAGGCTCGCATGTCCTCCTATGACATTCGCAAGACCGCGCTCAGCGTCGAGACGGTCTGGCACGAACGCGGCCCCCGGCTGGAAAAGCCGCTCCTGATCGGGACGGCCGTTGCGGTCGTCGCCAATCCCTTCGCGGGACGCTACGAGCCAAACCTGATGCCGTTTCAAGCTGCCCTGCGTGAGCTCGGGCGCGAGCTCGCAACGCGCCTGATCGCGCAGCTCGGGGGCGCTGCGCATATCGAAGCCTATGGCAAGGGCATCATCGTCGGCGAGGACGGCGAGCTCGAGCACGGCGCCGTCTGGCATGAAGCCGGCGGCCAGGGTATGCGCGAAGTGCTCGCTCAGCCCAAGGCGATCGTCCCGGCGGCGAAGACCATCGGCGGTCCCGGCACGCGCCTGATGGTCCCGCTCGGACATATCCATGCGTGCTATGTGCGCAGTCATTTCGGCACCGCGGAGATGACGCTCTGGGACGCGCCCAGACGTGACGAGATCGCCTTCGGCCTGGTGATGGCGACCGGCGGCAGACCGCATGCGCGGATCGGCGGGCTCGCCGTATCGGACATCTCTGTGCACGATGGGCAGCGCTAGGCAAACGAAAGAGACATTGACCGCAGCAGCAACCCGGCGCGCTTCCGTCGGCTTTGCTCAACGTCATCGACGGTCCTGGATCCCGTTTCATCGGATTTGGACGCAGGTATTCATGCTTTCCTCCTCATACTGTCGAGCTGCTGAACAGTTCTGGGGCGAGCGCGGACGACCTCCAGCTGGACAGTCGAACTCCCCTTGAATTATGCTCCCAAAGGGGAGGACGGCGATGAACATAAGCACAAAGAAGCAGCGTGTTCTGTCCCGCGTTATCGGGCTGCTTTCCGCGCAGCATGCAAGCAATCAGGAACTCAGAACCATCATTGGACCGTTGTTGCTCGACCTGCTCGATGCCGATTTCTATGCGTCCTACACCTGGAACTCACGCAAACAAGCGTTCGAGCTCGGGGTCTCCGTCAATCTGGACGACGCCTGCGTCCCGAATTACGAGCGCTATTTCCAGCACCGGCACAAGGCGGGACTGTCCCGCTGGTTACGCCAAGGCGTCAATCCCGTCAGCGCGCTGATTTCGCACCGCGACTTGATGCGAACGGAGATCTACAACGAGTTCTTGCGTCCCTTTGGACACTACTACGGCATCAACCTGTTTGCGTTCGATGGGCGTGAAAGCATCGGCGACGTCAGAATCTGGCGGAGAAACGGACGGCCCGATTTCGACGACAACGAAATCGAGCTGCTTAAGCTGATTGAGCCCGGATTTACGCAGGCGCTGAAGCGCACTGCGCTCTCATGCGCACCCAGGCTGCTGCCAGGCCTGCAGGCCAAATTGTCGCCGCGCGAGGCGGCCGTTGCCGGCCTGGCCGCGAAAGGCCTCGCCGACAAGGAAATCGCCCGACGCCTCGCCGTGACCTTTGCAACGGTCAGGGCTCATCTCGACAGCGCATTCGCCAAGCTCGGGGTTCGAAACCGCACCCAGCTTGCTTCTCTCCTGCACGCTGCCGACGTGACGCAAGGCACGCAGAGCCGCACCAAGCACTGAACGGATCGGACGCTCCGGCGCTTTGCAGCTCGCAGCCTGTTGACCTCCCTCAAGCCTGCACCTCCCCAATCTTGGGGAGATGGTCTCACTCGCGCGCGCTGTTATCCTCACCGAGCCATTTCGGATAAGCAGACGCCATCATGCGAAACGCCCTCTCAACTCTTCTCAGGACCGCGCTGGCGGCTCTCATCGTTCAGCTTGCGCTGATCAGCTTCGCCACAGCTCAAACCAAGATCACCATCGGGGTGCCGCCGGTACCCGAATTCGTGCTGCCGATGATCGCGGTCGAGCAGGGCTATTTCCGGGATCACGGCATCGACGCGACGATCAAGATCATTCCCGGCGGTCAGTCGATGCCCGCGGCTCTGCAGTCCGACTCGCTTCAGATCGCCGCGCTGAGTACGGCGTCCCTGATCCAGGTAACAGACAGCGGTCTCGATCTCGTCATTGTTTCGGG
Source organism: Bradyrhizobium cytisi (assembly GCF_008123515.1). GTDB lineage: Bacteria > Pseudomonadota > Alphaproteobacteria > Rhizobiales > Xanthobacteraceae > Bradyrhizobium > Bradyrhizobium cytisi. The sequence goes on from NZ_VSSR01000029.1 coordinate 118,971, forward strand.
AGGCGCCATCGCGTCGGTCAACGACACCAACTACGGGATCGTCGCCGGTGCGAACTCGGGCATCGTGAAATCGGAAGACTTCGTCGGCAAGAAGATCGGAACGCCGGGTCTGGGCAGCTTCTTCCACATCATGGCACGCGAATGGTTTCGGCGGAGCGGCGTCGACTGGCAGAGGATCACCTTCGTCGAAAGCACCTTTCCGCAGCTCGCCGATCTCTTGAAGGCCCGTACGGTGGACGCCGTACTCTCGACAAACCCCTTTCTACAGCGAGCTGCCGCGCCGGGGATCGGCGGGAAGATCTTCTACATTGCCGCCAACCTCCCCGACCGCCTGCCCCCCTTCGTCTATGCCAGCAGCAGAGCCTGGGCTGACGCCCATCGCGAGGCAGCCGCCGGATTCAAGCTCGCCCTGGACAAGGCGATTGCCTTTGAGCAGAGCGACTTGCCGGCGACGCTCGAAATCTTCGGCAAATACGTGAAGATGCCGCCCGAGGTGCTGAAGACGCTGACAATAAACAAGCTGGACACAGATGTGACGCCGCAGCAGGTCCAGCTCTGGGTCGACATGATGGACAAGCAGGACATGCTGCGGAACTTCAAGTCACCCGAAAAGCTCTTCCCGAAATGAACAAAACCAGCTCCCGACTCGCGCCCGCCGCCGAGGCTTGCGCGCAGCCTGCCATTGCGTTCGACGGCGTCCGGCTCGATTTCGGCGGCAAGTGCGTCGTGGACGGCCTTTCATTCACGGTCGCTCCCGGTGAGTTCGCGTGCGTCGTCGGCCCTTCCGGCTGTGGCAAGACGACCTTGCTGCGGCTCGTGACGGGTTTGCTGTCGCCGACCCGGGGCGAAGTGCGTCGCCTCGGGGTAACCGTCGACGGCCCGTCGCGTGACGTAGCGATCGTGTTTCAGGATTATGGGCGGGCTTTACTGCCTTGGCGAACCGCAGCAGGCAACATTGCCCTCGCGCTGGAAGCAATGGGCGTGCCGCGCCTGGCGCGCGCCGAGCGCGTTGCCGCCCTGCTCGACAAGGTCGGTCTCGCGGGACATGGCGACAAGTATCCGGCGCAACTGTCCGGCGGCATGCAGCAACGTGTGCAGATCGCCCGCTGCCTGGCCCAGGGGCCGCGCGTTCTTCTCATGGACGAGCCGTTCGGTGCACTCGATGCACTCACCCGTCAGGCTCTACAGGACGAGATCGCGAGGCTTGTGAGGGACAGCGGAGCAACTGTCCTCTTCGTCACCCATGATCTCGATGAAGCCATCTATCTTGGCGATCGGGTGTTCGCACTGCAAGCCAATCCCGGCCGATTGGCGGAAGTGATCGATGTCGGATTGCCGCGGCCCCGCGACCAACTCCGGACCCGCGAGCATCCGGAATTCCTTCGGCTTCGCCACGTGCTGTTCGACCATGTCCAGAAGACACATTGATATCGTGCTGCGCGCCTTGCCAGCGTGGCTGGTCCCGCTCGCATTTCTCGGCATCATCGAACTCGCAATGCGCGCCTCAAGCATCGAGAGCGATGGGCTCGCACTACCGAGCCAGACCGCGGCCGCCCTGCTCGGCCTGATCACCGATGGCGAGATCTTCCTGCGAACGGCGGAGACGATCGGCGCAATCGCGGTCGGTGTTCCCATCGGGGGCACGCTCGGCTTGCTGCTTGGCGTGTGGCTGGGCCTTTCCCCCACAGCCGCACGCCTCGCCTCGCTGTCGATCGAATTGTTTCGTCCGATCCCACCGGTTGCAGTCATTCCCTTGATGATGCTGATCTACGGTCTCGGCATCAGAATGGAAGCCGCGATCATCGCCTTTGCATGCTTCTGGCCGATGCTGCTGCTGACTCGCGACGCCGTGCTCGGCGTCGAGCCGCGATTGATCGAAGTCGCCCGCATACTCGGCCTGCCGCGCCGCAAGCAGATCACAAAGATCGCGCTGCCAGCAGCGGTTCCGCGAATCTTCACGGCGCTGCGATTGACCCTCGGCATCGCTCTGATCGTCGCAGTCACGACCGAAATTGCGGCCAACCCGATCGGCATCGGCTACGCAATCATCTCCGCCGGGCTCAGTCTCCGTCCCGAGGTCATGTATGCCTTCCTGGTCTGGCTCGCAATCCTCGGATGGCTGCTCAATGAGAGCCTGATTGCCATGCACCGGCGCCTGTTCGGCGCGGCGTACGGGGACGCGGCGACATGAGCAACTGGTCCCTGCGGGCAGGCTCCGTCCTCGTCACCTTGTCGATCCTTCTGCTCTGGCAGTTGGTGACGACCACCGGGTTGGTTCAGCCGATTTTCCTGCCTTCGCCCTCCTCGACATTCGCCAACCTCTTGCGGGGCCTGACCCGTGGCGACCTGCTCGCGCTCACCATCTCGACCATGGAGCGCATGATCCATGGCTGGACGCTGGCATCGCTCGGCGGCATCCTGCTGGGTGCCCTGATCGGCCTGTCGCAGCGCGCGCGCTATTGGCTGACGCCAACGCTCGAGCTCCTGCGTCCACTGCCTGCATCGACGCTCCTACCCGTGGGCATTGCGCTGTTCGGACTACATCCGAACATGCTGCTGGGAATCATCGCCTTTGGCGCAATCTGGCCCGTGCTTCTGCCGACCATTCACGGCTTCAGCGCGATCGACCCACGGCTGCGCGAAGTTGCGAAGAATCTCGGCATCGGCCCACTGGCATTTGCGCTGAAGTTCGGACTGCCGAACGCGCTGCCGGACGTGACCGCGGGGATGCGGCTGTCGCTGACCGCCTGCCTGATCATCACGGTGGTCGGTGAAATGATCACGGCGCAGCAGGGGCTCGGCTCCACCATCATCATGGCGGCGCGCTCGTTCCGCAGCACCGACCTCTATGGCGGGATCGTCCTGCTCGGAGCGGTGGGTGCAGCCAACAACGCGCTACTTGGACTTGTCGAACGCGCGCTCACGCCGTGGCGTAGGGCTCGAGCCTGATCTTTATGAATCTCTCTTGGAAGGACTTCGCCGATGAATGAGATGGCTGGCTTCAATCGCGACACGACCGCAGACGAGGTACTCGCGGGCATCGATCTGTCCGGCAAGGTCTACCTCGTGACGGGCGCATCGTCCGGCCTGGGCCGGGAGACCGCTCGCGTGCTCGCGTCGCGCGGCGCAAAGGTCATCATGGCCGTCCGATCGCCCGACAAGGGCGAAGCAGCCGCCACAGCGATCAGGACGGTCGTACCGGGCGCTGCGCTGGACGTCCGCCTGGTCGATCTCGCCTCGCTTGCCAGCGTGCGCGCGTTCACGGCGACCCTTGCAGGTTCGTACGGCGGCCTCGACGGCATCGTGGCCAATGCCGGCGTGATGGCGATCGACCATGCCCTCACCGCGGACGGTTTCGAGATGCAGTTCGGGGCCAATCACCTCGGGCACTTCCTGCTCGTCAATCGGCTGGCGCCGCTTCTCGAGGCGCGCGCACCCTCGCGGCTCGTCGTGATGACATCGGGCGCCCACCGCTTGCACAATGTCGACCTTGAAGATCCGAACTTCCGTCATAAGCCGTATGATCGCTGGGACGCCTATGGCCAGTCGAAATCGGCCAATGCTCTGTTCGCATTGGCGTTCGACGCGCATCACCGCGACGCAGGCGTGCGCGCGTTCACGGTTGCCCCAGGAATCATCACCGATACCAACCTCCACCACCATCTGACCCAGGATGATTTCGCGCCGCTGCGCCGCCGTCAGCCGGAGGTCGCCAATCTTCCGCGAAAAACTCTGGCCGCCGGAGCTGCAACGATGCTCTGGGCGCTCGTTCATCCCGAGCTCGATGGCCTGGGCGGCCGCTTTCTCGAAGACTGCGGCTTCTCCGAGGTGAACCCGGATCCACGCCTGCCCAACGGGATCATGCCATGGGCCCTCGATCAGGCTCATGCCGAAGCGGTCTGGGGCTTGTCGGAGCGCCTCGTCGGCGAGTTCTTTGCAAGAACTGCAGATTCGGGCGTCAAGACGTCCGCGACGGCTCTTCCCTCGTCGGCTGCTGTTGCCAGCGGGCTGTCCGTGAACCGGCAGCCCAGCACGAACCGGCTGCAAGGCCGGACATTGGAAGTCGCACTCGAAGCAGACGGCAAGACAATCCTGGAATTTCTACCAGATGGCGTGCTGCGCTGGCGCGGCCTGCCTGGTCTCGCGCTGGATCAAAGCGGGTTCTGTCCGGTCGACGTGGTGGAGGCGGCTCCAGACGTGCTGCTCATCGTGGCGATGCTGCCGGCACAGGGCCGCGAGACCATGGCCATCGTGCTCGACCTCAGCACGCATCACGTGTTGTTCGTCGCATCGCAGCTTGCCGACGGTCGGCGCCCGTTCGAAAGAAAGACCAGAGTGACGCAAAGATTCACGAAGGGACAAATTCGCAGCTCTCGACCTTCGTTGCAATCCTCTGCCCCCGAGCCTACACGCGACCTCATCGGAACGCGGGCGATCTACCGCTACAGCGAGGACACTGTTTACGAGCACCTATATCTGAACACGCACTGGTACTCATATCAGTGCCTGAAGGGCGTACGCCGGGGCGATTGCGGCACGGACGAAGCGAGTTATTGGAAGATCCGGGATGACATCTATGTCGTCACCTGGCGGGAGATCCTGATCGATCTCGCCGCCACTTTCGTCTACGACATGAAGGCCCGTCGGAGCACCGGCTGCGCCTGGGGAACGCCGGGCGGATCGCCGGAGCCCCGACATATCCTGACGGGAGCCTTCTTTGAGAAGCTCAAGGACGCGGGCTATCCTGCCGACATCGAGCTCATTTGACCTGTGGCTGAGAGGCGGATCAGCCCGATCCGCCCTCCCTTTCTTAGCCCCACTTCATCTCGCCCTTGGCGACCTTGGAGCCGATATCGAGTGCCACGCCCATTCCGAGATTCGGGAAGCGGGCTTCCATAGCCGCCTTGAGCGCGGCACCGTCAGCTGCCTTGGCGAGCTCTTCATCGAACGCGAGCAGATATTTTTTGGTGTGCTCGACGGCGGAGAGATCGACGGCAACGCTCGGCGCCATGTGACCTGCCACGACGATAGACGGCCTGCGTGCGGCGATCTTGTCGAGGTTCGCGACCCAGGCCGCGCGCTGCTCCTTGGTCGGCGTATCGGCGGTCCAAACGTGAACACCGGAGAAGATCATCACACCGCCGAACACGGCGTTCAGGGAGGGAACGAAGAGATAGCGGCGGTTGGCAAGGCCGTCGGCATTGACGATTTCGATCGTCTCGCCGTCAACCGCGAAAGAGGTTTCATCGAAAGCTTCCGGCAGCACGATGTCTGCCAGGGTCTGCGGACCGTTCTCCTTCAACTGCGGGCCCCAGACGGCGAGCTTTTTCTCCACATTTCCCTTGATGGCCGCAAGCGTCGCGGATGCCGCCAGCACCTTGGCATTCGGAAAGGCTTCGCGCACGGGCTTCAGGCTGAAATAGTAGTCGGGATCAGATTGGCTGATGTAGATGGTCGTCAGCTTCTTGCCCGTCGCCTTGATCGCCTCGGCCAGCGCACGTCCGTCGGGATAAGAGAATCCGCCGTCGATCAGGACCGCCTCGGTGGGACCATCGAGCAGCACCGGAGCACGAAAAAACCCGTTGGGGCCGGCGGGAAAATGCTTCCAGCTCAGCTTGGACTCAGCGGAATACCCAACATCAGCGGGAGCAAATACGGCGGCGGCGCTGGCAGCAAGGATCGTTTTCACGATCTGTCTCCTTGAGAACATCGGTCTCTCCATCAAACTTCGTCAGTGGGATAAGTCGGTCTTGAGCCTTCAAGCCGCGCGCAACTGGGCAGCCAGCAGATCGAAGCGCCCGAACAACAAGCTGCTGCTCAGCAACCGGCGTCCGGCACCTTCGCCGGCCACCAGCGCCGGCACACCATCGACGGCAAATCGCGCCATCTCGGAACGGGCAGCTTCGACCCGTCCCCGGTAAGCCGCGAGGATGGCATCGTCTGGCGCCCGAACGCGGCCAGCCGCATCGGTGAATTGCGCTTCGTCGAGCACGTCGGCGACGACCTGAAGACTGGAATTGTCCCGGCCGTCGACATAGCGAGCGCGCTGCAGCAGTTTTAGCGCCTCCAATTCGCGAGCGGGCTCCGCGAGGCCGACTGCGACCAGGCCAAGGGTTGCGGGGGCCGAGTCGAACATGCCGCCGATATTGCTGAGGATCTGGTTGCGATAAGGCTCAGTGAAAGCTTGGCCCGTGAGTCGCGCAATGCGCCGATCGTTCTGCCAGGCATAGGCCGCAAAATGCTGGTCCATTGGTCGGGCGGCCTCACCTGCGAACATGCCGGTCGGTGCGAGCTCCAGCCTCGTGTCGGCCAGCCGCGCAAGCTGGTCCAAAACCGGTCCAGCGCCGTAGCACCAGCCGCACAGAGGGTCGAAGAGATAGGTGATCCGCATGATTTCAAGCCGCTGCGATTCCATGTGCCGCAGAATTAGCCGACGCCAATTGATTGATAAACGCTACATAATGATACATATTGTTAGCTGCTGGCTTACAATCACTGAGTCCAATGGAAACGATCAACCTCAATCGCCTGGCCTATTTCGCGGCAGTGGTTGACGCGGGCTCCTTTACCCGCGCGGCCGAGCGGCTCGGCATCACCAAGACGGTCGTCAGCCAGCAGGTCGCGCGGCTCGAGGCCGAACTGAAGACGGCGCTCCTGCTGCGGACGACCAGAAGAGTGGGGCCGACCGAGGCCGGACGCCTGCTGCACGCCCGCTGCGTCATGATCCTGCGCGAGGCCGAGTATGCCATAGACGAGCTTGCCCAGACGAACGCCGAGCCCATGGGGGTACTGCGGATCGCAGCGCCGAACGACTACGGTGCATCGACCATTGCGCCGGTCGCGGCCGAATTTGCGCGGAAGTACCCGGCATGCGGCGTCGATCTGGTTCTCTCGGATACCAGGACGGACCTCATCGCCAACCAGATCGATCTGTCGATTCGCGTCGGCTGGCTGAATGACTCAAGTCTTCAAGCCCGACGGCTCGGGACGTTCCGCCAGTTATTGGTAGCCCCGCCGGAGATCGCCGTGGCGGTTCGCGTGGACAAGCCCGATGACCTTGCGGCTTTGCCGTTCATCGCCAATGGGGCGCTCAGTGAGCCGCTGGTCTGGCGCTTCACGAGAAACGATATCGAAGTCTGCACAGTTCGCATGCGACAAGCGATCGCGATCAACACGACGCCAGCAGTGCTTGCGGCGGCACTTGCCGGCGGAGGCCTGTCCGTGCTGCCCGACTTCCTTGTTTCGGAGCATCTGAAAGCCGGACGGCTTGTCCATGTCCTGCCGTCCTGGGCCCTGCCATCAGGCGGTATTCATGTCGTCTATCCCGCCGCCCGCTTTCGCGCGCCCAAGGTCACGGCATTCGTTGCGATGCTGTCGCGGGTCGCAAGACGCTCATCTTAGTTCTTTTATCATCATCGTCGGAGCGTTGGTGTTGCCGGAAACGAGACGCGGCATGATCGACGCGTCGGCGATCCGGAGGCCTTCGACCCCTCAGATCCTCCGAGACGACCGACATCGGATCATCGGCCGCCCCCATGCAGTCCTCGAGGCCGCCAGTTCATTCATTGATGCAACAAGGTCGATCAAGCAGCATCCTTGATGGATCCCGCGCCCAACCTGCGTGACAGAAACCTTCGGATTTTCTCAACCATCATGAACTTGTGAAGAAATCTTTTGTTTGAACTACTCTGCTTAACGCGGCGGCCACCAAACGACCGCCGCTTGTCTGAGCTGCTTTTGGACTCGATACGGCACTTGGCACTGAATGTGTGCTGGCGACCTTGCTTCACCGAGCTACACCATCATCGTGGACACGACAGGTTGTCCGATTTGTGCGCCGTAATGAGCTATTCTACGATGAGCGCATCACAGATCTGTCGGCGTGGCCTCCCTGCGGTATATGTTGCGGATGAAAGCCACGCAGATAGGCCAGTATGGTCGCTGTAATGCACCACACCGTTTAGTTCGATTCTGGAACGAGCATCAGAAGCTCCATTTCCAGACCCGCCCAAAAATTCGACGGGAATAGAGCTGTTACATAACGAACTTAGCAGCTTTAAGTGCTGGCTGGGGCGGAAGGGATCGAACCTCCGAATGGCGGAATCAAAACCTGCTTGATTATTCAATGATTCCACGGCGCATTTGGAAAAAAGGCTCAGAATGTCCTCCAGATAATTCAATAGCTTGGCAGCTGTTTCCAAATGAAAGCAGTCCTCCTCGCTATCCTGGCGATTGCGCTCAATGTTCCCCGCGCCTTGACTAAACCAAAAGAGAGCCACCGCTTTCGTGGCCGACGTTTTCGTTCCTGAACATCAGGCCGGACAAAATATCACGATCTACACAGCAGTCAGTTTTAGGGATATGGGACCGATTCCACGTGGAAAGCGCTTCCCGGTCGCCAAGGCTTCTGCGTGGAAGAGCCCAACCAGCTTACGCGCGGCAGCCTCCGGACTGGCAAATGGGCGTTCGGTGACGAGTTTCTTCGCTGGAAGCAAACCTGAAGCCCATGCTTAATGCCGTAACTCGCCCGGCAATCTCATGCCAATTCGGCGATGTTCACAAATCCCGCCGAGCGACGCTCTGGAGCAGACCAGGCGTACCCGACGCGCGACCACGGCTGATCCTGGGGAAGCGCGTTGTCGAGCCGATGCTCGCCTTCCGCGGTTTGATTCAGCTGCGACCCGTTTCTGCTTCTGTGAAGGTTTTCGGATGCCGGCCCCCTGACGGTGGGGCCGCGCACACGGGGCCGACGTCCGCAAACCTCCAAGGGAGGAAACCGCGGGATGGGCACGAGGGTAGCGCGGCGTGAACTATGGGGATTTGAGTGCCGCGGATGATGTGGGTGATTGGAATTGAGCCGGTTCAGTGAGTTGGCCGAGGGCGGAGCGGCTAACGCATGAGCGGCGGGTCGCGCTGAACGTTGTGAGTTGGCGGCCGATTTGCTACACCGGCTGGATATCTGAGCGCGCTCTGCCGTGGCCGATCGAGAGGCAGCGATCGCGACGATGATGATCATGCGACCGCCGCAGCATGGGCAGCTCGGCTTGGTTTGATCGGCGGGGGCAGCAGTGGTGGGTTGGCCTTCAGAATTTGCAGCGGCGAGCAGCTCACGCGCGCGAGCGATGTTATCTGTGCGGGTGCCACTGGCGAGCAGGCTGTAGTGACGGATGCGGTGGAGCCCTGCGGCAGGACGTGGATGAGGAAGCGGCGGATGAACTCGCCGGTAGCAAGTGTCATGACCTTCTGACGATCACGACCATCGGCACGATAGTCCTTACTCGGAAGGTGACGCGGCTGCGGTCGCAGGCGATCAGCCGGCTGTTGGCGATGGCAACGCGGTAGGTATAGCGCGACAGATAGACCAGCACAGCCTGTGGCCCGCCGAACGGGCGCTTGGCATAGACCACCCATTCGGCGCGGCGTAGCGGAGCCAGATAGGCCGCGAACGTCTGCGGATCGGCGAGACCGGCATGATTGCCATCTGCGGATAAATGTCCGTCAGCCGCCAAGATCGACTGATCTTTACAACGCCGGCTTGTATCGCAATATCGGACATCAGCGCCGACGTTGAAGGCGACGGCCAAGGGCTAATTGCGACCATTGGGACTAGCGCATCGTATTGCTTCGGTGGTTGAAAGGGCGCAACGCCGCGAAGGATACGCGGTTCTGGAACGATTCCGCCTGTGCCACCTTAAATCACGTGTTGCATGGAGTTCGTTCGTGGCGCTTCTCCGCTATCTCCGCGATGTAGGGAAGGAGATCATCCGTTCCGCCGGTCTTCGTGAAGGGCTGTCGCTCACCTCTTCCCGCCACCGGCGGGTTCACTGAGGGAGCCGACAGCGATCTCACGGATGCTGAATTGCGAGCGGCCGGACGGCACCGGTCCTCGCGACAGCTCCCGACATACGCGATGCGCACGCGCAAACAGCATATTTCGGGCACGAAGAAGCGTCGCGAGGAGCGAACAAAGTCAGCGGGGCCGCTGACCGCGTGTCAGAATGGCTTCTGGGGATCGTTCGGCCGGAAGCGTGCGTTCATCGCACGACCATTGTGCTTCGTTCATTAGCCAACAGATGCACCAGCATTTGACGAATGCTGGCTCTGCGACGGCAAGGAACCATCGTCTCGGAAGCGAGTTCGGAGGTGATGAACGCGCAAATCAACATTTTTGAGAAGGCAATCGAGCGGATCAAGAAGGCGTGCGATCTGGTGGGTCTTGGTTGCCGGAACTGGAGACTTACCTGGAAGGCCTCGTCGCGGACGGCGAGACCAGCGAGGACCGGCTAACCGTCGACGGCCTGACTTTTCTCAAGAGCAACACAAGATAGCCCGTCAGGAAATCTCGTCCGGAAGCTTCCATTCGGGCCTTGGCTTGCATCGTTCGACCTTGAGCTGAACTCTGTATCGTCTTGCCGCGTCCAGGAGATCCTTCCTGACGTCGTGATCGGCGGCCTCGGCAGCGAGAGCTTGGGCTCGATCGGCTTGGTGCTCCAGAGCTTCCCGATTCACGGCTCGACCCGTTTAACGTGGTAGCCGTCTGGCAGGATTTGGCCACCTTCCTCGTCAGCCACCGGAACGTCGGTGACGAGCCCTTCTATGAGCGCCGCCTCCCACACTTCCTTCTCGGTTGGAAATGCAGCACCGATTTGTCTGTCGCGTTCGAACAATGCGTACATCGGAACTCCCATGCAGCATTCCTTTCGTCGTTTCGCCATCCTGACCGAGCGACCATTCGTTCCGGGGTTCTCCCTGGGTCTCCAGTCTTCGACTAACCCAGTGCCATAAACTGACGTTCCCAAGAGGATACCAAGCTTCGCGCTCGGTCCCGGCCCGTCTTTCGGAACGAGGGGTAACGGACACCGTTGATCGTCCAGTCATGGCGAGAGGAACGGTTCAGAGATGACCAGGATACGGAAGATCAGGTTTCACCGTTTCGGTGACAACGAGGTACTCCAACTCGACGAAGTCGAGCAGTCGGGGCCGGACGCTCGCCAAATTCTGGTGGCTGTCCGCGCTGCAAGCGTGAACCCGGTCGACTTCAAGATCCGCTCCGGCAAATATCCCTCGGTGAAAGATGACCGGCTGCCTTATACCCCCGGCCGTGACATCTCCGGCATCGTTCTGCAATGCGGGCCCCAGGTCGATCGCGTGCGCGTCGGCGATGAGGTGATCGGCATGGTCCCGGTCTGGGGCGGAGGCTATGCCGAGCAGGTCGTCCTCGAGGAGCGCGCCATCGCCATCAAACCCGCTGGTATTGACCATATCCACGCGGCTGCAATACCGCTGGCCGGACAGACGGCGCATCAGGGCCTGTTTAGACACGGCCAATTGCGGGCCGGAGAATCCGTCCTGATTCACGGCGGGTCCGGCGGCGTCGGCCATTTTGCCGTTCAGTTCGCCAAGGCAAGCGGGGCGCGTGTCCTGACCACGGTATCGACAGAACACGTCACGTTTGCCCGCTCCCTCGGGGCAGACGTCGTGATCGACTACAAGAACCAACGCTTTGAAGACGCCGCTTCTGACGTCGACCTGGTGTTCGACTTGATCGATGGAGAGACGCGTGAGCGGTCCTGGGCCGTGCTGAAGCAAGGCGGACGGCTGATTTCCACCCTGACAGCACCGTCGCAGGATAGGGCTCGCGCCGCGGGCGTGAAGGCGATGCGATATACCGTCGAGCCCGACGGAGACGAACTGTCCGGGATTGGCGCGCTGATCGCGACTGGAAACGTCCGACCGCACGTCGAGAAAAGCTTTCCACTCGAGCAAGCGATGGTGGCACTTGCGTCGGTCGAGCGCGGGCATTCGGCGGGAAAGGTCGTGCTTGCGGTGTCCTGAGTTGAGTTGAAATTCCACATGGCACGCGTTCATATCGGCACGTCAGGTTGGCACTACGCATCTTGGCGTGGGCCTTTCTTTCCCAAGGAGCTTCCGATCAAGCAGCAGCTTTGCCACTACGCCAGCCAGTTTGATACGACCGAGCTCAATGGGGTGTTTTATCGGACGCCGACGCCGGAGGCCGTAAAAGGCTGGCGCGAGCAGACCGGCAAGGATTTTGTCTTCGCGTGGAAGGCTTCAAAGTTCATTACGCATTGGAAGCGATTGTCGGATCGGTCGGTGAACAGTCTTGAGCTACTTGAAGAGCGCCGTTCGCTGTTGGGGCAGAAAGCCGGCCCCATCCTCTTCCAGCTTCCACCGCAATTCGAGGCCGATGCAGATCGGCTCGCCTCCTTTCTTGAACTTCTGTCTCGCAAACGACGTTACAGCTTCGAGTTTCGGCATCCCAGCTGGTATCATCCGGGCATTCTGAAAATACTGAGGAAGGCAAACATCTCGCTTTGTCTTTCCGATCATCACGATGCACCAGCGCCTTGGAAGCGAACCGCGAATTTCGTCTACATTCGAGGCCACGGACCGAGCGGCCGCTATCACGGTCGTTACCCGCCGGCCATTCTGGAAGAATGGGCCAGACGCATCAGGTCCTGGAAGCGGCAGGGCTGCGACGTCTATGTCTATTTCGACAACGACCAGAAAAGCGCGGCGCCGGCCGATGCCAAACGGCTGAAGGAACTAGTCTAGGCATTTTCGGCTGACATTCGACGCATCACGGACCGCCAGACACAGACCCTGCGATGACCATGACGAGCTCCGACAGGTCGATCTTGCCGTTGACGACCAACTCGTCCGAGCCTTCCACTCTGAGAATCTGAGGGCTGTTTGCGGCCTGACGCTTCAGTTCACCGATGATTGCTTCCTTGAGCTTCTCTTCAAGCATCGTTTCCTCCTTCAACCGCCATGGCTGTCAGACCGCAGCGGCTTCGGCTTTCACCCGGACCGGGATCGATTTCGCCGCCGGCGTCTTGGCCTTTTCCTCATGGTGCCACAGCGGCAATAGCGGGTTGCATTCCGGAAAGTAGCTGGCGATGCAGCCTTCCGGGATATCGTAGGCAACGACGCGCAGGCCGCTCACCTGACGATCTACGCCGTCGTCAACCGCAGTCGCCAGCGTCACCGTCACTCCTTCTTTCAATCCCCATCTCTCGATGTCATTGCGATGCATAAGCACCACAAGCCGCGAGCCGTAGATGCCGCGGAAGCGGTCGTCATAATTATAAATCGTGGTGTTGAACTGGCCGTTGCTCCGCAGTGTGATCAGCTGCACCACGTCGCGTGCCTCCGGGGGCGTGTCGATGTCGGTCACGAGCGACGATGGGACGATGAAGTTGGCTTTCCCCGTTTTGGTTCTCCATGATCGTTGCCGGGCAGCGATCGGACGGTGAAAGCCGCCGGGCTTCCACATTCGCTCATTGAAGTCGTGGAAAATGTCCGGATACGTGGACGCGATGGCGTCGCGGATCCGGGCGTAGTCCGCAACCCAGGCGTCCCAGGAAATGGTCGTTCGGCCAGACACCGTGGCCTTGGCGAGCTCGGCAACGATCCTTGGCTCGGACAGAAGGTCAGGACTTGCGGGCCGGGCCTGTCCCCGTGAGCCATGCATGCAACCGGTGGAATCCTCGACGGCGACAGCTTGCTGGCCGGTTTCCTGCAGATCGATCTCGGTCCGCCCGAGACACGGCAAAATATAGGATACTTCGCCATGGACGAGCGCCGACCGGTTCAGCTTGGTCAGGATCTGCACTGTGAGCCGAAGCTTGCGCCACGCTGGAACCACCAGGCGATGCTCCGGTACGGAGCGTACCAAATTGCCGCCGAGCTGGATCACGGCCCGAACCGATCCGTCGATGATACCCTTGCAGGCCTCCACGGTGGTGAGACCCTTCTTCTGCGGCACGTCGATGCCGAACAGCGCCTTGATCTTGTCAGCTGGCACCATCCCAGGCTTCTCGGTAATGCCCACCGTACGCTGGCCCTGGACGTTGGAATGGCCACGCACCGGGCAGATGCCGGCACCCGGTCGGCCGACATTGCCGCGCATCAGCGCGAGATTGACCATGGTTTGCACGGTCTCCACGCCCTTGCGATGTTGCGTCAGCCCCATTCCATAGATGAACATCACCGAATTTTTCTGCGCGTAGACGTGAGCAGCTGCCTCGAGCGCGCCCCGCGTCAAGCCGGATCTGTCCTCGATACCGGACCAACTGCACGCCTTGACGGCGGTCGACCAGTCGTCCCAGCCATGACCATGCTCTTTGATGAAGTCCCAATCGATGACTGAGCCACCCACAGGGCTGGCCTCCTCCAGCTGCAGCAACGCCTTGGCGATGCCCATCATCGCGGCGGTGTCGCCACCGGTCCTGACCTGATGATATTGCGAGCTGATCGGCGTCGCTGCGCCGCTGAGCATTTCGCCCGGCGCTTGCGGATTGGTGAACTCAATCAGCCCCCGCTCTCGCAAGGGATTGAAGGTGATGATCGGGACGTCCCGCTTCACCGCCTCTTGAAGCTGATGCAGCATGCGCGGGCTCGACGTACCGACATTCTGACCAAAGAAGAAGAGGCAATCGGTCTTGGCGAAGTCATCCAGCGTGCAGGTTCCCACGGGAACGCCAATGCTCTCGGGAAGCGCCACCGATGAGGTCTCATGACACATGTTGGAGCTGTCAGGCAGGTTGTTGGTGCCATAGGCTCTGGCCAAAAGCCCATACATGAAGGACGTCTCGAGCGAGGCCCGTCCGGAGGTGTAGAATACGGCACTGTCGGGCGTGAGCTCGCGCAGCTCCCGGCCGATCTCCGCAAAAGCCTCATTCCAGCTCACAGGCAAATACCTATCGCTTGCAGCGTCGAAGCGCATCGGGTGCGTCAATCGCCCGGCCGCCTCGAGCTGATGATCGTCCCACGAGTCCAGCTCGCTCACGGGATGATGATCGAAAAACCCGGGCGTCACCCGCTTCTGGGTGATCTCCCACGTCGTTGCTTTCGCACCGTTCTCGCAGAACTCGAAGACGCGCGGATCGGCGGGCTTCGCCCAAGCGCAACTCACGCAGGCAAAGCCATCGGGTTTGTTCTGCTTCAGAAGAACGCGCGAACCACTGAAAGGAACATGAGAGCGTGCGAGGCTTCTGGCCAGCGACCTGACCGATCCCCATCCGCCCGCAGGCGCATCGTATCGCTCGACTTTCAGATTGGGGCTGAGTCTGCGTGACTTTGCCATTGGCCGATTCCCAAAAAGCCCCTGCCCCTAAAGGGAAAAAACCGGGCGGCATCTTTCGTTCCAACGCATCGACCAGGGACCATCCAGCCAATCCCACCGACGCTCGTCGTCAAGGAACCATTCGGATAGCTCGGGCGTCACCACTTCACAGGAGGCTCATTTGCATCCCGCGTCACTCGATCAGGACCGTGCCGCCCTCCCGCCTGCCATGGTGAATGCAGGCCGTCTCAATCATCGCCATGAGGCGTCCTCACGCCTCCTTGCGGAAGAGGCGCCGGTCGCCCTGATCTACAACGGAATATCACTGGCGGTCCTGATGGCGACGCCGGCGGACCTCACCGACTTGGCGGTCGGCTTCAGCCTGACTGAAGGCATCATCAGCGATCCTGCGGAAATTCGCGATACGGAGATCATCTGCCATCCCGAAGGCACCGAGTTACGGGCGTGGCTGACGACCGGGCGCGGGCGCGAACTTATGGAGCGGCGGCGACAACTCGTCGGGCCGACGGGGTGTGGCCTTTGCGGCATTGAAAGCCTGCAGTCCGCGACAAGAGTGCTGCCGTCCGTGCCGCGCGGCATATCGCTTCGCCCGCCCCAGATCGCAGCCGCGGTGCAAGCGATGGTCGACGCGCAGGAGCTCAATCGCAGGACACGAGCCACCCACGCAGCCGGCCTCTATCTGCCGCAAGAACGAACGATTTTGGTGAGAGAGGACGTCGGTCGCCATAATGCGCTCGACAAGTTGGCTGGCGCACTGGCCGTGCGCGGCATATCCGGGTGCGACGGCGCCCTCGTTCTGACCAGCCGCCTCTCGGTCGAGCTCGTTCAGAAGGCTGCCATGGTGGGGGCGGGGCTTCTGATCGCGGTCTCCGCGCCGACGGCTCTCGCCGTCCGAACGGCCGAGGCCTGCGGCATAACGGTTATCGGAATCGCGCGAGGCCATGAATACGACGTCTTCAGTCATTCCGGTCGCATCCTGCCGGCCTAGAAAATGCTACTGGCTCGCCCTGGTCATGAATGACCCCAATCGGATTTTCCGCCGGTCACCGACCATCCCAGCAGTATTTCGTGATTGGAACCCGGCGTTCTGCAGATGGTTTTAGCCGCATCGCAACGAGGACATTCAACATGGCAAGTTCCGCAGACCGCGATCCTCGTCATCATACGCAGAAGATGCAGAAGGCGCTCGAGGAAATTCGAACCCATCTCCGCGAGGACATCCAGAAGGTCGACGAGCCTCAGCTAAAGGCGATGTTCGAGACCGCGGCCGAAGTTCTGGGTGGCCTCGAAAAGGCGTTCAAAGACTATGAAAACAAAAACGAAAGCGCTTGGCAGTGATCAGTGTTCGTTCGGGCCGGTCGGTCTGCGCCAGCCATGTTGGGAGAGCCGCGTAACGATCATCGTCTGAGTCAAGTGACCTGCGCGTGAAGGAATTTCTCCTGATGTCTTACGGACGTTTCGTCGCCATGATCGTGACTTCCACACTGATCATGTTCGGGCTCATGTATCTCAATACGTTCGCGATGGATCACATATGGTTCAGTCAAACGCGTGCCTGGATGGCGCTTCTAATGGGAGCCGTGATGGCCGCCGTGATGCTCAGCTTCATGTGGAGTATGTACAAGAACCGCACCGCAAACATCTCCATTTTGATTGGATGCATTGCTGTGTTTGTCGTCTCGCTATGGCTGGTCCGCAGTCAAGAGACGGTGACCGATGTTTTCTACATGAAGGCCATGATCCCGCATCATTCAATTGCCGTGCTCACGAGCGAACGGGCTCACATCAGAGACCCTCGTGTCCGCAAGCTGGCGGATGGCATTATTGAAGCGCAGGTTAGGGAGATCGGGGAAATGGAGAACCTGATCGCCGATCTTGAAGCCAGGCCGACGCCAGCCGACGCCAAAGACTTGGCGCCGAGGCCGCCAAAGTAAATTTGCTCCAATCCCCATCACATCGCCGTCCGCCACCGCTCGAGAACGCACTCGGTCGTCGTGACCTCAATCTGCAAGCTAAAGCGCTGGCTGTAGACACCGAGCAACGCATCGTGACTTTGGTCCGAGGAGCTGCAGAGCGCATCCGTGACGAGTATGACGCGGTAGCCATAGTCCACGGCAGCCAGGACGGTTGCCAGAACGCACACGTCCGTTTCGCCGCCGGAAACAATCAGCGCATCGACGTTGTGCTCAACGAGATAGGCCCGCAGACTCCCATTTCCGAAGGCATTGTAACCGTGACGATCGACGACGACGGCAGGCGGCACAAATTTTACCAATGGCGGCACGAGGTCGAGCAGAGCGGGCGCGAGCTTCTCACGGGTGACGCTTTCCCATTTCTCATAATAAGCTCGCCAAACGCCGCACGCCTCCTCCTTGGTACGCGGCGGAATGAAGCGGGTGAAGACGGTGCGCGGTGAATCGTGCTCGACAAGACGTACGACCTGGGGCAACGCGCGCTCGAGCCAAGGCGTGGCCCAGGGAGCGCCCGGTTCAAACAATCGTTGCATGTCGATGCAAAGATGCACGACGTTTGCACCGGGAGAGGCAAGCAACTCACCCACGACTACCTGATGATCTTGTCGAGCGTGATGGGAAAATCGCGTACGCGCTTCCCCGTCGCGCTGAAGATCGCATTTGCAACAGCGGCTGCGGTTCCGACGATACCGATCTCGCCAAGTCCCTTCACGCCCAACGGACTGACCTTCTCATCCTGCTCGTCCACAAAGATGACCTCGATGTCGGCGATGTCGGCATGTGCCGGAACATGATATTCCGCCAAATTATGGTTCATGATTTTGCCCAGGCGGTGGTCGGTCATGGCCTCCTCGTGAAGCGCCATACCGATGCCCATCACCACGCCACCCAGGATCTGGCTGCGGGCCGTCTTAGGGTTGATGATCTTGCCCGCGGCCACGGCACAGACGATTTTGGGAATTCGAACGATACCGATGTCTCTATCCACCCTCACTTCGGTAAACACTGCGGAGTGGGTGTAGCTGACGTACTTGCGCATCTGCAACAGCTTCGGAGCGGCCTTCCCGCTCCCCCTGATCTCGTCGAGATCCGAAGCATGCATCACCTCAGGAAGAGACAATCCGCGATCCGGATCGGTCCGAAGGGCGATACGACCGCTAAGAAACACCACTTCATCGAACGAGGCTGCTGTCAACGGAGAGTTGGCCATCTTCCTGGCATGCTTGAAAAGTGTCTGCTTTATCGCCTCGCATGCGGCAAGGACCGCCGACCCGTTCGATGCGGCGGTCCATGACCCTCCTTCCACGGGAGAGGCTGGCAGCGAGGAATCCCCGATCATGGGCGTGACATCCTCGACCGGCAGGCCGAGTGCGTCGGCACCGATCTGAGCGAGGATCGTCCAGGTGCCGGTCCCGATGTCGGAGGCGGCGGTCGATACCTGAAGGCGTCCATCCGGCGTCAACTTCGCCTCGGCTGATGCCTTCATGAGAAAGGCCTCCCACATGCCGGTCGCCATCCCGAGCCCGACCAACTCATGGCCGTCCCGCACCGCGCCCGGCTCGGCGGAACGCCGTTCCCATCCAATTCTTGCCGCTCCTTGGTGATAGCAGGCGCTGAGTGCCTTTGACGTGAATTGCTTGCCCATGTTCTCGTCGAGCGTCGCGAAATTGCGCTTGCGAAACTCCAGCGGATCGATGCCCGCCTCATGAGCGAGCTCGTCGACGGCACATTCAAAAGCAGTCACACCGACAGCCGCTCCCGGTGCCCGCATGTCGCACGGCGTCGCAGTATTCAGCTTAGCGAGGCCGTAGCTCAGCTTGACGTTGTCGCAATGGTACATCATGCCCGACCAGTTCACGATGCTTTCCTGGTAGTCCTCGTAATGCGAGGTGGCGGCAACGGCGCCGTGAATGATCGAGGTCAGGCGCCCTTCGTTGTCTGCCGCCATGGAGATGGCGTGGCGGGTCTCGGGCCTGTAGCCGATGTAGAACATCTGCGAGCGGGTGAGAACCACCCTCACGGACCGCTTGAGCTCGAGGCTCGCCATGACGGCAAAGAACAGCTGTTGCTGCGGCCGCAGCGCAGATCCGAAGGCGCCGCCGACATAGTGATTGATGACCCGCACATTCTTGGTTTTCAAGCCGAAAACGGATGCGACATAGCCCTGACTGTTCTGAGAACCCTGCGTTTTCTCGTAGATCGTGAGCTTGTCCTTGCCTTCGTAGACGCAAGTCGTCGCAAACAACTCCATCGGATTGTGGTGCTCTGCGCGAATCCTGTAGTCCGCGGCAATGCGATGGCGAGCGCGCTCGAAAGCATCTTCCGGCTTGCCACGGGGCTCTGGCGGTGGCGGGATGCCTGATCTCTTTTCCGGGGGCTCGTAAGCCTCGGATCGCTTGACCTCCAGCTCGGTGCAATGCTGCTCGACCTCGTAGGCGGCCGTCACCAGCGAGGCGGCATCCCGGGCTGCCTCCAAAGTCTCCGCCACGACGAGAGCAATAGGCTGGCCAGCGAACAGGATGCGGTCGGAATGCAGGGGCCGAAATGGATGGCCAGGCGGCGCGACTTCATCCTTCCAATTGCGGTCGAGCCACGCACCGCTTCCACGATTCTCGTGCGTGAAGATTTCGACCACGCCCGGCACAGACAAGGCGCGCTCGGTTTCAAGGCTCACGACGCGGCCGGCAGCGACAGTCGCCGAAACGATGACGCCATGAAGAAGACCAGACGCCTCATGTTCGGCGGCATAGCGAGCCGCGCCGGTGACCTTGAGGCGCCCGTCGACCCGGTTGGTCGGGTTGCCGATGTGGTGAATGTTTGCCGTTTCCACGATGCACCCTCAGCGAATGACTTTGTCTGACTGGTTCTGAGGCGTGCCTGCGGCAGCCTGCATCAGCGCACGAAGGATCGTGCGCCGCGCCAGCTCGATCTTGAAGTCGTTGTGGCCCTGCCCCTTCGCATCGCGCATCAGGCGCTCGGCAAAAGCACGAAACGTGGTCTCGTCCGGCCTCTCGCCGTTGAGCAGGTCTTCAGCCTCATTGTCGCGCCAGGGCTTATGCGCCACACCGCCGAGCGCGACACGTGCATCCCTCACGATTCCATCGCGCATCTCGAGGGCTGCGGCCACAGAGACCAGCGCGAACGCGTAGGACAGACGATCGCGGACCTTTAGATAGGTGTGGTTGCGGCCGAAATTAGCAGGCGGCAGGATCACCGCAGTAATCAGTTCGTCGGCCTGCATCGTATTATCCTGCTGTGGATCGTCCCCAGGCAGCCGATGGAATTCCGGGAACGGGATCGTGCGAACGCCTTGCGGGCCCACGACCTCGACCTCTGCGTCCAGTGCGGCCAAGGCGACGCACATGTCGGAGGGATGGACCGCGATGCAGCTATTACTGGCGCCCAATATCGCATGGATGCGATTGAGGCCGCCGATGGCCGAGCAGCCGGACCCTGGTTCTCGCTTATTGCAGGGCGTCGACGTATCGTAGAAGTAATAGCATCGCGTCCTTTGCAGGAGATTTCCGCCGGTCGTTGCGGCGTTTCTCAGCTGTGGCGACGCCCCGGCGAGAATGGCGCTGGCAAGCAAGGGATATCGTTTCGCAACCCGTGCGTCCCAGGCGAGAGCGGTATTAGTGACCAAGGCACCGATTCTCAGACCGCCGCTCTCTCTTTCCGAGATGTCCTTGAGCGGAAGCCGATTGATGTCGACCACCCGGCGAGGCTTCATGACATCGTATTTCATGAGATCGACGAGGTTGGTACCGCCGGCGAGGGCCCGGGTGCCGGGGGACGAAAGCGCCGTTACGGCCTCGGCGACCGAGTTTGCCCTGACATAGTCGAACCGGATCATTCAGCAGCCTCCCGGCCAGCATTTTGCCGATCCAGAACCGTCTCGATCGCATCGGCGATGTTGGTATAGGCCCCGCAACGGCAGAGGTTGCCGCTCATCAGCTCTCGGATGTCTTCGCGCGTATGGACGCGTCCCTCATGCAACAATGCAACACCCGAGCAGAGCTGGCCGGGCGTGCAGTAACCGCACTGAAACGCGTCGTGCTCGATGAACGCAGCTTGCAAGGGATGAAGCTCTCCTCCCTCGGCCAAGCCCTCCACGGTGGTAATCGCGGCCCCATCGCGGGAGACGACCAACGCCAGGCAGGAGTTGATCCGCTCGCCGTCCACCAGCACCGTACACGCGCCACACTGCCCTTGATCGCAGCCCTTCTTCGACCCGGTGAGGTGCAGGCGTTCGCGAAGAACATCCAGCAAAGTCTCCCACGGTGCCACCGCGATGTCGTGGCGGACGCCGTTAACGGTCAAGGCGATCTCAATTTTCGGAGTGTCCATCTTGGTCACAAGCGCTCTCGCTTCGGTCTCAGCTCTTAAACCACGATCCGGAGAACAGTTCCTGTTTGACGGCAGAGGCCGCTTCCATGGAACCTGGCCATTGCTCGCCGCAAACTTTGCTGTGGCGCGAGGCAAGTCCGCTGGAGCAAGACTACTTGGGATAAGGCTGCTTGAGATCCTTGCCAGGATTCTCCAGACGCCCTGTCCGTGCGAGATCTACCGCCGCTCCAAGGGCACGAGCCACGTTCAAGACCTCTTCCTGAAAATTCCGGTCCTCGTCGAATTCCTCGTGCGATGTGGCATAAGGCTTCATGTACCCGACATAGCCGTCGCTCTCGGCCAGCCCGCCTGCAGAAATCAGCTCCATGTCCGTCAGCCAGTCTACGAGCGAACGGCGCACCGTCTCGGCGCCGATGCTGTCGCCATGTGCCACGATACCGAAATGGCGTCCCTTCAGATGACGGGGATAGGGCCAACCCTTCAATTCCAGTTCCTTGGCTTCAACCGCAGTCTTGCCGTGGGTTGACGTCGGATCCGGATTGCCGCCATCGGCGCAGACGAGACGGTCGATCATCGCCTTGAGGACAGTCGGCGCGTGGTACCAATTGACCGGCGCGATGATCATGACGCCATGCGCCGCGACCCACAGCGGATAGATTTCATTCATCCAGTCGTCCGTCTGCCCGAGAGAGTAGTTGGGGTAACAGCTGCAGGGCCAATGACAGAGCGGCATGGAAGTCGAGACGCACGATTTGCAGGGATGGATTTGCCTGCCGTATTCCGAAGTCAGGCGTGACAGGTCGAGGATATCGACATCGAACCCCATTTCGTAAAAGCAAGGCTCGGCGAGCTTCACCATGCGCCAGCTCTTCGACATTTCGCCCGGGCAGGTATGTTCACTGCGAGACGAGCCGTTGATGATGAGAATTCGAGCTCTTTGAGCCGGATCATCATGACGGCGACGTGCGTCATCGATTGCTTCTTTGGCTCTGATCCAGTCAGTAGCCAGATCATAGTCCGGATCTGCGTAACCCGGACCGGCCTTCCGCGTATGCGGTGATTTGCGCGAATTTGAATAACTGTCCCACGCTGCGTCGAGAAGTGCAGCAATTTCGGCCTGAAGGTGATCGAAGGCGGGATCGGCGAGACGGGAGCGGAATCGCTTCTCGAATGTCTGCCGGTCGAGTTTGGTGGGCGGCATTCCCTTGCGGACGTCGATCGCCAAGACAATCTCCTCTTCGATTTAGGCGGCGCCGCCGGGACCGCTGCAACCCGGCAGGATGGTCCGGTTGGGCTGGTCAGTGGTGCCGGCAGGCTCGTCTTCGGCTCCGAGTTCGGCCTTCGCGGCCCGCCAGAACTCTTCATCTCGCCCCTCGGGCTTTCCCGCCTTTTCCCAAAGCTGATAGGCATAATTTCGGATCTGCTCTTCCAGTGCCATCATCATCTCGATTGACCGCTGAAACAACACTCGGACCGTTGGCGGGCTTCGCCACGCTGGAACGGATCAGGGTGCCGTTCATTGCATGCATCGGAAGCACGGAGCGTCGTCTTGGGAAAACTGTTTCTCGCCGTCATGCCAGTCGGCCTCGCCATTCTAATCGGCGCCGCCGCGTACATCATCACGCTGCAGATTGTTTCTGCGGCGCCTGACCGGTCGCGGTTGCCGCAGAAAACGGATACCCTCTACGGCAAGCTGACGCTCGGTACCTTCGCAGGCGGCGAGATGACGCTCAAGCCTGCTCCGCGCTGCCCGCGCCTCCTCATCAGTCAAGTTGGCCATCATGGCGAAGGTCCGCATGACATGATCGATAACATTCACTCTCGCTCTCCCGTTTTCGGCAAAACGCAGGAACAAATCGGCCGTTCCTAAATTGAAACCCGAGAAGAGAGCACTTCATGGGCCAGTGGCCCATTCGGGGAGCGCCACTCCGTGATACGACTGCTCGCGATCGTGCTGGCTGTCATCCTCGTCGGCGGCACCGCCACAGCTCCGGCACGCGCTGTGACGCCGCTTCAGCTAGGCAATGTTGACGTCGCCCCTCCTTCAGAGGCCGGTCTGCCCGCCTCCCTCGTTCTGTATGGCGAAAACGGCGCGCCAAGACCGCTACGGTTCTGGCTCGACGACAAACCGACCGTCTGGCTGCTCGCGGATTACACGTGCGCGACGCTCTGCGGCCCGATGATCTCGATCGTTTCAGATGCGCTTGCTAGCAGCGGCCTGCATCCAAGCGTCGATTTTCGCCTGGTCGTGGTCGGGCTGGACCCCAAGGATACGGCTGCTGACGCCGCTACCATGAAACGGGCACGGATCGGCTCGGACGCAGTTCTTTCAGCGACGGACTTTGTGAGGGGCGACGCCGCCACAATCGGAACTTTGGCACGGGCGCTGGGATTTCGCTCCATCTACGATGCCGAGCACGACCAGTACGCACATCCGGCAGCGGCGTTCGTCATCACGCCATCCGGCGGTCTTGCCAGCGCGCTATCCGGCTTGGCGGTCGATCCGACGACCATTCGTCTCGCACTCATTGCCGCTGGCGAAGGCAAGACCGGCGGCTGGACCGACCATCTCCGGCTGCTCTGCTACGGTTATGATCCGGCCAGCGGGACCTATACGCTCGCGATCGGCCGCCTGCTGGCAGCCGCCGCGGCGGTGACGGTTGCCGTCCTTGTGCTGCTCATCGGGATCCTGTTTCGGCATGAGCGTCTGGCGCGAGGCATGCGCGCACCGAATTCCTTTGCTCCGCCATCTCGAACGTCCACCACAAACTGATCCCGATGAAAGCAACGGCGGGGATCAACAGAAGCCCCACGGTCAAAGGTTCAATGTGCGGTATCGCTGGCAGAATGAGAATAGCGGCTTCCAGCCACCGCATGACCAGCGTCAATCCGCACAGGCCCAGCAGCCAGGTTCGATCGCCTCTCACTCGCGCGCTGAGCAAGGCAAGGAACGGAAAGACGAATTGACCGAGTGCAAGGATTCCGAGGGCGACCTGCCAGCCACTGGACGATCGCTTCAGATACCACGTTACCTCGTCAGGAAGATTTGCCGCCCAGATGACGATGTACTGCATGGCATGCAGATAAGCCCATACTAGGATCGTCGACAGCAACAATGCACCATAGCCCCGGGTGGCTCCGATACGGCGTGCCGACAACAGTGCGGCGCCGATGGCGAAGCTAATTCCAGTCAATAGGGTGAAGCACAGAAAGAGGAGCCCATAGATCGACGAGTGAAACTCCGGTTCGAGCGACTCCATCCAGTCGACGCCGGCCAATAAGACCAGCAAGGCATAGACGATCAGCCCTACGGATGCAGAACGGATCATGCGCTGACGTTCGCCCCACGTGCTCCGCTGCCAGAGCGCGAGGAGTGCGAAGATGACGAAGTAGGCCATGGACCGCAACGCAAAGAACCAGGGTGCGAGATAGACAGCCTTGAATGCCGGCAATGAGCTCGCGTCCGAGGCGGCGGGATAGAGCTCCTTCATTCCGATCAGGACCGGTGCGAACAGCAACGCCGCCACGGGTAGCACTGCCGTTCCCGCAGCAAGGATCGTATGCAGGGCGCGCGTCCAGGCCCGTTGCACCAGATAGGTCGTCATCAGCACGCCCAGGGCGCCGATCGGGACCGCGCCGAGGCCGATCCAGGCCACGAGATAGGTCGCAACCGTCGCGCGGCGGTCGATCACCGCTCCTGCAAGAAGAACCAGCGCGGAGATGGCAAGCACAATGATCTTAGCCGGGCGCCTCATCGAGCTTCCGACAGTTTCGCGCGCTGCTCTGGAGGCACGTCATCGATCGAAGCGTGCCGGCTCAACTGGAGCGCGCGGATATAGGCCACGATGGCCCAGCGATCGCGCGGAGGTACCCGCGCGGCGTGGGAATACATCGCACCGTAGCCATTGCTGATGACGTCGAAGAAATGCTGGTCGTCCGCCGTTCGCAGACGCTCGTCATGATAACTGGTCGGCCGCGGCATGCCGCGCTGGACGATGATGCCGTTGCCGTCGCCGCCGGCGCCATGACAGGGCGAACAGAAAATGCCGAACCGGTCCCGCCCGCGATCGAGCAGCGCCGTCGTCACCGGCGGCTTGTTCACGGCAGCTAGATCCCGCGCCGGATCGTCTCTCGCAACGGCTCCCGGCGGCGGCTCGCGCGATGCCCCGCCTCGAAAGGCCGGTGCATAAGTGTATGCGCTGTATTTCGGCTGCGCGTCCATGTTCTGCTCACAGCCAGCAAGTACGATCGCGGAGACTGCAAGGATGACAGCCACCTGCCTCATAGCGCCGTGAACTCCACCGATTTGGCTCCGATCTGCCTAAGGAAGCTACCGATTTCCGTCTCGTCAAACCTTCCGTCGTCATCAGCGATGCAGAGAAAAAAACGGTCCTTGCTGGCAAGATGAAACCGCTTGGCATCAAACAGCGGATGATTCAGCCGTGGCAGCCCGTTCTGCCACAGCATCGCCGCGATCATCGACAACGCTGAGAACAGGATCGTCAATTCGAACATCACGACGGCAAACGCCGACAAGGCGTACAGCGGCCGCCCACCGACGTTGATCGGGAAGTCGTAGTTGACATAGCACTGCATGAGCAGCGCGACGCTGGCACCGGTGACACCGCCGGCCAAGCCGACCCAGGAGATGCTGGGCTTCGGCAGCCTCAGGATCTGGGCCAGCCCCTCGACCGGAAAAGGCGTGAAAGCGTCGAGCCGTCGATACCCTGCCGCACGTGCTTGCTTTGCGGCCGCCTTGAGCGCCTCGGGGCTGTCGAACTCCGCCAGCAGGCCGCAGCTCTTCTCAGCCATGCTTCGTCTCCTGCTCCTCGTGCAGAAGTTCCTTGGTCTCGAAAATCGAGATAAGTGGAATAACGCGAATGGCAATGAGAAACGGGACGAGGAATAGGCCGATGGTCCCGAAATAGGTCGACCAGTCCCAGAATGTTGGCGTGAAGCTGCTCCATGACGACACTAGGAAGTCGCGATAGAGGCTCGTGACCAGGATCAAATAGCGCTCCAGCCACATACCTAGCGCAACAAAGATCGAGATCAGCATCAGCGACCAGCCGGTTCGCCGCGCGCTACGCCACCACAAGGCTTGCAGCGGAATGAAGTTGAAAAAGATTGCGCCCCAATAGGTCCAGGCATAGGCGCCGGTCAGCCGATCGGACAGGGTCTGCAGCTCGTGGGGCTCGCTGGAATACAAAGTGTCGAAAATTTCGAAGATGTAGCCGTACGCGGTCATCAGGCCGGTCGCGAGCAGCACTACGCCCAGGAGGTCGAGATGCTCGTCGGTGACGAGATTGTTCAGTCCGAACCAGGAGCGCAGCGAGATCGCGATGATCGAGACCACCGCGAAGCCGGAGAACGCGGCGCCCAACACGAAATAAGGCGGGAAGATCGTGGAATGCCAGCCGGGAATCTGCCCGGCCGCGAACAGCAATGAAACCTCGCTGTGCACGGAGACGACGAGCGGAACGGCCAGTCCCGCCGTCAGCCGATAGGCCTGCGACCAGCGCAGCCAGTGCGCCGCCGAGCCGCGCCAGCCGAGCGAAGTAATCCCGAAGAAGATCTGCCAGATGCGTGTCGTTGCGCGGTCGCGCGCGGCGGCGAGATCAGGAATGAGGCCCGTGTACCAGAAGGCTAAGGAAACCGTGAGATAAGTGAGGACCGCCCAGATGTCCCATTCCAGCGGACTGCGAAACTGCGGCCAAACGCCCATCGTGGCGGGATACGGAAACATCCAGTACAGATACCAGGGCCGTCCGAGATGCAGCACGGGATAGATCCCCGCGCACACCACCGCAAACAGTGTCATGGTTTCGGCGAACCGGTTGAGCGAATTGCGCCATTCGCTTTGGGTCAGGAGCAGCAGCGCCGATATCAGCGTGCCGGCATGCCCAATGCCGAGCCACCAGACGTAATTGTGGATCGCAAAGGCCCAATTGACGGGGATGTTGATGCCCCAAATGCCGACCCCCCGCGTAAATAGTGCGATCACCGAGATCACAAACATCAGCAGCAGAAGCGAAGCGAACAGCATGGCAATCAGCCAGCGCCGCTCGGCCGGAAAATGCAGGGGAATGCCGGTGAGCTGGTCGGAAACACCGCCAATGCTCTGATCGGTAGGAAGCACATCGCCCGAGCGGTCGGTCATCCCTGCCCTCCGCCATTGTCGCGCCAGCGGGCGAGATAGGTCGTGCGCGGCCGCGTTCCGAGATCCTCCAGCAGCGCATAATGGCGGCCATCGCGCCGCAGACGCGACACTTCGGAATCGGGATCATTGATGTCGCCGAAGACGATGGCCTTGGTTGGGCAGGCGGCCTGGCATGCGGTCACCACCTCGCCGTCGCGCAGTGCGCGGTTTTCCTTGTCGGCGGCGGCGTGCGCGGCCTCGATCCGCTGTGTGCAATAGGTGCACTTCTCCATCACACCGCGCGAGCGGACGGTGACATCCGGATTCTGCGCAGCCTGCTCAGGCGCTTCCGGAGCGGCGCGATAGTCGTAGAAATTGAAACGGCGCACCTTGTAAGGGCAATAGCTGGAGCAGGTCCGCGTGCCGATGCAGCGGTTATAGACCATCTGATTGACGCCCTCGGGACTGTGCGTCGTTGCATGGACGGGACAACCCATCTCGCAAGGTGCCTGCTCGCAATGCATGCAGGGGACGGGTTGGAAGAAACTGCGCGGCGTCTCCGCCTCGCCGGAATAATAGCGCGCGATGCGGAGCCAGTGCATCTCGCGGCCGACCGTCACCTGGTCCTTGCCGACGACTGGAACGTTGTTCTCCGCCGTGCACGCAGCGACGCAGGCATTGCAACCAATGCAGGAATCGAGGTCGATCACCATGCCCCACGCGTTTTTCGAGGACGGCCAGGACGGATAGAAGCTCTCTTGCGGTTTCGGCTGCGGCAGTGCCGGCTGGTCCGCGCTGACCTCGCGCACGAGATCGAATCCTTCCATGCGGTGGTGCAACTGGGTCACCGCCAGAGTTTCGTTGCCACCTACCTTGCGGAGACGCCCTTTTGCGATCCAGGGGTGATCGGCGGGTTGAACGCTGTAGGCGTTGTAGCCAAGGCCGTCACCGACGCGCCCTACCCGCCTGCGGCCGTATCCGAGATACAGTGCGATCGTGTTGTCGGCCTGGCCAGGCATGATCCAGGCAGGTCCCACGACTTTGCGCTCGTCGATCTCGACCTCGACGTGATCGCCGTTTGAGATTCCCATGCGCTTCGCAAAAGCGGGGCTGACGCTCACCACATTGCCCCAGGTCAAGGTCGTCAGTGGCTTTGGCAATTCCTGCAACCAGCCGATATTGGCGAAGCGGCCGTCCCAGACGGTTGGATCCAGCCGAAATACGACATCAAGGCCTTCGCTTGTGTTGCTGGCTGGCATATTGGTGGTCGTCGAGGGCGTCGCGTCGACGAAGGGCGCGGCACCTTCGATGAAACCGTCATGGAGCGCCGCCCGCCAACGCGCGCCGAAATCGTTCCCGAACGCCGACTGCCATGTCGCGCGAACCGCCGCATCAGGTGCCGGATCGATCTCCCCGAGCAGCATCGCCATGAATTGATGCACGTTGCGGACGTCATAGAACGGCGTAATCGTCGGTTGCAGGATTGACGCGGTACTGTCGACCGCCCGGGCATCGCTCCAGCTCTCCAGGGAATGCGCCAGCGCAAGTTGCCATTCACAGAGCTCGCCGGTTTCGTCGCGTTGCAAGCCGATATGCAGCCTCGAGGAGACCTGCTTGAGCGCGTCCGCGAATCCGAGCACACCAGGCGCCGCATAGGCCGGATTGCAATCGAGAATGATCAGCGAGCGAACCTTGCCAGCGCGCATGTCGTGCGCGAGCTCAGCAAGCGTCCCTGCGTCGGCCGGACCCATGACCGGTCGTGTGGCCTTGAGCGTGTGACCGGCGCCTTTCAGGGCATCGTTGATGCGCGCAACCCAAACCGCTGTCGCCGGGTCCCCGCACGCGCTCGACGTCACAAGTGTCCGTTCCAGAGCGGCACGGCAAGCCTTGGCGGCGCTCTCGATCCAGCCTTGCTCGGTCGACGTGAGGTCCCAGGCTTCCGCACCGGCAATGTCCAATGCACTGGCAAACGCTTCGGCAAGCCGCGCCATACGCGAGGCGTCTGCGATCAGGCGTTCGCCAGCAACCGCTCCCGTCGCCGACGGCACGCTTTCGACGGCATACAGAGCGATGCCGGGCCGATCCGCAGCCCTCCGTCGCGATGCCGCCCAGCCCCGCGCGTTGCGCACCTGATCCGGTCCCGGCCCCAACACATCATCATCGAAGCTGACGACAACGTCACAGGCGTCCAGCACATAGTGCAGATCGAGCGCCTGACCATAGGCAGCGGTCGTGAGGGCTGCACGCGCAGTCGTGCCCGCGGGCGCGTCAAGATGGATCCTCATCTTGGGAAATTGGCTACGGAGCGCATCAAGCTGCCGCAACAGGGTCGGTGAACTGGTCGGACCAAGCAGCATCCGCAGCCCGTCGCCCTGGTCGCTTCCCCATGTCGTACGAAGGAGGGAAATAGCTGCGCCCACGTCTTTCCAGGTGACCGGCTCGCCATGCCGGGCCGGTCCCTGCGCACGATCGGGATCATAGAGGCCAAGCACGGCAGCCTGCATGAACGCATCGCTGCGCCCCCTCGTAACAGGATGCTCCGGATTGCCGTCGAGTTTTGTCGGACGGCCGGAATATGTGGTGGCAATGACCGGCTGCGCGTAGCCGTCCAGAAGCACCGCAGTCGCATAAGAACGCGGCTCGCCGATCGCGTCCCGTTCGGGCTGGTTTACATAGGGCAGCGCCGCAACGAACGGGCTCTTTTCGCATCCGGTCAGTCCCGCGAGCGCGAACGAGGCGCCCATGAGCTTGAGAAACTGACGCCGCGCGGTCGGCGCGAATTCGGCAGCGGCCGGATACTCGGCATCGATCCACGCCTGGAAAGCCGGATCATCGAAGAGCTCTTCCACGCTGGACCACTGCCGCGGCGCGGGCGGGTTCATGCGTTGCGACGAGCGGCTGGTCATCGGTGACACACATAGCAATGGGTGAGTTCGCCAAAGCGGATGCCTTCATGCGCCGCCGTCGCCTCGCCTTCGGACCGGGCGTCTGCCGCCGGTTTCCAGGCCATGTCAGTGATGTGATCCTGCGGACGCAGATTGGGCGTGGGATCGCGGTGACATTCGAGACAGAACTCCATGGTGAACGCCTCGGCGCGATAGGTCAGCGCCATCTGGTCGATGCGTCCGTGGCAGCTTTCGCAGCCGACGCCCTTGGCGATATGGACGTCGTGACGAAAGAATACGTAATCGGGAAGCTTGGCGACCCGCGTCCATGGGATCGGCTGATGGTCGGCGAGGCTTTGTCGCACCGGCTCCAGCATCGACGCGTTAGTCCAGATCTGGGAATGGCAGGTCATGCAGGTTTCCGTCGGGGGCAATCCGGCGCGCCGCGATGTCTCGACGCCGCTATGGCAATAGCGGCAGTCGATCCCGAGTTCGCCGGCATGATGCCGGTGGCTGAAGGGAACCGGCTGCGGCGGCCGAAACTCGGTCGAAGTCATGTAGCTCGATCGAGCAAAGCCGACGATTCCAACCGTTCCGCCCGCCAGGATGGAAAGCGCCGCAAGCAAGGACATTCGCAGCCAGGTGTCGGCGGCAGGAGAGAATATCTGTGCCATCCCGGCTGACCGCTCGTGAGTGCTTTGCGACGAACAATCCAGCCGATTGGGATTCGTTCCTGTTTTGGAACCCCCTTGCAGCTCTGGAATTGTCCGGAGGCGCTTGGAGGTCCGGGCCATGAAAGACACGACAGGGTTCGACTATGAGCGAACTGATATCAACGCGACCGGCATCGGCCGGATTGCGTTGGGGCTTGGATTATTCGTGATCGCCACGCCGCTGTTGATGCCGGTCGTCTTTCCGCAAGCCATGAGCCACCGCACGCCGTCCGCCCCGCCTGCGCTGAGTGCCGATGCCCCGCAGCTGGAAATAACGCCACGAAGGGATCTGCAACACCTGCGCCGAGGCGATGATGAACTGGCGCAAAGCTACGGCTGGACCGACCGCGGCCGCGGCGTCGTTCGCATTCCGGTCGCGCGAGCGATGGAGCTGCTGGCAAGGAAGGGTCTACCGGCATGGCCATCGCCCTGATGCCAACGTTCGTCATCTAGCCGGACAGTTCAATGTGGCGTCAATGGATCCCCTTTTGGCATCCCGGCATATCGCCCCATGGCGGCGACGTTGACCTTCTCTTCAGCGGTCTTCTGGTCGTCAGTTCGCTCGTGCTCGGCCTGTTGTTTTTCCTGCTGGCTCTGTTCTGCGTCCGTTACCGCGCGTCCAACCCGATCGACCGCGGCCATCAGACCAGCAAGAGCTGGCACTGGGAGGTGAGCTGGACGGCGGCTTCGCTGATCTGCTTCCTCGCCTTGTTCGTCTGGGGCGCGAGCATCTACTTCCAGATCTTCCGAACCCCGCCGGAGGAACTGTCGGTATTCGTCGTCGCCAAGCAGTGGATGTGGAAGGTTCAGCACACCGGCGGCCAATCCGAGATCAATGCGTTGCATATTCCCGTCAACCGGCCGATCCGCTTGGTGATGGCCTCGCAGGATGTCATTCACAGCTTCTTCATTCCGGCGCTGCGCGTGAAGCACGACGTGGTGCCGGGTCGCTACCAGGATCTGGAAATCACGGCGCAAGTGCCCGGCCATTATCACCTGTTCTGCGCTGAATACTGCGGCACCAAGCACTCCGGCATGACCGGCGAGATCGTGGCGATGGAGGCTGCTGACTATGCCGCCTGGCTGGCGAGCCAGACACCATCGAGCCCTCTCGCACAAGAGGGCGGCAGCCTGTTTCGCGAACTTGGCTGCAGCGGCTGTCACGGCATCGGCAGCAAGGTCCGGGCCCCACTACTCGAGGGGGTCTACGGAAAGCCGGTGCCGCTTGCCGACGGCAGCGTCGTCACCGCGGATGACAAATATATCCGCGACTCCATCCTGCTGCCCCGCAGCCAGATCGCCGCAGGCTACGAACCGTTGATGCCATCGTTCCAAGGCAAGATCGATGAGGAGCAGTTGCTGAGACTGATCGCCTACATCAAGTCGTTGGGGGGACACGGATCATGACCGACGCCAACTATCTGAACGCGGAATACAGCCTGAGATCGTGGTTTTTCACCACCGACCACAAGCGCATCGCGATCCTGTATTTCGCAAGCCTGATCCTGTTCTTCTTCATCGGCGGCGCGGCGGCAACCGCGATCCGGATCGAGCTGGCGACGCCGCAAGCCGATCTCGTCAGCTCAGACATGTACAACCGCCTGTTCACCATGCACGGCATCATCATGGTGTGGTTCTTCCTGATCCCTTCGATCCCCAACACACTCGGCAACTTCATCGTGCCGTTGATGATCGGCGCGCGCGACCTGGCCTTTCCGCGGCTCAATCTGCTGAGCTGGTATCTGTTCATGCTGGGAGGTACCGTGACGTTGTTCACGGTTCTGGCAGGCGGGATCGATACTGGCTGGACGTTCTACACGCCCTTCTCGACGCTCTATTCGAACAGCTATGTCGCTGTTGCGGTCACCGGTGTCTTCATCTCCGGCTTCTCTTCGATCCTGACCGGACTGAACTTCATCGTGACCATCCATCGCCTGCGCGCTCCCGGCCTCACCTGGTATCGGCTGCCACTCTTCATCTGGTCGCTTTACGCCACGTCGATCATTCTCGTCCTTGCCACACCCGTTCTGGCGATGACGCTGGTCTTGATCGCCGTCGAGCGACTGCTCGGCGTCGGCATCTTTGACCCCGCCATCGGTGGCGATCCACTGCTGTTCCAACATCTGTTCTGGTTCTACTCCCATCCTGCCGTCTACATCATGATCTTGCCTGGCATGGGTGTGATCAACGAATTGATCTCCTGCTTCTCACGCAAGGCGGTGTTCGGCTACAAATTCGTGGCTTGGGCGAGCCTCGCCATCGCCGCGGTCGGCTTTCTGGTCTGGGGTCACCACATGTTTGTCAGCGGGCAATCATTGCTGGCAAGCCTTGTTTTCTCGTTCATGAGCTTCGTCGTCGCCGTGCCGTCCGCGATCAAGGTGTTCAATTGGACCGCGACGCTGCACAAGGGTTCGATCCATTTCGACGCGCCGATGCTGTATGCGCTGGCCTTCATCGGGCTGTTCACGATCGGCGGCCTCACCGGCCTGTTTCTGGCCTGCCTCGCCTACGACGTGCATGCCACCGACACCTATTTTGTCGTCGCCCATTTTCACTACATCATGGTCGGCGGCATGGTGACTGCTTATTTCGGCGGACTGCATTACTGGTGGCCGAAGATGACGGGCAGGCTCTATTCCGAATACTGGGCACGCACCGCGGCCGTTCTGATCTTCTTCGGCTTCAACCTGACGTTCTTTCCGCAGTTCGTGCTCGGAGCCGAGGGCATGCCGC
Source organism: Bradyrhizobium cytisi (assembly GCF_008123515.1). Lineage (GTDB taxonomy): Bacteria > Pseudomonadota > Alphaproteobacteria > Rhizobiales > Xanthobacteraceae > Bradyrhizobium > Bradyrhizobium cytisi. Next base: position 152,870 of record NZ_VSSR01000029.1, read on the forward strand.
GCCGCTATCACGTCTATCCGCCCGAATTCCAGGTCTGGAATGTGCTCTCGTCCGGCGGGGCTACCATTCTTGCGGTCGCCTACCTGTTGCCGCTGTTCTATCTCGGCTATTCGCTGTTTTTCGGCGCCCGCGCGCCGGCCAATCCGTGGAACGCGCCCGGCTTGGAATGGCAAACGCCGTCGCCGCCGCCGGAGCATAATTTCGACCAGCAGCCGATCGTCACGCGGCCGCCCTATCAATACTCGCCCGATTTCAAAGCCGAGCCACAAAATGCCTGAGACCAGGGCCTTCGCGCCGCAATTCGTCTCCGGTCGGCATCGCGACGAAGCGGCCGCACTCGGCATGTGGGTGTTCATCGCCACCGAGGTGCTGCTGTTCGGCGCGCTGATCTTGGGTTATTTCGTCTATCGCCATCTCCACCCCGCTGGCTTCGCCGCCGCGAGCAGCCGGACCGATCTCGTCATCGGGACCGCGAATACCGCAATCCTGCTTACGTCCAGCTTTGCCGTCGCCTGGGCCGTCGAAGCCTTCTCGGCAGAGACGCGAAAATTCTGCGCGACATTGCTCGCCTGCGCCATCGGACTTGGAATTGCGTTTCTCGTCCTCAAGAGCTTCGAGTACAGGAGCGAGTATCGCGAGCATCTCGTTCCAGGCATCGACTTCAAGTTTGATCCTGTCCATGTCGACGGCGCTCAGTTGTTCTTCCTGTTCTATTTTGTCGCGACCGGACTCCATGCGCTTCACATGATGATTGGCATCGCCGTGCTCGGCGTCATGGCGCTACTCATCAATCGGACGCCGTCGGCCCGACACCGGACCGCGTTGCACAGCGCCGCACTCTACTGGCACTTCGTCGATGTCGTCTGGATCTTCCTGTTTGCCTTGGTCTACTTGCCGGGGCGAGCAGCATGACGAACTGGCCCCCTCCTCTTCATCTCGTCGGAGCATGGCTCGCCCTCGTTGCGTTGCTTGTACTGACCGTGAGCCTGGCCCATCTGCCGCTCGGCGCTTTCAACGCCGCAATTGCCATGTCGATCGGTGCTGTCAAAGCTGCGATTGTCGCAGCGATCTTCATGGAGCTTCGTCACCGCGACGCCACAACCCTCATCTTTGCCGGCGCCGGCTTGTTTTGGCTTGGTATCCTGCTCTGGCTGGGGATGATGGATTTCCTGACGCGCACCTAAAGGTCAATTGGTTCGCGCGCCACGCGTTCGTTTTTAACCTGAGCTTCGCTGACGGCCGGCGCCTTGCCGAAATGATCGCGAACATAGGTCGCGACCGCGGCGATCTGGGCATCGTTTAGCTGCCACCCAAAGGCTGGCATTGCCGGCGCCGTGCGTTCGCGATCTGTCGCGGCCGTCTGCGCGCCCTGGAGGAGGACTCGAACGACACTTGTTGGATCGGCCGTTTTGACGGTAGCGGCCTCCGCAAGATTCGGGAACATATTGGGGACACCATGACCATCCCGCCGATGGCAGGCCACGCAGAGATCCTGATAAATGGCACCGCCGGCAGCAAGAATGTCTTGATCGGCGGCGGGTGAGCCTTCTGCTGGCGCTCCCGAGACGTCCTTGAGGTACGCCGCCATTGCCTTGATATCGCTGTCGGTCAATTTTGAAGTCGAGAGCTCGATCACCTCGCCCATCAGTCCGGCAGCCGCGGCGTAAGTGTTGTGGCCGGATTCGAGGTAGGTCGCAATTTCATCTGCCGACCAGTCTCGTAGGGCACCCTGTCCGCTCGTAATATCGGGTGCGGTCCAGCCTTGCAGCGTGTAGCCCCGAAGAAATTCAGACGTTTTGTCGCCACCAAGAAAGGTCTTCGGCGTGTGGCACGCACCACAATGTGCTGGTCCCTGCACGAGATAAGCTCCGCGATTCCATTCTGCCAGCTTGGAAGCATCGGGGCGGAATTCGCCGGGCGTAAAATAGAGCGCATCCCAAACGATCATCGCTGATCGCAGATTCAGCGGGAACGGCAGGCGGTTCACCACGACTGCATTATTCGCTGGCTCGATTGTGTTGAGATAGGCACGAATGTCGCTGACGTCTTGGCGTGACATCCGGCTGTAATAGGGAAACGGCATCGCCGGATAAAGCCGTGCACCATTGCGGCTGCGGCCCTGTCGTACCGCCGCATCGAACTGCTCATCGGTCCAGCTGCCGATTCCAGTTTGTTGATCCGGTGTGATGTTGGGCGCGGCAAGATATCCGAACGGCGTTTCGATGGCCCGGTCGCCGGCGAACGAATGGTCGCTGCCAGGCAAGGTGTGGCAGCTGCCGCAATCGGCGGCGACGACGAGGTAGCGGCCCCGCTCGACGGCCGCAAAATCCTGCGGGCCTGCGGCACAACAGACGTTCATTCCGACGCCTAGGACGCCAAGCACCACCGCGATGGTCTGTATCCTAGCCATCGATCAACTGGCCCGGATTCTTGAGGTATCTTTTTCGGATAGCAGCAGCGGCCCAGTAGGCCAACGCCGCGACCGTGCCAGTCGGATTGTAGCCGGGGTTTTGCGGAAAAGCACTGGCGCCGCTCACGAACAGGTTCGGGACATCCCAATTCTGGAGATAGCGATTGAGCGCACTGGTCGACGGATCGGTGCCCATGATGGCGCCGCCACACAGGTGAGTGGTCTGATATTTGGTAATGTCATAGGGGCCCTTGCGGTATTCCTTGACGACCTGTCTCGCGCCCATGGCTTGGAAGATTTCGGCGAACCTGTCGGTCAGGAATTTGTTCTGCTTGATCTCGTTGTCGTGGAAATCCATCGTGATGCGCACGAGGGGGCGACCGAAGCGGTCCTTGTAGAACGTATCGAGATCCAGGTAGACGTCGCGATAGCTGTACATGCTGCCGTGGACGCCGGTGCCGGGCTTCAACGCACTCTGGTAGTTGTCCTTGACCGCCTTTTTCCATTGCGCGCCCCAGCGCGGAGTTCCGGGCGGAACGGGGGCGGTCTCGATCGGCCGGCCGTTGGTCTGCACCTGTCCGATGTAACCGCCACCGACAAATCCATGTGGACCATGATCGAAATTGTCGCCGTTGAACTCGTCGATGCACGTTCCGATCGCGCCGGACGCGATGAACGGATTGAAAACGAATTTGGCGGGGTCGAAAAAGCTCACGACATCGGAGGTCGTCTGGTGCGTGAAATTGCGACCGACGACGCCGGAATTGGCATTGGGATCATAGGGCTTGCCGATCCCCGACAACAGGAGAAGTTGAACATTGAAGATCGTATAGGCCGACAGGATGACGAGTTCGGCAGGTTGCTCCCACTCATTGCCGTCCGTATCGACGAAGGTGACGCCAGTCGCACGCTTGCCTGATGCGTCGAGATTGATGCGCGTCACCTCGCTGTTGTCGCGGGCCGAGAAGTTCGGCTTGCGCAGCAGCGCAGGCAGGATCGTGGTTTGCGGCGTCGCCTTGGAGTAGTTGCCGCACCCAAACCATTCGCAGAAGCCACAATAGGTGCAGGGTCCCAGGCGAATGCCAAGCGGATTCTGGTAGGCGCGCGACATGTTTCCGGATGGTTGGGGAAACGGCTTGTACCCGACGCCGCGCGCGGCTTTTGCAAACAGGGTGGCCCCGAACGGCTGCTCCTGCGGGGGATTTGGATAGGCGCGAGAACGCGGTCCCTCGAACGGATTTCCGCCGTCAAGAATCTGCCCCTTGATGTTGCCTGCTTGTCCCGACGTACCGCAGAGATATTCGAACCGATCGTAATGCGGCTCGAGATCGTCGTAGGTGACACCCCAATCCTGGATCGTCATATCGCCCGGGAGGAAGCCGGCGCCGTAGCGCTCGGTCAGGTGCGTGCGCGCGACGAAATCCGAGGGGAGGAAGCGCCAGGTCTCGGCATTCCAGTGCACCCCACCGCCCCCTACGCCATTTGGAGGCATGAATGCGCCCCAGGAGCGGATCGGCAGCGCCGTCTGGTTCATCTTGTTGCGAAACGTAAATGTCGTCTGCTCCGGGCGGAGGAACAGCTCGTGGCGAATCCGATACCGTAACTCGTCAGCTGCATAGCCCGGTGGATGATCCGTTGCCGTGTTGCGCCAAGGCCCGCGCTCGATCGCCGTCACAGCGAGACCAGCCTCGGCGAGTTCGTACGCCATGATGGATCCGGTCCATCCCAGCCCGATTATCACGACGTCCGTGGCCGGCAGTTTTCGCGGCATGGCGACACTCAGGATTTGTGCGGCGTCCAGTCTGCACGCCCGGCTATGCTGACTGGAGGGTGAGGATAGCGTTCGTTGTGACGGCCAACCCAATCGCGGTAGTCATAGCGGATGCCGGGAAACCCGATCATCCTCCAACCGACCATGTCGCGATTGCCGCCGTGAATGGGATCGGAGAAGAACCCCTCGGGTACATCCTTCAACAGGGCATCGAAGAAGCCTTGCGCGTCGACGCCGTCGAACTTGATCTCTCCTGCTTCGAGTTTCTTCAGCGTGTTGTCCTGCTGGTCAGCCGAGAGCTGGTCGAAGGCTTGCCCCAAAGACACCTTGCAGTACCGGTCGAGTGCAGCAAGGCCCTTCCGATAGAGCTCTGCCGGCGAGAGTTCCGATTGCGGTCCCTGCTCCTTCGTACCCTTGAGGTACGGTCCAAACTGATACAGTCCCGCGGCCGAGCCGTAGGGTCCCTTCAATTGCCGATCGATGAAGACAGCACAGCCGGCGTCTTTGCCGCCTGGCGTATCGGAATCCGGCGGAATAATGCGATCGGCCAAGGCTTCGACGACCCGCGCCTCGTTTGCCGTGAAGAACTGCCAAGGGCCCGGCCGCGCGTCGTTCGGGGCAGAGGAGGGAAAAGGCGACCACGGCATATGATCACGAACGACCGAAGCACGAGTCAGCGACGTCGAGCCCGCAAACCAGAAAGCGGCCGAGATCAGAAATGAACGACGATTGACCATGACAGCGCCCGATGACGCCTGTGAACGCAAACGGAAGCGGGTTAGTTCCTGGAAATGGACCAATCGTGCCACAGTCGCTCGGCCGCCGGGCATCCTGCGACGAGACGCCTGACACCCGGATTAGGCTTTCAACTGCTCCGGTTTTGTCGGCTTTTCCTCGGCATCCACGACCGCTTCGACCAAGGCGGGTTTCCTCGAGTCCAGCGCGGCTCGAATAGCCGGCTTGATCTCGTCTGGCGTCACGCAGCGGAACGCATCGGCGCCACAGGCTTTCGCAAAGCTCACGAAATCAATCGGCGCCAGCCCGCAGCCGAACTCCGGATTACCGATCTCGCGCTGCTCGAACATGACCTCCGCGAGACTGTTATTCTTGAGCAGGATGATCTTGACCGGGAGACCTTGCGCGACTGCGGTTGAAAGTTCGGCCATCAGCATGGCAAAGCCGCCATCGCCGACGACGGCCACCGGCTGCCGCTTCGGCCATGCCAGTTGTGCCGCGATTGCGAATGGGAGGCCTGGCGCCATGCTGGCCAGCATGCCGGTGCCCGTCAGGCGCTGGTTTTCGCGAAGGCGAAGACAACGCGCCGCAAAATGGGTGTTGGCGCCGCAGTCGAGTGAGATGATGGCGTCGTCAGCCAAGAGGTCGCTCAACGCGCGTACCACCATCTGCGGACGCAAAGGCGCGCACCGGTCCGTCTCAATCTTCTTGAGCATGCCGTTCCAGTCGGACATGCGCTGCTGCGCCTCGATCAGGAACGACCGGTCGCCGTTGCGTCGCAACAACGGCAACATGGCTCTGAGGCTGGCCTTGACGTCCGCCACGAGCCCGACCTCGACCGGATAGCGCAGGCCGACGCGGTCGGCCTTGAGATCGATCTGGATCCCGCGCGCCTGTCCCGGACGCGGGTAGTATTCCTCCCACGGCATGGTCGACCCAAGGATCAGCACGGTGTCGCAATTCTTCATTGCCCAGGATGATGGTGCTGTGCCGAGGTCACCGATGCCGCCGGTCGTCAGCGGTGACTCGTCGGCGAGCACGGCCTTGCCAAGCAGCGACTTGGCGACGGGAGCGCCCAGGACATCGGCGAGCTGCGTGACTTCCTCACGCGCATGCAGCGCGCCCTGCCCCGCCAGAATGGCAATGCGACGCCCGGAATTCAGGACTTCCGCCGCCGCGCGGATTTGATCTTCCGGGGCCGGCGCGAGCGGAACCGTCCAGGATGACGAGGTGCGGGCGCCTGGATTTCGCATTGATCTCCGGTCCGCGGAGCGTTTCACCACCTGCACGTCCTTCGAGACGGCCAGATGCGCGACGCCGCGATCGCCGAACGCCGCCCGGCAGGCGCGGTTGCCGACGATGACCGCATGCTCCGGCCCGCTGACCGCCTCATTGTACAGCGCCACGCCCTGCATCAGCCTGACGGTATCCACGCTCTGCTGATAACGGACACCCGTGAGATCGTGGAAAGTCAGGCCGGTGAACGCCACGACTGGTGCGCCATCGAAGGCAGCGTCGTAGAGACCATTGAGCAAATGGATCGCACCGGGTCCGGTCGTGCCGACACAGACGCCAAGCCGGCCGGTGTGCTTGGCAAAGCCCGACGCCATGAAGGCCGCAGCTTCTTCATGCCGCACGCCGACATAGCGAATGCGGTCGGAGCGCTTGCGCAACGCCTCGACGATGGAGTTGATGCCGTCTCCAACAATGCCGAAGGCGTGCGTTGCGCCCCAGGCGATCAGGGTCTCGACCAGAATGTCGGCTGTCGTCTCCTCGTCACCCAATTCCGGCGCAGGCTGCGACGATACCGAAGGCTTCGTGTCTGTTGGGGGAGCGTCCATGGCAGGACTCGCCGCAGTGCCTGCGAGCGCGAGCCCCGTCGCGGCGCCGGAAATGACGTCTCGTCGATCCAGATCGAAAATGCCCGGCATGCCGTCGCTCCTGGAGTTGAAATGGAAGCTTCGCTGGCCCAGCAAACCGCCTTGAAAGCTTCGGGTTGCAATTTCGCAGCAGGGCCGATGCCACGCCTTCGTGAGTTTGGAACTGCGGACGGTTGCGGGCGTTCGCCCGAGAGGAGCAGGCTATGAACCCTCCAGGTAACTCTCCGACCCGGCGAACTCTCCTGGCGTCTGTGGCCGCTCTGGGCCTTACCGCAGCCAGCGCTCAGGAAATGAGCGAGCCCGTGATGAACAGCAACGGGGCCCCGATTGCAGGCCCGCGCAACCCGGAGCGAGAGCAGGAAAATCCTGACATCCTGCGTCCGCCCTCGACAGATCACGGCTCAATGCCCAATCTCCGGTTCTCGTTTGCGGACGCTCATATGAAGATGCGCGAAGGTGGCTGGTCCCGCGAGGTCACACAGCGCGAACTGCCGATTTCGACCACGATGGCGGGCGTCAACATGCGCTTGACGTCGGGTGGCGTCCGAGAGCTTCATTGGCACAAACAAGCCGAATGGTCGTTCATGCTGGCCGGAAGGGCGCGTATTACGGCGGTCGACAATGACGGCCACAACTTCATTGCCGATGTCGGCCCTGGTGACCTCTGGTATTTTCCGGCTGGCATCCCGCATTCGATTCAAGGGCTGCCGGACGACGGTTGCGAATTCCTGCTGGCGTTTCCTGACGGCGAGTTCTCGGAGGACAGTACGTTTGCGATCACGGACCTGTTCACCCACAACGACCGCAGCACGCTGGCGAAAAATCTCGGCATTGGCATCAATGCGCTCGATCGTATCCCGAAGGAGGAGCTGTTCATCTTTCAAGCCGAGCCACCACCGCAAAACCTATCGGCCGACGCGGTTCGCAATCGCCTGGGCGAGGTGCCGTCAGACATGGTCTTCAGGCTCATGCAACAGCCTGCAACGCAATACCCGGGCGGTAACGTTAGAATAGCCGACACCCGCAATTTCCCTATTTCCACCGACGTCGCCGCGGCCCTAGTCGAGGTCAATCCGGGTCACATGCGGGAGCTGCATTGGCACCCGAATGCCGACGAGTGGCAATATTACATATCAGGCAAGGCGAGAATGACTGTGTTTGCTGCCGAGGCTCGCGCTCGCACGTTCGACTACCGGGCAGGCGACGTCGGATACGTGCCGATGTCGATGAGCCATTTCGTCGAGAATGCCGGCAGCGAGCCGCTACGCTTTCTCGAATTGTTCAAGGCGCCACGTTTCATGGACGTGTCGCTGGCACAATGGATGGCGCTCACGCCGCCGGAGCTGGTTCATGCACATCTGAAGATCGACCGCGCCGTTTTGGACCAGTTACGTAAGGACAAGCAGCCCGTCGTGTAGGGCTACGCTTGGAAGCTCCTTCTGTTTTCTCACCACCTAACCAGGGACAAGCCCGCGAACGGCCGGCCAATACCTAGGCCTTACGCGATGGCGCCTGCCACGCATTCCACCAGTTCGCCGCAGCCAAGGCGACTTCGTCCCAGAGTGCCGTTGGCAGATCTGGCACCGCAAGCCTCACGACGTGGCGTTCGCGTCTCCCATCGTAGCTCCATTCGGCGGCGCCGAAATCGAAGCCAAAACTCCCTGCGTGTCGCAGCGGCAGACCGGCCTTGGCCAAGTCCTGGCTTAACTCCGCAGCGACCTCCTTTGCCTGCCGTTCATCCAGCGCTCTCAAGGGAGCAAGCGTGACATATAATCCGTGAGCGAAATGAAGTTCTGCAGCGGCGCAAGCAAGCTCCGAGGCAAAGCAACGCACTGTACGCCTGCTGTTGCGCAAGATAGCCGCAATACGCTTATTAGTCAGACGTCGATAAGCCCGACTGCCCGCATAAGGCGGAAAGTGTGCGGGCAGCGCCGCGCCTCCGAGTAGTCTAACGGCAATGCGCGTCTCCCCAATCAGGCTCCGCAGCGAGAAGTGCCGCGCGACGCCCGCCGGACCGCCGCCAAGAAACGCGACAGATCCAAGCCGGCCATATTCCAGTCCGAGAGAGTCCAGCTTGGTGTGACTGCGAACAAGGACGACAGGAATCTGATGACGTCGCGTCCAGTCAATCACCCGACGGATGCGCCCCGAACCGCTCGAGAAGCAGGTCGTGTCAAAGATCACCAAATCCAGCTCGGGCTTCGCGCACCGTAGCGTCGCTGCAAAGTCGTCGGCCGCCGCGCAGGAATCGAGGAACAGCATTTGGGGTCGCCGAGCCCGCAACACCGTTTCACCGAGCGGCTTATCCAATACCCGGGGCGTCAAGTGCCGGACATGAAGGTCAATGAGCTCGACCGTTTCGCTATAAGATCCGGGCAAGAGCAGCAATTCAGCTTCACCCACGACGCGGGCGGAGGCCAGCAGCAGGGCCGATATCGCCGCCATACCGGATGAGGTATAAATGCACGCGTCAACTTCGAAATCTTCGAGTTGGTAGAACGACGGGCCAGTGACCTCGAGATCAGCACGCTGATAGTCGTAGCTGAATTCAAACGGTCCGGACCGCCGCCGGGCTGGCTGGGCCCAGGCCGTTTCAGTCAGCGCCCAATCGTGAAGGTCGTGCTCTGCCTTTAGCGCCGCAGCGAGGTGGAATTTGCGTTCAATCACTTCGGCGACGGATTCCGGCCGACGAATGGTCATTGGGTTTTTAAGGGAGCCGTTCAACAGCTCGAATTCTTCGCGCTTCCTGTCGAGATATCGCTCAAGCGTTTCCATCATCGATTCCCAACCGTCCACGAAGATAACGCGGACAGTCGGATTCGGCTCCTACACCGGAAAGGCGGGGCTCGACGCCGCAAATCAGCGTCCGCCGTCGGTCGTGAGTTCGAATGCCTTGAGCTCGAATTTGTTTTCGACGATTCGCAACAAATCCAGTGGCACTTCCTCCTGTTCGGGCTGCTTCCACGCGACGCCGCCCTTCAGGATCGTGCCGCCCCCGATAAAGCCTACGCCGGTCAAAATGCCTAGCGGCAGCCGCATGAGATCCATGACGGAAGACGGCTCGGAAGTCTTACCGGCCAACGGCAGCAGGATATTGGCCTGGATCATGGCAACGGACGCAGCGAGACACACCGGGATGGTCGTCCTGAACCCCGCCGCGGGCCAGCGCGCCTCGGTTGAGGCCTATGATGCCACCGGCGAACATGGTCAACGCTAGCCGTATGGCAATGTCCGCCGGCGTTCGATACATCGGCATGTCCATCGCACGTCCCCAATCCAGTCCAATTCAGAACCAGTCAGAAATGCCGCTTCCTCATGTTCGCAACCGTCCGCGCGTCTTCCTCTAGATGCTGATGAGCGCGATACCGAGATCGCTGCGTTTCTTGCGACGAAGGTGCAGCGCAGTCTCGATGATCGTCACCTCCAGCGTCGGCTGAACTGCTCCCGACAGGAAATGACCGCCACGGAGCGTACCATCCTTTAGGCCGAGGACTGCGTGCAGATGCAAACTGGCCTTGCCGTCATCACCTTGCGCCACATCACCGAGCAGGCTCAGAACCTCGCATTGCTCTTTCACTTCGATCGGCTTGTATGCTTTTGCAGCGAAATCAAACCAGCCGACCTTGGCTCCCGAGAAGGCACCAATTGCTGATACGGAAGCGCCCGCGATCCGCTCGCGATCTGCGAATTCCGTGATGGATTCAAAAGCCTCTTCGCCTTGATCGAGAATCAGGACGAAAGTCCGCTCTGCGCCGTCATTGATCGACTTCGATTTCATCGGACAATCCCGCGCCTTGGTTTGGTCGCCGGGTTATCACGGGTCTCGCCTTCTGTCCGGTCGCCAGCGTCAGCGGCCTCGTATCCTTCGGCCCGCCGATGCTCCTCCTTGCCCTCTTCCACCAGCTCGTTGTCGCCGACCATTTGCCCGATGATCCGCTTGGTCCGCGCCTTGGCCTTCTCTTGCAATCGCGTCATAGGGTCCTCCATGATCCGCGAAACCAACGAGCCGGACCGTGGAAGTTTCCATCGTCAGTTTTCCGGGACCGTCGGTCCTTGAGCGCGGCGGATTGCCGCCTGCGCTGGTGCGGCAGCGATAGGAACCTCCGGCGGCACGCCGTATTGAGGACAAAAGACCGCTGCGGCGAACCATGACGAGCGAAACGCGAGAGAGGGGCAACTTGATCGGGAGTGACAAGGCGAAGGTACGACCGTTTTACGGCTCAGATAGGCAGAGGATCGGCACGATCGGGCGCATCATGATCGACAAGATCAGCAGCAAGGTATTGTACGCTGCGCTCGGCTTCCGCACCGCGAAGCGTCAGCGACCATTACGGCGTCCCGTTCACCTGACGGGCTTCGACCGCGTTTTTTCAGAAGCCCAGAACTGATGGGTTGGGAATGTTGGATCAGACGCGCAGGAAATCGGCGGCTCTCTATCGAATGGTGACGCCCGAGCACATCTGCCCTTTCGGCCTCAAATCGCTGGACCTCTTGCAGCGCCAGGGGTTTGATGTCGAAGACCATCAGCTCAAGAGCCGGGCCGAGACGGACGCCTTCATGGCAAACCATCGCGTCGAAACGACGCCGCAAACGTTCATCACCGGGACTCGCATTGGAGGCTACGACGACCTTCGGCGGTATTTCCACAAACCGATCGCCGCTCCAAACGCGGCCAGCTATCAACCCGTCATAGCGGTCTTCGCAACGGCGCTGGCCATAGCGCTGGCGGCAACGTGGGCAGCCAGTGGAACGTTGATGACGCTACGCGCCCCGGAATGGTTCGTGGCATTCAGCATGTGCATCCTGGCGATCCTGAAGCTTCGGGATCTGGAAGCCTTTTCGAACATGTTCCTTGGCTACGATCTTCTGGCCCAAAGAAACGTGCGTTATGCTTATGTCTATCCATTCGGCGAAGCCATTGCCGGCGTACTCATGATTGCCGGCGGCCCGTTGAGGTGGGTCGCTATACCGATCGCGATCGTCATCGGCGGAATAGGAGCCACCTCCGTCTTCAAGGCCGTTTATTTCGATCACCGCGAGCTCAAATGCGCATGCGTCGGAGGCGACAGCAAGGTTCCACTCGGATTCATTTCGCTGACGGAAAATTTGATGATGGTCGTCATGGGCATGTGGATGGCGATCCGCTAGGGCTGAGCTGCCGCGTAAGGATCAGGATCATCAGCGCGAGAACGGCCGCGCCTGCCAATCCAGCCACGAAGATCGCTTTCCTTGCCAGTGTCTTGAGGATGGTCTCTCCACCCCTCGCCCTTTCCACGGGGGCGAAGGTGTCTGAGCGGGACCTTCACGAACCATATAACTCGCCAGACCACCTTCGTTCCTCCGCGCCCAATCTCGTTGTCGCTTGCTGTTCGCTCGGGGTGGAAATCACACGACGGTGCATTGATGGCCATCCGACGATGTTCGCATCCGCCGAAGTCAACACGAACGGCGTAAAAACGGGCCGGCCAGATGCACTCAGACTGCTCGGCAATCGAGGCCGGCCTTGGCCGCTATCTTTGCGGTTCTCACCGCCATCAAGCCGCGCTGCGCTGCGTGTGCCGGCCTTCCTTGACCTCCTCGACTATCTTGACGCAAAACGCCTCGAGATCACCGGGATTGCGAGAGGTGATGACGCCTTGGTCGACGACTACCTCGGCATCCTCCCACTTCGCGCCGGCATTCGCGACGTCGGTCTTGATCGATTTGAACGAGGTCATCTTGCGGCCCTTCGCGATTCCTGTCTCGATCAGAAGCCAAGGGGCGTGGCAGACCGCCGCGACGACTTTCTTGGCATCGAAGATGTCCTTGATGAACTTCAGCGCTTTCGGTTCGACCCGCAGGAGATCCGGATTGATCTGGCCGCCGGGCAACACGATCGCGTCGTAATCGTTGGCCGAAGCCTCGTCGAGCGTCTTGTCGACCTTCACCGGTTGGCCCCAATCCTTCTTGTCCCAGCCCTTGATCTCGCCAGCGGTGATCGAGACGACATGGACCGTCGCACCGGCCTTCTTCAGCCGTTCCTGAGGCACCTCAAGCTCGGCCTGTTCGCAGCCGTTCGTTGCGAGAATGGCGATCTTTTTTCCAGTCAGATCCATCGGTCCACTCCTTCGTTTGAGCTTCGTCCAACAATCGATCGCCTCGGACTTCGTTCCTGAGAAGCCTCGCCCTGACGAGTTAGGACCCCAATGGACGCGAAGAGGGTTGTCCGACGGGCAGATGCAGGAGCGTCTCAGATGTCCGAAAGGTTCCATGGCAAGGTCATCATCGTCACAGGGGCGCCTTCCGGCATCGGAGAAGCCACGGCACGTCGCTTCGTGGCTGAGGGCGCCAAAGTGGCCATGGTTGACCGCAACAAAGATCTCCTTGAGAAAGTCGCCAAGAGCCTGCCCGTCGACAAGACCATGGCTCATGGCGCCGACGTATCGGATTCGAAGGCGGTTGACCGTATGGTCGCCGCAGTCCTCGAGCGCTTCGGACGTTTGGACGTTATCGTGAACAACGCCGGCGTCCATGAAGGCGGCGATGTGGCGGCGATCACCGACGACAAGTGGCGAAACGTCATGGCGATCGACGTCGATGGCGTATTTTACGGCTGCCGCGCAGCGCTACCCCATCTTGAGAAGACAAATGGCTCGATCGTGAACACGGCATCGGTTTCAGGGACCGGCGGCGACTGGGGCATGAGCCCCTACAACGCGGCCAAGGGGGCGGTCGTGAATCTTACGCGAGCTCTTGCGCTCGACTTCGGCAAGAAGGGCGTCCGCGTGAACGCGGTTTGTCCGAGCCTCACGCGCACTGGAATGACCGAAGACATGATGGATGACAAAAAACTACTCGCGAAGTTCGCCGAGCGGATCCCGTTGGGGCGCGTCTGCGAGCCGAAGGAAGTCGCCGCAGTCATCGCCTTCCTCGCCAGTGAAGACGCGAGCTTCATGACCGGGGCCAATGTGGCGGTTGATGGTGGCGTGTCCGCCTCCAACGGGCAGCCGCCGCAGGAATAGCGCCTCGACGGACCGCTGTAGAGCGAGCATGGAACAAACCTGCTGATTCGTGCCTTAGTTTTTTTTGGAGGACCGAAATGGCACGTGCAGCATGGAAACGACCCGCCTCGCCCATCGGCAAGAAGGGGCCGCGCAAGGCAAGCCCCTCATATAAGCGGCGCTCGCGTCAGCCGTGGTCGACGGCTGATGTCAGAATGTTGAGACAGCTCGCGAAGGGCAATACGCCCACGGGAGTGATGAGCATCAAGCTTCAACGCCCGATCACGGCGATTCGCAGCAAGGCTCAGCGCGAAGGTATTTCGTTGAAGCCGATCAATCGCTCTCCTTATAACCGGCGCGCGACGAAGACAGGCGCAAGGAAACGCCGCTGACGGTTTGAGCCCGGTCTCTCAGCGAGGCCGCGCTCGTCGATGTCTCGTTCGTCCACTTTGCGCATCGGGTCGTAGCGCGCACTCTTCAGGAAGCCGGGATGATGCTCACCGGGGTTTGAGTGCCGCTTTTCGAGCGCATTGCAATTACCCACGGAAGCGCTTCGCCGGCTCGGCACAATCCGGCTTTGTTACGGATTCCAGCCGCCGCTCCCATAGGGACGCGTGATAATTTCGAGCAGGTGCCCGTTCAGCTCCTCGAAATAGATACCGCGCCCGCCGTCGTGATTGTTGATTTTGCCTGCTGTTTGCCGACCGGGATCGGCCCAATAGGCCAGGTTCCGCTGGCAAATTCGCTCGAGTATCGCGTCGAACTCGGCGTCGCCAACCAGAAATGCGTAGTGCTGATGCGCAATCTCGCCTTTCGAGTCCATGTAATCGAGATTGGCGCCGTTGTCGGTCGTCACCATGTAGAACGGCCCCCAACGCCGCGGCGCCGGCAATCCCAGCATCTCGGCGAGGTAGTCAGCCGAGGCCTTGCTGTCGCGAGCCGCCAGAATCGTGTGATTGAAATCGATTGTCATGATGGCATCTCCCACAACAGAGAACACGACCTGCCGAGCTCGCACCTCGATGCGACCGGATCAGATCCTCACAGCCCGATCGGGCATTTTCCCTCTCGTCAAATGAGAGCGATCGATACCCGTTCCAATGCCTGCGGCATTTGAGCGGCGCCAGGATCCCGCTGGCGTCACCTGGCCCGCCGGAACAACAGGAACTTGCTTCGGCCTCCGTCGTTGGGCGGCGACTTGCCCCACCTCGCCCAGCAACGGAAGTTCTCCCATGCGTTGGTTTTCAAAGGCACAAGCCACGTTGTCACTCCGGACAATCGCATTTGCCGTAACGTTCAGCATGAGTATGGCGGCGTGCGAAGCGGCGCACGCCGAGGGACCGAAGCCGATCTCCGGCGACGAACCATCATCTCTCGCCTTGCGCAGCGGCCTGCCCGCCGATTTCGATCGGCAATTCACGCATGCTTATATCGAGGCCAATGGCGTGCGCTTGCACTATGTCGTCGGCGGTCCCGCCAGCGGCGAAATGATCATCCTCCTGCATGGCTGGCCGCAAACCTGGTATACTTGGCGGCATGTCATGCCGGCGCTGGCGGCGGCCGGATTTCGCGTGGTCGCGGTGGACTATCGCGGCGCGGGCGATTCGGACAAGCCGCAAGGTGGTTATGACAAGGCGACCATGGCCGCCGATATCCGCAGCATGGTTCATCAATTTGGCCGCGATCGGATTGATCTGGTTGGCCGCGACATCGGCGCGATGGTCGCCTACGCCTATGCGGCTCAATGGCCAGCCGAGATCAGCAAGCTCGCGCTGCTCGACGTGCCCTTGCCCGGCACCCAAGTTTGGGACGAGGCGCTCGCCAAGCAGGACCCGCAGATCTGGCATTTCGGTCTGCATCAGCAGCGCGACGTCGCGGAGATGCTCGTTGCCGGTCGCGAGCACGCCTATGTTTCCGACTTCTACAAGAAGCGGCTCGCAGCGCCGGTGGCCGATGAAGATGTTGCCGTATACGCGCGCGCCTACACTGCTCCCGGCGGTCTCAGGGCCGGGTTCGAACTCTACCGTGCCTTTCCTGAGGACGAGCAGCGCTTCAAGACATTCATGAGCAGAAAGCTGTCGATGCCGGTTCTGGCGCTGGCGGGCGAGAAGAGCAATGGTTGGACGGAAACCGCGATGGCGAAGGAGGTCGCGCAGGACGTGCATGGCGGTGTTGCGCCGAAGACAGGACACTGGTTGCCCGATGAAAATCCCGACTATCTTTCACGGCAACTTCTCGCCTTTTTGCGCGATCACGGCAGCGGCGAGCGTCTGGGAGCACAGACGGACCAGCATGATTGATCTCGAACCGTCATATTGAAATAGGGAGGAGCGCGCGATGACCAGGGTCGTTGAGACCACGCGGATTACCGAAAGGCCGGATGCGCTTTGGACGGATATCGGCAGGTTCGGCGCCGTCGGGCAATGGTACCCATTATTGTCCAAGGTCGAGAGTGAGGGCGAACGTGCAGGTGCTCTCCGCACGGCCGAAGGCACGGACGGAGATCGACAGATCGAGCGTTTGCTCGAGGCTGCGCCGGCACGGCATTCTTACCGCTACCGAATGGAAAAGACGGCCATGCCGGTTCGCGACTACACCGCCGAATTGCGGGTGAACGATAACCACGACGGCTCCAGCACCGTCGTATGGTCAGCGGAATTCGAGCCAACGTCGGACGGGGCAAGGACGGTCGAGGATGTCAGAAATTTTTTGAAAGCGGGTCTCGACAACATTGCGAAGCTGCACGGCCGGCGACAGCCCTCCCACGTCCGGGCGCGTGCTGGAGCCCGAGCAGCTCGTTTGCCGAACCAACGAGCTGGACATTGCCTATGAGAGGACGGGGCCGGTCGACGGCCGACCGCTTGTTCTTGTGCATGGCTGGCCGGACAACGTTCGATGCTGGGACAAGACGATCGCGGGGCTCGGCGGGCACAAGTTCTGTATCTACGCACCCTACCTTCGTGGATCGGGGCCGCCCCAATTCCTGCACGACTCCATCATGCGCAGCGGCGCAATTGCGGCCCTCACGCTCGACCTGTCGCAATTCCTGGACGCGCTGAATCTGAACGACGTCGTGCTCGCCGGCTATGGCTGGGGAGCACGTGCCGCATACGGAGTGGCCGCGCTGTTTCCGCAAAGACTGGCCGCTCTTGTGACCGCGGCGGCAGGTTACGCAACCGCCATTCCGCCGCGCGACAGCGAGTTCTTCAAAAACGATGACCATTCCGGCGAACTAGACGGCTCAGCTCTGTGGCAACATCACTGGAATGAAAAGAAAGGTCGCTCGTCAATGAATTTCTGTACGCCGAATGCAGAAGTAGCCATGGCGCATCCTCAGGCCTAGCCGCGTCCTGCGGCGGAACCGCCTCGGGTTGACTCCCGGGTGCCGGGACAAGGTCGCGCGTCGGATCTCGGCGTGCGTTGCGGTCGGAGCAACTTCTACCTAAGCCCTGCTCACGCTTTCCGCTGCACCCGGGTGACTATTCTCGTCGGCGGCCAGCCTCCCACCGGCGCAAGGGCGCCTCAAACGATCCAGAGGGAGACATTTTCGTGTCGAAACTGAACCTTCCTGAATGAGTGACGCCGCTCGCAGAGGTATCGAAGACCAACTCGAGCGATCCGCAGGTTCGTCCCGCGAGCCTAATTCCGGCGCGGGAGCGCTCGGTGGCGCCGCAAAGCCTAAGATATTTCTGGGCCACGTGTGGCGGTCAGCGCGTCCGTGAGGAGCGCGCTGCACGGAGCGGCAGCAAAGCCCCGATTGACGCACCTGATTATGTACATCCCGGTCGCTTCCGGACTATCAAAGGGCGTCCGAACAAGTAAACTGTCCCCCGGTGGGCACTCGGAAACGGCATGAGCCAGCGCAAGTTCATGGGACTTGTCGGCGGTGCGACAGCATCAGGGCCGGACATTGCGCAAGCGGGCCAGCGATCGGCCAACGCGGCCGCCAAGCCCGCTCACGACGATGAGCAAGAATTCCCATTGATCATCGCGAACATGCCCGCAACCCCTCGCCAAAAGGCCTGGGCGGTGGGTGTAGCCGTCTCGCTCATTGTCGTTGCAGCGGTCATTGCGCCGTTCGCCAGAATCCAGCTGGGCCAGATCAATGGCTTCGTCCCGGTTTTACAGACTGCCTTGAGCCTGGCCGAACTCATCACGGCAGCCCTACTGTTTGCCCAATTTGCGATCCAACCTCGGCGCGCGCTTCTCGCACTCGCAAGTGGATACGTCTTCAGCGGATCGTTTGCATTCTTGCAGACGCTCGCTTTTCCGAACGGGTACGCTCCCGCAGGTGCCATAGGGGATGGACTGAACAGCCCCGCTTGGCTTTACGTGCTTTGGCACTCGGTCTTTCCCGCGACGATCCTGGTCTACGGGTTCACGAAGGATCATTCCCCCGCCGACAGACCAGGCAGAGCTGCAGTAGCGGCGATCGCAATTGCCATCGGCTGCATCGCCGCCGCGATAGCAGGCCTGACGTGGATGGTGACCGCGAAAGCCGAATATCTCCCTAGTTTCTACGTGAGCGACGTCAGGCATCAGACGCCTCTCGGCAATCAGGTCAACCTGATACTTTTGCTATGGAACGTGACTGCTCTCGCCGTCTTGTTTGTGCGCATGCGCACCATTCTTGACCTCTGGCTGATGGTGACTTTGCTCGCCTACTTGCCCAATTTCCTGGTGGCGATCATCGGCAGCTCGGTTCGATTCACCATCGGTTGGTATGCAGCACGCGGCTTCGTTCTAGTCGGCAGCTGCATGTTGCTAACCGTATTGCTCATCGAAACGATGTTTCTGTATTCGAGCCTCGCCAGCGTCATTGCCCTGCAGCGACGAGAACGAGCGAACCGGATTCTCAGCATCGACGCGGTCACTGGCGCGATCGCCCATGAGCTGAGATCTCCTTTGGGGGCGATCTCGCTCAATGCTGCGACAGGCCTGAGTCACCTGCGAGCTGCCTCCCCCGAGCTGGAGGACCTCGAGAACATCCTCTGTGACATCGAAGCCGACGGCAACCGGGCCGCTGACGTCATATCGAGCATTCGCGAGATGACAATCAAAACGGGGCACGGAGGCGCTTCGACAAACGTCGAGGATATCGTAGAGCTTGCGCTGAGACTGTTGAAGCACGATCTCTTAGCCAATGGGGTATCAGTAGCTACGGAGTTTCAGGGCAACATTCCTCCAATCGCCCTGGACGGCACTGAGCTTCAGCAAATTGTCTTGAACCTCTGCAAAAATGCGATTGACGCAATGAGTTCTGTCCCAGCCGATCAACGGGAGCTCCGTATGAAAACCGGTCTTGATGGTGGCACAACGGTCCATTTGTCCGTTGAAGACTCGGGCACCGGCATCTCACCAAGTGATCAAGAGCGCATCTTCGACCCGTTCTTCACGACGAAACAAGGCGGTATGGGATTGGGGCTGGCCATCTCCTCCAACTTGGCCGCAAGGTGTGGAGGAAAGCTGAGGCTGGTCAAATCGGACGTCAAGGGCTCCGTTTTCGAGCTGGAAATGCCCATTTCCGCTCCTGCTTCCGTCCAGTAGCGGTTTGAGAGCATCACGATCGTTCCGCCTTCGCTCCAATTCACAACACCTCTACCGCAACCCCAGCAACGATCGGGCATAGCCACTTGCTTTGGCCTCTTTCCGGCAGACGTAGCTGCCCTCAAGGCCAGAACCGTAGCGCTTTTGCTTTCGAGAATAGTACCGGCCCACGCGGAAATCGAGCCAAACCACTTCGTCTTCGGGGCAGTGGCGTTGTGCCTGCCCCTCGTAGCGAAACGGCGTCAGCGGTGCTGCATGTGAGCTTCCGATTCCCCACATCACGACCAACAGAAGCAGGAGACCGGCTCGTCGAACAGATCTCCATAACGTTTGGCGAGCGGAGGGATACACGTTCACCTCAAGGAGATCGTGATCTGGCTGAGGTTAGCGGCGAACTCCAGCCCAGCCTTTGGTCCCTGCAGCACCATCGTGACACCTTTGTCGTTGCGCAGCTGAACGCCATTGATGCCGCCGACTAGGGCAGCCCCGCCGCCAACCGAACTGTACGTGCCGGCGAAGTCGCTGATCTCACGAATGCCCGAAGCCCAACCCTTGAGCCGACCGAAGCTGGCGCCGGCGGTAACGCCCAAGCTCAATCCGCTGACGCTGAACGGGTAGTTGCGGCCGCGATAAGTGAGCACGCCGTTCCCGGCGCCGCCGCCCACCAGCAGCCCGGCCTTGATGATCTTGACGCGGACCTGACCCGAGGCCTGCGCAAAGGTGGGCGTCGCGGGGACAAGGAGTGCGAGCAGCACAATGGCCGCAAGACGCCCAAGTAACTGAAGCAACAACTCCGTCCGTCGCTCAGGGCTTTGGAACATCGACCTTCTTCCAGGTTTGGTCCGGGTCGAACGCGGTGATGCGGGTAGCGAGGGCCTTGGTTCGAGGCCCGAGATCCTTCTGGTAGACGATGCCTGCATGGTTGACCAGGAAGGTCATCACGCCGGAATTGCCGTACTCGCCAGGCCAGGCGATCAGCGCGAAACCGCCGATCATCTTGCCCTTGATGACATAGTCAAGTGCGCCCCCTGGCGCGTTTGACCCCTGTCCCTTCAGGATGCGGAAATAGTAGCCATGATAGGGCGCCGGCCCTTCCTCGGCCTTGTAGCCTTCAGCCGAAGCCTGTGCCGCCAGTGCGCCGAGCGGGCTCGGATCGCTGTCGTCGCGCCAGAACAACCCATCCTTTTTGCCGGCACTGCTTGCGATACGCTGTGCGTACACGCCGGCTCCGTCCCCGCGATCCTTGTCGGCGTATTCGTTCTCGGCATCGACAAAGGCGAGACTGGTCTGGATCGCGTCGAGCTCATTGCGGCCGATGCGGCGATACAGCACTTCGATGCGGCCTTCGGCGGTATCGAATTCCCAGCCGGTCTTGGTGTTGACGAGCGGGATCGGGAACGGGAAGTCGTCCGGGCCCAGCATCAGCGTCGCCTTCTTGTTACCCTCCGTCTTGATCGAATGCTTGGCGTCATACATCGAGGTGAAGCGTTGCCGGATGTCGACGTCGGCGACCTCGTCGCCGGACGAGACGATGTCCTCGGCGGCGCTGCCGAGGACTTTCAGGATGGCCCGGTCCGGTCCGCTTTTGACGGCGGCGGCGAGCCCCACTGCTGCATCCTCCGGTGTCGGATAGGACTGCTGCGCCAGGGATGGCGAGCTGAGGAGCGCCAGCGCCATGATGGTCGGCAAGGCTGCACGATGAAGCGACTTCAAACCCATCATGGCGTCACCTCGGCAGGAATCCTCGCGCCGCTTTCGAGCCAATTGCGATAGGTACGGAATTTCAGACCGAGCTTTTCGTAATAGACCCGGAGATAGCCGTCGGCTCTGCGGGTAACGGCTTTCGGCGTTACGTCTTCGACTTCCTGCGCAATGACGCCGACATAGGCCTTGTCGCTGCCGATGTAACTGAAGCGGTAATAGCCGAGGCCGCTGGCGAGATGGCCGAGCAAAACGACGTTGTGCTTCAGCGCGATGTCGGAACGCCGTCCGGCGCCACCACCTCCGCGGCCGCCACCACCGTGGAAGCCTCCACCGCCGCCTCGGCCGGCGAAGCTGGCGCCACCGCCGCCGCGCGGTCCCATGCTCGCCATGCTTGCATGACCCCGAGCCGATGCCGCGGCCGCCGAGCGGACCGACGACACGTTCAGTGCGCCGCCGCCACCGCCGCGGTTCGCGGCCTTGGCGCCGCCGCCCCTGGCACCACCCGCTTTGGCGCTGGCATTCTTCGCGCCAGAATTCTTGGCACCACTCCCCTTGACCGCGCGATCGCCGCCGCCTTTGGCGCGATCGCCTCCCGCCTTGGCACGATCCCCCGCGCCTTGTCGGTCACCACCTCGATCACCGCGGTCCCCGGCACGGTCTCCTGCGCGATCTCCCGCACGGTCGACGGAACGATCTCCCGTACCTGGCCGATCCTGTCCCGGCTTCAACACCTGCTGTCCGCCGCGTCCGCGGAAGTCCATCCGGTCGGCGGCCCCGGCCTTGAGGTTGCTGTTGCCGAAGCGCTGCTGAACATTCGCATTGCTGTACCGCACCCCTTGGCGATGCGACGGGTTGTGCTGCCAGCCATTTCCGATATTGGGGGTCCGATGATTGATATAGACGTTGCGGTTGCCCCAATTGCAGCCGCCGCCCCAATAATTGCCCCAGCGGCCGATGGCCCAGGCGGTGCCAAAGGCAAGACCCGCTGCGACGACGCCCGCACCGATATAGGAGGGATAGCCGAAGTAGTATGGCGGATATTCGGTGTAGGGCCACGCGCCGTAAACCGTCGCAGGCTCGTAATACGGAACGTACATCGTATCGGGCACGGCCGGTTCGATCACGATCACCTGCCTGCTTTCCTCGGTTTTGACGCTCACCTTCTGCTGCTTGGTGGTGACCAGCTTCTTGTTGTCGTAGGCCTTGGTCCGCAGCCGCTGGACCGCATCCATCACGTCCGGCTGCTGCGCCAGCACGGCGTCGCCCAGCGCCTTGGTCCAGTCGAGCTTGTCGCTCATCATGGTCAACACCTCGGCGGTCGAGGCCAGCGCCTTGATGCTGTCGTCCCAAGCCTGCTTCTCGACCTCGGTCTTCAGGGCATCGCCCTTCAGAGTCTTGCGCTCTTTCAGCCAGCGATCGGCCTGCACGACTTCCAGAGGATAGGTGGATGCCGCCAGCACATTGGCGAGCAGTTCGTCGGGATAGAGCGCGATCGGCGCCACGAGTGCTTCGAGTTGCTCGGGCTTAAGCAGGGTTTGCTCGGAGGGAGGCGGCTTGCTGTCCGTTGTTTGCGCAGCTGCAACACTGGGAGCCGCAATCATGATGACGAATGCCAAGAGAAACTTCCTGCACTGCAACATGCCGTTCTCCGTTACCAAACAACCAGAGTCAACGGCGGAAGTCGCCCCTCGACTTTGATCAAGATCAAGGGTCCTCCATTGGCATGCAGCTTCTTAGCGCCGATCCGATGGCCGGCCGCCTACACCCGGATTTTGCTCTCCGGTTGCGCTGAAAGCAGGATGCGGCGATCGTGGATCAAGCTCTGCAGGCGGTGCGCGACAACATTCAGCGTCGTGACATCCAGCGCGTTTTCATCTCCCGCCGCCGTTCTGGCACGCTGCGCCTGAAGAACCCGGTCGATCTCAGTCTCGATGTCGGACAATTCAGGCTCCGCCTCCGTCATGCGTATTCGAGCCCCAAGTGCGTAGAGTGCATCCAGTCCCCGCTCGTCCTTCGAGGATTCACCTGCCCTGAGGAATTTCCAGGCCGCAGCCGCCACGGAGATCAAGCCGCCGATGATCATCGGAGTGAGGAAGATGGCATTCCCCCATTTGTCCAGGAAGCTCTGCTGCGTGCCGTTGAAGAACGCGGCTGCGCCGGGATGGACGGGCAGAAAGGCATCCGAATCCGTGCTTGGTGCGGTCATTTGCGACAAGATCGGCAACTCGCCGAGCAGATCCCGACGCGCCTTCATCAGCGCTTCCGCCAAGGCGCCAGCGACGTCGTCACCAAGCTGCTTTCGCGCGACCACATAGAAGGAAACACGGAGGGTGGTCAGGTCGTCGTCCGGGACAGCAGGCGAGCCCCGCAACGTGCCCTTGGGCAGGTCGAAGCTCTCATAGGCACGCTGCTTCTCCGCGATGGCGCCGGCCGCCTCGATGGGAATGAGGATTGGCGCGGTCTTGGCGTTCTGCGGAAAAAGACCTCGCAGCAGGGTCAGATATTTTTCGGCCAGCGGGACGACGACCAGGATTGCCCTCACCTCCTTGGCGTCGAGCGCACGCCGGGTATCCGCAGGCGCGAGATTGCGAAAGCTTACATTGGCGCGGCCGAGATCGTATTCCTTGGTGAGAACACCGACGAGATTGCGATTGATCTCGCCACCGACCACACCAACGCTTGCGCGCTTCAAGCCCGCGATGTCGGTGATGGCGGAGCCCGGAGGCGCAACCAGCAGGACGACGGCATGGGCAAGGACTACGACGGCCTGAGCCTGCGAGAGATCGCCGACGTCGCCGCGGACGACTGCCAGATCGACCTTGTTCGACGCGAACAGGTCGGCCGCATCTACCGCATTGGTGGTTTCCACCGATTTGAGCCGTATCGACGCATTCATTGCCGCAAGCCGGCTCGCGAGTCCCGATACGAGCCGCGTTGCCTCGCCATCCAGCGATCCGACCGCGATGGTCAGCGTCGTCGGACGAAAATACCAGCGATAGCCAAACAGTCCGGCCCCGACGACCGGCACGAGCGCGCCGGCGACAATGACGAAGCGAAGCCAGATCGGCATTCTCTCTGAGACCATGCGGCGCCCACGGTAGATAAAGCACTCAATGCCGGGACAGGCTCAGCTGACAGTCCATCCGGACCTTGTTGACATCAATCAAGCAACATCGAACCCGGTCAGTGCCCGCTGAGCACCAGCGTCTTGATCGGCAGCAGCAGCGCCTGAATTCGCAAGAGCATGGCGTGCACAAGGCCGACGCCATCGACGACATGCAGAGCGATTGCCCGACCAGTGCCGGTCTCTTTCGCCGAGATCTCCTCGTGATTGCTGGTATAGGCATTGACGATGCAGCTGCTGCCCGGCGTCACGCCTTCCAGACCGCCCTTGTAGAGCGGCTCCAGGAAAGCCAGGATCGTGCCGGGTTGCCCGACATTCTGCGCCTCGATCAGTTGCTCGCCGCTTCGGAACTGCCCGGCCGCGATGTAGTCCTGGACGTTGGTGACGACCATGGGAATGATTATCCACGGCTTCGAGATGCAGGATGCTTCCGCCACCATGCCGACCTTCATCACCTGAGCCTCGATCTGACCAAAGCCGGCCTGCAAGGCGCGGCGGCCGGCTCCCTCCGGCACCAGCACTCCCGCGGGCCGCATCAGCTGATTGACGACGTCACCAGTGCGGACCAGGAATTGCTCCACACGTCCGTCGACACCGGCGCGAACAAACGTCTTGTCCAGATCGACCTGCGCTTCGGCCAATGCCGCCTGGGCACTCGCCTTTTCGGCCGGCAACAGCGTTGAAAGCCGCAACGTCGCCGACGTCTTGGACGCGGTGGCCGCGTCCACACCAGCTTGCCGCTGGTTGACCACGACCTGTAGTTTCTCAATGTCGCGTTGCGGGACGATACCGGGATTACGGCGCTGCAACTCCGTCTTGACGTCCAGTTCGTCCTTGGCCTGTTGAAGGCTCGCTTTTGCTTCCTGGATCTGAGCTTCGGCCTTGACCACGTCGTTTTCCGCGCTTGTCATAGAGGCGTCGACCTCGGCGATCTTGCGCCTGGCCGTCTCCAAAGCCGCTTGCTGTTTCGAACTGTCCAACCTGAACAGCACATCGCCCTTCTTCACCGCTTCGCTGTAGCCGACATTGACTTCCGCGACCCGGCCAGAGCCCTCGGGCAGGATGGGCACCGTACGGTAATAGAGCGTCGCCGAGGACGTTGAGGGGTGAAAGTAGAAGATCATGGTGATCAGGGACACCGTGAGCATCAAGCAGCCGGTGATACCCCATCGCAGTTCGTACCAGATGGAAAAGAACGTGATCTCCTTGCCGAAGCGCTTCCCTTGGGCGTAGCGGCGGTAGAGGTAGTCCGGCAGGATGGTTAGAAGGGAGCAGAACATGAGCTCAAACATGGCTGTGCTCCTTCTCTTTCGCCGCGCCGGGTCTCTCGGGCGGCGGCGGGTTGGGTTTGACAACCGTCGTCGCTGGCCCGGGTCTTTCGGGTGGCTGCGGTCCGGATTCGGCAACCTCGCTTTGCTCTCCCGGCGTTGCGTCTGCGATCTTCTCGACTGATCCGGCGATGCTGCGCAGCGGCGTGCCGAAATCCGGAAGGTCGATCAAGGCCAACAATAGTCCCGCCACCCAGAAGATGTGCATGTGGGTAAACAGGGAGATCAGACCGAGCACGGCCACGAACTCGAACTGCAGCTTCTGTGACTTGTGAGCCATCCGCTCGGGCAGGCTGTGCAGCTTCCAATAGAGCGTGCCAACCCAGAACACGGTGCCGATCAGGAAGATTCCCATCACCACCATCAGCGCGTCCGTCCCGCTTCCCGGCGCGAGATAAAACGGCAGATGATGAGGGGCCATCGGATGAAGTTGTTCGCTCAAAGGTATCTCTCCACTTTGGTCCCGCACACATCCAAGCCTGCCCACGTTGAACAGCCCGATATGGAGCCGCTTGATTTGAATCAAAGGACTTGGCCTTGCCGGTCCTAGCCTGACCCGAGCACCGACGCTCGACAGCCCAACAGGAGCTTCCAGCCATGGCCGGCCTCGATGACCTCATCCCCAACGCTACGCAAATCCGCAAGGAAGCGGCCCTCAAAGAGGCCGAGAAGGCTGAGGAATATGTCCGCCTCGCCGCCGCGGCCGAAGCCGAGAAACGCGCCTTGATCGAGCGGCTGAGCAAGCCGTCCGGCAAGACCGAGGACGAGAAGATCAAGCTCGCGTCGACCATCATCCAGCGTGCGGTTCGCAATGGCTTGACGGAAGTGCAGGTCTATCGGTTCCCGAATACGCTGTGCACGGACAAGGGCCGCGCCATCAACCAGATGGAGGCTGGCTGGGAGAAAACGCTGACGGGAATTCCAAAGGAGATCCTCGAGCTCTGGACCGAATACCTCAAGCCGCGCGGCTACCGCATCGGCTATCAGGTCATTGACTTCCCCGGTGGCATGCCCGGCGACATCGGGATCACCATTTCCTGGGGAGACTGATCGCGGTTCGGCCGAATTGAAGCAACGGAAGGCGGAGCATGCCAAAGGACCAAGTCGCAGAGCGGATGAAGCGCAAGGATTACGAAAAGGAGCTCGAAAAGCTCCAGGTCGAACTTTGCCATCTCCAAGACTATGTGAAGGAAAACAAGCTCCGGGTCATCGTCCTGTTCGAAGGCCGCGACGCAGCCGGCAAGGGCGGCACGATCAAGGCGATCACCGAAAAGGTCAGCCCGCGCGTATTCCGGGTGGTGGCGCTGCCGGCGCCATCGGATCGCGAGAAGACGCAACTCTTCTTCCAGCGCTACATGAAGCAATTTCCGGCCGGCGGCGAGATCGTGATCTTCGACCGGAGCTGGTACAATCGCGCCGGCGTCGAGTATGTGATGGGGTTCTGCTCGCCAGCCGAGCACGATCGTTTCCTCGCGCTCTGCCCGCAGATGGAAAAGTACGCCATCGACGGCGGCATCATCCTGATCAAGATCTGGCTCGAGGTCGGGATGGACGAGCAGGAGCGCCGCTTCAACGCCCGCATCGACGATCCGGTGCGGCAGTGGAAGCTCAGCCCGATGGACCTCGAATCCTTCAAGCGATGGTATGATTATTCGCGCGCGCGCGACCTGATGCTCAAGAAGACAAGCACGAAGTACGCGCCTTGGTACATCATTCGCTCCGACGACAAACGGCGCGCACGGCTGAACTGTTTCGCGCATCTGTTGAGGGCCATCCCTTACAAGCAGATCCGGAAGGACAAGGTCAGACTGCCGAAGCGTTCCGATAAGGGACGCTACAACGACCAGGCCAGCCTGCGTGGGATGAACTTCGTCGCAGAACGATATTGACGAGGGTCTGACCGCACGTTCGTTGAACGCCGGACCGATGCTGCTGACGGACCTTAAGGATCCGTCAGCGGCGCATTCCCTTAGTATGGATACTGGTTGGGACAGACCCAATTGCCGTACGTGTCCTGATAACAACCGTTGTTGGAGTTGTTGTAATAGCCATAGGCGCCCGCGGCAGCCGCACCGACGGCAGCAGCACCGTAGGCGGCGCCTCGATAGCCATATCGCGGATAGCCTCCGGGATAGCCGGCGACCGGACGGCCAGGACGACCCGCAACGGGGTAACCGGGACGGCCAGGGCGACCGGCGATCGGGTGGCCCGGCCGCGGACCTCCTGCATAGTGGCGTCCGCCTCCGCCATGGATTCGCCCGGCGTGGACGGCGCCGCCATGAAAACCTCCGGCACGCATGCCCCCTCCACCTCCGCGATAGCCACCACCGCCACCTCCGCGGCGGGCATAGGCATCATCGGGAACGAGCGTGGCCGTGAGAAGAACGAAAGCCGCAGCAAGAGCTAGAATATAACGAAGCATGGCATGTCCTCCCTCGATATGAGTGCCGTGATCCGCTTTCGACGATGCCTCGCGAAACGCGGTTGGCACCTGAACCTGGCGCTGATTTGCGGCCGCTTCCCTGGCTTACGTGCATGGGAGAAGCAGCCGCCATTCAAACTCGGCGCCGCGACCGCCGAAGCGGCGCGACTGCCGCTCTACCGCTTCAAACTTATCGTCACGCCCCCCACGGCCGCTGACAACTCCGCTCCGACTTTCGGCCCGCTGAGCTGGAGGATCACACCATTGCCGTTTTGCAGCTGAACTGCTCCCGCCCCCGCCGCAATGGCCCCGCCTGCGCCGCCCACCGCATAGGAGCCTTCGATCGACTCCGGCCCCCTCAAATTGAGGGCGCGGCCGACCAACTTGGTGGTCGAGGCGCCGATCGTGAAGCCGACGCTCATGCCCGAGACGGTGAAGGGATATTTGTGGCCGCGGAGCAGCAGAACGCCTTCCCCGCCACCGACGCCGACGATGAATCCGCCCTTGGTGAAGACGACGGCAACCTGGCCGGTCTCCGCCCGCGACGGCGTGCTGAAGCCGGCCAGTCCTGTCAGCGCGGCGACCAGGGCGACGCAGATGGCGACTTTTCTCATGAGACTCGTTTCCTCTGGTTGTGATGCTGAGCTATTGAGCCAGGATCATTGCGAAGTAGCCGAACACAGTGAGCAGAATGCCCGATACGGCGTAACCAACCGGGAACCCAATCCAGGGTACGGAGCTCTGGATTTCCACCGCGGCCTCGCGGCACGGACCGGAGTGCGACCGCGCACCGGCAACGCCACCCATCAACACGGCCGGGTTGATCTTGAAGACATGGAAGCCGATCGCCCAGACGATGAAGGGCGGGATCGTGCATGCGATGAAGCCCGCGACGAAAATCTTCAACGCGACCGCACCCGTGAGCTGCGCCAACAACCCAGCGCCGGCATTGATGCCGACGATGGCGACGAAGACCACGAGGCCGAGATCCTCAAGCACATTGCGCGCGGCGTTCGGCGTATTGCCGAAGAAGCGCAGGCGGGAGACGAGCGACGAGACAATCACGCCCGACAGCAAGAGACCACCGGCGTTTCCGAGGCCGATCTTAGCGCCGAAGGCCGGAAATTCGATCATCCCGATCAGGAAGCCGATGATCATGCCTGCGGCGAGCGTCAATAGATCAGTCGAAGTGTTGGTCCGCGCAATGCGTCCCCACATCTGGCCGAGTTCGTTGACAGCCGACTTGATGCCGACCACCGAGACGATATCCATCCGCTGCAACTCGGTCTTGAGACCGGCCGGAATCTGCACGCCGCCACGTTCGACCTTGGTAACCTGCAACTGGCCGGCGATGGCCGTTTCGCGGAAGGACTCAAAGGTGCGTCCCACCATCGCCTTGTTGGTGACGAGGATGTCCGCCTGGTCCATGGGAATGCCGAGCGCCTTGGCGTCGGCGACTTCCGGCCCGATCAGGCCCATCTTGTCGGTGAGATGCTCGGTCGAGCCGCCGAGCGCAACCACGTCGCCCTTTTGCAGGACGAGTTCGGGATCGGCACCCTGCGGTTCGCCGCGCCGCGCCACGTTGACGATGCGGTATTCGGGATTCATCGTCCGGAATTTGGCAATGCTCATGCCGACCTGCGCTGGATTCTCGAGCCGGTAGGCGCGCAAGCCGAACTGCCGATAGCCGGTCAGGCCGCCGCCCTCGAGATCCTTGACTCCGAACTCCTGCTCGTACTGCCTGGCAGCCGCCTTGGCATCGACGCCCCACCAGCGCGGCAGATATTTGCAGATCAGGATGATGCCGACGGTACCCCAGATATAGGTGATGCCGTAGGATAGTGCGATCATGCCCGACGCGTCCTCGGGCTTCATGCCTTCAGGAAGCTTCACGACGCCGGAGGTGATGGCCTGCTCTGCCGAACCGATCGCAGCCGACATGGTCTGCGACCCCGCCAGCATACCGCCAGCTGCACCAATCGGGAGCGCGAAGAGCTTGGTGCAGATCACGACTAGCGCCAAACCGAGCACGCTCGAGACCATCGCCAGGATACAGAATTTGAGGCCGTCGCCCTTCAAGCTGTTGATGAAGGACGGGCCTACACGCAGGCCGACTCCATACATGAACAGATAATAGAAAAGGCTCTTGGCAAAGGTATTGAGCTCAAGCTTCACGCCGTAGGTCGAGGCCCAGACCGAAAGGGCTGCGCCCACCACGATGGCGCCGGCAACCATGCCGAGGCCGTAACCTTTGATGCTTGCCCGGCCGATCCAGACGGCGAGCCCAACGACGAAGAACAGCAACAGAAACGGGTTCTGCTGCAAGAACGTGAAAAACGCCTGCATGTCCGTCCCCTTTTCTTATGAAGCGGCTTTCAGCTTCGGCGCTGCACCGGGCTTGGGCCGACCGATCTTCGCCAGGGCTTCGGCACGTACGAGCTTCAGCCCTTCCTTGGCGTCGTAGCCATGGATTTCCTTGACATCGAGCTTGCGCATGAAGTCGATGGTTTCCTGGGTGATGACCTGCCCCGGCACCATGATCGGGAAGCCCGGCGGATACGGGATCACGAAACTGGCGGAGACGAGGTCGGGACCGGCCTTGAGGCGACGGTCGATCTCGGGATCACCGAGCCGGATATATTCGCATCCCGCGGCGTCATAGGCCGAGTAGAAGCCGCTACGGATGTCGCCTTCGTTGGTTTTGGTGCCGGCATCGCCGCGGAAACTCTGGTGGAAATACGAGAAATTCGGCAGGTCCGGCACGTCGGTCATCAGGCTCTTGACGCGCGCTTCGAACGTCGTCTTTGCATTGGCGCCGCCTTGAACAAGTCCGCGGTCGACCTCGCCCGCGATCTCCGCCAACACCCTCACCAGATGCGCGACGTCGCTGCGGGTGTTGTTGATATTGGACTGGAACAACACTGAATTGCGCGACGTCTTGTTGATCTGGATGTTGTAGTCGTTGGCCAGGACGCCCTTGAACTGCGTGCCGTCGTATCCGGCGGTACCGCACACCAGGGTCATGCGGGTCGGATCGAGGCAGAACTCGTCGTCATCAAGGCTCTTCAGGACGCTCGCCCAGTTCATGCCTGCCGCCAGATAGTCGGTGAAGCCGCTCTGGCGGTATTGCGCCGGCACCATCGCGTCCGCGCCGAGAATCCGGAAGTATTTTGCGATCAGCGGATTGTTGTTGACTGCTTGACGGATCGCGAACGCAATTTCGATCGCGTTGGCCACGAGACCATAGCCCTCCAGCTCCATTTGACGCCGCGAGACGTCGAGGCTGGCGATGAGCTGCTGGTTCGGGCTGGTCGACGCGTGCGTGAACACGGCTTCCTTGAACTGCTGCTCGACGGTATGGAAATCGACATCCTTGACCGACAGCATCGAGCCCTGCCGGATCGCCGACATCGACTTGTGGGTTGAGTTCGTCTGGTAGACGCGCAAGCGGATCTGACGCGGATCTGGAATCAGCCGGGTCTTGAGCAGCACCCCGTCCGAGGGGGGCTTGCCGAGCTCGGCCTGCTGCTTCTCATAAGCCGCGACCGATTTCGGATCGTGCATCCAGGCCTCGATCTCGTTGGCGGCGCCCATCGCGGTCCGCCGGCGCAAGAACGGCGAGAAACGCGCAAAGCCGAACCAGGCTTCATCCCAGAGGAAGATCAGATCGGGCTTGATCGCGAGACATTCCTCCATCACGCGGCGGGTGTTGTAGATGTGGCCGTCGAAGGTGCAGTTGGTCAGGTCAAGCATCTTGACGCGGTCAAGCCGGCCATCCGCCTTCGCATTCAGCAGGGCCTGCTTGACTGTCTTCAGCGGTACCGCGCCATACATCGAATATTCCGTCATCGGAAACGCTTCGACGTAGATTGGCTGGGCGCCGGCCAGAACCATGCCATAATGGTGCGACTTGTGGCAGTTGCGGTCGACGATCGCGATGTCGCCCGGCCCGAGCAGAGCCTGCACCGCCATCTTGTTCGAGGTCGAGGTGCCGTTGGTCACGAAGAACACGCGATCCGCGCCGAGCGCGCGCGCCGCCTTGTCCTGCGCCTTCTTGATAGTGCCGGTCGGCTCCAGCAGGCTGTCGAGGCCGCCGGTCGTCGCGCTGCTTTCGGCCAGAAACAGGTTCAAGCCGTAGAATTCGCCCATGTCGCGGATCCAGTCCGACTTGAAGACAGATTTGCCGCGCGCGATCGGCAGGGCATGAAAAGTTCCAATCGGGCGTTGCGCGTATTTCTTGAGGTTGTCGAAGAATGGTGTGTCGAAGCGATCCTGGATACCTTCGAGGATAGAAAGATGCAGCTCGAGGAGCTCTTCGATGGAGTAGAATATCCGGCGAACCACATTGGCCTCGGGGTTTCCCGCCATTTTCTCGACGTCGCGATTCGACATCAGATAGAGATCAAGCTCAGGACGTACGCGCTTGATGATGTGCGCGAGCCGGAGTGCAGACGCGTCCGACTCGTCATTGATGCCAGCGGTTGCGGTCATGGTGCGGAGTATCGGCGCGTCGTGACGCGAGCGCAGGAAAAACCCTTCGTTGATGACGACGGCCGCGATGTTGGGGTTGAGCATCGTCGCGCAAAAGGCGTCTTCGAGGCTACCGACGATCACCGGCTCATAAACGAAGGAATCCACCGGACGTCGCAGCTTGCGCCATTCGGCAGCGAGCGCCGGCCAATGGTTGGAGGAGACGCCGGTGACGATCAGGGTTTCGAAATAGGGTCGATGGCCCTGATGCGATCCGAAAGTCGAGGGTACTAGCTCGGGGGCATCACCATTGCCGTCATCCTCGGCATTCCAATCGCCGGCATGCTGGCGAAAGGATCTCGTCATCAGGGCCTGCGTGATGCGTGTCGCAAGACCAAGTGAACCCGCCGCATCTCCGGCCGAGGCCGCTTCCCGCAAAGCCGCCATCAGTTGCAGCCCGGGATAGCCGTGAAACTCCTCTATGACGGAGAGATCGGTCAGCGCCGCATCAAACTTCGCGCGGTCGCCGCCGCGCGCCCATACCTTGGCTGCTTCGACCAGATCGCGCCAGTCGTCCGCCCGTCCGCCGGGCCCGGAAATGAACTGGTCGATGCGCTTTTCTGCAGGCTTCGGGTCCTTGGACATGTCTCTCTCCGGATCTTTGCGGGTCGCAGCCCGATCGTGATGCCCGCTCACCTCGGTCTATTGATCCAAGTCAACGGACGCGCATCTTGAAGAGACCTGAAATACTTCGCGATGCAATATCGTCCGAGGCGGGGCCGCGCATCTGCTTGCGGATGATGGTTGGGGTCGGATCAGAGCCGACCGGCTCACAAGTCGTCTAGATCATCCGGCTTGGGATCAGACGACCGCCCCGGCTTTGCTTTCGCCGAGCACGCTGTCGACCGACCGAAGCCAAGCCGCGCTGTCGGTCTTTTCCGCGAGGCCTTCAGCCTGCAGCAGATCGCGCAGCTGTGCATGGGCGCCGACGATGCAGAAGGCGATACGCCGGGAGGCAAGCTCGTCATAGAGATCGTGCAACATACGCGCGCCCGCCAGATCGATATAGGGCGACGCCGAGAGATCGCAGACTATCAGCCTGATATCGACTGACCTCAGCAAGGTGTCCAACACTGCTTCCAGGATCGTTTCAGCATTGATGTAGAGTAGCGAGGCTTCGGGCCGGAACGCGATGACGCCGACCAGCGGCTCGACACCCTCATGCCTCGCATTGTCGGAGTAACGGCCGGTACCTGGGAGCCGGCCGAGGAAAGCGACATTTGGACGTGAGGCCCGCGCCAGGAGCAGGACAATCGACGCAATGGCCGCCAGCAGGACGCCTTGCAATATCCCCAGGAGCAACACGGACAGGAGCGCAATCGCCGCGGCATAAAAGTCAATGCGGCTGACTTGCCACATCCGCAACAGCGCACGGATGTCCACCAGCCTGTAGACTGCGGCAAAGACGATAGCCGCAAGCACTGCCTTGGGCAGGTTCGTCAACAGCCCTGTGAAGAACAGCAAGCACAGCGCCAGCGTCACCGAGCAGATTACCAGCGCCAGCGGCGTGCGCGCGCCCGCATTGTCGTTGACGGCGGATTGCGACAGGCCACCGGCGACGGGGTAGCCGTTGCCGAAGGCGGTGACGACGTTCGCCGCCGCCAGCCCCAAGAACTCCTGCCGGACATCAAGGACGTAGCCGTGCTTGGCGGCGAAGCTGCGGGCGGCCGAGACACCTTCTATGTAGGCCAGCAGCACGCATCCCGCGGCCAATGGGAACAGCTCGTCGGGCTCCACTAGGCCAAAGCTGGGTACGCCGATCGCCGGCAATCCCTCGGGAATCTTGCCGGTGACTGGCACGCCAAGCGAGGGAAAACCAAGCAGTGTCGCCAGGACGATCGACAGCGTCATGATCGTGAGTCCGACCGGCTTTCCCGGCAGCCGCCGCTCGCCCAGCAGCAGCAACAAGAGCGCGACGGCTCCGATCGCCAGCACCAGCCAATTGATGTCTCCGAGCTGGCCCGCGAACTTGATGGCGCGATCGAAGACATTGTGACCGCCCCCGGCGACGCCGAACAGGCTCGGCAGCTGGCTCATCATGATGGTGAGTCCGGCGCCGGCCTTGAAGCCAACCAGAATACTGTCGCTGACCAGGCGGACGAGAACGCTGAGCTTGAACAACCAGGCGATCAGACAAAGCAGCGCCACCGTGCATGCGGCCAGGCTGGCGATCTCAGCGTATTTCGCCGGGTCTCCGCCGGCCAGCGCCCCGACCGTGGCCGCAATCATCAGCGAGATCGCGGAGGTCGGACCGACTGCAAGCTGGCGCGACGACCCGAGCAGCGCATAGCCGATCCCGCCGAGCATGTAACCATAGATGCCGATCTGGGGCGGCAGGCCCGCCAGCGCTGCGTAGGCCAGTGACACGGGGATGGCGTAAGCCGCGAGGGTGATGCCAGCGATGGCGTCCGAACGCAGCCAAGCACTGCGATACTGCGCAAGCCAGATCGCGGGCGGAAAGAGGAGGATCCAGCGCGATTTACGCTCAGAGGACATCAGAGCCCGCCCTCGTCACTTGAGACTTCGCAGAGCAACAGCACGACCAGCAGTGCGATCATGGGCAGACCGAGCGCCAGGTTCGGGATTTGCTTGGTCGCGAAGGCGCCCACAGCCGCCCCAAGACCGAACGTGACGCACAAGGTGGCGAAAATGCCGGGCGGTCGGAGCGACCCATTACCGGAGGCCGCAGCGAACAGGCCTTCAATCGCCTGCCGCATGTTGCCCGTGATCATGACGGAGCTGTAGACGACGCCCTCAACCCTCGTGAAGACGGCGCTCTGTACGGCGGCGACGAAGGAAATGCCAAGTGTTCCCGCGAGATCCGGCAGGCGGTTGTGCAGGACGGCGATAGCGACCAACAGCAGGATTTCGAGCAGAGTGCTGATCGCGCTGGCGCGCTCTCCGGTTGCGCGGCGCAGCCACGCCGCGACGACGATGCCAAACGCGAACGCAAGGATCGGTGGGACAAAGTGGAGCGCTTTCGTCCAGTTGCCGATCGAACCATAGACCCACGACAGGACAAGATTGGCAGTCTGCGCGTTAGCCATGACGCCATGGACGATCCAGGTGTAGGCGTCGAGATAGCCGCCGGCGAAGGCCAGCAACAGCGCGATTGGCACCGTTTCGTCGCGGCGTATCGACGAAGCAGCGGCGGAATCCATCGTACTCATGTCCGAACGTCAGGTTTTGAAATCCTGCGGCTCCACAGGGAGCGGCTTGCCGCCGACTAGGATTGATCTGGATCAAGTATCGGAGAGTTTCAGCAACCAGATTTGGCGCAAATTGCTCGAGGGCACGCGCAATGAGCACAGTCAAATGGGTCATCTCCGCCGCACCGGAAATCTTCCTGCTGCTGTCGGTTGCGCTCGGCACCATTCTTGGCCGCGTTCGGATCTTCGGCTTTTCGATCGGCACCACCGCGTGCACGCTCATCGTAGCCGTCCTGATCGGGCAGCTCGGCACCTTCACGTTTCCGTCCCTGCTGAGAGTCATTCTCTTCAGCCTGTTCGTGTTCACGATCGGTTACCGGTCGGGGCCAGAGTTCTTTGCCTCGCTGAGTATCCGGACCTTAGCGCAGGTTGCGCTCGCGCTCGTGCTTGGCGGCACCGGCCTCGTCATCGTTCTCGTATTTGCCAATGTGTTTGCGCTCGGTCCCGGCACCGCTTCGGGTCTCGCTGCGGGAGCCCTGACGCAGTCATCGGTCATCGGCACGGCGTCCGGAGCACTCGCCCAGCTCGGGCTCGCCAAGGACGTACTGGAGCAGCAGGAGGCGAACATCGCCGCCGGCTATGCGGTGACTTACGTCCTTGGTTACATCCTCACGCTTCTGTTCGTGCCATTTGTCGCGCCGAAATTGATGCAGATCGATTTAAAGACGGAGGCCGCGAAGCTTGAAGCGGAGCTGTCCGGAGGAAATCCGCCACAGACGGAAAATCTGCACTATCGAAAATTCCAGGCCCGCGCCTACCGGGTGTCAGCCGCGGCGGGACGGACCGTCGGCGCCGTGGAAGACGAGATCGGCAGCCGCAGCGTGATCGAGCGGATTGTGCGGCAGGGAGCTGACGTCGAGCCGCATCGCGAGACCGTTCTTGAAGCGAACGACGACATCGTCATCGCAGGTCGCACCGCCGCCATTGTCGCTGCAAAACCGATTGTTGGCACCGAGATCGACGCCGATGAGATCCTGAAGGCGCTTCCCGGCAACGTGGTCGACGTCCTCGTCGACAATCGCAAGCTCCATGGCCGCTCTGTCAAGGACGTGGCTGAACGCGTCGGCGACGCTGCGCGAGGCGTGTTTCTGCGCACCCTAACGCGGATGGGACGCGAGGTCCCCTTGAGCTCGGATACCCGCGTCTATGTCGGCGACGTCATGACGCTGGTCGGCAGCACCCGCAACATCGAGCGCGCCGCGGCGCGCGTCGGACAGATCCTTCGCTCCGAAGATCGCACCGACGTTGCATTCCTTACCGCCGGCATCGCCGTGGGTCTGCTCGCCGGTCTTGCGAGCATCAAGATCGGATCGGTGCCCCTGACGTTGGGAGGTGGCGGCGGCGCCCTGATTGCAGGACTTTTCTGCGGCTGGCTGCGCTCGCGGCGGCCGACGATGGGCGCAATGCCGCCCGCAGCGCAGCAAACACTGAGCGACCTCGGGCTCGGCGGTTTCATCGCGGCGATCGGGCTCGGCAACGGCCATGCGGCCTGGGTCGCGATCCAGTCGCACGGCATGCTGCTCGTCGGCATGGGCCTGGTCGTCACGCTGGTGCCGCTGGTCGTGACCACCCTGTTTGCTCATCGCGTGCTGCGCATGAATCCTGTCATCATCTGCGGTGCGCTGGCCGGCGCCATGACGGTCGACGCTGCCGTGACCGGCGCATGTGAGGTTGCAGAGAGTCAGACGCCGGTGCTCGGCGTTGCCGTGCCTTACGCGGTTGGCAACGTCGTCTTGACCGTACTCGGCCCGATCATCGTGGCCAGCACTTTCGCCAATTGAAGGAGGCGCACGTGAACTCCCGGAAGCCTTTGGGCCTAAAAGGGATATGGACAGCTTTGAGCATCTTGGCCTCCCTTCTTGCTCCTGCACGCGCCGAAGAGAACGCCCGTATCCAGGAGGAGGTCTGGGCCCTGCCGCTACCGCTGCCGATGTTCGCATATGTGGTTCGGCCCGTCGGAAACGGCCCCTTCCCGTTGGCGATCATGAACCACGGCGTCTCCCTCAAACCGGTTGATCGCAGCTTCTTCCCGCTAGTGGAATTCCGCGACGCCGCGAAGTGGTTCGCAAAACGCGGCTATTTCGTCGTGGCACCGGTCGGCACCGGCTACGGCGCGGCCGCCATCGATATCCCCGAACGGGGACTCTACGGTCCCTTCTTCTCCAAGGTCGGAAACTGCACTAATCCCAACTTTCACGACGCCGGACGTGCGGTCGCACAGGTCGATCTCTGGATCATCGACTACATGGTGGCCGAGAAGCGCGTTCTGCCGAAGGATGTCATCGTCATCGGACAGTCCGCAGGCGGCTGGGCTTCCATTGCGCTTTCGAGCGCAAACCCGCCGCAGGTGAAGGCGATCATTACCTTCGCAGCAGGACGCGGCGGCCGAGTCGACGGCAAGCCCGACAAGAATTGCGCCCCGGACAAGCTGGTTGAAGCGACTGCCGATTTCGGCCGGACCTCGCGGGTGCCAATGCTGTGGCTCTATATCGAAAACGACACGTTCTTCGGCCCGGCTCTATCCAAGCGCATGCACGACGCCTTCACCGCTGCCGGCGGGAGGGCCGAATATCATCTGATGCCGCCTTTTGGCAACGAAGGGCACTTCTTCATCGGATCGCCCGACACGATCGCGACGTGGTCACCACTCGTCGAACGATTCCTCGACGCGCAGAAATAGCCGCAGAGGCCGATGCCTGGAGACACAACCATGATCGACGCAGATTCAACACCTTGGCCCAGACATACGCGCGCCTGCCTGTCGATTTTATTCGCAGCCGCCATTGCCGGACCAGCTTCGGTTCGGAACGTCGCTGCGCAAGATCAGGCGCGCGACGCAAAGCCCGCCAAAATCGCGCCCCGCGGGCAGCGCGAAGCCAAGGACATCACCTTCGGGGACTGGCAGAAGCTCTGCTTCAAGCCGGGAGGTGCGCCTGCGCTGTGCCGGACGTCGATCACGGGCAAGTTTCCGACCGGCCAAAGTGCCGTGCGCTTGGACCTGATCGAGCGTGACGGCGACCGCACCGCGCGGCTGCAATTGTTCGTTCCGGTCGGTATGTATCTGCAACAGCCAGCCAAACTGACGGTCGATCGGGGGCATTCCCGATTGTTGCCCTATACCTGGTGCCTGACCAATGCCTGCATCGCCGCCGACGCTACGGATTCCAAGTTCATCAAGGACATGGAAGCCGGCAAGGTCCTGGTGCTCGAGGTCACCGATTCCAACCTTCTGTCTCTGACGACATCGTTGCCGCTGGCGCAGTTCGCTTCGGTTCACAACGGCGCGCCCGCACAGACCCTGGAGCAGGACATCGAGGAGTGAGCACGCGAGACAGGATCAGACGTCCTTGGCGCAAACGCGTTCAATGGAGTCGATGAGAGCACTTGCTGCGAAGGGCTTGGCCAAGTAGGCGGCACACCCGGACTGCATCGCGGCCGCCTGGTTGGCATGGCAGTCGTTGCCGGTAATGTAGATGACGGGGACAGTAGTGCCCTCGCTTGCCAGCCTGCGGCGGAGGGAGATGCCCGACTCTCCGTCCAGATTGATATCCAGAACGATGCAGCACGCCTCTTCGAAGCAGCCATAACGAAGCAACGCACCGGCTGACTCGAAAGCAACAGCATCAAAGCCGTGCTTCCGAAGCAAACGTTCCATGCTTCGACGCATTGATGAATCATCGTCCACGACGTAAATCGACTTACGTGCAAACAATGGGACCTGGCTTTCTCATTGGAAACTTGGCACTCGCGTCGCAACGACGCTGCACGGCAAAGGTTCCTGCGCCAATCCGACGGCTAACGACACCGGCATGTAGGCAGTCCCGGCCGAATTATGTCAACAATATTTCATATTGTCCTATCGTACAGGTCCTCATCGCGCCCCTGACGATAGCGTACGAAAACCGGCCCTCGATTCACGTCTCTCCCGACTCCAGAAGGCCGAGTCGCTCGGCAGCGGAAACCAGTTCGGCAAACGACGGCACCTGCATTTTTGTCATTACCTGATGGCGGTGCGCCTTCACCGTGCGCTCGGTCGTTCCAAGCTCATAGGCGATCTGCTTGTTGATCTTACCGCGCACGACTAGATCGAAGACTTGCCGTTCGCGCCGTGTCAAAGACGCCAAGTGGGAACGAAGGAAATTCAGTTTGCTCGCTTGGCCGCTCACCACCTCGTGTCGCGCCAATGCACGTTCAATCACTTCCATCAGCTGTTGCGATGATACGGGCTTGGTGAGAACATCTTCCGCGCCGGCTTTGATCGCTCTGACGGTCATAGCGGTGTCGGCATGTCCAGTGACGAAGACGATCGGCAAGCTCGACTGGCATTGGGCGAGGTGGGCTTGCAACTCGGGGCCGCTCAGACCTGGAATCTGCACGTCGAGCAGAACACATCCCGGATGATCAAACCCCGGCAGATCCTCGAGGAGCTGCCCCGCCGAGGCGTAGGTGACAACGTCGTATCCGGCCAGCTTGAGCCGACGCTCAACGGCCATCCGGAAGGATGCGTCGTCGTCCACGACATAAACGAAGCCCGGCAATGTTTTCCCCCGACCCGCTCTTGCAAGCAGAAAGACCTAGTGCTCGCGCAAGCCTTAGAAGAAGCAAACTCAGCGGGCGCGTTAAAACCACGCCGTCATCATCCAAACAAAGCAGCCCGTTTGACCGGGCGCTACTCAACGAAATCTTGGTCTTTAGCCCTATTCCACACAATCCGACAGAACATCTGACACGCTTGTTGCTTAGCGCATCATACGCTTCCCTGTACGTTGGTACAATGCACCTCGGGACAATGGCCGGAAGCGCCAATTTTGGCCTAAACAACCCCTGCGGGAACGGTGACTTCTCGGCGGCTCCTTATTCCCGGCGATGGAAATAGAGCATCCCCATCAGTTCGGGAGTAGGCCATGTTCGTTCGCAGCGCTGCCGATGCCTCCTCGCCGCTTCATTCGCTCCGCGAGCTAGGGTTAAACACCGACTCAAATCCGATCATCAGTTTAAACGAATTTACCTACAAAAAGGGCTCCGAAGTCTACGGGGAAAAGGAGCCCGCAGAGTACGTCTATCAGGTGAAGAGAGGCGCCGTGCGGAGCTACAAGCTACTGTCGGACGGGCGCCGCCAGATCGGCGCGTTTCATTTGGCCGGCGATATTTTCGGGCTGGAGAACGGCAGCTCGCACAGATTCACGACTGAAGCGATCGTCGACACCACGGTTCGCCTGGTGAGGCGACAAAGTCTGGAGCTGGTTGCGCAGGACGACGCCATGGTGGCCCGCAACCTGCTGAGCATGACCACCAGCAATCTTCAGCATGCGGAAGACCACATGCTGCTGCTCGGCCGCAAGACGTCGCTGGAGCGGGTTGCAGCCTTCCTGATGGAGATGGACCAGCGGCTAACGGCCGCAGGCATCATGGCGCTACCAATGTCGCGGCGCGACATCGCCGATTATCTCGGATTGACGCTTGAAACGGTATCCCGCGCGCTGTCGCGGTTGCATGAACTCGGTATCCTCGGCTTCATCGGAAACAATCAGCGCCAGATAGTGCTGCTGGACAGGCCGCAGCTCGCTAGCCTCGATCTCCAGAACTAGACCCGGGCGCCGCAATCGCGGCGAGATGTTCGATTGTCTTGCGCAGCACCTCGAACAGGACGGCGGTCGACCAGCCAAACATCAGGATGCCGTTCATCGCGGTCATCGGTCCCGTCAGCCGCCACCGCTCCACGGGAGTGATATCGCCATAGCCGAGTGTGGTGTAGTTCACGAAGGTGAAATATAGCAGATCGCTTCTCGGAGGTGCCGCGCCGACCACGGCGTAGGCCAACGCCCAGACGAGAACCTCGACAGTGTGCGCCACCATCAAAATGACAGCAGTCGTGACCATCACGGCCATCAGATGCGAACGGGGCCGCGCCGTGTGCTTCAATCCGGCAGTACGAGCGATGTCGATGGCCGCAACGGTCACAAGCGCGTGAATCATGATGTTGATCACGCTGATAAACGTGCCGAGCAGGAATTGAACCGCCATCGCGTGCCTCGGTGGTGGCGGAACAGCTCAATTCTTGGGCGTAAAGGCCCCTGTCGCCGCCTTCATCGCGGATTCGCCCATGCTCCTGGTCTGAGCGGTGAGCAACCGCATCTGCGCTTGGAAGAAATCGGACTGTATCTCGAGCGCGTCCTGCATGTCATTGGCCTGCTTGTCGCCGAGCTCAAACGTTGCAGTGACGTTGCGCTCCATGAAGCCGCAGAACTCCTTGGCGTGGTTCGCAATTGGGAGCGGTGAGGCGCTTAGGCCCTTCTCCAGCTGCTCGAAATATTCCGCATTGGCCTTGCGCGGCCGGCCAAGCGTCTCGACCAGCATCATGCGGATGCCTTCGGCAGATGGATTAACATCGGCCATGGTGTCCTCCTTTTACGTCACAAGTCCTCCGAACCACGCGCCAAAATAACCGGCATAGAGCGCGGGCATTTCGAGGTTCATCGAATGGCCAATACCGGGCACCACGACGAGGCGACAATCGGGCATTGCCTCGGCCATCGCGCGAAGATCAGCAGAGGATATCCAGCCGTCCCGCTCGCCCCAGAGCACCAGATGCGA
Source organism: Bradyrhizobium cytisi (assembly GCF_008123515.1). Taxonomy (GTDB): domain Bacteria; phylum Pseudomonadota; class Alphaproteobacteria; order Rhizobiales; family Xanthobacteraceae; genus Bradyrhizobium; species Bradyrhizobium cytisi. The sequence goes on from NZ_VSSR01000029.1 coordinate 195,104, forward strand.
ATGCCCGATGTCCGCCATCCGGCGCTCCAGCTCTCGGCTCTCCCGCTCACGGGTGAGATTGACTGGCGTTCCGATCCAGATCCCTTCAGAGACCCCGAAAGTCTGCTCGATTATCCGATCGAACAGTGCCTGGATTTCGTTTACGCCTTCGCGGAAGCGCGGAATGGCATTCGGCGCCATACTTTCCGGCACGAAGAGCGAGGAGGCCGCAGTCGCCATCACTGCTCGGGTCAACGTCTTGCTCGCCATCATCGCCCGGAAGAGCGCGATCTGATCGACGTTGAAGGCCATACCAAGCGGCGTGACCGGATCAAGCGCGAACACTCGCCCAAATCGCCGCGGCTGTATCAGCAGCATGCGGGCGGCGATGATGCCGCCCGTCGAGTGCGTCGCGAGATGGCAGTGTCCGACATTCAGCGCATCCAGCGCCGCCAGCATATCCTCCGCATGCTGCTGCATCGTATAGTTAGTGTAGTTGACCGTTGGCTTCGGCCGGTCGCTGTCACCGCAGCCTCGCCAATCGATTCCGATCACGCGCAGGCCGCTCGGAAACAACGGGGCGGCGAGCTCGATCCAGTCCTTGCTGGCGAGATTGCCGTGGATGAAGACCACCGTGACGTCGCCTTCACCCCACTCTCGCCAGCCCAGCTGGATTTCGCCCGCCTGCACTCGCGGCATAAAACCGTCCTACTTGTTGAGACCAGCCGTGGGCGCAGCACCCGCCGGCGTCGGTGCCACCGGCAAGGCCGAAACAACCGAGCCCTTAATCATGCGGTCGGTTCCGAGCGGCGACGAGGTGTCGACGCTTCCCCTAGTCACGAAGTCTACGACGTCGACCGGGTACTCGACCGGGTTGTCCGTGTGGATGAAGTGCCCGGTCTCCGGGTAGATCTTGAGGATGGGCCGGTTGCCCGCATTGGTCATGCGCGTCATGAACGGCGTGATGGCGTCATGTCCGAGATCTGTCAGGCCGTTGAACGCGGGGGTTGGGATGAATGGTTCCTTGTCACCGAAGGCAAGAAAGATCGGCGCCTTGATTTGGGTAAGCCGCTCGTAGAGGTTCTTTGGATCATCCTGCTGGAGCTCCGCGCCGATCGTGTAGATGTCGTAAATGAAGATGTTACACCACTGCTCGAGCTCCTTCGGATTGCCCTTGGTCAGCCCGACGCGCTGCTCGGTGTGGAGGCGGGCATATTCGCTGTCGCTAAAGAAATAGCCGCTCTTCGCCGCGGACACCGCGCCGGTTTCCGGATCGCGCTTTTTGAAGTAGAAGAAGTCACGGATGTTCTGCTCGTCACGCGCCTTCTCCGCAGCGAGGATTCCGGTCTGGTCCCAGGTCTGCCGCCATTTGTCGAAATCCCGGCCGAAGGCCGGATCGAACAGCGGTGCCTTCTTGCCTTTGGCGATGGTGATCTCACGCGGATATTCCTCGAGACCCGACGGCGCCTCCAGCGCGAGGCCCTGCACTGCATCCGGCCAGGTCAGGGCATAGCCCATCACGAACTGGCCGCCGAGCGAATGGCCGAGGTAGTACGCCTTCTGGACGCCTAGCTGGTTGACCACGAGATCGTAGATGACTTCGCGCATGTCCTGCATGGTGCGCGCCGGGCTCTTGTCGAGATTGCCGGGGCCGGACATGCCGTAATGCGGCAGGTCGGGCACGATGACGCGCAGGCCACTGCGCAGCGCATACTGCATGATGTTGCCGTAGTGCCCGCCGAAGGCGCCCTTGCCATGGATGATAACGAGCACCTTCGGATCCTTGTCGGTACCGGCATATTCATCCATGTAGCCGATCTGCCAGGTCGTGCCGCTCTTGTCTTTGGCGTCGGCATATTTCACCGGATAGGGATAGGTTACAAACTCCTTCCAGAACGACTTCTTCGGGTCGATCTTTTCGGCGACGCCGGGCACGCGATAGTTCTTGTCGACGAACTTTTGGGCGCGGTCCAGACTCGCCACGTCGTCCATGAAAGCGACGAACTTCGGGTCGTTCTTCCGGTGATTGATGATCGAGAACACACCATAGTGTGCGACCGGGCTCTCCTCGGCGATCAGTTGCGCGCCCGGCACTTTATCGACCGAGCGCTCAGCCAGCTTAAAGTTGAGCCAGAGATCGTTCGTGATATGCATCACCAGCGTGCGTGCCTGGATCCGGCCGAGATAGGGATTGACGTTGTGCGTCTCGCCGACGCGGTTACGCCAGACGAGATCGACGGCGTCATACAGCTTGGCGCGGTTGGTTACGCTGGTGCCCGCCCTCTCGTTAGGCGGATCCCAGTAGAACACCTCCGGCTGCACCGCGGTGAAGCTTTGTGTAGTCCTGTAGGCGAAGTCGTATCCGGTCAGGCCCAGCACGGACCAGCCGAACGCGATGCCGGGGACAGGATGCTTCTCCTTAGGAAGCTTGTAGTAGTCCCCATTCGTCTGTTGCCAAACCGGATCGGCCTGAATCGCGGCCGTCATCAATTGGAAGGTCCAGTTGCCGACGGGATCCTCGGCATCGGACTGTGTAGTGCCGCCAATCGGCATCAGTGCGTTAATATATTCCGGATGCATAACGCCCCAGACGTAGGTCTGTGTGCCACCCATTGACACGCCCGCCACGAGAGCAACACGCCCAACCTTCAGCCCGTCCCGGAGCAGCCGATAATTGGCCTGCACCATGTCGTAGTAGCTGTACTGCGGAAATTTGACGCCGAGTCCGTCCGACGGCTTGCTGGCGCCCCATGTCCCGAGCGGATCGACCATGATCACGTAGTAACGATCGGTATCGATCGGCCGGCCTGGCCCGATGATCGGCACGGTGCCCGACAAGGCTGCGCCCTTGACCCACTGTTCATACATGTCGGTGGCGTCGCCGGAATAGTAGGAATTGATCACCACCGCGTTGGTGATCTCGCCGGCCGCGTTGCGTCGTGCGTTGCCGACGGCGATGTAGGCCGTATGCAGCTTGCCGGCACCCAGCGATTCAAGCGTCACGCCGCCCTCACCGCCGTTCTCCCATTTGGAGGGGTCGGCGAGATCGTACTTGCCGCCGAGACGGAAGTTCGCGATCTCGTAGGTTTTCTTCAGCCCATCGTGCTGCATCTGAGAGGAACGGCGGGTTAATGGCTGGGCAACCACAAGCGCGGTCCCGACCAGCAACAAGATGAAGCCGATGAAACAACGCTTCAGCGCATCTCTCCCGGTCATGGCCGAGTCCTCCTGGCGAGTTTTGGCGAAAGCTAGGCAGGAGCGCCAACCGAGGTTTGATCTAGCTCAATGGAATCGTCCTCACGAAGTTGAGGATCAAGTTCATCAGATGTTGGCCGGTCCGCGCAATGCCATTCCTCCATCATGGCTCATATCGAATACGCTATGAGCTCGACGGGCCGGCTGACGCCCCCGCCTATGTGCTGGTCAACGGGTTGACGCAATATTCGGAGCTCTGGGCAGGTTATCGCGACGCGCTGCTGGCGCGGAGTTTCCGCGTGGCCACCTTCGATCTCCTCGGCCAGGGCGCTTCCAGCAAGCCCGCGCTGTTCATCAACCAGGACGATCAGGTCCTGGCGCTGCATCGCCTGATCGGCGAGCTCGGAGATGGTCCGATCTTCCTTAGCGGCATCAGCTTCGGCGGCATGATCGCGCTGCGCTACGCCATCGAGCACGGCGAGCGCCTTTCCGGCCTAGTGCCGATGAGCTGTTTCGCGGAGTTGACGCCGCAGCTTCTGCTCATAGGCAATGCCTTGCGCACCGGCTTGATCCTGGGGGGCACCGGCTACCTGCAGGACCTGCTGCTGCCGATGAACCTGTCCGACCAATGGCTGCAGCCGCTGCTTGGCCAGTTCGAGAGCGTCAAGCGACAGGGCTGGCTTGTCAATGATCTCTATGCGCTGCAGAACCTTATGGATTCGTTCCTCGACTTCCAGCCGCTGACGCCGCGGCTCTCGTCGATCGCCGTCCCGACCATGATCCTGAATGGCGAGTTAGATTTCCTGACTCCGCGCTCCCTGCACGAGACCTTGCGGCTCGAAATTCCCGACAGCGCGCTCGTCATTATCCCACGCGCTTATCACGCCTTTACGCTGGAAAAGGGCGCACTGGCAGCCGACCTGCTCGCGCGCTTCGCGGAGGACGTGCTGGCAGGGAGCTGGCGCGGCAACAAGGCCATCTGGATCGCGCCGGAAGAACCCGGCGGCGAGCTCACGGCGTTTCCTGCCGACTACGACCATCTTCGGGCCATTCCCGTGCGACGGACAGTGACATGACCGGATTTCTCGGACCGCTGGATGCCCAAGGTCGCGTCCTGCCGCAGCAGCAGACGCGCGTATCCGCGTTCCTCATCTCGATCCACGGCGCGCTGGCGCGACAGTTCGCCTTCACCCTGCCCCTCAAGCTCGAAACCGCCTGGCAGACCGAAACGAACGCGCAGTTCTACCGTGAAGCCGAAATCGTCTCGCTTCTGGTGCGCGCAACGGCATGGGTTCCGGATTTCGCCTTGGGCTACATGGCGATGATCTGGGAGACCGCCTGGATTCCGACGCCGATCGAAGGCATTGACGATCGCTCTCTTGCGCAGGCGGTCCATCTCGCCACGCTCGCTCATGCCGTTCACGCCGGGATACGCCCAGCGGCTCTGCTGCCGGTAGAGGCAAGTGCGGCCGATCCCTTCGCGACGGCGCTGCGCCGCATTGAATTCGAAAGCAGCCGGCTGCTGCAGGCGCAAATCCTTTTTCTGAGGGGGCCGGATCTGGTGCCCTTCCGCGATGCCGTCAGCGGCGCTCTCGAACGGCGCCACCGCGACGTTCGCCAGCTCTGGCACGACACACTCGCCAGCGCGGGGATCGCATTCGCGAATAATGCGGAGCCTTGACGCAGATCAAGGGACCGTGGGTACCGCCCGCCGACATTGATCCGCGGTCTCTTCCGCGCACGACGACTGGAGCTCCCGTCATGAAGGCCGTTTCGGTCGAAGAAGCCATTGCGATGATTCCCTCAGGCGCAAGCGTCATGGTCGGCGGATTCATGGGCGTCGGGACACCGGAACGCTTGCTCGACGAACTGGTGCGGCAGAAGAAGACAGGCCTGTCGTTGATTTGCAATGACGCAGCAGTCCCCGGCAAAGGCGTCGGCAAGCTATTCGACGCCGCGCAAGTGTCTCGGTTAACCGCCACCCATATCGGCCTCAATCCGAAGGCGCAGCAGCAAATGCTTACCAACGCGATCGCGGTTGATCTCATTCCTCAGGGAACATTTGTCGAGCGCATTCGCGCCGGCGGGTGCGGTCTTGGCGGCATCCTGACGCCGACCGGCGTCGGTACGCTGGTTGCGGAAGGCAAGCGTGAGATCGAAGTCAACGGCAAGCCGTTCCTGCTGGAGACCGCCCTGCGCGCACAGTTCGCGCTGGTGCACGCCTTCCTGGCCGACTACCTCGGCAATCTCGCCTACGCATTGACCTCGCGGAACTTCAATCCCGTCATGGCAATGGCCGCCGATACCGTGATCGTCACAGCGGAGAACATCGTGCCTGTCGGAGTGATCGCACCGGATCACGTGGTAACGCCGGCACCGCTCGTCGACTACCTCATTACGAACGGGTGATGTCATGGATCCGCAAACCCTGATCGCCCGTCGCGTGGCCAAGGAGCTCGGGAGCGGCGACCTTGTCAATCTCGGCATCGGCATCCCTACCCTCGTCGCAAACTACGTTCCGGCCGACCTGAAGGTGTTCTTCCAGTCGGAAAACGGTCTGATCGGCACCGGGCCGATCCCCGAGCAGGGCTTGGCACATCCGACGCTGACGGACGCAGGCGGACGCCCGATCAGTGCGCTACCCGGCGCTTCGACCTTCGACAGCGCAATGTCATTCGGATTGATTCGCGGCGGCCATGTCGATGTTACCGTGCTTGGAGGTCTCCAGGTCGATGCATACGGCCATCTCGCCAACTGGACGATTCCGGGCAAGATGGTGCCAGGCATGGGCGGCGCGATGGACCTCGTCAGCGGCGCCAGGCGCGTCATCGTCGCCATGCAGCATGCGGCAAAGGGCAAGTCGAAGATCGTCCCGAAATGTACCTTGCCGCTGACCTCGGTGCGGCCTGTGAACCTGGTCGTCACCGACATGGCGGTGATCGGCTTTGCCGGCGGCAAGGCGACGCTGCTTGAGACCGCGCCGGGCGTCACGATCGGCGAAGTCATGGCGGTGACGGACGCCGACCTCGTCATTCCTGACCATGTTCCGGAAATGATGATCTGACCAGGTGATGGACATGCGGATATTTGGCGATTTCAACGAGATCAGATCTGCCGCCGGCACCGAGATCGGCGCCAGCGACTGGATCGAGATCACGCAGGATCGGATCAACCGATTTGCGGAATCGACTTGCGACGAGCAATGGATCCATGTCGACCAGGAGCGCGCCCGCAAAGAGATGCCCGGCGGCACTACCATCGCCCACGGGCTGCTGTCGCTCGCGCTGGCGCCGATGTTCATCCGCTCGGTGATAGGGCTGGAGGGCTTGCGCAACACCATTAACTACGGCGCTGATAGGATCAGGTATCTTTCACCGGTGCGGGCGGGCTCGAAGCTGCGCGGGCGCGTCACTGTTGCCGAGACGGAGGATATCCCTCCCGATGGTCTCCGTGTGAATTACCATCTCGTGATCGAAATCGAGGGCGGCAAACGGCCGGCTTGCGTCGCCGAGCTGATCGCCCTGCACTATCGCTGAGCAACGCGCCGGTCTCTCCTCAATCGATGATGTGATAACCGCCATCGACGTAGAGAACGCTGCCCGTGATGAGCTTGGCGCCGTCGAGCGCCAGGAACGCAGTGGCATTCCCGACATCGTCGATGCTGACGAGGCTGCGCGACGGTGCTTTCGATTGCGCCTTGTCCATCAGCTCGTCGAACTCTGGAATGCCTGAGGCCGCGCGTGTGGCGAGCGGACCAGGCGAGATCGCGTGCACGCGGATTCCTTTCGGCCCCAGCTCGGCCGCGATGTAGCGCACCGACGCTTCGAGCGCGGCCTTCGCCACGCCCATCACGTTGTAATTCTCGACCACCATCTGGCTCCCGTAATAGGTCATGGTGAACATGGTGCCGCCGTTCTTCATCAGCGGCTCGGCCAGACGGGCCATGCGCATGAACGACCAGCAGGAGACCTCCATCGTCTTCAGGAAGCCGTCGCGACCGACGTCCACCACGCGCCCGTGCAAGGCTTCCTTCGGAGAGAAGGCGATCGAGTGCAGCAGGAAATCGAGCTGTCCCCACTCCTTCTCGATCCGCGCGAACGCCTCTTCGGTCTGCCCCTCCATCATGACGTCGAGCGGCATGAAGATGGGAGCCTCAAGCGCCTGCGCGAGCGGCTCAACGTGCTTCTTCGCACGCTCGTTCAGGTATGTGACGGCAAGATCGGCACCGAGGGCGCGAAAGGCCTTGGCACATCCCCACGCGATCGACTGGTCGTTGGCGATGCCCACGACGAGGCCTTTTTTTCCCTTCAGGGCAACCTTTGTATCGGGAAACACGGGAATCATGACGCCCTCTCCTGTCTGGCATTGGTGGTTGGCCTTTTCGTCAGCAGCGACAGCGTATGCTGCGCGATCATCAATTCCTCGTCCGTCGGCACGATATAAACCGGAATCCGGCTGTTTGACCCCGATATCAGCCGCGAATGACGGGCATTCTCGGCCTGATCGAGGGAAACGCCGAGCCATCCGAGTTGACTGGCCACGCGTGCACGGATGGTGGCGGAGTTCTCGCCAATGCCGGCTGTGAAGACGAACGCATCAAGGCCTTGCAATGCTGCGGCGAGCATCCCGGCGTTGAGCCCGATCCGATAGACGAAGTAGTCGATCGCCAGCCTGGCGTTGAAGCTGTCGCTGGTCTCGAGCTCGCGCATGTCGTTGCTGATGCCGGATAGTCCCTTCAGGCCGCAATCGCGGTAAAGGAAGTTCTGGACGTTAGCTGCCGACATCCCTTTCTCGGAGATCAGGTAGAGCACAACGCCCGGGTCGATCTGACCAGGGCGCGTTCCCATCGGGAGCCCGTCGAGAGCGGTGAAGCCCATCGTGCTTTCGATGCTTCGCCCGCCGCTGAGCGCGCACATCGACGCCCCGCTGCCGAGGTGAGCGACGATCACCCGCTCCTTCGCAATCTTGGGCGCGATCTTCGGCAAGGTCTTCGCGATGTATTCGTACGACAGGCCATGAAAGCCATAGCGACGCACGCCTTCGGCATGAAGCCCATGCGGGATCGCGTAGTGGTCAGCGACCGCGCTATGTGTGCGGTGAAAGGCGGTGTCGAAACAGGCGACCTGAGGCAGTGCCGGGAAATTGGCGAGGATCGAGCGGATCGGCGCCAGATTGTGTGGTTGATGCAGGGGCGCCAGCGCGATGAACCGTTCCAGCCGGGTCACGACACCATGATCGACCTGGATCGGGCGGTCGTAGTCCGGCCCGCCATGAACGACGCGGTGACCGACCGCGATGGGATGGATGCAAAGCTCGTCCCGCAGCCACGCGCCGGCGATCTCCATTGCGGACGGAAGGTCGGGCACCGCATCGATCGGATAAGCGCGGTCGGCAAGTGGATCGCCCTCGCCGCCGCTGGCCCGCAAGCGGGGACGGCTGCCGATGCCGTCTATCTGCCCCTTGAGCTGCTGCCGCAGCATTCCTTCGTTCTCGATCGAATAGATCCGGAACTTGACGCTGGATGAGCCGGCATTGACGACAAGAATGGTATCCATGGCGCTCACGCAGCGATCGTTGGGGCATGCTGGCGCCGTGCATTGGCATACAAGGCTGCAACCGCACAGGAGGCCATCCGTGCGCGCGGCGAATCCGCACGCGACGTCAGGATGACCGGCACCCGGGCGCCGAGCACGATGCCGGCGCCGTCCGCCTTGGCGAAATATGCGAGATTCTTCGCCAGCATGTTGCCGGATTCAAGATCGGGAACGACGAGTATTTGCGCCCGCCCGGCGACTTCGGACTTAATCCCCTTGATCCGCGCCGCCTCTTGATCGATGGCATTGTCGAATGCGAGCGGCCCGTCGAGCACACCGCCTGTGATCTGGCCCCGGTCCGCCATCTTGCAGAGTGCCGCGGCCTCGATCGTCGACGGAATCTTGGACGTGACGGTTTCGACCGCCGATAGAATCGCAACGCGCGGCGATTTGCCGAAGCCGGCTTGCACATAAAGATCGATCGCGTTCTGGATGATGTCGCGTTTGGCGTCGAGATCCGGGAAGATATTGATGGCCGCATCTGTCACGAAGATGGTCTCGGCGTAGGCCGGCACGTCCATCACGAAGACATGGCTGATGCGCCGCTCGGTGCGCAGGCCGCCGGCCTTGGCAGTGACGGCGCGCATCAGCTCGTCCGTGTGCAGACTGCCCTTCATCAGCAGTTCGCCCCTGCCTGCGTGGATCAGCTCGACCCCCCGAGTTGCAGATTCGTCGCTGTGCCTGGTATCGACGATCTCAAAGGCACCAATGTCGAGACTGTGCCTGCTGGCCGTATCACGGATCTTCGTGTCAGGCCCGACCAGGATCGGCCGAATAATGCCAGCCTGTGCGCTTTCGACGGCGCCGCGGAGCGATGTCTCGTCACAGGGATGCACGACGATTGTTGGGGCCAGCGGCACCGCCCTGGCGGCCGTGATCAGGCGATCGTATTTGCTGGGAGACTGCGTCTGCGTCGCGTCTGCTGACATGAGACCGCTCCTTCCTACCAATGTTACGACGCCTTCGCTTTGGGATCGAAAGAGGCAACATTGGACGCCCTCCCCGACGTATCGCCGGCATCGAGACCGAACAACGCCGCGACATGCTGCAGGCGGCTCGCGCGCTCACCCATGATTTCCTCACTGGCGGCCAGCACCTCGCCCACCGCCGCGAAGGCTGCGCGGCGCTGATCGGCATCGTCGGGCAGCAACTTCGGGATCGCGGCCAACGCCGCCTCGCGATCAAGCAACAGCATGAAGAACTGCTCGCGGACCAGCATCTTGAACTCGGGCAGCGTCAATCGCGCTCCGTCGTAGTCGCGTCGAACCGACCGCAGCGCCTCGATGCTTCGCTCGTCCACCATTCCCCTCGCCGACCCGACATAAAGAAGCGCACGAATGGCCGCTTCTCGAAGTCCGCCTTCGCCGATCCTGGACTTGAGCTCCGAGATCCTCTTGTCAAGCATGTCGCGGTGTTCGGCGGGCATCTCGCGCCGGGGCGAGGGTTCGGCCTTCGGATCTATACCGACCGCCGCTTGAAGCGCCGGCGAGCCATAGACGTTGAGGAAGATCGCCTCGCTCAGCGCTTCCTGCGAATCGCGCCAGCTGTCCAACGCATGAACGATCTGCTTGGATATCTGCTCCTGAAACGCCAGAAACGGATTGTCCTTCGAAGCCGGCTTGCGGTTCTCTTCTATCCCGTCCGCGGCCGACTTTACCGCGGTCATCCAGGGATTCTGGCTGCTGAACGCCTCATACTGCGTGCGCAGCGGATGCAGATTTCGCATCAACTCCGCCGTCTGCGGCGCCACGATGCCCTTGATCCAGGGGTGGACGAACTTTTGATAGGCGGCGAGATTGAGCTCCGAGACGCGCTTGGCGGCGGCAAACCGCCGCTCGTCCTCGGGCGAATTGCCGCCCATGGCCCGGATGTCCGCGAGCGTCCGGGCCTCGCATCGCATCACCCACTGGCCGACGACGAGATCGGAACTCGTAGTCTCCTCGCCCTTGGCTTCGAAGGTCGCTTCGTAGAGACCGGGCGGCAGCACGTCGATCAGATCGATATTGCTGGAAAACTCGGCGTGCTCCTTCTTGGCGACGCCGCCCGAGACGAAAATACCGAGATGGCCGACGCTTTCGTGAACGGTGTAGACGATGGTCTGCCCATAGGCCCTGATATCGTCGACATCGGCGTAGCAATCGAGGATCCAGCCGAGTGCCTGCTGCGGCGGCGTGATATTGTCGCCCTTCGAGCAGAACACCACGATCGGCGACCTGATGTTGCGCAGGTCCACCATCTGACCGTCCGACATCTTGATGTTGCCGGCAGCGAGGTTGTTGCCGACGAACAACTCGTCGACGATAAACTGGATCTCCTCGGCGTTTAGGTTGACGTGTCCGCCCCACCAGCGCTCGAACTCGAGATAACGCTCGGCCTCGCTGTCGACCTTCGAATAGACGTTGTACTGCTTGGTCCAGAGGGTGTTCGAGGGGTTCTGGCTCTCGAAATTCTGCACCAGCCAGGCGCCGTCGAATTTTCCGCCGCCGAGATCACTGACGAGGGCCGTGAGCCAGCTTCCGCCGAGCAGGCCGCCCGAATAGCGCATCGGATATTTGCCATGTACGCCCGCCCAGTAGGCGAGCGGCGCACCGGCGATGATCATCGGCCCAAACAGTTCGGGCCGTAGCGACGCCAGGATCATGACCGCCCAGCCGGCCTGGCAATTGCCGATGACGCAGGGCTTGCCGTCGGCATCAGGATGGCGACTGATCACCTTCTCGATGAACAGCGCCTCGGCACGCGCGATGCGCTCGATCGTCTGTCCCGGCATCGGCTCCGGTAGGAAGCCGATGAAGTAGCAGGGATGCCCCGCCTTCATCGCGACGCCGATCTCGCTGTCGGCCTTGAATCCGCCGATGCCCGGACCGTGTCCGGCGCGCGGATCGATCACGATGAACGGCCGCCGCGCAGGATCGATCTCGACGCCTGCTGACGGGATGATGCGGACAAGCGCGTAATTGACGGGTTCATCCAGCTGGCGGCCGTCGATGATCAACTCGGCGGCATATTGCAGGACGTGCGGTGCGGTCTGGGCGACGTGCTCTCGATACTGATCGCCGCGCCGGCGCATCACGTCGAGGAACAGGATGCTCCGTTGTCCGGCATCGACCATGTATTCGACCGCCGAGGCGACAAGTCCGGACATCGGACCACCTGGCAACGCAGGCATTTCCATCGACATGTTTCGACCTCATCGTCGTGTCGATTTCATTCAAAGGCCTGCGCACCCGCCAATGTTGATTTAGGTCAACGCTCGACCGCCAGCTGCGCGGGCGGAACACGTTCCGTGCGGATCCAGGCGACCGTCAGCTCCCAGGCAACGGACAGAATGATCGGTCCGATGAAGAGGCCGATGATGCCATGGACGAGGGTTCCGCCGATTACCCCGATCAGGATGACGAGTGCGGGCGTGGTCAGGCCGCGCCCCATGACGAGCGGTTTCAGGATGTTATCGAGCACCGATACGATCACGAGAAACACCGTCAGCAGGAGCGCGATTGGAAACTCCTTGTCGGTCCAGATCCAGATGATGACCGGCAGGATGACGATCGCTCCGCCGATCTGCACGATCGACAGCAACAGCACCACGAACGCCAGCAGTCCCGCGGCGCCGATGCCGGCCAGCTTGAAGCCAATGCCGGCGAGCAGGGATTGGACAATCGCGACGCCGATCACACCCTGGGCGACTGCACGGATGGTGGTACCGGCGAGGTCGAGAAAGTGTTCGCTCTGGTCCGGCACGATCCGTGACAGAAAATCGCGACCCGCAGCCACAAGCTGCGGACCATACGGAAACAGGACGCCCGCCACGACCACGGATAGCAGGAATTTCACCGTTCCCACACCGGCATTGCCGGCAAATCCCAGCAACGTCGCCGCGAAGGGCTTGAGATACGGCACCACTTCGCGCAGAAGCGAACGAAGATTGGTCGAGGCCTGATCCCAGAGATCAAAAAGTTGAGGTCCGACGAGGGGCCAATCCTTGACCGATTGAGGTGGCGAGGGAACCAGTACCTCGCCCGCTGTCATTTGCCCGGCAAGATCCCTGATCCCATCGACTGCGCCCATGCCAAGCCAGGTCGCGGGTCCGATAACAATTGCGAGACTGACGAGGGTGAGAATCCCCGCCGCAAGCTTCGGCCGGCCGCCGAGGATCTTGGCGAGGCGCTGAAACACCGGATTGAGCGCGACGGCGAGCACGACGCTCCAGGCCAGGATCGGCACAAACGGACGGATCAGAAGCAGCGTCCAGACGATCAGGACCGCGAGCAACCCCAGCCGGATCACAAGCTGGATGATCTCGTCTCCGGAGATGATCTGGCGAAGTGTTCTCACGGACGCGCCTTCAGCCATAGTCACGCATGTTGCAGGCAAGCCTAATCCCCGCTCTCGCGCGGCGATCTTGATCCAGATCAAGTGAGTGGCGGGGTCGGCAGCTGTTATGGCTGCGGTCCCGAGAGGTTCATCTCACGCTCGGCCCGGAATACGTTGCCATAGAGACTTGCGATCCACTGGCGGCCACGCGACGTCACGTTGAGATAGCGTATCGCCGTCTGGATTTGCGGAGCAACATTGGTCCAATAGAACTGAGGATATTTGTAGACGATGTCCGCCGGCGTCGCGTAGCCCAGCGTCTTGTTGAGCCCAATCTCCTCGAATTCGTGGAACAGCGCATTCGTCTTTCTCAGATAGTTGGGATCGCCAAGCTGGCCTATCAGATCGGCGGCTCGCAGCAGCAACCCCTCTTCCTCGATCAAGCTGTCATTCGAGGACATCGTATAGGGAAACCGGGTATATTCGATGGCACGGGCCACCCGGTCCGCATCGAGCTGTTCGACGGAATCCAGCCGCTCGAGAACGAACAGTTTCGAGCGGTCGACATGGTAGGGAGCCAGCGCGGCATCGGACGATCCTCTTGGCAGGCGAACTGTGCCGCCATTCACGTCCGCAATGAACTCCTGGTCCTCGTCGCCATGGACGACGCCGCGCACATATCCGATGTCGTGAGCGAGGCAGGCCAGAATGAAGTTCGCATAGTCATTTGCCGTGGTCGGCCGCAACAGCGCGCGTCCGGTCAGGATGTCGTGCCCAGCAAGCGTCACGAGCAGCGTGTGCTCTATGTTGTGATAAAGCGCGTCGCTGTTGCCGATGCACTCCAATGCGAGCTTCGCCGCGAACGGAAGCAACTCGGTCAGACCGGCATGCGAAGCGCCAAACCGGTCCCTCGTTTCCGCGGTCAGAAACGCGCCCAACGCCTGCGAAACCAGTTCGGGAACTGTGATCATTAGGGACATCCGTTCAGCTTTCGCGGCGTGACATCTCGCGGGCGGCCATCATATTCCGCCGCAAAGCGAGGCGTTGATATGCGTCAATACCCGCCTGGAGCATCGGATGGCTCCCAGCCCCATCCTTGGAAGAGTGATCCGGAGGATCGTGCCTGTGCCCAGATCGCTTTCGAGTTTTGCGCCGCTCTCTTGATCCAGATCAAGCGACCGCGACCGGAGGCGGCTCATGGGCGAAATTCTGGCAAGTGCGTCGCCCGGCCTCTCGACACCAGAACCCTCATGTCGGACATCGCCAGTTACAGTTCAAGAGAGCACCTGCGCGACGGCAGCCCGGTCGAAGTTCGTGCACTTCGGCCGGAGGACGAGGCCAACATGCTCGCCGCGCTCGACCAGACGAGCGCGCAGTCGTTGCAGCGCCGCTTCTTCGCGATGAAGCGCCATTTCTCCGACAAGGAGCGCGCCTTCTTCATGGAGGTCGACTTCAGAAATCACGTCGCACTGGTGGTGCAGGCCGCGCAAGCCGGCCGGGACATCATCGTCGGAGGTGGTCGATACGTCGTCTTCGCACCTGGCCGGGCCGAGATGGCCTTCGTCGTCATCGATGCCTGGCAGGGACGAGGCGTCGGCTCCATCCTGATGGATCACCTCGGCAGGATTGCCGGCGACGCCGGATTGAACGAGCTCACAGCTGAAGTGCTGCCCGAGAACAGGGCGATGCTGGCGGTGTTCGGCAAGTTCGGCTTCAGGCCGGCCGCGCGCAGCGACCCGCAGGCGGTCCATCTGGCGCTACGCCTCGGGCAAGCGAACCGGTGATTAGGCAGAGCTACTATTCGGGCTGGTAAATCCGAGTTCGAAACCTATCGCGCGTGCGAGCTCCGGGAGCGCAAGCACTCACGCCTTCGTTGATCTGGATCAACTCGCTGGTAGAGCAGTGGCCCGACTACGGCTCCAGACAGAGGAGGCCAAAATGAAGTTATCCATCGGACTAGCAGCCGCGTTGGTGACGATCGGATTCGTCTTCGCGAGTTCTGAAAGCGCCAATGCCGTCATATACTGCCAATACGTGGATTATCCCGCACATTGCGTCGCGAGACCGGGTGTCGTCTTGGGAGCGCGTCCCGTTGCTCGCGCTGCTGCACGCGAGGCGGTGCGGCCGGGCACTCCGGCGAACCGCGGCGGTCCGGTCGATCGCGTCGGCAGGCGCTGATCAGCTTGCCGCGACAACGTCGCGAAAAGTGAGGGCCGGCGTTGCCGCCAGCCCCCTGAAGGGGGCAGATCGGGAGAGGTCAGTACTTTGCGACGACCGGGTTGCCCCAGCCGAAGCGGTAGTTGAAGCGAAGCGTGACCATGTCCACGTCCTGCGTGATCCGGTCGTTCACAAAAGCGGCAAGTCGCGGATCAGCGACTGTGAACGAATTATTCCGGTGCCCCATGAACAAATGGTCGTATTCGACACCCACCGACCAATTCGGGGTGAAGCCATACTCGAATCCAACACCAACGACACCACCCCAGCGGGTCGCGCTTTGCGCGGCGAGCTCGGCACCGGACGCAGTATCAAGAACGCTGAGGCGGTTGTCTGTCACCGCCGCGCCGCCCTTCACGTAGAGCAGTGACGCATTCCAAGCGTAGCCGATCTGGCCGGTGAAGAGGCCGATGGCACTCGTTTTGGTGCGAGTGGAGAGCGTCGGATCGATGAGGCTGACGCGCTGGTTGCTGAGATCCGCCCAATCGCCCTGAGCTTCCAGACCAAACACCCACTGGCTGGCTTGCCAGCGATAACCGAGCTGGCCACCGATGACGCCACCGGATCGATCGCGGCAGCCGGAAGCGACGGCTACGCCAGCCGCGTCAAGGAAATCCACGCAGTTGTGGTTCTGCGCCCATCCACCATTGCCGCCGATATAGAAGCCGGTCCAGTTGTAGATCGGAGCGATCATCGGTGCCGGCGGCGGCGCCTTCACGGCCATATCGGCAGCCATGGCGGGCCCTACGGCGCCCAATGCCACCAGACAAACGGTTGTTAGCAGAAGCCTTTTCATCGTGCTTTCTCCTTGCCGGCCGCCTCTGACTGGCCGAAACGGCGGGTTTGTTGCAATGCAATGATTCCCCAACTTCCGGCTGAACTCTACGGGCGAGGGCGCAATCTCCGCGTGCCAAAATGGCAACACCCAAGACATTTCGCACTCGAGCTAATCTTTCTCGCTGACGAAGCCTCAATGATTTCGCCTGGTGTCCGAATGGAGGAAAGCCGCCTGCCGCTGGAGCTCGCTTCTTGGTATCGGCAACGATCGGTCGTGATCACGGCCCTTTCTCCGGGTCGCGCTTGTCCCCCTGGCCATCAACCTCCTCGCCTTGGTCTTGCGCGATCCAGGACGGGATGTCGCCTGAGGGAATCAACTGTCGCGGCAAGAAGGGATTGAGCGTGCCCGCGAACACGATCAATCCCTCATTGAACTTCTCTCGCGCGAAAGTCCTCGCGGCGGCTTCGCTCTCGAACGTGCGTGTCTCCCGGGGACTTCGCCGCTTCGGCAAGGTCCCGCGCTTGTGCACCTCGAACGTGACGTACCAGGTCTGCGGCATGCGCCCGCTTCCGAATCGCGATCAAGCGGACATCTGTCGACCAACAACGACCGGCGAGATCATGTTGGCGTCCTAGTAGCGCCGCTCTTCGCGGCGCTCCGTGCGTCCCTCACGCCTCTCCTCGCGCCGTTCGGTACGTCCCATACGCCGCTCTTGGCGGCGCTCGTGGCGCGCTCCCCGCCTCTCCTGGCGTCGTTCCATTCCGACTGTCTGCGCCGGCGCTTGTGTTCCGAACAGGAACGTACCGGATGCCGCCAGCCCGAGCGCAGCAGCCCATCCCAGCAAGGAAAGAGCCTCGCGACGACCGAGTCGTTCAAACCTTGACGTTTCACTCATGTCAGTTACTCCCGATCTTGAGGACGTTTCAGTAGGCAATGCCTCGACGTGCATTCGTTGATCAATGTCAACGGTGGGCGTCCCACTCTGCAGACGCAACGAACGGAGACGCTCACCAAACCTGGTTACCGAACCAGCCGTACTGCGGCGGCCGCGCGACGAGCCGGATACGTCTTTCGATGTGTCTCCTCACAATTTTGTTTTGACGCTGCGGTTTCGCATCGGCCTTTGTCGACTGACGCGCTCGCAGCCGTTCGGCATCGAGCGGTCCAAGCTGAGCAAATGCCTCGCGCACGCGCGTGTGTGGGAAGTCGGCGCCCGACGGGGCACCCAGCTCGACCTTAGCGATGTCAGTCGCGACGGTCGTGGGTTGGCTGGTGTCGAGAACGACCCGCTCAGGCAGTTTCCAATCAGAATGAATGCGGACAGTGGCGGAGCGCCCAGTTCCACCGCGTATGGCAGGCCGATCCGGGACACAGGCGTCCGCAACGAAGAACAGCGCCAGCAACGCACCGCCGACATAGAACAGATATCGTGAGATGGGCATTGTCGGCGCCATCGCGGCCGCAGATTTTCGTCTGGCGAGCAACGGGCGACGGCGGCAAAATTGGCGAAGCAATGCAACCTGCATGGGCGTGGTTGCCTAAACCGAACCGCCGTTGCATCCGCCGCGGCGTGTCTCTGGTGAAGCACTTTCTGAAGCTTGCGCGGTGCTCCATTTGGCACGCGCACACACGCTGCAGCAGGCCAATGCTCATCGCATCCCAGCGCGGCTTCGCTTGAGCCAGATCAACGAATTGAGCTTTCGCAAAATCGCCTCGCGCGCCGTTGCACGGCTTGGTCAGTGCCAGTGACATGCCCCTTGGTACAATGACCGAGAGGGCAATTGCAGAGACGCGGCGCGCATCGCAGACTTCTCGTCGCGTACATCGAGCTTCTGGCAGGGAGGGCCGATGATGATTCAATTCGAGCTGAGTTCGCGCGCAGCACTTTGCCGGCAGCTTGCAAGCCAGGACCTAGACAACCACTCTGTCTGGATGGCCGAGGCGAGAAGCTGGTCAAACCTGGCAGATAAGACGCTTCATGATGAGCACGGACTGAAACGCGGTATCGTTGCCAGGTTCTTCTTCGCGTTCAGCAAATTGGTCGCGGGGCAAGACAAGCCTGCGAACCACACAACAGAGATGGCGCAGAGCAGATCGAGACGCCTCATGCCTTCTCGGAGCTTGTCACCTATTGCCTGAAACATTCTATCGCGAATCGTTCGCGCGGCTGCATGCCTGGACCCGGTATGGAGAGCGCCGGCGGCTTCACCGTAACGGCGCGCTTTCCGATGCGACCGGCGGCTGCACCTCCCGCCGTTCGAACGGTGTCCTCCAGATTTGCTTTGCTTGATCCGATAAAATTGGAAGGGGCTGGGGGACCTCCATTTCTTCGAAACCCTTGATCTAAAGCAAGTCGCCGCCCTGGTGCTGCGTTCGTGTTGTGACGAGGGCGGGGATGGCATCATGTATGTGTGTCAATAAATCCGAGAACGGCACGATGGGCGGCGCCTCATTAGGCCGCTCATCGCTCTAAGCTACACTCACGCGACCAATGGCTGTGCGGGAGAATAGCATGACTTATGTTCTAATTGTCGTCAGCTGGCTCGGCGTTGCCAATGGCGCTGTTGTATCGACGCAAGAATTTTCGAGTGCAGAGCGTTGCGAAGCGGCCCGGACGGCACTGATGGAATACGCGAAGGCGCGCAGCACTGACGAGACGCTGAGGCCCCTTTGCATGCAGAAGTAACAAGAGCCGAAATGGCTGACGCGTGCCCGACTTGGGCTGAAAGCGTTTTGGCGTTTCGCCCGCGCTACAGCTGCACGATTTCTACGGTTCCTTGACCTTGATCAATGGTCCGAGCACCAAAGCATGGAGCGATCCCAATTCACTCTCACAGGACGGAGACTCCCATGAAGCGTGGCATGCTCATAAAATTATCACTCGCAGGTGCCGTGGTCGCCCTCGGAGTGTCCGGTTCAATTGGCTGGTCGGCCGACGAAAGCCTTTCGCTCTCGCTAAGTCGGGCAGAAGCACGGGTCGGGCGCCCCTTGACACCAGTGTCAGTCGCCGGCGTCGCACGCCGCACCACCAGGCGCGCGGTCGTAGGCGGCGCGGCAGTTGGTGCAGCCGCCGTCGGCACGGCATGTGTCCGCGTTCTGGTCAACGGCAGCTACGTCTGTCGCTGATAGCCGTCATTACCGGCTCTGAATACCGCATCCTGCGGGATGATTTTCCTGCGGGATGTGCTGTTGCCGACCTGTGATCGAGCCCAAATCAGCATCTACAGCGGCTCTGGCGTCCCTCCAGAGCGCGAGGGCGTAGCGCGATGAAGTGTGGAGTCCTGCCACCCATTCCGCCAACCACGACCAGCACTACTATAGAGCTTGCCGGGACCGGCTCGTACGACTGCCACCCGTTGCTTTTTCAGCCGCAAATCAGGTTCGAGCTGCTCAAGCTTTGGCTCCAGCCCGCCACCAGGCCGTACTCGGCGCTTTGAGTCGCCAGCTCCTGCTGGGTCGCGTGTCGGCGCGCGCGTGACCTTTTGAGCCTGCCATGACCGCAGCAAAGCCTTTCTTCCTTTCAGCCGCCAATTGCCGGTCGAGGGAGCCGAGTCTGCGTGAGCTGCGCCAGCACCGCATTGAGGCGCGCAACGATTTCCGTATCTCGCTGATGGACGGCCACTGTAGCAGGCAAGTGAGCGTCGCAAGCACCTGATCCCTCGTCTTCAATGCACAGGTGTGAGTTCTGCAATCTTCTTCTCTTCTCTTCTCTTCTTTGCTTCGAGTTGCAGGGCCTTGCAGAGATCCGCAGCAAGGCTGTTGCTGAAGTTCTTAGATGGAGGGCTCAATGCTCGGGATGGGCTACGTTTGAAAGCTTGAAGGCAGGCCAAGCGCAAAAAGGGCGCGCGGAGCCGTCAGCCTCGGCGGGATGACGCCGGTCCGGCCCAATGGCGTCAAACTGGCAAAGCCCTCCCACGAAGCTCACAAGCCCAGCCCGCGCTTTCGTCCGAAGCTCCAATCGATGCCGCCGCTATCCAACGCGGTGCCGGAGACGTGTTGGCCGATGCGCTTGTCGAGGACCGGCTGCCAGGGGACGAGAGCGAAGCCGAGGCCACCATCGGCGCTCAGGATTTCGAGTATGGCAAAGCGACCGCTGGCGAGATTGGTCGAACCGACGAGAGCCCCGGTGACGTACTCGCCTGCCTTGACCGGCTGGAAGGTTCGTCCAAGCGTGGATGCCATCTGGTGTCCGACCCGCTCGACCTCGTTCCGCTCGAGGGTGGCGATGCTCGGCCGGGAAATGCTCATCTTCCCGTCCTTGGTCACCGCGTAGCCCATTTCCACCAACCGCTGGGTGCGCTGATTGAGAGCCTGCTTGACCTGTCGGCCAAAGCCGAGGTCTTTGACCATGATAGGGTCGCGGGCGATCAGCTGGCGGTCGAGCCAGGTCGCTCCGTCACTGGTGATCTGCCGTTCAAGGTCGAGGGTGGAGAGGGTACGGAGTTGGGGTCTGTTGCCACCCTGGGCGAGGTCGTGGGCCTGCCCGCGCTCGACGATGTCGTGCGGGACCCGCCAATGATCCTCGTCGAGCCGCTCGACATGCCCCGCCCGGCGCAGCGCTTGCAGGCGGCGGACGTGGAAGCGGACGAAGCTTTCCGGATCCTTGCCCTGACGTTCAAAGCTGTTCTTGACGCGGGCGAGATGCCGGCTGGGCCGGTAGATGCCGTCGCCCTCCTCGGCGTTGATGGCAATGTTGTGGTCTGCCGACCGGGTCCCAGAGGCGGGAGGAGCCGCCTCGACGATCATGCCCCGCCGAACCTCCTCGACCCGGGAGGCATCGCCGAACTCCATGTGATGAACCCTTCCATCGACTCCGTCGATCACAAGAAAGACCCGCTCGCTCATCTCGTCGCTGGCGAGGCCCTTGGCCAGGACACGACCGACCACGGTTTGGTTGATCGAGGCGCCATGAAGGGCGTATTGCCCGACCCCACGCTCCTCCGCGAGGCCCTGATCCGAAAGCGCCCGGTGCATGGTCTTGATGATGTCATTGCGCTCGCCGAGGTCCTTCAGGGTGATCTCGGTCTTGTCGGACATCTTCACTACCTTCTGCGGTGCATCGATGCCCCAAATCTCCATCCGCCGGCCGCGCTGATCACGACAATTTAAGTCCGGGCGGCAACGAGTCATGCCCCGCGAGCCTGCCTTTGCCATAATTATCGGCTACGTTGCATCTCGATTGGAATCCCGCAGGCGCGTTGTCCGAGGCTCGCAGAACCCGCTTCGATTTACAGACATTGGGCGGAGTTCGACAATACCTCAACAGCTATCGTCACACCTCCGATCGGCGGGCGGCGGACAAAGCCAAGGCTTCGGCGAAACTGCTCCAAGAGGCAGAAGAGCAATTGAAGTCTAACTACGCCGGATACCTGCGCACCGCCGCAGCGAAGCTACTTGAAACCGCCCAGCTCATGAGAAGGCCGCGATCGAGGATTTAGCACGGACCATAGCCCGGCCGCCCGTTGGAGGCACAAGCTTTCTCTCAAACACGCTATTCGACCTCGAACGGACCCGCCTCACCATTGATCGCTACCCGGGCAAGGTACTCTCATTTGATCAATGGAAAGCGAGCGTAAGCTCTCCGATAATTGGGCAGTCGCCCTACACTCAACGCCTTTACTACGATCTACCACCTGCTTCTGCGATCTGGCTGCTGGCCCTGTTTTAAGCGCCTGTCCGAGGCGTCGATGCACCAATCGGTCTATCGCCGCTGCCTGTTGTACAATCGCGAGTGACTATCACCCCTGCAACATACGGCCTCGCGCCCCGCTCGAAAGAGGTGCCGAAGTATGTCGCCGATGATATTCAACTTAAATGGAAGAATGCCGACTGTGTCGGGCGCCTCTGGAATCCCCGGCCGTTGGCTCCAGCCGGAGCTTCCAATCACATTGTAGAGAGTGGCCTCTTCGGCCCGGTGTCAAAAACAACGTTTGAAAAACCGTTTTAGTTCGGCTCTCTCAAACGGTTTCTCTCGCTAAGTCTTGATTTGTTTGGTGGGCGCACCAGGGCTCGAACCTGGGACCCGCTGATTAAGAGTTCAGGACAATCGCATCCTTCGGCGGCTTGGAGCTGCTGCTCTGCCTCGTCTTTTCTATGAACTATGCCTGGATCTGGCACCCCCCTTTGAAAGCGTCCGTAGGATTAGGAAGCGTTCGCCCGCGCCCGTTCTCGACCTTCACGACGCCGCTCGCGACGTTCGCGTCGTCGCCTAGCGCGCTCCGGCGGCTGTCGAAGTGGTGGTATGGGCGCATCCCTGTTCTCGGCTGGCACTGTCTCTGTTGGTGGCACGACGGCGGTGCGGGCTTCCATGAACTCTAGCACTGTCCGTCCCTTGACGGTGATCTTCCAGCCGCCGTTTTCGCGCTCGACGAGATGTTGCGAAAAGATGTCGAGGGCCGGTACACGCGCAGCCAGCCGCTTTGTGCGATCGGCCCAGTCCCGGCCGCTGGTCGCCAGGATCGCCATGTCGCGCTTGAGATCGGCCATCGCAGCAAATCCGTCTGGATAGCTCACCAGGATCTTCAGCACCGTGACCTGGAAATTCACCCCCGCCTCCGGTCATGGCCACATGGCTGGCGCCTGCGAGAGAGCGTACTGCGGAGAATTGACTGTCGAAGCCTTTCTCAAACGAGTCGGTAAGGAGTATCCTCGACCACGTGTGAAAGAAGGGAGGCGTCAGCTGTGGTTGAGAGACGATCTGGACCGAGCCATCGCGCCGGACATGGTGCCGGGCGACCTCGCCGAGGATTTGTGACGTTGGAGCGGCCGCTTCCACGCTTTGTGGAGGTGCGTCGGCTTACCCGCGGTTCGGTCGCATTCTATTTCCGGATTCCCACCTATTACCGCAAGCTCGGCTGCGAGATGGCGAATGAGCCACTTGGGACGAGCTACGAAGTCGCATGCGGCGAAGAGGGAAAAGGCGGACGTGCTGCCACACTCAATGCCCTCTTCGATGAATGGAACAACCACCGCAGAGGGGAGGCCGGTGAGCAGGGAAAGATCGCGCGCTATGGCACGATCGATTGGCTATTCCGGCAATACAAAACGGAGAAGGCGTATACCGAGAAGGTCTCACCTCGGTCCCGCCCCGATTACGAACGGATCATGCAAATGATCTGCGACACCATCGATAAGAACGGACGGCGGATTGGCGAACGGCCGATCATTGAAGTTACGCCACGAGCCGCCGATAAGATCTACGACAAAATCATCAACGGGCCGAACGGCATCAGGCTGCGGCAGGGAGAAAAGGTAGTCGGGCTCTGCCGAAAGGTGTGGCGGATCATGCGTCGTCTGCACCCTGAGTTGTTCGACAAGAAGCATCCGAACCCCTGGGATGATTTCACCCTCAAGAACCGCACCAAGACCAAGAAGCATGCGGTCACGCGCGAAGAGGTCTATAAATTTGCGTGGGGCTGCATCAAAGAAGGCCGGCCTGAACCCGCGGCTGTCGCGGTGATCTGCTTTGAATGGCTGCAACGGCCAGAAAACGTGGTGGCCGGGTTTTTGTCGTGGCCCGACTATCGCAGCAAAAACTGGCCACACGCTGTGCGCATCGAGCACCACAAGAACAAGGCGTTGGTTTGGCATCCGCTAGAAGAGACTCTCGACGGAGAGACCGTCAAGTTTTACGCCGAAGCTGAGGACGTTTTGAGCCATCTGCCCAAGCTCGGCGTCCCGATGATCATGCGTCGGATCCAAAAGGGTGAACGCAAGGGCGATGCCAAAGTATGGTCCTATCCGGGCATGGAAAAAGTAGTGCAGCAGATGCGCAAAAAGATCGACGGCGTCTCAAAGCTGTTCACGCTTGATTCCTGTCGACACGGCGGCATGACCGAGCTTGAGGAAGCCGAGCTGACGGACGGCCAGGGTCGTGCGCTCTCGGGCCACAAGACCGCACAGGCCTATCGTGGCTATGCCAAGGAAACGATGATGCGAGCGTTGGCTGCGACGCGTAAGCGGCATGCACATCTCTTGGCGCAGAAGGAGCTCGATCAGCAGAATGCTGATGGAGCAGCATCACCTCGAGACGAAATGCAGACCTCCCCAATTTCGAAGGCTAGCGTCCGATCTCAAAGGTAGACTGCGCGTTTCGTTGAACGCTGCAAAAGGCGGCGGGCTTCTGCAACTGTCGATCCCGCGCGAGCCGTCATCGGCAGCGGTCGGAAGCTTGCAACCAGCAGACAGCGTTCATCGGCTCAATTCGTATTTTGATAAGTTGAGCGACGTTCAACGCGCGACGACTTTCATCTGCCTTGGACCAAAAACGAAACCAGCACAGAATTTCCAAATGGGAGGCAAACGGAATTTCCAAACGCGCTGGAGATTCCGGTTGCGGCAAGGCCGTTTTAATAACAAAATCAGCGTGTTAGCTCTGGCTGGGGCGGGAGGGATCGAACCTCCGAATGGCGGAATCAAAATCCGCTGCCTTACCGCTTGGCTACGCCCCATCAGGCGACGAAGGGAACGGCGGAAGAACCGACTACCGCAGATTCCCTCTGGTCGCAGCCGGTCTATAGGGAGCGGCGCGGCATTTCAACCGCCTGGAGGGGCAAAATACCACGGGCCGCCCACGCTCTATTATAAGCTCGATCCCTGCCCCGCCCCGGCCCTCCCGCCCATTGAGACGACAGGCGTTTCATGGGAATACGGCGCCAAACCTGTCCTCGGGAGTGAGCCATGACCTACCGCGCGCCGATCTCTGACATGCTGCTGTCGCTCAACCATGGCGCCGGCCTGAAGGCCGCCATCGAGGCCGGCCATTACGGCGATTTCGACACCGATATCGTCGCCGCGGTGCTGGAAGAGGCCGGCAAGTTCGCAACCGATGTGCTGGCGCCGCTCAACCGCGTCGGCGACGAGCACGGCATCAAGCTTAGCGACGGCAAGGTCACCACCGCGCCGGGCTGGCCGGATGCCTACAAGCGCTGGACCGCCGGCGGCTGGAACGCAGTGTCCGGACCGGAAGGTTTCGGCGGTCAGGGCCTGCCGACCGCGATCAACGCCGCCTGCACCGAGATCTGGAGCGCGTCGAACGTTGCCTTCGGCCTCTGCCCGCTGCTCACGGCCTCCGCGATCGAGGCGCTCGATGCGCATGGCAGCGACGAGCTCAAGACGATCTATCTCGAGAAGCTCGTCACCGGCGAATGGACCGGCACGATGCAGCTCACCGAGGCGCAGGCCGGCTCCGACGTCGGCGCGCTGCGCACCCGCGCCGAGAAGCAGGCCGATGGCACCTATCGCATCAAGGGGACGAAGATCTTCATCACCTATGGCGAGCACGACATGACCGACAACATCGTGCATTTCGTGCTGGCGCGCCTGCCGGACGCACCCGCCGGCACCAAGGGGATTTCGCTCTTTCTTGTTCCCAAGTTCATGGTCA
The DNA here is from genome assembly GCF_008123515.1 of Bradyrhizobium cytisi. Classification (GTDB taxonomy): domain Bacteria; phylum Pseudomonadota; class Alphaproteobacteria; order Rhizobiales; family Xanthobacteraceae; genus Bradyrhizobium; species Bradyrhizobium cytisi. Next base: position 220,566 of record NZ_VSSR01000029.1, read on the forward strand.
ATGCCGACGGCTCGCTCGGCGCGCGCAACGACATTTTTGCCAGCGGCGTCGAGCACAAGCTCGGCATGCATGCCTCGCCGACCTGCACCATGACCATGGGCGATCATGGCGGGGCGATTGGTTTCCTGATCGGCGAAGAGAACCAGGGCATGCGCTGCATGTTCACGATGATGAATCAGGCCCGTCTCGGCGTCGGCCTGGAGGGTGTCGGCGTCGCCGATCGCGCCTATCAGCAGGCACTGGCCTATGCGCAGGAGCGCAAGCAGGGCCGCGCTGTCGGCAAGAAGGGCGACGGGTCGGATTCGATCTTCGTGCACCCCGATGTCAAGCGCATGCTGATGCGGATGCGGGCGCAGACGGCGGCCGCGCGCACCATCTGCTATGCCACAGCAGTCGCGATCGACGTCTCGACGCGTGCCAGGGATCCGAAGGTACGCGCCGATGCGGCCGCTCGCGCCGCGCTGCTGACACCGATGGCAAAAGGCTATTCCACCGATATCGGCAACGAGGTCGCCTATCTTGGCGTGCAGGTGCATGGCGGCATGGGCTTCATCGAGGAGACCGGCGCCGCGCAGCATTATCGCGATGCCCGCATCACCGCGATCTATGAAGGCACCAACGGCATCCAAGCGATCGACCTCGTCACGCGCAAGCTTGCGGCGAACGGCGGGGCATCGGTGTGGGCGCTGCTCGACGATCTCGCGGCCACCGTCAAGCAGGTCGAAGCCTCGAACGATCCCGCTTTCGGCACCACGGGCGTGAAGTTGCGCGAGGCGCTGGAGGCGCTGACGCGAACGAGCAAGTGGCTGCTGGAGCGCGTCACATCCGCGCCGAACGAGGCGCTCGCCGGCGCGACGCCGTATCTGCAGCAGTTTGGCTCGACGCTCGGCGGCTGCATGCTGGCCTCCGAAGCGCTCGCCGCCAAGGCCGGCGGCAATACCGAGGCCGCGCGCTACGTCTCGCTCGCGCGCTTCTTCGCCGAGAACATCACCGTGCAGGCGCCCGCGCTCGAGCGCACCGTGACGGAAAGCGCGGGGTCGGTCGCGGCGGCGGATGCGGTGCTGCTGGGGTAAAGAAGCCTCCCTCCTCCTTGCTGTCATTCCCCGCGAAAGCGGGGAATCCAGTACGCCGCTGCTTCTCGATCAACGACGGACGTCTCGGAGTACTGGGTCGCCCGATCAAGTCAGACGATGACACCGAATGTGTAGGACGCGCGTGCCACGCTTATCCGTCCTACGAAGCTGCGACCTCGGCTCTTTTTCCCGGCCGCCACAGCACGATGCCGGCCGCGACGACATCGAGCACAACGCACATCGCGAACGCCATGGTGTAGTCACCACTCGCGCTGCGCACGAGGCCGACGATGCCCGGGCCGAAGGCGCTGACGACGCCGCTGATCGACGTCCCCAACCCCATCGCGGCCGCGAAAGCCGTGCTGCCGATCTCGCGCTGGATGATCAAGGGGGGGAACGTGATCATGTTGCCGATCGAGAAGCCATAGACGGCGCAGCACATGAGCAGCACGGTCGGGCTCTGGCTTTGCAGGAGAACGAGCAGCGCCGCCGCCTGGCTCGTCATCGACGCCGCGCAGGCAAGCCGCGGATCGAGCCGGTCGACGAACAGGCCGAGCGACAGCCGGCCGACCACCGCCATCGCCGCCATGATGGTGACCGCGAGGCCTGCACTGGCGCGGCCGATCAGCGGCTCGAGAAACGTCACCTGGTGGATGATGAATCCCATCTGCGCCAACAGCGCGATCGCGATCGGCAGCACCATGGTCCAGAATGACGCGTTGGCGAGCAGCTCCTTCCGCGAATGACGCGCGGCCTTGCCCCCAGAGACACCTGCTCCATTCGGCGACGCGTCGACCGGCCAACCGGTGAAGACGATGACCACCGGCAGCACCAGCACCACCATCACGATGGTGGCCGCCAGCATGGCTGAACGGAAACCGATACTGCTGCTCAGCGCCAGCAAAACCGGAACGAGGATGATGCCGCCGAAGGTGGCGCCGTTGAAGGCGAGGCTGAGCGCGAGCCCGCGGCGCCGCGCGAACCAAGCGTTCAGCACCGTCGCGATCACCACCGATCCCATGCCGGTCCAGCCGACCGACATCAGCGCATAGGCAAGATAGAGCTGCCAGGGCGCCTGCATCAGTCCCAGCAGCGCCGTCGATGCGCCAAGCGCCGTCAGCCCGCACAGGATCAGCGCCCGCAACCCGATGCGGGCGAGCAGATCATCGGTGAAGATGACGAGGACGGAGGTCAGCAGGAACGAGAAGGTGCTGGCCGCGGACACCAGCGTACCGGGCCAGCCATGGGCGCGCTGGAGCTCGGCGAGATAGACACCCTGGCCGTAAAGACCAAAGCCGAACATGAAGAAGGCCATCAGGAAGCAAGCCAGCACCACGCGCCAGCCGCGGTAGTGAAGCGAGGATTCGTCAACGCCCGTTGCGGCAATCATCGATCAAGTATCGACCTCATGGAACGAGACGGCTGATCGTGACGCACAACCACCGGTTTTTCAATCGAAACATTGTAGCCAATTGTTGCAATGCGCAAAACTCCGCAGCACATGTGATCCAGCTTTTCGCGCCACGGTTCCCGGACGAGCGCCATCATCGGACGGGTGTCATGCGACCGCTCGCGGGTATCACCACCGAAATGGTTGAGCCGCAGGATTGGCACGCCTGCCCGATCATGTAGGCTGCGCCTCGCAAGAGTCGCCGATGGCAGGCGCCGCGGCGGCCGCAGGGAGTCCTCATGCCGAACGGCAATATCGTCGTCACCGAAGAGCGTGGAACGCGCGTGATCACCCTGCGCCGCCCGGGCAAGAAGAACGCGATCACCCAGGACATGTATCGCGAAATGAGCCGCGCGATCGACACCGCGCAGAACAACCCCGACATCCGCTGCATGATCATCACGGGCGGCTCCGGCGTGTTCACGGCCGGCGACGACATCGACGATTTCATCAAGGCCGACGCGTCGCGGCCCGAGACGCTGTCGGACGGCGCCAAATTCCTGTATTCGCTGGCCCTCAACGTCAAGCCGATCATCGCAGCAGTGGACGGCGCCTCGATCGGCATGGGCACCGTGATGCTGTTTCACTGCGACTACGTGCTCGCCTCCAACGCCGCGACCTTCTCGGCGCCTTACATCAATCTCGGGCTCGTGCCGGTCGGCGCCGCCAGCCTGCTGATGCCGAGCACCATGGGTTACCAGCGCGCCTTCGGCATGCTGGTGATGGGACGCAGCTTCACCGCCGCGGAGGCCCATGCCGCCGGCTTCGTCAACACCGTGGTGTCGCCGGGACATACCGAGGTCGAGGCCCGCAAGGTGGCGCGCGAGATCTGCCGGCTGCCGGCGGAGGCGGTCGCAATCTCGCGCAAATTGCTGCGCCCAGCCCCGGAAGAGCTCACCCGCCGCATCGACCAGGAAGCCCATTTATTCGGCGAACGGTTGAAATCGGACGAGGCCACCGCCGCGTTCAATGCGTTTGCGAACAGGAAGAAGAGGTAGGCAAGAGAACTTTCGTGAAATCTTCGCGCGGAATGACTAATCTTGTTCCATGCGACATCTTCTCCGCCTGACCAGCTTCGCCCTCGCGCTCGCCGCCCAGCCCGCCGCGGCCCAGACCGCGGCGTCCGTCGAGCTGCGCATTCTCGCGATCAACGATTTCCACGGCAATCTCCGTCCGCCGCCGGGCGGTATCCGCATCAATGATCCCGAGGATAGAGCCAAGAAGGTGATGGTCGCCGCTGGCGGCGCTGAGTACATGGCGACGCTGGTCAAGCAATTGCGCGAGGGGCACAAGAACACCATCTTCATCGCCGCCGGCGACCTGATCGGGGCGAGCCCGTTCCTGTCGGCGATGTTTCACGACGAGCCGTCGGTCGAGTCGCTCTCGATGATGGGGCTTGCGATCACCTCGGTCGGCAATCACGAATTCGACGAAGGCAAGACCGAGTTGCTCAGGATGCAGAACGGCGGCTGCCATCCGGAGGACGGATGCCAGGGACCGCATCCCTTCACCGGCGCAAAATTTCATTATCTTGCGGCCTCCACCATCGAGACTGCGACCGGCAAGAGCGTGTTGCCGCCTTACGAGATCAGGGAGTTCGAGGGCGTCCCGGTCGCCTTCATCGGGCTGACCTTGAAGGACACCGCCGGCATCGTCTCTCCGTCAGGCATTGCCGGGCTCGAATTCCGCGACGAGGCCGAGACCGTGAACGCGCTGGTGCCGCAATTGAAGGCGCGGGGCGTCGAGGCGATCGTGGTGCTGATCCACCAGGGCGGCGAGCCAAGCGGCGATTACAACGAATGCCCGGCGATTGCGGGGCCGATCGTCGACATCGTCAAGAAGTTCGACCGCGCCGTCGACGTCGTGGTCAGCGGCCACACCCATCGTGCCTATGTTTGCCAAATCGACGGCCGGCTGGTGACGAGCGGCGACAAATACGGCACGCTCGTCACCGCGATCGACCTCAAGCTCGATCCCGCAACACGCGACATCGTCGGCGCCAGGGCCGAGAACGTCATCGTCGCCAACGCTTCGCTCGCCAAGGATCCCGAGCAGACCGCTCTGATCGACGCCTATGACAACCTCTCGGCGCCGATTGCCAACCGGCCGGCCGGATCGGTGACGCAGACGCTGTCGCGCGTGCCGAACGAGGCTGGCGAAAGCGCACTCGGCGACGTCATCGCCGATGCGCAGCTTGCCGCAACCAGGGACGCCAAGGATGGCAGCGCTGTCATCGCGTTCACCAATCCCGGCGGCATCCGCACCGACATCATCCCGAAAGAGAACGGCGCTGTGTCCTACGGCGAGCTGTTCGCGAGCCAGCCGTTCCGCAACCGCCTTGTCACCATGACGCTGTCAGGCAGCCAGCTCAAGGACATGCTGGAGCAGCAATGGCTCGATCCGAAGCGGCCTCGGATTCTCCAGGTGTCGATCGGGTTCAGCTACAGCTGGGACGCATCAAAGCCGCTCGGCGAGCGCGTGATAGCCGACAAGATGACGCTCAATGGCAAGCCGATCGAGCCGGGTACCGGCTACCGTGTGACCGTCAACGATTACCTCGCCGTCGGTGGCGATGGTTTTACGGTCGCGAGACAGGGCGCTTCGCCGCAATATGGCGGCTATGACGCCGATGCGCTGTTTGCCTTCTTTAAAGCACATGGTCCGATCGGCCCGCTGCCGCCGACCCGCATCCTGCGGGTGAATTGATCCGGATCAAACCTGGGCGGAACGGGACGCCCTTTGCCATTCGCGATGGAACGCATAGATTGGGTTTTGCATTGCGTTTTGTCGTTGGATGCGCCAAGCGACGTCGAGAGTTCGTTCCCAGTGAGGCCGACCTGATGAGCACGCTTCTCCTTTCCCACAAGGCCTGCCTCGACCACGTCACGCCGCCGGGACACCCTGAAAGACCCGACCGCCTGCGCGCGGTGGAGGAGGCGCTGTCGGTTGAGCGCTTCCAGTTCCTGGCCCGCGACCTGGCGCCGGAGGGCGATCTCGACCTCGTCACGCTGTGCCACAACGAAGATTACGTCACCGAGCTGCGTCACATCGCGCCGGCCAGCGGCCAGGTCTATATCGACGGCGATACCTCGATGTCCCCCGGCACGTGGGAAGCGGTGATGCGCGGCGTCGGCGGCGCCGTGGCTGCGACCCAAGCGGTGATGAACGGCGAGCACCGCAACGCCTTCGTCGCGGTGCGCCCGCCCGGCCATCACGCCGAGATCGGCAAGCCGATGGGCTTCTGCTTCTTCGACAATGCCGCGATCGCCGCGCGCCATGCGCAGCGCAAATATGGCATCAAGCGCGCGGCCATCGTCGATTTCGACGTGCATCACGGCAACGGCACCCAGGACATCTTCTGGTCGGACCCGACCGTGATGTACTGCTCGACGCATCAAATGCCGCTGTTTCCGGGCACCGGCGCCAAGGGCGAACGCGGCGATCACGACACCATCGTCAACGCACCGCTCGCTTCGGAAGACGGCGGGCCCGAATTCCGCAGTGCGTTCGAGAATTTGATCCTGCCGCAACTCGAAAAATTCAGCCCCGAATTGCTCATCATCTCCGCGGGCTTCGACGCGCATTACCGCGATCCGCTGGCCTCGCTGAATTTGCGTGCTGAGGACTACAGCTGGGTCACGCGCAAGCTGATGGACCTTGCCGACAAGTCCGCTGGCGGGCGCGTTGTTTCTGTGCTCGAAGGCGGCTACGACCTGCAAGGACTGAAAGAATCTGTTACGGCGCATGTCGGCGCCCTGATGGGCGCCTAGACAGACCCGCCACATTAAGCCCGCAAAACTCTGCTGTTTTATACGAGAAGCGAATCGGGCAATCGGAAACGGATATGGCCGAAAATACCCAAGTCGACGTCTCCCGGCTCACCTTCGAGCGCGCGATCGAGGAACTCGAAACGATCGTGAAGCGGCTTGAGGACGGCAAGGTGCCGCTCGAGGAATCCGTCACGATCTACGAGCGCGGCGAAGCCCTGAAGCGCCGCTGCGAGGAGCTGTTGCGCCAGGCGGAGGCGCGCGTCGACAAGATCACCATCGATGCCAGCGGCCAAGCCAACGGCACTGCACCGCTCGACGTGCAGTAAGCGCCGCCGCACAAAAGCCGCCCGTTTTGGGCAATGGCCGCCTGCAATTTTTCATGATCGCACGCTGCTCTTCCCTTCAAGGGCCAAATGGCTGGGCCCATGAAGATTGGGGAACTGCCCCGCGAGGGAACCTCCGGCCTCTCGAATCCATCCGAAAAAGCCTCGCGCTTGCCCAAAATCCTGCCAAGGAACTGGGCAAGGCTGGAACCGTCCGCCGGCGCCAGGATTAACCACCCTGGCCCACGGGTTGCACGGGCATGCCCGTAATCGGTCGGGCCGGGTTGGCTTTGGCCCAAGCTTTGGTGTAAAGCTGCGCAGAGTGTGGCTTTTTGTTAGCTTTGACGTGGGGACCGATTTCCGACGACAAGCGCTTCAAATCGCTAATGAAATTGGCTGGGACGGACGAAGCCGATCTACGTGACAAGGATCACAGAGACTGAACCGGAGCGCACTTAAGCTCACCTAAGCTTGAAGACGGGGCTTTTGCCCCATGCAGGTGGCTCCGACGGTTTAAGGACTCGCGCTGCGCCGACATTGTGCAAACCCATCGCGCACCGGAACGATCTTCCGGCGCTGACAAATTGGAAATCGCCGTGAACGCATATAGTAAAACGCCGCTTCTCGACACCATCCGGACGCCGGACGACCTTCGCAAGCTCAAGGTGGAACAGGTTCGCCAGGTTGCCGACGAGCTGCGTCAGGAGACCATCGACGCCGTCTCGGTGACCGGCGGTCACTTCGGCGCGGGCCTCGGCGTGGTCGAGCTCACCACCGCGATCCACTACGTCTTCGACACGCCGCGCGATCGGCTGATCTGGGACGTCGGCCATCAGGCCTATCCGCACAAGATCCTCACCGGACGCCGCGACCGCATCCGCACGCTGCGCACCGGCGGCGGCCTCTCCGGCTTCACCAAGCGCAGCGAGAGCGATTACGATCCGTTCGGCGCCGCGCATTCCTCGACCTCGATTTCCGCCGGCCTCGGCATGGCCGTCGCACGCGACCTCGCCGGCGGCAAGAACAACGTCATCGCAGTGATCGGTGACGGCGCGATGTCGGCGGGCATGGCCTACGAGGCCATGAACAACGCAGGCGCCATGAACTCGCGCCTGATCGTCATCCTCAACGACAACGACATGTCGATTGCGCCGCCGGTCGGCGCCATGAGCGCCTATCTGTCGCGGCTCTACTCCGGCAAGACCTATCGCACGCTGCGCGAGGCGGCCAAGCAGATCAACAAGCGCCTGCCGAAGATCCTCGCCAACCGTGCCAACCGCGTCGAGGAATATTCCCGTGGCTTCATGATGGATGGCGGCACGCTTTTCGAGGAGCTCGGCTTCTATTACGTCGGCCCGATCGACGGTCATAACCTCGATCACCTGCTGCCCGTACTGAAGAACGTGCGCGACATGGAGACCGGCCCGATCCTGGTCCACGTCGTGACGCAAAAGGGCAAGGGCTACGGCCCGGCGGAAGCTTCCGCCGACAAGTACCACGCCGTCGTCAAGTTCGACGTCGCGACTGGCACCCAGGCGAAAGCCAAGCCGAACGCGCCGGCCTACCAGAACGTGTTCGGCCAGAGCCTGGTCAAGGAAGCCGAGAAGGACGACAAGATCGTCGCCATCACCGCGGCGATGCCGTCCGGCACCGGCGTCGACATCTTCAACAAGGCTTTCCCCGACCGCACCTTCGACGTCGGCATCGCCGAGCAGCACGCGGTGACGTTTGCCGCCGGTCTTGCGACGGAAGGCTACAAGCCGTTCTGCGCGATCTACTCGACCTTCCTGCAGCGCGGCTACGATCAGATCGTCCATGACGTCGCAATCCAGAACCTGCCCGTCCGCTTCGCCATCGACCGTGCGGGCCTCGTCGGCGCCGACGGCGCGACGCATGCCGGCTCGTTCGACAATGCCTATCTCGGCTGTCTGCCGAACATGGTGATCATGGCGGCGGCAGATGAAGCCGAGCTGGTGCACATGGTCGCCACTCAGGTTGCGATCAACGACCGCCCGAGCGCGCTGCGCTATCCGCGCGGTGAAGGCCGCGGCATCGAGATGCCCGAAATTGGCGTTCCCCTCGAGATCGGCAAGGGCCGCATGATCCGCCAGGGCAGCAAGATCGCTCTGCTCTCCTTCGGCACGCGTCTGGCCGAGTGCGAGAAGGCAGCCGACGAGCTCGCCGCGCATGGCCTCTCGACCTCGATCGCGGATGCGCGCTTCATGAAGCCGCTCGACACCGAGCTGGTGCTCAAGCTCGCCCGTGACCACGACGTCCTGATCACGGTCGAGGAAGGCTCGGTCGGCGGCTTCGGCTCGCATGTCGCGCAGTTCCTGACCGACCAGGGCGTGCTCGACACCGGGATGGTCAAGTTCCGCACGATGGTCCTGCCCGACGTGTTCCTGGACCACGACACGCCGAACGCGATGTACGCCCGCGCCGGTCTCGACGCCAAGGGCATCGTCGCCAAGGTGTTCGAGGCGCTCGGCAAGGACGTCAAGACCGAGACGGTCAAGCTCGCCTGAGGGCGAGCTTCGGCCTGACGCGAAGCAGTGCGACGTTCATGAAAATCTATCTGGCAGGTCCCGACGTGTTCCTGCCGGATGCGGTCGAGATCGGCCGGCAGAAGGCCGCGATCTGCGCTGCCCATGGCCTCACCGGCCTGTATCCGCTCGACAACGCCATCGACCTCGCCACGCCTGACGCTTCGCGGCAGATCTTTGCCGGCAACGAGGCCATGATGGACGATGCCGACGCTATCATTGCCAATCTGACGCCGTTCCGCGGCGCCGGCGCCGATCCGGGCACTGTCTACGAGCTCGGCTACATGGCCGGCCGCCGCAAGTTTTGCATGGCCTATTCCAACGATGGCACCACCTACGCCGACCGTGTCGGCCGCTTCATGCACGTCGCCTCCGAGGACGGGCGGCTGGTCGACGCACAGGGGCTGACGGTCGAGGATTTTGGCCTCGTCGACAATCTCATGATGATCCATGCGCTGGAGCTGCACGGCTGCCCGCTGGTGACGCCGGCCAAGCAGCCCGTCGACGTTTGGCACGATCTCGCCACGTTCGAGACTTGCGTCCGGATGGCAGCCGCGCGATTGATCGCTAGATAAGCGCTTCAGTCGTCTTTGGAGAACCGATGTCCCCTGCCCGCAAGCGCGCGGATGTTCTGCTGGTCGAGCGCGGCCTGTTCGAGAGCCGGGCGCGGGCGCGCGCGGCGATCGAGGCCGGCCTCGTCAGGGCTAACGACAAGCAGGTCGCAAAGCCCTCGGAGACGATCGCCGAGGACGCGGTGATCCAGGCCGAGCCTGCGCACCCTTACGTCTCGCGCGGCGGCGTCAAGCTCGCGGGCGCACTGGAGCGCTACCCAATCGACATCGAGGACCATGTCTGCCTCGACGTCGGCGCCTCCACCGGCGGCTTTACCGAGGTGCTACTGGCCAACGGCGCGAGCCTGGTGTTCGCCATCGACGTCGGCACCAGCCAGCTGCATGCCTCGCTGCGCGATCATCCCAAGATCGTGTCGATAGAGGGGACCGATATCCGCAGCTATGAGGGCAAGCGACTACCGGCGCGGCCCGATGTCGTCGTCATCGACGTCAGCTTTATTTCGCTCAAGGCGGTGCTGCCCGTGGCGCTGTCGCTCGCGGCTGCGCCGATGAGCCTGCTCGCCCTGATCAAGCCGCAGTTCGAGGCGGATCGGAAGCACAACAAGAAAGGCATCATCCGCCACGCCGCGGTGCATCAGGAGATCTGCGACGACATCGCGGCCTTTGCCGCGTCGCTCGGCTGCACCGACATCGAGGTGTTTCCCTCCCCGATTGCGGGCGGGGACGGCAACATCGAATTCTTCCTGGGCGCGCGCCGTGGTTGAACGCGTCACGATCGATCATGTCGGCCATCGCGGCGATGGCGTCTCGCTGACGACCGGCGATGCGGTCTACGTGCCCTACACGCTTGGCGGCGAGAGTGTCGAGGCAGACCATGTCGCGGGCCATCCTGACCGCCGCAAGCTGCTCGCGGTCGACGTCGCAAGTCCCGAGCGTGTTGAGCCGTTCTGCCCGCATTTCGGCATCTGCGGCGGCTGCGCGATCCAGCATTGGGCGGCCGAGCCCTATCATGCCTGGAAGCGCAACATCGTGATCGAGACGCTGGCGCAGGCCGGCATCGATTGCGAGGTGGCGCCGCTGGTCGATGCCCATGGCGTTGGCCGCCGGCGCGTGACGCTGCACGGAAGGTTCGGCACGCATGACGTGCTGAAGGTCGGGTTCTCGGCGGCAAGCTCGCACGACGTGATCCCGATCCATCGCTGCCCGATCCTCGATCCCGCGCTCGATGGCGCGCTCGATGCCGCCTGGGCGCTCGCGGAACCGCTGACGTCAAAAATGCCAGTGACGAAGCCGCTCGATATCCAGGTCACCGCGACCGCCAGCGGCCTCGATGTCGACGTGCGCGGCTCCGGCCCGCTGCCGACGCCGCTGGTCACGGCGCTGTCGCGCGTCGCCGAGCAGCATCGCCTGGCGCGGCTGACGCGGCATGGCGAGCTGGTGCTGCAACGCGTGCCGCCGACATTGCAGATGGGCCGCGCCGAGGTGACGCTGCCGCCGGGCTCGTTCCTGCAGGCGACGGTGGCGGGGGAAGAGACCCTCGCTGCACTCGTTGCCGAGCGCGTTGGCAAGGCAAAGGAGGTTCTCGACCTCTTCTGCGGCGTCGGCCCGTTCGCTCTGAGGCTCGCCGAGAAGGCGCGTGTCACGGCTTACGACAACGACGCCGGCGCGATTGCCGCGCTCGCGAAGGCCGCGCGCACGCCGGGGCTCAAGCCGATCAAGGCCGAGCCACGCGACCTGTTCCGCCGTCCGCTGGTGCCGCCGGAGCTGCGCGATTTCGATGCCGTGGTGTTCGATCCGCCGCGCCAGGGCGCACAGGCGCAGGCGCTCAAGCTTGCCGCGAGCAAGGTGCCCGTCGTGATTGCGGTATCCTGCAATGCCGCAACCTTTGGCCGCGACGCGCGGCTCTTGATCGACGGCGGCTACAGGATCGACACGGTGGTGCCCGTCGACCAATTCCGCCACACGCCCCATGTGGAGCTAGTGGCGAAGTTTACGCGTTAGCGCCGAAGCGCGCCCAACGCCGGGGACTCGCCCGGCAGCATGTTCGACCTGATGTCGCTATCCATGCGGCCCGAGTCCCGCTGGGTGAACCCGGCCCCGAACGACAGGCTTAGGTTGGATGTCGGCTTGAATTCGACACCCCCGAATGCGCCATAACCGGGTGCAGCGCTGGAGGTCAGCGGCGCAACCGAACTGCCAATGCCGTTGCCATATTTCAGCGTGTCGAAACCGGCAAAGAACGTCACGGGCATATCGCCCGCGCTCTTCGTGTTGTAGCCGAACTGCGTGCTGTCGTAGGACAGCGCGCTGAGATTGCCGGCCAGTCCCGCCTGGCTGAAACCGCTCAGACCGAGATTGCCGCTCTGGCTTCCGATAAAGAAACCGGGGCGAAAGCCATAGTCCCCACGGGCATCGCCGGCACCGAAGCTTGGAAAGTTGCCGTAGCTGTCGGCGCTGCTGCCAACGCCGAAAGCCCCGCCCGGAATCCAATACTGCAGGGGTGCGACCTGCGCATGAGCGGGCACCCCGCCAAGGCAAAGCACGGCGAACAAGGCTGCAAAACCACAGGAGCGAGCGAGGCTGGACATTCCGGCTACCGTCAAAAGTTCTCCGGTTATATCCTCCAAACATCGCGAATGCCAGCGGAGCGGCGCCGGCTGTCGCGTCATCAAGTTCCGGGATTACGTCTTGCCGACACGTTGAACCTCGCCCTCGCCGGATTGACCCACATAGAGGACGCACATGCTCAGGCCGCGGCTTTGACCGCGAAAGCCTGCGCAGTCTTGCAGCGCGCAATTGCGCAGACCCTTGAAAATGCCCAACGTTGGTATGGAGGCTGTCATGGAGGTCAATTCCGACAGGTTGAATGCCTTTATGGGAAAGATGATCACCGAGGTTGGGGCCGCGATCAACGCGTCGCTGGTCCTGCTGGGCGACAAGCTCGGTCTCTACCGCGTCCTTGCCGCCAAGGGACCTATGAATTCCGCTGAGCTGGCAAGCGCCACCGGAACGAACGAACGCTACGTCCGCGAGTGGCTGGCGAGCCAGGCGGCTTCCGGTTACGTGGAATACGACTCCGTTTCCGGCAAGTTCTCGATGCTGCCGGAACAAGCAATGGCGCTTGCCGACGAGGACAGCCCGGTGTTTCTCGGCGCAGTCGGCAATGTCATCGCCGCGGCGTTTCTCGACGAGCCGAAGATTACGGATGCATTCAAGTCCGGTAAGGGCGTCGGCTGGAACCGGCGCAGCGAGTGCCTGTTCTGCGGCACCGCCCGCTTCTTCCGCACCGGCTACATGCATCATCTGGTGCAAGAATGGTTGCCCGCGCTCGACGGTGTCGTGGACAAACTGAAGCGCGGCGCCAAGGTCGCCGATGTCGGCTGCGGCCACGGCGTCTCGACGCGGCTGATGGCGGAAGCCTTTCCGAACTCGCGCTTCTATGGCTTCGACTATCACGAGGGCTCGATCGAGGCGGCGCGCAAGGCGGCAGCCGAGGCCAAGCTCGGCGATCGCGTCAACTTCGCGGTTCACTCGGCCAAGACCTATCCGGCCGAGGGCTACGATCTCGTCTGCTTCTTCGATTGCCTGCACGACATGGGCGATCCCGTCGGCGCCATCAGCCACGTGCGTCAAACCATGGCGAAGGACGGCACCTGCATGCTGGTCGAGCCGTTCGCGGGCGACCGCCTCGAGGATAATCTCAACCCGGTCGGGCGCGTCTACTATGCGGCGTCGACCATGATCTGCACGCCGGCCTCGCTCGATCAGGAGGTGGGCCTCGCGCTCGGCGCGCAAGCCGGCGAGGCAAGGCTGCGCAAGGTCGCCAGCGAAGGCGGCCTGTCGCGCTTCCGTCGCGCCGCCGAAACACCCTTCAACCTGATCCTGGAGGCACGGATCTGATCCGGGCGCCGCGGTCGACCTTGTCAGGCCGCGGCGTCCGTCCCCATCCCACGCAACCTAGCATGCGCACCAAGGCCTTGAATGGGTCACGCCGCGCCGTAAGCTGACGATCGAACAGGGCGGCGCTGATCACGATGCAGGCGGAAGCCCCAAATGATAGCGTCTCGCCGCTACCGTCGCTTGCGGCGAAATAGAAGCAGTACACGTCGTTCATGACGCAAGATCCCTTGCTCACGCGCCTGACATCCGCTTTTGCCGAAGTGCCGGGCGTCGAGGCCATTGTGCTCGGCGGCTCGCGTGCGCGGGGCAGCGCGCATACGACGTCCGACTACGATATCGGCCTCTATTTCACGGCGGCCGCTCCGCTGGATATGGAACGGCTGCTGGCCGCCGCGAAGGCGGTCGCCGAAAACCCGGCGGCCGCTTCAGTGACGCCGATCGGCGAGTGGGGACCGTGGATCGTCGGCGGCGCGTGGCTGTCGGTTGAGGGATACAAGGTCGATCTGCTCTACCGTAACGCCGATGCCGTCGAAGCTGTGATGGAAGCCTGCCGCGCCGGGACCGTCACCATGGACTACCAGCCCGGTCATCCGCACGGCTTCTGCTCGGCCATCTGGATGGGCGAGATCGCCTATTGCCAGCCGATGCACGATCCGCGAGCCCTGATCGCGCGACTGAAATCTATTGCGCTGCCCTATCCGCGATCCCTGCGCGATGCTTTGATCCGGCGCTTTCAATGGGAGGTGCTGTTTGGCGTCGAAAATGCCGAGCTTGCCATCGCGCGCGACGAGCGGACCCACATTGCCGGATGCATCTACCGATCGCTCGTCTGCGTCGCACAGGTCCTGTTCGCGCTGAACGAGCGCTATCTCATCAATGAAAAGGGCGCGCTGCCGGAAGCAGCGCACTTGCCGCTGACGATTCCGCATCTGGCCGAACAGGCAAAGGAGGTCTGGCAGCTGATTGGCGACGGCGTCCTCGCGCCCGCCTGCAATGTTGTGCGGGAAATCGACCGGCAATTGCAGGCGCTGACGCCGTCGAGCGGCAAGCAACCGTGAGAGCGGCTACGCCGTCACATCGACCGAGGACGATGAATCCGCCGGCGGATATTTGGTCACCGGCACCATGAAGGACTTCATGCCGACCTGTTAGATGATCTTGCCATTCTTCCCGTCATCCGTCGCGATCTGGGATTGCCCGAACATGATGACGTTCTTGTAGACGATGCCGGTGCCCTGGCGGGTGATGCCGTCGGTGGTGACGCTGACCTGCGCTTCGTTGCCGTTGGCGCCTCCCGCGGAGAACAACAGCACGAGGTTCTTGCCGTCCTTGGTGCCGACCGTCACCGAGCCGAAGGTGATAAGCGAGCCGGTGATCTGGGCAAAACCACGCTCGGTGTGCCCGTTATGGGTGTACTCGACCTGTGCACGGCTGCCGCGGATGTTCACGACCTTGAAGCCGACGGGCTGGTTATTGCCTGCCCAATTGCCCTTCCATTCACCGAGCAGAGCGCTCTGGTGATACATCCGCTCATTGGCGGGCGAAATCTGGCTGGTGCTTTGCGTGACGATGGCCATGAATCTGCTCGGAAGCAGCGTCAGAAACATTCAGAAACACATCGAATAGGCCACGCCGCAGTCAACCAACGGTTAATCCAACCGTCGCGCGCGGCGAGACAATTGGCCTCACCGGGGGTGGGACTTTAGCGGCCCCAGCGGTCCGACCAGATTTTCTCGCCGATCAGGCAGTTCACGCGCGGCTCCTTGTCCTTCTCCGCAACGTGCACGACCGGATGCTCGGGTGTGCGGCCTGCAACTTCCATCAGCAGCTTGGTGCGGATCGCTTCCTTGAACTTTTCGCGATCCTTGATCGAGATCACGAAGGAGCCGGGACCGCCAATGACGCAATCCTCGTAATAGTAATCGAGGTTGTCGATATCCATGGTCGAATAGGATGGCTCCTTCACCATGATCGGCAGGCCGTTGATGATGATGCCTTTCTCGAGCGCAGCATCCCGCGCCAAGGTGACCGGGCTGCCATTGTTGTTGGGGCCGTCGCCGGAGATGTCGATGACGCGGCGAATTCCGCGATAGGGATCCTCATCGAACAGCGGCATCGCAAATCCGATCGCGCCGGAGATCGAGGTGCGTGAGGCGCGCCGGATTGGCGTCTTCATGATCTCGGTTGCGACCGCGTCCGCCGTCTCCGGTCCGTCGATGAGACGCCACGGGATGATGATCTTCTGATCGGAGGACGCGGCCCATTCGAAATAGGTCACCGCGATCCTGCCGTTGGGGCCGACCTTCAGCGCCTGCAAAAACTCCTTGGACTGGATCGCCTGCGCATAACCCTCGCGCTGAATCGCGAGTTCGTCCATGTCCATGGAGTAGGAGACGTCGACCGCGAGGATCAGCTCGACATCGACCGACTGCGCGTCACCGTCGGCCGCCTGTCGCTGATGTCTTGACGGTTCAAATTTCGGCGGTTCAAATTTAGGACTTGGTGCCGCGATGCCCGCGACATCCCCTCCGGCAAGCACGCCGGCCACCAGCACAGCCCCGATCGAGAACAGCAAGCGCATCGCAGCCTCCCGTCGTATGACGCGATGGTGACATGCAAACGGCTTGCCGCAAAGTGCGAAGATCGCTTGTGCTTCACATTCAGGTTAGAGATTTGCAGGTTAGATATTTGCCAGGTTAGAGATTTGCGCGTTGGGATTTTCGTGCGTTGCGCGAAACCGCCGCCATATAGCCACGCTGGCGCCGCCATGGGACAGAGCGCCCGCCTACTTGTTCCCTGTGATTTCCATGCTAGGCTGACCATGCAGATGGGGATGGAGTCCCCCGACAACCGCCCGGCGGCCGAACGACCGTAGTGGGCTGATGACTCCTGCTTGAGGTGAGGCATTCATGAGCCTCTGCCTTAGGCGGGAGCATGGACAAGCCCGCCGCTGGCGGGTTTTTTGTTGTCTGAATACGAAGGTCAGGACGTGACGACGACCACACCGAATGCTGCGCGCACCAGGCTGCCCAGGGGAATCTGGGTGCTCGGCTTCGTCTCGATGCTGATGGACATCTCCTCCGAGATGATCCACGCGCTGCTGCCGGTCTATCTCGTCACCGTGCTCGGCGCCTCCACGCTCACCGTCGGCTTCATCGAGGGTATCGCGGAGGCAACCGCTTCGATCACGAAAATCTTCTCCGGCGCGTTGTCGGACTGGCTCGGCCGGCGCAAGCTGCTCGCCGCCCTCGGCTATGGCCTGGCCGCCCTGACCAAGCCACTGTTCCCGCTCGCCCCCAGCGTCGGCTGGCTGGTCGCGGCGCGCTT
Source organism: Bradyrhizobium cytisi (assembly GCF_008123515.1). Taxonomy (GTDB): domain Bacteria; phylum Pseudomonadota; class Alphaproteobacteria; order Rhizobiales; family Xanthobacteraceae; genus Bradyrhizobium; species Bradyrhizobium cytisi. The sequence goes on from NZ_VSSR01000029.1 coordinate 237,524, forward strand.
CATCGACCGCGTCGGCAAGGGCATCCGCGGCGCCCCCCGCGATGCGCTGATCGCCGATATCTCGCCGGCGGGCCTGCGCGGCGCGAGCTTCGGCCTGCGACAATCGCTCGATACGGTCGGCGCCTTCGTAGGACCACTCGCCGCGATCGGCCTGATGTGGTGGACGGCGGATCATTTTGCCGCGGTGTTCTGGGTGGCCGTCGTACCGGCGTTTTTGTCCTTTGGCCTGATCGCATTCGCGGTCAATGAGCCGGAGCCGGACGCAAGTCGAAAGCCTGCCAAGAACCCTCTCAACACCGCCGCCATGCGGCAGCTGGGGCCCGTATACTGGCGCGTCGTCGCGGTCGGCGTCGTCTTCACGCTCGCCCGCTTCAGCGAGGCCTTCCTGATCCTGCGTGCGCAGAACATCGGCCTCAATGCGATGTGGGTGCCGGCGGTGCTGGTGCTCATGAACATCACCTACGCGCTCTCGGCCTATCCGGCCGGTGTGCTGTCGGACCGGATCAACCGGACTGCCCTGCTCGCGCTCGGCCTCGTTTTTCTCGCCGGCGCCGACCTCGCACTCGCACTGCTGCCGAGCCTCCCCGGCCTCGCACTTGGCGTCGTGCTCTGGGGTCTGCACATGGGACTGACGCAAGGCTTGCTCTCGGCCCTCGTCGCCGATACTGCACCATCAGTGCTGCGCGGCACCGCCTTCGGCTATTTCAACCTGTTCACTGGGCTTGCCTTGCTGGCCGCGAGCGTGATCGCCGGCGCGCTGTGGGACGCCTATGGTCCGGTCAGCACCTTCCTAGCAGGGCTTGGCTTCGCGCTGGCCGCGCTCGCGGGACTGCTTGCCGTCGGCAACGACTTGAGAACGGAGAGCAAGGAATGACGGGAGACGGTTCATCGTGCTGAGCGGAGTGATCGCAATCATGGTCGGCTGCGTGCTGGGCGGCTGCGCCCGCTATTTTGTTTCCGGCGTGATCGCGCGGCGAATGGGGGAGACCTTTCCCTGGGGCACCATGACGATCAACGTCACTGGCGCCTTCCTGATCGGCATCTTCGGCGCGCTCGCGACCCATCCCGGCTCGGTGTTCGCCGCGCCCAATCCGTGGCTGTTTGCCGTGACGGGGTTCCTCGGCTGCTACACCACGGTGTCTTCGTTCAGCCTGCAAACGCTGACACTCGCCCGTAACGGTGAGCCGGCGCACGCACTCGGCAATGTCGTGTTCTCGGTTGGACTGTGCCTCCTCGCCGTCAGTTGCGGCTTCTTCCTCGCCGACGGCTTTGGGGGCTAGAGGCGGATGAAATTGCCCTCTTTCACCGACCGCTGGCCCAGCGCGATGCTTTATGCCTGGGTTTCCTTCGGGAGCATCCTTGGCGGGCTGGCGCGCTATTTCGTCTCGCTCGTGCTCGAGACCGGCCCGGGTTTTCCGTTTGCGACGCTGTTCATCAACGCCACGGGATCCATGATCATCGGCTTTTATGCGACGTTGACCGGTCCTGACGGCCGCGTGCTGGCGCGGCCCGAGCACCGGCAGCTCGTCATGACCGGGTTCTGCGGCGGCTACACCACGTTCTCGGCCTTCAGCCTGGAAACCTTCCGCCTGTTCCATGGCGGCATGAAATTGACCGCGCTCGCCTATGTCGCGGCGTCCATCGTCTGCTGGCTGGTGTCGGTCTGGCTCGGCCATATGATGGCGAGCCGCTACAACCGCTTGAAAAGGAGTTGACCATGCAGATCCCCAATCAGGCTGTTTCACTCCGCATTTTCATCGGCGAGAGCGACTATTGCGAGGGCAAGCCGCTCTATGAAGCAATCGTGCTGAAGGCGCGCGAGCTGCACCTTGCCGGTGCCACCGTGCTGCGCGGCCCCATGGGCTTCGGCAAGTCGAGCCGGCTACACACCTCGAAGATCCTGCGGCTGTCGGAGGATCTGCCGTTGCTGATCGAGATCGTCGACAGCGAGGACAACATCAACGCATTCCTGCCCATCCTGGATGGCATGATGTCGAGCGGGCTGATCACCTTGGAGAAGGTGCAGGTCCTGCAATATGGTAAGAAGGCCGCGAGCTGATCGCCGGCAGGAACCCAAGCCCGCCGTTTCCGGGAGGCGGAATGAACGACACTGTCACCACGCCGAAAACCAGGACCAGGACCAAGGTCGAGCGGCCAAAGCTACACAAGGTCATCCTGATCAACGACGACTACACCCCGCGTGAGTTCGTAACCATGATCCTGAAGGCCGAATTCCGCATGACCGAGGATCAGGCCTACAAGGTCATGATCACCGCGCACAAGTTGGGCGCCTGTGTGGTCGCCGTGTTCACCAAGGACGTCGCTGAAACCAAGGCCACCCGCGCCACCGACGCCGCCCGCACCAAAGGCTATCCGCTGCTGTTCACGACGGAGCCGGAGGAATAGGGCTTTAGCCCCGGCTCCGACGCACGCGAGGCGCCTTGCGCGGGCTGCTCGGGGGCGGATGCTCCTGAACGTGCGTCCAGAACGCTTCGGCCGCCGGCGTCAGTCGCGATCGCGGGCGGAACACGCGGATCTCGATCGGTATCTCCCACTCCTGTCCGCCGGCCTTCACCAGCGCGCCCGATGCGAGCTGATCCACGATGAGGCTCTCGGGAAGCCAGGCCATGCCGCGGCCGGCCTGGACCATGGTGACGAGAAGCTTTGCAAGATGCGACGTGAACGCCGGTTTCAGATGCGCGCCAAGCGGCGAGGTCGAACGTACCGCGTCGAGGATTTTTCCCATTCCGGACTCCTGACGGTAGCTCAGGACCGGCACCGGTGCCGCTTCCGTTCCAGGAAGCCTGAAGCGCGCGGCCCTGCCTGATCGCGATGCCGGCAGGGATGCCGGGATCAGGCAGTCGTCGCCGACATGAGCCGAGCGGAACTGCGAGGTCGTCAGCGCTGTGACGACGGCGGGATGATGGTGGCAAAGCAAAAAGTGCACCTCGCCCGCAAGCAGCATGCGCTCGCACGCCTCCATGTGGTTGGCGACCAGCTGGACGTTCGGCACGAATGACAGCATCGTTTCGATTCCGCGCAGCCAGTCCGGAAAGAACGTCAGCGACAGCGCATTGGTCGATGCGAATTTCAACACGTCGGAAGCGCCGCGCGCGAGCTCCTGCGCCTCCAGGCGGCCGGCGGACAGGCGGCGGATGATGTCCTCGGCGGTCAGGCGGAATGCATCACCGGCGGGCGTGAGGCTGACCGCGTGGGTCGTGCGCTCGAACAGCGCCGCCCCGGCCCACACTTCCAGCGCCTTGATCCTGCGGCTCAGAGCCGGCTGCGACGAATTCCGCTGCTCGGCCGCGCGCGAAAAGCTGCGGGCCGATGCCACCGCGATGAAATCGTGCAGCCAGTTGATCTCCATGGCACCGCCTTGCTTATGCAAATACCGCATAATCATATCACGAGGTGACATTGGATTTCCAGAAGGCCGGCCTGCACCCTCGAAGAAAGTCAGATTTCTCTGGAGAGGCCGAATGTCCGGGCGCACGCTCTACGACAAGCTGATCGATACGCATATGGTTCGGCGCCTCGACGATGACGGGCTGGTGCTGCTCTATGTCGATCGTACCGTGCTCAACGAATATACCAGCCCGCAGGCCTTTGCCGGCCTGCGCGCCGCCGGACTCAAGGTCTGGAATCCGTCCGCAGCGCTGATGGTGGTCGATCACGTCAATCCGACCGCGGCTCGCCGCACACGACAGATGCCGGATGCCGACGCCGCGCGTCAGGTCGATTATTTCGCCGACAACGCCCGCGACTTCGGCATCGAATATTTCGACATCCTCGATCCGCGCCAGGGCATCGAGCATGTCGTCGCCCCCGAGCAAGGGTTGGTCATGCCGGGCATGGTCATCGCCGCCGGAGACAGCCACACCACCGCGTACGGCGCCTTCGGCGCGCTCGGCTACGGCATCGGCACCTCCGACATCGAGCATTATCTGGCGACGTCGACGGTGTGCTACCGCCGACTGAAGACGATGCGCATCCATGTGACCGGGCATCCGCCGCTCGGGGTGACGCCGAAGGACATCGTCATGGAGATCATCCGCCGCATCGGCGCCGATGGGGCCACCGGCTATGCGGTCGAATTCGCCGGCCCTGCCGTGACCGAGATGAGCGTCGAGGGACGCATCGTGATGTCGATCATGATCGTCGAAGCCGGCGCACGCGGCGTCGTCATCGCGCCCGACCAGAAGGTGCTCGATTATCTCAAGGGGCGGCCACGTGCGCCGAAGGGCGATATGTGGGACCGCGCCGCAAAGACCTGGTTGCAGCTTCGTTCCGATTCCGACGCCCGCTTCGACCGGGAGATGACGATCGATGCCGGCGCTGTCGCCCCGCTGGTGACGTGGGGCACGAGCCCGGACCAGGCGATCGCCGTGACCGATCGCGTGCCGGATCCCAACAGCAATGTCACGGCGGAGCGCAAGACGGCGGACACACGTGCGCTCGCCTATATGGGCCTGACGGCCGGAACGCCGATCCAGTCGGTGCCGATCGATTTCGCCTTCATCGGCTCATGCACCAATTCGCGCATCGAGGATCTGCGCGATGCGGCGCGCATCTTCAGGGGCCGTCACGTCGCAACCGGCGTCCGCGCCATCGTCGTTCCCGGATCGACACAAGTCCGCGCGCAGGCCGAAGCGGAGGGGATCGCGCAGATCCTGATCGACGCGGGCGTGGACTGGCGGCAATCGGGCTGCTCGATGTGCCTTGCGATGAACGACGACATTCTCGCGCCGGGGCAGCGCTCGGCCTCCTCGACCAACCGTAATTTCGAGGGCCGCCAGGGGCCCGGCGCGCGCACGCACCTGATGAGTCCGGCGATGGTCGCGGCCGCCGCAGTCACCGGCCGCATCACCGATGTGCGCGACCTGATCGGAGGAGATTTGCAATGACGCCGTTCCATCGCGTCTCCGGCGCTGCTGCACCGATGACGACGCCCAATATCGACACCGACGTGATCATGCCAAAGATGTTCCTGAAGGGTGTCGACCGCAGCGGTCTCGGCGACGGCGCCTTCAACCTGCTTCGGTTCATCGCGGGAAAGCCCAATCCAGATTTCGTGCTGAATAGGGACGGCTATCGTGACGCCAGCTTCCTGATCGTCGGATCGAATTTCGGCTGCGGGTCGAGCCGCGAGCACGCCGTATGGGGCCTCCAGCAACTCGGCATTCGCGCCCTGATCGGCACCACCTTCGCCGGCATCTTCAACGACAATTGCGCCAATAACGGCCTGCTGACGATCAGCCTCGATGCCGCCACGGTCGGCACCCTCGCCGGCATCGTCGCGAGCCCTGCAAGCAACAGGCTCACTGTCGACCTCGAGCAGCAGACCATCCGCAGCGACGGCGGCACCATTCTCTTCGCGATCGAGTCGGCGCGGAAGGAGGCGTTCCTCACGGGGCGCGATGCGATCAGCTCGACGTTGGTCTTTTCCGATGACATCCGCGCCTTCGAGGCGCGGCACCGGGCGGACAATCCCTGGTTCTGAGCGCGAGCGGAGCGCGCAGACCGGCAACCAAACAAACATAAAACGACAGAGGGAGGCATTGTTGACCGACACCACCATCAAGCTCACGGAGACGACGCAACCATCCGCGCTCACCGCGTTGAAAATCGGTCCGCTCCCGATCACCGTCTATTTTCCCGCAGCGCTCGTCTGCGCCGCCGCGGTCTATTCCGGAAAACTGCCAAATGATGTGATCGGCGGGCTCTCGGTGCTGATGCTGCTCGGCTTCCTGCTCGGCAAGCTCGGCCAGACCATTCCCGTCGTGAAGCGGATCGGCGGCACCGCGATCATGTGCCTGTTCGTGCCGGCCGCGATGGTTGCCTACGGCTTGATGCCGGAGACGGCGCTCAAGGCGATCACCACGACGTTCCGCACCGCGAACTTGCAGTATTTCTTCATCGCCTGTCTCGTCGCCGGCTCGATCCTCGGCATGCCGCATCGCGTCCTGGTGCAGGGGTTTCTCCGGATGTTCGTTCCGCTGCTGGTCGGCACAATCAGCGCCATCACCATCGGCATCACGGTCGGACTGCTGTTCGGTCATAGCCCGAGGGAGACGTTCTTCTTCGTGATCATGCCGATCATCGGCGGCGGCCTCGCCGAAGGTGTGCTGCCGCTATCCATTGCCTATTCTGAAATGCTGCACCGGCCGCAGGCCGAGCTCGTGGCGCAGATGGTGCCTGCGGCGCTGCTCGGCAACGTCGTCGCCATCGTCGCGGCCGGACTTCTCGCCCGTCTCGGCGAAAAACGGCGCGACCTCAACGGCCAGGGCATGCTGGTGAAAACAGGCGATGACGACATTCTGGGCCCGGCGCGATCCGACCACCCGATCGATCTCAGCCTGTTAGGTGCCGGCATTGTGCTGTCCTGCGTACTGTTCGTGCTCGGCATGGTGCTCGCGCCCTATACCGGCATTCCCGGCCCGATCCTCATGATCATCGCCGCGGTCGCGCTCAAGCTGACAAAGCTGTTGCCGGCCGAGATGGAGCTCGGCGCCTACCAGATCAACAAGTTCATGTCGACCAGCCTCACCTTCGCGATCCTGGTGGCGATGGGAACGCTGCTGGTGTCGTGGCAGCAGCTCGTGGCGTCGTTCAATCCCGGCTACATCGCGATCTGCACGACGACGGTGCTGGCGATGGTCGCATCCGGCTTCTTCGTCGGAAAATGGCTGAACATGTATCCGGTCGAGGCGGCGATCGTGACGGCCTGTCATTCCGGGCTCGGCGGCACCGGCGACGTCGCCATTCTCGGCGCCGCGGACCGCATGGGACTGATGGCCTTTGCCCAGATCGCGACCCGCGTCGGCGGCGCCATCATGATCGTGATCGCAACGCTGGCGATGAAGATCGCGTACTAGGGTCTTCACGCGACGGCCGGCATTGCCGCGCAACGCCGGCTAGCCCTTGAGGCGCGCCATGATGATTTCGTCGTGATAGGTGCCGTCGATCACGATCGCCATCCGCTTGATGCCCTCCTCGACGAACCCAACCTTGCGATAGAGGGCGGCAGCGGCGGTGTTGGTCGCGAAGACGCCGAGCTCGATACGCCTGAAGCCGAACACATCTGCCGCCTCAATGGCTTGCCGCAACAGCCGTTCGCCAAAGCCTTTGCCACGGAACTCCGGTACAAGCCCCATGAAGAGATCGCCGACATGCGCCGAGACCGCGCGACTGGCCGGCGGCACGTTGCACCATCCGACCACGGCGCCGTCGACGACGGCGACGATTTGCGGATAGCCGCGCTCGACATTGCGTGCGACGAAGGCGCTGACCTGCTCGATCGGCGGCGCCTCCACCAGCGCGATGTATTTGCGCTCGCGGGCGACAATGTCGACGGCCGCACGAAAGGCGTCGGTGTCAGCGATCTCGATCTGGCGGAATTCGACATTCATGGGCGGCTTCGGTGCCTCACGCCATCACCACCGGCGTCTCCTCGGCGAGCCCGTACACGCGCTGCGCCTTGGAAAATCCTGCGATCGGAAAATCGCCGAGATCGCGCCAGTCATGCTGGCAGACATTGGCGAAGCCCTCTGACGCCACGACGGTGCGTCCCAAGCGGCCGGCGATTTTCTCCATTCTTGCCGCGAGATTGACGGCTGGGCCAATGCAGGTGAAGTCGAGCCGGTTTCCACCGCCGATATTGCCATAGAGGATGGTGCCGACATGCAGTGCGACGCCGAAGCGGAAGCGTTCGATGACGTCGCCAACCGGAAAAGCGAGCGCCTCGACGCTGGCGCGGGATTCGCGGGCGGCTTCCAGCACGCGCGTGCAGACATGCGCGGTATCGCCGACATATTCGTCGATCGGGAACACAGCGAGCAGACCGTCACCCATGAACTTCAAGACTTCGCCGCCGTGGCCGCGGATCGCCGTGACCTGGCAATCGAAATAATGGTTGAGGATCTCGACCACGGTCTCGGCCGGCAGCCGGTCAGATAGCGCGGTGAAGCCGCGCAGATCCGACAGCCAGATCGCAGCCTGCATGGTGTCGTTGTGACCGCGGCGGATCTGGCCTCCCAGGATACGTGCGCCGGCGCGATTGCCGACATAGGTGTCGAGCAGCATCTCGGCGGTGCGGCGCAAGCTGATGATCTCGCTGACGCGCGCGAGCGGCGCCACGAGGGTCCGGATCGCGGCGATGTCGTCTTCGCTGAAACCGCCGGGACGTCGCGTGACCCAGCTCGTCGCGTGGATCGAACCGTCGAGATATGGCATCGGCATCGCGAAATAGTCGGTCACGCCTTCGGCGCGCATGTCGTCGAGGAACGGAAACCGCTTGCTGTCCGGATCGTCCATCCGTCCCCGGACCTCCAGCCCCTCCTCGAACACGATCCGGAGCGGGCTCCTGGCGAATTCGGGCGTGTCCAGAATCTTGAAATCAACGGTGCCGATCTCGACCTTCTGGCCTTCCCGCCAGATGAAATTGCGGCCGAAGATTTCCGGATGCAGCGTGCGGATGAAGATGCCGAACCGCCACAGCGGCAGCCCGGCCTCGACCAGATGCTCGCAGACCTCGGCGATCATCTCGGAAGGGGCCCCGGACGACCTCGCGCCGTCGATCAGCCAATTGGTGATGCGCTGGATCTCGGAGTTTTGCATGTCCGCATTTGCGGACGAAGTTTTGGCGACGTCAAGCTGCGCGGTGGCTAGTACCGCGACACGAACGCCTCGCCCTGCTCTATCGCCCGACCTGCCCGCGATCGCGCAAGAAGTGATCGGCCAGCACGCAGGCCATCATGGCTTCGCCAACGGGGACGGCGCGAATGCCGACGCAGGGGTCGTGGCGGCCCTTGGTCATGATCTCGGTGTCGGCGCCCTGCCGATCGACAGTGAGACGCGGCTGCAGGATCGACGAGGTCGGCTTCACCGCAAAGCGCACCACGATCGGCTGTCCGGTGGAGATGCCGCCCAGAACGCCGCCGGCGTGATTGGACAAAAAGCGCGTGCCATCATTGCCGGTGCGCATCTCATCGGCGTTCTCTTCGCCGGTGAGCTCGGCCGCGCCAAAGCCGGCGCCGATCTCGACGCCCTTCACGGCGTTGATGGTCATCATCGCACCCGCCAGATCAGAGTCGAGTTTTGCGTAGATCGGGGCACCAAGGCCGGGCGGCACGCCTTCGGCGACGATCTCGAGCACGGCACCGATCGAGGAGCCGCTCTTGCGGATGCCGTCGAGATAGGTCTCGAAGAACGCTGCCTTGTCCTTGTCCGGACAGAAGAACGGATTTTTGGCGATCTCGTCCCAGTCCCACTTGTCGCGGTCGACCTTGTGCGGGCCCATCTGCACCAGCGCGCCACGCACCTTGATGTCAGGCAGCACTTTTCGCGCGATCGCACCGGCGGCGACGCGCGTCGCCGTCTCTCGCGCCGAGGAGCGCCCGCCGCCGCGATAGTCGCGCAGGCCGTACTTCGCCTCGTAGGTGAAGTCGGCATGGCCGGGACGAAACTTGTCCTTGATTTCCGAGTAGTCCTTCGAGCGCTGGTCGGTGTTCTCGATCAGAAGCCCGATCGGCGTGCCCGTCGTCACCTGCACGCCGGTCTCCGGATGCGCCATCACGCCGGACAGGATCTTGACCTGGTCCGGCTCCTGGCGCTGGGTGGTGAAGCGCGACTGGCCCGGCTTGCGGCGGTCGAGGTCGCCCTGGATGTCGGCTTCGGTGAGCGGGATCATCGGCGGGCAGCCGTCGACCACGCAGCCAATTGCCCCCCCATGGCTCTCGCCAAAGGTGGTGACGCGGAACATGTGGCCGAAGGTGTTGAAGGACATCGCTGCTCGCTGGCTGGTAAGTCAGTGCTGACTTAGCTCGCCCTGAAATATGGGTCAAATATACCGACGGCCGTCATGGCCGGGCTTGTCCCGGCCATCCACGTTCTTGGTCACAACGAGAAAGTCCGTGGATGCCCGGGACAGGCCCGGGCATGACGGCGGAGGGCGGGGCGACGAGCCGGGCTAACTATACTTGTCCAGCCGGCCATCGCGGAACACGTAGACGGCGCCCTGCTCGATATAGAGCTCGGCGGCGCTGGCCGGCGTCTCCAGGCCGAGCGAAACCATCAGGGCCCGGCAGGTGCCGCCGTGGGCGACCGCGACGGTGTCGGTCCGGAGCTCGTCGTACCAGGCGCGCACGCGGACCTGCACATCGGCGTAGGTCTCCCCGCCCGCGGGCCCTACGGTCCATTTGTCGGCGAGGCGCCTGGCATAGATGTCGGGATCGGTCGCCTCACTCTCCGCCAGCGTCAGCCCTTCCCAGACGCCGTAGCCGATCTCGCGCAGGCGATCGTCCAGCGCGTAGTCGGCAGGCGGCAATTCGAGCTTGCCGCGCACGAGTTCCATGGTCATGCGCGAACGCCCGAGCGGGCTCGACACGTAGGGCAACGCGGCCTTGTCGCGGCCGTCGCGCTTGAAGAGATCGGCGAGAATGCCACCGGCTTGCACCACCTGATCGCGCCCGCGCGCGTTCAGCGGAATGTCCTTGGTGCCCTGGAGCCTGCCGAGCGCATTCCACTCGGTCTCGCCGTGGCGAAGGTAATAGATCGTGGGCACGGGCATTGCTGGTCGTGGTCAGTCCTTCGGCGCATCGGGTCGCATCATGCCCAGCACGTTGTAGCCGGAATCGACATGGTGGACTTCGCCGGTAACGCCGCGCGACATGTCCGACAGGAAATACACTGCGCTGTCGCCGACCTCCTCGATCGTCACGTTCCGCCGCAGCGGCGCGTTGACCTCGTTATATTTCAAGAGCAGGCGTGAATCGGCGATGCCGGCGAATGCCAGCGTCTTGATCGGGCCGGCCGAGATCGCGTTGACGCGGATCGCCTTCTCGCCGAGATCGGCCGCAAGATAGCGCACGCTGGCTTCGAGCGCGGCCTTTGCCACGCCCATCACGTTGTAGCGCGGCATCCACTTCTCGGCACCGTAATAAGAGAGCGTGACGATCGAGCCGCCGTCGGTCATCAGCTTCTCGGCGCGCTGCGCGAGCGCGGTGAGCGAGTAGCAGGAGATCAGCATCGACTTGGAGAAGTTTTCCGGCGTGGTGTCGACATAGCGGCCGTCGAGCTGTTCGCCATAGGCGATCGCGTGCACGACGAAGTCGATCTTGCCCCATTTTTCCTTGAGGGCGTCGAAGGCAGCATCGATGGTCGCGGCATCGGTGACGTCGCAATGGCCGAGCACGAGCGCGCCGAGTTCGGCGGCGAGCGGCTCGACGCGCTTTTTCAGCGCATCGCCCTGATAGGTGAGTGCGATGTCGGCGCCGGCCGCTTGGCATGCCTTGGCGATGCCCCAGGCGATCGAGCGGTTGTTGGCAACGCCGAGGATCACCCCGCGCTTGCCTTGCATCAGTCCTTGCATCAGTCCTGAATTCTGCGCCATTTGCTAACGTCCTGTAGCTCTCGTTAGCGTCTGGAGGTACACCAGCCCTCCCCTGCGGTACAGTCCTAATACGCGGCGTTAACGCTGTTTCGAGCGCCGGAATAGCCGTTCCGTTCGGGTGTTATGATCGTTGAGGCGCTCGCGCCTGATGTGAAGGACGTCTAGACGGCAATGAGTGCGTTTCGCCAGAGCGTGGAAGCCATGATCCCGGCGTTGCGCCGCTACGCCCGCGCGCTCACGCGCGATGCGGATGCGGCCGACGATCTGGTGCAGGATACGCTGGTGCGTGCGTTGCGTTCGGAGCGATTGTTTCTCGGAGGCGACGTCAGGAGCTGGCTCTACACGATCCTGACCAACCTCAACAAGAACCGGCGGCGCTCGCTGGCAAGGCGGCCGCAATTCATGCAGCTGACGGAGAACAACCCGGATGCCAGCGGGACGGAGGCGGAAGGACGTGACATCGAACGTGCACTCTCGACGTTGGTCGAGGAGCAACGCTCGGTGCTGCTCCTGGTAATGCTGGAGGGCATGAGCTACCGCGAGGTCGCCGACATCCAGGGCGTGCCGATCGGCACCGTCATGTCCCGCCTGGCACGCGCCCGCGCACACGTTAAAGCGTCGCTGGAGGGCGAGCGCCCGGCGCTCAGGCGGGTGAAATGATGGCAGGATTGATGCATCGCGCATGCCACGTCCGCTGCACGGAGAGAGAAGCAGCGCAGTTGAACCGCGTCAGATATTTTGGGCCGCAGAGCCAGAGACGACCGATATGAACGACCGCAATATTCCCGTAACCGAAGACGAGCTACACGCCCTTGTCGATGGCGAGTTGCCGACCGAGCGCCGCGCCGACGTCGAGGCCTGGCTTGCCGCACATCCTGAGGATGCCGAGCGGGTGCAATCCTGGCGCGCCATGGCCGAGATGCTGCATGCCCGCTACGACAACGTCGCCCAGGAGCCGGTGCCGGTCCGGCTGGAGCTCGAGCGGCTGGAGCGCCGTCCGCGGCAATGGCTCTACGGCGCGGTCGCCGCCACGCTGGTTGCCTTCATCGCCGGCGGCGCGGCCGGCTGGGTGGCGCATGGCGCCGCCAATGCACCCTCGACCTTCCAGAGCTTTACGACGGATGCGCTCGATGCCCACCGCCTTTATGTCGTCGAGGTCCGCCATCCCGTCGAGGTCGGCGGCAACGAGCGCGACCACCTCCAGGCCTGGCTGACCCGGCGCTGCGGCTGGACCGTGTTCGCCCCCAATCTGGAGGGGAGCGGGCTGAAGCTCGTTGGCGGCCGGCTGCTGCCGGGGCCGAACGGGCCGGCGTCCTTCCTGATGTATGAGGGCGCCTCGGGCGAGCGCTACACGATCTACACCGCCAAGACCGAGAGCGGCGCAACGCAGATGCGTTACGCCAAGGCGGACAAGGATGGCGCGCTGTTCTGGGCCGAGCGCGGCGTCGGCTACGTCGTCAGCGGCGGCGGCGCCGACCGCGATCGCCTGACCAAGGTGGCGCAGGCGGTGTACGACCAAGCCGAGAAAACCGGCGGCTGAACAACCCGCCATATCTCAAGCTTCGCTTGGGCGTCCTTCAAACCGCGCCGTGCCTCGATTCCGTCATTGAAAATTTCGAATCAAGACATGTGTGCGTCTCATTATCGCACCGGGTGTTCACGCGAATATGAGCAGCGTTCGATCCGCCGATCGACGCGGGCGGCCTCGATTGGGGTTTTTGGTACCGCGCTGGTCCCCCTCTCGAGGCCGCACCTTTTTATCGGCTGCCCCGCCGGACATCCGACACGTCGAGCATACGAGCCGAGAAGCGCTACCGCGCCTCAGGCGTATGATGAGCATCATCTGCTGGAAGATGCGCTAGACCGTAGGAGAACCCCTCCGGTTGGATCTCGCCCTAACCAAGCCCGCTACGTGGATTGTAGGGGTGTTGGTCCCGCCACTTCTCCATCAATGCTTCAAGCTCGGCGTCGTTCCCGTCCGGTAGCATAATCCTGATGGTAACGAAGAGATCCCCGGTTCCGCCAGATTTCGGCAGGCCCTTACCTTTGAGTCGGAAGGTCCGGCCGCTGGAGGTGTTTTTCGGGACCGACAGTTCCACGGCATTGCCGAGTGTGGGCACGCGGACCTTACCGCCGAGCACAGCTTCGTAGAGCGTGACCGGCAGGTCGATCCTGAGGTCGGCACCCTCGATCTTGAAGAACGGGTGCGGGGCGATGCTGATGGTGATCAGGAGATCGCCGGGCGGATGGCCTTGGGCGGTCTCGCCCTGGCCGCGCAGCCGGATCTGCTGACCCTCGACGACGCCCGCCGGAATCTTGACGTTGAGTTCCTTGCCATTCGGCAGCCGGACGCGCTTCTCGCCACCCTTGACCGATTCTTCCAGCGAGACGGACATGGCGACGTTGACGTCGAGATCGAGCCCGATCCCGCCGGTGTCGAATTCGAACTGGGCACCGCCGCCGGCCCCAGGGCGCGCACCGCGCATCCCGCCGCCGAACATGCTGTTGAGGATGTCCTCGAACGCGCCCGCGCCTTGGCCGGGGCCTGCCCCGCCGCCACGGAAATTGTAGCTCTCGAACCCGCCGGGACCCGCGCGACCGCGCGGTCCGCCGCCGCCCGGAAAGCCCTGGAAGCGCGGCTTGCCCTCGGCATCGATCTCGCCGCGGTCGAACTGCTTGCGCTTGTCCTCGTCGCCGATGATCTCGTTGGCCGAATTGATCTCGGAGAAGCGCTCGGCGGCCTTGGGATCATCCTTGTTGCTGTCGGGATGATGCTTCTTGGCCAGCTTGCGATAGGCGCTCTTGATCGCGGCAGCGCTAGCGCTCCGCGGCACCCCCAAGATCTCATAGGGGTCGCGCATCCGTCACGTCTCCTCTTGGGAATACGAAATGTCGAAAGGGGCTGCCCGCCCCCATCTGAGCCACATGTGGGGGCGAGTGGCATTTTTGCAACTAGTCAGTCGAGCCGAATCTCTAAGTTTGGAGCATGATCTTATCGGAAAACCGGCCTCCACTTTTCCGGATCATGCTCAGCTCCGCCACGGCTTTAGCGTATGAATCTCCCAACGGCCACGGCTGCTTTGGCAGCCGGCACCCTGGAGCCAGCTTTCGGTCGTCCCGTTGACGTAGCTCGCCAGGAAATCGCGGCACTTGCGACCGTCCTCGGCGGCGTAGGATTGCGCGATCGGCGTCACCGAGCCGCGCGCGCCGGTTTCAGGATTCTCCCAGTGTTGGGATGCATCCTTGTCGCCCTTGCTCAACACGTCGGAGGCTGCATTGCGGGCGAAGGCGAGATCGGTCTCGGTCGGAGGGGCGTCCTTGGCCGGCCGTGCGATCGAGCCGGTGAGGTCGTTGTCGTCGGCCTTGGCGTAGGCATTGGTGTCAGTTCGGGGCAGACTGCAGCCGCCGGCGCCGAGCCCGATCAAAATCATCGTCATGGCAAGGCCCGACGGCCGCATCGCCGATAGGCCAACGCGTCCCCATGCCCTATATAGGGCAGTAGCAGACAACAGCGCGCTTTGGGCCGCGGGACGCAATTCGGACTCCAGACATGACCGACACGACCTCGATGAAACACCAGACACCCTTAACATCCGGTGATTTCACCGCCGCCGACGAGCCTTTTGCGCTGTTCGAAGCCTGGCTGAACGAGGCGATCAAGAGCGAGCCGAACGATCCGAACGCCATGGCGCTCGCAACCGTCGATCCCGACGGCCTGCCCGACGTGCGCATGGTGCTGATGAAGGGCTTCGATACCGAAGGTTTTGTCTTCTACAGTCACATCGCAAGCCAAAAAGGCCGCGAACTCGCCGCAAATCCTAAGGCGGCTTTACTTTTTCACTGGAAGTCGCTGCGCCGTCAGGTCCGCATCCGCGGCAACGTGACGCCGGTGACCGACGCCGAGGCCGACGCCTATTTCGCGACGCGACCGAAGCAGGCGCAGATCGGCGCCTGGGCCAGCAAGCAGTCGCAAGAGCTGGAGAGCCGCTTCGCCTTCGAGCGGGCCATCGCCACGGTCGCCGCCAAACATGTCATCGGCGAAGTGCCGCGGCCACCGGGTTGGAGCGGCTGGCGCGTCACGCCGGTGCGCATCGAGTTCTGGCACGATCGCCCATTCCGTCTGCATGACCGCATCGAATTTCGCCGTGACGTGGCCGGCCAGAAGTGGTCCAAGACGCGGATGTATCCTTGAGCCTTGTCTCGAATCTTGTCTCGAATCTTGGGCCGACCTGAAAGATGTCCATGCCGCATTCGTCCAATGCGCCGCGCCGCACGCTACTTCTGACCGGAGCTAGCCGCGGTATCGGCCACGCCACCGTGATCCGCTTCTCGTCGGCGGGATGGCGCGTCATCACCTGCTCGCGGCATCCCTTCCCCGAAGATTGCCCGTGGGATGCGGGCCCCGAGGACCACATCCAGGTCGATCTCGGCAATCCCCAGGACACCACGCGCGCGATCTCCGACATCCGCGACCGCCTCGAGGGCGGCATGCTGCACGCGCTGGTCAACAACGCCGCGATCTCGCCGAAAGGTCCAGGCGGCTCCAGGCTCGGTTCGGTCGACACCGACCTCGACACCTGGACGCACGTCTTCCACGTCAACTTCTTCGCGCCGATCATGATCGCGCGGGGCTTGATCGACGAATTGAAGGCGGCCAAGGGCTCGGTCGTGAATGTCACCTCGATCGCAGGCTCGCGCGTGCATCCCTTCGCGGGCGCTGCGTACGCGACCTCCAAGGCCGCACTCGCGTCCCTGACGCGCGAGATGGCCTCGGACTTCGGCCGCGTCGGCGTGCGCGTCAACGCGATTGCGCCGGGCGAGATCGACACCTCGATCCTGTCGCCGGGCACCGAGAAGATCGTCGAGCAGCAGATTCCGATGCACCGCCTCGGCACACCGGACGAGGTCGCCAAGATCATCTACGTGCTGTGCACGGAGACCAGTTCTTACGTCAACGGCGCCGAGATCCACATCAACGGCGGCCAGCACGTCTAGGCCAGGTAACGCATGGGCCGGTTTGCGAGCACGGCGTCAACTTACGAGCACTTGCGGCCGCCCTACCCGGGCGCGTTCTTTCGCAGCGTCGCGCAGAAGCTCGGCCTCTCCGAACGATGCGCCTTGATCGATCTGGGTACCGGCCCCGGGTTGCTCGCGCTGGGCTTCGCACCCTATGTCGGCCGTATCGTCGGCGTCGACCCTGAAATCGCGATGCTCGAGGCTGCGCGACAAGCGGCGGCGCGCGCAGGGCAAGAGCTCACGCTGCTCGCAGGCAAGGCCGAGACGCTCGCCTCCGAGATCGGCACGTTCGACATCGTCACGATCGGCCGCGCGCTACATTGGATGGATCGCGACGCGACGCTCGCGCGGCTGGATGGACTGGTCGCGCGCGACGGCGCGATCGTGATCTGCGCCTCGTTCTCGGTCACCGACGGCCGCAACCCATGGCTTGATGGCTACAACGAGATCCGCCGCCGCTGGTCACCCGCGAATCTCTGGGAGGCAGCCGGCCGGGGCACGCGGACCCATCGCGACCTTCCCGCGTTCTTCCGCGGCAGCGCCTTTGCACCCACCGAGCTCGTCACGGTCGAGATCCGCCACACGGTCAGCATGCAGGACCTGGCGCAACGCACCCTCACCTATTCGTCGTCCTCACCGGAAGCGTTGGGCGACAACGTCGAAGCGATGTTGCACGACGTCGAGAGCCATCTGGCATCGTTCAGCCGCGACGGCGCGATCGCCGAGACCATCGTCTCGACGGCGCAAATCGTGAAGCGCTAGATGATTTGCCGCGAAAGGCGGGAAGCCAGGCGATCCAGACAA
The DNA here is from genome assembly GCF_008123515.1 of Bradyrhizobium cytisi. Classification (GTDB taxonomy): domain Bacteria; phylum Pseudomonadota; class Alphaproteobacteria; order Rhizobiales; family Xanthobacteraceae; genus Bradyrhizobium; species Bradyrhizobium cytisi. Next base: position 254,736 of record NZ_VSSR01000029.1, read on the forward strand.
CGCCGCCGCAAGACTGGATCGCCCGCCCTTCCCTTCCACTCCTCAATCCAGGCGAATCCGACGCGACCGTTCGCGCAGCCGCGGAGCGGCGGCTGCGTTGAATGCGGTCGAGCAATCGTCATCGTTCTCGCCATCGAGCAGCGGAGCACCACAGTGCCGGCACATGCGTGCCGACAACGACGGCGCCTTGCCGCTCGCCACGGCCTGACGATAGCTCGTCAGGTCGATGACGTTGCGGGGCGTCGTTATCTGTTTTTCAACCATGGCTGTTCCTCGCGGCTAACCCGTTGCTTATCGCAGACAAGTTTCGCGCAAACGTTCAGCCCACTGCTCAAATTTTACCGGAGGAATTGGGGCACAGCACACGCATCACCGCATAGCCGCAATGACGCTCTATTCTGCGACACCATCAGCCCCGTCTCTACGACCGGCGTAAGGTCTCGGTCACTATTTTCGGAGCGCAGGCCGGCTCAGAGCCACTTCTTCCACTTGAAGATCCAGTACGGAACGATCGCTGCGAACAGCATCAGCACCAGCGCAAACGGATAGCCGTGCGTCCATTCGAGTTCCGGCATCGACTTGAAGTTCATGCCGTAGATCGAGGCGATCAGCGTCGGCGGCATCAGGACAACGGCCATGACCGAAAACAGCTTGATGATGTTGTTCTGCTCGAGATTGACGACACCGAGCATGGCGTCGAGCACGAAGGTGATCTTGCTGGAGAGATAGGAGGCGTGGTCGGTCAACGAGACGACGTCGCGCTGCATGGTCTTGAGCTGCTCGCGCATGTCCTTTGACCATTTCACGCCCTCCACCACCGCGGACAGGAACGTGACGACGCGGCCGATCGACACCAGGCTCTCGCGTACCTTGGAGGTCAAATCGCCCTTGCGGCCGATCGAGATCAGGATCTGCGAATATTGCTTGGCGTGGCCGTGACGCTCGCTCTCGGGCTCGAAGATGTCGTGCGAGACCTGGTCGATCTCGGCGCCGCAGCGTTCCAGAATGTCGGCGCAGCGGTCGATGACGGCATCCAGCAGTTCCATCAGCACCATCTCGCCGGTGATCCCCGGGGTGCAGGACCGCGCCAGCTTGGCCTCGACCAGGGCGAACGGCTTGGGCTGGTCGTAGCGCACCGTGACCAGGCGATGGTCGCCGAGGATGAAAGTCACTGCCGTGGTCCGGGGCATGTCGGTATCGGAATGGCACATCAGCGTCGCGGTCATGTAGCGGGCGCTGTTCTCGATATAGAGGCGGCTGGAGATCTCGATCTCCTGCATGTCCTCCCGGGTGGGGATCGCGATCCCGGACAGCTTCTCGACGGCCTTGTCCTCGGCTGCGGTCGGATTGACCAGATCGATCCACACCGCGTGCTCCGGTACCGCCGCGAGGTCATCGACAACGGCCTTCTTCAGGGAGGAGTCGGTCGGAACGAACACAGAAAACATCAACAACTCCAGCGAAGCCTGCGACAGATTGACGGCGCTTAGCGCGATTCTGACAAGTTCATGATGACAAGCACATTAACGGAGCGTTTGCATTTGTGGCGCCGACGCGGCTCGACCGTGGCATGGAATCGACAATTCGGCATTTCCTGCCCAAAAACCGGCCCAAGGGCGCAAAACTTGCGGCAAAAAAGCCACAGGTTGGGTCTCGCAGCGCGGGAAAAGCCCCTAAACGCTGGAATTGTGGCAGATTTCAACGATAATGAAATCAACGGAGTCGAAGGCCCTGGGTACTACGCTCAGGACCTGCGCGGTATTGTTCGATTGGAACCAAACCATGTCGTCGCTGAGAGTTATGTTGGGAATTTTGGCTGCCGGCTTCATGCTATCGGGCTGCATGCAGGCCACGCATTTCGAAGCCACCAACACCCAGAATTTCAAGCCGAAGGACAAGGAGCTCCTTGCCAAGATCCGGTACGAGAATACGCCGGTGGCAGAGCCGTTCCGTCGCGCCATCGTCGACTATCACCGCAAGGAGTCCCCGGGCTCGATCGTGGTCGATTCCGACAACCATTACCTCTATTACGTGATGGATGGCGGCAAGGCGATCCGCTACGGCATCACCGTCGGCGAAGAGGCCATGGCCTGGTCCGGCATCGCCAAGGTCGGCAGCATGACGGAATGGCCGGCCTGGCACCCGACGCCCGGCGAGATCTCGCGTCTTGGCGTACCGACCTTCGTCGCTCCGGGCCCGGACAATCCGATGGGCTCGCGCGCCATGTACCTCTACTCGGGTGGCAAGGACACGCTGTTCCGCATTCACGGCACCAACCAGCCTGAATATATCGGCGCCTCCATCTCGTCGGGCTGTATCCGCCTGACCAACGAGGACGCAATCGACCTCTACAGCCGCGTCAAGATCGGCACCATCGTCGTGGTGCTCGAGCCGAAGCACGGCGACTCGCCGTACAACTCGCGGCTCGCATTGCAGGGCGGCGGTTATCAGACCAGCAACTAATTGTGATCTGAAGGTTTTTGAAAAGCGCCGGTTTTACCGGCGCTTTTTTGTTCGCGGCTTGCTCTTGCCGGAGTCGGCTGCCGGCTTGTCCGGCGGCGCGGCAGGTTTCGCGCTCTCCTGATCGTCAGCCTCATCCTTGACGCCATCCTTGGTACCCTCAGACTTGGCCGCGACTTCGCGTGGCGGAGCCTCCTCGGGGCGCTCGGCGGGCAGCTGGGGCGCGACCTGGGGCAAGGGGTCCCAGACGTTCCACTGGCAGATCCGGTAGTCGTTGCGCCGCTGCGCGAGATCGAGGTGGATGTGGTCCTCGTGGTACCAGTCCGAGCCCGGGCCGAGCACCGTGGAAAAGCGCGAGCAGACCGAATGCAGCACGCGCTCGCGCACGTCGCGCGACAGCGTGCGGTCGGTCAGGCCGATCGACTGGCCGTTGGCAAGCTTGAGCGAGCGCACGTCGAGCGCGTTGGCCTTGCCGTGCTCGGACAGCATAGCGCCGACGATGCGGTTGCGACCGCGGCACTCAAAACTGTCGAAATTGTCGAGGTCGGTGATGGTCGAGCCGAGGCTCGCGGCCAGCGGCACCATGTCGGCGCGGACCCAATCGGCGATCGCTGATGCCATGGTGCAGCGGAGGATTGCCGCCGGCTTGACTGCGATCTTGCGCCTGTCCGGCAGCACGATCGCTTCCAGCCGCACCAGATCCTCGCCGCCGCAGGCGCCGGGGCCATGGATATCGGGAATGGACGGCGCGACCGCGATCTCCTCGGTCAGCGCAATACGGCAGGCCGAGAGCTGCTTCTCGGGTGGCGGCGCGGCCTCGGCCGGTTTGGTGGGTTTATCCGGGGAAGGCTTGCCGTCGGCCTCCGGCGCGGCCTCGTCCGTCGCTTTGGGTGCCTCCGCGGGACGAGGCTTTGGTAGCGGTATCTTGGCGGAATGGACGCTCCGGCGCGGCCGAGGTGTACCAAAACCAAAGATATCGAGCGGCGCAGCATAGTTTCGCGCCTCCGCCCGATCCGCGAGCACAAGCGTTAGCCCGAGCGCGGCGGTAACCATTGCCGCGCGGGCGGACATATTGCCGCGACAAGACCATTTGCGGCGAAAGTCCGGCAGGCTAAAACTCATGACAATTCTTTGGCCCTGCGCTGAGAGCGAAAACGCGCCCAGCGACTTCTCGGAGGAACGCCTGAATGCTCGGCTTGATGCAAGATTGGCCCCTGCTCTGCCACCGGATCATCGAACACGCCGCCAGGATTCATGGCAAGCAGGAGGTCGTAACGCGATCGGTCGAGGGACCGATCCATCGCACCACCTACGCCGAAATCCACAAGCGCGCGCTCAAGGTCTCGCAGGTGCTGGAGCGCGACGGCATCAAGCTCGGCGACCGCGTCGCCACGATCGCCTGGAACACCTGGCGCCACCTCGAGGTCTGGTACGGCATCATGGGCATCGGCGCCATCTGCCATACCGTCAATCCCCGGCTTTTCCCCGAGCAGATCGCCTGGATCATCAACCATGCGCAGGATCGCATCGTGATGGTCGACCTCACCTTTGTGCCGGTCGTCGAGAAGCTCGCCGACAAGCTGCCGAGCGTCGAGCGCTACGTTATCCTCACCGACAAGGCGCATATGCCGCAGACCACGTTGAAGAACGTCGTGGCCTACGAGGACTGGATCGCCGAGGCCGACGGCAAATTCAAATGGAAGGACTTTGACGAGAACACGGCGGCCGCAATGTGTTACACGTCTGGCACGACCGGCGATCCGAAGGGCGTGCTGTATTCGCATCGTTCCAACGTGCTGCACGCGCTGATGGCCAACAATGTCGACGCGCTCGGCACCAGTGCCTCTGAGACGATGCTGCCGGTGGTTCCGCTGTTCCATGCCAACAGCTGGGGCATCGCCTTCTCCGCACCCTCGCAGGGCACCAAGCTGGTGATGCCCGGGCCCAAGCTCGACGGCGCCTCGGTCTACGAGCTGCTCTCCACCGAGAAGGTGACGCACACCGCCGGCGTGCCGACGGTGTGGCTGATGCTGCTCCAGCACATGACCGCCAATAATCTGAAGCTGCCGGACCTGAAGATGGTGATCTGCGGCGGCTCGGCGATGCCGCGCTCGATGATCAAGGCCTTCCTCGACATGGGCTCGAACGTCCGTCACGCCTGGGGCATGACCGAGATGAGCCCGATCGGCAGCGTCTCGGCGCTGAAGCCACCGTTCCACAACGCGATCGGCGATGCGCGGCTCGACGTGCTTCAGATGCAGGGCTATGCGCCCTTCGCGGTCGAAATGAAGATCACCGATGATGCCGGCAAGGAACTGCCTTGGGACGGCAAGACCTTTGGCCGCCTCAAAGTCTCGGGCCCGGCGGTGGCCAAGGCCTACTTCCGTCTCGATGCCAACATCCTCGACGAGGAAGGCTTCTTCGACACCGGCGACGTCGCGACCATCGACGAGGGCGGCTATATGCGGATCACCGACCGTTCCAAGGACGTGATCAAGTCCGGCGGCGAGTGGATCTCCTCGATCGACCTCGAGAACCTCGCGGTCGGCCACCCGGCCGTGGCGGAGGCTGCGGTGATCGGCGTCTTCCACCCCAAATGGGACGAGCGGCCGCTGCTGATCGTGCAGCTCAAGCAGGGCCAGCAGGCCACGCGTGACGACATCCTGAAGTACATGGACGGCAAGATCGCCAAATGGTGGATGCCGGACGACGTCGCGTTCGTCGACGGCATCCCGCATACCGCGACCGGCAAGATCCTGAAGACCGCGCTGCGCGACCAGTTCAAGGACTATCGCTTCCCGAACGCGGCGGCGTAAATCGCGATCACCGTCATGCCCGGGCTTTTCCCCGGGCGTCGACGTCCAGGCGGCAAGAAAGGCGTGGATGGTCGGGTCAAGCCCGGGCACGACCATGCAAGAGCCTGCGGAACTCTTGAATTTGCCACCGGGCCGTGGTCTCAACGGCTCGACGTCGCGCCAAATCGGCCGGCAAGCCCCAAGACCCCGGCAGAGCTCACCCGATGGCCCGCAGGTTTTCCGCTCCCTATCAGTCGGAGCCCGTGTCCAGCCTCGCGAGCTGGGCGCGCAATCTGGCCGTGTTCGCGGTGGTGACGGTGGTGGTGTCGACCATCATCGTCCGTTTCGACTTCCTGGAGATGAAGCCGGCGCTGGCCACGTTCTTCGGCGGCCTCGCGATTGCCGGGCTTTCCATCCTGTTCGGCCTCGCCGGCTTTGCCGCGATCTGGCAGAACGGCTCGCGCGGCATGGCGCGCATCCTGCTCGCCTTCCTGATCGACGGGGCGATCCTCGCCTATCCCGCGTATCAAGCTCTGCTGTACCGCAAGCTGCCGCCGATCCACGACATCACCACCGACCCGATCGACCCGCCGCGCTTCGACGCGCTGTCGCGCCTGCGCACCGGCGATGGCACCAACACCGCCGTTTATGCCGGTCTCTATTCGGCCGAGCAGCAGCGCCAGTTCTATCCCGACATCGAGCCGATCGAGCTCGAGATCCCCGTTGACCGCGCCTATGCGATCGCGCGCCAGCTCGTCATCAAGCGCAAATGGACCGTCATCGACGAACGCGAGCCGCAGCCACCGCGCCGCATGGGCCGCATCGAGGCGGTGGCGCGCACGCCGATCATGGGCTTTCGCGAGGACGTCTCGATCAGGGTCGTGCCTGACGGCGACGATTCACGCGTCGATATCCGCTCCGCCTCGCGCTATTTCGAGAGCGATCTCGGCAGCAACGCCGCGCGCGTGACGAAATTCATCGACGACCTCAACACCGCAGCCGACGCCGACGCGCTGAAGCCGGTGAAGAAGACCCCGGTCGCGCCGCCGAAGGCGCCGGCGAAGACGGTGAAGAAGTGAGATCGGCGAATGGGGAGTAGCGAATAGCGAATGGGACGGCTGCCTATTTGCTACTCGCCATTCGCTATTCGCCCTTAGGCCATCCGATACGTCCCGCCGATCACGGGATCGCCGTCCGTCGCGACAATGCCGCGTGCGACGAGGTCCTCCAGATGCGCCAGCACGGAATAGCCGGCGGCCGTCGTCAGCCGCGGATCGATGCCGATATAGATCGCGCGCACCATGGTCGGGATATCCGTCTCGCCCTTGGCGAGGCGGTGCAGGATCGAGGCCTCGCGCGCCTTGCGGTGGCGGATCAGGAAACGCACGTAGCGCTGGCCCTCCGGGATCTCCGGACCGTGGCCGGAGAAATACAGATCCTCCTCGCGCGCAGCGAGCCGGTCGAGCGACGCCATGTAGTCGATCATCGAGCCGTCGGGCGGGGCCACGATCGAAGTCGACCAGCCCATGACGTGATCGCCGACGAAGTTGAACTTTCGCTCGGGCCAGGCGAAGGCGAGATGGTTGGCAGTATGGCCGGGCGTCGCCACTGCCTCGAGCCGCCAGCCGGCGCCTTCGACGACGTCACCATGGGCGATCCTGATATCGGGGACAAAGTCGCGATCGGAGCCGGATTCCGGATTGTGCTTCTCGCTCTCGAAGCGCGGGCGCGAGGCGCGGTGCGGGCCCTCGGCATAAACCGGCGCGCCGGTTGCCTGCTTGACGCGCGGTGTATTGGGCGAGTGGTCGCGGTGGGTGTGGGTGACGAAGATATGGCTCACCGTCTCGCCGCGCACGGCGTCGAGCAGCGCAGCCGCATGAGCCTCATCGTCGGGACCGGGATCAATGATCGCGACGTTGCCGGTGCCTACGATGTAGCTGACGGTACCGGTGAAGGTGAACGGGCTCGGATTGTTACAGAGCACCCGCCGCACGCCGGGGCGGACTTCCTCGACGACACCGGCTTTAAGCGGAAAGTCGCGGTTGAACGGAACATCGTCGTTGTCGGACATGGCACTTCCTGTACGTACCCCATACTCTCGTCATACCCCGCGAAAGCGGGGTATCCAGTACGCCGCGGCGCCCGAGGCGAAGGCGAGGTCCCTGGGATACTGGAGCGTCCGCTATCGCGAACGATGACAGCGGAGCAAGGCAACCACCACGGAATACAGGGCGCTTAGAAAAACGCCTGAATGCCCGTGATCGCGCGACCCAGGATCAGGGCGTGCACGTCGTGGGTGCCCTCGTAGGTGTTGACCGTCTCGAGGTTATGGACATGACGCATCACGTGGTATTCGGCCGAGATACCGTTGCCGCCGTGCATGTCGCGGGCGACGCGGGCGATGTCGAGGGCCTTGCCGCAATTGTTGCGCTTCATGATCGAGATCATCTCGGGCGCGAACTTGCCCTCGTCCATCAGGCGACCGACTCGCAACGAGCCCTGGAGGCCGAGCGCGATCTCGGTTTCCATGTCGGCGAGCTTCTTCTGCACCAGCTGGGTCGCGGCGAGCGGCTTGCCGAACTGCTTGCGGTCGAGCGTGTACTGGCGGGCGCGATGCATGCAGTCCTCCGCGGCGCCGAGCGCGCCCCAGGAGATGCCGTAGCGGGCACGGTTGAGGCAGCCGAACGGACCCTTCAGGCCGGAGACGTTGGGCAGCAGCGCGCTTTCCGGCACCACGACGCCGTCCATCACGACCTCGCCTGTGATGGAAGCGCGCAAGCTGAGCTTGCTTCCGATCTTCGGCGCAGAGAGGCCCTTCATGCCCTTCTCCAGCACGAAGCCGCGGATTTGGTTGTCGTGCTCGGCCGATTTGGCCCAGATCACGAACACGTCGGCGATCGGCGCGTTCGAAATCCACATCTTGCTGCCGGTCAGGCGATAGCCGTCGGAGACCTTCTCGGCGCGGGTCTTCATGCCGCCGGGGTCGGAGCCGGCATCGGGCTCGGTCAGGCCGAAGCAGCCGACCCACTCGCCGCTGGCGAGCTTCGGGAGGTACTTCTTGCGCTGGTTCTCGTCGCCATAGGCGTAGATCGGGTACATCACCAGGGAGGACTGCACCGAATTCATCGAACGATAGCCGGAATCGACCCGCTCGATCTCGCGCGCGACGAGGCCATAAGCCACGTAGCTCGCGTTGGCGCAGCCATATTCCTCCGGCAGCGTGATGCCGATCAGGCCGAGCTCGCCCATCTCGTTGAAGATCTCGCGGTCGGTCGTCTCTTCGAGATAGGCCTTGGTGATGCGCGGCAGCAGCTTGTCCTGGGCGTAGGCACGCGCCGTGTCACGCACCATGCGCTCGTCTTCGGTCAGCTGCTCATCGAGCAGGAACGGATCGTCCCACTGGAAGGAAGCCGCAGCCGGCTTGTCCTTGGTCTGAGGGCGCACGCTCATGAGACGTCCTTTCGGTCTGGTTCCGTCTAAAAATTGCCGGACAAACTAGTGCGCCGCGGCAACAAGTGCAATTGCGTTGCAGAAATACGGGTCTGCGTGAATCCCGGGGATGCGTGTCGCGCCTGTCGGAATGACAGCGCTAGCTTTCAAGCTGCTCGTTGGCGACGATCTCGATGCCGAAGCCCGAGAGGCCCTTGTAGTCATGCACCGACGAGGTGAGATGACGGATCGAGGTGACGCCGAGATCGCGCAGGATCTGCGCTCCGACGCCGACTTCGCGCCACTGGCGGTTGCGATCGGCCTCAGTCGCGCTCTCATCGGGTAGCGGGGCCACTGGGACACCGGCCGCGCCGTCGCGCAGATAAACCAGCACGCCGCGGCCGGACTTCTTGAAGTGCTCGAGCACGGCCGCCATGCGCTTGTGGCCGGTAAAGGTGTCCTTGACGATGTTCGGCTTGTGAAAGCGCGTCAGCACGTTCTTGCCATCGCCGACGCCATTGTAGACGAAGGCGACATGGGCGATGGAATCGAACGGCGAGCGGTAGGCATAGCCCTGGAGCGGCCCAATCGGGCTTTCGGTGGTGAAGGTCGAGACCCGTTCGATCAGCTTTTCGCGCGCCTGGCGATAGGCGATCATGTCGGCAATGGTGACGTGCTTGAGCTTATGCTTAGCGGCGAACTGGGCGACCTGTTCGCCCTTCATCACGCTGCCGTCGTCGTTCATCAATTCGCTGATGACGCCGACCGGCGGCAGGCCCGAGAGCTTGCAGAGATCGACCGCGGCCTCGGTATGGCCGGAGCGCAGCAGCACGCCACCATCCTTGGCGATCAGCGGGAAGATGTGGCCCGGACGGGCGAAGTCGTTGGCTCCGGCATTGGGATTGGACAGCGCACGACAGCAAGAGGCGCGCTCCTCGGCCGAGATGCCGGTGCCGCCGTCGGGCTTGTAGTCGATCGAGACCGTGAAGGCTGTGGTGTGGGCGGAATCGTTGTGGGCCACCATCGGATCGAGCCGCAGCCGCCGCGCGTCCTCGGTGGTGATCGGCGCGCAGACGATGCCGGAGGTGTGGCGGATGATGAAGGCCATCTTTTCCGCTGTGCAGAACGAGGCGGCGACGATCAGATCGCCCTCGCCCTCGCGATCCTCGTCGTCGGTCACGACGACGAGCTCGCCCCGGGCAAAGGCCTGCAAAACTTCCTGAACGGTATCGGGCATGTCCCAATCTCTATCGGTTATGGGCCGGAGGCTTAGCCGGACGCCTTAGCTGGACTTGGGCCCCAGCGCTAGTGTCCCGGACGCAACCGCATATGTCCGGAGGCCAGCCTGCTAACGAGGCTTGCACCGAAGATACCAGGGATATAGGCGCCGGCAGCCCGGGCGGAAGGCGGCCAGGCCGTCAGGGTAGCACTTCGCGCCGCTCGCCGAGCCGAGCATCGAGCTCGGCGCGCTTGTCGGCCAACAGGCCGGCCTGGGCCGCCTCAATCACCGTAAACAATTCATGAGCGTCGCTGAGCCGGGTCACGGTGACATAGCTGGCGCCAGCCGCATAGAGCTCGCCGACGTCGGACAGGAGATCGGCGGTGGCGACGATCAGGGCCTTGGGGTTGAGGGTGCGGACGTGGCGAACCAGCTTCTCGTTGCTGGCGCCCTTCAGCAGCGCGTCCGGCACGCTGAGGATAATCATCTCGGACTTGCCGATCCCGGCATGGAGCAGCGTGTCGGCGCTGCTGATGTCGCCATAGATCACGTGCAGGCCGCGCGAAAGCAGGGTCTGGTACACATTGGGGTTGAAGTCGATCACCGTGATCTGCTCCAGCAGCACCGGCGCCTGCCGTTCGATCTCGGCCAGCAGGGCGCTCGCGCTGCGGAAAAAGCCGAGAATGACGATGCGGCGCGCCTCGCCGTGGCCGCCTTCGCCCGCCTCCTCGGCGTGGCCGTTGCCGTGGTCGAGGTCGCGCAAGCCGATCCGCTTGAGCGGGCCGATGGCCCAGCGGGTGATCTCGTCGCTGCGGGTCATGACGAAGGTCGAGAGCACGGCCAGCACCACGAAGGCGAACGAGGCCGCATTCGCCGTCTCGGCTGCGATGTGATTGTCGCCGACGCCAGTCTGGATCACCACCAGCGAGAACTCGGAGATCTGCGCCAGATTGATCGCGGGCAGCAGGCTCGCGCGCAGACCCTGCTTCAGCAGATAGAGCGGCGTGAAGGTGGTGACGAGGCGGCTCACCACCGTGAACGCGGCAATCATCAAGGCCAGCCCGATCACCGAGAGGCCGGGCACGGGAATGGTCATGCCCAGCGCCACGAAGAACAGCGTGATGAAGAAGTCGCGGAGCGTCGTGACCTTGGCCGTGACGTCGAGCGCGTAAGGAAAGGTCGAGAGCGAGACGCCGGCGATCAGCGCGCCCATCTCGCGCGAGAGCGAGAGCTGCTCGGCGGTCTCGGCGACGAGAAAGCACCAGGCCAGCGCCCCGAGCAGGATCAGCTCGGGCCGGCGGGCGATCTGGTGGAACAGGCGCGGCAGCACATAGCGGCTGACCAGCAGCGCGGCGGCGACCAGCACTGCGACGCGACCGATCGACAGCAGGATGACGCCGACTTGCAGGTTTGCGAGACTCGGCTGCACCGCCAGGAACAGGATGGCAAAGATGTCCTGAAGCACCAGCACGCCAAGCGTGATGCGACCGGGCAAGGTGTCGAGCTCCCGCTTCTCGTAGAGCACCTTGACGATGATGACGGTTGAGGAGAGTGCGCAGGCAATGCAGAGATAGAGCGCGTCGAAATGGCCGCCGCCGAGCGAGAGCCCGATGCCGGCAAAGAACAGGATGCCGAGCAGGCAGCCGCCGATCAGCTGGCCGCCGGCCGCGAACAGGATCACCTTGCCCGCCCGCACGATCTTCTTCAGGTCGATCTCGAGCCCGATCATGAACAGCATGAAGATCAGGCCGAGCTCGGAGATGACGCCGATCGATTCCTGCGACTTGACCCAGCCGGCACCGAATGGACCTATGCAGAAGCCGGCGATAAGGTAAGCCAGGATCAGCGGTTGCCGGGAAAAATGGGCGAGCAGGCCCAGCATCCAGGCAAACAGGATACAGAGAGTGATGTCGCGAATGAGCTCGTGCATGCCAGATCGGTCCGTTTTGTCGCACCCTAGAGACCGGCTGCAGCGCGGCAAGCGAGCAATTCGTCACATGCGGGCCAGCCTTGCCACTGCAATGCTGCTATGCCCCCTCGCCTTCGCCGAGCCGGCGGCCGCGCAGCCCAAAGTGAACCTCGAACAGGCCTTCGCCGATTCGCTCACGGCGCTGCCAAAGGAGGAGCTGGCGGTCTCCGGCGGCTTCTACGTGCCGGCCTATTCCAGCGTGGCGATGAGCCAGGGCAAGCTGCGGGTCGATTTCTCGGTGACGCTGAGCGTCCACAACGCCTCCGAGACGCAAGCGCTGGTGGTCCGGCGCATCGCCTATTTCGACACCGCAGGAAAACAGGTCGAGAGCTATCTGAAGGCGCCGGTCGCCGTGAAGCCGCTCGCCACCGTCTCGATCTTCATTCCGACCGACGATGTGCGCGGCGGGACCGGGGCCAATTTCATCGTCGACTGGGCCGCCACGGGCGAAATCGCCGAGCCGGTGGTCGAGGCCTTGATGGTTGGCGGCGTCGCCAATGCGCATTACGCTTTCATCAGCCAGGGCCGCCCGACCCGGACGGCCGGCAAGAAGTGAAGCTCGCATCGAGGGCGGCTACGGCCGCCGCTTCGAGTGAGTGCTGCAGATCGAAAAGTTCGAAAACAACCCCATGCACAGTAGCCGGATCTGCAAAATCAGTGGCTTATTGGTTCGCGCGACACGGATACGGATTTTACGAATTTCGTTTGACGCGTCGGGCAAAACACTGGCATGATGCCATCATCGAAATCGCGGCGCCCGGTCGGCACCAGGCCAGCCGCCCAATAAAAATAACGAGGAACGCTCCCATGACGTCCAGCTTCGATTTCGCGCCCCTGTTCCCCGCAGGGCTGCCGGCGCCCTCTGCGCGCTGGACGGGCCTCGCCAAATACAGCTTTGTCGGCGGCAACAACGATTCCGAGCAGCTGCCGCTCGACGAGCTGATCGAGGCTGCCAATCAGACCCTGCGACGCGAAGGCCGGTCGCTCGCGACTTACGGGCTGGCGCACGGCCCGCAGGGTTACTTGCCCCTGCGCGAATTCCTGGTGACAAAGCTGAAGCGCGATGCCGGCATCAGCTGCACGGTCGACGATCTCATGATCGTCTCCGGCTCGCTCCAGGCGCTCGACCTCGTCAACAACACACTGCTGGCACGCGGCGACACCGTGATTGTCGAGCAGGAAACGTATCAGGGTGCGCTGAACCGCCTGACGCGGCTGGGCGTCAACACCATCGGCATTCCGCTCGACGACGACGGAATGCGCATGGACGCGCTGGCCTCGACGCTGGCCGACCTCAGGGGTCGCGGCATCCGGCCGAAATACATCTACACCATTCCGACCGTGCAGAATCCGACCGGCAGCATCATGCCGGAGACGCGCCGCATCGAGTTGCTGCGGTTGTCGACCGAATATGGCGTGCCTGTCTTCGAGGACGATTGCTATGCCGACCTGGTCTGGTCGGGCCAACGGCCGCCCGCGATCCACGCCTTGAGCAAAAATGGCGGCGTGATCCATATCGGCTCGTTCTCGAAGTCGATCGCGCCGGCATTGCGCGTCGGCTTCATTGTGGCGCCCTGGGATGTGATGTCGCGGATGCTGGCGCTGAAGACCGACGCCGGCTCCGGCGCGCTGGAGCAGATGGTGCTCGCCACCTATTGCCGACCGCATTTTTCGACCCATGTGCCGGCACTGACGAAAGCGCTGCGCACCAAGCTCGACACGCTGATGGAAGCGCTCAACGAACAGTTCGGGACAGCCGCCGAATTCGAAGAGCCTAAGGGCGGCATCTTCCTGTGGGTGAAGCTGCCCGACCAGGTCGATACGCTCAAGCTCTCACAGGCTGCGCTTGCCGCCGGTGTCTCGATCAATCCGGGGCCGGAATGGTCGACCAACAAGAGTCACTCAGGCTCACGCCTGCGGCTGTGCTTCGCGAGCCCTTCGCATCAGCAGATCCGCGAGGGCGTCGCCGTGCTGGCCGAAGTCTGCCACAAGGAGTTTGGCGTGCCGGCCCGCAGCGCCAATGTGGAGAAACGCGCCTGAAAGATTCGCTCAGACCGCCAGGCAAGACCGGCGCGCCGACGCCTCCACAACAGCGCTGCGATTAACGATCGTTCTGATCCTGAATATCCATTCAGAAATCTCTGCGTTCGAAAACCTAGCTTCGAAAACCTCGCCGATAAAACTAATCCCAAGCCGGTGCGAAGCCCGGATTGACGCAACGGCCGTCCTTCGGCAGCGCTGCGATCTTCTTGCGGTCGGCATCATCCAGCTTGATCTTCAGCGCGTCCAGATTGGCCTGCTGGCTCTCGCGGCGCGATGCCTTCGGGATCGCGGCGACACCATCCTGGTCGAGCAGCCATTTCAGCGCCACTTGCGCCGCGCTCGCGTTGTGTTTCGCACCGATCTCGGCGAGCACCGGGTCGGATGCAACGCGCCCCTGCGCGAGCGGGCAATAGGCGACCAGCGGGATCGACCTGGCGTCGAGATAGCACGCGTAGATGGGTTGAGCCCTTGCGAAACCCATCATGCTTCGTCAGCGGCGAACGGATTGACGGATTTCGGTGGCGCTCTACCCATCCTACGGCTTTGCTGATGGGCTAGAAGCGGAAAGTCAGCGGCACACTTCTGCCGTTAGCCTCATTTTTGGCTGGCAACTGCGAGGTCCAACGTTACTTCTTCCGGACTTTTCAGCCGCATGGCGTTGTTCGAATCTGAAATTGAACGCGTTTCCGAGATAGCCCATCAAGTCACTATCGCTGTCCGTGAATTTTGGATCGCGGACGCGCATCTTGTTATCCGCGCTGGACTTGGGGGACGCAGAGATCGCGTAAACCATCCCGCGCGTGCAATTGAATGAGCCGATGCTATCAGACTCGGGACCATCGCGGCAGAATAGGTCCGACTGGATATTCCAGTGCAAAACAGCTATCGACCATTTTCCGTCGCGACAAGCGAAGCGGATGACCTTGCCGTCCGGCGAATAGTACGTTCCCTCCTTCGGGCATGCATTCGCCGCCCGATCTTCCGAGAGATTTGTGACGTCATCGGACAGAAATGTGTTCCCTATCAACAACGAGACCGATCGTGGCCCAGAGATCGGGACTTCTTCGGCACCCGGGCCAACTTCATTGATTTCCTTCTCGAAATGTGCGCGGTCCAATTCGATCGGTTTGCTTCGAATAACATTATCGAATAGCGGGAAATCCGTCCGATTGCCTTTGACAATGTCATAGGCAAAATGATCGAACCAAAGATAGATACCGAGCTTGTCACCCTTTTTTGCGCGACCTAGCGAGAGCGGCGACTTCATAATCTTCGGACGCTCACCGCATGACCCAATTTCAAGGCATACTTGATCGTTTTGGAGGCCCCATGATTTAACATCGCAACCCGCCTCCTTGGCCACCCCACATTCGTACATAGTCTTATCGTTCACGAAGTAGTAAATCTTCTCGTTGATTTCGATGCCATTTCTTTTGTCGATTGGGCCTGAGTTTTGTACCAGCACGGAATTGCCGACCAGAAGATGGACAGCATCCTCACCGAACAACTCGACGTATCCGACCCTCCTCAGTTCTGCACTCCTATTCCAGGAAGATTGCTGCCGAGCGGCTGCTGTGCAGATCACCGTGGTGAGCAACGAAAGCGCCAGCGCCCAGCAACAGAAACAGGCCGCTGCAGCGAGCCAACGACCGATCTTCGTTCTTATGATCGACACCAATAGCACTCCACCAGCCTAGACACGCCTTCTCAAGGACTGTCGTTCTACACCAGATTGAGTAATTCAGGTTTATCAACCAGTCACGTTGAAAATTGCACGAATTTTAGCAATGCAAGAAGGTTTGCTTCGGGTCAAAA
Source organism: Bradyrhizobium cytisi (assembly GCF_008123515.1). Taxonomy (GTDB): domain Bacteria; phylum Pseudomonadota; class Alphaproteobacteria; order Rhizobiales; family Xanthobacteraceae; genus Bradyrhizobium; species Bradyrhizobium cytisi. Next base: position 270,466 of record NZ_VSSR01000029.1, read on the forward strand.
GCGATCGATGCAGACCGAGCGGGGCGACTTCCGCTTGGCCTCGGAGACTGACGTTTATGAGTACAAGCCCTAGTCATCTGGAACCCAAGCTGTCTCTTATACACATCT